>NZ_CADIKH010000021.1 GCF_902859855.1 Paraburkholderia humisilvae
CGAATGGGGCGGCAACATGGCGCGCTGGGAGGCGATCACGCCGCTGATGCGCAATGCGCGCGTGAACTGGGAGTGTGAGCTCGAGCGGGTCGGCAAGCTGCAGTGGTGGGATCAGGTGAAGGGCAAGGTTGAAGGGTTTCCGGATAGTCCGGTTGCGCATCACATTCATCCGGTTGCGCTGGTGGGGAATTTTCAGTCTACGCCATTCCTATGTCCTCACTGTGGCAGCGACATGACGATTTCTGCCGGGTTTTTGAAAAAAATATTTCCTGGAATAAGCGATGAAAACGCCGCCGGTTATGCCGTCGCATTAAATCCAGTCTTTGTGAAATATAAGATCAATACCTGTAATCGTATTTCTCATTTTTTGGGACAATGTGACGTGGAATGTGCCGGGTTTACCGCATTCAAGGAAGATTTATTTTATAAGGATGGCGATAAATTATGGGGAACATATCCGAGTCCTCTAAAAAATGGATTGAATCGCCTTCATCCAGATTGGACTGATGCGCAAATCGAAAGCTATGCCAAAGCACATCTTATTCGGAATGATCCGGAATTGGGGATTGTACTGTTCGGAGACAGCGCATATCCCAACTGCGATTATCGGGGGCGAGGACTTATACACCTGACATGGCTCGAGAATTATCGTCGATATAAAGAATATAGCGGCGTGGACGTCGTGACTGATCCGCTTAGGCTGGAATACGACAAAGCCGTAGCTGCAGATTCTGCGGGATGGTTTTGGAGCATGCATTCCATCAACCAGCATGCAGATGCAAACAATCCCAAAAAAGTTACCACCATGATCAATCCCGGACTAAAAAAATTGATCGAGAGAAAGGCTGCGAGTCAACGAGTATTTTCGAAACTGAATAATGGTTGCGAACCATGCCGCGCCCAATGGGAAGCAACCGCAACAGGAGCCAACGGATGGTGATGAAAATATTGAAAAAAACTGGCATTGCCCTTGTGTTTTTGTCTTTGTCACCCTTTGTGTATGCCTATAGCGATTTGCCAGATAGAATACGTGCATCGCAAATAAAGGAAGGATGCTATATAACTTTTTTGGAAGAGGATTATGCGAGGGAGCAAGGAGATCCTAGCCGTCCTTACTACGATGCGCTGATGAAGTGGAGTTGTAAGAATGGCGAAACCACAATAATTGACAGGTACGACGTCGAAGGCGCCAGCCCGGAGATTGTCACCGTTCTCTTCTGGAAAAAGAGAAGCCTTGCCGTCCTTGTGAAATGGTCAATCAATTCCCACGCCGCAGATTTTCAGGGTGATTTTTATAAGGTTTACGTCTACCGGTATGTGCCATCAAAGGCAGGTAACCAATTCAGGAAGGAAGAAGGTGTTATGAAAAAATTCGGTGAAGGATGGGACGGTGAATGGGTTGGAAAAAACGCGGTTCGATATGACTTCAAGGATGCCGCTTCCATCAAAAAGCGACTAAACGAGCTTGGCTATCTGAAATAACCTAATTCCCGGGAGAAGGAGTGGTGATTTATTTAATGCCTCTTTTTGTACCCTGGCTATCTGAGCTTCATTAATGATGTACAAACGTCAATTTTCCAGCATTGCGAAATACCCCATTTTATTTAAAATATTTGTCTTCAGGCAGAAAGTAAATTGAACCGAACACCCACCCAAAACAACAATCAACACATCCCCTACTTCTCGCTAATCCCGACCTACGTCCTCGTCCGCCCCGGCGAGAATGGCGGATATCAAGTCTGTGGCGACGGCCGCGAAGACGGCGCTTCCGTTGGCTGTTACTTATCTCCGCTCCATGCGTTGATCGAAGCCGAATATAACGCGCTTACCGGCAGGCAATATGACGTAGCGCACGCGGGCTGGATTGACCCTCAGGTGTTTCGCACTGCAGATGGAAAAGGGCTCACCGCGGATCTTCGTCTAGGATGGCCAGTCCGTGACGGCAAGATTCTATTGCGCCAGGACGGCGGTCTAGCCTCATTCGCACGCCGCATGGTTCATTCCACAAATACTTCAACTCCACCCCCGTACTTCGAGATCGACCAGGAAGCACTCGACTACATTGACAGCCTTCACGAACGCGCCGGATTGTTCGCATGGCGCGAAGCGTATCGCAACGTGACGAAATGGAGTTCGCGGCGCGTGACCGATGTGGTGACGCGGGCGGTCGCGTCAATGAAAGTGACCGAAGGGGATATCTCGCGATGCGTCGAGGCCGCGCTCTTCGATCCGGAGTTCGAACAGTGGCACATCGTGCCCTACGCGGTCCTCATCGGCTAAACATCGACTGCCGCACACACCAACAGGGAAAATACATGAGCATTCGCTACGACATCTGCAACGGCGACACCACGACTGCCGGCGGCCTTGTCATCGCCACCTCCACTCGCGATACGCTCCAGCATCGCGCTGTCGCTTACGAAGGCGACCTTGTACGCTGCGCAAAATGCAACAGCACAGGCAAGATCGTCTGCAACGGCGCCGGTGCGCGCGATCGAGGCCCGGATGGTCGAATGTCGGCGCTCAGTGGCGATTGGTGCGTATGCAACTGTTCGGAACCTCCGAGACTGATTGCGCTGCAGGATCGCTCCGGCACACACGCTTGAGCGTCCCCGGGCGTAGCGGTGGCTCCATTCGCAAAAGACAACTCAACGAAGAGAAGAGAAAAGAAAAGAAAAGAAAAGAGAGCAATCAACCTACCCCAATCTTCCTCAACCACGGCACCGCGTGCCAACCATGCGCCCAAACATGTGCGACGACAAACCACGCACTGACCCAGGACGCCGCGACAATCAGCAAATCGCAACGTCCGCTATTCCACCAGTTCAATGAATGGCGCCCAACAATCCATGGCACGCCGAGTGGGTTCGGCCAGTCCGCGAGCAGATGCATCAAGCCTCCACACGCAAACCCGAACAGCGGTGCGGCGAACGGGGAATGTCCGAGCCAGTGATAAGCGCCGGCCAGCAACGCAAGCCAGCCAATGCCCCAATGCGTCGCGGTGCGATGCGTAATCCACAAGCGGCGCTTGCGTGACCACCACGCGACCTCAAGCCAATCCGGCGCGGTGCTGCCCGCCACGCCAGCGGCAAACGCCGCGACAATCCACCCGTGATAAGGTCCGCCCGCGCCTGAATGAGCGACCAGCGCCGCGGCGATGACGCCAGCCGCCCAACCGGTCGCATGGTGTGCTGCCGTCGAGGCCACTACGTCGTACAACGCGCAATTGCAAAACGCAGTTCCTCTTCAGGCGGATCTTCCGACGCGCCGCGCACCACCTTCACCACCGTTCCGCCTCGCGACGGCGTCAGCGTAATGAAATACGACCCGTTCGACGAAGACCCGACCGTCAGCTCAGTTGAGCCATTGCTCGTCGACGCATGCACGCGTGAGAGCCGGCTGTCGAGACAGCGCGCGATATCCGAAGTGGTGCGAGCAGATGACAGATAGACCATCGTGTCCGAACCCGAGTCCGGACCAGGGCCGCGAGATGAACCGCATGCGGCCACGAACACGAGAGGCGAGAGTAGTAAGAGTTTTTTCATCGTTCGGCTCGTCAGAATGCCTGTGCCGGCACAGACAACCGCAGGCACAGCGCGTTGACACGTGCGAAGCGTTTCACTCCGCGCTGCAAAAGCATCGCGATTGTCACACGCGATCAAGCCGCGCGGATAGACGGTTTACATCCGGTAACCGGTTTGCGGTGTTGAAACAAAAAAACGCGCACGTCGTAAAGACGCACGCGTTCCTCGATACGGAGCACGATCCAGCAACCCGGTTTCAAACTGCCTTCAGTTGAGCTTCAGGCCGCCTTCACGAAACCAGTCACCCCACTCCGCAAGCGTGACACTTAGAAGCGGTGACGCAAGCCCACCGCAGCGGCGACCTGATTGCCGGTCGACGACGGCTCGAGTGTGTTGATCGTCGCGACGTTCGAACCGAAGTTGCCGAATTCGCCCGACGCGTGCTGATACACGCCTTCGAGGTACACGTCAGTGCGCTTGCTCAGCGAGTAGTCGGTCATCAGCGACACGGTGTGCCACTTCGGATCGCCATTGTTCGCCGTGCCCGTCACCTTGCCGTCCGTGAACGTATACGCAGCTGCCAGGCTCAACGCCGGTGTCAACGCATAGTGGCCGTTGATTTCATAGTTGTCCATATGCAGGTTCATGCCGGTCACGCCCGCCAGCGGAATGCCACCAGCGTCGATACCTTGCACGCCATCCAGTTGCGTGTGCGTATAGACGAAGTTCGCGGTTGCCGGACCGTACGTATAGCCGATACCCGCACCGAACGTACGCTGCAGGTTCGACGCAATGTTCGCGTTGCCGTTCTGCACCGAGATCGCGCCAGTCACGTTGGTACCTGCGCTGTTCAGTTGCAGGTACGATGCCGCGACGTTCAACGGACCGTTGTTATACGACGCGCCTGCGCTCCATGCGCGGTTCTGCGAGAACTGGCCAGCCTGGTTCGAGAAGCCATACAGACCGCCGAACTGGAAACCGGCGTAGTTCGCGCTCGTGTACTTTACCGAGTTCTGCACCGAGAACGAGTTGTCGAGGTTATCGTTGTCGAACGGGTGGGCCGCGAGGTTGTTGCCGTAGCCGCCGCCCGCCTCCGACAGCGGTGCGAGATAGTCGACCATCGAGTCATATTGACGGCCAAGGGTCACGGTACCGTACTGATTGCTCTGCAAACCGACGAATGCCTGACGGTTGAACAGGTTGTTGCTCTGCGAGAACTGGCCGTTGTTCAGGTTGAAGCCGCTTTCCAACGTGAAGATCGCATGCAGACCACTGCCGAGATCTTCGTTGCCCTTCAGGCCGAAATACGTGTTCGAGACGCTGCCACTCGATTGCTGCCAGTTGCTATGGCCTTGCTGATTGTTCGAGTAGACGAGCCCAGCGTCCAGCGTGCCATACAGCGTCACGCTGCTCTGCGCGTATACAGCCGGCGCGGCAAGAGCGCCCATGATGCTCGCAACGAAAAGTGTTTTTTTCATGGTTTGTAAACTCCGAGACAGTGCGTAGAGAATCGCGTTGAACTGTGCATACCGCCGTTCTGCGCGGCCGACAGACGATCCGTAGCGGAGTTTATTCTGCTTATTCCAGGTCTTATCAACGTATCGCGCAACAGTTCGTTCCGGAATTCGGAATAGCACAATTAATCGTCGTAAGTATGGTTAAACAAAGAGAAAATCAGTTGTGTTGCTGGAGATTCAGCAGTGTGTCAACCTCGATGTTGTTGTTCAGGCGCGACGTGTCGTGCTTTCCGGGAAGAGAACCCATATTCGAAAATCGGAAAGGCGCCCCATTATTCGTACGGTTTTTTGCAAAGTACTCTTCCGCATAATGTAGTCGCCGGTGGCGCCGCTTACGCATATAATTGGACTGCCCCTTGACCAAGGGTGGTCTTTTTTATCTGTACTTTTGCACGCGGCTTTCGAGCCGCGTTTTTTTTACCGATTCGATTAGCAAGGCACGCGGATTATTCCGTAATTCGCATTCATTGCCTCATTGAAAAGGCCATATTCGTAAATAAAAACGGCCTTTCAAAAATACAATAACGGGTTACACGTCAGTGAGGTTACGCGTCAGTGGGCAGCGCGGCTTTGATCCGTTCGGCGAATTCGCGCAGTTGTGCGGTATCGGCGGGCACTGCGGCGTGCAGCTTCAGGTCGAGGCCCGCGTGGCGAGGAATCACATGAAAGTGCACGTGCGGCACGGTCTGGCCGGCGGCGCTGCCATTCAGTTGCACGATCATCACGCCGGGCGGATTCAGCGCGGCCTTGACTGCGCGCGCGACTCTGCGGGCCGTGCGCATGCATGCGGCGGCGCCTTCAGCCGATAACTCGAACACTTCAGCAACCGGTTCTTTCGTGAGGATCAGGACGTGCCCATCGGCTTGCGGCATGATGTCCATCAATGCAAGCGTGAAGTCGTCCTCATAGACACGCAGCGAGGGCAGTTCGCCGCGCAGGATGCGGGCAAAGGGATTGTGCGGATCGTATTCCATCAGTCGGCCTCGATAGGGGAGATAGGCGCGACGATTCTAGCCGACCCGTCGCCGGCTATCGCACAAGGCCAGCGTTTTCATCGATGCACCGGAGCGCAACGCGCCGCTGCACGGTTTGTGCGCGGCGCGAATGAATCCATGTGCTGTCAGTGACTTACCGCTGATATGCGCAGCTTCTCCACAGTCTTGTTCAGGGAACCTGTGGACAAGCGCGTCAATCGAGCGGGCAACCGCGCGCGGCCTGCGCCGAACCGCGTCAGCGCCGCTTGCAGAAGATCGCGGTGATATGCGGTCCGACATGATGAACGATCGCGTTGCTGCCGGCCGCGGTGACGGCCGCTTGCACCTTTTCGTCACCGCCGAACACGACCGCGCCATACGCGGACTTCGCGAGCGGCTCGCCTTTACCGTTCCTGAACAGCGGATCGTCCTGCTCGAAACCGACCACCGCAAACACAGTGAACCCGAACGCCGTGAGCCGCTCGCCGCGCGTCGGCTGGAACGCATTGATCGAATTGCTTTCGACCCGCATCGGCTCCGGGTCGATCAACTGCTGTTCGGCGAGATCGCCGATGAACCGGTGAGCGGATTCGCCGCAGGCGAGCGCCGCATCGAGTTCGGCCGCCCGCGAAACCAGCGGCACGGCGGCGGCAATCAGTCCCGCGAAAAGGAGTAATAAAGGGCGTTTCATGTTCTTGTCGAATGCGCGCGATGCGCGCCGTGTCGGAGTGCGATGCGCTGCATCGCCTTACACGGCAGCTAACAGCCGGTTCCGCGTTTCACAACAAATTGGCAACAAACCCGGCACTTTAGCCGGGTTTATCAATTCTTGCTTCGCGTACCTTCGATTTGATCCCGTTATAGCCGACAGTTTTCTGACAAAACGGGCATGAAACCCCAATCCCGTATATATTGCCGGGTTATGACATCGCAACAACACCCCTCAACAACGCCGGGAAACGCCCCGCTTCCCAGAATGTGGGACGCGAGGCTCGCGCGACGGCTCATCATGCCGCTCGTGAATACCCGAGTGACTCCGAATCACCTCACCACGGTCCGGCTGCTGATCGGCGTCGTCGGTGCGCTTTATCTCGCGCGCGGTGGTTACGGGTGGGTTAATCTGGGTGCGCTCCTGATCGTGATCTCGAACTTCGTCGATCATACTGACGGTGAATTGGCGCGGGTCAGCGGCAAGAGCAGCCGCATCGGTCATTTCTACGATCTCGCGTCGGACGCGCTTGTCACGGTGATGTTGTTCGCCGGCCTCGGCTATGGCGTGCAGGCGGCGAGCGTGCACGCATGGATTGGCGTGCACGTGTCACCGTTGCTGCTTGGCTGCGTGGCCGGCATCGCGGTTGCACTGATTTTTTTCCTGCGTATGCGCATCGAGGAAATGGAAGGGAAGGCGGGCACCAAGCAGGCATCGCTTGGCGGTTTTGAAACCGAAGATGTGCTGTATTTGCTGCCGCTCGTGACCTTGTTTAGTGGCGTGACACCGTTTCTGATCGCCGCGTCGATCGGCGCACCGCTGTTTGCCGCGTGGGTGGTGATCGACCATCGGCGCGTCGTGCGCCGCAGCCGTCCTCTACGCGAAGCGAAGCAGAAAGCCAGTCAGATGTGGGTTAGCCGATGAGCACGTCAGCCGAACATTTAGTCGCCAAGCAGGTTTCTTCTCATCGCGCTGCCGGCTCGTCGCCGGCAGCGGCCGTTCCGGACCCCGATCGGGCGGTCGCGAGCCGCACCCGTACCTTCGATAATCCGCGCTTGCGCAAGCAGTTCGCCGACCAGGGTGCGTTCCTCTATCTCGACGATTTCCTCGCGCCCGAAGTGACCGCGCAATTGATCGCGAGCGCGCGTGGGCTGCTGGGTGAGGTCAACCGCAACTATCTGCCGGGCCACAAGCAGGGCGGCAGCGTGAGCCGGCATACGATTGACCGTCTTGCGCCGTTCATTGCCGAGTTGTACCGGTCGAAGGAACTGATCGGCTGGCTCGAGCAACTGACCGGCGACAAGCTGCAGGAATCGCCGGCGGACGACCCGCATGCGTACGCGCTGTATTACTACACGCGCGCCGGCGACCACATCGGCTGGCACTACGACACCTCGTATTACGATGGCCGCCGCTACACGCTGCTGCTCGGCGTGATCGACGAGTCGTCGTGCCGGCTCGACTACGAACTGCACACGCGCAACCCGGATGTGCCCGACGCGCCCGGCTCGGTGCAGATCCCGCCCGGCGGCCTTGTGTTCTTCGATGGCGACAAGCTGCGTCACCGCATTACGCCGGCACGCGAAAACGAAATGCGCGTGTCGCTAACCTTCGAGTACGTGACCGATCCGAACATGCGGCCGTGGCGCCGTGTGATTTCGAACCTGAAAGACGCGATCGCGTATTTCGGTTTTCGCCAGGTATTCAGCCAGTTCGCGAGACGTAACCGCCGGGAGCGCGTGTGAGCCGGGCCGCGATGATTCTGTTGACGATCGGCGGCGCGCTGTTTGTCGCGCTGCTCGCGTGGCAGGGCTTCGGGTCGGTCGCGTCGACGCTGCTCACCGCGGGTTGGGGCCTCGCACTGGTCGCGGCGCTGCATCTGGTGCCGCTCGCGCTCGATGCGGGCGCGATTTCCGTGCTGTTCGACAAACGCCGCGATCCGCTCACCGAACGCGACGCGGTGTTCGCGCGCTGGATCGGCGAATCGGTGAACAGCCTGTTGCCGGCCGGCCAGATCGGCGGGCCAGTGGTGATGGTGCGCCAGCTCGCGCAACGCGGCATGCCGATGCGCGATTCCGCGGCGGCGATTACCGTCAGCACGACGCTGCAGGCGATCGCGCAGATTGTCTTTGCGATGCTCGGGCTTTTGCTGTTCGGCGCATCGGCGTCGCACGGCGCATTCCATAACCTGCAGACCGCGGCGATGGTCGCGACGGCGGTGCTGGGTGCGATGGTCGTTGGCTTTTACATGGCGCAGCGTCGCGGCCTGTTTGGGCGTGCGCTGCGCGCGGTCTCGAAGGTGTTCGGCAAGCGTGACTGGTCATCGCTGACGATGCGCGCCGATGCGGTCGATGCCGCGGTGCACGCGCTATACGGCGAGCGCCGTCGCGTGGCTGCGAGTTTTGCATTGAGCCTCGCTGGCTGGATTGTCGGTACGGCCGAAGTGTGGCTCGCGCTGCGCTTTCTCGGCCATCCGGTCGACTGGGTCGACGCGCTGCTGCTCGAAAGCATCGGCCAGGCGATCCGCGGTGCGGCGTTCGCGATTCCCGGCTCGCTCGGCGTCCAGGAAGGCGGCTATCTGCTGCTCGCGCCGCTCGTCGGACTGCCGCCGGAAGCGGCGCTCGCGCTGTCGCTCACGAAGCGCGCGCGTGAGCTGCTGCTTGGGTTGCCCGGGCTGCTCTATCTGCATTTCAGCGAAAGAAGCTGGCAACGGCGGCGCGCAACGCGCCTGCCGGCCACCGATTGAATCTCCCGAAAACCAGAACAGGAATAACCGCGAATGCGCGCCATCATTCTTGCTGCGGGCCTCGGCCTGCGTCTTCAACAGCAACCCGGCGAACAGTTTCCCAAATGCCTGCTGCGCTTCGACGGCATGACGCTGCTCGAGCGCCATTTGCAGATGCTCGACGCGGCGGGTGTGCATGAGGTCGTGCTCGCGTTAGGCTTTCAGCCCGAGTCGGTGGAAGCGGAATTGAAGCGGATCGGCTGGCCCCGGCCGGTCGAGATCATGCTGAACCCGCGCTACGACCTGGGCAGCGTGCTGACCGTGCATACGGTGGCCGATGCGCTGACGCGTGGCGGTGACGTGCTGCTGATGGATGCGGACGTGCTCTACGACGAACGTATTCTGGCCGCACTGGTGGCAGGCGATCATGCAAACCGGCTGCTGATCGACCGCGACTTTGAAACGGGCGATGAACCGGTAAAGCTGTGCCTGAAAGACGGCGTGCCGGTGGAATTGCGCAAGCAGGTGGCGGCGAATCTCGCCTACGACACGATCGGCGAGTCGGTCGGTTTCTTCCGTTTGCGCGAAGAGACCGCGCAGCGCTTCGCGCAGATCGTCGCCGGCTATATCGACAGCGGCCGTGCGAACCTGCCGCACGAAGAAGCGGTGCGCGACCTGCTGCTCGAACGCAGCCACGTGTTCGAAACGGCGGATGTGACCGGCGCGCCGTGGATCGAAATCGACTTCCCGAACGACGTCGAGCGCGCGAGCGCCGACATTCTGCCGTTGCTGCAACCGCTGGTTGGCGCGCCGCGCTAGCGCGCGGTCGCCCTGTTTTGTCGCGCGGTTTCGTGACCGGTTACGTGTCGTGAACCGCGCTTCCATGCGCTGCCGCATGCGGTTGTCGCTCCGTCTGTTATGCCTCTTGCCTTAGGCGCTTTCATCGTTCCTTTGATCGTCGCGTGTGCGATGTTCATGGAGAACGTGGATTCGACGGTCATCGTCACATCGCTGCCGGTGATTGCCCGCGACTTCGGCACCGACCCGATCACGCTGAAACTGGCGGTCACGAGCTACGTGATCGGCCTTGGCGTATTCATTCCGATCTGCGGCTGGGTCGCAGACCGCTTCGGTTCGCGCACGGTGTTCCGCACGGCGATCGGCGTGTTCGTCGCCGGTTCGCTGATGTGCGCCGCCTCCACGTCACTCGCGACACTCGTCGCTGCGCGCTTCGTGCAAGGCGTCGGCGGCGCGCTGATGGTGCCGGTCGGGCGCATCATCATCTTCCGTTCGATGCCGAAGTCGGACTTCATTCGCGCGGTCAACTATCTGACGGTGCCCGCGCTGCTCGGACCGGTTATCGGCCCGCCGATCGGCGGCTTCATCACGACGTATCTGCATTGGCGGCTGATTTTTTTCGTCAACGTGCCGATCGGCATTTTCGGCATCTGGCTCACGAACCGTCATATCCAGAACTTGCGCGAGCCGCATCCCGGGCCGCTCGACGGGTTCGGCTTCGCGCTGTCCGCGAGTGGCGCGGCGCTGCTGATGCTCGGGTTGTCGCTGATCGGCAGTGGCCTCGTTTCGGGCACCGCGACGTTCATCATGTGTGTGTCGGGCGCCGCGCTGCTATTCGTCTATTGGCTGTATGCGAGCCGTGTCGAAGCACCGGTGCTCGACTTGCGGCTGCTGCGCATCCCGTCATTTCATGCGAGTGTCGTCGGCGGTTCGCTGTTTCGCATCGGTCTCGGCGCGGTGCCGTTTCTGCTGCCGCTTGCGTTGCAGGAAGGACTGGGCATGACGGCGTTCAAGTCCGGGTCGATTACCTGCGCATCGGCGTTCGGCGCGATCTTCATGAAGACGATCGCGTCGCCGGTGCTCGCCCGCTTCGGCTTTCGCACCGTGCTGATGGTTAACGCGGCGTTCGCGGGCTGCGCGATTGCGATCTACGGGCTGTTCTTTCCAGGCATGCCGCATTGGCTGATCTGGTGCATCGTGCTGGTTGGCGGCATCTTTCCGTCGCTGCAGTTCACGTCGCTGAACTCGCTCGCGTATGCGGATATTCCAGGTCGCGATATCAGCCGCGCGACCGGTGTGTCGAGCGTGATCCAGCAATTGTCGCTGGGTCTGGGCGTGACCATCGCCGGCATCGTGCTGCAGGTTTCGCATGTATTGCAAGGGCACAAGACGATCGTCTGGTCCGACTTCTGGCCGGCCTTTCTCGTGGTCGGCCTGTTCTCGTGTGCATCGATTCCGATCACCCGGCGCCTGCCGCACGGCAGCGGCGACGAACTCGCGCGTGGCAAACGGGGCACGGCGTAGCGCGGTAACAGGGCCGACCGCGACGCGGCACGCTGCACCGCTGCACCGCAGCATACGCGACACACGCATGCGGCGGGGTTCGCAACGGCGCATGGGCATGTTATAAGCGCAAGGCAGGCTTTCTCACGAACGTTTGAGAATCGTGTATTCCTTGTCTTGGAGGACAGCCCATGGCGGCAAATAACAAAGCGAAACTCTCCATCGCGGGCCTGGCATTTGCCGGGCTCGTGTCCATTTCGGCGGCCTTTCTCGAGGCCACGCCGGTTTATGCGAAGGGCCCCGCGAAGCAGCCGGCGGTGCTTTCCGCCTCGGCGATTGCGGTTGCGGATAAATACAGTGCGGACGCCGCGGAACAGATCTTCAAGGAAGGCGGCAATGCGGTCGATGCCGCGGTCGCGATTGCATTCACGCTGGCGGTGACCTATCCGGAAGCGGGCAATATCGGCGGCGGCGGTTTTATGACGCTGTACGTGAACGGCAAGCCTTACTTCATCGACTATCGCGAGCGCGCGCCGCTTGCCGCGACTCGCACGATGTACCTCGACGAGCAGGGCAACGTGATCAAGGGCAAGAGCCTGTTCGGTTACTACGCGGTCGGTGTGCCGGGCACCGTGGCCGGAATGTGGGAGGCGCAGCGGCGCTTTGGCCGGCTACAGTGGAAGCAGGTGCTTGCGCCCGCGATCCACTATGCGCGCGATGGCTTCGTCGTCGACGAGCAGTTGGAGCAGCGCCGCGACAATGCCGCGAAAGACTTCGAGGGCAAGACGAACTTCGACACCTACTTCGGCGCCATGAAAGCGGGCGAGACCTTCAAGCAGCCCGATCTTGCCGCGGTGCTCACGCGCATCGCAAACCATGGCGCGAAGGAGTTCTACGACGGCAAGACCGCGGACCTGATCGCCGCATCGATGCAAGGGCACGGGCTGATCACGAAGCGCGACCTGCACGACTACCGAGCGGTCTGGCGTCAGCCGGTCGAGGCGAACTGGAACGGTTACCGCGTGATCACCGCGCCGCCGCCGAGTTCGGGCGGCGTCGGTCTCGTGCAGTTACTGAAAATGAAGGCGGACCTGAAGCAGGACTTCAACGGCGTCAAGCTGAATTCGCCGCAGTACATCCATCTGATGGCGGAGATCGAAAAGCGCGTGTTCGCGGATCGCGCGCAATACCTGGGCGATCCGGACTTCTACAAGGTGCCGGTTGCCCAACTGACCGATGACGCCTATCTTGCGAAGCGCGCGGCCGAAGTCAATCCGGATGCGCCGTCCGACACGAAGAGCGTGCAGCCGGGGCTCGGCACGTCGATGCCCGAAAAGGCGGAGACGACGCACTTCTCGGTGATCGACAAATGGGGCAATGCGGTATCGAACACGTATACGATCAACGGCTATTTCGGCTCGGGCGTCGTCGCGCAAGGCACCGGCATCGTGCTTAACGACGAAATGGACGACTTCGCATCGAAGCCGGGGGTGCCGAACATGTTCGGCGTGGTCGGTAGCGACGCGAATGCGATCGAACCGAAAAAACGCCCGCTTTCGTCGATGACACCGACCATTCTGACCAAAGACGGCAAGGTGTCGCTCGTGATTGGCACGCCCGGGGGCTCACGGATCTTCACGACGATTTTCCAGGTGGTCAACAACGTGTACGATTTCAACATGCCGTTGAAAGATGCCGTTGCCGCGATGCGCTTTCACCATCAACTGCTGCCGCCGAACGCGATCTTCTGGGAGCCGTACGCGCCGATCGACGGTGATCTTGCGAAGCAGATCGAAGCAAAAGGCTATGTGCTGCAAGGCCAGAACTTCAACGGCGACGTTCAGGCGATCAAGATTGACGGCGATACGCCGAACCCTGTGTCCGACCCGCGCGGCCGCGGCGTTACACGTGTGATCCAGTAACACTTTGAGCGCACGTCGTGCTTCGGCGTGCGCTGCGCGCCGTCGCAGTGTAGTCAACGGCAGCCGCTCTCGTGTGGCTGCCGTTTCGCATTGGGGTGAAGGAGGAGCGCACGATGGCCCGCAACCCGAACACGTCCGGGCAACAACCCGGCTCCGTCGACGCGCGCATCGAATCGCGCATCGAATCGCGCATCGAATCGCGCATCGAATCGCGCATCGAATCGATCAACGCGGTGACGCTTGCGACTGCTGACATGGCGCGTGCGGTGCGTTTCTATGCGGCACTTGGCTTTCCATTCGCGTATGGCGGTCCTGATGCGGACTTTACGTCGTACGCGCTCGGCGGATCTCATCTGAACCTGATCGCGCAAACGCATGGGCCGATCAACGGGTGGGGGCGCGTGATCATTCACGTGTCCGACGTCGACGCATTGTATCGACGCGCGCTCGATGCGGGCCTTGCCCCGGAGAGCGCACCGGCCGACGCGTCCTGGGGCGAACGCTATTTCCATATCCAGGACCCGGACGGGCATCAATTGAGCTTCGCAAAACGGCTGCGGTAAACTTTGCGGACACCCAGGTTCGATGACAGCGCGCTGACAGGTAACACGACTGACACCTCGCGCATCGATAATCGACCTTTCGGCGCTGCCGTTCGAGGGCAGTGCGCAACCGTGGAGAAACGCGATGAACGAGCTTGACCGTGAGTCCGACCCAATGTCGCTCGCCGCGCGCCAGCGGCGTTTCGAGGAAGACCTTATCGATGCGTACGATGAGGAACTGGAAATGGAAGTCGACGACCGCATCCTCGACGGCGCGGGCGCGATGACCGACGAAGCGCGCGCATTACGTAAGCACTATTTTCGTGAGCTGTTCCGGTTGCAGGGCGAACTGGTGAAGCTGCAGGACTGGATTGTGCAGACCGGCCACCGGATGGTGGTGATCTTCGAAGGTCGCGACGCGGCCGGCAAAGGCGGTGCGATCAAACGCATCACACAACGGCTGAACCCACGCGTATGCCGCGTTGCGGCGCTGCCGGCGCCGAACAATCGCGAACGCACGCAATGGTATTTCCAGCGTTACGTGAGCCATCTGCCGGCGGGCGGCGAAATGGTGCTGTTCGATCGCAGCTGGTACAACCGCGCAGGCGTCGAGCGCGTCATGGGCTTTTGCAACGACGCGGAGTACGAAGAGTTTTTTCGCTCGGTGCCGGAGTTCGAAAAGATGCTCGTGCGCAGCGGCATTCAGATTGTCAAATACTGGTTTTCGATTACCGACGAAGAACAGGAAATCCGCTTCCAGGCGCGTATTCACGATCCGCTGAAGCAATGGAAGCTGAGCCCGATGGACCTCGAAAGCCGTCGCCGCTGGGAAGCGTACACGCAGGCGAAGGAAGTGATGCTGCAGCGCTCGCATATTCCGGAGGCGCCGTGGTGGGTCGTGCAGGCAGTCGACAAGAAGCGGGCGCGCCTGAACTGCATTCATCACCTGTTGACCCAGGTGCCGTACAACGAAGTCGAGCATGCGCCGATTTCGCTGCCTGAGCGGGTGCATCATCCGGAATACATCCGGCAGCCGGTGGCGGCCGAGATGATCGTGCCCGAGCTGTATTGAACGACGCGTTGTCAGGGCGCGGACACGGCCGCACCGGCACGCAGGCCTCAAATAGCAAAGCGCGGCGGAGTTTGTTCTCCGCCGCGCTTTTTTGTTGCCGCCGCGCCGATGGGCCGCGACGCCCGATCAGAACAGATTGCGGAACAGCCAGTACAAGCCCGCCGACAACGCGATCGACACGGGTAGCGTCAGCACCCATGCGAGCACGAGACTGCGTACGGTGCCCCACTGCAGGCCCGAGCCGTTCGCCGCCATCGTGCCGGCGACGCCCGACGACAGCACGTGCGTCGTCGATACCGGCAGGCCATAGGCATCCGCCGCACCGATCGTCAGCATCGCGACGACTTCGGCCGAAGCGCCTTGGCCGTAGGTCAGATGCTGCTTGCCGATCTTTTCGCCAACCGTGACGACAATGCGTTTCCAGCCAACCATCGTGCCCAGCCCCAGTGCGATCGCGACCGCGACCTTCACCCATGTCGGGATGAATTTGGTCGCATTGTCCATCTGTTTCCTGAAGTTTTCGATCGCCTTCACGTCGTCAGGGGCGAACTCGGGCGTCTTCGCCTTGAGCATCAGGCGGATCGCTTCGGACGCAATGTACATGTCGTTACGGACATTGTTGACGCTGTCCTGCGGCACGTTCGCGAGCGACCCCGATGCGCCGACCTGCTGGCCGATGCGCTCCGACAATTGCTGCAACGCGGGAATCGTGGTCGGTGACAGCTGGCGGGTCTGCACGAAGTGCTCGACATCGTTGCGCGGCGCGACCGACGGCGGCGCGCCGTTCGTGTACCGGCCGAACGCGGCGGCCGCCTGTTGCGACACAGCAAGGAAGGTCTGCGTTTGCGCGGGCGTGACCGCCTTGTTCAACGCATAGGCGGTGGGTACGGTGCCGATCAGGATCAGCATGATGAGACCCATGCCTTTCTGGCCGTCGTTCGAGCCGTGTGCAAACGACACGCCGGTGCAGGTGAGGATCAGCAGCGCGCGAATCCAGAACGGCGGCGGTTCCTTGCCGGCCGGTTCCTTATAGAGCGCCGGCACGCGCACGATGGCTTTCAGCACGAGCAGCAGCAACCCCGCTGCGAGGAAGCCGACGATCGGCGAAAACAATAGCGATTTGCCGACGCCGAGTGCCTGGTTCCAGTCGACGCCGCTGGTGCCCGAAGCGCCGTGCATCAGCTGATTCATCAGGCCAACGCCGATGATCGAACCGACCAGCGTATGCGAGCTCGACGACGGCAGGCCGAGATACCAGGTGCCGAGATTCCAGATAATGGCCGCGATCAGCAGCGCAAATACCATCGCAAAGCCGGCGCTGCTGCCGACCTGCAGGATCAACTCGACGGGCAGCAATTGCAGGATGCCGAACGCGACCGCACCGCTGGAAGTGAGGACACCGAGGAAATTCCACGTGCCGGACCAGACCACCGCAAGGTTCGGCGATAGCGAATGCGTATAGATCACCGTGGCGACCGCATTGGCGGTGTCGTGAAAGCCATTGACGAACTCAAAGCCGAGCGCGATCAGCAGTGCGATACCGAGCAGCAGATACGGGAGGAACGAAGCTTGCCTGACGGCCTGCAGATCGTCGATCAGATGCGTCGCGCAATAGACCACGCCCGCGATGATGACCAGCAGAAAGATGATGAGGCCGACACTGCGGCCTTTTCCGGTTGCTGAACCCGCTTGCGGGAAGGAGAGTTCCGGCATGGCGTGTACCTCCTGGATGGTCGCGTGAATAAACGATGCTGAGTGGCAAGTGTGTCGACAGCATGACAAAGGCATGACCGAGATGCCGCGCTAAAAACTGACAAATGCACCCATTGAATCTGCGATTAAATGGGCGGGTAAGGGCGGGGTTCGCAGTGGAACTGCTGGGTCCGGTTCAACGGCGGCGTGGTCAGCTGGGGATGTGGAAAAACCTCCATAGCGTACAGCGCGGCAAGGATAAGCTGGTAGAATTTTTACCGCATTAAGCACGTCATACTCACCGAACGTCGGTGCGCGCATCGATTGGGTGTCCTTGTCTCCCGCAGTTCTTTGCCCAGGTGGCAGATGGCGTCAGAAACGGATCGAATGACCGAACAACCGGCCGATCTTCCGGCCGGCAGGGGAAAACGCTTTGTCGAGCGTCTTTACCGGCTTCGCATCGTCGGCTTCGGCTTGGGCTTTCTGTGCATCGCTTCGGTTCTGCTCGGCCAGCAGCGCGGCATCGTGCTATGGAGCCTTGCGGTGTTCCACGGCTTTATCTGGCCGCATGTCGCGCGCCGCGCCGCGCTTGCGTGCGAAGTTCCATATCGCGGCGAGCGGCTCAACCTGATGGCCGATTCACTATTCGGCGGCTTCTGGATCGTCGCGATGCAGTTCAACGTGCTGCCCGGCGTGCTGATCCTCGTGATGCTCAGTATGGACAATATCGCGGCGGGTGGCGTGCGTCTGTTCATACGCGGTATCGGCGCGCATGCAGCGGGCATTGCGGTTGGCGTGCTCGTCATGGGTGTCAAGTTCGCGCCGATGTCGACGATGACGACGATCATCGCGTGCCTGCCGCTCCTCATCATCTATCCGATCGCGTTTGGCTGGGCGATGTACCAGGTCTCGCAGAAGCTCGCCGCGCGCACACGCGAGTTCGAACACCTGAGCCGCACAGACGGGCTGACGAAGCTGTGGAACCGCCGCCATTGGGAGGGGCAACTCGCGGTGGAGTTCGAGCGTTGCCGCGCAAACGGCTACGCGTCCTGTCTGCTGCTGATCGACCTCGATCACTTCAAGCGCATCAACGACACGCTCGGTCATCCGGCCGGCGACGCGGTGCTGATCGCGTTCGCCGATCTGCTGCGCCGGCATTTCCGCGCAGGCGACAGCATCGGCCGCTATGGCGGCGAGGAGTTCGGCGTGGTGCTGCCCGGCGCAACGCTGCGCGAGACGCAGGCAATCGTGAGGGAATTGCTGATGCGGGTGCGCGAGCAGGCGCACGAGCCGGGCGCTTCATGCCCATGCACAATCAGCGCCGGGATCGCGCAACTGACATGCGATATGCCGGACTATCACCGATGGCTGCTCGAAGCGGACCGTAGCCTCTATCAGGCGAAGGCACAGGGACGTGACCGCATTGTCGTCGCGGGTACGGCCGCGCCCGTTGCGGCGGCGGACGCGAGGACGTGATCCGCCAGCGTCGCGCTGCGGTGCGTCATGTGAGTCTCACGCATCGTTCAGATCGAAATCAGGTGGAAGAGAATTGCCGCCAGGACGCGATCGCGCGTAGCGTCACTTCGCACGACGATTCCTGTTCGGCCGATTGGTCCGATCGGTCGCGGGACCGCGCGCGTTCTGCCGGCACCGGATCAACTGCATAGCCGCGGCGCTCCCACGCGTCGAGTCCGCCCTTGACCGCGCGCACCTGCTTGAAACCCTTGTCGCGCATTTGCTGCGACAACGTCCGCGCGGTCTCATGATCGGGGCACACGCAATAGACGACGGTATTGTGCTCAACCGATGATGCATCCACCTCGTCCAGCGAATTGCGCTCGACGCGCATCACGCGTGGCAGCCGGTACGGCTCCTGTTGCCGTCGCGGCTCCGGCCGCGCATCGAGAATCATCGGAGGCAGGGCCGGGCGCAACATCTCGTCGAGCCCCTCCGGCGTGACGCTTGAGAGTTCGAACGGAGATTGCATGCGCCAGCGCTGGATCAGCCGATAAAGCAGGTAGAGAAGCGCCAGCGCGACGAGGACGTCGATTGCCGTCCAGCCGTGATGGCGCACTTCGACGATGAACATCCGCAAATGCCGCTCGAACAGCGCGCCGCCGAGCAGCCAGAAGGTCGCCCATGCGGTCACCCCGAGCGCATCCCACGCGAAGAAGATAGCGGCGCTGACGCGCGTCGTACCCATCAGCGGCGGCGTGATGATGGCAAGACCCGGGACGAACTTCGACACGGCGACAATGCCGGGTCCGAAACGGGCAAATAGCGCTCGTGCTTTTCTGACACGCTTGTCGACGGTAACCGATAAACGCGCGAGTCCGCGAATCAGCCGGCGGCCGAATATCCGGCCGGCGGTGAACCAGACGCTGTCACCGGTCAGCGCACCGAGCGCCGCCGCGCCGAGCACGTGCCAGAACAGCAAGCGGTGGTCCATGACCGCGACGCCGGCGAATAGCAGCAGCGGCACCGCTGGAATCGGAATGCCCAGGCGCGCAATCAGCACATTCAGGAACACCACCGCGCTGCCCCATTTCGCGACTGCGTCGGCCGGAAATTCGATCACGGGAAGTCTCCTTGCGGCGCATGGCGGACCCAAGCTCAAGCTAAATGAGGTAAAGCCAATGCAGGTAGTGGACGTCCGGTCCTACGATTGTTGCATGGATGCGCGCCGCATGCATGACGCAGGGGATCACCGCGCAATCAGCGTGATCGGGACGCCTTTGCAACCCATCCCCCGCGACATCTGGAATTCCTGCCATTCCGGTCTGCCTTGATCGGCAATCATAGGGTCGATCCGATGGTCGGTGTACAGAACGTTGAATGGCCACGAAGGACGCAGCAGCCGTTCGTGTACGAGCGAGCCGAGCCAGATCGGCGTCGCGGGCGCGCCGGCCTTGCGCTGCACCGCATAGCCGGTCTGCCAGAAACGCAGCACATCGCGCTCGTCGCGGCGTTCGCGCTCGCGGGCGAAGACAAGGGGCGACGGTACGCCGTCGTTGAGCTTTGGCAGTACCGGCAGGTCCATCGCGGGCACGTCAGGCGAGATGAGTGAAAAGAGGCTGCGCGCGGAGAAACGCGTGCCCGGCACCCAGCCGCGGCTGCTGAGCTGCTGTTTAATCTGATCGGCGTCGCCGGTCCACTGCACGGTGATCGGCTCGCGCCGGTCACCCTTCAGGTCCGAGCGATAGCATGGGAAGGTCTTCCACAGCGAATCGGTCCATTGAGCTTCGCTGACGACAATGGCCGGGCGGTTCACCATCGGCGGCATCGCGAGCGACTCAGGCTGAAAGCGGTATTGCAGCACGACACTCACGCAGATTACCGCGAGCACGACGACCGGCATCCACGGGCGCGGCGACCGGATGCGCGGGTTGCGCCAGACTGCGGTCAACGCGACGATCGCCACCCAGAACGCGGCAAATGCGGCACCCCCGATCGCATCCGAAAAAGCGAAGCGGCCCGAATAGACACCAGCAAATGCAATTGCGATGAGGATCGCGGTACTGACCGTCGTCACGATGATCGCGCTGTAGACGCCGGCCCGGCGCGTGAGAATAAAGCCAAGGAAGCCGTAGATCACCACGCTTGCCGCGACGTGGTTGCTTGGAAAGGCGTATCCGTCGGCGCTGCCACCCCAGGGCGGGGTGCGATGCACGATGAGCTGAATCGCGACGATCAGCGCCTGCGAAAACGTGACCGCGACTACCCAGTAGACGACGGTGCGCCAGCGGCGCTCGTATGCCATCCATAGCACGCCGGTTGCGATCAGCGCGGTCAGCGTTGGCACCGTGCCGAGCGCGGTCACGCGGGCGAGTACGTCGGCAAGCCATGGCGAGTGGATCGAACGCATGAAGCGGTAGACCGACATATCGATCTGCACCAGCGGGTCGCTACGCACGACGTCCTGCAGTACCCCGAAGAAAATTCCGGCGCACAGCAACACGAAGATCGAGATCGCGATGACCAGCACGGCGCTGTGCTGGTCCGGATCGATCATGTGAAGCACGAAGCGGCCGGCGCGCCCACGATGATGGCGCGCCCACTGCACGACGTGCCGCTGTGACGTGATTGCCCATGCGTGCGCATGCGAAAGAAGGAAGTGCGCGACGACGTAGATGACCCACACGGCGCCGACGATGATCGCCAGCGCGGCGACGAGCCGGAACGACACGTCGCCGGCAAGCTGTATCGATGCGCCGAATACGACGCCCGGCAGGATATGCGCGGGCGCCCACAACGCCGCGGAAAGCACGTTCATTGCGTAGAAGCGCGCGGGCGGCATTTCCAGCATGCCCGCCACCACCGGCACGACCGCGCGCAGCGGCCCGACAAAACGTCCGAACACGACCGCTTTGGCGCCGTATTTGTCGAAGTACTGATGGCCTCTGTCGAGTAGTTTCGGATGCGTGCGGAACGGCCATACCCCAGGGATGATGTGCCGATAGCGATGACCGACCCAGTAGCTGATGCCGTCGCCCGCGACTGCGCCCAGGATTCCGAAGGCGAGTACCCAGCCGAGGTTCAGCGAGCCGGTGCCGACCAGCGCGCCCGCAATGAACAGCGTGGTGCTGCCAGGCACGAACGTCCCGATGACGGCGAGCGCCTCGAGAAAGGCGGCAAGAAAGACGACCGCCAACGTCCATCCAGTGTGCCCCCCTAGCAGGTGCAGCAACTGGATGTACGCATGCTCCATAGAAATCTCCCGATCTAGAACAGTGAGGGCGCCAGGCGCCGATACCTATCGGCATGGTGCGGCTTGCATCAACTTAACAGTCTAAGGGTAATACGCCTATGCGCGCAGCAGACCTTGCCTGAGCGCTGCATGGATGGAACTCAAGCGCGCAACCCGAACGTTGCACCGATAGCCGTTATATTCGAAACGTAAGAATGGCGGGCCTCGGGTTGGTTGAAGTGGCGAAGCGGTTCGTGTTGGCATGGTAATACCCGATCATTGAATTGAGGACACCTGGCCCGTGCGGGTAAGCTCACGAACTTTCAAGCAACCTGATTGGCGGATCACCCACACAGTGTCGATTCGATCTCTGGAATTTGCATTGCTGTTCCGGAATGTATCCGCATCTGACCTGAGACCGCACTCTCACGGCGTGTTGCACATGATCGACGTGCTTGCCGTTCTGTTAAAAACGGCTAACGGTTTGCCAGTGTTCATGCGGTGAAATAGGAAAAATGACGGCTTGACTGCCTTGCGCATAATTTCAATAGTCGTGATTCGCTTTTTTACGACGTTTGCTAAGCCTGAAATTGTTGTTATTACCTTACTTTACGTTCAAAACATAGCACTTCAATGTATATCCATGGCATAGTCCGTTTGTATCGTTCAACCAGGAGAGGAGTATGGCCACATTGGAGCAGATCCAGGCGCGTATGAAAAAGCTGCAAGCGCAGGCCGAAGTCATTATTGCAAGACGGGCTCAAAGCGCGCTTGACCAGATTCGCGAACTGATGCTCAAGCATGGGCTTACGACGCACGATATCGAAACGCGCGCGAAGGCCAGACGCGAACGGGAACGGGCGCAAAGGCTCGGGCTTGGCGCAGGCAAGCTCAAAAGCGCCGGCGCGACGAAAGGCAAGCTGCCTCCGAAGTATCGTGACCCGAAGACGGGCGCCACCTGGAGTGGGCATGCCCGGCCGCCGGCATGGATCAAGAACGTGAAAGACAGAAGCAAGTTCTTGATCGATGGCGGCAGCGCGGCAGTCGAGGCTAGCGCTGCGATCAAGACGGCGGCGAAGAAGGCCGCAAGCAAGACAGTGGGTCGTAAAGCGGCGGCTAAGAAGGCGGCGGTCAAGAAGGGTGTGGCTAGAAAGATTGCTGCGGGACACACCGGCGCCAAAAAGACTGCGGCAAAGAAGAGTGCCGGCAGGAAAGCGGCTAAAAAGGCTACCTCTGCGCGGACGGCTGCTGCTGGAAAGACGGCTGCAAAGAAGGGTGCGGCGAGGAAGGCGGTCGCGAGAAAAGCCGTTGCCGGGAAAACAGCTGCGCGCAAAACTGGTCGCGGCACGGCGAGAAAAGCGGTGGCGCGCACCGCAACGGCCGCCGCACCCGTGGCGGCCAATGGTGCGATCACGCTAAGCTAGGCGGCGCCCCAACTGTCGAGCGGTAGTAAAGGGTAACCGGCAGAGTAAAGGGCAGCGCAAAAAGCGGCGGCACGCACGGCGAGACTTCGCCGTCGCGTTGCCGCCGCTTCGCTTAAGCGGGCTTAACCGATGTTTGACGGAAAGACTGCGCGTCCCTGCGTAAGATCGCGCAATGCGTCACGTGCATCGTCAAGCATGGTAACGGGCATACGAATCGCGAAACCAACGGCCATTCCATATGTGCTGCTTTCCAGCGCGTAGTTTAGCTGTTCAATCCAGCGGCGCACCCGCGCTTCGTCCGCATAGCCGATTTCGACGGAAAGCGTGGCGAGTGCGATTCGTTCGACGCGTGGCGCCTCTTGCAACACGCTTGCAATGGCCTCGGTATAAGCGCGCACGAATCCGCCGGCACCCAGCTTGACGCCGCCGTAATAGCGAACGACCGCGGCCAGTACGCCATCGAGATCGTGATGGCGCAGCACCTCGAGAATCGGACGGCCGGCTGTACCTGACGGCTCGCCGTCATCGGACATCCCCGACTGGCCGCCGGCCAGCAACGCCCAGCAGACGTGTGTCGCCGCCGGATGCGCGGCACGCAGACGGCGCAACTCGTCCATCGCGGCATCACGGTCCGCGACGGGAATCGCGTAGGCGATAAAGCGGCTCTTGCGGATCTCGAGTTCCGCGGTCAAAGCACTCGGCAGGGTATAGGTCGGCAAGGCGGGTGATGGTGTCGGCGACGCGCAACAAAGCGATGCGCGAGGTTCCATGTTAACGGATGCGACGCGATCGGTGGGCGAAAGCATTGGCGGCCCCTCCAACGTTATGTCGAAGAGGGCCGCCTGTTTGCGTAACGCCGGCCTCGCTATAGGTACGACCCTTTGATACGGCCTTCGAAGATAGCTGTGTTGATATCCCAGTCGTCGACCGTGCCGACGCCGTGGCCATCGACGCCCACAATCACTGAGCGACCGCCGACGATACGTTTCATTTTGTCCCGCGCGAGCGCGATCCGTCGCAGTTCGCGAATGTGCGGCGCATTCGACGCGTCCGATACGTTTGACACTTCTGGCGAAGACAGGTCGTTGACGACAAGCGTGGCTTTCATGGCATGACTCCTTGATGTGAGGCGAGCACGACGTTGTGCCCGCATCGACTCGCGCAAGGTGAATGCCATTGACGAAACATTGCGTGCGGCAGCGCACGGTTGGGTTCAAAAGCGTTGCGGTTGGTACGTGAGGCGGCAGGTGTCGTGCGTACTGGCCTGTCGAGGCAAGCGGTTCGACAAGCGGCCTGTTGGGTGCCGCCGCACACCCGGACGCTGTCTGTTGGGTGAGCGGGAGCGGATCGCGTGCCGATCGTCCACACAAGCACGCGCACGCGCGTGCATCGCGCGATGTAACGCGGCAGGTCGACGTATTGCGTGCGACGGCTATTTGCGCAACAGGCTTTGCGGTGGAATTCGCTCGTCGACAGTTTGCCGCGCGGAAGAAAAGCCCGGCGGAAAATCGACGACCCTCGCTACCGTAGGGGACGCGGTGGGTTGATCCGTCGCGCCGAACAGGCGCGCACCGAAACGTGTACCACCGACGATCGCGGTCATCGCCGCGCGGTCGAGTTCGACGCTGGCGGACAGGTCTTTGATAACGAGCTTGGCCATGGCTGTTCCCGAAGCTTGATCAGATCACGCGGCGCATGCTGTCGATGTGGAAGTTGCATCGCATCAGACTTCACGCGAACCGCATTCGGCTCGAACAACCAGTATAGGAAAATGCGTACGCTTCGGATACCTGAAAGCGCGCGCTAGCGCACGGTGCGGAGGCCCCCGTGCCTCCACAGCAGACCGTGATTACACGACTGCATTCGTGCTTGCCCAAAGCTTCGGGCTGACATTCAGGTTCGGCGGCACGAAGCCCGCGCCGATCACACCGATATTGTTCAGTGCTTCGACGTTGACGAACTGCATCTGCGTGATGTTCTGGTTAACGCCGATATTGACGTTGGCAACCGGGCCGAGGCCGGCGAGCCATGAATTGCCGGGTGCGCCGCCCGAGACGGCGGACATCGCGCGGCGCTCGAGTGCCCGGGTACCGGACAGATCGCGGATGATGATGGACGACATGATATTTCTCCAAGGAAGCGAAGGGCAAAGGCAGCGGGAAGCGGTGGACAGGCGGACTGCAATGAACGGGAGCGCGTGCGGCATGCGTGCTCCCGGTTCCCGTGCGCGTGTCGCTGCGATCAGTACACGTTGACGTTGTTCGTGCCAGTCATCGTCGGCGTGATCGTCGTGTCGAAATTCTTCGTGAACGCGTTGCCGTTGTTGCTGACGTTGCTGACGTCCATCGACTGGTTTACAAGCTGCTGCGCGTTAACCGTCTTGCTGTTATCGAACTTCAACGACAGGTTCGGGTACGACGGGTACGCGATATAACCACCGCGCACAGCCTTCATGGCCTTGCTGTCGAGTTGTTCGGTCAGGGACAGGTCTTTGATGGTGAGCGATTTCATGAAAGTTCTCCTAACAGGGAAAAGATGGGTCTTGCGGTTCGTTTGAGCATTCTGTCTGCTCGGAGGTCACTTACGCACAGGCTGTGCCAGACGTGCGATCAGACAGCCTTAAAGCGATCAGGCCATTGATGCACAAGGGCCTATCCGCCTGCAACGCAATCGGCGCGCATCGCATGCGATGAACGGCACGCCGACGATGACGGTTCGAGGCCAACGGATTGCCCAAAGTTGTTGGCCGTTTCGCAACACAGCCGGTTCGCGCGGCACTCGGTCAATTCTGTTTGCGAAAGAGAAACGTGCGGGCTACTATCGAACGAGCGCATGTAATTGATTACGACAGGATCCCTCTCATCCCAACAAGCGCCGCATCGCTTTGCACCCATGGCCAACCTTGCGCATCTGATCCGGGATTACCAGAGCGGCGCGCTGTCGCATGATGCGTTCGTCGCTCAACTCGACAACACGTTGACGACCGAAGGTCTCGGTCCGGCGCGGCTGCTGGAAATTCTCGACGAAGCACACGCACGGGTGGCGCTGCCAGCGGATCTTCATGCGGAGGTGCGCCGCAGGATCGAACAGTTGCCGGTATCGAACCTCGCGGGGGGCGGTGAGGAAACGCGTGTGCAAACTCCGCCCGTGCAAACGGGCGCGGCAGCGCCACCCGCGCCGCCGTCTTCGCCATCGGGAACCATTGGCGCAACGCTCGCGCAAGGCGCAACGTCCGACCAGGTGAAAGGCACCGGCGATACGTTGAACAATCGCTTCGTGCTCGAAGAGTGTCTCGGCGTCGGCGGGATGGGCACCGTATACAAGGCGCTCGATCTGCGCAAGCTGGAAGCATCGGATCGCAAGCCGTATGTGGCGATCAAGGTGCTCAACGTGCAGTTCCGCGGCAATCCGAAGTCGCTGATCGCGCTGCAGCGCGAAGCACGCAAGGCACAGGTGCTCGCGCACCGGAATATCGTCACGGTGTACGACTTCGACCGCGATGGCGCGATCGTCTATCTGACGATGGAGTATCTGTCCGGCAAGCCGCTCAGCCAGATTCTACGGACACCGGATTTTCACGGGATGCCGGTTAGCGCGGCGCTGCCGATCGTGCGCGGCATGTCGGCTGCGCTTGCGTATGCGCACGAGCGCGGTTTTGTGCATTGCGACTTCAAGCCGGCCAATGTGTTTCTGACCGAGCAAGGCGAAGTAAAGGTAATCGACTTCGGCATTGCGCGCGTATTTCAGCGTACCGAAGAAGAGAACGACGCAACCGTTTTCGACCCGGGCAGTCTCGGCGCATTGACGCCCGCGTATGCAAGCCCTGAAATGCTCGAACATCTCGAACCCGATCCGCGCGACGATATCTATGCGCTCGGCTGCATCACCTATGAGTTGCTCACCGGGCGCCATCCGTTTGACCGGCTGTCGGCGACCCAGGCGCGCGCCGCGCATCGTCAGCCGCAGCGTCCCGAACAGATCAGCACGCGGCAGTGGCGCGCGTTGCGCGCGGCGCTGTCATTCGACCGCTCGACGCGCATACCCACCGTTGCGCGCTTCGTCGAAGAGTTTTGCATCGACGAGCCGCGCGCGTCGAACGGCAAGACAACGGGCTTTCAGGGTGCGGCGGGAAAGGCGGCAGGCACGTTCGCGTCGCTGTCCAACTGGCCTTTGAAGGCGGGGGTCGCCGGTCTGCTGGTGCTGATCGCGGCTGGCGTGGGTGTGTACCGGTATCGTGCTTCGCCAGTTGAACACGACGCCGATCGACAACTGTCCGCGGCATCGGCAACGCCGGCAGCGGCAGCGTCAGAGGCACCCGCTCAACCGGGTGGCTCCGTAGCGGCGCATCAGGCAGGAACGCAAAACGACGCGCAGGCACCGCATGCCGCTCCGCCGCCGACGCTCGCCATGGTCGCGCCATTGCTCGCGAAAGTGCCGTGTTCGGCGCTTGCGCCTTCGATTCACGATCGGGTAGTGCAACTGCGCGGCTTTGTCGCGCAACCAGGTGATCTCGACAAGTTGAAGGAAACGGTCGGCACGACGCCGGGTGTCGACGCGCTCAAGCTTGATGTGCAGTCACTCGGCGCGGACAAATGCGCGGTGCTCGATGCGTACGCGCCTTACTGGGCGCGCAACTGGCAGGCGGGTCGCGTGGCGACGCTTCACACTCGCGCACCGGGTGGACAACTGACTGAAGGCGACCCGCTGGTCGTCGACATCTCGACGCCGGGTTACGACTCGTATGTGAACGTGGACTACTACGTGCTCGACGGCAGTGTCGTGCATATGGTGCCCGGGCCGCGCGCGAAGGACAATCAGGCGCCGCCGCACTACACGGCGACGATCGGTGCAGCGGGCGACTGGATTGTGTCGAAGCCGTTCGGCACCGAACTGGTCGTGTTGCTGATCACGCCTGCGCCGTTGTTCGACAGCCTGAGGCCGGAAAGCGAACCCAGCGCCGCCGACTATTTACGGGTGCTCGACGCGAGGCTCAAGCAGATTGCGGCCAGGTATGGGCAGGAACGGATCGTCGCGGATATTGCGCCGATCACAAGCAAGGCGCGCGGGCAGTAAAGCATCGATGTCTTTTCGCGTCGCGGGCTGCGGGTTATTTCAGATCCTTCGCGACCCGGAAGCCGTCTTGAGACTGCCGCACGCTCTGGCTGTATTTGAAGCGCGTCGACGTCAGCATATAGTCGCCGCCTTCACGCCATGAACCGCCGCGAATCACGCGCATATTGCAGCCCGGCGTGTCCCACGTGTGTCCGTCGTTCGGTGCGTTCTGATATGAGTTGTGCCAGCAGTCGCTGACCCATTCCCACACGCTGCCGTTCATATCGTGAAGTCCGTACGGATTCGGCGTGAATGACCCGACGCTCTCCGGCCCTTCCTTGTGCCACGGATCACCGCAGTCTTTGCAGTTTGCCTGGCCTTTGCGCATCTGGTCGCCCCACCAGTATTTTGTCGTCGTGCCCGCGCGATCCGCGTATTCCCATTCCGCTTCGGTCGGCAGACGGTAGGGTTTTCCGGTCGCTTTTGCGAGCCATTTCACGTAGAGCTGCGCGTCGTCCCAACTGAGATCGCGCGCCGGCGCATTCTTGACAGAGTTGTTTTCCGGCGACAGACGTGGACAGGCATTCGCGTCCGCGCATGCATTCCACTGCTCGACCGTTACTTCGAACTTGCCGATGGCGAACGGTGCGCTGATTGTGACGTGATGAGGTGGCTTTTCGGAAGGGTCATCGGAGTTGCTGCCCATCGTGAACGACCCTGCGGGCAACGGCACCATCACCGGACAGGTCGCGCAGTCCTTGCCTTCGCCGCTCGCGGTCGCCGTCGCTTTAGCCGACGGTTGCGGAGGCGCCGCGGGTGGGGGGGGCGGTGTTGCGGCGGCCGCGGGGCGCTGTTGCGGTGTCGGCGTGGCGGGCGTCACGGCTTGCGGTGCGGGCGTCGACGCAGCGGCGGGTGCCACCGGTGGTTTCTGTGTGCCCGCGGACGCCTTGAGACGCTCGATACGCGCGCGCGCGAGTGTCGCGAAGCGTCCGTTCGGATACGCCTTCAGATACGCCTCGTAGTCGCTTGCGTAGTTGCTGTCCTTGATCGAGTCCCAGAACGTCAGTTCGTATTGTTCATTGCTGTCCTTCGGCAGGATGCCGCGGGTTTGCGTCGTCGGAGCGTCTGCGGTGGCGATGCGCTGCGCCGCGTCGAATGCAGGCAGGCCGTCGGTCAAGCTGAGCGCGTCGTCGAATGTCGACGCCATCCATGGCTTTTGTTGACCACGCGATACCTGAGCGACTTCGGTTGACGCGCGCTGGAATATCGTCCGGACGTCAGCATCGTGCGCGCTTTCCAGTTCGTGCAGCCATGCGGCGGTCAGCAAGCCATGATGGCGACCGTCCAGCGCGAACCCGCCGGGCGCCGTCGCATACACAATCAGGGTTTGACGAGGCAATGCCGGCAGGGCCGCGCCAGCGTGCGCCGGCGGCGCGAACGGTTGTGCAAGGCAAGCGTCCAGCACCAGCACGTTGCGCTGCTGCGGACGCGCGGCGGACATCGCGCGCAGCACCGCTGCGACGTCGATGCCGTCGCGCACCAAAGCGGCGGGTGCGCGCACGTCGCTGCCCGTCGCGAGCAGCAGCGTCGAACCCGGTGTTTGAATGGCGTGCCCAGCGAAGTAGAAGAGACCGATGCCACCCGCTTGCAGACGCTTGCCGAATTCGGCAATTGCCTCATTCATTTGCGGCGGCGTCGCGTTGGTCGCGCGGATGACCTCGAAGCCTAGTGCCGTTAAAGCCGTGGCGACCGCCTGTGCATCGCGTCGAGCGTTGGCAAGCGGGCTTGTCGGATAGTCGCCGTTGCCGATCACAAGTGCAACCTTGCGGTCGACGGTATGCGGGCCAGGCCTGACCATCGCGGCGGGTCGAACCGCGACTTGCGCACTTTCGTCGACAACCGGGACAAGCTTTGTGTCAACGCCGGCCGCTTGCGCGTAGCCGACCCCGATCATGCACACCAGCAGGAGTTTTCGCCACATATTCAATCCTGTCCGCGTTGGACCGTTTAAATCTAGGGGACGTCTCGCCGGCCGTCATCGAAAAGATAGCACGCAGTCCGAACGTCATAACGTTAACGAGTGTCGCGTATCTTTTTGGCAAGTTACGTCCTAAGCTAAAGCAGAACCGCGAAGCCCTGACCTTCCATCGGGAGAATGCGCCATGCGAAGAACAAGAATGCCGGGCGTGCTAGCCGCGTTGTTCATCGCGTCGGCCGCATGCGTCGCTCTGGGTCCTTCGACTGCACGCTGCGCCGCGCAGACGCCGTCGCCGCCAGGCGCGCAGGAGTACATCATCTGGCCGTACGACGGCGCGGTGATTACCGGCGGCAAGCTGTGGGTCCGGATGGGTTTGCGCAATATGGGCGTGTGCCCGAAGGGCGTCGACATCCCGAATACCGGCCACCACCATCTGCTGATCGACACGGATTTGCCGCCGCTCGATCAGGAAATTCCGTCCGACCGTCAGCACCTGCATTTCGGCGCAGGCGAAACCGATGCGCGCATCGAATTGCCGCCGGGCAAGCACACATTGCAATTGCTGCTAGGCGACCACAATCACGTGCCGCACGTGCCGCCGGTGTACTCGAAGAAGATCACGATCATCGTCAAATAGCGTCCGCGCCGGACCTTGCGGACCATGGGCCCGCAGGCACGATGGTCGCCGACGGAGAACCCAGCTCATGTACAAGTTCCTTGCCGCTGCGGCGTTTGCCGCGTTGATATCCGCCTTCGTGTCGAGCCCCGTCGCGGCCGGCACCACGCCGGCGCCGCGCGATGCGATCGCGTATATCGGCTATCCCAACGACGGGCAGGTCGTACCGGCAAACAAGCCGTTTCGCGTATGGTTCGGGCTGCGCTATATGGGCGTTGCGCCCAAGGGTGTCAAATATCCGAACACGGGCCATCATCATCTGCTGATCGATACCGATTTGCCGCCGATGGACCAGGAGATTCCATCGGATCGCCAGCATTTGCATTTCGGTGCGGGCGAAACCGAAACGATGATCGAGTTGCCGCCCGGTAAGCACACGCTGCAATTGCTGATGGGGGACGACAAGCATGTGCCGCATGATCCGCCGATCTACTCGAAGAAGATCACGGTGATAGCGAAGTGAAGTGTGACGCCGACACTGACACACGCTGGCGTTCTGTTGGCTCCGGCCCATCGGTTCGACGCGGCGATACGCTCGACAAAACGCCCCGGAAAATCGGACGTCAAGCAGAAAGGGCCTTATTTTCAAGGCGTTGCGCGCATCGACGGAAAGCGCGTTCATCACTGGCACAGCCTATGCGTCAGTCAGGCCCGAGCAGACAAAGAATGCTCGAACCTGAAAACGCAATCCTGCGTCCACTTCTTAGGAGAACTGTGATGACCTCGCTGATGATCAAGGACCTGTACGTTACCGAACAACTCGACAGCAGGGCGATGAAGGCCGTGCGTGGCGGCTATATTGCCTACCCGTACTTCCCGAGCCTGTCGTTCAGTCTCGACAACAGCAAGACCGTGAGTGCGCAACAGCTGATCGAACAGTCGCAGTCGATCAACAACGTGAGCGGCAATGGCAACGCGTTCGCGAAGAACTTCGACACGACGATCACGCCGACCATGACCGGGACGAACAACGTCAACGTCCATTAAGCTGGCCTGACGGCGCCGCGGAGGCTGGACCGGGCCTTCCGCGGGCCACGCCGCAAGCTTCATCGCCGTAGCCGCGGTCGCGCATCAAAAAGCCCATAAGCAGAATCGTCCTTTCCTCACGACCCGCGCCCGTGCTTTACTTGAATCGCACGTGTTCGCTGTGCGGCATCGCCGGGATCGTTCGGAGAATATCGTGTTTGCGTTGCCTCGTTCATTGGTTCACCGCTTGCCGGGTTGTATCCGCAGCCGTGTCATGCAACGGCCGCGCGATCGCCGGGTAGCCATGCGCAAGTTCGCGGTGGCCGTTCAAGCGCTACTCGCGGCCACCTTGCTTGGCGGCTGCATCGATGCGCATGTCCCGGACTACCACCGCCCGGACACACCGGAAAAGGCATCGTGGACCGATCACACCGGCACGTCGATTTCCGCCGCGGATACGATTGAACCCGACTGGTGGAAGAGCTTCCAGGACCCGTACCTGAACGCGTTGATTGCGAAATCGATCGACGGCAACTTCGATATCAAGATTCTCGCCGCTCGCATCGACGTCGCGGGCGCGCAGATAGCCGAAGCAAAGGCAGGCGCATTGCCGACAATGGACCTCGGCGCGGGCGCGAACTTCCAGAAGACGACCGGTTCACCGTTTTCACAGCAGTACAACCTCGCGACCCAGGTGAATTGGGATATCGACATCTGGGGCAAGGTCGAGAAGGGCGTGCAGGCGCAAAAGGCCGAATTTCGCGCGACCGAAGCCGATTGGCGCGCGGGCTATCTGGAACTGGTGTCGAACGTGTCGACGACCTATTTCCAGATTCTGCAGTTCGACGATCAGATCGACGAGCAGCAAAAGATGATCGACGCGAACCGGCAGATCCTGACGATCTTCGAAGGGATGAGCGCCAACGGTCTGATCCCGAAGACGCAGGTGCTGCGTCAGCAGGCCGAGATTAACCGGCTCACTAAAGATCTGCTCGATTTGCGCCGCTCGCGCGACCTCGCGAACAACGCATTGTGCACATTGATCGGCGTGCCGGCCGGCGAGTACACGGTGCCGGCGGGGCATTTGCAGCAACGCGTGCAGTTGCCGCCGGTGCCGGCGGGCCTGCCGTCGCAGTTGCTCGCGCGGCGCCCTGACATCGTCGCGTCGGAATTGCGGGTGCTCGAAGCGTACGACCTGGTTGGCGAAGCGAAGCTCGCCCAGCTGCCGACGGTCAGCCTGACGGCACACGGCGGTACCGCGAGCCTCGCGTTGTCCGACTTGCTGAAATCGTTCACGTTCGGTCTCATGCCGAGCATCAACATTCCGATTCTCGACCCCGGCACGCGCGCCCATGTGAAGACAACTGAAGCGCAGGCGACGGTCGCCGAGCAGGAATACCGGCGCACCGTGATGGGTGCCTTTGAAGAAGTCGAAAGCGCGCTCGTCAATCTGGATGCGCACAAGGCGCAGCGTGTCGAGTTGCTGCAGCAGGTTGACCGTCTGCGGATTGTCGCGGACCAGGTGAAGTCGCAGTTGAAGGAGGGCGTGATTTCGCAGCTCGACGTATTCGAGACCGACCGGTCGTACCTCGAAGCGCAACTCGATCTGTTGTCGAACCATCAGCAAATTCTATCGGACACGGTGTTGCTCTATAAGGCGCTTGGCGGCGGCTGGCCGCCGGTCGATATCCAGATGCAAGTGAATGACGTGAAGCAGTAGGGAAAACCCGGCGCGCTGTCCATTCTGAGCACGCCCGGTAAAGACGTGACGCACCGCCTCCAATTCGCTCGAGCAGAAAATTGACTACCGTGATGCGTGACTTACAATCGCTGTGTGCCGGCCGCCCGGTCCTTCGGGCCGCCCGCGCGCCATCCGCCGCGCTTTCTGACGGCATTCCTCTGAGGCTTCGATTTAACGCAAGCGTCAGCGGGTATACGCTTAGTGATGCAGAGAGATGAACCCCGGCGAAGCTCCGATTGCTGAGATGCGGGCCACTCTGAACCAGGAGTTCGATGTCGTGCTCGTGCCGGTCTCGCATCCGGCGCTGGGTGTGATACGCGTCTCCGAGAGCCTGTTTGCGATCGGTCGCAGCGAGGCGCCGTTCGCCGACTATCCGCGTGAGACCGTTACACGTCTATCGCGGCGTCATGCGCGCATCTTTTCCGAGCATGGCGCGGTTTATGTCGCGGATCTCGATAGCAAGAACGGTACGTCGGTCAATGGCGTGAGCGTGTGCGAGTCGCCGAGCCGCGTGCGAGCCGGTGACGAATTGTGTTTTGGCGGCGAACTCGCGTACCGCGTCGGCATCGAGCCGCGCGCATTCGATCCGGCTGCGGCGCGCGCGGCGCAGCAGGTCAGCGTCACGCTGACACCCGAGCGGGCCGATCTCGGCCTCGAGCCGATCGACGTCAGTGCATTTCCGTTTCTCATCAGCAAAACCGATGCGCTGTTCTCGCGCTACAAGGAGCGCTTTCCGCATCAGGTCAACTACATCTCGCGTCGCCATGCGCACCTTTTTTTGCGGGGCGGCGAACCTTATGTCGAAGATCTTGGCAGCACGAACGGCACCTTTGTCGGAGGAACCCGGCTCGACGAATCCGCAGTCGCACTGCACGATGGCGACCTGCTTGGATTTGGCAGCGACCATTTCGTCTATCGGGTGAAGGTGCAGAAGGCGATCGAGATCGAGCCGACCGTCACGCATCTGATGGCGCGCAATCCTCGGCAGGACAACGCTCAGCAGAACAACCCGCCGCAACCGGTTGCGCCGCATGACGGCGCGGCTGCCCGCTCGACGGCCACGCCCTCGCCCGAACCGGCGATAGATATGGACAAGACGACCTTCGTCGGCGCCGCGCATTCGTTCCTCGACATCTTCTACGTGGATCGTGCGGTGCAGCGCGAGGATGAGGTGAACGAAGCCGCGCGGCCCGCCGTCGCCGATCTTCAGGAAGACGAATCGATAAAACGTCAGCCGCGGCATCTGTTCGCCGCGCTTGCGGTGGAGTTTGCTCACACGTTTTCCGGCGGTGATCGCACGACGCTGCGTCGTATCGGTTTCGGATCGATCGTGATGGTCGTGCTGATCGCGGCGGTGGCGACGGTGCTTTATATGAGAGGTTCGTCGCTGCGCGAATTGAAGCACCTGCTGGCGAGCGGCGACAATGAGCAGGCGGCGGCGGTGGCGAACGCCTATTTAACGCGTAATCCGGCCGATGACGCGGTCAAGGCGCTGGCAAGCGAGGCGCTGATGAAGGCGCGCGTGCCCGGGTGGCTCGACGCGTTGCGGACGCGTCAGTTCGACCGCGCGGCCGCGCTGATCGGTGGAATGAGGGCGACGAGCGCGGGCAATACGGATACGGCGCCGCTGATCAACGAATTGCAGTGGGTCGGCGATCTCGAACGGTTCGCGTTGCGTCGCGACAGTGCCGCGGGATCGGGTGGTGAGCCGCCGATCCGTATCTACGGCGACGAGGATCGCATCAACCGTCTGCTTCAGCACTGGGACGACGACCCGAAGAGTCATCAACGCGCGCTCGACCGAATCGCGTCTTACGTGCCGGCATTCGTCGATCCCTACGCGCTCGCGCTAAGCCATTTGCGCAAGCTGCAAAGCGACGATTCGGTCTATGTCGCCGCGATCGATCGCCTCAATGCGACGATCAACGCGCAACTCGCCAGCGACAAGCCGGAAGCGCTTACGCCGGTATTCGACGACTACGCGCAGCATTATCCGCGGCTGGCTGGACTCGATGCACTGCGCGAAGACCTGCGGCAATACACGGGTTTGCTCAATGCGCTGCTCACGCGCCATTTGACGGAACTGCTCGCGCGGATGAAGCAGGCGCGCTTCACGACGCCGCCGTTCGACGCGCAATACCGTCAACTTGCGGCCACGCGCTTGCCGTCTCCCGATGAGGTGCGCCAGCACGACGCGGCGCTCGCCGCGTGGCGGCGTGGCGATGTCGACCCTGCGCTCGACGGTTTGCAACACATTGCAGGCGGTGCATGGTCGACCGAAATTTCAGCCGAATACGCGCACAAGAAGGCGCTGGCCGCTCAATTCGCGGACCTGCGGCGCAATCGCGGCGGCAAGGACTATGAGCAGCGTCTTCTGTCGTTCTATGCGGGGCTCGATCCGGCCGAAGACGGATGGTTTGCGCGCGCGATCGAGCCGGACGTCGCGGCGGTGCGTGGCAACGCGTTGGCGCATGCGCACGATCAGCTGGAGCATGCGCAGACGCTGTGGCACCAGTATCGTGCGAACGGCTCGATCGGCGGCACCCAGCGGCTCGAATCGGGCATTTCCGACCGTTTCCGCAGTCAGGCCCGCTTACTGTTCGACGCGCAGGCTTCCGCTCGGCAAGGAATGCGCGTGTATACGCAGCTCAAAGCCGACCATCCGTCACAGTGGGACCAGATGCTCGAAGACATCGATGCCGAAAGCGCACTGCAGCGGCGTTCGCTCGAAGAACTGCGGATGGTGCTGGAGCCGAACCTGTTAAAAGCGAAACTCGCGTTGATCGGAGGGGATGACGGTGAAGCGCGATCCTCACCCTAAGCCGCTGCATGAGGCGCTGGAGGACCACAGCGTCGAAGGCATCGCGATTCTGACGGCCGAACCGGTACGCATCGCGCAGGCGCTCGTGCTTGCGATGGTCGCGTTGGTCGCCGCGGGTTTGCTATGGTCGTTCATCGGCCGCGCCGATGTGATCGTCACCGCGCAGGGCACGTTGTCGCCCGAATCCGAGGTGCGGCGGATCTACGCGCCAATCGACGGCGAACTCGCGGACCTTTATATCGCTGAAGGCCAACCCGTATCGAAAGGCGATGTGCTTGCGCGCCTGAACGCGCGCGGTGCGATCGAAGCGGCGACCAATGCGCTGCAAGCACAGTTGAAGCTCGATGACGCGGAGCGCGAATGGAAGCAGTTCCCCGAAAAGAAGGAACTGATGGAACGCAAGGCGGCAGCGCTGAAGGAGCAGCTTGAAGTCGAGGAACGGTTGCACGAAAACCGCGTGTCGGAAGGCACGACCAAGCTGGCTGAAGGACAAAAGGCTCAACTGGAGGAGGCGCGCAGCAATCTCGACAATGCGCGTCGCACGCGCGATGCCACGCGTAGCGAACTCGACAAATACTCGCGGCTGTTCGCGCAACCCGGCGGCGGTGGAGTGGCCGAGCTGCAGGTCGAACAGAAACGCAATGCGTATCTGGAGGCGGATAACGCGTACCGTGTGGCGCAATCGAAATTGACTGAACTGGATTTCCGCCTGAGCCACGACTTTGCCGAAGCGAACGCGCAGCTCGAAACGAGCGGCCAGCAGGCGACGAGCCTCAAGCTTCAGTATGACGCCGCCGTGCGCGAGATTACCAGCACGGAAGACAAGTTGCGCTTGCAATTACAGACTGCGCGTCTCGTGTCGGATGCGGCCGCGCGAATCCGCTTCGAGAATATCGACAAGGACAATTTCCTGCTGGTTCTCGCGCCGGTGTCGGGTGTGATCACCGACGTCACGTCGACGCAGACCGGCGACAAGATTCAGGCGAATGCGCCGCTGGGCGGCATCGCGCCCAAGGATGCGCGCCCGGTGCTGAAAATCGAAATCGCCGAACGCGACCGCGCATTCCTCCACGAAGGGATGGCGGTCAAGATGAAGTTCAACGCGTTTCCTTACCAGCGCTACGGAATTATTAAAGGCACGCTGGCGTACATCTCGCCGGCGACCAAGCCGTCCGGACCGGACAAGCAGCCGGTGTACGAGGGCCGCGTCACGCTCGACAAAGATTACTACCAGGTCGCGGACAACCGTTATCCGTTGCGTTACGGCATGACCGCGAGCGCGGAGATCGTGGTGCGCGAGCGCCGGCTGATCGATCTGGGGCTGGACCCATTCCGGCAACTGGCCGGCTGACGGTACACAACTTGAGCACAACCAGAGCACAACCTCGAGCCCGTTTCGCCTGCGCGGGCCACAACCTGAGGAGCGAATAAGATGACCGCGATTGTACGAATCGACGATGAAGTCGTCGATGATGCCGAGTTCATACGTTTGCTGAAACTGACGGGCCAGTTCGAAAGCCTGATCGAACAACTGGTGCGCGAGAAGCTGACGGTGCATGCGGCGAAAAAGCATGGCGTCACGATCAGCGCCGACGAAATCCAGCAGCGCGCCGACCAGTTTCGCCGCGTGCGCGGCCTGCATCGCGCGGCCGATACAAACCAGTATCTGGATGCGATGGGGGTGTCGCTCGACCAGTTCGAAGCGTTTATCACGGACGGACTGTATCAGGAGAAGATGCTTGACAGGATTGCCGACGAAGGCGCGATCGAAGCGTACTTCTCGTTGAATTCGCCGAAGTTCGACGCGATCGAAGTCAGCCATATCGTGCTCGACAGCGAAGGCAAGGCTAAGGAGATGATCTCCTATCTGCATGACGATCCGGACGGCTTCGCGGAGATGGCGCGCGAGCATTCGATTGCCGACACGGGTGCGGCGGGCGGCGTGATTGGCAAGGTATTGCGCGGGTCGCTGAAGCCTGACATTGAGGCGAAGATTTTCAATGCGGCGGTCGGCGATCTGCTCGGGCCGTTTGTATCGGCCGACCGGTCATGCTTCGAGATTTTCGCGGTCACCGCGAAATATCCGGCGGCGCTCGATGCGGATGTCGCCGCGGAGATCAAACGGCTGCTGCGTGAGGAATGGCTGATGGCCCGCGCGCAGGAACACATCATCGAGGCACGCTAACCGCGTCTGGACCGCACTGATATGGACGCTCCGCAAACCTCGCCGTCCACCGCCGAGTTCCTCGCGACGGTCGAGATCCTGTCGCCGTTTTCGCGCGACGAACTCGAGCGCCTCGCGGCACATGCGCAGTCGCGTTTCTATACGTTCGGTGAAACGGTATGCAATGCCGGTGATCCGGCCGACGGGCTGTTTGTGATCAAGTCGGGCTCGGTGCGCATTTTCACCGACGAGCACGGCAAGGAAATCAGCATGGGCGTGCGCAAGCAGGGCGAGATCTTCGGCGAGATCGCGATGCTGCGCGCTTATGTGCACGAGTCGTCAGTGCGTGCGTCGGCGAAAACCGAGCTGCTGTTTATTCCGCATGCGGCGATCGAGCCCGTCATTCTGGCCAATCAGGCCGCGCATGCGTTCGTTGCGAGTTATGTGGCGATCAATTCCGCGGGTGGTTTTGTCGCGCAGCTATTCGATCTGCGCGGCAAGCTGAACAAGGCGGAACTCGAAGAGTACGTGCGTAGCGTCGGCGTCAAACGCGTGAGCGCCGGTAAGGAAATCCTCAAACAGGATGCGCGCGATGACCGCCGGCTCTATGTGGTGCGGCAGGGCGAAGTGAAAATCGTGCGCCACGAGGAAGGGCACGACTACACCATTGCGACGTTGCGCGACGGCGAGATTTTCGGCGAAAAGGCTTGCCTGATGCGCCAGGAGCAAATGGCGTCCGTCGTGGCGAGCACGGATACGCGTCTACTTGTGATTCCCGAGCGTACCGTGCACTTTATTCTTGAGCGCAACCCGAAGCTGCGCGAAGTGCTCGATGACCGGATACGCTATTCAGACCGCGAACTCGAGCGCCAGAAGCGGCTCGAACAGCGGCGCAAGCGGCCGCTGACGCTCGATCTGCACACGAAGCCCGAATTGGGCGAGCGCGTCATTCGCCGTTTTGCGCTGGTCGAGCAAGCGGAAGAGATGGACTGCGGCGCCGCGTGCCTCGCGATGGTCTGCCGGCACTACGGCATTCCGATGACGCTCGGCAAGCTGCGCGAGCTGGCGAACGTGACGACGCAGGGCGCGACACTGGACAGCCTCGCTCGCGCCGGCGAGTCGCTCGGATTCGCGACGCATGGCGTGCAGTGCACGTTCGACTCGCTGCGCGGCTTCGACTTGCCATTTATCGTCCATTGGGAGGGTTACCACTATGTGATCGTGTACGGTGTATCGCGCGACTATGTATGGCTCGCAGACCCGGCACTCGGCTTCAGGAAGCTCGCCGTCGAAGACTTCGAGCGCGGCTGGAGCGGCACCTGTCTGCTGTTTTCGGCGGGCGCGAATCTGATTCAACTGGCCGCATCGCGTTCGCCGTGGCTGCGCTTCATCGGGTATCTGACGCCGTATCGCAAGATTCTTGGATACCTGTTCATGGCGACCTTCGTGATTCAGGTGCTTGGCGTCATTCCGCCGCTGATCATCCAGAATATCCTCGACGGCGTGATCGTTCACCAGAACATCGGGCTGCTGCATCTGCTGATTATCGGGCTGATCATCTCGAACGTGTTTTCGCAGCTGATGTCGACGATTCGTGCGTATCTGTCGAACTTTATGGTCCGCAATATGGACTTTGCGATGATGTCGCAGTTCTTCAAACACACGATGTCGCTACCGTTTTCATTCTTTGCTAAACGCAAGACCGGCGACATTTTCGCGCGCTTCCAGGAGAACCAGACGATTCGCGCGTTTCTCACCGAGTCGACGGTGACGACGGCGCTCAATCTGCTGATGGTGTTCATCTATTTCGCGATCATGTTTTTCTACAACGTGAAGATGACACTGACGCTGATTGCATTCGTTATTCCAATCATCGCGTTGACGGTGCTCGCGACACCGAAAATCAAGGCCTATGCGCGCGAAGTGTTCGCGGCGTCCACCGATTCGAAAGCGTTTCTGATGGAAGCGTTATCGGGTGTCGAGACCGTGAAGGGGATGGGCATCGAGCGTCCGGTGCGCTTGCGCTGGGAGAAGAAGTACGCAAAGGCGCTTGAGGTGCAGTACCGCGCGCACGCGTTCAACATCATGGTCGGCTTCGGCAGCCAGCTGCTGAACGCTGCGACGACGATCGCGATTCTTTGGGTTGGCGCGAATCTCGTGCTCGCGCGCGAAATGACGATCGGCCAGCTGATCGCATTCAATGCATTCATGGGCAGCGTGTTAAGCCCGTTGATGGGCCTGGTCGGCCTGTGGAGCATGCTCAACGATGCGGGCGTCGCGATGGAGCGGCTGGGCGACGTGCTCGATATCGACCCTGAGCAGAAGCCCGCGGATCTGCAATCGCGTGTGATGCTGCCGGATCTGCAGGGCGAGATCAGCCTGAATGGCGTCTACTTTCGTTATGGCGATGCCGATTCAGCGTATGTGCTCGAAAACATCAGCTTCGATATCAAGCCCGGCGAACTGGTGGCCATTGTGGGCCGCAGCGGCTCAGGAAAGACCACGCTCGCCAAGCTGCTGGTCGGGTTCTATGCGCCGAGCGAAGGCAAGATGACGGTGGACGGCTACGACCTGAATATTATCGACAAGGCGTACTACCGCGCGCAGATCGGCTATGTGATGCAGAGCAACCTGCTGTTCTCGGGCACGATCGCCGAAAACATCGCGAGCGGCGACGATACGCCGGACCGCCGCCGTATCGAAGAGGTCGCGAAGATGGCGGATGCGCACGCGTTTATCGCAAAGATGCCGCTCGGCTATGAACAGGTGGTGGGCGAACGCGGCGTCGGTCTGTCGGGCGGGCAGATCCAGCGGCTCTGCATCGCGCGGGCGCTGTATCACGACCCGCGGCTGCTGGTGTTCGACGAAGCAACGTCGGCGCTTGATACACAATCGGAAAGCAATATTCTCAGCAATATGCACGACATCCTGAAAGGCCGCACCGCGGTGATCATCGCGCACCGGTTGAGCACGATCATGCGGGCGGACAAAATCCTCGTACTGTACGAAGGCGCGATCGTCGAGCAGGGGCGGCACGAGGAACTGGTCAACCGGAAGGGCATGTACTACCAGCTCGTCCAGAAACAGTTGAGCGCATGATGAAGATACTCGACCAGCCGGAAGACAGCAGCCCCGCGATTTCCTATGCCGGGCTGATCGAAAAGATTGAAATACTGCGCTCGACGCTGCGCTGGTCGTCGCGGCTCGAACGTGCGGACATCGAAAAGCTGTTGCGCCAGGCCAGTACGCTGCGCGACGAAGTGATGCAGATGTCGCACAAGGAGCGCTTTGTACAGGCTGCGGCGACGGCGGACCCGGAAGGTCAGGCGGATCTGTCGCGTGCGGCACGCCGCGAAGCGTTGCTCGCGCGCAGTTTCATTTTCGAAGGGACGTTCGGCGATAACCCGAAGCTGCTTGAAGCGCTCGAAATCGCGGAAAAAGCGGCGCCTACCGATTTGCCGGTGCTGATCGACGGCGAAAGCGGCACGGGCAAGGAGCTGATGGCGAAGGTGATTCATGCGAACGGCGGTCGTGCGGACAAGCCGTTTATTTCGGTAAACTGTGGTGCGATCCCCGAGAATCTGCTCGAATCGGAATTGTTCGGCCATCGCAAGGGCGCGTTTACCGGGGCGGTGGGCGACCGCAAGGGCAAATTCGAAAGCGCGCATACGGGCACGATCTTTCTCGACGAAATCGGCGAGCTGCCGTTGCCTGGTCAGGTGAAACTGCTGCGTGTGCTCGAAGCGCATGAAATCCAGCGGGTCGGTTCCGACGAACCGATCGCGGTGGACACACGCATCGTCGCCGCGACGAACCGGAACTTGCGCAAGCTGAGTGAGCAAGGGATCTTTCGCGAGGACCTGTTCTATCGGCTGAGTGTGATTCACGTGACGTTGCCGCCTTTGCGCGAGCGCCGCGATGAAATTCCGCTGCTCTTTTCGTATTTCGGCGACGAAGCGGCGGGTATGCTTAAGCGACGGCCGGTCAGATTGACCCCGCGCCTGCGCGATTTCCTGCTGACCTATGCGTATCCGGGCAATATCCGCGAGTTGCGCAACGTCATGTATCGCATTTCGTGTCTCGCTGGCGATATCGCGGATATCGAGCATTTGCCGCTCGACGTGCGGCCAGTGGAGCACATGCCTTCGGCCGCGGCGGCGGCGTTTGCGCCGCCGATGAACGGCGAAGCGGGGGGTGTCTCCAATCTGCTTTCGCTAAGCGATGCAAAGCGTGCGGCCAGCGACGAAGCGGAGAAGGCGTTCCTGCAGCGCGGCTTGCGTGAAGTCGGCGGTACCGTCGCGGAACTGGCGCGGCGGGTCGATATGAATCGCTCGCACTTGCAGATGCTGCTTAAGAAGCACGGGCTGCATTCGAAAGACTTTCGTCATCCGCAGCCGGCGCGTGGCGTTGTGCATAAGAGCAACGTGAATGACGCGGATGATGGCGAGGCTGATGCGCTTTAAGCCATGGACGTGTGCGCGGGGTGCATCAGCTGGTTGGATTGATCAGCGTCTTATCTGATGCAAGCGGGTCTTCCGCCTGTGCGACGACGACCGTGATGTTGTCGCGCCCGCCGTGTGCGAGCGCCATGTCGACGAGTTCATCGGTGACGCGTCGGCAATCGAGCGGGGCCGCTGCGAGTGTGGCGAGAATCTCGACGTCGGTGAGTTCATTCGACAGTCCGTCGCTGCACAACAGGAACACGTCGCCGTCGGCGACTTCGATCGCGTCCTCGTCCAGAGACAGGCTGTCAGTCGCACCCACCGCGCGCGTGATGATGTGATGCGCCGGATGATTGCGCGCCTGTTCTTCGGTCAATTGGCCGAGCGCGCGCAATTCCTCGACCTGGCTGTGATCGCGCGTCAGTTGCCGCAGTTGCCCCTGCCGGTATAAATAGATGCGGCTGTCACCGGCCCATAGATAACCGCAGAAGCGGTCGCTGGCGAGCAGCACGACGACGGTGCTGCCGATGCGCTGCACCTGGCGGCGCGCCGCTTCGTCGCGCAACTGTCGGTTTGCGTCCAGCAACTGTGAGCGCGCCTGCGCGCAAGCCTGCTTGATGCCCGCCGTGGCGGGCATCTTCTCGAGCATATCGATAACGAGCCGGCTCGCCAGATCGCCGACCGCATGGCCGCCCATCCCATCGGCGACCGCCCAGCGGCCTTGGGCCGGCTCGTCGAGACAGGCGTCCTCGTTGATGTCGCGTACGGGCCCAGTATCCGAGCGCGCTGACGACACCCAGTGGAAGTGGCTCGCGCAACTCACGGCATCGGTCACGCGGTGTTGCGGCTGAGCGCGTCTGGCGACACGTGGATATTCGAGTTCGCGCCGTTGTTGCTCACGTCGACGGTCTGAAACTGGTTGATCATCTGGTTGGCGTAGAAATTGTTTTGCACATCGTACAGATTGACGACCGGACCGATGGTGGGCGTGCTGCGCACGTACGGCGTGATCCAGCCGAACACCCATGTGCCGTCGCTGTTGCCGCCGCGTATCGCGGACATGGCTTTGCGGTCGAGCGCGAGGCTGTGCGAGAGGTCGTGAATAGCGATCGAAGCCATGGCCAGTCTCCGGAAGAGCCGTTACTGCGCGGCTGAAAGTCAAAGGATAGCTGCGGCAAATGTCGCAAGGGGTATGCCAGTTTGTATCCGTTGCGGCTAGGGTGCGCTAACGCGTTGATTGCGTGGTGATCCTGGCGCACGGAAGGCGATTTTCGCGCGCTGTCGCGTGGCTTTGCGTTCCATCGACGCCAACACAATCATGCACGCAGCGTTGGTGGACCCAACACATTAGCGATTGGATCAACGCTGCGCCGGAGCAGCGGCGGGAACGTCACAATGATCAATCGAAACCAACACTGAATGCTCGAATGTGTTGGGTTCTGGCTGACTGCGTATGGTCGCAACCGCCGCGATTTGCTGCCGTTCCCTTATAGATCAATGGTTTGCACGTATTGGCCCGGTTGATGCAAAAGAGGGTGCAACAGTGTTGGACTCTTGCAGCGGAATCGGGACAAGCCATGAACACCCTCCACCAGGCAGTGAGTATCGAACAGCAGGCCGCGGATCGCGCGTCTGGCTGTGTGGTTTCCGATGTCACCGTCTATGGCTTCGACGACGAACCGGCACTCGGCGCCCACCTCGTCACGCAACGCCGCGGGTATGCGCATCACGGCATCTATGTCGGCGGCGGCAAGGTGGTTCACTACGCCGGATTCGCCGGCTCCACGCATCGCGGCCCGGTTGCCGAAATTACGCTCGATGAGTTCGCCTCCGGTCATACGGTCGCGGTGCAACCGCATCCGCTGCCGCGGTTCTTTGGCGCTGAGGCGGTGCGGCGCGCCCGTTCGCGGCTCGGCGAAGACCGTTATCGGCTGCTGACCAACAACTGCGAGCATTTCTGCACGTGGTGCCTGTTCGGCGAAAGCCGCAGTGAACAGGTGCATGCATGCCTCACGCATCCGCGTGCGGGCCTGCGCGCGCTGATGTGCGTCGTCGCGGCACTTGCCGTTCGCGGGCTGAAGGGGAAGGGCGGCGAGCTTGCCGCTCGCGCCGCATAAGTGGCAAGTCGCGATCGACTGCCTTTTAAGGGACCAATATGAACAGCACCGGAAAAACACTGCACTGGGCAGTGGACAAGTGGCTCGCACCGACGCCCGCGATGCCCGCGCGCGTGACACGTTTGTCGCGTATGCGCGGACATGGCGGCCGATGTGTGTGCGTCGAGACGGCGCGGCCCAGCGGGTTGCTGGCGATCTTCTTCTTCCGGCACGCCGACGGCTCGTGGAACGTGTTTCCGCCTGCCGCGCAGCGGCCGGCGATGAACGGGATGCGGGTTGCGTGAAGATTGCGCGAAAGTGACTCGGAAACGAACCTTCGTGTGCCGAACATGTCCGTTGCATCGTTGACCGGCACCGCGGTTCGCGGTGGTCTCATCCGGTTTTGATAGCTTCAGGTAACAAATGAGCCTCGCGCATCGCACGATCAATATACCGCTGCCATGCCTTGCGGCCGATGTTTGAAGCGTCGATGTACCCAGTAATACTGGGCGGGAAATTTCAGTATCTGGGTCTCGAGAAACGCATTCATGCAACGCGCGTCGTTGATGTCGCTTGCCGATGGGAAGTCGCTGAGCGGCGCAAATACGTTCAACCGATACCCTTTGAAATCCGGCAGTACTTCCGTAACGAACGGCACCACGCGCGCGCGGCCCATTCTCGCAAGTCGCGAAACTGAAGTCAGCGTGCACGCGGGGACATCAAAAAAAGGCACAAAGACAGAGTTTTCGATGCCGTGATCCATGTCCGCCGCAAGCATGACCGGCTTGCCCTCGTGAAGGAGTCTGACGATCTTCCGGGCGCTTGTCGACCGTTCAATCATCTCTGCGCCGAACCGGCCGCGTTGCCGCCTGGCCAGGTCGCAAAGACGGGTGTTCGACATGTGTGTGTACAGCGCAGCGACGGGTGACTGCAGCGAATAAAGCATGCACCCCATCTCGATTCCCACGAAGTGAAATCCCATAAAGATGGTAGGCGGAGGGTTCTCCTCTTCGAGGTCAATCTCGCTCTCGACCTCGACGATATTTCTGATCGTTTGCTCGCTGCCAAACCATTGAATGCCTCGTTCGAGATAGCTGCGAACGACGTGCCGGAAGTGTTCCCTCGCGAGTTCATCGAACTCACGGACTGATTTTTCTGGAAAACAGAGACGCAAGTTGACGAGGACGATATGTTTGCGACGACCAGGAAGCGCATACAGTGCCGCGCCGAGCGCGCTGCCCAGCCTGGCGACCCATTCGTAAGGAAGTATGGAGAGCGAGCGAAGTAAAGCTACAACGAACAAATGACCGAGTTGTTCCAAGATTTCTGCCGTTAGCCGCGTTAAGCGCACACGGCGGAGTATGCGCTTTTTTGTTTCGAACAGGTGCAGATCTGGAGACGGCCGAATGTCGGCTTTCACTCTGCATGAATCGGCCGTTCGGCCGTAGCCAAGCCGCGCGTGACTATTTTGTGTGGGTTGTATCGCGCACATCCGCAGACAAGGCGACGATCATCAATGAACTGGAGCAGCAGGTCTGGCCGTACATCGAGCGCGGAAAGTTCAAACCGGTCGTCTACAAGACCTTTGCGCTTGCCGACGCTCGCGGTGCTCACGAGTTGATCGATTCCGGCACGCACTTTGGAAAAATCGTCCTTACGACAGGTGCCGATCTCATTGGCTGAGCCTTGGATTACTGGCAACGCGGAGGTGGTAAGGGTTTGCCGGTTTCATGATGGACGTCGTGGAAAAACGCTTGTCCGGTAGATCACCCTGTGGTCGAGGGCTCAGCCACCCGTCGGGCGCGTCGGAAGGCGCGCAGGCGGGGCCTATGAGCCCCGGCTTGCGCCCGCATGCTCAGGGGCGGATCTCATGCCGTTGGGCGCCGAGATGCTCGATGCCGCATTCGAGCACGTCGCCGACTTGCATAAAGCGGTCTTTGCCGAAGCCGACGCCTGGCGGCGTACCCGTGGCGAGCAGATCGCCGGGTAGCAGCGTCATGTGGGTCGAGAAGTAGGCGAGCATCTCGCTGATTCCGAACAGCATGTCGCTCGTATTGCCCTGTTGTTCGAACTGGCCGTTCAGCTTCGTCCATACATCGAGGTTCATGCCGTCGACACCGGTGACAAGGTACGGCCCGATCGGCGAGTAGCCCGGCCGGGATTTGGCACGCACGAGATGCTGCTGGCCTTCGGCATCGACCTGGGTGGCGCGGTCCGAGATGTCGTTGATGCAAACGAAGCCGAAGATGTAGTCGGCCGCGTCCGTCGCCACGATGTCGCGAGCCTCGCGGCCCACCACGATCGCCAGTTCGACTTCCCAATCGAGTTTCACGCCGGAGTTGGGACCTCGTGCGATTGCGTCGTTTGGTCCGGTAAGCGACGTGACCGCTTTGAGAAAGACTTCTGGCTCCGTCGGCGGCTTCATCTTGAACTCCTCGATGTGCTTGCAGTAATTGAAGCCGGTCGCCGCGATCTGCCGGATGCCGGCGATCGGCGTCAGGTAGCTGAATTCGCCACTCAGCGGCGCGAGCGCAGCCATATCGACATGGTTCAGGACGCCGCTGGCGATCGCTTCGGGTGTAATGTCCACCACGACCGGGCGCAGGTCCAGATGTTGGTCACCTTTGACAATGATTGGAATAGCCTCGTCTTTCACGAGAACTCGGGCAAATTGTTGCATGATCAACTCTCCTTGATTTGAGGCCGCACGCGGGCCTGTGTCGCAAAACCCAACTCAATTTCCGTCAAGCTCGGTAGATCGCGTGATAGTCGTTCGGACAATATCGTGGAGCGCTGAAGGGGGTTTTTTGAATCGCACGATGCGGTTCTGCATCGATATGCGACGGCTCGTCGCTCGTGCCCGCGCTAAGCCGCGATCTATATAACGTGCAAGCATTTCTGATCTCTCCAACGTTTCGGCGTAGTGCCGACGATTCGCGCAAAGACTGTCGTAAAGTGAGACTGTGATCGGAAGCCGACACGCTGTGCCACATCGATGAGCGGGATGTGCTTGTCAAACAGCAATTCCAGAGCGTGTTCGATGCGCCTTTTCAACAAATACTCATGCGGCTAACGCCCATGGCAGCACGAAATTGCGCCGCAAAATGCATTCGTGTAAGCCCTGCCGCGTTTGCAATGTCTTGCAGGCCGATGGGAGTTGCCAGGTAAGCGTCGATATATTCGATTGCGCGCTTTAGCCGCCATGCCGGCAGGGCGCCATGACGTCCCCGTGACCGATGCCGGATAGGGTGTCCCCGCAGTTCAATCAATCTGCTAATTAAAGCCATGCTGATGCCATCGGCGTATAGCTGACCGTATTCCAGGAAGGATCCGTCGGCGACTAGCAGGGCATTCGCTAACCGTTCGAGACATGGGTCGTGAACCAGACCTGGGTTGCCCCGTAATAAACTGGATGGATCCTTTGCCGGACACGCTTCATTCGCGAACGAATGCAAGAGCGGACTCGGGACAAGCAGATGCATGACGTCGCACGCGCCGTAAAAAATGGCACGAGCGGTGTCTCCCGGGCAGGTGACCTGAAACATGCCTGGAAGAACTTGCCCATTGAAGGCAAGCGTGTCTTCATGAAAAAAATTGACTCGCGATAGGCGCAAGCTGATACCAATCACGTAAGCGTCGGCATGCGTTGCGTGACCCGTATCAACTTCATGCTCCCGTCGTCGCGTCCACCGCGATATCACGATCCGGTCAGCGTCGCGTTTGTCTTCCAATCGCTCAACGATCGGGCTGCGCCACACCCTCTCATCCACGATGCTCAACGTGCAGGGCGGCTGCTGCGCACTTCTTTTCATGGTCGATTCGAACATGGTTTTGTAGGCAAACTAAACAAATAGCCGAGATCACGACGATCGCGGAAAGCGACACCGACAACCACGGTTGCCGCTTATCACATGCGGGACTATAGCGGCGGCTCGCCATGCGTTCTCGTCCGAAACTGCGGAATTCGTTCGAAATGAAGATAAAGTTCGTCGGACCCGTTTAACGGCGACGCGCTCATGCTTGCGAAGGGATGGACGGTGTAATCGTTGCTTTACTTACAGGGCCGCAAGACAATGGATGCCAGAGCTGTCGCTTGCAGTCCCAGTCGGTGGTCCCAGTCGGGCAGGTCCTGTGAGGAGCTATCGTGCAATCCAGCATGCCCAGTGTTCCACGCGTGGAAGCGTCAGCAGGAACCCCAGCGCCCATGTTCAGCGCCCCAGGTCATCCGGAGACCATATGGTCGGACGTAAGCGGAACCGTCAAACAGTCGAGGCAGATTAAATGGGCGGGAGGCACGGCCGCCGCCCACAAGATCGGTTCTGTAGCCGGCGCCGCAAAAATCATCACGCGCTCCGTCGCGTTGCAATTTTCGTGGAACGGTGGATTCGTCGAGGCCGACGCGGAGTCGGGAAAGCACGTCTTCAGCTATCGAAACCGACCGCGTTATGGGCTTGTACTGCCGCCAGGCAGCGAAGTCGAGTTTAGAATCAAGGAAAAGTCGAACTATCGCTTTCTGTCTATCGAGCTCGAACCCGAATACATATTGCGGAACTGTGAACTGCAACATCTCAGTGCGATGGACATCATCGAGACGTGGGGTTACAACCATCCCCTTTCATGGCAACTCGCGCACTTGCTCTACGAGGAATGCGAACGCGAAGGCCGACAAGGTCTTCTCTACCTCGAGACAGCGGTTATGTTTCTCTCGCTTCATCTCGTCAGGCACCTTTCAACCTACACCGGAACAAGCAATCTTTCGCGCCGCGGGGGGCTGCCGCCAAACGTCTGCAAGCGGGCCTGCGATTACATGATTGCGCGTCTCCAGGACGATCTGTCGCTCACCGATGTTGCGAGCCTGTGCGGCTTTTCCGCCGGACACTTTTCCTTCGCCTTCAGGCAATCCATGGGAATGTCGCCTCACGCCTGGCTGCGCTGCCAACGCATCGAAAGAGCAAAGGCGCTGTTGCGCGACCATACGTTTAGCTTTTCAACAATCGCACTGGCAGTGGGATTTGCCAATCAAAGCTCATTCGGCGTGGCCTTCAAGAAGGAGACCGGGTTGAGTCCATCAACCTGGCGGCGTAGCTTGCGCTGACTATTTTCCTGAGTTGCCGGATATCTTCGGGCCAGTTACCCGTAACCTGTAAAGACCATCGTTTCCGGGAAAGTGCCGAAGCCGGAGGGAGGGTAACGGTCTGGCGTGTGAGCGCATGGGAGCGGTGAAGTTCGCGAAATATATCGTACGAGAAGGCATGGACGTGTCGTGCATGGCGGTAACACGGGCCTTCAGCGACGGGGCTTTGGGCACTCGGCAGCGAAATGACGGCGAAATCCCCTACTATCAGCGCTGGGTCGTGGCCTTTGCCCATATCCTCTTCCGGAAAAAATCCTCGCGCCGACCGAACTCGCTCTCAAGGTGAAGGAGGTCGAGGCTCGCGTGGGGACGCAAGTCGGCGCCCGGCGATACGGGCTCGGAGCACTCGTAACCATGACAACAGAGCGCGCGCAGACATGCTTCTTCGAGAAGGACCCGACCTGTTCGCTCGCGTCCCGTGCGCTTGCCGAAGGAGTCGGGACATGCCTGCTGATGCTCGTTGCCGCGGGTTCGGGGCTTAGCGTCCATAGGCTATTCCCGAACAGTCCGGTGCTCGCGCTAGCAGTCAGTGCAGCCGGGATCGCGGGCTCCCTTGCTGGCCTGATCGTAGCGTTCGGTTCAGCATCAGGTGGCCATTTCAACCCACTGATCAGCGGCCTCCAATGGCTCGGTGGTGAGCGAAAGCTCAGATGCGCTCTTGCTTACATCGCCGCGCAACTGGTCGGCGCGGTCCTGGGCGTGCTGCTGGCCCACGCCGTCTTTGGAACGCCTGTGCATCTGGCTCACCCGCAAGTGCCGAGTTGGTCGCTCGTCGCTAGTGAGCTGATTGCCTCCTTCGGGCTATTGATGGTTGTCTTCGGCTGCGCCCGCGGCGCCCGGAAAGAAGTCGGCCCTTTTGCGGTCGGCGCATGGCTCTTCGGCGCGATCATCGCGATGCCATCGACCTCGTATGCCAATCCGGCCATCACCTGCGCGGCTTTACTGGCCAATGGTTCGATCGGGCTGAATTCGACCACGGCCGGTCTCTACTTGCTGGCCGAACTCGCTGGCGCGCTACTCGCATATCCGGTTTTCACCGTCATCTATCCGCAGCGTCACCCTGAGGTGGCTTCGTTCAAGCGGCGTTGCAGGGTGACCGACCGGGGCGAACGATGATGACAAATCCGTTGCTTTGTCGAACGACGACGTGGAGCAGAAGGCGATCCCCGGCGAGCACCATGCGCGCCGATGTGGCCCCATTCGCTTTGAAATGCATAAGGGTTTATACCTATTTCGACAACTTTCAATTGTTCCGCAGGGGCTTAATCACAAGCCGCCTCCGGCCTAGACTGCAAGCACTGAAACGCAAACGGGTGTTTGCGGAAAATCAAGCCCGGAGGTAAGGATCATGAAGCTTGTTCAATCGCTCGTGGTTGCCGCTGCTCTTGCTATTCCCGCTGTATCGTCTTTCGCTCAATCGAACGAGGCGGCAGCACCGGTCAATTCTCAGGTCGTGCATGTTAACGATGCTGCCGGAGATGCCGGCGGTGTTGCGGACGGCACGTCGGCGTCGGGAACCCATCAGCATCTGCGTTCGTTCCGTACCGATGTTTCTCGCCTGGGCCACGAAATCCAGGGTTCGATTCGTCCGGATGCAAACGATGGGATGAAGCCGGTCTATTTCGGCTCGTAAGTCGCCCGGGTTGAATGCTACAGACCACCGTTGACGTCATTGCTTCAGACCGTGGGTATTCTGTAGTTGCAATGCATCGAAGCGCGCAGATCAATCTGCGCGTTTTCGTTTTTTTGAAAGCTGTTCCGCTGTGCTTGCAGGCCGTTACAACGCTTGATCGGGAGTCGTCGCTCGCGGTCGACTGGCCGCATCCGCGGTGCGGTGACTATCAGGTGACCGCGATGAGTGTGAGCGGGACTCGCGGCGGCTGCATCAGGTGCGTAACGGGGCCTATAGGCGATATTGCCCGTCGAATACAATCCGCTCGTCGAACTGAAGCGTGCCGGAACTGAAGATCAAGTCCAGGTGATGACTGCCCACGGCACCGCCACCCAAGCCGAGGTGCAGCCCGCAGTGCCGTTCCTCGAATCCGGCGTTGCGTCCATAAAGGCTGCGCACGCCTTCGTTTGTACCGATTCCCAGTTCCTCAATCGTGCTGTTGGAAGGATGGGCCGACAGATAGGCCTCGAGGTCGCGCCTGAGCCCTTCGCTTTCACAAGCGACACGAACAATACGGGACTTCTCGACGACGATCGTGACCGGAGAGGAGATAACGCCGTATTTCACCGCGAACGGTATCGTGCTGAGGAACGTACCGGTGAACTGCAGGCACGCGTTGATGTCGTCGCAATGCGTGGCGATTTCACCCGGGACGAGATCGAAATTGCCTTTACCGTTGATGCTGGTCCATTTTTTCGCCGAATGTAACGGTGCGTTGAGCCAGGACCCTTTGCCGTTGGAGAACGCCAGATGCGTTGCGCCGGCGGCAATGCCGATAAGCTGGCTGTTTAGCGCATCGATTCGCTCGGGCTCGACGCTGAATGCTTCGCGGAAGTATGGCCCGTAGTCCTTGAACAAAATGGATTTGCGCCAGTGCTCGGTCATGGTTGATTGCAACTGACGTACAAACCCGGGACCGCCCGGTTGCGGTCGAGGCAGCGTCGACGAATCGTAGAAGAAAACGAATACGTCGGCCTCGCGAATCGCGTTGCTCAGTACCTCTTGAGGAGCATGATCGAGTTCGAAACGACGCAACTGATAGCCCGGAAGACTACGCGTGCCGTCCTCGATTTCGGTTGCGATGTCCTCATACCCGCTGGTGTAGCCGAGCATGACAGTGCAGTTGGCTTTGCCGAGAACAGCCGGATGGTGGGACAGATAGTAGGCAAAGTGTGCAACAGACGCATTTTGGACAATGGAAGTCAACGCACTGGCTCCTTGCAGAAGGACGGAACGTTCCGGCGGCGGACACCTTGATGGCATCCGCCACCGGAGGACAAGCTTAGAACGGCCACATCGCGGTGCCGAACGGCACCACGGCGTCAGACTGCATCATTTCTGCTGCCGCTTCGTGCGTTTCGGCGTCAAACCAGTCTTTCAGGTCGATCTCTACCTTTTCCTGTTGCATATTCGCCTCGTCTGGAAGGTAAGCACTATTGAACATGATGGAGGCATTACCCAATGCCTGATAGCACGTGGGATTGCCGCCGGAAAGAAGCCTATCATATCAATTACATTTTGCTTTAAAAATTAAAACGTCATCTTATAAAACGCTTATTGCATAAAAATAATAATTCGCATAATGCGAATCGGGTAGTGCGACAGTCGCTATGCGAAGTAATTGGCCATGCAATTTACATTCACCCCGCTCTGATCGCGTGGCGGCCGCCTGTCGTTGACAGGCTTGGGCGAACGCTTCCCGTCGTGCCTGCGATCCGGCTGGGTGGTCAACGCGACTTGGCCAATCGATCCGGTCGAGGATTGCACCGGTCGTTTGATACGTTCAGGCAACTTATCGAGTCAGTTGAGTATTAAAAGCAAGGCTCCTGACAGACATACTGGTTGCACTGACGAAAGCGAACCAACGAAAGGAGTTTTCAATGTCGCAAATCCAGATCTCTGCGGTTCAGGCCGCCACCGGCACCGAAGGTGTCATGGCTTCAACGCGGAGGAAATCATGAATTACATCGTCGATATACTGGGGCGTTCGGGTCTCCTGAAACGCGACCTCGACTACCACCTGCTGCGCGCCGCGATGGTGGTTATTTTCGCGTGGTTCGGCTACGACAAATGGTTTGATGCTGAAATCACAGGGCTGATTCCATTAATCACGCACGGCCCGCTGATCTTCTGGATGATTCCGGTCCTGGGCGTTGGAGGCACGAGCATCTTGCTTGGAACTGCGGAATGGACCTTTGGCTCGCTACTGTTTCTTGGGTTCTGGAATAAGAAGTTGGGAGTGCTGGGCGCTCTCGGTTCTACGTTCAGCTTCATTGCCACGTTCACGATCTTTCCATTTGCGCCTGGCGCGTGGGAACCTGCCGCTGGAGGGTTTCCTGCGATGACAATAGTGTCGGCCTTCCTTTTGAAGGATCTTGTCTTGCTGGTGGTTTCTGTCTACCTGCTCAAGCAAGACGTTTCCCGAGTGATGGAGGCCCGGACTCTGCGGAGTAGCGCAACGCCGTCCGTTCCGCAAACCGACCGCGTAAGGGTGTGAGGAACACGCTCCTGGCCCACGTTCGGTGGGCTCAGGGGGTCGGTCTGCCTGCGTAGAAATCCTAACGATAATCTGAGTGAACGAAGTGATGCAAGTCATGGAGCACGTAGCCCATTGGCTTACAGCGTGCAATGTAAAGCCTTGAAGAGTGGTCAACCCCTTCAGTGAGTCTCATCAGTTCCGGAAAAGTCTGCAGTGCCAGCGCCGCAATTCTTAAATTTCGTAATTCGTTATTCACTGGTTTGACATGGATAGTTCGTAACGTCTGTGGCGCGCTATATCGGCAGCATGCACTCATTTCATTAACCTTGGTTTGACTTGATAAATGGCAACGAAAGCGACGTTTAGGTTACTTCCAATTACAGTTCTGGTCTCGACGCTATTCGGATGCGGAGGTGGGAATTCAACTACGCCGCAATCCAGTGCCGGCGGCACTGCACCTGCTTCTGTCAGCAACTTCACCGCCGGGAATCTGCTGGTCTCTCGCTCGACGTACGATCCGGCGAATGTCGTGAGCGGCACGCTGCCGTTTAACGCAACACCTGAGACCACCAATTCCACGCCCGTGACCGCCGTCACGCCCGGCACATTTCCGAACGTATTCACCAACGCCACGAACGACGCGAATTTCGGCGTCACCTCAGAGGTGCTGCTGGATCAATGGGCGCCGGGCGCAGCGAGCGCCGCGCAAACGATCGACATCACGTCGATGGCCGCAAAAGCCCAGACCAACTTTGCGACCAGCTTTTCATCGAAATCCGAACTGGCATTAAACGTTTCACTCGATCATAAATCGATGACCCTGGTCGCTTACAATAGTCCAATTGATCAGCTGGATATTTCCAATAGCAATACCCCTGGTGTTGTCGATCCGACCAATAACGACATTGCAACGCCAACCTTCCGCACTGTCGCTCAGTTGAATTTCGCTGATAGCAGCATGTCGTTTACGAATACGAATGCTTTCAGCGGCGATAACGGCCGTGGGGCAATCCTCGCGACTGGCATGTACTACATGGTCGGTAATGCGGGCGATTCGGGAAAAACCCCGAAGCCGACTACCGCGCAGCTCGATATGTTGACGATGGATACCGGCGTGCAAAGCATTGTTCCGGGCAGTTCATGTCCGTTTACGCAGGTCATCGGCGCGTTTCAATCCAGCAGCGGAGGCAGCTATAGTCCCGCGCCTGCGGGAACCGCATGCTCGCTGGCGGACATGGGCACCATTACCGGTGGCAATTCCACGGGTGACCAATTTGGCTTTTCGGTTACCAGTCTGGGCCAGCCGGCGGACAAGACGGGTAAGGATGACAACTTCCGTGGCTTGTTCGTAGGTCCGGATGGAACGATGTATGTCACGAAGGGAAGCGGCAGCAATGGCGTGAATACCGTCTATCAGGTGGGTGCCACGGGTGCGCTGGCCAACGGCGGTCTGTTGCCTCAGAACGCCACGTTCACGATCGTTCCCGGCTTCACGACTGCGTTGGCAAGCAATCCGCCGCCCACTACGATTACCGGTACGCTTTTTCCTTTCGGCCTCTGGATTCCGCCGTCGAACCCGTCAATCATGTTCGTTGCTGACGAAGGTGACGGCACAGCGGGTGATCAAACGACTGGCAGCGGCGGTCTATGGGTGTACCAGAATCAGAACGGCACGTGGAAGCCTCTGGCTCATTTGACGGCGGGCCTTAACCTGGGGACCCCCTACACGGTGACTGATAGTCTGGGCCTGTTCGGAACCGCTGGGGCCAACTACACCACCACACCGGACGGTCTTCGCAGTATCACGGGTCAAACCAATAGCGACGGCTCGTTTACGATCTTTGGGACGACCTCGACGGCCGGCAACAGCCTCGGTGCCAACTTCGATTCGGGCGCAGACTCGAACCAGCTAGTCAAGATCACGGTGAACGTGAGCGGTGCGACAGCCACGTCCGCAAGCGGATTTAGCGTGATGCAGACGGCTCCGTTCGGTCAAGTCTTGCGCGGTGTGGCGATTGTGCCGGGCGCCTGAAGCGGCTGACGTACCGGACTCACGCCCGATCTTCCACCAACCCCGGGATATTGTGCCAGCCTCGATTCCCGGGCGTCCCCGGTCATGACACATGAGCCGGGTCCGTCCTTCTGGAGCAGGCACATTCCACCCGCTCCGAATGCCTGCCGGAAGGACTATCGTGCGATGCGGCGCAGCGTGACGATCTGGCTGAACGTACCATCCGGCATGGGTTGGGTGACTAACACCCCGCCGTATTGCTGATAGGCACCGGTGGCGCCTATCACTGGAAGCGTCGATGGCCCCGACGCTGCCTCCTGCCCACCGACCGTGATCGTCCCATCGGCAAGCTGCAAGGTCCATTGGCATTGCGAGAAGACGCCCGGCCTGACCGTGATACAGAATCCGCCATTATTGCCAATGACCTTATGACGCACATCCAGCAATGGCTGATCAAAAACCAGCATATCGCCTTGCGACGGACCGGGCGCGCCCAGATCGACGGGCGTCTTTGTCCCTGCGTTCGCATCGGCGAACGTTTTTAGCACGATCGAGCTATCCGAAGCGAAAGCAGGCAATGAAATGCATAGCGCTGAACAAACGAGAAAACGCACACCAGGTTTTGCGAGTCTATTCAATTGCATGAGTAGCCTTTCATAACGGTCTAGTAGCGATCTTCGTCTGTGGTCGGCGCCAACGGCGACTTCGTGCTTGAGAATCCGTTCACCGTCAGTCCGTTCTGGATCGCCGCGCGGGCCCGCGCGATGATCTGCGTAAGCGAAGTAGGAGCCGGAGTGGTCATGCGTTCGAGTTCTGCGATTTCATCAGCTGACAGCGCGATATCGAGTGACTGCACATTTTCGTCGAATTGATCGAGCGTGCGTGCGCCGATGATCACCGGCCCGACCCCGGGTTGCGTTGATAGCCACGCCAAGGCCACGGCGGCCGCCGACGTATCGTGTTTGTCGGCAATAGCGCGCAGCGCATCGACTAGCACATGCTCCCGTTCGCCAATCGGTATGCCGAACGTCGTAGCGCGTCCGGTGCCGCCGGCGCGCGCGTATTTGCCGGACAGCAAACCGGCTTTCAGCGGAGACCAGGGCATCACGGCCAAGCCCAATGTCTGCGCCATCGGCACGATTTCATGTTCGACGCTTCGCTCGAGCAGCGAATATTCGACCTGCGTAGCGACAAGCGGTGCAAAGCCGCTCATCCGGTTCATCATCTGCGCCTGGCAGACGCGCCACGCGGGGGTATTGCAGAACCCGAGGTAACGGACCTTTCCCGCGCTCACCAGATTATCCAAAGCGCGCATTGTCTCTTCGATTGGTGTGAGCTCGTCGTAGCCATGCAGCCAGTAGAGATCGATATAGTCTGTGCGCAGCCTGCGCAACGATTGCTCACACGCGCGGATGATCGCCTTTGCGCTCAAACCGCCACCGTTCGGGTCCCCAGGGAACAGATTCGATCCGAACTTGGTGCCGATCACCAGTCGATCGCGGCGTGACCTGTCACCGGCAAGAAAATCGCCGATAATTTGTTCCGAATGGCCTTTGGTGTAAATGTCTGCGGTATCGACGAAATTTCCGCCCCGCTCAATGAAGCGGCTCAGAATCGCCTGCGAGTCGGCGACATTCGAACCAAAATTCCAATCCTCGCCAAAGGTCATGGTGCCGAGGCAAAGCGGACTGACACGCAGGCCCGAATGGCCAAGCGTCATGTAGGAGTCTAGCGGCATATGAATCCTCGCAGGCGCGGTCTTGCGCCGCGCACGGCGCGACCGGCTACCGTTTACACGGAAAGAATGGCCGGTCGGCGTAACGGCCTCACCGGCCCGGATGCAGGCACTCTGCTTTGAGGAATTGAGCCTACATGTCGTGTTACTGGTCGGTACGGATTGTGTGCGAAGCGAAGCAAGTCTTCGCGAACGCGGCCGTCACGTATTACGGCGATAAGCCTTCAGTTCTGGTGCGACAGCGGCACGGCATCGCGGCGCGGATACGCGCGCGTGAAATCGAAGCCGTCGGCAAACTCCGCCTGGTGGTTGTGCAGCAGGTGCAACACGGCGTCCAGTGCGACACGCAATGCGGATTCGACCCAGCCGCCGTCGATCGCATAAGCTTCGCCGGCCAGATAGAGCTTCGATTCGGCGCTGAAGTTCTGGTTGTAGGTGAACAATGCCCGGTTCGTTCGTTCGATGCCTGGCCGGTAAACCCGGGCGGCGCCGCGTATCGTCGGCTGCCGAATCCATTGGACCACTGCGAACTGGTGCTCGTCCACATAGCGCGACAGGCGGTCCAGGCTGCCGCCGCGCTTCAACATCCGATCGACCGCATCGATACAGCGAGAGACGAGGGCGGCATCATCGGGTTCGCCGAGCAGGTTGTTCGCGTACGCGTCCCAGGTATAGCTGAGCAGCAGCACGCCGGGATCCGTGATTCGCGGCGTTTGAACCGCGTACGCATAGCTTTGTTGGAGAAAGTTATCCGCGGCCATCAGTTGCGGAATGTTCGACTTTTCCCAGTAACGTTCCTTTAGCGCAACGTACACTTTGCCAACGCTCATCCAGTGAGACATCCGGTCACCGTCGATCACCTCGCCAGGCAGCACCGTTTCCGGAAAGTCGTGCATCCGGATTGCCGTGCGGTTGCCTGACATTGATGCAGTGAGCAACACGGCGTCATAGGTGCGCTCGTGCGCCGCGCAACTGAGCCGCATCCGTCCGCCTGGAACGCGCGCTATTTGATGCACGGGGCTGCGCGTGTAGAGCCGGACGCCGCACCGTTCATCGCGCAACGCGTCGTACAACGACAGCGGCGCGACGTGCTCGCTGTGCACCGGGCTAAAGAACATCGCATCCGCAATCGACTGCACGCCCAGATAGCGGGGCGCCGCCAGCGGATGACCCAGGCTGTCGGTCAGCGATGCGTCGCCCGAATGCGGGCCGCCAGCGAAGTCGCCGCGCGGGTCGAATCGTCCCTGGATCAGATGCAAGTCGTCGAAATAGCCGAATAACATCAGCCGGAATATCATCAGCGCGGAGATGTCGAGCTGTGCCGACCACGAGCCGTCGCCGACGCCGATGCGCTCGAGAATGCCGGTCTGCCGCTCGCTCATGCCTGCGCCGCCCAGATCGCCAGGCTCGTTCGGGTCATAGCGATGCAGCGCGGGAGCGTACATGACGTCGCGAAAGCTATCGCGCCAGTAGCGTTGTTCGATCGCCCGCCAGAGCGCTGGCCACCTCGGTGTATCGAAGCTTGCGCGTATCGCTGCCAGCGTCCGGGACACGAACGTTTGCCACTTTTGCCGAACTTCGGCGACGTCCGGGTCAAGAGGCAGCGCGCCGTTCGGCGGTTTCAGATTGAAAGTACCCGTGCGCTCCGAATACAGCCCGAATGAAAATCGATCGGAACTTGCGGTCGGAAATGGCTGAGACGTCAGTCCGAACGCGTGCGCATACTGCGCAAAAATGGCCGCTGGGCCTTGCGCGCGGCTGAACATCGGAATGCGCATCGCGCCTAGCTCGAATACCGTGTGTTGCCCGGCCACCGGTTGCGAGCGCAAGCGCCCGCCGAGCCGGGCCGATGCCTCATAGATGTCGATGTGTGTGACGCCGCAACGAAACAGTTCGCGCGCCGCAGTCAGGCCAGCGATGCCCGCGCCTACGACGGCGATGCGTAAATCCGACCGCACGTTGCGGGCGATGCCGCAGCGCTGCGTCAACTGCAGCAGGTGCGCGAAGTCGAAATTGAAATCGGCGGGATTGGGATAGGCGACCCGCCATGCGTCGGGTGCGGCCGTTCTGTCGTTCATGCAAGGCCTCTAAATCACGTACGGAAAAGGGAAACCCGGCGCCGGTTGCGATCACTTGCGAGGCGGTCGCATGGGCAACTGGGTGTCTTTATCGTATTGGCGATGCAGGCAGCGCACGTGCGCGACAGACGCGAGTTGTGTGCGCGAGATTCGCTTTCAGCAGGCGCGGCGGGTTGTGCGACATGCACACCCCCCGTCCTTTAAATTGCCTGGTGCTCTCGCGGCGTGGTGAGAAAGCCGCTTTTCGCATGCACCTCGCTGGGCGGCATGCCGAAGCGCAACCTGAAAGCGTGGCTGAAATGCGACGCAGTAGAAAATCCGCACTGCAGCGCAACGTCCTGCACGAGGTTGCGCCGCCACGGCGTAGCGGCCAGCACGCGCGCGGCGCGCTCGAGGCGCACGCTCAGCACGTAGCGCATCAGCGAGATGCCTTCGGCCTTGAACAGTCGGCTCAGATGTTTCTCGGACACGCAAACATGCGCGGCGATCGTCGACGGAGCGAGGTTCGCATCGCCCGCATAGCGGGCGATGAAGCGCTTCGCCTTGAAGACAATCGACGCCGCAGTGCGGCGGGCATAGGGGGTGAGGGGATCGTTGACAACGATGTCCATCAGATCCAGTAATTGTTCGCTCATACGCAGCCGGACGTGTTCGCTCGACGCGAATGACTGACGACCAAGGCACTCGATCAGCGTACGCACCATCTGCACGTCGGGAGACGACACGTCCGGCACGAGAGCATCGGTCAGGCAATAGCGAAAGCCGCGCTCGCGCAGCGAAGCACGAGGAATGCGAAAACCGAAGCCCGTCACGTACTCCGGCACGATCTCGCGATACCGGGCCGTCGGATCGAGCATTACCATGTCCCCCGGATTTAACGTGCGCATTTGCCCGTTTTGCTCGATGACTCCGCGCCCGTCGCCGACAAGCTTGAGAATCAGATAGTCGCTGGACCAGCAGGACTGCTCGCCCGGCAGGGGCGTCAGTATCTGGTGACGCAGATCTGCGGCGAGAATGACAGTGCGCCCCACACACCAGTTCTTGACGTGCGATCCGGCCGATTTGACCGGATCTGCGCGAGTGTCGACACTGAACGAACGCATGACGTCGCGCCAATGCTCGTCACGCGCCGCGGCGCTTGGATGCGGCACGTGGCCGTGCTGTCGAACCATTGAGAATTCCCGCTGGAAAGAACAGGGCAAGCAGCCACTGTACGTTGCCCTCCAGCACAAAGAACGCGCTGCGAGATGGCGTTATTCCCTGCCGGATATCCGGGGTGATCGACGCGATCGCGGGGACAGGAAAGATTTTGGGCGGCGGCGGAGGAAATCGAGCGCGGTATCCGTGAAGCGCGACGCGCGCTCGATGCTGGAAATGTGCGAAGCACTGAATCTATCCACGCGCGATGGAGCAATAGGACGACCCGCGCAAACTGGCTTGAACTGCATGCAGTGGCCAACGACCGACAACAAGGAATGTTCACAAAAGTTCAGATTTCCGTTTTTTCAGACGCTCAGAATACGGGCTGACTGGCAAAGCGTCGATGGGGAAAGGCAGGCTCTCAACCAAACGGATTTCTATGGAATCGCTAGATATCGCGCAGATCTGCAAGCGCATAGCAGTGCATCGACCGTACTTCGCATTCTCCGAACTCAAGGCAAGGTCGCGTGATAAAGCGATATACGGAATGTTTAGCGCTGAGCAGGTAACGGGTTCCGAACTCGGGCCCGTTTCATCGGCGGAGCTGGGCCGTCATCTGGCAATACTCGGCAGTTGTGCCGCGGCGCTGGATGGACCGGATGACATGACTTATTACCTCGCTAGCAAGGGCCGTTTAAAACTGCTACCGAATACCCACGAAGGTCAAGAGGATCAACGCGGCATCGCGGTCGCTGCCGTGACGAGCCGGAATCGCAGGACCATGACCGCAGAGGTTTTGGGGCATTACGGATCGCTCGCCGCACATCTTTGGTGTGAATATCAAATTCTCTCGCACGAAGTATTTTCCCGAATCTTCAGCGGGCACCATACGGATTCCACCCCACAGGCCGACAAGTCGCCGTATTCGACCCCCGTCGCATTTGATGTGCTTTCCGCCAACGCCGAGAGCATCGTTGTTTGCACAAGCGAAGTTGGATCTGAGAACTTTGCTGGGCATTTCGATCACTACCCGTCCTGGCCGGTCGCTATTCTTGCCGATACGTTCGGTCAAGCGCGGACCGTGCTTTTGCACAATATGCTGGATCGGCAGGTTAACTACCGAGTCGGGTATATCAACGTAGATGCGTTTCAGCTGGCGCCGGCGTCGGCCAGATTGACGTTCGAAGTTACATGTGTCAGCTCTTTTCCTTCGTTGGGGCGATACGTATTTGGCGCCAAGGTTTTGTGGGGCGATAAGACGATCGCGGCAATGGAATCTGAAGTTTACGCGTCCACGCACAGGTGACGCATCGCGCCCTTCTGAGCGCATCTCCTGAAGCAAACCAAATAAAAATAGTATCAATTTTGTCGAGCGATTCGCGAGCCTTGGCGAGGATGAGTGCGCGGGCACTCATCGGTCCGCGTCTTTGGTGAGGCGGCTCCTCGTCACAAGCGGCCGACGTGCTTCACGACGATTGACCGGCGCTCGCGGAAACGGGAGGGGCGCCTTTGCGTTTCAGCGCTCGCGCGCGTCGGGCGATGCCATCGTGGCTGCGGGTCGCAGGTCAACGCTTTCCGAAATTGTGCTTTGCAAGCGCTGCTCGAGCCTCTGCGAGAAAAAAATCCGGATACTGCTCGAACACTGCCAGGAAGGCGGTGCAGATGGATTGCAGCTCTTCTGTCATGGACGAATCGGCGGTCAACAGGACAAATGCTTCCGCCGCCGCAATGGGCCCCACGAGTGCCATAGAGTCGAGCAACATAATGTATGGGTCAGAGAAAAGTCTTTCCCCACATACACCGATGGCCGCGTCTAGAACGCCTGCGGATGCCGGCGAAAGCGGCGGCGACGCGACGACCAGACGCAAGCACGATGTTAGCCCACCGGGGCCTTCGAAGCGCCCGATATCTTTCACGTCACGTTCAAGGCGGCGAATCGGTCCAGGTGCGGCGTAGATGTAGAGTTTGGCTCGCTCAGCTATTGGTAACGTGCAGTAGTCCATCCGGATTCCTCGGTCCTGAATATGGTTGGGGGGCGCGATGCCCGCGATGACGAAACGGCTGAAGGCAGCAACATGCATGCATGCGTGTTGCCGGTGGTGAGTGGGATGGCTCGTTAGACATTCGAAAGACACCGCCGGCGATGGTAAATGCGTGGCGTGACAAAGTCACGACCGTGTAATGCTGCCAACACAGGCGTGTCAATCATGTATAATTGACAACGATGTCAATAATCGTACGATTGAAAATCAGGATCGAATCGTCGCCCTTGAAGGCATGCTTGAGATCGGAAAATACCGGACGATCGCTCCACGCGTCGTCGATAAATTCGATGCAAGCAATCAGCGACGGCCGCCGCTCGCTGAGCGTTTTCCGGTTTGTCATCTCAGAGGTCGGGCCGCGTCCGGCCAGGAACTGCTGTTCATCTCCCGACGCGGTGCGTACACGAGCCGCTATTCGACACAATTCGGATGCCATGCAAAGAACGCGCGGTTTGCCGGATGTGCATCGGGTGACCGACATTGTCAACCATGACGTACGGACCACGGTCAGATCACGAATCGGGAGCTCGCGTTCGATGGCAGGTGAGCGTTGTGCCTGTCCTACGAAACGCCAGATCGCTTGTGGCAATGTCGGTGGGACAAGTGCCTATTTCCCTTAAGACAAGTTAACGGCAAGCTGCCGCAACTCGTTCCAATCACGATTCGGCAGTCGTAGCGAGATCCCGGGCAGGCACTGCCTTCAGCACGACGCGCGACGTGAACCAAAAAACCACTCGCGTCATCGCTGGTTCCGGGCGGCGATTTTTAGCGCTCCCGGCTACTGCAGATATCGTAGCCGTGGCGTTCGATAGCGCGCGTGCGCCTTTTGACCTCGGCAAGATCGGACGCGCGTGAAACGTGCTCGACGCAGCTGCGCTCGTGCCACTGCTTGACCCACTTGTCCAGCTTTTCAAGAAAATACGCAAACACCATTTTGCTCCCAACGACGCAGGAAGTACCCGACGCTCCGCGCAAGCGAAAGACGTGGGGGAAGTACCAGACTATGCATCGTTTTCGAGAAAACATCAGCTGCGTAGAATCGAACTCACTGTATCTCTGAGGGATAGAATATTGAGGACTATAAACTTGTGCGAATGACGGCCATGCGCCGATCCTGAGTAACACGACTGATACCAGGTGCTCAGGGCATGGTTTGCATTTGTCCCATTCCATGTTGCCGTCGTCCATGCCCCCCGCCAGACTGTTTTCCATTCTCATCTTTCTTCGACGGCTCGGATGCCCCCAGCGCCAATTGCGGATGTTCATTCAGGTGAAACTGATCAGGTGGCAGCACGCCGCCGGGTACGCCAGGCGTATTCTGCGCATACGCAACTGAGACGGCTGTGATCAGCACGCCAGCGATCAGCCCGGCAACATAAGCAGAATTGAAGGAGTTCATGGTAGTCGGCGCGGTTTCTCGGCCGCGCAAGTTGCGCGCAATGCGGAGGAGGTTAGCACATGGCCCGACGCCCTGACATAGCGGGTTAACGCAGAGCGTTTTACCGCGCGTCCATTGCAGGCTGGTTGAAATCCGCGAGGCGCAGCACGATCGTCAAGCGTCGAGGCCAGTGACCTACGGCGTCGTTTCCAACAACCCGCCAATGTGCACAAGGTCACTCGACGTCCGCAACGAGGAAAGCGCGCGCGCCCGGCGGCCTGTCGGGTGGGCCATTCAGCCTCGACGACATGTTCGGAAACGATGGGCGTGCGTCAATTTCACTCGCGAATAACCCGGATGCGTCCCGCCTTGACCGCTGCTTTCAAAACCGTCCAGTCGGCCTCATTCTGTTCCGCATACGCGAGCGCGAATCGCTCGATGGCCTCGTCGAATGCACTCGACCTGCCTACATATCCGCTTAGCCGTGCGGGATCACCCGCTTTCGCCATTGAATGAGCGAGCGCGTGTGCGCAGGAGACCGCATATTCGCCAAGATCTTCAACGTCAAAGGTGGAGAAGTCGAAGGCGCCCTTCATGTCGCGCAATTGCCGCACGTAGAAGTCGCTGCCCGTGTGGCGCATCTTCGACCATCCGAGAAAAATGTCGCTTGCCGATTGCAGCAGACGCTGCCCGTTTACCACACGCTGGCCATGATTGGCAAAACGACTGGAAGGCAGGTAACCCTCCAGTACAGAAGCGCGCGCCTCCTTGAGTTGAAGGAACAATGGACATTCTCCATCGGCCATGAAGAGCGCTTCGTAGCAGCGGGTCCCCACCGACCCAATGCCCACCACGCGTATGGCGACATCCACCAGTTCATAGCGATCGAACAGCGCGCGCCTGTCATCAGGGAGTGTCAATCGGTAGTCGGCGAAGAAGCGCCGGACCAATGCATCGTACTGCTTCTGATCGTGCGGGCTCTCCAACGGGATGTGATACACAAGCGGTGGCACGTCCTTGATTCGCAGCCTGCCGTTGACCAGCTCGGTCGCGTGACTCATGACGGAACGCGAAGACTGCTGCTTCGCCTTGTCGATGACCGCCAGTTCTTTCCTTCTTTCAACCATCGAATCAGCAATGGCAAGCATGCTCGCTGCCGTGAACTGGTAGTACCAGACGTCGAGCGTGTCCATCCTGCTGAACTCGGCGATTCGCTGCCGGAACGTCTCGCATAGTCGACGCACCACGCTACGCTGCTCGCGTACCGTGAATCCGCGTTCGCGTGCCGCAATCACGAATGACGCAGCCAGCCTGCGGACATCCCAGTCGAAGGGGCCGGGCAGCGTTTCGTCGAAGTCGTTGGGTCCGAAAAGGATGCGTCGCTCCGGGCTCGCGAACAGTCCGAAATTGGCCAGATGCGCATCGCCGCCCAGTTGCACCGTCAGATTGGAATGCGGCAGTTTCGACAGGTCGTGCGCCATCAACGGCGCGGCACCGCGATAGAACGCAAATGGACTCGCGACCATACGCCCGTAGCGAATCGGGATAAGCTCCGCCACCCGGCCCACGTTGGACGCCTCAAGCAGCGCGATCGGATCCCGATCCTGGATCTTGCAGTCGGCCAGCTTCGCACGCGGCACCTTTGCGCGCGCTGCCTTGCCCTGCTCGATACGGGTCAGCAGCGAGCCGCGCCCTGCGAACAACATGGACGGGTCTTCCTGTGCGGCCTGTGCCTTTGGATCAGGGGACTGCGTAGCGGGTCCGTTGCGCTTTGGATCGGCAGGTTCTGACATGGTTCTCTCCGTTTTTCAATCTGTCGTCCACGCGGCCCGGCTTTATGCCGCGTTGGCGTCCCGCGAAGGCCCAGATAGGCGTGGCGCGAATTCCTGTAGCGCGTGAATCGCGATATCCACTGTCGCAAGGATCGTGCGCTGCGCGCGGTTCGCGAGCAAGGCATTCAGCCTATGCGCAAACAGGGTGATCGCAAGGGTGCTGTGGCTGTCGGGTATCGTCGCGTGTGCGGGACGGGGCGAGCAAGGGCAGCCAGGTGGCCGTGCCGACCCGCAGTGGGGAAAGAAGGGAAATCGTAAGGTGCGTCGCTGCGCCATTCCTGAATACGGACGCCGCCACGACGACGCGTCGACACGGAAGTTCCACATCGTTACCCCGGATAGAGAGCCGATCGAGACAAGGAGCGAACCTGATGCCACACTGACACGCTCGTCTCTTTGTCTCGAGTAGTCAATATTCAAGTATCCCAGGATTCATCGTGCTGTGGAGTTTTTCCGCCGGATGCGATCGCGGAACGACGGAGACGGGCCTGACAATAATGGAGAGGGTTGGGAAAGCGTCGTGAGATATCCGGGCATAGAACGCCGTGACCTGTGCGCCAACGTTGCCCGTGGAGATCGGCGGCTTTGCGGCGACATGGTGATGTTCCGACGGGTTCGCTGAACGGCAGCTTCCGGTCGAACCCGGATCCGCACGTTCCTCCCGGAATTCGCCTTTGCAGACGGACGTCGAAGCGCGCGTCCCCTTCTGAGGACAAAAAAAGGGCCGCCAGGACCTCGGCGGCTCAACAGGGGATGCCGACGATATTCGCAGCGGAAAATTAAACGAACCTTAAGGCGCCCGGCTGACCGTGCGGCTTTCTGTACGCGTTGTACTGACTGCCTACCGCATCGACGGGGACTGTGTCGCCTACGCTGTGGTCTCTCTCCTCGTGTGCCGCTATGCGAGTGGATCAACCGCTGTCAGGGAGAACACATCGTGCAGACCCTCGGAAGGACGCCGTACCCGACGCCATTCAACCGTCCGGATTTCAATCTGCCTCGACATGATGACGATGATGGGCGCCAGTCGAACGAAGTTTCTGGAACGCCGCGCGGACCGGCGCAGCAAACGAGCGCTGCGGGGAAGGGCACCATGCCGGATCGACGCCCGCCGCAGGCCAAACGGTCGTCGCCTCCAGGGACTCAGCACACGACTGATGTGACCGATACCGGCCCGTCCGGCGATATCCTGAAGCGCTATCCGGACGCTGCACAGATGGCGCCGCGCTTTCTGCACTTTGAGGACCGGGTCGCCGAGATACGCGAAAGACAGCGCGGCGGCGGCGAACTGTCGATCGACGAGGACGACGCGCTCAAGCTGTACGACGCGCTGCACGAGCGTCTTGCGTTCCTTTGCGAAACCGACGTTCGTGCGCGCGGCGAACCGGTCGCGGACGCACGTGTGGCGGACCCGCCGCCCGAGGAAAAGCGGCAGGAAGCGAAAACTGCTGGGAATCACGGGCCCGACCATGTCCGATATATCGGCGGCGTAGCGATTAAAACGGATTACACGCTGCGAGACGTAATGGGGATAACGGCCAAAGCGGCGCAATCACCATTTGCGTCGTTTATTTCCAGTGCGAGCGATCTCGTCAAAAAGGCAACGCGCGGTGAAGCGCTGAGCGCGGCAGAAGAACAGGATATCTACCGCTATGCCGGCATCGTCGATGCATTCGCGGCGCTCACGCCGAAAGCCAATGTCATTCAGCGAGCCGGCGACGCGCTGGATTCAGTGAACGCGTTGATCGTCGGCGAAACGCCTGATCCGGAAAGGCTGCAAAGCGATTTGACGAATTCTCTCAAGGTGTTTCAACCGAAGCTAGCCACCACGACGAGGGCACCGGGCGCCCAGACGTCGGGGGCAGGCAGCGCCCGTCGCGGCGAAATCGCGCCAGGCGACATCTTTGACTTTCCACGGTTCAAGATCCAGTTTCCGTTCGACGACCACACGGCACGCAAGGTCGATATTGTCCGCAAAGTCGCGTTCAATCCGCCGCAACGGCAACCGGACGGGCGAGTAGGCTATCCGTTGAGCCCGACTCGTCCACCTCGTTTGCCCGCCGGGACGGAAGCTGAATCTGCCGCCGGTCCGAGCCGGGGCGAGGCCGGCGAGGCTGTGGGCGGGGAGACGGCCGGCGCGTCGAAGACAACCGGGACGCCATTGAGGACGGACCGGCGTAGAGCATCGGCGCCGGAAGCAAGGGCTCGCCCAGTCGGCGACCTGAAGCGGATTGCCGGCAAAGGCCCGATCAGCATCGCACTGGCGAATACACCGCTTGACGACAGCATACGGGTTCGAGACTTAGGCTCACAGTTCTTTTTCTATCGGAAAGACCGCGACATAACAGACATGAACGAACCGCGCGCCGTGCGTGGTACAGACTACGAACATCGGCGCGATGTGCTGGCGCTCGGCAACGGTGAGCAAGCCACGTCGTACGTTGCGAACTCGAAGATCGCCGCAGGCACGTTCTGGGGATACGGTCCCGCGACTCACTTGCAGGGCGCGCAACTGATCGAACTCGGTAACGGCCGCGATGGTGTGGGGGCAATCAAGCTGCCGTTCGCGAGTATGCGCCCGGGCTCGACGGTGATTGTATCCGGCGGCGCGATGAACGGCTGCACGATGCTGTTCGCGTCCGACGGTAAGGCGCTGTATGCCTATCATGCCGGCTCGACCGAAATGTCGCCGAACTGGCTGACTTCGCGTGAAGGCGCGCAAAGCATCGTCGACGCGCACACGAAGATTGGACCCAAGGATCAAGTGCCCTATCGCTGGCACGGAACTAACGACGATCTGGTGACTATCGGGCGCCAATATCCATTTTCGGCACTGATTTACAGCGGCCAATATCTTGCCAATACGCACGCGGTCGTCGGCGCGGGCAACCTGCTAGGCGCGGTGGCCGGCGTCGCGGAAACGGTGCCGAACTCGCATCTTCACGTTGCGCGCCACGCCTATGGACCGCACGACGCGCGACGCTGGCACATGATGACGTTCAACTACTACGATCACAATCCGAATCAGCGCACGGTCGGTACCGCGGAGGCGGTGATCGCGAAGGATCTGAACGGAAGGGTGACGCTCAGCGTGCTCGCCGAAAAAGGCAAACTCGATCGCGGTTCGTCGATCGGCGAACGGGGCGGCCCGATCGCGTATCGGTACAAGACGATGGACAGCGATTCGGCTGTTTATTATCCACCAGCGTGAGCGCGCGGCAGGTTTCGGTTACGCGTCGGGCGGCACGCCAAGCAGTTGCAGCGCACCGCCCGCCACCGCGGAGAACACCGGCCCTGTCACGGTACCGCCGTAGAACGCGCGCCCGGCCGGGTCGTCGATCATCACCGCAACGATCAGGCGCGGGTCGCTCATCGGCGCCATGCCGGCGAAGAGTGCACGGTAGCGGTTCTTTGCATACGTCGCACCGACCTGCTTGCGCGCGGTGCCGGTCTTGCCGCCGACGCGGTAGCCTTCGATCGATGCGGTCTGGCCCGTGCCGCCCGGGCCTGTCGCCATTTCGAGCATCGTGCGGATCGCGGCGGCTGTGGCGGGCGTTGTGACGCGTCGTGCGTAGGCGGCCGGATGGCCTGGGAGGTCGGCGGCGGGCTTGTCTTTGACATCGCTGACGAGGTGGCGGGACGCACCCTGCGGCAATGCGTCCGGCGCCGTTTCGCGCAGCAGGTGCGCGGGCCTTAGCGTACCGTCGCCCGCATAAACCGTGTAAAGCTGCGCCAACTGCAGCAATGACGCCGACAGCCCGTAGCCATAAGCCATGGTCGCCTGCTCGATCGGCCGCCAGCGCTCATACGGCCGTACCTTGCCTGCGGCAACGCCAGGGAACGTCAGCTGCGGCGCGTGGCCAAGTCCGTATTGTTGATACGTAGTCCAGATCGTCTCGGCGGGCAGATTCAGCGCGAGTTTCGCGAGCGCGATATTGCTCGATTTCTGCAACGCTTCGGCGACGGTCATCCGGCCGTGATCGGACGTGTCATGAATCACGTTCGGTCCGATCCGGTACGAACCGGGCGCGGTGTCGATCATTGTCTGCGGGCGCACTTTGCCCGCGTCCAGTGATAGCGCTACGACGACCGGCTTGATGGTCGACCCCGGCTCGAACGTGTCGACGACCGCCCGGTTGCGTAGTTGCCGACCGGTCAGCCGTGCGCGATCGTTCGGATCGAAGCTCGGATAGTTCGCAAGCGCGAGGATTTCGCCGTTGCGCGCATCGAGCACGACGACGCTACCCGCTTGCGCGCGATGCTTTGCAATGGCCGCTTTCAGTTGCGCATAGACAAGCTGCTGGATGCGGCGGTCGATGGTCAACTGCACGAGCGCGCCGTTACGCGCCGGCAACAGCGGCCGTGTTTCGTAGACGACCCGCCCAGGGCACGCCGCTCAACAGTTCGTTCGCGGCTAACTCGACACCTTCCTGGCCGTGGTCTTCGATATCAGTGAAGCCGACCACATGCGCGGCGGATTCCCCTTCCGGATAGAAGCGTTTTGAATCGGCAATCTGCGTGATGCCGGCGAGGCCGAGCTTGCCGATTTGCCCGGCCGTGTCGGCATCCACCTGGCGCTTGAGCAGCACGAAGGTTTTTTCGCCGGACACGCGGCGTAGCACTTCAGCGAGCGGCAACTCGAGCAGACGTGCAAGCGGCGCGAGCGACGCGCCGTCGATCAACTTCGGCGATGCCCAGATTTCATAAGTGGCGAGGCTGACGGCGAGCAGCGCGCCATGGCGGTCGACAATGCGCCCGCGTGTCGCATCGAGCTCAATCGTGCGCTGGTAGCGCTTCTGGCCTTGCTCGATGTAGAACTCGCGATTCACGACCTGCACCCAGATCGCGCGTCCGGCGAGCGACGTGAACGCCGCGAACGCGATGAACACGATCAGTTTCGAGCGCCATGCCGGCAGACGTGGTGCGAGCGCGGGATGTATCGCGACGTTCACATAACGGGTGGTGGAGTGCGCTTTCCTGTTCGGGGCCATGGGGCGGACGGGGTTGAGCGCATGAGGCAGCGATCGGCTCAACGGTTGAAGCCGCGGTCGCTTCTGTAGCGCAGTGCCGCATTGATTGTAAAAAAAATGTAATGTCAATGCGAGCGCGGCGCGGCAAGCGTTGCGAGAATCACAACGCGCACTAAAGCCGGCATGACACGCCGCGCCGCGTGATGCCGCTTACGCGGTCGCGCTCGAAGCGCGCGTGTCACTGCGATGCGCCTCGCCCGCGACGATCGGATAGACAATGCCCGCGACGATCGCGCCGGCGATCGGCGCAAGCCAGAACAGCCACAGCTGATCGACCGCCGCGCCGCCGGCGAACAGCGCCGGACCGGTCGAGCGGGCCGGATTGACCGACGTATTGGTGACCGGAATCGAGATCAGGTGAATCAGCGTGAGGCACAGGCCGATTGCGATCGGCGCGAAGCCGGCTGGCGCACGCTTGTCGGTCGAGCCGAGGATCACGAACAGGAAGAATCCGGTCAGCACCGCTTCGCAGATGAACGCGGCGGCCATCGAGTAATGGCCGGGCGATCGCTCGCCATAGCCATTGCTCGCAAAACCGCTGACCACGAGATCGAAGCCGGGCTTGCCGGAGGCGATCAGCGACAGCACCAGCGCGCCGAGAATCGCGCCCACGAGCTGCGCGGCGATATACGGCACGACATCGCGCAGCGCAAAGCGGCCCGCGGTCGCAAGGCCGATGCTGACGGCGGGATTCAGATGACAGCCTGACACGTGGCCAATTGCATAGGCCATCGTCAGCACCGTCAGGCCGAAGGCGAGCGACACGCCGACGAAGCCGATGCCAAGGCCGTGCTCAGGGCCGGAGAAGCTTGCTGCGAGGACGGCGCTACCGCATCCGCCGAGGACCAGCCAGAAGGTGCCGAACAGTTCGGCGGCAAGACGTTTGGATAGACTCATAAGTGCTCCCTGGGAAATTTCGACAAACGGGAGCGCGCGAGGGCGGCAGCATGAGCGATGAGATCAACTGATGCACGGACGGCCGGCTCGCTCCCGAGCGCGAAGTTTAGGCACGCCCGGGAAAATTGACTGTCAAGATTTGTCAGCGCCGCGCGGGGCGGACCGGGAAGGCGCGCCATCGGCGTGTCGCCGGCGGCGCAAAGCGGAGGGGACGGGCGAACTGGCCGATGTCGATCGATCAGACCGGCAATCTGAACGTCGAGATCGCGTCGCGCAGCACACTCACCTGATCCTTCAGCGAATGCGCGGCCGCCGCGGCCTGTTCGACGAGCGCCGCATTCTGTTGCGTCACCTGGTCCATCTCGCCGACTGCGCGATTCACCTGCTCGATGCCCGCGCTCTGTTCGCGCGACGCGCGGCTGATCTCCTCGAGAATCTCGTTGACGCGCCGCACCGATTGCACGATCTCACCCATCGTCGAGCCGGCGCTCGCGACGAGTTCCGCGCCGGCGTCGACACTGCCGGTCGACGTTTCGATCAGCGCCTTGATCTCTTTGGCCGCAGTGGCCGAGCGTTGCGCGAGACTGCGCACTTCCGCTGCGACGACCGCGAAGCCGCGGCCCTGTTCACCTGCGCGCGCCGCTTCGACCGCCGCGTTCAGCGCGAGGATATTGGTTTGGAACGCGATGCCGTCGATTACGCCGATGATGTCGCCGATCTGCCGCGAACTGCTCGTGATGTCACCCATCGTGCGCACCACGTCGTCGACGACCTGGCTGCCGCGCGATGCAACGTCCGCGGCCTGGCTCGCGAGCTGCGCGGCCTGGGCGGCGCTGTCCGCGTTGTGCTTCACGTTGTGGGTCATCTGGTCCATGCTCGATGCGGTTTGCACGAGCGCGGCCGCCTGTTCCTCGGTGCGCTGCGACAGATCGGTGTTGCCGGCCGCGATTTCGGTTGCGCCCACATCGATATTTTCGGTGCCCGCGCGTACGCGTGAGACCGTCGCGACGAGTCCGTGCTGCATCGAGCGCAGCGCATGCAGCAGGCTCGTGTGGTCGCCGTGCGCGACCGGCACGGCGCTGGCAAGGTCGCCGTCCGCCATACGCCGGGCGGCGGCCACCGCCACTTCCAGATCGCCGCCGAGCGTGCGCCGCACGCTGCGCAGCACGAGCACCATCACGACCGTCGCGAGCGCGCCGAGTGCGAACGTGATCGCCAGCCAGCGGATCAGGTTCGCGATAAACGCGCTGCGCACGTCGTCCATATACATGCCGGTGACGAGATACCAGTCCCATGGCGCGAAGCGCAGCGAGAAGCTGGTCTTGGGCACCGGCTGGTCGTGGCCGGGCTTCGACCACAGGTAGTCGACAAAGTCGCCGCCGGGCTTGCGGTCGCCGGACTTCACGATCTCGATGAACACATGCGTGCCCGCGGGGTCCGCGAATTGCGCGAGATTCTTGCCGTTCAGCTCGGGCTTGATCGGATGCATCAGCATCACCGGCTGCGAATCGTTGATCGAAAAGTAGCCGTCGGTGCCATAGCGCAGCGCGCCCACCGCGGCGAGCGCCTGTTTCTTCGCATCGTCCTCGCTGATCGCATGTTGTTGCGACAACGTGTAGTAGCGGTTGACGATCGAATTGGCTTGCTGGCCGAGCGTCATCAGTTGGGCGCGGCGCTCTTCGATCATCGATGCGCGGTTTTGCCACGCGCCGAACGCGCCGATCAGGATCAGGCCGATCCACAGAACGGCGATCATCGAGCCAAGTTTCTTGTTGAGCGTCATGGTCTGCATGTCCGGATGTCTGGATGAGGCGAGCGAGCTGGTCGGGGGAGATTGAAAGCAGGTCGTGACGCAAGGTTCAAGCGGTGTGCATAGCGGCGCATTTCGCGGCGCCTGACCGGCGTTAACGGTCGCGTCGACGCGGCTGCGCAGCAGGGGAAACCCCTAACCGGCGAGCTGTTTTCGAACGCCTTTCGTCTGATAAATCAACGCGTTGCTAGCGAACTTGAAATGGCGGCCGGTGGTTTGACCAACGCGTGCGGCGCGTTGCGCCAGACCATCGCAAAATCACACATTTTTCAAACTAATTCCATTAATTGCCAAATACGACGTGTGCAAGCGGCGAGATCGTAATATTTCCGATATAGTCGCCACCTTTGGTTGGTTCGACATAGCCCCGTAATCGATCGGGGTTGCTCAATTCCGATTTGAATAAACACCGCCTTTATCAATTCGATATTTCCCTGGATGAGTCTGCGCGCAATCGGCTGTGCCGCAGGCTTGGGTTCGCGTTTGCGCGAGCCGGCGGGAAGGGCACTTCCCAGGATTTTTCCAACGACGTTGCGCGAGCAACGGACGACGTTCAACCGCCATTGCAGCGGTCAGTAGGAGCCACATAATGAATGCACGCGAGCCCTCTTTTTCCGTTACGTCGCGCAGCGCGCGTCTGCGTCAGATGTTGACAAGCAACGAACTTGAATTCCTGATGGAAGCGCATAACGGCCTGTCGGCGCGCATCGTGCGTGAAGCGGGTTTCAAGGCGATCTGGGGATCGGGCCTGACGATCTCCGCGCAGTTCGGCGTGCGCGACAACAACGAAGCGAGTTGGACCCAGGTGGTCGATCAGCTCGAGTTCATGGCCGATGCAAGCGACCTGCCGATCCTGCTCGACGGCGATACCGGTTACGGCAACTTCAACAACGTGCGGCGCCTCGTGCGCAAGCTCGAACAGCGCGGCATCGCCGGCGTTTGCATTGAAGACAAGCAGTTCCCGAAGACGAACAGTTTTATCAACGGCGAGCGGCAGCCGCTGGCGGACGTCGACGAGTTCTGCGGCAAGATCAAGGCCGGCAAGGACTCGCAGCTCGACGAGAATTTCTCGATCGTCGCGCGTGTCGAGGCGCTGATTGCCGGCTGGGGCATGGACGAAGCGCTGCGCCGCGCCGAGGCGTACCGGCTCGCGGGCGCGGACGCGATCCTGATGCACAGCAAGCTGTCGAAGCCGGACGAGATTCTCGAATTCGCGCGCGAGTGGGCCGGCCGTTGCCCGATCGTGATCGTGCCGACCAAGTACTACAGCACGCCGACCGAAGTATTCCGCAAGGCGGGTATCAGCGCGGTGATCTGGGCGAACCATCAGGTTCGCGCGGCGGTGTCGGCGATGCAGGCGGTGGTCAAGGATATCTACGAGACGCAGACGCTCGTCAATGTCGAAGACCGCATTGCGACCGTGAACGAGATTTTCCGCCTGCAGGACGCGGACGAATATTCGGAGGCGGAAGAACGCTATCTGTCGTCGTCGCGTGCATCGGGCTCCGCAGTCGTGCTCGCGGCGAGTCGTGGCAAGGGACTCGAAGCGGTCACGACCGACCGTCCGAAGGTGATGCTGCCGATCGCCGGCAAGCCGCTGTTGCGCTGGCTGGTCGATGCGTTCAAGAAGCAGGGCGTGAACGACATTACCGTGGTCGGCGGGTATCGTGCCGACGCGATCGATACGGCGGGCATCAAGCTTGTCGTGAATGACCAGCATGAGACCACCGGCGAGCTCGCGTCGCTCGCGTGCGCGCTGGACCGTTTGCAGGGCGACACGGTGATCTCGTACGGCGATCTGCTGTTCCGCAGCTATATCGTGCGCGACCTCGTCGAAAGCGAAGCGGCGTTCAGCGTGGTGGTCGATTCGACGGATGCGTCGGAGACGCATGCGGCAAACCGCAGCGTGCGCGATTTCGCGTGGTGCTCGGCGGCCGACGACCGCGGCCTGTTCGGCAACAAGGTGCTGCTGCGCCGCGTGTCCGGTGATGAAAACGATGCGCCTGCGGGTGCCGCGTCGAACGCGCCGCATGGCCGCTGGGTCGGCCTCGTGAATGTGCGTGGCGCGGGCCTCGCGCGGCTGCAGGAAGTGATGGCGCAACTGCGCGCGCGCGCGGACTTCGCGTCGCTCGACATGCCGGCGCTGCTCAACGCGCTGATCGACGCGGGCGAAGAGGTCGAAGTGCAATACGTGCATGGCCACTGGCGCGGCGTCAACGATCTCGAAGACTTCCGCCGCGCGGGCGATTTCGCGCACGCGCAAACGCCGCTTGCGCAAGGCGGCAGCGCGGACGAGGGTGCGCGATGATCGAAGCAGCCCAGTTCGTCGAAGCGGCGCGCGAGCGTGGCTTCGACTGGTATGCGGGCGTGCCGTGCTCGTATCTGACGCCGTTTATCAACTACGTGCTGCAGGACCCGAATCTGCACTATGTGTCGGCGGCGAACGAAGGCGATGCGGTTGCGTTGATCGCGGGCGTCACGCTCGGTGCGCGACGCGGCGTCACGATGATGCAGAACTCGGGACTCGGCAACGCAGTGAGCCCGCTGACGTCGCTGACGTGGACGTTCCGGCTGCCGCAACTGCTGATCGTCACGTGGCGCGGCCAGCCGGGCGTGCCGGACGAGCCGCAGCATGCGCTGATGGGCCCGATCACGCCGGCCATGCTCGACACGATGGACATTCCATGGGAGACGTTCCCGACGGAAGCCGACCAGATCGGCCCGGCGCTCGATCGCGCGGTCAAACATATGGACGAGACGGGCCGGCCGTATGCGCTCGTTATGCAGAAGGGCAGCGTCAAGCCGTATGAACTGAAGGCCGCGGATGCGGCGCCGTGCGCTGCGCGGCAAGCAGCGGTCTCGGATCTGCGCGGCGTCGCGCCCGATGCGTTGCCGACCCGCCATGAAGCGCTGCAGCGCGTGATCGCGCATACGCCGCTCGCGTCGACCGTTGTGCTTGCGTCGACGGGCTTTTGCGGCCGCGAACTGTACGCGCTCGACGACCGCGCGAATCAGCTGTACATGGTCGGCTCGATGGGCTGCCTGACACCGTTTGCGCTCGGCCTCGCGCTCGCGCGGCCGGATCTGCATGTGGTCGCGCTCGATGGGGACGGGGCCGCGCTGATGCGCATGGGCGTGTTCGCGACACTCGGTGCGTACGGACCCGCGAATCTCACGCATGTGCTGCTCGATAACGGCGCGCATGATTCGACCGGCGGCCAGGCGACCGTGTCGCCACAGGTGTCGTTCGCGGGCGTCGCGGCGGCGTGCGGCTACGCGTCGGCAGTGGAAAGCGATCAGTTGAGCGTGCTCGACGAAGTTCTTGCCGCGCCGCGCCACGGTGACGGCCCGCGCTTTGTGCGGCTCGCGATCCGTCGCGGCACGCCGGATGGACTGCCGCGCCCGACCATTACGCCGCCTGACGTGAAAACGCGCCTGATGCGCCACCTTGGCGCGCTCGCGCAGTAAAGCAGCGCAGCACACGAAGTCTGGAAAGGATACGAAGGAGAACACCGATGTTGCTGTTGAACCCCGGTCCGGTGACGCTAAGCGCACGTGTGCGCAACAGCCTTTTGCAGACCGATCTGTGCCACCGTGAAAGCGAGTTCTTCGATTTGCAGGACGAAGCACGCGCGCGTCTGCTGCAGATTTACGGACTCGATGCGGCGCAATGGGCCGCAGTGCTGATGACGGGTTCCGGCACGGCCGCGGTCGAAAGCATGGTGGCTGCGCTCGTGCCTGAGAACGGCAAGCTGCTGGTGGTCGAGAACGGCGTGTACGGCGAACGGATCACGCAGATCGCGACGCAATACCGGATCGCGCACACGGTCGCGAAGCACGAGTGGATGCAGGCGCCGGACGTCGCGCGTATCGCGGCCGCGCTCGATGCGGACCGTTCGATCACGCACGTTGCGGCGATTCATCACGAAACGACGACCGGGCGGCTGAATGATCTGCGCGCGCTGGCGTCGGTATGCCGCGAGCGCGGTGTGCGCCTGCTGCTTGACGGGGTGAGCAGCTTCGGCGCCGAAGCGATCGATTTCGCCGATACGACGCTCGCGGCGGTCGCCGCGACCGCGAACAAGTGCTTGCATGGCGTGCCGGGTGCGGCGTTCGTGATCGTGCGGCGCGATGCGCTCGCAGTCGCGGCGAGCCGGACCTACTATCTGGATCTTGGGCGGCTCGCGCGGTTGCAGGATCAGCGCAATACGCCATTCACGCCGTCCGTGCATGCGTACTACGCGCTCGTTGAAGCGCTGCGTGAACTGGCGGACGAGGGCGGCTGGGTCGCGCGGCATGCACGTTATGCGGCGCTGGCAGAGCAGGCGCGTGCGGGGCTCGCGGCGCGCGGGATGGCGAGCGTGCTGCCGCCCGAGCAGTCGTCGGTTGTGCTGCGTGCGTACCGGTTGCCGGCTGGTGTGGCCTACCCGCAATTGCACGACGCGTTGAAGGCGCGTGGGTTCGTGATCTATGCGGGGCAGGGGGGACTGTCTGCCGAACTGTTTCGGATTTCGACGATGGGCGATATTCACGCAGCTGATATCGAGCGTTTGTTGCAGAGTTTTGATGGGTTGGCGAAGTAAGCGGCTTGCTGCCTCGCGGGCCTTCGGTTCGCAAAGAGGCTTGAGATTGCTGATCTCGAATGCAATAATTCCGGTATTTCGGAATTATTGCATTCGTTGGCTTCGAGAGGGCTTTTTTCCGGAATGCCGGAAATATGGCCGTGTTTTTTTCCCGCGATATTTCCGCTATTTCGGAATTAAGCGACCTGGACTCGAGTTTTGTGCCATAATTCCGTCATTGCGGAATTATCCTGTCGCAGGAGTTGGCACATGGCACGGACACTGCCCCGCCCAGTCTCAAACCCGGATCCACTCGTGCGTGACCTTGCCGCCGTAGGCGCGCTCGTGCGCAACTATCGTGCTGAGAACGGAATGCCGATCAATGACGCTGCGGATCTTCTGGGCGTCTCCAAGGACGTGCTGTCCAGACTCGAGAATGGGCGTTCGATCGGGCTCGACAAGCTGTTTATGATTCTTGCCGGCTTCGGGCTGACCATGCTTATTGTGCCCAAGCGTCACATGCCCGCTGCGCGCGAAGCAGTGCTGGAGTCTACGATGCCGTTATCAAGCGTTTCGCCGCTTGCGGAGCGTCGCTAATGGCGCATGTTCTGGAAGTCTCCACAAACGGCGAACTCGTTGGACGCGTGACGTTTGAAGGAGAAGACGACCGGTACAGCTTCGACTACGAAGAGGCGTGGCGGGCGCACCGGGGAGCATTCTCGCTATCGCCGCATATTCCTGTCGATGGTCCTGTCCGTGCGCCGGGCACCGTCCATCGTTTTATCGAGAATCTTTTGCCGGAGGGGCGGGCTCTCGATGTAGCGATCCGTTTTTATCACGTTTCCCGAAACAACACCTACGGCCTCATCCGTCTGCTAGGGAAGGAGCCGGCGGGTGCACTCAGTTTCTTTGTGGATGACGGCGACGACACCGTGGAACCCGCACGACCGCCTGAGGCGTTGGAGCCTGTGCGTCGAGAAATCAGCAATGAGGAACTGGCTGAGCGCATCGCAACGCGAAATGCCGTACCGTTTGCCGTTTGGGATGGACAGGTCCGGCTCTCGGTCGCCGGCCAGCAGGACAAGCTTCAGGTTCTCGTCGAAGGCGATCGGATATCTCTGGTAGAGGGGGCGCTTAGCTCTACGCATATTCTTAAGCCGGAATCGCTGAACACCCGCACGCCTTTCATGGTAGCCAACGAGCACTTTTGCATGACGCTCGCCGCGCGCATCGGACTCCCAGTGGCGCCCTGCTCCATCCGTCGTATTCCGACGCCGATACTGCTGGTCGAGCGCTTCGACCGCGGCGTCATACACGACCCAAATGATCCGGAGCGCGCCGCGACTGTGCGACGCAAACACATCATCGACGGTTGCCAGGCGCTCGATTTGCCATCGACGTTCAAATACGAGCGCTATCTTGGCAATGAGGCCGATGTGCGGAATATCCGTGATGGCGTTAGCTACGAAAAGCTGTTCTCGTTGACAGAGCATTTTGAAAAGCCGGCGAGTGCGAAGACGTATCTCGTCAGGTGGGCGATCCTGCAACTGTTGATCGGCAACAGCGACGCGCACGGAAAAAACGTGTCCTTTTTCGTCGACAGCGCAGGCTTGACTCCGGCGCCGCTTTACGACCTTGTGTGCGTCGATGCCTATGGCAATGCATTCGTGCAGGACATGGCGATGGGCTACGGCGAAGTGTTCCGTCTGGAGGAAATCAGCGCTTTCGCAATGGCTGACTTTGCACATCGAACCGGAACACGTCCTGCGTTTCTAGCGCGGGAAATGACGCGGATGGCACACGCAGCAAAGAACGTTGCCCACGAACTCGCCGCGTCGGACGTCTATATCGGCGACGAGCGCGAGCTGACCAGGAAGATCGCGGACTTCGTATTCGAACAGGCCGACCGGATTGCCGCCCTCGCACCGATGATTCCGCAGGTCGATCCGAAGCTGCTGTGAGGATCGCCGAGCAGATCCGACGGCCGGCATCAGTCTGAATCATCGGCTTCGGCAGGCGTGTACTTCAACCGCGTGGTGGAGAACTGCGCCGGTTGATGGTTGTCTCCACTTACCGTGTGATGGACAGGCGGAGGCGCGCTAAGACTGCGGAGGACGAGCCGTGGTGAAAGATCGGTCATGAACTTCTGCATCGCGTCCTGCAGTTCTGCGATCTTGTTTTTGTGATCGCTGTCGACGGTAGCGCCCGCGTCGTCCGAAAAATCGCCGATATTCGGTGAACCGTTTATTCCTGTCATTCTCATCGTTACGCTCCCTTTCAAGCTGGCTCGGAATGGGTTGGTCGGCCAACGCACGATGTTCGAACGTCTGCCGGATCGACGCACGTTCGGGGGCGAAAGCGGTGTGCCAGATGCGAAATGGACCGGAGGACCGTGCGGTCTGCACGCGCGTGCATGAGGCAAAAGCCGAGTCCATCTCAACGGGTTCCGGGCACCGAAGCCGACGCCCCGTCCGCTGGCAGCCGCGATTGTCGGGGCAGGCGCACGAAATCACGTGGCACCACCACGACGGCAATCTGCGCTTTGGCGACGCCTGGCGTACCGTCTGAACGGGGAACGTCATGCCGATCCAATGTACATTCAGACTTAATAACGAGTTCACCTCAAAGCTCGATTGCTCGGGCTTTGGCGCTGTGTGTGCGACGCATTGCTGGCGCCATGAGGAGCAAAGGGCTTACCTGCGCACGTCAGCTCAAACAAGACTGCAGAGGGTAATCAAGTCGCTGTCTTCACCAACACCGGCTGATCCCGATACTCCGTCGGAAACAGCTTCTTCAACCCGTTCACCTTCGGAATATCGTTGATCGCGATATACGGCTGATCCGGATGCAACGTCAGGTAGTTCTGGTGGTACGTCTCGGCCGGATAGAACGTCCGATCCGGCTCGATCGTCGTGACGATCTTGTCCGGGAACACATGCGCATTGCCCAGCTGCGCGATATACGCCTTCGCGATGCGCGCCTGTTCGGGCGTGCTCGGGAAGATCGTCGACCGGTATTGCGTGCCAACGTCCGGGCCCTGCCGGTTTAACTCAGTCGGATCGTGCGCGACCGAGAAGTAAATCTGCAGGATGTGACCATAGCTGATCTGATGCGGGTCGAACGTCACGCGCACCGATTCCGCGTGCCCGGTGGTGCCGGTGCTGACGGTCTCGTACTCGGCCGCCGACTGCGCGCCGCCGGTATAGCCCGAGACCGCGCTCGTCACGCCCTTCACGTGCTGGAACACACCCTGCACACCCCAGAAGCAACCGCCCGCGAGCACGACCGTCTCCGTGGCGGGCGCGGTTGCGGCCGTTTCGTCGACCGTGGGTGGCGGCACCCTGTGCACCTCGTCGGCGAACACGTGCTTTTGCGTGAAGCCGATGCCTGCGACGGCCGCAACCACGAGCGCGAGCAACGGCAGCCGGCGGCGCAGACCGCGCGCGGCGGCCGAACGAGAGGATTTCCGTGGGACTTCGTTCTGCATATCTGTCTCCATGATGAAGCGGGGATCAACCGAACGTGAACGCGTAAGCACGCACGCCCGGGTCGAGAAAGCGGATTTCAAAGGTATGGTCGGTGATCGTGCCGCTCTGGCGGATCAGCTGATACAGCCGCTGGTTCGTCACCGTGCCATTGCCGTTCGCGTCGGTGTCGCTGCCGTGATTCGCGCCCGGCGGCTTGCCGTCGATCATCACCTGGAAGCGCACCGGCTGCCCGTTCGCCGACGGTCCGAGCACCAGGTGCAGATCGCGCGCATGGAAGCGGAACGCGATCGCGCCGCCCGGCTGATCAAGATCAGTATGCTCGGCGCCAAGCGTCCATGTACCGTCGAGTGCCCAGTCGTTCAGCCCGAGGCCATTGCCAAGCGTGTAGCGGTGCGGCTTGTCGAGCACCGGCTCGCCCGGCGACGCAAAGTTGGTCGCACGGTCATAGCCGACATAGGTTTCCGGTGACTGCACGTCGGCCATCTCCGGCGCGGCTTCAGCGCCGGTGCCATCGTCCTTGACCAGTCCGCCCGGCAGGTTGTGCGCGCCGGCTTCGGTCAGCAGTTGACGGATCGTCTGTTCGGAGCCCGCGTAGTCGCCTTCGCCGAAGTGATGCGCGCGAATCCGGCCTTGCGCGTCGACGAAGTAGTCGGCCGGCCAGTACTGGTTGTTGAACGCACGCCAGATCTTGTAGTTGTCGTCGATCGCGACCGGGAAATCGACTTTCAGGTCCTTCACCGCGCGGCTCACGTTGCCGACATCCTTTTCGAACGCGAACTCGGGCGTGTGCACGCCGATCACGACGAGACCCGCATCCTTGTACTTCGCGGCCCACGCTTTCACGTACGGCAGCGTCCGCAGACAGTTGATGCACGAGTACGTCCAGAAATCGACCAGCACGACCTTGCCGCGCAGCTGTGCCGCGGTGAGCGGCGGCGAGTTCAGCCATTGCACCGCACCGTCGAGCGATGGCAGCGTGCCTTCAACCGGCAACGGCGCGGGGCTGCCCGGTTGCGCGGCCTGCGCCATCGCTTGCGTGCCGCCCGCGTTCGTCGTCGCCGAGGTTGCCACTGAGGTTGCCGACGCCGCCGCATTGCCGGCGGCAGCGTCTCCTGACTGCGCAGCGGTTGACATCAGCGCGTCTTGCGGCCCGTTCTTCGTGGGATGGAAGCGGTCGAGCACGCTTTGTTCGAGGCTGTTCGTGCCGGCAAGCGACAAGTGCGTGAGAAAGCCGGTGTCCGCATGCGCGGCAATCGCGGCAACGCCGACCAGCACCGCTACGCCGAGCCCGCGTTTTAACCACTCGCTCACATGCAGCGACTTCTTCATCGCGGTGAAGACCTTGCCGCCAATCGCCAGCGCGAGCGCGAGCGACGTCGCGGCGCCTGCCGCATACGACAGCAGCAGCAATGACGTATGCACGCTCGCTCCTTGCAGCGCGGCGCCGGTCAGGATCAGGCCGAGAATCGGGCCGGCGCACGGCGCCCACAGCAGGCCGGTCGCGACGCCGAGCAGCAGCGACGCCCAGACCGCCGAGCCGCGCTCGGCACCTTGTGCGGATTCGCTCAGCCGCGCGCCGAGTGCGACGAGCGGGCGCGTCATCGCATCGGACAGTTTCGGCAGCAGCAGCGTCAGCCCGAACGCGGCCATCACGATGAGCGCGATGATCCGGCCGTACTGGTTCGCGGCAACAGCCCAGCCGCCGCCGACCGCGGCCAGCGCACCGACCGCGCTGAAGGTCGCGGCCATGCCGACCAGCAGAGGCAGACTGCTCTGCAGAAACGGCTTGCCGGTGCGCGCGAAAACGAACGGCAGAACCGGCAGGATGCAGGGGCTGACGATCGTCAGCACGCCGCCTAGCCATGCAATCAGAAACTGGATCATGTTCTTGTGTCCTCAATGAACGATGCGCGCGCCGTTGCCGGTGCTTTCCCTGCTAACGCATTGATACGCCCCTTTGGGCGGGCGATATCGGGGCGATCAGCAAGTGCCTTTCATTGGGCAAACACCGTTTTCCGTTAGTTATTCCCCGATACATCGCGTTGGTCGGGGTGGGCTCGCGAAAATGACAGATGCGGCCTGTGCAACAGCCGGCTTCGAGGCAAGTGAGGATTACCGTGCGTTGTCGTTAGCGTGGCCGGCTTTTACTGGCCTGACTGGCCCTTACCGGTCTTTACACGGGCCGGCGGTTCGAACTGCGCGACCAGAAAGTCGATAAACGCGCGCACCCGCGCGGCCTGGTTCTGCCGGCTCGGGTAGTAAACGAACAGATCGGCGTCCGGCAGCACGAAATCGGGCAGCACGACGCGCAGCCGGCCGCTTTTGACATACTTTTCGAGGTCCCACTCGGAGCGGATCAGGATGCCGTGGCCGTCAAGCGCCCAGCCGAGCACGATGTCGCCGTCATTGCTCGACAGCATGCCGTGCACCTTGACGACCTCGCTATGCTGTTCGCGGACGAAGCGCCAGATGCCATAAGCGTCGTCGTTCTGCCGGTGCACGATGCAGCGGTGATGGGCGAGATCGGTCACCTTTTGCGGTGTGCCGTTGCGTTCCAGATACGCGGGCGACGCGCATAGAAAACGCCGGTTCGACATGATGCGCCGTGCGTTCAAGCGCTGATCCGGCAGTTCGCCGAAGCGGATCGCGACGTCGATGCCGTTTTCGATCAGGTCGATCGGCCGGTCGGTGACCTCGAACTGCACCTCGACGTCCGGATACGCCTTCGCGAATTTCGACACGAGCGGCGCGATCGTCGTGCGGCCAAAGCCGAGCGACGCGTTCACGCGCAGCAGGCCGCGCGGCGCGGCGCCGTGGCTCGATACCGCGTCTTCCATCTCCTGCACCTGCGCGAGGATGCGCGCCGCGTGTTGCAGATAAATCTCGCCTTCCGCGGTCAGGCTGACCGTACGCGTCGTGCGGTTCACGAGCCGCACGCCCAGCTTTTCTTCCATTTGCGAAAGGCGCCGGGTGGCCGCGGGCGGTGTCAGGTCGAGCGCGCGCGCGGCGGCGGACAAGCTTTCGTGGCGTGCCAGCAGTACGAAAAATTCGAGGTCGGAATTGATATCGGTTTTCACTGAAAGTGAATTATCAATTAAATACGACTGAATTCTAACGCGCTTCGCAAGACGTAACCTGCGACTTTCAAACGTCGCATGCACCGGCATCGTGCAAGGTTTTGGAGGACCGAATGAAGATCGTAGAAATCCGCGAAAAGACATTTCCTATTAGCTCATCGATTCGTAATGCGTATATCGACTTCAGCAAGATGACGCTGAGCTGCGTCGCGGTGGTCACCGACGTGATTCGCGACGGCGAGCCGGTGGTCGGCTATGGCTTCAATTCGAACGGCCGTTATGGGCAAGGCACGCTGATGCGCGAGCGCTTTATTCCGCGCATCACGGCGGCCGATCCGGCGTCGCTCGTCAACGACAAGGGCACCAACCTCGATCCGCACAAGATCTGGGCGACGATGTTCACGAATGAAAAGCCGGGCGGCCACGGCGAGCGCTCGGTCGCGATCGGCACGATCGATATGGCGATCTGGGACGCGGTCGCGAAGATTGAAGGCAAGCCGTTGTTCCAGTTGCTCGCGGATCGCTACGGCAACGGTGTGCCGGACCGCAAGGTGTTCGTGTACGCGGCGGGCGGCTACTACTACCCAGGCCAGGACCACGGCAAGCTGAAGGACGAGATGCGCAGCTATATCGACCGTGGCTATACGGTCGTGAAGAAGAAGATTGGCGGTGGGTCGCTCGAGGAAGATCTGCGCCGGATCGACTCGATCCTGTCTGTGCTGCAGGACGGCCAGAAGCTCGCGGTCGACGCGAACGGCCGCTTCGATCTGGACACCGCGATCCGCTACGCGAAGGCGCTGTCGCAGTACGACCTGTTCTGGTACGAAGAGCCGGGCGATCCGCTCGACTTCGAATTGCAGGCGACGCTGCGCAACTACTACGACAAGCCGATGGCGACCGGCGAAGACCTGTTCTCGATGCAGGACGCGCGCAACTTGATCCGCTACGGTGGCATGCGTTCGGACCGCGACTGGCTGCAATTCGACTGTGCGCTGTCATACGGTCTCGTCGAATATCTGCGCACGCTCGACATGCTGCACGAGCACGGCTGGTCGCGTAAGCGCTGCATTCCGCACGGCGGACATCAGATGTCGCTGAACATTGCGGCGGGTCTGGGTCTCGGCGGCAACGAGTCGTATCCGGATCTGTTCCAGCCGTTCGGCGGCTTCCCTGATGGCGTGAAGGTCGACAACGGCTATATCACGATGCCGGACCTGCCGGGTATCGGCTTCGAAGGCAAGAGCGATCTGTTCAAGGTGATGCAGCAAGTGTCGGCGTAACCGTGCCGGTTTAGAAAAAGGCCGTTTGTCCGTCTGCAAAGGAGTGCAGCGGCCAAGCGGCTTCGTCGTTACAAAGGGGATGACTCGGAGACAAGCGGAAACACGATGGGCGCGAGCTCCCCATTGTCATGTTCCACCGGTACGCTGGCGGCTTTTTAACCGGGGCGTAACGCTGAAGCAGGAGTAGGAGACCCACAATGAATCGCATTAGAAAGACCCTTTCGAAGCTGTACGTGCAGGTGCTGATCGGCATTCTGATCGGCGTGTTGCTTGGGCATTTCAATCCCGATGTCGGCGCGCAGATGAAGCCGCTCGGCGACCTGTTCATCAAGCTGATCCGGATGCTGCTTGCGCCGATCATCTTCGCGTCAGTGGTGGTCGGCATCGCGCGGATGAACGACATCCATGAAGCGGGGCGAGTCGGCGTCAAGGCGCTGCTGTACTTTGAAATCGTGTCGACGTTCGCGCTTGCGATCGGTCTTGTGGTCGTGAACCTGATGAAGCCGGGCGTCGGCATGAACGTCGATCCGGCGCATATCGACAGCGCGGCGATCGCGACCTACACGCATGCGGCCAAAGAGCATGGCGCGATTGCGTTTCTGATGGGCATCGTGCCAACGACGGTGGTTGGCTCGTTCGCGAACGGCGACATGCTGCAGATCATCTTTTTCTCGGTGCTGTTCGCGGTCGCGCTCGCGAAAATGGGCAAGCGCGCCGAGCCGTTCGTCGACATGCTCGACACGTTCCTGCACGGCATGTTCGGCGTCGTGCGGATCGTGATGTACGTGGCGCCGATCGGCGCGTTTGGCGGAATTGCGTTCACGGTCGGCAAGTACGGGATCGGCACGCTGAAGCAGTTTGGCGAACTGATGCTGTGCGTGTATCTGACGTCGGTCGTGTTCGTCGTTGTGATTCTCGGCGTGATCATGCGGATGTGCGGGCTGTCGCTGTGGAAGTTCCTGCGCTACATCAAGGATGAAATCCTGATCACGTTCGGCACCGCGTCGACGGAAGCGGTGCTGCCGCAAATGCTCGTGAAAATGGAACAGCTGGGCTGCCGCAAGTCGGTGGTCGGCATGGTGCTGCCGACCGGCTACACGTTCAATGCGGACGGCACGTCGATCTATCTGACGATGGCGGCGATCTTCGTCGCGCAGGCGATGAACATTCCGCTCACGCTCGAAGATCAGCTGATCGTGCTCGGCGTGTTGCTGTTCACATCGAAGGGTTCGGCAGGCGTCGCGGGCGCCGGCTTCGTCGCGCTTGCGGCGACGCTTGCATCGATGCACCAGATTCCGGTCGCGGGGCTTGTGCTGCTGCTCGGCGTCGACCGCTTCCTGAACGAAGCGCGCGCGGTGACGAACCTGATCGGCAACGGCGTTGCGACGCTCGCCGTCGCATGCTGGGAAGGCGCACTCGATCGTCAGACCGCGAAGGCGGTGCTGGATGGCCGCATCGATCCGGACGCGCGCGACGGCATCCCGCAAACAGCGGGCTACGATTCCGCAACTGCGCGGGGCCGATGAGATGGGCTGTCGATGCGGGCCGTTGAGTCCCCGCTGACCGCGAAGTGACCGGTCTTTCACAGACCGGTCACACTCATTTTCGACAGGCTCATGAACGGTTGGAAGACACGGCGGCATCGTGACGCGCATGCCCGCTGCGAAGGCTTGTAAAGCGAATGTTTTTTCGCTGAAAGCCTCAAGTTCGGCGTGCCGGTGCCGTTGATATCAGCGATAGACCGGGCAACGACCGGATGGTTGGGTCGAGGGCCGGTTAGTCCAAAAACAACTCACTTGGCCAATCATGTTTTCACGCCTCTCGATTTCCGCCCGGCTTTGGGCAACTACTGCACTTCTTGGTGTTCTGATCGTCGCCATCGGTCTGCTTGCGCAATTCGGCATGCAGGACCTGAGCGGCGATCTGGACTATGCGTACTCGAACCAGCTGGCGTCGTCGATTGCGCTCGGCAAGTCGAACCTCAACCTGACGATCGTGCGCACCACGCTCGATCGCGCGATGCTGCACCCGGACTCACCGGAAGTACCGAAACTGATCGACAAGGCGGGTGACTACATGGCGATCTCGGATCGTGCATGGCAGGAGTACAGCGCGCTGCCGCATGAAGCCGATGAGCAGGCGCTCGTCGATGCCGCGAACAGCGCGCGCAACGCGATCATCCAGCAGGCGTTGCTGCCGATGATGGATGCGCTGAAGAAAGGCGACGCGAAGACGGCCGACGACATCGCGATGAACGTGATCGTGAAGTACACGGTGCCGCTCGCGAAGGCATGGGATGCGCTTGCGCAATGGAAACTCGCGAGCGGCAAGCGCGCGTTCGACGACGCGCGCGAGCAGTTCAGGGTGCTGCGCATCATCGGCGCGGTGCTGATCGTGGTCGGCATCGGCGCGTGCGTCGCCTGCGCGAGCGGCCTGAACCGTTCGATCTCGCGACCGCTCGTCACCGTGCTCGAGCAGTTGCGCCGTATCGCGAGCGGCGATCTGACCGGCCGCTTCGACGTGCTCTCGCAGGACGAGATGGGCAAGCTTGTGGAAGGCCTGAAGACGATGCAAGGCGGGCTGACCGAAACGGTTCGTCAGGTCACGCACAGCTCCGAGTCGATTGTCTCGGCGACGCGGCAGATCGCAGCGGGCAATAGCGACCTGTCGCAGCGTACCGAAGAGCAGGCTGCTTCGCTGGAAGAAACCGCGGCGAGCATGGAGCAGCTGACCGCCACCGTCAAACAGAATGCCGATAACGCGCGCCAGGCGCAGGATCTGGCCGGCAAGGCAAACGTTATCGCCGGGCGTGGCGCGACCGTGGTCGGCGACGTGGTCGAGACGATGGGCAGCATCGACCGTAGCTCGCAGAAGATTGCCGATATTACCGGCGTCATCGAGAGCATCGCGTTCCAGACCAATATTCTCGCGTTGAACGCGGCCGTCGAAGCAGCGCGTGCCGGCGATCAGGGCCGTGGCTTCGCGGTGGTCGCGGGCGAAGTGCGCTCGCTTGCACAGCGCGCGGGCGTCGCGGCCAAAGAGATCAAGGAGCTGATCGGTGATTCGGTCGAGCGCGTCAATGCGGGCGCGCGCCTCGTGGGCACCGCGGGCGAAACGATGGAAGAGCTGCGTCAGGCGATCTCGCATGTGACCTCGATCATGGACGAGATTGCCGCGGCGTCCGACGAGCAGCGCGATGGCATCGAACAGGTCAACCGCGCCGTGACGCAGATGGATCAGGTGTCGCAGCAGAATGCGGCGCTGGTCGAAGAAGCGGCTGCGGCGGCTGCGGCGCTCGATGAACAGGCGCATTCGCTGCGGCGCGCGGTGTCGGTGTTCCAGCTCGCGTGAGCCTGCGTTTGAGCGCCGGGTTTGCGCGTTGCCTATGAGCGCGGTGCGGAGCTGGGGCATGACGCCCCGGTGTTGCGCCGAAGCTAGTCGTACGTGACGCGCGTGACGCCGTCACTCGACAGTAGCCGCACGCGCTCGCCCGGACGGAACAACCCGTCGCTGGCGTTCTGCGTGATCGCGCGCCAGCTGCCGTCGTCGAGGCGCACGGTGATTTCCTGGCCGCGCTGCTGCGCAAGCTTGTGCTGAACCTCATTGCCGGCGACCGCGCCGGCCACGCCGCCGAGGACCCCCATCAGCAACGACCCGTGCCCGTGGCCGAGCGCGCTGCCGGCGACGCCGCCAAGCAGGCCGCCGCCGAGTGCGCCGAGCACGCCGGGCTGGCCGTTGCTCGTGTCGATTGTCACGTTGCGCACGTTTTCGACCGTCCCCATGCGCACGGCTGCTTCGCGCTGCGCCTGTGCGGCGCCAGCGGGTCTCACGATCGGTGCGAACGGAAGTCCATGCACACGCATCAGATGCTGGAACACCGTTTGCTAGCGTATGCACGACTGCGAATAAACGCAGTATGTTTTGCGCAGTGTGTAGCAAACGGCCGCGCAGGCGGCACGCATGCACGCTGACAGACTCGCTACCCAACTCCGGCAAGTCAGGCGCCGGGCCCCGCGTCGACGACCGCGCGGCACCCGGCGACCTGAACGTCCGGACTCAACTAACCAGAATATGGGAGGCGTTGTGGCGTCAACGAAACGCGCCGGGCGGCTGGCCGGAAAGAGTCGCACCCTGAAAGCGGGCAGCCCGGCGCTGTGGGCGACCGCCAGCGCCGCGCTGGCCGTGTGCGCCGCGCCGGGCGCGCTTGCGCAAACGCCATCGCCGCTTGGCGAATGGCAGTATTCGGCGGGCGTGCCGCTCGAGAAGATGTTCGAGCCGCCGGAGGAACGCACGAACTGGGAAACGCGGGTCGGCGCCGGGATGACGTTCGAGCCGCGCTATGACGGTTCGTCGCGCTATCACATCCTCGCCGGCCCAAGCCTCGATATCCGCTACAAGGACCTCGCGTTCCTGTCCACTGGCGAAGGTCTCGGTGTCAATGTGTTGCAGGGCGACAACTGGCGTACCAGCATCGCCGCGGTGTACGACCTCGGACGGCGTGCCCACGACGACCCGCAGCACCTGAACGGCTTGGGCAATATCAACCCGGCGCCGGAAATCAAGCTGGCCGCCGAATACGTGATATCAAAGGATTTTCCGCTGACCTTCCGGACCGCGATCACGCGTAGCATCGGCGGCTCGAATGGCTGGATCGCGGACGTCGGCGCCTATATGCCGATGCCCGGCAGTTCGGACTCGTTTTTCTGGTTCGCCGGTCCTTCGGTGTCCTTCGCCGATTCGACGTATATGAACAGCTGGTTCGGCGTGAACCCCGCGCAGTCCGCCGCGTCGGGCTTGCGGCAGTACGACGCGAGCGCCGGCCTCAAGTCGGCCGGCTTCGGCATCACGATGATCTGGTTCGTCAACAAGCACTGGTTCGTCACGGCGGACGGCGCGATCAAGCGTTTGCTCGGCAGTGCCGCGGCGAGCCCGGTGATCCAGACCAAGACGAATGGCGTCTGCGATATATCGTTGAACTATCAGTTCTGACGCTCGACGTTCGTCTGGCACGGTCGGTGCCGCTGCGTTGCCGTGCGCCGACTTGCCGACTTGCCGACTTGCCGACTTGCCGACTTGCCGACTTGCCGACTAGTCGACTAGTCGACTAGTCGCTGGCGTTCGCGCGGCTACCGTTCGACGCTTGCGGGACCGCGGCGCATGCTTGCCGGGCAGCCGGCTTTGTTGTAACGCCGGGCTTCGCTAGCCGCTCGGTTGGCTCTTTAGTTAGTCTTTTAGCCAGCGCTTTAGTCGGGCCCTTAGTGAGACCTTTAGTGAGACCTTTAGTCAGGCCCTTAGTGAGGCATTTAGTCAGGCCCTGGACCACCACCGCTAGCGCTACCGCTTGTGCAAACGCCGCGAGCACCGGCTCGCGGGTTAGCGCGAACGACAGAAAGAGGCAGAACGCGCCGAACGAAAAGCGGCCGGCCACCATCCCGCGCAACAGCGCGATCACAAATTCCGGACCGTGCGCACGGTGCGACGACACCGACAACACGGTGGCCATCAGCGGAAATACCGCCAGCAGGCCACTCCAGCTCGCGCCGAGTCGGCCCGACAGCGCGGTGACCGTGAGGGTGAGCACGACGCCCGCGAGCATGCGACCGAACAGGTCGATGCGTGCGAGCGGTGCGCCGGAGGCCACTGCGTGACTGCGCGGCAAAAATGCGTTGCCGAAGCCCACACCCAGCGCGGCCGCAGCGAGTGCCCATGCCGGCGATGCGGATGATGCGGCAGCGGCGGCCGAGACCGGCAGCAGCGCCAGCGCGCTCGCGCTGGCGAACCACGCGACGAGCCCCACGGCGAGCGCAACACGCCAGCTCGCGGCACGGCAGGTCCATGCATAGCCGAAGTTGAATGCTTCAGATGCGAGGATTGCCGCAAGCGACAGCGTTGCGGCACGAGCGCCGAAAGAAGGACCGTGCTGGAGCACGAGCAGGTAGAGAATCGGCCCGGCCACGACGGGCAGACCGGCGAGCCATCCGGCGATGGCCGGTCCCCACCATTTGCCTGACATCGATACGGCCAGCAGGAACGACGGAACCAGCGTGAGCTTGAGAGCAAGCATACGAATGCGCGGATGGTAAAGCGGGAGTATACCTGTGCGCCTGTGGGGCAATGCACCGCCCAGAGGAATAAAGGGGCACGCCCGAGCGTCCCGGTGAGTGTCGATGCATCATCGTCGCCATGCTCAAAAGGTAGCCATGAACATGCTTTCAGAATCCCCGCGCGTCGTGACGATCGGCGCGTCAGCCGATCTCGACGCGGCAATCGCGGCGCTCGTCCTCGCAAACGTCGAGGACCCTGTGATGCGCTGGGTGTTTGACACCCCGCTGCGCATGATGACCTATGCGCCGCGGCTATTCCGCGTGCTCGTGACCCATTCGTTTCTTGCGGGTAGCGCGCAACGGACCGACGACGGCCGCGCGATTGCGTGCTGGCAGCCGCCTGGAGTGGAAGACGACGACGGCGAGATCGCTGCGATCGTCCGCGACGGCTGCGCGCCAGAGAAGCTCGAGGACCTGGGCGGAGTCGTCGAGCAGCTTCAGCTCTATCGCCCGAAAGAACCGTACTGGTATCTGTCCGCGCTGGGCGTCGATCCGGTCGCGCAAAATCAGGGGCGCGGGGCTCTGCTGTTGCGCGCTCGTCTCGACGAGTGCGACGCGGCGCATCGGCCCGTGTATCTGTGGTCGTCCAACCAGCGCAACGTGCCGTTTTACGAGCGGCACGGTTTCGAAGTGCAGGCGATGCTGCGCGTGAGCACCTGCCCGCCGATGATCCCGATGGTGCGGCGCGCGCGGTAAGCGCCCGCGCGGCTACACCGGATCCTTGTCCGGCGGCCCTTCGGGCCGCTGCGGCTCGTCGTTGTGATGGCCTGGCGACGGCGGCGTCAGCGGATCGCCTTCGGGGTCGCGCGTCGGGTCCGCGAGTGGTTCCGGAATCGGCGCAGTGTGGATGCGGCTGAGCATGGCGTTACCTCGTGCTTGCCTTGTGCGGGCAGGGCGAGAAGCGGGACGGAAGGGTGGCCGGACGATGCGCTTCCAGCGCGCTTCCCTGGTACAGATAGCGTAGGCGATCCGCTTCGTGCCTGCTGGCACGTTGCACGCGGGCCGCTCAGGTTCTGCTGCGGCGCGCCGCGGCGATGCCGCGCGCCGTATCGAGTCGCCAGTAGCGTTCGCTTGCGAATACGTCCGCATAGCCTTGCGGGCCGAACGCGCGCAACTGGCTCGTATAGGCGCTGACTGCTTCGCGCTTCATCAGCGCTTGCCGTTGCATGTCGATCGTGTGGTCGGCGACCGGATACGCGGGCGTTGCGACAATGCCGCGCTTCGCGAGATCGACGAGGCGCTCCTGTACGACGCCGCGCATCGGCCGGTAGATCGCTTCCTCGTAGGCAAACCAGGTCAGATGCGACAGCCGCGGCAGGATCTCGCAACACGCATTGAATACCAGCAGGTGATCGGCGTGAAAAAGCCCGAGCGGCATCAGCAGCGTATTCGCAGTCGAACCGTAGATGGTTTCCTCGAGCGCGAAGGCGAGCTTGCTGATTGACGGCGAATCGAGATACTGAGCGTCGCGAAACGGCAGTCGCACCGGTATCGCGTCGAGCACGGCGAGTGCATGGTTGTCTTCGATGGTGCGCGCATGCACGGACTCGTACGCGCCGGCAAAACCGGCCTTCGTGTCCCATTCGGTACACATATCGTGCTCGGGCGGGGCGGCGAACACGGTGCAGACAGCGGCATCGGGAGAGGTGGCGAGCAACGCGCCGCAACTGAACACGGCGTCATCGAAATGCGGGGACACGACAAAGAGACGCGGGTTGGTTTCGCTCATACAGGTTTGTGAGTGCGGGACCTGCCTGGAGGGGCGGGGATGAATGCGCGGTGACGCACGGCTATGGCCTTTCACCAGCTTACGCGGAAATGCGCGACGCTGGGTCGGGATTTCATGCCGGACGCTTGCGCGGCCGTCCGGCGAGTCCGCAAGACATGTGCCTGCGTGGTGTCCATGTTCGGCGGGGCTGCCCTCGGGTAATGACTTCTACAGCTTGCGCAAATCTTCCGGCGTATCGACGTCGGCAAGGACGCCGGGATCGTCGACGTCGATGCGCGTCACGGTGTGCAGCGCGAACAGCGCACGCGCACCGGTGTCACCGTCCAGCGCGCGCAGCGCGTCGCGATGCGCGAGGCCGAACCCGACCGGGTGGCCGCGCTGCCCGCGATAGGTCGGTGCGACGATCGATGCGCCGTCATCGAGCGTGCGTGCGACCGCCTCGATTGTGTCGACGGCGATGCGCGGCATGTCGGCGAGGGCGACGATCCAGCTTTCCGCGTCGTCGCTCGCGGCGACACCGGCGGCGAGGCTGGCGCCCATGCCGCGTTGCGCGTCGGTTGAAAAGACGACGTCGCAGCCGGCATCGTTGAGCACGCGCGCAAGCGCGTCGGAGCCGGGGCGGACGACCGCGATCGCGCGCGACACAACTCGCAGCAGACGGTGCGCGGACTCGTGAGCGACCGGCGTGCCGTCAGGCAGGCGGGCGAGGAGTTTGTTGTGAAGGCCGTCCGGATCGAAGCGCGATCCGTAACCGGCGGCGAGCAGCACGCCGGTGGCGAGCGACGCGTAAGCCATGAGCGGCACCGGAAGAAGGGAATGAACCCGATTGTGCGGCGCAACGGATGACCACGCAAGCGGCATAAGCCGGGCGGGGCCGGTGTCGGCTATTGAGCGTGGTCCGGACTGCGATGTGCTCGCCGAAACACGATAGGGGAAACGCCGAAGGTTTCCTTGAACAGACGGCTGAAGTGCGTGGCGTCGCTGAATCCCCAGCTGAACGCAATTTCGGTGATGGTGCGGCGGCTGCGAGGGTCGGACAGTTCCGCCCGGCACTTCGCCAGACGCCGTGCGCGGCACCAGCCGGCGACGGTCATCTGCCGCTCGTTGAAGATCCGCTGAAGATAGCGGACCGACACGCCGAAGCGGCTAGCGACCGCGACGGGCGTCAATTCAGGATCGTCGAGCCGTTGCTCCATATAGCGCATCACGCACGACATGAATTTGTCCTTCGGGGTCGTAGCGGTCTCGCGCACCCGCGCGGCGATGGTCGCGGCGAGGACATCCAGCGTGGTGTCGATGCAGGACGCGAGCGGTTCGGTGCCACGTTCGATCACGTCGTCGGCGAGCGTCGTCAACCAGCTGCCTAGCAGTGCCCCGACGGGGCTGCGCGCTTCAATGCGCAAGCCGTCATAGGAGATCGCGTTCGGGACCACCTGCTGGAAATGTTGAACCGGTATCACCATGCAGAGTTTGCGGAACGGTTCGGGCATCGCGAACCTTGCCTCGTAGCCGCTATACCAGAGTGCGATATCGCCTGGCACGATTTCGGTGAGGTGCCCATTGCGCTCGTAAATCGTGCGGCCGGCGCGCTGATAAAGAATGCCGATGAAAGTGTCGCTATCCCGATTCAACTGTTGCTGACCGCGCAGCACGGTGAGCGGGGCGCCGGACACCGACAGCGCCCTTATCCCGCCCGCGCATTTCGGAATCACGTTGACGGAAGGCGGCGCGGCGTCATTCAGACAGACGTCCCAGGTGACATGGTCGACGTGCATCGCGTGATGGAGTGCGTCGCCCTCGTAGTGCAAACGATGCATGGTTGCTGCATGAGTAGCGTCGAGGAATTCGTTCATTGTGGCCCGATTCTGACTGCGAGTGCTGGAACGGCCAACCATACTAAACCGTGCGTCACGCGAAAACGGCACGTGCGCTTCGCTCAAATCACCCGTCCTTCGCATCTGGCGCCCTCATCAAGGAAACGGTGCGCTCTACGCCATGCTGTCGCATCGACGACGGCTTACGATCTTGGCAACCCGACTTTCATCCGGGCGACAGGGGCGACACATGATTGATCAACATCGCAGTGATGGGCGAACGAGCGCCGATGGCGAAACGACGCGCCACGACGGGCATTCGCCGGGGGCGGTCAGGCTGCCGTTTGTACTCGTGCACGGCGGCTGGTGGGGCGCGTGGTCTTTCGAGCGGCTGATTCCTTTGCTGATGAGCTGGGGCCACGTTGCGCTTGCGCGCGATTTGCCGGGACACGGGCTCAATGCCCGATTCCCGTCGTCTTACCTGCGCCGTCCGATGGACACCGCATCTTTTCAAACTGAGCGATCACCGAATGCGCAGATCACCAGGGACGACCATGTCGATGCGATTATCGACGCGATCGAGTGTGTAAGCGGGTTCGGTCATGGCGAGGTCGTGCTGGTCGGACACAGTATGTCCGGGGCGTTGATATCGATGGTTGCCGAACGTGTTCCCGAACGGATCGCGAAGATCGTGTACCTCGCGGCATTTATGCCGAGGACCGGCATGGCGATGGCCGACTATATCGACGCGCCGGAAAACGCGGGCCAACTGGTGCCGCATCTGTTTAGAGGCGATCCGGCCGCGACGGGCGCTGCACGGATCGATCATCGTGCTGACGATGCGGCCTCGCGAGAGATGGGTCGGCGCGCGTTCTGCGGGGACATGAGTGAAGAAGACTATCGCGCCGTTGTCAATCTGACGACGCCCGATGAGGCGGTCGCACCGATGGCAACACCAGTCTGGATCACACCGGAACGATGGGGCAGTGTCGAGCGCCACTACATCATGTGCCTGCAAGACTATGCGCTTCGGCCTGCGCTGCAGACGCGCTTTATCGAGGAGGCCGATGCGCTTTTTCCCTATCAGCCGACTGTCGTGCACTGTCTGGATGCAAGCCATGGCGTGGTCTTGTCGCAACCGGCAGCACTCGCGGAACTGCTGGTGAAAATTGCAACCGCTGGGCGCAGCGATGTCGTCTGACGCCGCCGTCGCGACGCAGTGGCGGCGCCGGACATGGGTGACGGTTGTGTCATAGGGGGTGTGTTTGAGAAGGCCTGATGGGTTTTCGGCGCGTTGGCCGGCACGGCGACCGCTTGCTTCGCTCCGTGGCCTGCTATGCGTTCCATCAAACGTCCAACGGATCGATTTATTCCGGTGACGTGTTCGACAAGCAAGACGCCGATACCCCCTACAACTGATGACGTAGCCTGATGGACATCGCAGCACGCTCCCCGATGACAACACACGGAGCCATCGTATTTCCAGTCGTTATGTTCCGCAAAACCGAACCGTCGGCGATGGTTAGACGGCTTATCCCATGGACCTGCAGCTTGCTGTTGACTACCGAATCAGGATCATTTCCCATCATCGCGGTGCAGGTCTGATGGCTTACGCTGGCGATGGAATCGCGCACAAATGCCTGGAGCGACGAACCCTCCAGATTCCCGGGCGTGACTTGCCGCTTAACAAACCGTTTGAGTGTCGGCGACTGGCTGATTTCATTGGCTAACTCGACCGCGCGGGTTAGCGCGGCAAGCTCTTCGGGCTCGGCGACCGGGTTGGCTTCGATGATGACCGGATGTTGCGGTCCGGCTCCGGTCAGACTGATGCGACCCGTCGATCGAGGCCTTGTGAGTACGGGCAATATCGTCCACGACTTGGGGGGAATCGCATATTGTCCCGCGATGTTCTCGCTCGCGAAAGGAAAGCCCAATTGCATCAGCTGGATATCCGGTGGTCCTTCCGCGACCGAACTGTGCACGAACGCGTTCGCCTGAACGATTGCCCCGTGCGGAAGATCTTCGGCCTCAACGGATTCGGGCGCTTCGCAGATGCAGCCGGCGACCATCCAATGGTCCTGGAAGTTTCGGCCGACGCCCTTTAGCTCTTCAATCACCGGAATGTTGAATTCGTGTAACTGGCTCGCGCCGCCAATTCCCGATTGCATCAGCACCTTTGGCGTGTGAATAGCGCCAAGGGAAAGCACGACCTCAAGCGACGCATTGAAGCGTCGCAGCTTTCCGTCCACGATGCACTCGACGCCGCTTGCCTGATTGCCGCTGAACAACACGCGCGTGACAAGCGCTCGGGTTAGAACCGTGACGTTCGGACGGTCCATCATCGGGTAAAGATAAGAACGGAATATGGACACCCTGCGTTGTTCCCGGATGCACACGTCCGCCATCGAAGCGCCCGTTGGCGCCTCCATGAGCGTACCGTTCTGACTCACAAACTCGGGGATGCCGCATGTTTTCGCGGCGGTGAGCCATGCATACGGAAGCGGTGAAAGAGCGGGCGCATGGGACACATGGACTAGCCCTCCAGTTCCCCGATACTGCCTGTCGGGCACCCCATGCCAATCCTCGATCTGTTTATAAATTTCGAGTACCGACGCGTAGCTCCAGTCCGGATCGCCGGTTTCGGCGGCTAACGTATCCCAATCGGCACGGTGTCCTCTGGACCAATGCATCGCATTGATGCTTGACCCGCCACCCAGAACTCGCCCCATATGCAGCGCGATCGGGCGATGATTCATCTGGGCGTTGCTGCGCGCGGTAAAAGCCCAGTCACGCGATGTCCCCAGGTTTTTAATCCAGGCTTCGGCCACTTCGATTTCAGGCACGTTATCCATTTCGCCCGCTTCGAGGACGAGCACCGTTGCGTCGGACTGCTCGGCCAGTCTTCGGGCAACGACGGACCCCGACGTGCCTGAACCACAGACAATAAAGTCATAGGTTGCTCGCGTATCAGCGGCCAGTCGGTTTTGGTTCTCAACCACCCGATCCTCGTGCCGGGAAACGTACTCTTCTAACATGAAATTTAACCTTTTGCTTTGCTAAGGAATGGAGGTGTTCAACCGGGAGCTGAACAGAGCCATCGAGCGCTTAGGGAAACACGATGTGGACTCGTCGAAAGAACAGACTGCGAGGATGAGTTATTCCGGCAGTGTTAGCTAGCCGGATTAAACATGCGGGAATGGAAAAGGTGGTTTATTAATTTCGAGCGCTTGGAGAATATATTAGCTATGCGAAAATTATTAAAAACATCTTCGACAGCACTGAAATCGATTCGGTAAACAAATCGGCCAGAAATGCCGTTTGTCGATATTTACGTGGCATTCGCAACGATTGAGGGCAACACCGATGGGTGCCTACCTCATTCGAAGCGGGTTTGTTTTTCTTGTATTTTTCGAGGAAATCGGTCGAAGACCACTGCCCCCTCGGCGCATCGAGGCGATTGTCGAAGGGGCAGTGAGATGTGGTCAGGTCGTCATCGCCGCAGCCTGGCCTCTAGCGTACCATCGAAATAATCTTCAACTGCGTGAACTCTTCGAGCCCCTGCTGCCCCAATTGCCAGCCCATGCCCGACTGCTTGGCCCCGCCAATCGGCACATCGAAACTCAGATTCATAAAGCAGTTGATCCACATCGTTCCGGTGTCGACCCTGCGGGCTATCTCGAACGCGCGTTCCGTATCCTTCGCCCATATGGTGCCGGCGAGCCCGTATTCCGTATCGTTGACTCGCTCTATCAGTTCATCGACATCATCGTATGCAAGCACGGGCAAGACCGGTCCAAACTGCTCTTCGCGCACGAGGCGCGCGTCATCAGGTAGATCCCGCACGATCGTCGGTGGAATGAAGTAACCTGGGCCGTCCAGTGGCGTACCGCCGGCAATAATGGTTCCCTGTCGCCGCGAGTCCTCGATCAGGTCCTTTACACGCTCATACTGAGCACGGTTCTGGATCGGACCCAACTGTGTGGAGGGCTCCATCCCGTTTCCCACTACCGCTTTCTTCGCTAACGCGGCAAGCGCGTCGCATAGCCGATCGTAAATTGCGCGTGGGGCATAGACGCGCTTTGCGGCGAAACAGATTTGACCGCTATTCGCCATCGCAGCCATGAACACCTTTGGTGCGACTTCGTCAATATTCACATCGTCCAGGACGATGGCGGCATCGTTGCCGCCGAGTTCAAGCGTCACGCGCTTGAGTGTGTTCGATGCGTTTTGAAGAACACGGACTCCGGTGCGGGTCGAACCGGTGAACGAGACTTTGGCGACATCCGGATGGCATGTCAGTTTTTCGGCAAGATCGTTCCCGCAGGTGATGACGTTCAGCACGCCCCGTGGCAACACAGACGACGCAATCTCGCCGAGAAACAGCGTGGATAGCGGGGTTGTCGGTGCGGGTTTTGCGACCAGCGTGTTGCCGCTCAACAGGGCCGGGGCGATCTTCATCATCAGCAGCCATACCGGGGAATTCCACGGCGCGATGGCGACGACGACGCCAAGCGGCTCGCGTGTCTCGACGACATGCCCGGTTTCGTTATCGCGCAGTGTCTTGTGCGGCATCGCCAATGTCGAGTTATAGCGCAGAAAAGCAATGGATCGATCGATTTCCTGGCGGGACGCCACGAGCGGTTTGCCCTGTTCCCGCGTGAGCAACCTGGCCCACTCATCCGCGCGCTTGTCGAGTGCATCCGCGAGCGCATTGAGGTGAGCGCCGCGATCCGCAAATTGCGTTTTGCCCACGTGGGAAAGGCTGCTTTAGCCGTAGCAACAGCAAGATCGAGCTGCGCCTCGTTAGCGATCGGGCATTGTTCAAAGACCGCGCCCGTCGCTGGGTCCTCGACGCCGATGCTACTGAATCCCTCAACTGGCTTGCCGTCGATTGTCATTCTGTAGTACATGACGATTCCTTCAAAGAAATTAATGTCGGCGTGAGAGCGGCTTAATGTTTTATAAGCCGTCTACTCTTTACACGGCGCTGATTTATTAGCAAATGACCGTGGCTATGCAGTATGCATTAATCCGTTTGGTTTACCATTCAGGTGAATGGTCATCAGCATTCCAACTGCATTATCAATGGCAATATCGGGGGAGATGGACCGCAACGTGCCGTGCGCTTAATCGGAGAGCGCAATTACAAAGACGGTTGAGAATAGGCGGACGCTGCGGTGCTTATGCGGGTGAGTGGCGGCGCATTTGAGCTCGGGCGACAAACGCGCGGCAGTTTGACGGCAACGTCAATCGATTGACGCGAAGTCAGTTGTCTGTTGTTGCCTCGTCAAAGTGCGGGGCGTTTCAGTTCAACCCATCGCTGCACGGAAGGTCGTTCCCACTGTCTCGCAGCGTAGTTCACCAGCGGTGTCGGCACTGAATCGCCATTCAGGATGAGGCGATTAAGCATTAACGCCAGATCCGTATCGGCGATGCACCATGTCCCAAAGAGATTGGATGCGTCACGAGGCAGCAGAGCCTCGGCTGCATAAAACAGCTTCCGGACCGCTACATCGGCCGCTGGGGTGAGCGGTGCTCCGCGCGCCCCATAGAACACAACCTCAGTTGAACGCTCCTGTCTGATGGGTAGCAGGTCGCTGCGCAGCCAGGCCTGGACCTGGCGTGCCCGCGCGCGAAGCGTTTTTTCTTGTGGATACACCGACGTTTCGGGAAATGCGTCGTCGAGATATTCGGTGATTGCCGACGACTCCGACAACGCGAAGTCGCCGTGCACCAGCGTGGGCACGCGCTGTGTCAACGACCTGGCCGCATAGTGTGCCTCACGATTTTCCTCGCGATTGAGGTCTACTACTGAAAGCTCAAACGGCAATCGCTTCTCGTGAAGAGCGACGAAAACCGACATCGCGTAGGGGCTTGCATACTGCGCATCGACATATAAAAGAAGGCTATGTTCGGGCAAAGTATTCTCCATCGCGGCATGGGTTATGCAAAGCCACGATGATATACGGTGACGGTCGAAGCCCCTCTATACATAACGCCGCTGCACGCCCGGCATCACCTTATCAAGCGTAATCGGCAAATCCCGCACGCGTACACCTGTTGCGTGATAAACCGCATTGGCAATCGCCGCCGGCACACCGGTAATGCCAATCTCGCCGATGCCCCGCACGCCGAGCGAACTGATATGCGGATCGGGTTCATCCAGCATGACGACGTCGAGCGCATTCACATCCGCGTTAACCGGCACGTGATACTCCGCCAGATTCGCGTTCGTGATGCGTCCCTCGCGCGGATCGAGCGTAGTCTCTTCCTCGAGCGCCGCGCCAATGCCCCAGACGATGCCGCCCATCATCTGGCTACGCGCAGTCTTCTGATTGAGCACGCGGCCGATGTCGTACACCGCGGTGACCCGTTCGACGCGGATCGTCCCAAGATCCGCATCGACATGCACTTCCACGAACACCGCTCCGAACGAATGAAACGAGTATCGCTGCCGCTCATCGCCGGATTTGACGCTGGCGGTTGCCTCGATCGGCTGGCCACCCGCGCGCGCAAGCACCGCGGCGGCCGGGTCGCGTTTGGCCGGGTCCTTACGGCTGATCACCCAGCCTTTCTCAACGGTGACGTCAGCGACATCCGTGCCGAATACTGGCGATGCGTGGTCCGCAAGGGCCAGCTCGATCAGCTTGTCGCGCACCTGCGTCGCGGCGTCGCGCACGGCAGGCGACACGCTCGCGGCCGAGCGCGAGCCGCCCGAGCCGGGCGCGTTCGGCAACGTCGAATCGCCAAGCGCGAAGCGAATATTCTGCGTCTCGAAGCCCATCGCGTCGGCGGCCACTTGCGTCATCACCGTGTAGGTGCCGGTGCCGATATCCTGCGTGCCGGATGCGACGAACGCGCTGCCGTCCGGCAGGATGCGCGCGATCGCCGCTGCTTCGCTGCGGTTCGCCGGATAAGTCGCGGTCGCCATGCCCATGCCGATCAGCGTATGACCCGAGCGCATCGAGCGTGGCGCGGGACTGCGGCGCGACCAGCCGAAGCGCTCCGCGCCGATCTGATAACACTTGCGCAACGCTTTACTCGACCATGGTTTGCTATCCGAAGGATCGACCTCAGCATAGTTCTTAAGACGCAGTTCGAGCGGGTCCATCTGCAATTCGGCGGCGAGTTCGTCCATTGCCGATTCGAGCGCAAACGAGCCGGTCGTCTCGCCAGGGGCGCGCATAAAGGTCGGCGTCCCGACGTTCAGCTGGACGAGACGATGTGTCGTCACCTGGTTCGGCACGGCGTACAGCATCCGCGAGACCATGCAGCAGGTCTCGGTCCAGTCTTCGATCATCGACGTGTTCGAAATGCTGTCGTGACGCATCGCAGTCAGCGTGCCGTCCCGCTTCGCGGCGAGCACGAAGTGCTGTTCGGTGCGCGGGCGCCCGCCGACCGGGCCGAACATCTGCGGCCGCTCGAGGGAAAGCCGTACCGGGCGGCCAGTTTGCCGCGCCGCCATCGCGCACAGTGTGACGTGCGACCACGATGAGCCCTTGCAACCAAAGCCGCCGCCGATAAACGGTGAAATCACGCGCACGTTGTCAGGCGGTATGCCGAGCGCCTTGGCGACCGCGACCTTTGCGCCGGTCACGCCTTGCGTCGAGTCGTACAGCGTCAGATGCGGACCGTCCCAGACCGCCATCGTCGCGTGCGGCTCCATCGGGTTGTGGGTTTCCATCGGCGTCGTATACACGGCGTCGATGCGTACCGGGCCGTCGCGCACACCCGCGTCGAAGTTGCCACGCTGTGTATCGGTCTGGCGGCCTTGCGGATTGTCCGGCGCATGCATGCGTGCTTTCGCCTGCGTGAAGTCGAGCGCCGCCGCCTGGCTTTGATAAGCGATGCGTAACTGGTGCGCGGCATCGGTCGCGTGTTCGAGCGTGTCGGCGACGACCACCGCGACCGGCTCGTTGTTGTAATGCACCTGATTGTCCTGCAAGAGCGAAAGGCGTCGGCCAGCAGGCGGCGCAAAGCCCGCCTGGCCGTTTTGCGGCAGACGTGGCGCGTTCCGGTACGTCATCACGAGCAACACGCCGGGCAGCGCCTGCGCGCGGCTCGTGTCGATCGACGAGATCGTGCCGTTCGCGATCGTGCTCGTCACCAGCACCGCATGCGCCAGTCTCGCCTCCGGAAATTCGGCCGCATAACGTGCTTCACCGGTTACTTTCAATATGCCGTCAGTGCGGTCAAGCGGGTAGCCGATCATGTTCATGCGAACCCTCCGGTGCGGCCCGCCGCCTGGTTGACCGCCCGCACGATCGTGCGCTGCGCCAGTTCGACCTTGAACGCGTTATCGCGCTGCGGACGCGCGTCGCTCACCGCGGAGCTTGCCGCTTCCCGCAGATTGGCGTCGGTCAGCGCATGGCCGGTTAGCATCCGTTCGGCCGCGATGGCCCGCCACGGTTTGTGCGCAACGCCGCCGAGCGCGATGCGCGCGCTCCTGACCGTGCTGCCCTCCATCTGCAACGCGGCAGCCACCGATACCAGCGCGAACGCGTAGCTCGCGCGGTCACGCACTTTCAGGTAGTGCGCATGCTCGCTAAAGAGCGGCGGCGGCAGATCGACCGCGGTGATCAGTTCCGCCATTTGCAGCGTGGTGTCGATATCCGGACGATCACCCGGCAGACGATGAAACTCGCCGATGGGCACCGCGCGCTCGCCGTTCGGGCCGTGCACGCGCACCACGGCGTCGAGGGCCGCGAGTGCGACGTTCATGTCGGATGGGTTCACCGCGATGCATTGTGAACTCGCGCCGAAGATCGCGTGCGTGCGGTTCAGTCCTTCGATGGCCGCGCATCCGCTACCGGGCAAGCGTTTGTTGCATTGCGCGAAGGCCGTGTCGTAGAAGTACGGGCAGCGCGTGCGCTGCATCAGATTGCCGCCGACGGTCGCCATATTGCGCAATTGCGGCGACGCGCCCGCAAGAAATGCTTGCGAAAGCAACGGATACCGTTCGCGTATCAGCGCATGATTGGCCGCGTCGCTATTGCGCACCAGCGCGCCGATGCGCAGCCCGCCATCGGGCAGTGTTGCGATGGTGTCGAGTCCGCCGATGCGGGTGATATCGACCAACCGGACAGGGCGCGTGACGCCGCCTTTCATCAGATCGAGCAGATTGGTGCCGCCGCCGATATACATCGAGCCCGGCTGCTGCGCCGAGCGTAATGCGCCGTTGAGGTCGGCGGCGCGTTCGTAAGAGATCGGGTCCATGATCGGCGCTCCTTTACGCGTTGCCGCCAGTGTGCGCCGCGCGTACGGCCGCGACGATATTCACGTATGCGCCACAGCGACAGATATTGCCGCTCATGCGCTCGCGGATTTCCTCGTCAGTCAATTGTGGCGGGCGGCGTCGCACGTCCGCGGTGACGGTGCTTACCGTGCCCGCGCTGAACTCGCTGAGCAGCGCGGTGGCCGAACACAGCTGACCAGGCGTGCAGTAGCCGCACTGAAATGCATCGTGCTCGATAAACGCACGCTGCATCGGGCTTAACGTGCCGTTTTGCGCGAGGCCTTCGACGGTCGTGATCGTCTCGCCTTCGTGCATCACCGCGAGCGTCAGGCAAGCGTTGATGCGCCGGCCATTCGCCAGCACCGTGCACGCGCCGCATTGCCCACGGTCGCACCCTTTCTTGGTGCCCATCAGGCCGGCGTATTCGCGTAACGCATCGAGTAGCGTGACGCGCGGTTCGAGCTGCAGCGTGTATTCGCGGCCGTTGATCATGAGCTTGACCGGACGTGCGGGCGCAGGCGCGGGCTGAAACGCGGTTGCCGCGTCCGGTGGCGCCGGTTGCGTCTGTGCCTGCAGGTGCGGCGCGACGCCGACGGTCGCGGCCGCCGCCGCCGATTGCAGGAAGCGGCGGCGCGACGGTTGGGCAGGGGATGTCTCACCGGCGTCGTCGCAAACTTCTTCGTGTGCGTGATCCTTCAACATGATGTTCTGCTTGCTCCAATGAAAGGTCGTTGCGTGGTCGCGAAAGACCGCATTGCAGGCGCTGCGCGGCAGCGGATCGGGCAGGCCGATGCTCTATCGCCAGCGACGCGCGTGAGCGCGCTAAAAAGATCAGCAATTTCGATGCCCCGCGCCCGGTAAAGGTGAAACGCGGCATGAGCCGATGCAGGCGGGTGCGGCGTGATGCGATGTGCAAGCGGCAAGGAGACCGCGACAAACGAAAGCGGATGGACGGATACGGAAGCAAAGGACAAAACGTGCTTCAACGCACCACGTTGCACTCAACAGACCGGAAAGTAAATAGGCGCGCCATAGGCTTGCGCAGTTGAAAGATAAAGTTCACGCAGAGCGCATCGTTTCCTGACGCTTGCTCGTGGAGCGGAGGGGACTTGGCGCATTGCGCACGAGGCGCCATGCGCGATGCAACGCAGGTGCGCGTGGCGCGCGTGCGTGAGCGCATACCTTACGTCCTTGTTAGACAGGCTTGAAAAGAATACGGAGCCGCGCAGGCCAATCCATGCTGCATAGCAATTTGCGGCGAGTTGCCGTGCCGCATGCTCGAGGCACGTCGCGGCCGGTGAGCCGATTGAGCAGTTTCATGAGCCGTCGCGCGATTCACGTCAATCTCACGGACCTCTAAAGTTCAGTCCATGCCGTCATCGACGGAACTGAGCTGAATAGGAAGGGATTGCCATGAAACGCTTGAACCAGGCACTGGTCGTTGCATCGTTCGTTCTCCTTCCGCTGGTGAGCCACGCAGCAGACAGCGTGCCGCTCACGCGAGCGCAGGTCCGCGCTGACCTGATTTCGGCCGAACAGAACGGCACGTATCCGACGAGCAAGGAGCATTATCCGGATCCGGCATGGGACCCGGCGGCGGTTTACGTCGCGAACAAGGCGGCGCAAAAGATCGCGCAGGAAGCAGCGAACAAGGCGGCCGCTGACGCGGCGGCAGCGAGTTCGTATGGCAATTCGACTTCCGGCAGCTCGGTGTCCGGAGCGGCATCGGGTTCAACATCGGGCTCGCGTGTCGATAACAGCGCGCTGGTGCGGTCGCAAATGGACAACCTGTATCACGGTCATTGAGCACGGCGTGGGCCGCACACCGATGTGTGATTCATCGATCGTCAAAGGACAACACCGCTGCAAGCGCGCGTGCGGCCCGGCATCTGGCCGCCGCGCAGCTTCACGGAGTGTGCCCTTTGAGGAAACGCAGTCACTGGCTGTTGCAATTGCCGATTGTGCTCTGCAATGCGATGAAGGTTACGCAGGGATCGGTTATTCCGGATTGAAGCGGATTCTAACGAAATCCCTACATGGGACTTGTCAAAATGCACTGTCATTTAAAGCGCAATCGCAGTGCTAAAGAAGACATCCGCTTGAATGAATTGACTATGCTTTCGCATACATATGATTTTTGAGAATTTTCGTTAAAACGGCGCAGGCGTGAATTACGCTGCTCGAATAGGGAAATAAATGTCGATTAAAGCACTCGTGTCAACGCAACGGATGAGCGATTACGCAATGATGCGGTCCGCTTTGGTGGAGGACCTATTTCTGCATCAGCTTCTGTTGCAACGGGAAGGCAAGCTCAGCCTCGATGCCGAGCGCACCCCCTTTGAGCACAAACTCGGCGAGCGAGCGCGATTGCATCTTCTTCATCGCCTGGTTGCGGTGAATTTTCACGGTGATCTCGCTGAGCCGCAGTTCGGCGGCGATCTGCTTGTTACGCAGGCCCTTGACGATCAGTTGCATCACTTCGCGTTCGCGCGGCGTGAGCGTCGCGTAGCAGCGGCGCAGGTCGTCGAACGAATGATCCGCGGCACGCCGTTGCCGGTCGCTTTCAAGCGCGCACGCGACGGCGTCGAGCATGTCCTGATCGCGAAACGGCTTGGTCAGGAAGTCGGCGGCACCGGCCTTCATCGCGCGGACCGACATCGCGATATCGCCGTGTCCGGTCATGAAGATAATGGGAATCCGCACCTGGTGCGCGCTGTACCGCTCCTGAACGACCAGTCCGCTTTGACCCTTCAAACGAACGTCGATCACGAGGCAGGCGGGTTGGTCCATCATCGGCAGCGCAAGAAAATCTTCCGCGCTCGCGAAGGTTTTTACATTGAAGCCGACCGAGCGCAGCAGCATCTCGACGGCCTCACGCATCGATTCGTCGTCGTCGACCACGTACACAATCGGTTCGTCGTCGACCCATCCCACTCCATCATTCATCGCACTATCCATGCGCGCTTCTCCTGGAAAAGCCGCGATTCACCCTCTGAATCACAGTGATGGCATTGAGCATACTGCCGCTGCAAGATGCTTGCGAAGAGAATTTAACCGGTATCGCTAAACGAAGTTTAAGGGCGATTTAGCGAAATGCAGAATGTGAGACTGCACGTCAATTCTGTCGTGAAGAAAAACCGTATTGTTATCGTGTTTTTGTTCCGTAGAATTCCGGCTGCATCAGCACAGTAATCTGCTAACGATGCTGAAATCTTTCGATTATGAATCGAAGGTTTTCGCCGATTTGTTGAGGATGAGATGGATTTGTCTGCCGTGGAAGCGTTTGTGCGTGCCGCTGAAGCCAGAAGTTTTACCGGCGCAGCCAGACAGATGGGGTTGACGGCTTCCGGCGTCAGCAAGGCGGTCAGCAGGCTCGAATCGCAAACCGGCGTGGTGCTGTTGCATCGCTCGACGAGAAGCGTCGGGCTGACGGCTGAAGGTGCGGTGTTTTTTGACCGATGCCGTGAAATTCTGACGGGCCTGAAGGATGCGGAAGCGGCATTGCAACAGTCTGCGCAAGTGCCGTCTGGCCGCTTGCGGATCGCGGCGCCGATTACGTTCGGCCGGTCGATTCTCGTGCCCGCGCTGGTCGATTTCAGGCGCCGGTATCCTGACATCACGGTCGAGACGAGCTTCTCGGACGCGTTACAGGACATTATCGAAGAGGGGTTCGATATCGCGATTCGCATCGGCGACCTGCCTTCGAGCCGGTTGATCGCGCGGGAAGTGGGTGTCGCGCACTGGATTGCGTGCGCGAGTCCAAACTATCTGAACGAGCGGGGTAGACCTCGGACTCCTGACGATCTGGCCGGGCACGACTGCGTTGCTTATATGTCGGCGGACACGCGGCGCTGCCGCGACTGGCACTTCATGTCGGGTAGCCGCGACTGGACCGTGCGCGTCGGCGACACCGCGCGCCAGGTGGTCGACCACTGCGATGCGCTGATCGATGCGGCGCTTGCCGACTCAGGCATCGTGTACGTGCACAACTACGTTGCGGCGGAACACCTGCGTTCAGGAAGGCTCGAACGCGTGCTGGACGGGTTCAGCACGCCGCGGCGCAGCATTCACATCATCTATCCCACCCTCCGGCAACTGTCGCCGAAAGTGCGGTCGTTCGTCGACTTCGCGGTGGAGGCGATGACGGGGTATGGTGAGCTTTATCGCACGAACGAAGAGTGCGACGTGGCGTGACGAATGCAAGCGTCGGTTGGGCCGGCGCTTGCGTCGGAGTGCGAAGCGAACCGCTGCGCGTCAATCGATGCCGTGAAACACCGCGTCGTCCGGTCCGAGATACGCGGGCGGGCGCCATGCCGCGTCGCGCAGCGAATGCTGCACGAGCTTTTCGACGCCGAGCAGCACGGCGAAAATCGCCATCCGCACCGGAATGCCGTTGTCGGTCTGCCTGAAAATAGCGAGCCGCGAATCGTGGTTCAGGTCGGTGCTCAGGTCGTTCGCGCCGGGCCGGCTGTCGCGCGGCAGAGGGTGCATGATCAGCGTGTCGGGGCCGCACACGCTATCCACGAGCGCCTCATTGATCTGGAAATCGGGCGTATAGCCTTCAAACGATTCGTCGGTGAAGCGCTCTTTCTGGATGCGCGTCGCGTAGACCACATCCGCGCCACGCAGGCCGTTCGGCAAATCGTGGGTCTGTTCGATCACATGTCCATTGCGTGAAATCTGTTCGACGATGTACGTGGGCATTTCGAGCATCGGCGGCGAGATCAGCGTGAACTTGATGCCGCGATAGAGCGCAAGCAGCTTCACGAGCGAGTGCACGGTGCGCCCGTACTTCAGGTCGCCGACCAGCGCGATATGCGCGCCGTCGACAATCTTGCCGAGGCGCGAGAACTCGCGCTGGATGGTGTACAGGTCAAGCAACGCCTGGCTCGGGTGTTCGCCCGGTCCGTCGCCGCCGTTGATCACCGGCACGTTCGTCGCGCGCGCGAACTCGGCAACCGAGCCTTGCTCCGGATGGCGGATCACCAGCGCATCGACGTAGCCGCTCATCACGCGGCTTGTGTCGTAGATCGATTCGCCCTTGGCCATCGATGAAAACGTAAAGCCGGTGGTGTCGCACACCGAGCCGCCGAGCCGGCAGAACGCGGCGCCGAAGCTGACGCGCGTGCGCGTGCTTGCTTCAAAAAACAGATTGCCGAGTACCGCGCCTTCGAGCACGCGCGAGATTTTCCGGCGGCGTGCGATGGGCTGCATGATGTCCGCGACGCGAAAGAGCGCTTCGACGGAATCGCGCGAGAACTGGTCGACCGACAGCAACTGCGGTTTGCCTTCGAACAGGATCTGGCTGGAGAGCGATTGGGTGTCTACGCTTTGCGTATATCGATCGGCCGCCTCACCGTTGACGACGATTTCCGACACGAAGCGTTCGACGATTTCCGGCATCGCGCGCGACTCCTGCGAGTCATCGGGCAGCAGCCATGTGTCGAGCGCGCGGCGCGACACGCCAATGCGGCTGGCGAAGCCGTCGCGGGTCAGGTTCATGCGACGCATCGCATCGCGCAGGAAAGCTTGTTGCGGAACGCTCATTCGGGGCACCTTGGTCGGCTGGTGTTGTCAGGTGATTTATATACGCGGTGCGTATATTAGTCGGCTGGCACCCGAAGTCAAGAAAATTTTAGGCGTGGCGAGCGGAAATCAGTTCAGCAGCGCCGACGGCGCTGACGCACCGGGGTCAGTGCGCATCTGCTTGTGCATCAGCGCGCCGAACGCATCCGCGGTCAGCGGCCGGCCGAGCAGGAAACCCTGCATTTCGTCGCACCGCATGTCTTTCAGCTTGTCGTATTGCGACTCCGTTTCGACGCCTTCGGCGACGACATCCATTTCGAGCGAGTGGGCGAGCGCGATGATCGCCGACACGATCGCCTTGCCTTCGTGGCCGTTGTCATCGAGGCCATTCGTAAAGAAACGGTCGATTTTCAGCTGCTTCACGCGGAAGCGCTGCAGGTACGCGAGGCTCGAATAGCCGGTGCCGAAATCGTCGATCGAAATCTCGAAGCCGGCTTTCTGGAACTGGTGGATCGTCGCGATCGTCTTTGGCGCGTCCTGCATCGCGACGCTTTCGGTGATTTCGAACATCAGTTGCCAGCATGCGACCTGTTCGGCTTTCGCGATGTCGAGGATCGTCGCGACGAGTTCCGGCTGGGTGAGCTGGCGCGGCGACAGGTTGACCGCGACCTTCATCGGCGGCAGCCCGGCGGTCTGCCAGCGCCGGATCTGGCGGCAGGTCTCGCGCACGACCCAATAGCCGATCTGTACGATCTGGCCCGAGCGTTCGGCGATCGGGATGAAATCCATCGGCGCGAGTTCGCCGAATTCCGGGTGATTGAGACGCAGCAGCGCTTCGGCACCCGCGAGTTCGCCGGTGTCGCCACGGAATTTCGGCTGGAAGTGCAGCGAGAAATAGCCTTTGCCGAGGCCCTCGTGCAACGCGCGCTGGATCTTCAGCGTGCGCAGCGCGGCCTCGTTCATCCGCGCTTCGAAGAAGCGATAGATGCCGCGGCCTTCGCGCTTGGCTTCGTACATCGCGGCGTCGGCATGCTTGAGCAGCGCGTCGCCGCTGTCGCCGTCCTGCGGAAACAGCGCGATGCCGATACTCGGGATCACCTGCAGCGCCTGGCCTTCGGCGACGATGCCCTCGCGCATCCGCGCGAGCAGGCCGTCGGCCATTTGCGCGGCGTCCTGCGCTGCCGTGAGGTCTTCGGCGAGGATCACAAACTCGTCGCCGCCCAGGCGCGCGACCGTGTCCGCCGCGCGCACGCACTGCAGCAATTGTTGTGCGAACGCCTTCAGCACTTCGTCGCCGAACGCGTGGCCGAGCGAGTCGTTGATCGTCTTGAACCCATCCAGGTCCATGAACAGAATGGCGAACGGCCTGTTGCGCGCCCGCGACACGTCGATCGCGCGCCCGATGCGCTCGGTCAGCGAGCTGCGGTTCAGCAGGCCAGTCAGCGTGTCATAGGTCGCAAGGTGCACGATCTGGTTGTTCAGCGTCGTCACCGAGCCGGCCAGCAGGGTGTTGCGCGCGTCGAAGCGCGACAGCAGCAGCGTGACGACCAGAATCGCGAACGTGAACAGGATGACCGTGGTCGCGAGCCATTGCGCGTTCTGGCCGGCGGCGACGCTCGCGTTCGCGCCTTGCACCGCGCCGCAGATCGACCCCGGCAGAAAATCCGCGGCGGCCATGCCGGTGTAGTGCATGCCGGTGATCGCAATGCCCATCACCGCTGCCGCACCGATCCTTTTCACGATGATGCGGCGCAGGTTCGAATCGCGCAGCGTGTGCGCGATCCACAGCGCGGCGATCGACGCGGCGATCGCGATGACCAGCGAAGCCGCAAAGAGAGCCGGGCGATAGTGGATGCCCGGCTCCATGCGCATCGCCGCCATGCCGGTGTAGTGCATGCTGGCGATGCCGATGCCCATCAGCACGCCGCCCGCAAGGATGCGGCGGTGCGACAGCGTGCGCCGCGTGACCACGGCGAGGGCGAAATACGAGACGACGAACGCGATCGCGAGCGACGCGCCGGTGATCTTCAGGTCATAGCCGACCGGGATTGGCAACGCAAACGCGAGCATGCCGATAAAATGCATCGACCAGATGCCGACGCCCATCGCGGCCGCACCCCCCGCGAGCCACACCTGGCGCTGGCGCGATACGGCCAGCAGGGTGATGCGGCCCGCGAGATCCAATGCCGTATAGGACGCGAGCGTGGCGACAGCGATCGACAGCACGACCAGTGCAGGGTTATACGAGCTCGGCATGGCAGTTTCCGCGGTGAATCACTCCTTTACTCGTTATCGACGCCGATTCGCAATTATTTAATCCGCATCGCAGGAAACACGTCAGTATTTGCCCGAACTCACGGCGTCGCTTGCGCAATTTTAAGACAGTAGTCGCTGTACCGGCATTTTCGGGGTATTGTGCTGACGAGTTCGGGCGCACGACGCCTGGCCGCCGATCCGGGGTGTTCAGACCATGACCTTGCCGAACGATGACGCGCCTTCGCCGCGCGACGCGTGCGTACAAAGCCTGCTCGATTACGCGGTCAACCGCGCGCGGGCCGACACGGTCACTTTTGCGCGTCTGATCGGCGCGAAACTCGCGAGCGGCGACCTCGCGGATCTGGGGCTGCCGCGCGACACGCTTGGCGCGCTCGGCGCCCGGCACTTTCCCGAGGCCGTGTATATCGGCGCGTTGCCGCTCGAGGCGTTTCCCGAACATCCCGCTGCGACGCTGCATCAGCCGTTCGTCGACGATCTGCGCAAGCTGCTGCTGCGCCACGAGCGGCCGCCGATCGCGAATGCAATCGACGCATGGTGCCTCGCGACCATCATCGCGACCGCGTGCCTGCGGCCCGACCACCTGTGGCGCGATCTCGGCCTCGACGGCCGCGACGACGTCAGCGGCATTCTCACACGCCATTATCCAAAGCTCGTCGCGCGCAATGTCGACGGCTTGCGCTGGAAGCGCTTTCTCGCGCAGCAAGTCGCGCTCGACAAAGGGCGCACGCCCGGTCCGGCGCCGGGCTGCCCCGGCTGTGAAGACTTCGACTTCTGCTTCCGCAAAACCTGACGTGGATTGCCTCGCGTGAATCAAAACGGGGCGGCAACGGGTACGCGATTCCGGTATAAAGACCGCTGCCTCAATCCCCGATCCACGTTACCAGGAGAAGTCGATGTACCCAGTTCGAAAGCTGATCGCGACGTTCGGTCTACTGGCTGCGGTGGCGAGCGCGGCGCCCGCGTTCGCGCAAACCACGCCGGGCGGCGCGTCGGTTGCGACGCCGGCCGGCGATGGCACGTTCCTGCTGACCGTATTCCTGAAGCACGATCAGTCGAAGACGCTGCCCGAGATCAACAGGGAGCTCGCGAAGCAGGGGTTCTACAAGGCGTTTCCGCCGCCGGGCGTCGAGGTGGTGTCGTGGTACGTGATGATGGGCATCGGCCAGGTCGTCACATTGCGCGTGCCGGCCAACCGGCTGCGCGAAGTGAACCGCGTGCTCGAGGAAACCGCGTGGGGCGGCTATCGCACGGAGTTCTATCCCACTTACGACTACAAGGCGGCTGCGGAAGAGGCGCGCGTGAAAGAGGGTAAATGAGCGCGCCAATGAGAGGGCAAATAACGCGCGCCGCGTGAGCCGCTGGCGCTAGGGGCTCGCTTCATCCGGCGATGGCAGAAACGGCAGGTTGGAGGTCGCGAACATCATCGCGGCCAGCGTCGCGATGCCGATCAGGATCCCTTCGAGCCGCATCAGCGCCGGTAGCGGATCCGCCGACCAGTGGTGGTCCTGCACGAACACCATGATGAACGCGATCGTGAACTGCCGGCCGACATAGCTTGCGCCCTGGCTGCCGCTCTGCACGTGGCAGCCGATCCACACGCCGCACGACAGCGCGATCAGGCAGGGAATCTCCTTGCCGTTCATCAGCGGCAAGAGTGCGATGCCGAGCGCGCCCGCTATCAGGCAGCCTGTCACGCGCTGCACCATTTTTTGCACGACCGGCCGCTGATCGCGGCTCGTCAACGAAGCGGCCGGCAGGACCATCACGGCGATCGTCGTTACCAGCGCTTGAGCAAAGCCCGGCAGGTTCAGTGTGTAAGTCAGTGCGGCGATGATCGCGATAGACAGCCCGGTCTGCAGACCGAGCAGCATGCGCGCGGCATGCAGTGGGCGCAATGGCGGCGTGGGCGTTGCCGGCGCCTGCGGCAGCGCCGTGCCGTCGGGATGCGAGCGCCGGCGCCATTCGATGACGACGTGGAACAGCCCGGCCACCACGACGCACGACAGTACGCCGACCAGCACCTCCGCGACGCGCAACGCCGCGAACGACGCGGTCTTCTCCATCGATACGAGGATGTGCGCCTCGTAGGTGACGAGCATCGACGTGATGCCGCCGAGCACCCATGCGTAGGACGCGACCGCGCCGTTGCCGCAGTACACGCAGGCGCCGCCGATCACACCCAGCATCGGAATGAAAAGCCACGGCCGGTCGCCGATTAGCGGACCGACGACGACGCCGACCAGCGCGCCCAGCAGCGTGCCGAGCACGCGATAGGTTGCGCGCTCGAGGCTGCCGTGAAAGCTGGTCTGCATCACCGCGAAGCCGCTGATCGCGGCCCACCATGTGTTGGTCAGATGCAGCATGTGCGCGAGCGCAACGGACAGCACGACCGACAGCACCGCTTCGGCGCCGAACACCGCGCGCTCCGGCGACGGCTTCCACGCGGCAAGCTCGCGTCCAAGCGCAAAAATGGCGGACCGGGATAGTTGTGCGAATGAGTTGAGCGGATTCATCAGCGGCGGGTCCGGGCGTCCACCGCTCAGCGCGTGGCGATGGCCGCGGCGGCGCCCGCCATCATCGTCGCGCTCGTGCGGTTCGCGATACGCACCGCGCGCCGGCTCGTCAGCAGTTTGCGCGCGCGGGCCGCGACCAGCGCCCAGCCGAGGTCGACCGTGGCGAGCACGATCAGCATCGTCAACGTCAGCTCGAGCCACGCGAGCGTGCCGACACGCGACAGGTCGATCAGCGTGGGCAGCAGCGCGAGATAGAAGACCATGATTTTCGGATTACCGAGCGTGACCGCGAGACCCGCGGCGAACATGCGCCACGGCGAGCGATGGGCCGGCAGCGTGCGCGCTTGCAGGTCGGCGGGCGCGCGCCACATTTTCCGTGCGAGATAAAGCAGGTAAGCGACACCGGCGAATTTCAGCGCGATAAAGACGGCCGCGAACGTATGCGCGAGTGCGACCAGACCGGCGACTGCGCATCCCAGCCACAGCGCTTCGCCAAGCCACATCGCCGCGAGAAACGGCAGCACGTCGCGCAGCCCGTTGGTCATCACGCGCGCAATGAGCGCGGCGATGCTCGGGCCGGGAGAGCCGGCTGCGACAACCAGCGCCAGTGCGAAGACGAGCAAACCTGACATCGCCATTGAGTGTCTCCGGTTGATCGACGGGTCTGCATCGGGAAGGGGCTGCACGGGGCGGCCGCAGGACGGTCCATTATAGCGGCGCCCGGTTTGCTGAATGCGTGTGCCGCAAGCGGCCGGACAGGGGCCGGGGACGTGCTTGCGGTGAAAGCCTGCGCAAGCCTTCGTCAGGCAAAGATCATTTATGTAACGGGGCTTGGCATCGGGATTCGAGCTCGCGCATAGTGACGCGTTTGAGATTCGCTGGCCCCACCCATTGAAGCTATTTGCCACATGCATCGGCGTCTGCGGCATGGCGTTTTTTGCCAGCGCGGCGCCCGCGCTGCCGCCAGCGCAACCGGACGCGTACAAGGTGATCGTGCTCGACTCCGGCGAGGCGGATCTCTCGCTGATTGACGAGAAGTCGTATCAGGTGGTCGGTACCGAGAGTACCGGGAAGGAACCGCATCATCTGATGATTACGCCCGACCAGAAGTCGCTGATTGTCGCGAACTCGGTATCGAACAGCCTGATGTTCGTCGACCCGGCGAGCGCAGCGGTCCAACGCGTGCTGCAGGGTATCGACGATCCGTATCAACTCGGCTTTTCGCCTGATCACCGCTGGTTTGTGACTGCGGCGCTGCGGCTCGATCGGGTCGATATCTATCGTTTCGACGGACATGATTTTTCGGTCGCCAGGCGCATCCCGCTCGCGAAAACGCCGAGCCATATGACGTTCTCATCGGACGGGCGCACCGTGTACGTCACGTTGCAGGACTCGGGAGAGCTCGCGGCGATCGATCTGGCCACGCAGTCGGTTGTCTGGAAAATTCCGGTCGGCCGCGATCCGGCCGGGCTCTGGATGACACCGGGCGATCGCGGCCTGCTGGTCGGCATGACCGGCGAGGACGACGTCGTGGTCGTGGACCCGCACACGCACCAGGTGGTGAAACGGATCCACACGGGGCGCGGCGCGCACAACTTCCGCAATCTCGACGACGGCCGCCACGTGGCGGTGACCAACCGGGTGGCCAACACGATCAGCATTCTCGACTACACGACGCTGCAGAACGTCGGCGAAATCGACAACCTGATGCCGGGTCCCGACGATATGGAACTGTCCGCCGACCGGCGCTTCCTGTGGGTGACGTTCCGCTTCTCGCGGCACGTCGGCGTGATCGATCTGCCCGCGCGCAAGCTGGTCACGACGATCGCGGTGGGGCGCTCGCCGCATGGCATTTACTTTCAGAATCGCGCGCCGGTGTATCCGCCGAATCCGGATTGAGATTCATAAAAAAGCGCGCCCGGAATCCTGTCCGGGCGCGCTTTTTCGCATGCGGCTCGCGATCGGCGAACCGCGAACCGCGCTTGAGCCGCCAGGCGATTCAGGCAGCTTCCAGCGATGGGTAGTCCGTATAGCCCTTCGCGCCTTCCGCATAGAACGTCGATGCATCCGGCTCGTTGAGCGGCGCGTTCAGTTCGAAGCGGCGCACCAGATCCGGATTCGCGATAAACAGCTTGCCCCAGGCGACGGCATCCGCTTCGCCGGCATCGATCACATGCTGCGCGGTTTGCTTCGTGAACTGCTCGTTTGCGATGAACGGGCCGCCGAACGCTTCCTTCAGTTGCGGCCCGATGCGGCCGTTGCCGAGCGCTTCGCGCGCCGCGATAAACGCGATCTTGCGCTTGCCGAGCTCGCGTGCGACGTAGCCGAAGGTCGCGAGCGGGTTCGAGTCGCCCATCGTGTGCGAATCGCCGCGCGGCGCGAGGTGCATGCCGACGCGGTTCGGGCCCCACACGTCGATACAGGCGTCGACCACTTCGAGCATGAGCCGCGCGCGATTTTCGATCGGGCCGCCGTACGCGTCGGTACGTTTGTTCGTGCTGTCCTGCAGGAACTGGTCAAGCAGATAGCCGTTCGCGCCGTGCACCTGCACACCGTCGAAGCCGGCCGCCTTGGCGTTTTCCGCGCCCTTGCGGTATGCGGCGACGATGCCCGGGAGCTCCGAAATATCGAGCGCGCGCGGCGTGACGAACGGACGCTGCGGACGCAGCAGGCTCACGTGGCCTTGCGGTGCGATCGCGCTCGGCGCGACCGGCAGATCCCCGTTCAGGAAGTGCGGGTCCGACACGCGGCCCACATGCCACAGCTGCAGGAACATCGTCCCGCCGGCCTTGTGCACGGCGTCGGTGACAAGCTTCCAGCCTTCAACCTGCTCCTGTGACCAGATGCCCGGCGTGGCCGTGTAGCCGACGCCTTGCGGCGTGACCGACGTCGCTTCGGACAGGATCATGCCGGCGGATGCGCGCTCCGCGTAGTACTGCGCCATCAGCGCGTTCGGCACGCGGATATCGCCCGCGCGTTGTCGCGTGAGCGGCGCCATGATGATGCGGTTCCGGAGCGTGAGATCGCCAATTTTGAGCGGATCGAAAAGTGTCGGCATAACGTTTCACCTTGTCTTATGGGCAATGGCCCGTGACTTGAGATTCAGCTTGAGTCGAGCTTGAAGAAGCTGACGTTGCGGATGCGTGCGTGTGAAGTCAGAGGTCCGCGTTCATCTGCTCGATAAACGTCTTGATGACTTCCTCGTTGCGTTTGAAGAAGATCCACTGGCCCACGCGCTTCGACGTCACCAGCTCCGCGCGCTGAAGGGCGGCGAGATGCGCGGAGACGGTCGATTGCGAGAGGCCACAGCATTGATCGATTTTTCCCGCGCACACGCCGTACTCGAGCGGCATCTCCTGGCCGGCGAAATGCCGGGCCGGGTCGCGCAGCTTCGCGAGAATCTCGCGCCGCACGGGATTGGCGAGCGCTTTGTGTATCGCGTCGATATCGATCTTCATTGGAACTGCTTCAGGTTCAGCGAGAGGTTCGTCAGCGCGTGACGGACGCCTGGTTTTCAGTACAACGGCATTTGCATCGTCAGGTGCCGAATCTTATATCGTAATTTGGCGATATGCGTGAAAGCCATTCTTGGACAAGGGGAACGCTTGATTTCGTGGGGAGTGGCGCCATGGGTGCGGGCCGGAACGCAACTAACGGTCTGCCCCGCGTCGCCCCTTTGTGGCGCGCGGTCACGGGTTGCCGGATTCGGGTCGCGTCACGGTCCGCGCGCACAGCAACGGCTGCCGTGCAGGGCGCGCCGGAGCCTATACGCTTAGCGGTTGCCGTCAAGCAAATCGCCGAGCATTTCGTCGAACGCGGCTTGCGCATCCTCGAGTTCCTGCAGCGCGGCGTCGAAAGTCTGCAGTGCGATCTGTGACGGGCGGCCGCTGCCGGCCGGCGGGAACTGTGTTTGCAATGCGGAAAAGGCGGTCTGCACCTGCTGCGTCGCGCTCAGGACGCGCTCCATCGCGCGTGTTTCTTCGGCTCGTGCCTGCTCTGGGTTCATGCGTGCTCCGTAGTTCAATGCGCGGCATCGCGCCGCGGCGCTCACTATGCCATCTGGACCGCGTGCAATCAAAGCGCTGCGTGACTCCCGCCCCACCCGCGGGCCGGCGCGGGTCACGCTAGCGGCAAGGCACCCGGTGATTTCACCTCACGCAACGACAGCGCGGACTCGACCGCGGTGACGCCGGGCAACCCGCGTAACTGATCGCGCATGAACGTGCCGTAGTCTTCGAGATCGTGCGCGACCACTTGCAGGACGTAGTCCGCGGTGCCGGAGACGTTGTGGCACGACAGAATGCGCGGAATGGCCTGGATTTCGCGCTCGAAACGGTTTGCCTGATTCTTGTCGTGCACCGCGAAGCGGACGTAGACGAAGGCATAGACGCCCAGACCCAACGCACGGCGTGACAACTCCGCACGGTAGCGCTCGATGTAGCCGTCGTTTTCGAGGCGCCTGAGTCGGCGCGCACACGGCGTCTCGCTCAGGCCGACAGTTTCGGCGAGTTTGGCATTGGACATGCGGCCGTCCGTTTGCAGCGCGGCGAGCAATGCGCGGTCGATTTTGTCGAGATCGTTCATGGCGACGTCATAAGGCTAATCATGTAGATTATTTTAGGGTAAAGCTCCAAAAATAGCCTAGGGCAGATCGAAAAACGCCAGAATTCGCTTCCGGATCGCGTGCAACATGAAGACCTTGTAGACAACGAAAGACCCGAGATCGACATGATTTCCGCTCATCTGCTGGTTCTGTACGTCGCGGCACTGGCCGTCGTTTGTGCGCTGCCGGGTCCGGACATGGCGCTGGTCATGCAGACCACGATCGCACGCGGCACGCGACACGGCTTTGCCGCCGCCTGCGGCCTCGCGACCGCCCGCGCGCTGCACGTCACGCTGTCCGCCTGCGGCGTTGCCGCGTTGCTGCGCAATGCGCCATGGCTCTTTGAAATCGTGCGCTACGGTGGCGCCGTGTATCTGGCCTGGGTTGCCGTGCAGATTTTCCGCTCGCCGGTGTTCGCGTTGCAGCGCGCAGACGCGCGTCTCGCTGCGCAGCAGCCGTTGCAGACCGCCTACGTGAAGGGCCTCTTCACGAATCTGCTCAACCCCAAGGCTTTGCTGTTCTGCTCGGTGTTGCTGCCGCAATTCGTGCGCGCCGACGCGGGACCGATCTGGGCGCAGATGGTCGAACTGGGTGTGGTGCTGGTGGCGGTCTGCAGCGCTTTCGACGCCGTCTACACGATCGGCGCCGCACGCATTGCGAGATGGCTGCGCGCGCATCCGCTCGCGCAAACGGTGCAGCGCTGGACGTTCGCGGCCGCGCTGATCGCTTTTGCCGCGCGTCTGTCGCTCGACTGAGTGAGCACGGCTATTTCTTTAGCATCGCCGCCCGATCGGACTTTTCGTCGATGATCTTGCGGCGATGCTTGTCTTTCATCTTCTTCCAGCTCTTGCATTCATCGCGGGTGCGCAGGCAGCCGATGCAATAACCGGTTTTGCCGTCGAACTTGCAGATGTCAATACACGGTGATTTGACGCTCATGGGACAGGCCGCCGAAAAGTGGAAACGGGGTCGATCGCAAAACGGACGGTGACTGTCGCATGGCATCGGTGCGTAGCGCAAAGTGATTGTTTCAATAAAGACGATAGACTTCCGCGGGCACCGCGCTCTTCAACCAACCGGAACGCGGCCTTTTCATCACCGGTTCCCGTTATGAAAACCCTGTTGCTCTACATCGTGACCGCGCTCGCGGAAATTCTTGGCTGTTATTTGCCATGGCGCTGGCTAAAGGACGGCGGTTCCGTGTGGCTGCTCGTGCCGGGCGCGATAAGCCTTGCGCTGTTCGCGTGGCTGCTCACCTTTCATGCGGCGGCGGCGGGCCGCGTCTATGCGGCGTACGGCGGCGTCTATGTCGCGGTCGCGATTCTGTGGCTGTGGGTGGTCGAGCAGATGCGGCCCACGGTGTGGGACCTGACCGGCGCCGCGTTGACGCTCGCCGGCATGGGTGTGATCGCGTTCCAGCCGCGCGGTTGATACGAAGGCTGATCTAAAAACCGATACGCGGCGCGGCGGGCTCGGACGTTCTGCCGAACCCGGCCGTGCCGGATGATCTTTCGAGCCGACTAGCTGTTGTTCTGTTTGCCGAGGAAATCCATCTTGCCGAGTTCGACTCCGTTGTGGCGCAGGATGTTGTACGCGGTCGTCAGATGGAAGTAGAAGTTCGGCAGCACGAACCCGAGCAGGTAGTCGATACCCGAAAACTCCACCGGGCCGCTGCGCATCTTGAGCGAGATCTGCTTCGTCTCGCTGCCGTCAATCTGCTGCGGCTTGAACTCTTTCAGATACGCGATGGTTTTCTGAATACGCGCGGCGAGCTCGTCGAACGAAACCTCGACGTCGTCGTATTTGGGCGCCTCGACGCCAGCCAGGCGCGCGGCACAGCCCTTCGCGTTGTCGGTTGCGATATGGACCTGGCGCGCGAGCGGCAACATGTCCGGAAAGAGCCGTGCGCCCGGAAGCACGGACGGGTCAATCTGCTTTTCCGCCACGTGCGCCTGACCCTTGCCGAGAATGGCCTGCAGGTTGGTGAGCCCGCGAATCAGCGCGGGCACCGATGCCTGATACATCGAAATGGTCATGAATCTTCTCCGTGAATCGTTCTGGCGTGCCACATCGTAGCGTTTGCTGTGACGGCGGCGCGCGCTCGATGGATGCATCGCGCAGCATCATAACCCTTGCGACGGACTCCAGACAGTAGGCCATCCGGACAACTGTTCCGAGGGCTGGAACTGTGTTGGAATCGTTTTGTCGGACAGAACGGTGTACAACCCTGAGAGGAAAGCGGCATCGGGTCGCGTCGCATACCACAGCGATGGTCGGGCCGGTCATCTATAACGCGCGGTCACAAGCCGCGCATAAGACGGGAGGGACACGATGGGCAAGCATCCATTGCCGGGCAGCGAACGGGCTGTGGCCGAAGGGTCGCAAGTGGTCGGGCGCTGCGACCCGGCCGAAACAATCGAAGCGGTGGTCATGCTGCGGCGCCAGCAGGAAGCGCAGTTCCAACAGCTGGTGCGCGGGATCGAGTCGGGCTCGTCCGGCGCCGTGCCGATTTCGCGCGACGAACTGGAACAACGCTTCGGCGCGTCGCCTGCGGACATCGCGACACTGAAGGCGTTTGCCGCGCAACACGGGCTCAACGTGGTGCGTGAAGACCCGGCTGCCCGTACCGTGGTGCTGAGCGGCACGATCGCGCAGTTCCAGAGCGCATTCGATGTCGAACTACAGCACTACGAGCACCGTTCGATTGGCCGCTACCGCGGGCGCACTGGCGCAATCAGCGTGCCCGACGATCTGAATGGCGTGGTGACCGCGGTGCTCGGGCTCGACAACCGTCCGCAGGCGCGTCCGCACTTTCGTATCAGGCCGCCGTTCCGGCCCGCGCGGGCGGAACCGGCGGTGTCGTTCACGCCATTGCAGCTTGCGTCGCTGTACCGCTTTCCGCAGGGCGACGGCGGCGGCGAATGCATCGGCATTGTCGAGCTGGGCGGCGGCTATCGAACGTCCGACCTGATCGCCTATTTCTCCAGCCTCGGCGTGAAGGCGCCGAAGGTCGTGCCGCTCGGCGTCGACCAGGTCGGCAACGATCCGACTGGCGACCCGGGTGGCCCGGACGGCGAGGTGACGCTCGACATCGAAATCGCCGGCGCGATTGCTCCGGGCGCGACGCTGGCTGTGTATTTCGCGCCGAACAGCGACGCAGGTTTTGTCGATGCGGTGAGCCGCGCGGTGCACGACACCACGTACAAGCCGTCGGTCATTTCGATCAGTTGGGGCGCGTCGGAATCCACGTGGACCGAGCAGTCGATGCAGGCGTTCAACGATGTGCTGCAATCGGCGATGGCGATCGGCGTGACCATCTGTGCGGCCGCGGGAGACAGCGGCTCGAGCGATGGCGTTGGCGACGGACAGGACCACGTCGATTTCCCCGCGTCGAGTCCCTATGTGCTCGCGTGCGGTGGGACGAGTGTCGAAGTGTCCGGACAATCGATCGTGCGTGAAGTTGTGTGGAACGACGGCGCGAACGGCGGGGCGACGGGCGGCGGTGTCAGCACGGTGTTTCCGGTGCCCGCGTGGCAGGAAGGCTTGTCGGCTGCGGGCTCGCATGGCGGCAACACGCCGCTCGTGCGGCGCGGCGTCCCGGATGTCGCGGCCGATGCCTCGCCCACCACCGGTTACGACGTGCTGATTGGCGGACAGAATACGGTGGTCGGCGGCACCAGCGCGGTCGCACCGCTGTGGGCGGCGCTGATCGCCCGCATCAACGCGGCGAAGGGGCAGCAAGCAGGGTTTGTCAACGCGAAGCTATATAAGGCGGCGAACGTCTGCAACGACATCACGCAGGGCAATAACGGCAGTTATGCAGCCGTGTCCGGGTGGGACGCCTGTACAGGTCTCGGCAGCCCTGATGGCGCAAAGGTGGCGGCGGCACTCTAGGTTGGCAATGGACGTGGTCAACGTATGTGTGGCGCGGTTGCGGCACACGCGCGGCGCAGCGATGAAAGCGGCATTGCGGTGCCCTTGCGATGGTCACGTGGCGTGGTTTTGACGGTCATGCATTCTATGGAGCGATCATGGCAAACAACGAATCAGCTTCTGGCGGTCTGCAGTCGTCTCACAATTCGGGGGCATCGTCCGGCGGGGCGGGCCACAGCGCACCGCATCATGCGGGCGATCAGCCATTCTTCGATCCCGTCGCCTATGGCAACGGTCCCGACGATTCAGTCACTGACTCAAGCGAAAACGCGGCCATCACCCGGCATTCAATCGACATCGGCGGCAAGAAGATCCACTACACGGCAACGGCCGGTCATCTGGTGACGGTCGACCCGAGTAGTTCACAGCCGGATGCGAAGATGTTCTACGTCGCGTTTACGCAGGACGGTCAGAAAGAGGATGCGCGTCCGCTCACGTTTTTCTACAACGGTGGGCCGGGGTCGTCGTCGGTATTCGTGCTGCTCGGGTCGTTCGCGCCCCGGCGTATCAAAACGTCGATGCCGAACTTCACGCCGCCGGCGCCGTACCAGATGGAAGATAATCCGGACAGTCTGCTCGACAAAAGCGACCTCGTCTTTATCAATCCGGTCGGCACGGGCTACTCGGCCGCGATCGCACCGCATAAGAATCGCGATTTCTGGGGCGTCGACCAGGACGCGGACTCGATCAAACAGTTCATCAAGCGCTTTCTGACGAAGAACAATCGCTGGAACTCACCCAAGTTTCTGTTCGGGGAATCGTACGGTACGGCGCGCAGTTGCGTGCTCGCATACAGGCTGCACGAAGACGGCGTCGACCTGAACGGCGTGACGCTGCAGTCGTCGATTCTCGACTACACGCAATCGGGCAATCCGGTCGGCGCGCTGCCGACCGCGGCGGCGGACGCGTGGTTCCACAAGAAGCTTGGCGTCGCGCCGACGCCGACCAATCTCGGTGCGTTTGCCGAGGAAGTGGCGCAATTCGCGCGCACCGACTATCTCGCGGCGTTGCGTAAGTTTCCTGCCACAGACGACGCGACCGTCGGCAAGCTGAGCGAGTACACCGGCATCGACAAGACGACACTGCTCGCGTGGAGCCTCGATATCGCGGCATACGATAGCCGCGGAAACTCGCTGTTCCTGACGACGCTGCTGAAATCGAAAGGTCTCGCGCTCGGCGCGTACGACGGCCGCGTCACGGCAATCGAAACCGGTATTGCCGGACAGATCGATCCGAACTCCGGTGGCAACGACCCGACCATGACGGCCGTAACGGGCGTGTACACGACCATGTGGAACACGTATCTGAACGAGCAACTGAAGTTCACGTCGAATTCGGCGTTCACCGACCTGAACGATCAGGCATTCCAGAATTGGGACTTTGGCCATATCGACCCCACCGGCGCGCAGAAAGGCGTCGATGCGCACGGCAACGTCGTGCTCTACACGGCGGGCGACCTTGCCGCGGTGATGGCGCTGAACGTCGATCTGAAAGTTCTGTCCGCAAACGGCTTCTACGATTTCGTCACACCGTTCTATCAGACGATTATCGACTTGCAGCGCATGCCGCTTGTCAGCCAGCAGGTGCGTGAGAATCTGTCCGCGCGGTTCTATCCGTCCGGGCATATGGTTTATCTCGACGGCGCGTCGCGTACCGCGCTCAAGCATGATCTCGCGGCAATGTACGACTCCGCGGTGGGCAACACGGCCGCAGTGGGCCGCATCCGCGCGTTGCAGGCACGCAAACTCGAGAAGAAGGCGACGCCGGCGTAGCAGGCTTTGCGATGCCGTGAGAGTCGGGCCGCCCGCGCTCACGGCATCGCTACCGCGCGGTACGTCAAGGTGTCACGTCGCATCACGCGTTGCCGGCCGCCGCTCGTGATGCAGTGTTGCGCGTCGTCGCACGCGATTTCGTGTACGCATGAAAGGTTGCTCACTCAATCGTTTTAGCGGTGCGAATGCGCGTATTTCAGGCCATCCATGCCGATTGAATTCGCAGTGCGGTCGCCGAGTATGTTTTAATTGGCCTGCGAATTGACCCTTCCGTGCCGTTCGACGGCTTGCTAACCAATGAACGAAGGCAATGCAGACAGTCGCGCAAACGCGCAGCGCATCAGTCATATCGAGTTAACCGACCCACCTGCCGGCGCAAGCGCGCGCAGCACGGCGAGCGTACCTTGGCGCGCGTGGCCGGCCCGAATCGGGCGTAGCGCGACGATTGCCGCGTTATGCATCTGGGCCGCGGCGTATTGGGATGCGGCTCGCGCGCAAGACATATCGATGCTCGACGAGCGCGTCACGCAGCAGTCGGTGGCGGACACAATCTGCAAACCTGGTTACGCAGATACCGTCTCGCCGCCGGTCGACGAAATGATGGCGCACAAGAACCGCTTACTCGCCGAGCGCGGCATCGATGCCGACGACAGTACCGACTACGCGCTCGACCGGCGCGTGCCGATTGTGCTCGGCGGCGCGCCTGATGCGCCCGATAACTTCGACTTGTTACCGTGGGGCGGCCATCGCGGCGAACGTCGCAAGGAACTGCTGACCGCGAAGCTGAAGCGTTGTGTCTGCGCGGGAAAGATGACCCTGAGCGCGGCTCAGGCGGCGATTGCGGGCGACTGGCCCGCGCAATACGCACGCTTGCGCCGCGCGCCGTGCGAAGACGGTCCTGCCGGCATGGCGACGGGTCCCGACGACGACGGTTCGTGACGCGCAAGTACGGATCTGGAGAATACCCATGACGAAGCTGAAGTCTGATTGGCTTGCCGTTGCCGCGGTGTCCGGTTTCCTGCTGATGATGAACAGCGCATCCGCATCGGCCGGCGCGCCGCTGAAATGCCGCACGGGCGACGTTCTGCAGATTCGCGGCGACGCGCCCGCCGCGATCAGCTACGATGTGTACAGCCAGTTGTACCCGCTGTCCGCGAAGCGGCTCGCGCTATTCCAGGAAGCGGGCACGGTACAGCGCCTGCCGGATGGCCTCGACGTTTGCGAGATCGCGGACGACGGCGTTGCCGACCCGTCCGCCGTGCTGGTGCGCGGCCGGCACGACGAGATGGCGTGGTGGGTCAGCGCGGACCACATCAAGGCACACGACTGAAACGACTGACGAGTGGGCTGCGCGCCGCGCAAGGAAGTGGCGCAATCAGGGCCGGTTCTCGCGCATGCGGCAAATGCAGCGAGAGTGTGCGGCACTTCAGAGGAGGGTGCGACATGACGACGTCTGACCTGCATCCGGCAGCGGCGCGATCGCTGCGCGGGCTTCGTTGCGCGGGGTATGTATGAACCTGATCGTCTGGAATTTCGCGCAGACGTGTTCCGAGCAGGATATTCGCGCGTTTCTGCAGTACGAACTCGGCCACTACCTGAAGAATGTCACCGTGTACGAGCACGGCACACCGAACGCGTATGCGCACGTCGAGTTGAATGCGGATGTGCCTTACGTCGGCGACGTGATCGCGCAGCAGGTACACGGCAAGTTGTTGGGCGGCGTTGCGTTACAGGCAAGCGCGATGCCTTTCGATGAGAAACCGGCGCCACCGCAGCGCCAGTAGCCGGCCCGCGAACCGATACCGCCAGCCTTTGCACGATGCGCGTGTCGCCCATTTCCGCAGGCGGCGCGCGCTCAGGAGCGAGACACGGGTGCTTGCCAATCGAACGGCGTGTAGGGTAGCGCCCGTTTGTGCGCAGTCGCATCGTAAAAGCGCATCACGACCTGATATACCGCGTCGCTGACCGGCTTGCCTTCGAGAAAATCGTCGATATCGTTGTAGCGAATTCCGTATGCGTCTTCGTCCGGACGTTGCGGACGCAACATCTCGAGATCGGCAGTCGGCACCTTGTGTGCGAGCGCGTCCGGCGCGCCGAGCGCCTGTGCAACCGCGCGCACCCGTCGTTTGTTCATGCCTGCGAGCGGCAGCACGTCCGCGCCGCCGTCGCCGAACTTCGTGAAGAAGCCCATCACCGACTCGGCCGCGTGATCTGTTCCAATCACGACACCGCGCCGCGCGCTCGCCACTGCGTATTGCGCGATCATCCGGCTGCGCGCCTTGATATTGCCGTGCACGAAGTCCTGTTGCGCGTGATTCGCGAAGCGCACGCCGCTAGCGTCGAGCGATGCCAGCATCGCGTCGGCGGCGGGCTTGACGTCGACCGTCAGTACTTCATCCGCACGAATGAACGCAAGCGACTGCTGCGCATCCGCTTCGTCCTGCTGCGTGCCATATGGCAAACGCATCGCGACAAAGTGCGCATCATAATGCGTGGCACGCAGCCGCTCGACTGCGCGTTGCGCGAGACGGCCCGCGGTCGTCGAATCGACGCCGCCACTGATGCCGAGCACATACGTCGCGAGTCCGTTTGCGCGCAGATAGTGCGCGAGAAAATCGATGCGCCGTTCGATTTCCTGCGCGGCATCGAATGACGCGGTGACGTGCAATTCGGCGGCGATGCGCTGCTGGCGAGCGATGGGATTCTCTTCATGCGAGCCTGCGGTCATCAGCGTTCTCCTCGATATAGACAGTGCAATTGGGTGAGATGCGTGTTCGCAGAGAGTCTGGTTTAATGTCGACAGCCTGTCTTCGATTATGTTCACCCGAAGCCTTGATTTTCCTGACGCATTGGCGGGCGTATTTGCCGATAATCTGCCGCCACGCTCTGTCGCGATATCGGTCGAGTTGGGCTGAGGTTTTGCCCATTTCATGCTGGATATTCGTGTTCCGATTTTCGACGATTGACGCGATCGTCGTCGAAGGACCTGCGAGGGCTCGTGTTTGCGCAGGCCTTCCGCGCGCGGTGAGGGCCGGCGCGCGGTCAATGGTAAGCGGGTTTGCACACTTGGCGATGAACAACAATAAGCTTGACCGGCTGGCGAAATGTGCGCCGGATTCCGGGGGCGGCAATATCGAATGCGATTCAGTTAATGCAACGCGCCGCTTCGGTCATAGTGTGCGCGCGGGTCTTGTCATCGGTATCGTTGCTTTAATCGGCTGGTGCGGTTCTAGCGCGACGGCATGGGCGGCCGGTGCATCGCGCACGCCGACCGCATGGTCGGCGCTCGTATCCGGCGTGACCGCGCGAGACGCGGTCGGCGGCGCCGACCCACGCCAGGCGATGCTCATGCGCGACATCTTTGCGCGTGCGGTCACGCGTCGCCTCAACGTGCCGCTCGCCGAACAGCACGCGTATGGCGCGCGCATGCAGGCGATGCTCGATGTCAATTCGCTTGGCAGTCTGTCGGGCGAGTATGTGGTGCTGGTCGACCGCAATCAGAATGTGCAGGCGCTCTTTATCTATTTCCGCGCGGTGCCGGCCGATGCCTGGCAACTGATCGGTGCATCGCCGATTGCGACCGGCCGGCCGGGGCAGTTCGACCATTTCATCACGCCACTCGGCGTATTCGAGCACACGCCGGACAATATGGACTTCCGCGCGGAAGGCACGATGAACCAGAACGGCATCCGCGGCTACGGGCGGCACGACATGCGGATCTTCGATCTCGGTTGGGCGCAGGCTGAGCGCGGCTGGGGCAAGGGGGGCGTGTCGGAGATGCGTTTCCAGATGCATGCGACGGACCCGGACAAGCTCGAGCCGCTGCTGGGCATTCGCCATTCGAAGGGCTGCGTGCGAATTCCCGCGACACTCAACGGATTCCTCGATCACTTCGGTATCCTCGACGCGGAATACGAGAACCTCGTCGACTCGGGCCGTTCATTGTGGGTGCTGCATTCGGACCGGCAGGTTACGCCGTGGTCGGGACGCTATATCGTCGTGGTCGATTCGGAGCGCAAGACGCGGCCGGCGTGGTCGCCTGCGCCGAGCGGCGCGATGCGCGCGAAGATGCCAGCCGGCGCGGATACGGCCGATTGAGCGCGGGCCGGATCACCGCGCGCAGGCTGAACGCATCAGCAGCGGCCATCGCCGTTTCGTTCGCCCCGAATCACGACCTCGCAAGCAGTACCCCGATCAGCGCCACGACGAAACCCGCCATCTGAATCGGCAATAGCGTTTCGCCAAAGCCGAAATAGCCTTCTAGCGCGGCAAGCGGTGGCACGAGAAACAGCAGCGCGGTCGCGCGCGAAGCATCGCCGCGTCGGACCAGCCACACGAGCAGCGTGACGCCGACACCGGACAGCATTACGACGCCCCACGCCAGCGCTACCCACAGTGTCGGCGACGATATCCAGCGATGCTCGCCGAGTGCGAGCGCGAACAGTCCGGCGACAAGCGCTGCGCCGAAGTTCTGCACGGCGCTCGAGCTTCGCAGATCGGCGCTCGCAAGCGAAGTCTTCTGGAATAGCGTGCCCGCGGTGATCGACACGACCGCCACCATTGCCACCGTGATGACGAGCCACGCCGGTGCGTGTCCGTGCGCCGCCGGCAAACTGGCCGCGGCGAGTTTCGGTTCGAGCACCAGCGCGACGCCGGCGAGTCCCAGCGCCATGCCTGCCCAGCCCCGCGACGACAGGCGCTCGCCGAACAGCGGCGCCGCGACCGCCGCGGTCAGCAGCGGCTGTAACGCGCCGAGCAGCGCCATTACGCCGGCGGACATGCCTTGCGCGACGGCCCAGTAGCCGGCGCCGAGATAGACGCCTTGCAGCAGCGCGCCGGCCACCAGGTGCTTGCCGAGCGCGCGGCCGGTCGGCCAGGCGGCGCGGCCGACGAGCGCCGCGCACGCGAATAGCAACGCGGTGCCCGAAAAGCGCGCGAGCAGATAGAGGTTCGGATCCGCGAACGGCGCGATGGCGCGCGCGACAACGAACCCGGTCGACCACAAGACGACGAAAACGACGGCACCGATTGAAGCGAGCATGACGCGCACTGCAGCAGAAATGGAATGCGCGCAGTATCGCGAGCGGCGCAGCGCGTGTCTTGTTCGAAGCTGCACTGACGGGCGCAGGGGCGGGCGCGGTGCGCTGGCAGGCTAGCGAGACGTGCCGGTTGCGCGAGGCCCGGTCGGCGGGCCGTGTGCGCAACGGCACCGTGATCGGGGCGGCGGCGCGCGCGGCGCTCAGACCATCAGCAGGATCGCAAGCGCGCCGAGCAGCGCGCCGCAGATCGTGCAGGCCCACAGCAATGCGCGCGTGCGGCGGTATTCACGCGTCACTTCGCCGACCAGTTGCGCATGCTGCCGCGCGGTGGCGACGCTGTGCTGATGCTGCAGATAGCGGATCGCAAGCTGCGGAACGCGCGGCACCAGATGGGCGAGATGCGGCAGTTCCTGCGCAATGTGTCTCGCCCAGCCGCGATGATCGAATTCGCGCCGCGCGAGGTCTGCGAGCACACGGCGCGCGATGCTCCAGCTGTCGACGCCCGGATGCAGCGCGTTCGCCAACGCCTCGGCCTGCTCGAATGCGCGTTGCGCGGCGACCAGACGTGGCGCAACGCAGCCGTCGAAGGGCGCAACCGCATGCAGCAGATGGTGGAACAGCGGAGCGGCCGACCGTTCGTGGGATGCGCCCGCGAAGTGCGCTTCGGCGCGCGTGCGCAATTCCGCCTCAAGCTGCTCGGTGCGCGCGTCTTGCGGAACGTGCCCAGCGTTGCGATGCAGCTCGGCAAGCCGCCCGTAATGCTGACCGAACAGCGCGGTCGCGCCATGCACGAAGAACGAGCGCTCCTGCGCGGACAGGTTCGACATCACGGCGAAATCGCCGAGCACAAGCTTGCCATGCGTTTTTGCTTCGACGCTGACGCGGATGCGGCGCGCGTCGAGCGCCGCATGAAAGAATCCGTGCTCGAAGGCCTCATGCGTGATGACCTCGACGATGCGCGCCGCGAGCGCCGGCACGCTGACGTGATGCGCGGCGAGCCCGGCGAAGTCGCTCGCGCGCACGGTGTCGATCCGCTCGATCACGAGGACCGCATCCTCGCACAGGTCCCAGATGACAGCCGGCACCACGACGCGCGGATCATCGGCGAACAGATGCGCGGTCTGGCTCTGGTTGGCCGCTTCCGCCCGCAAATCGAGGCGGCGCATGATCTCCTGGGTGAAGGTCTCCGCGAGTTCGCGCACACGCAGCCGTCGTGCCGCGCGCGACAGCTTCTCGAGCCAGCGTGCCACCCAGCGCAGCAGTGCCGCTTCGTCGGCCATCTGCGTGCGCTGCGCAACGCGCAGCAGCTTGATCTCGATATCGCGATGACCGTCGATCGGCAGCGCGAGCCGTGCGGTGTGAATCTGGTACGCGAAGCCGCTCTCGACCGCGCGCAGGTCGATCGATTCGAACAGCGAGGGCAGCGGCCTGCCGAACGCGGCGGCCAGCGCGTGCCCGGCGGCCTCGGGCGGCAACGGCTCAAGCAGATGGCTGACCGAGTCGAGCGCGTCATGCAGGGTGCCGCTGGCCAGTTCCGGACGCGTCGACAGCGTGTGCGCAAACCCGCCCGCAAGCGGGCCGAGTAGCGGCAGCATGCCGTGCAGACCCGAGCGGCCGCGCTCGGAGTCATGCACGCGCCGGATCAGCGTGACGATCCAGTGCACCTTGTTGTCAGCGGGCGCGGCGAGCCAGACAAGGCGTGCGCCGAAACGCAGCGCGTAGCACAACAGCAGCAGGCGGCGAAACAGAGAGGGCATTGGCTGGATGGTCGGCAGCGCGCATGGTCGGTGCGCGGCATTGGGGGCCAAGCTTAGCAGGGATGCGGCTTCACGCACACTGGCGGGCCGCATGACGGCGTGGTCGATTCGCAGCAATCGTGCGACGCCGTTGCTGGCGGGGCGCATAGCCGTTGTCCGGCGCACCGGTTGATGTCGCGTAATACAATACGCCGGGCTCCTGAATTCGCGCCAGCCGTCCGTGTGCGGCTGCATCGCGATAGAAGCGGATAGAAGCGAAAAAGAAGCGGATAGAAACGGAAAGACGATCGATCGATGCTGGCCGAACAACGTTATCAATACATCCTGTCGCAAGTCTCGAAGAACGGCGCACTGTCCGTGGCGGAGCTTGTGCGCGACCTGAATGTGTCGCGCGAGACGATTCGCCGTGATCTGAACACGTTGGCCGAACGCGGGCTGATCGTCACGACGCACGGCGGTGCATTGTCGAGCGAGCGGCGCGAACCCGATCTCGACGTGCGCGAGGCCGCCAATGCGGCCGCGAAGCGCGCAATCGGCGAGCGCACCGCGCAACTGGTGCCGGACGGCGCATCGGTGGTGCTCGATTCGGGCAGCACGACCCTCGCGGTGGCCCGCGCGTTGATGATCCGCCACCGCCTGTCGGTGTATACGAACGACTGGCGCATTGCGCTGCTGCTCGGGCGGCGCAACGAGAATCGCGTGACGCTGCTCGGCGGCGAGCTGTCCGACATCGAAGACGCTGCGTTCGGGCTCGATACGATCCACCAGCTTGCGCAGTATCACGTCGACTTTTCGATCGTCGGCGCGGGCGGCATTTCACCGGATGCGCATCTGTCCGACTACTCGCGGATGGCCGCCGAAGTCCGCGCGAAGATGATCGAGGCGGGCAATATCGTGATCGTGGTCGCGGACAATTCGAAGTTCGGGCGCATCACGCCGGTACGCATCAGCGGCCTCGAGCGTGCGCGCTATATCGTGACCGAGGTCGCGCCGGAGCGCGCGTTGTCGAAGGCGATCACCGCGCGCGGGCCGGAAATTCTGATCGCCTGATCGCCAGCCGTCGTTATTGCACGCGCAGGTCCAACTGTTCGAGCGTCCTGCCGATTGCCGCGATCGCGTTGCGCATTTCGTTGGCGTCGATGGCGCCGATGCATCCGACGCGGAACGTTTCCACCTGCGTGAGCTTGCCGGGATACAGCACATATCCCGCGTCGCGCACCGCTGCGTAGAAGTCCGAGAAATTCCACTTCGGATCGCGCGGCGCGTGAAACGTGACGATCACCGGCGCCTGCGCGTCGGCGCGCAAAAACGTTCTGAAGCCGAGTGCCTGCATGCCGTCGATCAGCGCCGCGCAGTTGCGTGCATAGCGTGCGCCACGTGCACGCTGTCCACCTTCCGCGGCGAAGCGGTCGAGCGCGCAGCGCAGCGCCGCGACGACGTGCGTCGGTGGCGTGAAGCGCCACTGCGTCGTCTTTCTCATATACGCGGCCTGATCGTACAGATCGAGCGCGAGCGACGGCGATCGGCCTTCGGACGCGTCGAGCACGCTGCGCCTGACGATCACGAAGCCCATGCCGGGCACGCCTTCGAGACATTTGCCGCTGGCGGACACCAGCGCATCGATGCCGCTGGCGCGAAGATCGATCGGCAGCGCGCCGAACGAGCTCATCGCATCGACGATCAGGCCTTTGCGATGCCGCTTGCAGACCGCGGCGATTTCATCGAGTGGATTGAGCAGTCCTGCACTGGTTTCCAGGTGCACTTGCGCGACGTGCGTAATGCGCGGCTCGCGGATGAGCGCCTGTTCGAGCGCGGTCGCGGTGACGGGCTCGTCTTCCCGCAGCGCCAGCTCGACGCAGTCGATGCGCAGCCGCTGCAGGATCCGCACGATGCGTGCGCAATACGCGCCGTTGTTGGGCACGAGCACGCAACCGTCGCGCGGCACCAGCGTGCCGAGCGCCGCTTCGACCGCGAACGTGCCGCTGCCTTGCAACGGCACGCAGACGTAGTCGTGGTCGCCATGCACAATATCGACGAGGTCCGCGCACAGGCTTTGCGTAATCCGGTTGAAGGCGGCATCCCATGAGCCCCAGTCGCGCAGCATCGCTTCGCGTGTCGCGGGCGAGGTGGTGAGCGGTCCCGGCGTCAGCAGAATCGGGTCGTTTCCGAGAATCACAGAAGCTCCTTTGGTCGGCGATCACCTTGAGTCATGCGCACAGATAAAACTCGCATTCGTATGTTGGAGTTTATTGGCAAATTGTGTCAAGTTGTGTAGTTTTTAATGATCGTCACGGGATTGTCATGGAAACCTGTGATTCTTCCCCTGCCTGCCGCGAGACGGCAGGCGGCGGATTCGTCAGATCATGAGCCGCCCTCGCCGGGCTGCGGTCAGCCAGGTTGTCATCGATCTTCAGTTGGCAATCTGTGCGATGTCAGGCGAGCCAAACACAAGCGGTGCGGCCCTTTGCACCGCGTAATCAGAACAGATTCGGGCAGCCCGACGCGCCGGGTTCGGCCGTGGGTGTGGGCCCTTTGGAGAAAACGACATGAGATCGACGAATCAACCTCGCGCTGCCACCCTCGTTCGCAAACTGCTGCCGGCACTCGTTGCCGCGGCGGCGTTCGGCAGCGCGCTGTCCGCGCATGCGGCCGACGCGGTCGTGCTGTACACGGCCGACGGCCTCGAAAACCTCTATAAGGATGTGCTGCCGGCCTTCGAGAAGAAGGAAGGCGTGAAGGTCAATATCGTGACGGCGGGCAGCGGCGAAGTGGTGAACCGCGCGACCGTCGAAAAGGATTCGCCGAAGGCCGACGTGCTCGTCACGCTGCCGCCGTTTATCCAGCAAGCCGCGCAAACGGGCCTGCTGCAGAATTACCAGAGCGTCAACTACAAGAACGTGCCGGCGATCGCGAAGGCGTCGGACGGCGCGTGGGCGACGTTCGTCAACAACTATTTCTCGTTCGCGATCAATCCTGAGGTCGTGAAGAATCAGCCGAAGACGTTCGCCGATCTGCTGCATCCGGACTATAGCGGCAAGATTGCCTACTCGAATCCGGCGACCGCCGGTGACGGGATGGCGGTGATCATCCTGACGACGTCGCTGATGGGCGAAGACAAGGCGTTCGACTACCTGAAGAAGCTCGAGGAGAGCGCAAAGTTCCATACGAAGGGCACTGGTTACCTCGACGTGCTGCTGTCGCGTAATGAAATCGCGGTCGCGAACGGCGACCTGCAGATGGATCTGGACGACTCCGCAAACGGCGGCCTTACGCTCAAGCCGATCTTCCTCGCCGCCGAAGCCGGTGGCCAGCCGACCACGTTCCAGTTGCCGTATGCGATCGGCCTGATCAAGAACGGTCCGAACCAGGCGGGCGGCAAGAAGCTGATCGACTACCTGATGTCGAGCGAAGTGCAGTCGAGGGTGCCGGATATCTTCGGCATCCCGGCTCGCACCGACGTCCCGCTGACCGGCAAGAACGGCGCCGCGGTCAAGCAGGCCATTTCCGGCGTGAAGCTGATTCCGGTCGACTGGAACCAGGTGATGGCGAAGAAGGCCGACTGGACCGCGCGCTGGAAGAATGATGTGATTGGCAATTCGGGCAAGCAGCTTGAAGTCGTGAAGCCGAAATAAGCGCTTCGATCGATCTGCTTCCGACGATTTGCGTCACTGAAACGCTGGAGACAAACCCGGTGAATACTGCGAGTCTTGCTCATCCCGGCGCGCTGGACGGCGCGTCTGAATCACCGGGTATCGCGCGCGCCGCCGTGCCGGGCGGCGTGCAGATCGAGCATCTGACCGTGCGCTTCGGCTCGCGTACGGTGCTCGACGACCTGTCGCTGACGATCGAACGCGGCGAACTGCTGACCGTGCTGGGACGCAGCGGCTGTGGCAAGACCACGCTGCTGCGTTTTATCGCCGGGTTTATCGAGGCGGACGGACTGTCGGGCTCGCTGACGGTTGCGGGCCACGATCTCACGCATGTGCCGCCGCACAGGCGCAACCTCGGGTTGCTGTTCCAGAGCTATGCGCTGTTTCCGCATCTGTCGGTGTTCGACAACGTCGCGTTCGGTTTGCGCGCGCGGCGGGTGTCGTCGAAGGACATCGCGCGACGCGTGGCCGATGCGTTGAAGCTCGTGCAGCTTGGCGATTCCGGACATGTGATGCCCGCGCAGCTGTCGGGCGGCATGCAGCAGCGCGTGGCGTTGGCGCGCGCGCTCGTGATCGAGCCGGACGTGCTGCTGCTCGACGAGCCGCTGTCCGCACTCGACGCCAATCTGCGCGCGTCGGTGCGCTCCGAACTGAAGGCGCTGCATGAGCGGCTGCCGAATCTGACGATTGTTTGCGTGACCCACGATCAGGACGACGCGTTGGTGCTGTCCGATCGCACGCTGCTGATGCGCGAAGGGCGCGTCGCGCAGCTCGGCACGCCGCAGCAGTTGTACGACACGCCGAATGACGCGTTCGTCGCGCGCTATCTCGGCGCGGCGAATCTGCTGCCGCCGCATGTTGTGTTCGCGCTTGGCGATTCCCGCTATACGGAGCGCGAGCGCGTCGCCTGTCTGCGTCCGGAATCGCTGCGCATCGTGCCGCTGGGGCAAGGGCAGTTGCACGGCACGATCGCTTCGGTCGAATGGTATGGCGCTGTGCTGTCGGTGTCGGTCGTGCTCGATGCGATGCCGAACGAGCATGTGCTCGTCACGATGCAGCGCGTGAGCAGCATGACGCCGGAGAAGGGCGCACGCGTGTCCTTGCACTACGAGGCTGACGATGTCGTCCTTATCAAGCCCTGACGCGCTCGGCGCGGCTGCCGGCAGCGCCGATGCGCGCCGTGCGGCGAGCGCCGCCTTGCATGCCGCGCAGAGGCGGCGCCGGGCGCGCGCGTCGCAGTGGCATCTGCTGTTTCTCGCTGTTTTTGTGCTCGGCCCGCTGGTGATCTATCCGCTCGTGCGGCTCGTGCTGCTGAGTTTGTCGGGCGCGCACGGCATCAGCCTGCATGCGTATACGGCGTTCTTCGGCAATCCGGAGACGAGCGGCGTGATCGGCACGACGCTGTGGATTCTGTTCCTGAGCGCGGGGCTCGCGTCGCTGCTCGGCGTCGCGCTTGCGTCGCTGCTGTTCTTCAAGCCGTTTCCCGGCGCGCGGCTGGTCACGCGGTTTCTCGAGCTGTTCGTCGCGTTCCCGTCGTTTCTGGTCGCATTCACGCTGATCTTTCTGTACGGCTCGCAAGGCTCGGTCAGTATCGGGCTGCAACGGCTGTTTCATCTGCAGGCGCCGCCGCTCGATTTCCTGTTCGGCATCGGCGGCGTGATCCTCGCGGAAGTCGTGTTCTATGCGCCGTTTGTCGTGCGGCCGACGCTCGCGTCGTTCGCGATGCTCGATATGCGGCTGGTCGAAGCGGCGCGCAGTCTCGGCGCGAACGGCTGGATGGTCGCGTGGCGCGTGATCATGCCGCTCGCGTGGCCCGGCATCGCGGCCGGCACGATTCTGTGCTTTCTGTTGACGCTCAATGAGTTCGGCATTCTGCTGGTGCTTGGCAGTGCGCATCTTATTACGCTGCCGGTCGCGATCTACAGTTCCGCGACCGTCGATCTCGATCTGCCGACCGCGGCCGCCGGCGCGGTCGTGATGCTCGCGATGTCGCTGTCGCTGTATGCGCTGTACCGCCAGGTTAACCGCCGCAGCGCGGGAGGGCGACGCTAATGGCCACGCCGCAAGACAACGTCGTGCTGCCCGCGGTTCGTCATCGCGCACGCGCGGTGCAGCGCGGTCTCGCGGCGCGCATCGTGGGCGGCGTGCTGCTCGCGTTCGCTGCGCTGTTGTGCTTCTGGCTGTTCGTTTTGCCCGTGATCGTCGTCGCGTTGTCGAGCGTCGCCGCGCATTGGTCCGGGACGATCTTCCCCGATGGCTTCAGCATGCGCTGGTTCGAGCGGCTGGGTTCGAGCGATTTCGACGCGGTGACCACCAGCCTCGAAGTCGGCTTCGGCGTCGCGCTGCTGGGCACCACGCTCGGTCTGTGGCTGGCGCTCGCGCTTGAAGGGCGCGACCGGCGCGGACTGGGCGCGCTGGTCGATACGATCGCGATGATGCCCAATGGCGTGCCGAGTGTCGTGCTCGGGCTGGCGGTACTGATTGCGTATCACAAGCGGCCCATCGATCTGTCGAGTTCGGCGGCGATCGTCGTGTTCGTGCAGCTCGCGCTGGTGTTGCCGTTCTGTTATCGGTGCGCCGCGGCGGCGCTGCGGCCCGAACTGACGGTCTTGCGTGAGGCGGCCGCCAGTCTCGGGGCGCCGCCGTCCATGGTGCTGCGTACGGTCGTGTTGCCGCAACTGGTGCCGGCGATCCGTGCGAGCCTCGCGCTGGGATTCGCGCTGTCGCTCGGCGAACTGGGCGCGACGCTGACGGTTTATCCGCCAGGCTTTGCCACGGTGCCGATTGTCGTGGTCGGCCAGGTTGAGCGCGGTTATTACCTGCCGGCTTCGGCGCTTTCGCTGATTCTCCTGCTGGTCTCGCTCGCGGCGCTGGTGCTGATCGCTGCGCGCGTGCCGAAGCGGCGCGCGGACTGAGGTCCGCGCCGCATTCCAAAACTTTTTTGCGTGGTGTTCCGATGGGGATTTCGACGGTCAATGATGTGGCAAAAATTGTCAAAATGACCGAAAATATGGAAATCGCGCTCGTATCGATGGAAGCCTGTCATGACTAGCCCAGCTCTTCGCCCTATTGAGGTCAACGGCCGGACCTACCGGTTGCCGGCCACGCCGACTGTGGTCATATGCGTCGACGGCTGCGAATACGACTATCTCGAAGCGGCGGCCGCAGCCGGCGTCGCGCCGTACCTGGCGCGCCTGCTCGCGAGCGGCGCTGCGTTCAAGGGCGATTGCGTGATCCCTTCGTTCACCAACCCGAACAACCTGTCGATCGTGTGTGGTGTGCCGCCGGCGGTGCACGGCATCTGCGGCAATTACTTCTGGGACCCGGAGGCGAACGGCGGCGCGGGCGCTGAAGTGATGATGAACGACCCGGCCTATCTGCGCGCCGGGACGTTGCTGGCCGCCGCCGCGCAGGCGGGGGCGGCGGTCGCGGTCGTGACCGCGAAGGACAAGCTGCGTCGCCTGCTCGGCTGGCAGATGAAGGGCATCTGCTTTTCCGCGGAGAAGGCGGATGCGGCCACGCTGGAAGAGAACGGCATCGAACGCGTGCCTGAACTGGTCGGTCTGCCGGTGCCGGATGTGTATAGCGCGGGGCTGTCCGAGTTCGTGTTCGCCGCGGGCGTACGGCTTGCCCAAACGCGCCGGCTCGATCTGATGTATCTGTCGACCACTGACTATATCCAGCACAAGTGCGCGCCCGGCACGCCCGGCGCCAATGCGTTCTACGCGATGATGGATCGTTATCTCGCGCAACTGCACGAACTCGGCTGGGCGATCGCGTTGACCGCTGACCACGGGATGAATGCGAAGCACGATCCGGTGACCGGTGAGCCCAATGTGATCTATCTGCAGGACGTGCTCGACGATTGGCTCGGCGCGCGCACGACGCGCGTGATTTTGCCGATCACCGATCCTTACGTTGTTCATCACGGCGCGCTTGGTTCGTTCGCGACGGTTTATCTGCCGTCTTCGAGTGATACAGAAGTGCTGATCAGGCGGCTTGCTTTGCTGCCGGGCGTCGAGGTCGTGCTCGACAATCGCGCGGCTTGCGAGCGCTTTCAGTTGCCGAACGATCGCGTCGGCGACATCGTCGTGATCAGCAAGCGCGACATCGTGCTCGGTACCCGGCGTGCCGAGCACGATCTGTCCGGGCTGACGGTGCCGCTGCGCTCGCATGGCGGATTGTCCGAGCAACAGGTGCCGCTTGTCTTCAACCGGCGCGTCGTCGGTTGGCCCGCTGACCGGCGGCTTCGCAACTTCGATGTGTTCGACGTCGCGCTCAACCATCTGGTGGCGTCATGAACGCGGCTGTGGTCGATCATCCGGCCGATCATCTGTCATTTCGCAGCGAGGCATTACGTCTTGCGGGCGCGCGTGCGCGGCGCGAACGCACGCTCGATGTGACCGATCCGTTTAGCGGGCTGCGCGTGGGTTGCGTGCCGCTTGCGTCGGTCGACGATGTGCGTGCCGCGTTCGAGTATGCGCATGCCTATCAGGCGACACTCACCCGCTATGAGCGCTCGCAGATTCTCGAGCGTGCCGCGGCATTGCTGCGCGAGCGCGCGGAAGCGGCATCGGATCTGATCACGCTCGAGTCGGGATTGTCGAAGCAGGACGCTCGCTACGAGATCGGCCGCGTCGCGGACGTGTTCAAGTTCGCGTCGATGGAAGCGCTGCGTGATGATGGCCAGAGTTTTTCGTGCGATCTGACGCCGCATGGCAAGCGTCGCCGCGTGTTCACGCAGCGCGAGCCGCTTGCCGGTGTGATCGTTGCGATCACACCTTTTAATCATCCGATGAACCAGGTCGCGCACAAGGTCGCGCCGGCGATCGCGACGAATAATCGTGTCGTGCTGAAGCCGTCGGAAAAGGTGCCGCTGTCCGCGTACTATCTCGCGGACCTGCTCTACGAAGCAGGTTTGCCGGAGCCGATGCTGCAAGTGGTGACAGGCGACCCGCGGGAAATTGCCGATGAGCTGATTACGCATCCGCTCGCGGAACTCGTGACGTTTACCGGCGGCGTGAAGATCGGCAAACACATTGCGGCGCGAGCTGGTTACCGGCGCATTGTGCTCGAACTGGGTGGCAACGATCCGCTGATCGTGCTTGAAGATGCCGATCTCGAACGCGCGGCGGAGCTTGCGGTGCAGGGCTCATATAAGAACTCCGGGCAGCGTTGCACCGCGGTCAAGAGAATGCTCGTGCAGCGCAGTGTGATTTCACGCTTTACAGAGCTTGTCGTCGAAAAGACGCGCGCGTGGTCGTATGGCAATCCATTCGATCCGTCCAACCAGATGGGCACGGTGATCGACGAGGCCGCGGCGCGCACCTTCGAGGCGCGTGTCAATGAGGCGGTCGCGCAGGGCGCGCGGCTTCTGACCGGCAATCGGCGCGACGGCGCGTTGTATGCGCCGACCGTCGTCGACCGCGTCGATCCATCGATGACACTGATTCGTGAGGAGACCTTCGGTCCGGTTTCGCCGATCGTCGCGTTCGATACGCTCGACGATGCGATCCGTATCAGCAACGGCACGCCGTACGGTCTCTCGTGCGGCGTCTGCACGAACCGGCAGGACGCGACCCTGCGTTTTATCAATGAATTGCGAGTCGGCACGGTGAACGTGTGGGAAGTGCCGGGATATCGCGTCGAGCTGACGCCGTTCGGCGGCATCAAGGATTCAGGGCTCGGCTATAAGGAAGGCGTGCAGGAGGCGATGAAGAGCTTTACCCATCTCAAGACGTTTTCGTTACCGTGGGAGTGACATCTTGGCTTTGAGTCTTAGCGATATCCGTGGGCTGTTCGAGGAGTACGGCAGTCTGAATTATGGTGGCGAGCGAGTGAGTCAGCTCGAGCATGCGTTGCAGTGTGGTGCGCTCGCCGAGCAGGAAAACGCCGGCGATGAGCTCGTCGCCGCGGCGTTTCTGCATGACATCGGGCACTTGCTGAACCGGCGCGGTCCGACGCCGACGGCACGTGGCATCGACGATCTGCATCAGTTCTTTGCGTTGCCGTTCCTGCGGCCTGTGCTGTCTGATGCGGTGCTCGAGCCCATCCGCTTGCATGTGGATGCGAAGCGCTGCCTGTGCGCGATCGACGATACGTACTTCAACACGCTGTCGCCGGATTCTGTGCGCAGTCTGGGGTTGCAAGGCGGCATCTTTAGCGATGACGAAGCGCAGGCGTTTTTGCGCAAGCCTTATGCGGAAGATGCGCTGCGCTTGCGCCGATGGGATGATCTGGCGAAAGTCGCGGGCACGGTGACGCCGGACGTCGATCACTTTTTGAGCGTGGTCGAGCGCGTGATGGAGAAGCGCGTAGCGGCTTGAACGTGCGCTTTGCGCTTGCCTGAACGGGGCGTTGATGCATTGCATGTGGGCGTGTGAAGAGGTTCTTCACACGCCCACATGCTTTTCAAAATACCACTTGCACGTGCTGCGGCGAGTGACTAGAATCTCGGTCTTTCGCGCTCTGAGCGGCCTCGTTGCGAGGCATAAGCGGGAGGGTGCGGAAGGCGGGAGCGCCAGT
>NZ_CADIKH010000022.1 GCF_902859855.1 Paraburkholderia humisilvae
CCGATGATAGTGCGGATCCCCGTGTGAAAGTAGGTAATCGTCAGGCTCCCCTTTCCAGACGCCCCAACCCCGCCCTCCCAGGCGGGGTTCGTGCGTTTACGCCTACACAATTCCCGCAGCAGCCAGCACTGACGGCTAGCAATCAACACAAACACGACAAACACGATCTGATTGCTATCAACTCACCGCCGCCAACCCGCATCACTCCCGAGCCAAAAACCGCTGCGCCAACCTTACCCAATAGGTTGATCCGACCGGCAGCAACTCATCGTTGAAGTCGTAGCTCGCGTTATGTAGCATGCAAGGCCCTTCCCCGTGACCGAGGTCTCGATGGTCACCATCCCCATTGCCGAGCAGCGCATAGCATCCCGGTTTCGCTTCCAACATAAAAGAAAAGTCCTCGGCGGTCATCGTCGGCTCAATTGAATCGTTGACGTTTTCATCTCCGACGATTTCCTTCATGACCATTACGGCAAACTTCGTCTCGTCCCCGCTATTTACTGTCGGCGGATAATTACGCCGAAACGTCACCTTAGCCGAGCACTCATAAGCCTCGGCTATACCTTCGACGATCTTGTGCATACGCGATTCGATCAAGTCCAGCGTCTGCGTCGTGAACGTGCGCACTGTCCCTGCCAGCCAAGCTTCATTCGGTACCACGTTGACGGCGTCGCCTGCGTGGATCTGTGTGATCGACAGAACCGCCGTATCGATCGGCTTTTTATTGCGCGTGATAATGCTCTGTAGGCCATTTGCGATCTGCACCGCGGTAAAGACCGGGTCACGGCCGTTATGTGGCAAGGCCGCGTGCGCTCCGATCCCCGTCACGTCGATCCGGAATTCGTTGCTCGATGCCATGATCGGCCCTTCCGTCACGCCAAAATGGCCAGTCCCGAGGCCTGGCCAGTTGTGAACTCCGAACACCGCGTCCACAGGAAACCGGGCGAACAACCCATCGTCGATCATCGCTTTGGCACCGGCGCCACCCTCTTCGGCAGGCTGAAAGATGAAAACGATCGTGCCATCGAAGTCGCCATGTGCCGCGAGATAACGCGCCGCACCCAGCAGCATCGCCGTGTGTCCGTCGTGGCCGCAAGCATGCATCTTTCCTTCATTGCGCGAACGATGGTCGAACGTATTCAGTTCACGAATCGGCAGCGCGTCCATATCGGCGCGCAATCCAATCGAGCGCGTGCCGTTGCCGCGCTTCAACACGCCAACGACCCCTGTTTTACCCAGCCCCCGATGGACTTCGATCCCCCAGCCGGACAACGTCTTTGCGACCAGATCGGAGGTGTGTGTCTCTTCATAGCGCAGTTCGGGATTCGCATGAATCGTTCGTCGAAGCGATTGAATCTCGCCGTACGCGGACTGGATTTCAGGGATAAGTTTCATGATGAAAGGTGCGCTTAGCTGCAGGAAGTGATTTAAAGCGGGGAAACCACGTGCTCCGCTACCCAATAGTGATTTGATTCTACGCTGATCGATATATCCGACAGCGCAGTAACGGGCAATCAGCGCTGCATCATCCGCTGCGCGCGCGCGAACATAATAAAATCGAGCTTTCGTACGCCTGCGGCCACCGCGGCGTTGACCCTCAGCCATACCGCACAACTTTAATGAACGCCCCGACCGAATTCGCCCGCGCAGTTTGTCCACACGATTGTCCGGATACGTGCGCAATGCGCGTGACCGTCGAAAATGGCCGCGCGATCAAGGTGACCGGTGACCCGGACCACCCGCCGACGCACGGCGTGCTGTGCACAAAAGTCAGCCGCTACGCGGACCGGGTTCATCACGCGCGTCGTCTGACTACGCCGATGAAACGCGTCGGCAAAAAGGGCGAAGGGCGGTTCGAGCCCATCACGTGGGATCAGGCATTCGCGCTTGCCGGGCGGCGGCTGTCGGAGATTGCTGCGCGCGCGCCCGAGGCGATCGTCCCTTATAGCTACGCCGGCACCATGGGCCTCGTGCAAGGGGACAGCATCGCGCAACGCTTCTTCCACAAGCTCGGCGCGTCGCAACTCGATCGGGCGATTTGCGCGTCGGCGGGCGCCGCAGGCCTGAAATACACATACGGCGCAGGTCTCGGCATGCTCACGGAGTTTTTCTCCGAAAGCGAACTTATCCTGATCTGGGGCGCCAATCCGATCGCGTCGAACCTGCATTTCTGGACACACGCGCAGGAGGCGAAGCGCAATGGTGCACGACTGATCGCGATCGACCCGTACCGGTCGCTCACGGCGGAGAAATGTCATCAGCACATCGCACTCAAGCCTGGCACGGACGGCGCGCTCGCATTGGGGATGATGCATGTGCTGATCACCGAAAATCTGCTCGATCACGCCTACATCGCCGATCACACGCTTGGCTTCGAGTCGCTCAAAGCCCGTGCGCTCACCTATGCGCCCGCACGGGTCGCGCAGATTTGCGGCGTCAACGAAGAAGTCATCGTCGGCCTCGCACGCCTCTACGGCAACACTCGCAAATCGGCGATCCGGATGAACTACGGGATGCAGCGCGTGCGCGGCGGCGGCAACGCGGTGCGCGCGATTGCGTGCCTGCCGTCGCTGACCGGCGCGTGGCGTGACCGCGCGGGTGGTGCGCTACTGTCGTCGTCGGGATGGGCCCCGGTCGATTCCTTCGCGTTAGCCCGCCCGGATCTGATGCCCGGCTGGCCGTCGGCGCCGTCGCGCGTCATCAATATGAACGAGATCGGCAACGCGTTGCTCAATCCCGGCGACGCCGGGGGCGCAACCGGATTTGGCCCGAAGATCGAGGCGATGGTCGTCTACAACTCGAATCCGGTTGCGGTCGCGCCCGATTCCGAGCGGGTCGCCGCCGGGTTTGCGCGCGAAGATCTGTTCACGATCGTACTTGAGCATTTCCAGACCGACACCGCCGATTACGCCGACCTGCTGCTTCCCGCCACGACTCAGCTCGAACATCTCGACGTCCACAAGTCCTACGGCCACACGCATGTGATGGCGAATCTGCCAGCGATAGCGCCGGTCGGCGATGCGCGCCCGAACACTGAGATTTTCCGCGGCATCGCCCGCGCAATGGGCCTCACCGAGCGGGCGCTCTTCGAGAGCGACGAAGAGGTCGCGGCGGCGGCCTTCCGCTGGGACGATGCGGCGCTCGCGGGCGTCGACTGGCTGACGCTCAAGCGTTCTGGCTGGGCCCGGCTCCACGTGCCGGACGCCCCGTTTGCGCACGGCGGTTTTCGCACGCCGTCGGGCAAGTGCGAGTTTTATAGCGAACGGCTCGCGCAACTCGGCCTCGATCCGCTGCCCGACTACCTGCCGCCGCACGAGTCCGCCGAAAACGCACCCGAGCTTGCGGCCCGCTATCCCCTCGCGATGATTTCGCCGCCGGCGCGCAATTTCCTGAACAGCACGTTCGTCAATGTCGAAAGCCTGCGCTCGACGGAAGGCGAACCGCATCTGGACATCCATCCAGACGATGCGCAGCACCGTGGCATTGCCGAAGGCGACCGCGTACGCATCTTCAACGATCGCGGATCGATGCAGGCGCGCGCCCGCATCACTGACAAGGCACGCGAGGGTCTCGTCGTCGGCTTGTCGATCTGGTGGAAGAAGCTCGCGCCGGACGGCCGCAATGCTAATCAGGTGACAAGTCAGGCGCTGACCGATCTCGGAGGTTCGGCGACTTTCTACGACTGTCTGGTCGAAGTCGAACGCGCCTGACGCATCACGAGGACGCAAACGGGCACACGCACCACTATTCCTATTCCTCCCGAGACGCAGCCATGTGCCCACACTGCGCTGCGCGAAATGAAACGTCGGGGAAACGTGTTCCTTCGTTTCGAGGCCGCCGTCTAATCGGGTGGTAACCCGAAATAACGGGCTAACCGGCGCATGCTACGATGCATGCGCCTTTTTAGCACGATCATTCGAAAACACACGAGGCCGGAGTGAGCGCGCAAGCGCTGAGCCGACACCGGTCGACACAAGGAGAAGCACCGTATGCAGAAGATCTGGCTTAAATCGTATCCACCCGGCGTGCCGGCGGAGATCGATCCGGCGCAATACGCGTCGGTGGCGGGTCTTCTGGAGGAAAGTTTCAGCCTGCATCGCGACAAACCGGCGTTTGCCTGCATGGGCAAGCAGATCACGTACGGCGAACTCGACGAACTATCGCGCCGTCTTGCGGCGTGGTTCCAGGCGAAAGGCATCGAGCGCGGCGCGCGCGTCGCGCTCATGATGCCGAACGTGCTGCAGTACCCGATTGCGCTGGCAGCCGTTCTGCGCGCGGGCTACGTGGTCGTGAACGTGAACCCGCTGTACACGCCGCGCGAGCTCGAATACCAGATGAAGGACAGCGGCGCGCAAGCGTTAATCGTGCTCGAGAATTTCGCGGTGACAGTGCAGGCGGTGATCCGCAACACATCGGTGAAGCATGTGATCGTTGCGACGATGGGTGACCTGTTGGGCCTGAAGGGGCACGTCGTCAATTACGTCGTGCGGCGCGTCAAGAAGATGGTGCCGGCGTGGAGCCTGCCCGGCCACGTGACGTTCAACGCCGCACTCGCGGCCGGCGCACGCGAGTCGTTCAAGCCGGTCCAGCAAGGGCCGGACGATATCGCGTTTCTGCAATACACCGGTGGCACGACGGGCGTGTCAAAAGGCGCGACGCTCACGCATCGCAATCTGATCGCGAACGTGCTGCAGTCCGCCGCGTGGCACGAGCCGGCCCGCGCGGCGCGGCCTGACATCAAGCAGTCCGTCACGCTGGTCGCGCTGCCGCTTTACCACGTGTTCGCGCTGACCGTATGCGGTCTGTTGACGATTCGCCAGGGCGGCCTCGGCGTGCTGATCCCGAATCCACGCGACATCGGCGGCATGATCAAAGCGCTGCAAGGCTACAAGATCACGACACTGCCGGCGGTCAATACGCTTTTCAACGCGATGCTGAATCACCCGGACTTCGACAAGCTCGATCTGTCGAATCTGACGGTGGCGAACGCGGGCGGCATGGCCGTGCAAAAGGCCGTTGCGGAGCGCTGGTTCGAGCGAACGGGTACGCCGATTATCGAAGGCTACGGCTTGTCCGAGACGTCGCCGTCGGCGACCTGCAATCCGGTCACCGCCACGGAATACAACGGCACGATCGGCCTGCCGTTGTCGTCGACGGAAGTATCGATTCGTGACGACGATGGCAACGAAGTGCCGCTTGGCCAGCCCGGCGAGGTCTGCATTCGCGGCCCGCAGGTGATGGCAGGCTACTGGAACCGGCCCGACGAAACCGCGAAGGTGATGACCGCGGACGGCTTTCTACGCTCCGGCGATATCGGTCAAATGGACGAGCGCGGCTTCGTGAAAATCGTCGATCGCAAGAAGGACATGATTCTGGTGTCCGGTTTCAACGTCTATCCGAACGAAGTCGAGGATGTGGTCGCGAAACATCCAGGCGTGTTCGAAGTGGCGGCGGTCGGCGTGCCCGATCCGCAGTCCGGCGAGGCGGTGAAGCTTTTTGTCGTGAAGAAGGACGAGACTCTGACGGATGCCGACATCATCGCGTTCTGCAAGGACCAGCTGACGCCGTACAAGCGGCCGCGCATCGTCGAGTTCCGCAAGGAATTGCCGAAGAGCAACGTCGGCAAGATCTTGCGTCGGGAACTGCGCGACGGTCGCGCGTAAAAGTGCGGTCCATCGTCGGCAGTGCATCGTTCAAGGTGAGCGACTGGCGACTTTTTCATATTGAAAGATCCCCAGGGAATGCGAACTTTTTATAAGCGGGACAAGTATCTTTGTGTTGCAGCAGCCCCTGCTTTTTGACTTCATATTTGACTTCATACGGGAAGTCGACGGTGATATAACAAAAGGCTTAACACCCCAAAAAACAAAACGGGTCGGCTATAGGGCGCTGTTTCGGCGTGGTTTCGCGTTGTTTCGTTTACGCAACATGGTCTAAAATCGATGCTTAATCGCCTGAAACCCCTTGTTTCAGGGACTCGAATGCATCGGCTTTTGAAATGCGGACGCTTGTCGTGCGGACCGTCCGGCGCATTCGGGTGACCGCCTGACTGGAGGAGCCGGATGCTGCTGGACGACTGGATTACCGAGTTCGATCGGGGTTTACGATCGATGACGGGGGTGTCACGAATGACGCGTCCGATGCCGCTGCCGGCCGAGTCGGCGCAGTTGGCCGAGCGCGTCGAGATGACTGCGCAGGAGCGTGCGCACGCGGCCGGGCTGATGCGGGTGAATCACGTCGGCGAAGTCTGCGCGCAGGCGCTGTATCAGGCGCAAAAGCTTGCGACCCGTTCGCCCGCGCTAAAGCAGGCGTTCGAACATGCCGCGCGCGAAGAAGAAGATCACCTCGCGTGGACCGCGAAGCGCCTCGAGGCACTGGATTCACGGCCGAGCCTGCTCAACCCGCTGTGGTACGCCGGCGCGCTGGCGATCGGTTTTGCCGCGGGCCGGTTCGGCGATCGTGTAAGCCTGGGCTTCATGGCCGAGACTGAACGCCAGGTCGAACACCATCTGAACGGCCACATGGAAACGATGCCTGCGGGCGATTACGAATCGCGGGCGATCGTCGAACAGATGCGCGCCGACGAAGCGGCGCACGGCAAGGCCGCGATGGACGCGGGCGGTGTCGAACTGCCTTTCCCGGCTCGTGCGCTGATGCGGGCGGCGTCGAAAATCATGACCACCACCGCGTACCGTATCTGAAGTTTGCAATCGCATTGCGTTGGGCGGCGTTCAGCGCGCCGTCCCGTTACCTCGCTCGACCTCTGCCACGAATCTCCGCGTTTTGATCGATTTGCACGCCGGATTCCATCCCGCCGAACACCCAGAATTCAGGCGGTTTTCCCCGGACTTCTCAAGTACTACCTTCACAAGTTTCACTATCTGATTCATTTATAACGGTTTTCCCGTTTACGTCTGATATGAAGGACCGTCGCTAAGTCCTTGTTCTATCAAACAAAATTCGTTAAAAAACGGCCCGCCGCCCTTGACCCGCTTGGGGGGTTCCTCTAAAGTGGGAGACAGTGTGAGAAAGTGTATTTTTGTGTGATCCACCTGCCAATTTCGGGTAAGTTTTCAAGATCGGGCGACGTCTTACGGCGCCGTCAAAAAGGGGAGTGAAGTGTTCCAAGGGCCGTCGGCGCTGACACTCGATGCGAAAGGGAGAATGTCGATCCCGGCTCGCTATCGGGAAGCGCTGCAAGGACAGGCAGAAGGCCGGGTGACGATCACCAAGCACCCGGACGGCTGCCTGTTGCTGTTTCCGCGCCCCGAGTGGGAGGTCTTTCGCAAAAAAATCGCCGCGCTGCCGATGGAAGCGAAGTGGTGGCAGCGCATTTTTCTCGGCAATGCGGCCGACGTCGAACTGGATACGGCCGGGCGGGTTCTGGTGTCGCCTGAGTTGCGGCTTGCCGGCTCGCTCGAAAAAGACGTGATGTTGTTAGGGATGGGCAGTCACTTCGAGTTGTGGGACGCGCAGACCTACAACGCGAAGGAACAGCAGGCGATGGCGCAGGGCATGCCCGAGGCGCTGAAAAACTTCACGTTCTGACCGCGGGTGATCAACATGGCGCCTGCGATGGGAAAGGAGTTGCAGCATCGCACGGTGCTGCTGGAGGAAGCGGTCGACGCGCTGGTGACGCGCACGGACGGCGTCTATGTGGACGGCACGTTCGGGCGCGGAGGCCACAGTCGGGCGGTATTGAGCAAGCTCGGTGACGCAGGCCGTCTGATCGCATTCGATAAAGATCCACTTGCGATCGAAACGGCCCAGCAGATTGCCGATCCGCGTTTTGAAATCGTGCATCAGAGTTTTGCATCACTGCGTGACGCGCTTGCGTCCCGCGGGGTAGGGCGTGTGTCGGGCGTATTGCTTGACCTGGGCGTGTCGTCGCCGCAAGTCGACGATCCGGAGCGCGGTTTCAGTTTCCGTGCGGATGGCCCCCTCGACATGCGAATGGACCCGACGCGCGGCGAATCTGCCGCAGATTGGCTCGCGCGGGCCACGTTGCAGGAACTGACGGAGGTGATCAGAGATTATGGGGAAGAACGGTTTGCTGTTCAGATTGCAAAGGCGCTTGTTGCTCGCCGGGCAGAGTCCGACCGTCTTGGGCCTCTCGCAAGCACGGGCGAGCTTGCCCAAATCGTGGCTAACGCCGTCAAAACACGTGAGAAGGGTAAGGACCCGGCAACCCGCACCTTTCAGGCTATACGGATTCACGTCAATCAAGAGCTTGCGGAGCTGCAAGTCGTACTAGAAGCAGCGTTGTCGTTGCTGGAGCAAGGGGGGCGGCTGGTCGTGATCAGCTTTCATTCGCTCGAAGATAGAATCGTCAAGCGATTCATGCAGGCGCATTCGACCGCGCCTGCGGTGGACCGCCGCCTGCCGATTCGCGCAGTCGATCTGCCGAGCCCCCCATTCAAACTGCTAGGCCGTGTATTCGCGAGCGACGCCGAAGTCGCCGCCAATCCGCGTGCCCGTTCCGCCGTGATGCGCGTAGCGGAGCGGATCGCACCATGAACCGCCTCAATATCTTCCTGCTGATCGTCGTGATGGGCTGTGCCCTTTCGGTCGTGAACGCGACGAACCAGCAGCGCCAGATTTTCATCCAGTTGCAGCGCGCGCAATCGCAGGAGCGTCAGCTGCAGCAGGACTATTCGCAGCTTCAATATCAGCAGAGCGCACTGTCGAAAACCTCGCGAATCGAGCAGATCGCGACTGACTCGCTGAAAATGCAGCAAGCCACGACGGGCCGTACGCAATACGTGGTGCTCGATCCGGGCGCCGCGACGGCCGAGGACGCGTCGATTCCCACCTCCGCGCCGGCGTCGGCGCCTTTGAACGCGCAGCCGGCGAGGTCATCCCAGGCGGCAAGCGCTCGCGGGGGCACGCGATGATGAAGAAATCGTCGAATCGCAAAAGTGTCGCGTTCTCCGCGAACCCGATTCTGTCCGTGCGCCTGCCGATGTGGCGCTCGAAGCTCGTCGTATTCCTGCTCTTTATGGCGTTCGTCGCGTTGGCGGGGCGCGCGTTCTGGATTCAGGGGCCGGGCAACGCCTTCTATCAGAAGCAGGGCGAAAGCCGCTATCAGCGCACAATCGAGCTGCCGGCCACGCGCGGCAAGATTCTCGACCGCAATGGCCTCGTGCTCGCGACGAGTCTGCCGGTGCGCGCCATTTGGGCGATTCCGGAATCGGTGCCGGACGATCTCGGCGCGGACAAGTTGCAGCAACTCGGCACGCTGCTCGATATGTCGGACAAGGAGCTTCGCGCGAAGCTGTCCGAAGATAAAACCTTTGTGTACGTGAAGCGCCAGGTGCCGGTCGACGTCGCTGCGCAAGTCGCGGCACTCGACATTCCGGGCATCTATCAGCGCAACGAATACAAGCGTTTCTATCCGGAAGGCGAAATCACCGCGCACCTGATCGGCTTTACGAACGTCGAGGACGAAGGCCAGGAAGGCGTCGAGCTCGGCGACCAGAAGCTGCTGGCTGGCATGTCGGGTAGCCGCCGCGTGATCAAGGACCGCTTGGGGCACATCGTCGAAGACGTCGACGAGCAGGTCGTGCCCCATAACGGCAAGGATGTCGAACTGTCGATCGACAGCAAGATCCAGTACATCGCTTACACAAACCTTAAGGCGGCCGTGCAGAAGTCCAAGGCGAAAGCGGGCGCCGCGATGGTGGTCGACGTGCGCACCGGCGAAGTGCTCGCGCTCGTCAACTATCCGACTTACAACCCGAACGACCGCTCGCGCCTGACCGGCGAGCAGCTGCGCAACCGCATCCTGACCGACGTGTTCGAGCCGGGCTCGATCATGAAGCCATTCACTGTGTCGCTCGCGCTCGATCTGCACCGCGTGTCGCCGACTACACTGGTGGATACGGGGCCGGGACGCTTTGTCCTCGACGGCGCGACGATTACCGACGACAGTGCGTTCGGTGTGCTGACGGTCGGCGGCGTGATCCAGAAGTCGAGCAACATCGGCGCGACAAAGATCGCGATGCAGCTCAAGCCCGAAGAGATGTGGAATATGTATACCAGCATCGGTCTCGGCCAGGCGCCGAAGGTCGGTTTTCCGGGCGCGGCGGCGGGCCGCCTGCGGCCGTGGAAGAGCTGGCGCCGCATCGAGCAGGCGACGATGTCATACGGCTACGGCCTGTCGGCGTCGCTGTTCCAGCTCGCGCGCGCGTACACCGCGATCGCGCACGACGGTCAGATTCTGCCGATTTCGATTTTCCGTACGCCGGGCGATCCATCCGTCACCGGCACGCAGGTGTTTGCGCCGACTACCGCGCGCGAAGTGCGCGCGATGCTGGAAACCGTCGTTTCGCCGGGCGGCACGTCGCCGGACGCGGCGGTGCCCGGCTATCGCGTCGGCGGCAAGAGCGGCACCGCGTACAAGCACGCGGGCCGCGGATATGACAAATCGAAATACCGCGCGTCGTTCGTCGGCATGGCGCCGATGCCGAATCCGCGGATCGTCGTCGCGGTGTCGGTCGACGAGCCGACCGCGGGCAGCCACTTCGGCGGCCAGGTGTCGGGGCCGGTGTTCTCGGCGATCGCCGGCGACACGCTGCGCTCGCTGAACGTGCCGCCCGATATGCCGATCAAGCAGATGGTCGTGTCGGACGACACGAACGCGAGCACTGCGGTCGCGTCGGCTGCGAGCGGCGCCGGCGTGACGAATGGTACGAACGGCGGCGCGAAGAGCGCAGCGAAAAGCGTCGTCGCGTCAGACCACGCAAGCAATGCGAAGAAGTTTGCCGCAAAGATTGCGACTCGCGTCCCCGCGAAGAAGATGACAATCTCGAGCGACGCGCGGAATCACCCGGGAGTCGTGCGATGAGCGCGCTACGCACGTCCCATCCCGCGCGCGCGGAGATTGACGACGCGCTCGCGTGGCTACGCGCGCGCGTGAAACCGGGCACGCAACTGCATGCGGATACCCGTTCGCTGGCAGCGGGCGATGCTTTTCTCGCATACGCGGTCGAAGGCGCGGACAACCGCCCGTTCATCGGCAACGCGATCGAACGCGGAGCCGCCGCGGTGCTGTATCAACCGGAACAACTGGCGACGCAACCGGATTTGGCGCTCGCGCACGCGGTGCCGGCGCTCAACGAGCTTGCCGGTACGATTGCCAGTGCATGGTACGGCGACCCGAGCGACGCGATGCGTGTCGTCGGCGTGACCGGCACGAACGGCAAGACGTCGTGCACGCAATGGATCGCGGCGGCGCTGTCCGCGCTCGGCACGCCGTGCGCGGTGATCGGTACGCTCGGCAGCGGCATGCCGGGACACCTTGTCCACACCGGATTTACGACGCCGGATGCGCCGCAACTGCAGCGCAGCCTTGCGCAATTGCGTAGCGCGGGCGCCCTGGCGATCGCGATGGAAGTGTCGTCGCATGCGCTGCATCAGGGGCGCGCGAATGGCACCGCATTTGACATCGCGGTATTCACGAACCTGACGCAAGACCACCTCGACTATCACCGCACGTTTGTCGCCTACGAAGCGGCGAAAGCGCGCCTCTTCGCATGGCCGGCGCTGCGCGTCGCGGTGATCAATGCCGACGACGAAGCGGGCCGCCGCCTGCTCGCGAGCGCGAAGGGTCACGCCCGTACGATCGCGTATTCGATCGAAGGCGGCGCCAGTGCACCGGACGTCAGCGCATTGCTGGCCGATCAGGCGCTGATCGCGAGCGACGTGCGTGCGACCGCGACCGGCACCGCATTTCACCTGGTGTCCGATTGGGGCAACACGGACGTCGAAGTCGGCACGCTCGGCGCGTTCAACGTCAGCAATCTGCTCGGCGTGCTGGGTGCACTGCTTGCCGCGGATGTGCCGTTCGACGCCGCGCTCACAGAACTGGCGAAGCTCGAGCCGGTGAACGGGCGTATGCAGCGTCTGGGTGGCCGCCCGCAAAATGACGAGCCGCTTGTCGTGATCGACTATGCGCACACGCCTGACGCGCTGGAAAAGACCCTTGAGGCGCTGCGCCCGATTGCGCAAACGCGTGGCGGTGAGTTGATCTGCATGTTCGGTTGCGGCGGCGACCGCGACGCGACCAAGCGCCCGCTGATGGGCGCGATCGCCGAGCGTTGCGCGGATAGCGTCGTCGTGACCAGCGACAACCCGCGCAGCGAAGACCCGCAAAACATCATCGACCAGATCGTCGCGGGCATGACGCGGCCGTCGAACGCGCGCTGCATCGAAGACCGCGCGAGTGCGATCCTGCAAGCGATCCGCAGCGCGGCGTGCGAAGACGTCATCGTGCTCGCAGGCAAAGGCCACGAAGCGACACAGGAAATCATGGGCAAAAAGCGCGCGTTCTCGGATCAGGACCATGCGCGGCTCGCGCTTGCCGCGCGTGCAACGCAAGCTCGCGGAGGTGGCGAATGACCCGGCAAGGTGACGCGATGTTCTCGTTGCGCGAAGCCGCAGCGCTCATTCCGGGCGCCACCGTGCTCGGCGACGATTCGGTGACGTTCGAACGCGTCTCGACCGATAGCCGCACGGCCGGTCCCGGCGACCTGTTCGTGGCGCTTAAAGGTGAGCGTTTCGATGCGCACGACTTCCTGCCGGAAGTCGCCAGTCGCCACGTGAGCGCAGCACTTGTCACGCGCAGTCCGGGCGACTGGCGCGTGCCCGCATTGCGCGTGACCGATACGCGGGTCGCACTGGGCGTGCTTGCGCGCGGCTGGCGCCGGCGTTTCACGATGCCGCTCGTCGCGGTCACGGGCAGCAACGGCAAGACGACGGTCAAGGAAATGATCGCGTCGATCTTCGCGGCGGCGGTCGGCGAAACATCGCGCCTCGCGACCGCGGGCAACTTCAACAACGACATCGGCGTGCCGCTCACGCTGTTCCGCCTGAATGACACGCATCGGCTCGCGGTGGTCGAGCTCGGCATGAATCACCCTGGCGAAACGCGGCTGCTCGCGAATATCGCGGAGCCGACCGTCGCGGTGGTGAACAACGCGCAGCGCGAGCATCAGGAATTCATGGCGACGGTCGAGGCCGTCGCGCTCGAACATGCGAGCGTGATTCACGCGCTGACACCCGACGGCATCGCCGTGTTCCCGGCCGACGACGCCTACGCCGGCATCTGGCGTGTCGCTGCGACCGGCAACCGGGTGATCGACTTCGCGTTGAATTCGGACGAATGCATCACCGAAGCAGCGGTCACTGGCCGCTTCGACGGTAACCGGCTCAGCATCGATACGTCAGAAGGCCATCTCGACGTGACGCTGCAAGTGCTCGGCGCGCACAACGCACGCAACGCGCTGGCCGCGACAGCGGCGGCGCTCGCCGCCGGTGTGCCGCTCGACGCGATCAAACGCGGCCTCGAAGCGTTCGGCGCGGTGAAGGGCCGCCTGCACTTGAGGCGCGCGACCCTGGGCGTGCTGGCGGGCGCCACGGTGATCGACGACACGTACAACGCGAACCCCGACTCGATGCGCGCCGCGATCGATGTGCTGGCGACGCGGCCGTCACCGCGCGTGCTGGTGATGGGCGATATGGCCGAAGTCGGCGACGAAGGCCCGGCGTTTCATCGCGAGGTCGGCGCATACGCGAAGGAGTGCGGGATCGACGCGCTCTACGCAATCGGCGCTGCGACGCCAGACGCGTGCGCCGCGTACGGTCCGTCCGCGCGGCACGCCGCCGATGTGCCCGCGCTCATCGCGCAATTGCAGCAGACGGGTTTGACGGCAACCGCGACGATTCTGGTGAAAGGCTCGCGCTTCATGAAGATGGAGCGCGTGGTGGACGCCTTGACAAGTCCACAAACCGATGCGGCGGGCGACAAGCCCACCGCACATTGAAAAGAGAAGGGAACCTCGCATGCTAGTGGCGCTGGCGCAATGGCTGCAGAATGACGCAAGCTTTTTGCGCGTGGTCAGTTACCTCACGTTTCGCGCAGTGGCGGCGACGATTACCGCATTGCTGATCGGCCTGATTTGCGGTCCGTGGGTGATTCGCAAGCTGACCGCAATGAAGGTCGGCCAGGCAGTCCGCAAGGATGGTCCGCAGACGCACCTCGTGAAGTCGGGCACGCCTACTATGGGCGGCGTGCTGATCCTGATCGGCATTGCCGTATCGACGCTGCTATGGGCGGATCTGACCAACCGCTTTATCTGGATCGTGATGCTGGTCACGTTCGGCTTCGGGATCATCGGCTGGGTCGATGACTACCGGAAGGTGGTCTACAAGGACCCGCGCGGGATGTCGTCGCGTGAAAAGTATTTCTGGCAATCGGTCATCGGCATTTTTGCCGCGGTGTATCTCGCGTTTAGCGTGTCCGAGGCCAGCAACGTGCGCGTGTTCGACCTGTTCATGGCGTGGGTGCGTAGCGGCTTGTCGATGGGCCTGCCCGCGCGCGCGGACCTGATGCTGCCGTTTCTCAAGTCGATCAGCTATCCGCTCGGCGTCTGGGGCTTTATCGCGCTCACGTACTTTGTGATTGTCGGCGCGAGTAATGCGGTGAATCTGACCGACGGCCTCGACGGCCTCGTGATCATGCCGGTCGTGCTGGTCGGCGCGTCGCTTGGCGTGTTCGCGTATGTGATGGGCAGCTCGGTCTATTCGAAGTATCTGCTGTTTCCGCACATACCCGGCGCGGGCGAGTTGCTGATTTTCTGTTCGGCGATCGGTGGCGCCGGGCTTGCATTTCTCTGGTTCAACACGCACCCGGCGCAGGTGTTTATGGGCGACGTCGGCGCGCTCGCGCTCGGCGGCGCGCTCGGCACGGTCGCGGTGATCGTGCGCCAGGAAATTGTGCTCTTCATCATGGGCGGCATCTTCGTCGCCGAAACGCTTTCCGTGATGCTGCAAGTCACGTGGTTCAAGTATACGAAGCGCCGTTACGGCGAAGGCAGACGCATCTTCAAGATGGCGCCGCTGCATCACCACTTCGAGTTGTCCGGGTGGAAGGAAACGCAGGTGGTCGTGCGCTTCTGGATCATCACGTTGATGTTGTGCCTGTTCGGTTTGTCCACGCTCAAATTGCGTTAAGCAGCAGAAAGGAAAGCAAGCGATGTTCGGCGAGAAGTTTCGGGATCGGCAAAAGCCGATGGTGCTCGTGCTGGGGCTCGGTGAATCGGGCCTCGCGATGGCGCGCTGGTGCGCGCGGCACGGTTGCCGCCTGCGCATTGCCGACACGCGCGACGTGCCGCCGAATCTGTCCGCGCTCGAAGCGCATGGCGTCGCTGCGGATTTTATCGGCGGACCGTTTTCGCCGGCGCTGCTCGAAGGCGTCGAACTGGTCGCGATCAGCCCCGGGCTGTCGCCGCTTGCCGCCGATCTGCTGCCGCTGATCACCGCCGCGCGCGAGCGCGAGATTCCGGTGTGGGGTGAGCTCGAGTTCTTCGCGCAGGCGCTGAAAACGCTCGGAGAAAGCGGCTACACGCCAAAGGTGATCGCCATCACGGGCACCAACGGCAAGACCACGACGACCAGTCTCACCGGTCTCTTGTGCGCACGCGCGGGCAAGAAGGTCGCGGTCGCGGGCAACATCAGTCCGGCCGCGCTCGACAAACTGAGCGAAGCGATCGACAACACCGCGCTACCGGATATCTGGGTGCTCGAGCTGTCGAGCTTCCAGCTGGAAACCGCGCATACGTTCGCGCCGGACGCCGCGGTCGTGCTGAACATCACGCAGGATCATCTGGACTGGCACGGCGGGCTCGACGCTTATGCGGCCGCGAAGGGCCGCATCTTCGGCGCGGCTACGGTGCGCGTACTCAACCGCGACGACGCACGCGTGATGGCGCTCGCGCCAGCCGCGGACAGCGCCGCGCAAAGCGCGACATTCGGCCTGAACGAGCCGACGCGCAACGGCGACTACGGCCTGCAGCGCGATAACGGGATGCTGTGGCTGGTCGTTGCCGAAGATGTCGATGCATCCGACGAACCGACCAGCACGCGGCGCCGCAAGAGCGAAAGTGCGACGTCGCCGAATATCGCATTGAAGCGCCTGATGCCCGCCGACGCATTACGCATCCGCGGCTTGCACAACGCGGCGAATGCGCTGGCCGCGTTTGCGCTCGCGCGTGCGGTGGGCTTGCCGGGCGCGCCGCTCTTGCACGGCTTGCGCGAATACCGCGGTGAGCCGCATCGCGTCGAGTTGATCGCATCGCTCGACGGCGTCGATTACGTCGACGACAGCAAGGGCACGAACGTCGGCGCGACCGTCGCCGCGCTCGACGGACTCGCGCAGCGCGCCGTGCTGATCGCCGGTGGCGATGGCAAGGGGCAGGACTTCGAGCCGCTCGCCGCGCCGGTTACGCGCTGGTGCCGCGCGGTGATGCTGATCGGCCGCGACGCGCCGCACCTCCGCGCAGCGCTTGCCGATACCGGCATCGCGCTCGCCGATCACGCGACGCTCGAAGCTGCGACGCGCGCGGCAAGCGCGCTCGCACAGCCCGGCGATGCGGTGCTGCTGTCGCCGGCGTGTGCGAGCTTCGATATGTTCAAGGGTTATGCGCACCGCGCGGCGGTGTTCCGCAGCACGGTCGAAGAGCTTGCCGCCGAACGGGGGACGATGATATGAGCTGGTCGGAACGCTTCGGATCACGCCTGGCCGGGCAGCGCGGCTCGGTGTCGGCGGGCAGGTCGACTGCGGCGACGTCGTCGGGCCGCGGCATCGCCGGCGGTCTGGCGAGCGCCGTCAACGGCGTGCGGCCGCTGCGCTCGCGGATGCTCGATTACGACCATTCGCTGCTATGGGTCGTCGTCGCGCTGCTCGGGCTTGGCATCGTGATGGTGTATTCGGCGTCGATCGCGATGCCGGACTCGCCGAAGTACGCGTCGTACCGCGACTACGCGTTTCTCGTGCGGCAGATCCTGTACGTCGTGCTCGGCGGGGTGATCGGTATCGTCACGTTCCGCATTCCGATCTCGACGTGGGACAAATACGCACCGAAGCTCTTTCTGCTGGCACTCGTCGCGCTGGTGATCGTGTTGATTCCACACGTCGGTAAAGGTGTCAACGGCGCGCGCCGCTGGATTCCGCTCGGCATTACGAATATGCAGCCGTCGGAAATCATGAAGCTCGCGGTGACGATTTACGCGGCGAACTACACGGTGCGCAAGCAGGAATACATGCACAGTTTCGCGAAGGGCTTTTTGCCGATGGGCTTCGCGGTCGGCGTCGTCGGGATGCTGCTGCTGCTCGAGCCCGATATGGGCGCGTTCATGGTGATCGCCGCGATCGCGATGGGCGTGCTGTTCCTCGGCGGCGTGAACGGCAAGATTTTCGGCGGGCTGGTGGCGACCGCGGTGGGCACCTTCACGCTGCTCGTGTGGGCGTCGCCATGGCGCCGCGAGCGGATTTTCGCGTACCTCGATCCGTGGGATGACCGTTACGCGCAAGGCAAGGCCTATCAGTTGACGCACTCGCTGATCGCGTTCGGCCGCGGCGAGTGGTTCGGCGTGGGCCTCGGCGGCAGCGTCGAGAAGCTCAACTACCTGCCGGAAGCGCACACCGACTTCATTCTCGCGGTGATCGGCGAGGAACTCGGCTTTGTCGGCGTGCTCGTCGTGATCCTGGCGTTCTACTGGATCGTGCGGCGCTCGTTCGAGATCGGCCGCCAGGCGCTCGCGCTCGATCGCACGTTCGCGGGCCTCGTCGCGAAAGGCATCGGCATCTGGTTCGGTGCGCAGACGTTCATCAATATGGGCGTGAACCTCGGCCTGCTGCCGACCAAAGGTCTCACGCTGCCGCTCGTCAGCTATGGCGGCTCAGGCATCCTGCTGAACTGCATCGCGATTGCCGTGCTGATGCGCGTCGACTATGAAAACCGGGTGTTGATGCGCGGAGGGAAGGTATGACGCGCATCGCGACCGACTCGCGCACGCTGATGGTGATGGCCGGCGGCACCGGGGGACACGTGTTCCCGGGGCTCGCGGTCGCGCACCTGATGCAGGCGTGGGGATGGCGTGTCGTATGGCTGGGTAACCCGACGGGGATGGAAGCGACGCTTGTGCCGAAACACGGCATTCCGATGGAATATGTGCGCTTCGGCGGTTTGCGCGGCAAGGGACTCGCCACGAAGCTGATGCTGCCGGTGAACCTGCTGCGCGCGTGCTCGCAGAGCCTCGCGGCGCTGCGGCGCGTGAAGCCGGATGTCGTGCTCGGAATGGGCGGTTACATCACGTTCCCGGCGGGCGTGATGACCTGGCTCTCCGGCCGCTCGCTCGTGCTGCACGAACAGAACTCGATCGCCGGCCTGGCGAACAAGGTGCTCGCGAGGCTCGCCAAGCGCGTGCTCGTCGCGTTTCCGAATGCGCTGCCGCACGCCGAATGGACCGGCAATCCGATTCGCGAGGAACTTGCGCGCGTGCCGGCACCCGAAGGACGGTATGCATCGCGCAGCGGTCCGCTCAATGTGCTCGTGGTCGGTGGCAGTCTCGGCGCGGCCGCGCTGAACGAAGTGGTGCCGAATGCGCTGGCGCGCCTCGCTGCCCACGAGCGGCCGCGCATCGTGCATCAGGCCGGTGCGAAGCATATCGAAGCATTGCGCGCGAACTACGAAGCCGCCGGCATTGCCTCCGGAGACGACGTGCAGCTTGTGCCGTTTATCGACGACATGACGAGTGCCTACGCGAACGCGGATCTGGTCATTTGCCGCTCGGGTGCGATGACGGTCGCCGAGATCGCGGCGGTCGGTGTCGCGGCGTTCTTCGTGCCGTTCCCTTTCGCGGTCGACGATCACCAGACCACTAATGCAGCGTTTCTCGCCGAACACGGCGCGGCGCTTGTTGTGCAGCAGCGCGATCTGTCGGCGGACACACTCGCCGACTGGCTGCGCGGCCAGACGCGCGCCACGCTCGTGGAAATGGCCGGGCGTTCACGTTCGCTCGCGAAGCCCGATGCGACCGAACAGGTTGCGCACATCTGCGCGACCGTTGCGGGTGTCGTGCGCAGCACGATCCCGGAAGGAAGTCAGCAATGAAACACATCGTCAAACATATTCACTTCGTCGGGATCGGCGGCGCCGGGATGAGCGGCATCGCGGAGGTGCTCGTCAATCTCGGCTATCAGGTGAGCGGCTCGGACCTCACCCGCAATGCGGTGACCGATCGCCTCGCCGGGCTCGGTGCGCGTATCGCGATCGGGCACGACGCGGAAAATATCGCCGGTGCGAATGCGGTCGTCGTATCGACGGCGGTGCGCGGCGACAACCCGGAAGTGCTTGCGGCGCGCCACCGCCGCATTCCGATCGTGCCGCGCGCGGTGATGCTCGCGGAACTGATGCGTCTGAAGCAGGGGATTGCGATTGCCGGCACGCACGGCAAGACCACGACCACGTCGCTCGTCGCGAGCGTGCTCGCCGCTGGCGGCCTCGATCCGACCTTCGTGATCGGCGGGCGGCTGATCAGCGCCGGCGCGAACGCGCGGCTTGGCACCGGCGACTTTATCGTCGCCGAAGCGGATGAATCGGACGCGTCGTTCCTGAACCTGTTCCCGGTGATCGAAGTGATCACGAACATCGACGCCGATCACATGGACACCTACGGCCACGACTTCGCGCGGCTCAAGCAGGCGTTCATCGAGTTCACGCACCGGCTGCCGTTCTACGGGATCGCGGTGCTGTGCGTCGACGACCCGAACGTGAAGGAGATTTTGCCGTTCGTGTCGAAGCCGATCATCCGCTACGGCTTTGCACCGGACGCGCAGGTGCGCGCGGTGAACGTCGTCGCGCACGAAGGCCAGATGCTTTTCACCGCGATGCGCGAAGACGCGGCGCCGCTCGATATCGTGCTGAACCTGCCCGGCACGCACAACGTACAGAACGCGCTCGCGGCGATCGCGATTGCGACTGAACTCGAAGTGAAAGATGCCGATATCCAGCGAGCACTCGCGGAATTCAATGGTGTCGGCCGGCGTTTTCAACGGTATGGCGAGGTGCCGGTCACGGATGGCGGCACGTACACGCTCGTCGACGACTACGGCCATCACCCGGTCGAAATGGCTGCGACGATCGCGGCGGCGCGCGGCGCGTTCCCGGACAAGCGGCTCGTGCTGGCGTTTCAGCCGCATCGCTTTACCCGCACGCGCGATTGTTTCGAAGACTTCGTGAAAGTGCTGTCGACGGTCGATGCACTGGTGCTGACTGAAGTGTATGCGGCCGGTGAGTCGCCGATCGTCGCCGCGGATGGACGTTCGCTCACGCGCGCGATCCGCGTGGCAGGAAAGATCGAACCGGTGTTCGTCGAAACGGTCGATGAAGTGCCGGAAGCGCTCGCCGCGGTCGTGCGTGCGGGCGACGTAGTGATCACGATGGGCGCGGGGTCGATCGGCGGTGTGCCGGGTCGACTGGCCGCAGCAAATGAAGGTGTCAAATGAGCAGGGTGAATCCTAAGGACTTCGGCAAGGTGGCCGTGCTGCTGGGTGGTGAATCCGCCGAGCGCGAAGTGTCGCTGAATTCCGGCCGTCTCGTGCTGCAAGGGCTGCGCGAGGCGGGTATCGACGCGCATCCGTTCGATCCGTCCGAGCGGCCGCTTGCGGCGTTGAAGGAAGAGGGCTTCGTGCGCGCGTTCAATGCGCTGCATGGCGGTTACGGCGAGAACGGCCAGATTCAGGGCGCGCTCGATTTCTACGGCATTCGCTATACGGGCAGCGGCGTGCTGGGCTCGGCGCTCGGGCTCGACAAGTTCCGTACGAAGCTCGTGTGGCAGCAGCTCGGTGTGCCGACACCGCCGTTCGAAGCGGTGCTGCGCGGTGACGACTATGCGGCGCGCGCGAAAGAGATCGTCGCGAAGCTCGGCTTGCCGCTGTTCGTCAAGCCGGCGAGCGAAGGATCGAGCGTCGCCGTGATCAAGGTGAAGACCGCGGACACACTGGTTGCCGCGCTCGAAGAAGCGGCGAAGTACGACCGGATCGTCGTCGTCGAAAAGAGCATCGAAGGTGGCGGCGAATACACGTCGGCGGTGTGCGGCGATCTCGATCTGCCGATCATCCGCATCGTGCCGGCCGGCGAGTTCTATGACTACCACGCGAAGTACGTCGCCGATGACACGCAATACCTGATTCCATGCGGCCTGACGCCGGCCGAAGAGACGCGCCTGAAGGCGCTGTCGCGCCGCGCGTTCGAAGTGCTCGGCTGCACCGACTGGGGTCGCGCGGATTTCATGATGGACGCCGACGGCAACCCGTATTTCCTCGAAGTGAACACGGCGCCGGGCATGACCGATCACTCGCTGCCGCCGAAGGCGGCGCGCGCAGTCGGCATCAGCTATTCGGAGCTGGTCGTGAAGATTCTGTCGCTGACGCTCAAGGACTAACCGGGCCGCCATGTGGAACAACGTTCGCCAGCTCAACCTCGCCGCCAACGCGTTGAACGCGTTGCTGGTGCTCGTGCTGCTGGCGGCTGGCGCGTACTGGCTGATCCAGCGCCCGAACTTCGCGCTGCACGAGATTCGCATCGACGGCGATACCGAGCACATCAATGCGCCGACGGTGCGCGCGACGGTTGTCGGACGGCTGAAGGGCAACTTCTTCACCGTCGATCTGGACGCCGCGCGACAGTCGTTCGAGCAGATGCCGTGGGTGCGCCATGCGAGCGTGCGGCGGGTGTGGCCGAACGCGCTGGCGGTGACGCTCGAAGAGTACAAGCCGCTCGGCACGTGGGGCAGCGATCAGCTGGTGAGCGTCGATGGCGAGCTCTTCACCGCGAACCAGGGCGAGCTCGAAGAAGAGCTGCCCGCGTTCGATGGTCCGGATGGGTCAGCGAAAGAGGTCGTCGCGCGTTATCACGACTTCGAGAAGTGGTTTGCGCCGATCGGGGCGACGCCGGACGAAGTGGCGCTGTCGCCGCGCTACGCGTGGACGGTGAAGCTGTCGAACGGCATGCAGGTCGAACTGGGCCGCGAGCGCAATCAGGACACGCTGTACGACCGCTCGCGGCGCCTGACGGCGGCGTGGTCGGCGATCACGCAACGCTGGGGGAAGGACATCGAGTATGCGGACTTGCGCTATCCGAATGGTTTTGCGATTCGTGCGGCTGGCATGCGCTTCATTACGGAACCCGACAAGGGCAAGAAGTAACAGGACATCACTCGCAATGAGCACGCTATGAGTAAAGACTATAAAGATCTGCTAGTGGCCCTCGATATCGGGACGGCGAAAGTCGTGGCAATCGTCGCCGAGCTGAAAGGCGAAGGTCACTACGAAGTGATCGGCCTTGGCCAGAGCGAGTCGAAGGGGCTCAAAAAAGGCGTGGTGGTGAATATCGAAGCCACCGTGCAGTCGATTCAGCGCGCGCTCGAGGAGGCGGAGCTGATGGCCGATTGCAAGATCACCAATGTGTTCACCGGGATCGCCGGCAGCCACATCCGCAGCTTCAACTCGAGCGGGATGGTCGCGATCAAGGAGAAAGAAGTCACGCAGACCGACGTCGCGCGCGTGATCGAAACCGCGAAGGCGATCAATATTCCGACCGACCAGCAGGTGCTGCATATCCTCACGCAGGAATTCATCATCGACGGCCAGGAAGATGTGCGCGAGCCGATCGGGATGAGCGGCATCCGCCTCGAAGTGAAGGTGCATATCGTGACCGGCGCGGTAAGCGCGGCGCAGAACATCGTGAAGTGCGTGCGGCGCTGCGGACTCGAAGTGAACGATCTGATCCTGCAACCGCTCGCGTCGTCGCTCGCGGTGCTGACCGACGACGAAAAGGAACTGGGCGTGGTGCTCGTCGATATCGGCGGCGGCACGACCGATATCGCGATCTTCAGCGAAGGCGCGATCCGCCATACCGCGGTGATTCCGATCGCCGGCGACCAGGTGACGAGCGATATCGCGATGGCGCTGCGCACGCCGACGCCGGATGCGGAAGACATCAAGGTCGGCTACGGGATCGCCAAGCAGGCGTTGGCCGATCCGGACGAAATGATCGAAGTGCCGGGGCTCGGCGAGCGCGGTCCGCGCACGCTGTCGCGCCAGGCGCTCGCGGCGGTGATCGAGCCGCGCGTCGAAGAACTGTTTTCGCTCGTGCAGCAGGTGGTGCGCGAGTCGGGTTATGAGGAATTGCTGAGTTCCGGGGTGGTGCTGACCGGCGGCGCATCGATGATGCCCGGCATGGTCGAGCTCGGCGAAGACATCTTTCTGAAGCCGGTGCGTATCGGGGTGCCCGAATACGCGGGCGGCCTCGCGGACGTGGTGCGCAACCCGCGCTATTCGACCGCGATGGGGCTGCTCGTCGAAGGGCGCTCGCAACGGATGCGCGGCCGCAAGGTGGCGGTGCAGTCCGGCTCGATGGGACAGGTGTTCACGCGGATGAAGGACTGGTTCCTCGGCAACTTTTAACGAATCGAAATTCGCGCTGGTGCCGGCGGCCGGCGCGCGACAGGAGGTTGCCCGATCTCCTGCCGGATAACGGCCGATTAAGACTTTTTTCTTGACGGAGGCAATATGGAATTCCAGATGCTGGAAACGGAAACCAACGGCACCATCATCAAGGTGATAGGCGTTGGTGGTGCGGGCGGCAATGCGGTGCAGCACATGATCAACCGTGGCGTGCAGGGCGTCGACTTCATCGTGATGAACACGGATGCGCAGGTGCTGTCGCGTTCGCGCGCAAACACGGTGCTGCAGCTCGGCAAGACCGGTCTGGGGGCGGGCGCCAAGCCGGAAATGGGCCGCGCGGCCGCTGAAGAAGCGCGTGAGCGCATCGCCGACGCCATGCGCGGCGCTCACATGGTGTTCATCACCGCGGGCATGGGTGGCGGCACTGGGACGGGTGCGGCGCCGGTCGTGGCGCAGATCGCGAAGGAGATGGGCATTCTGACGGTCGGCGTGGTTAGCAAGCCGTTCGAATTCGAAGGTGGCAAGCGAATGCGCGTCGCCGAAGCAGGTTCGCAGCAACTGGAGGATCACGTCGACTCGCTGATCGTCGTCCTGAACGACAAGCTGTTCGAGGTGATGGGCGATGACGCCGAGATGGACAAGTGCTTCCAGTGCGCTGACGATGTGCTGAACAACGCGGTTGCCGGCATCGCGGAGATCATCAACGTCGACGGTCTGGTGAACGTCGACTTCGAAGACGTGAAGACGGTGATGGGCGAGCAGGGCAAGGCGATGATGGGCACGGCGACGGTGGCCGGCGTCGATCGCGCGCGTCTGGCGGCCGAACAGGCGGTCGCGAGCCCGCTGCTCGAAGGCGTCGATCTGTCGGGCGCGCGCGGCGTGCTGGTCAACATCACGTCGAGCCGTTCGCTGCGTCTGTCGGAAACGCGCGAGGTGATGAACACGATCAAGAGCTACGCCGCCGAGGACGCGACGGTGATTTTCGGCGCCGTCTACGATGACGCGATGGGCGACGCGCTGCGCGTGACCGTCGTCGCGACGGGCCTTGGCCGGACCGCGAAGAAGCAGCAATCGGCACCGATGACGCTGTTGCGCACCGGTACCGACAATGCGCCGGTCAATCACACGCTGCAGCACGGCTACTCGACGCAGCCGGCCCATTCGGCGGATTACGGTTCGCTGGATACGCCGGCCGTGTGGCGTACGTCGCGCGATACCGCGGCTTCGCACGTGCAGGCGCTGCAGGAAAAGGGTGTCGACACGTACGATATCCCGGCTTTCCTGCGCAAGCAGGCTGACTGACACGCGTGGAGCGGGCTTTCGTTGCGGCGCAATCTGGCGTTGCGCCTCTTCGAATGCACGAGCGTGACAGGTGGAACAGTCGACGCACCGCGTCTCGCAAGACGCGCGGCACGAACGGTCGCCCTCTTCGAATTTTCGAAGCGGAAGGGCCGCCTTTGCCGGATGAAATGTCTGCTTCCACACGTTAACGTGCGAGCAAGCTCCCGCATCATCGAGTGAAGGAACGAGCATGATCAAAACTGGTGAAAAACTACCCGACGCGACCGTCTTTGAGATGATCGACGACGAGCGCGCGGGCTGCACGATCGGACCGAACAGCTTTAGCGTGAGTCAGCAGACGGCCGGCAAGCGCGTGGTGATCTTCGGATTGCCAGGCGCGTTCACGCCGACCTGTTCGGCCAAACACGTGCCGGGTTACGTCGAAGCGGCCGAGCGGTTGCGAGCCGCGGGCATCGACGAGATCTGGTGCGTGTCCGTCAACGACGCGTTCGTGATGGGCGCGTGGGGACGCGATCAGCACACCTCGGGCAAGGTGCGCATGATGGCGGACGGTAGTGCGGTTTTCACCCGGGCGCTCGGTCTGGATCAGGATTTGTCGGCGCGTGGCATGGGCATTCGCTCGCAGCGCTACGCGATGGTGGTCGACGATGGCGTGGTCAAGACGCTGAACGTCGAGGCGCCCGGCAAGTTCGAGGTAAGCGATGCACAGAGCATTCTCGCAACGTTGAAATAGTCGCAACGCATGCGGAACGGGTTGTGTTATAAAGCGCGCGGTGCACAATTGTTGTGCCGTGGCAACGTAGACCGTGACGCTATTGTGACAGGCCGTAACGTGGCCAATCCGTGGGCCGATGACCGGGAACGCCTCCATCCCGGGCGTCGGCCCCTCATTCGTTGACATGCGCATGGCTGCTTTCGCCGCTCGCGTAATGCAGCGAAACAGATTGATACGACCAGACGGCGGCGCCTGAGGGGCGGATAGAGTATACTTCGCTCTATGGGTTAAAAAGTCTCGATTGGCAATTTCAATCGCAATGGGTCGGTGACAAGCGTCCAGCGCGATGCCGGTTGGGATGCTGAATGGAATAGATGACCATCATGTTGAAGCAGCGCACTATCAAATCGATCGTGAAGACGGTCGGCATCGGCTTGCATTCTGGACGCAAGGTCGATCTGACGCTTCGCCCTGCCGCTCCGGGCACGGGTATCGTGTTTTCGCGCGTGGATCTCCCTACGCCGGTGGACATTCCCGCGTCGGCCATGGCGATCGGCGACACGCGGCTCGCGTCGGTGTTGCAGAAAGACGGCGCGCGCGTGTCGACGGTCGAGCACCTGATGTCCGCGTGCGCGGGCCTCGGCATCGACAACCTGTATGTCGACGTCACCGCTGAAGAGATTCCGATCATGGACGGCAGCGCGGCTTCGTTCGTGTTTCTGATTCAATCCGCCGGTATCGAAGAACAGAACGCCGCTAAGAAGTTTATCAAGGTGAAGAAGGCGGTCGAGGTTCGCGATGGCGACAAGTTCGCGCGTCTCGATCCGTATTTCGGCTTCAAGCTGAAGTTCACGATCGACTTCCGCCATCCGGCCGTCGACAAGACCGGCCAGGCGCTGGAAGTGGATTTCGCCAATACGTCGTATGTGCGCGAGATCGCGCGTGCCCGCACGTTCGGTTTCGCGCATGAAGTCGAAACGATGCGTGAGTTGGGCCTCGCGCGCGGCGGCAGCATGGACAACGCGATCGTGCTCGACGAATACCGCATTCTGAATAACGACGGGCTGCGCTACGATGACGAGTTCGTCAAGCACAAGATGCTCGACGCGATCGGCGACTTGTACGTGGTCGGCCATCCGCTGCTCGCAGCGTATGACGCGTACAAGTCGGGCCACGGTCTGAACAATGCGCTGCTGCGCGAACTGCTCGCGCATGAAGATGCGTACGAAATCGTCACCTTCGACGACCCGCAGAAGGCGCCGCGCGGGTTTGCATACGATACGCAGACGGCGTTTGCCTGAACGGAATGCGCGGGGGGCGTGCGCCTCGCGTATTTCGCAGGTTTCTCAAAAGCGACCCAATCGGGTCGCTTTTTAATTTCCGGTGAGTCCAGCGCGCCGCTTACTTGCGATGCCGTGCGGCCATGCGCGCCAGCGCCGCCTGCAGCGGCGACGGCGCCAGCGACTCGCTCAACTGATGCAATGCGTCGGCGCCGACGCGCGTCATACGAGCCTGTTTGAGCGGCGTTGACGCTTCAAGCGGCTTCGGCCGTACGCGTATCTTCAGCGAATCGACCAGCCACCCGCGTTGCTGCAAATCGGCCAGCAGCCGGGGTTCCAGATGTCGCAAGCGCGCCGCGAGCGCATTGTGCGCGGCGAAAATCGCCAGTACGCCGTCCTTGATGAAGCCGGGCTCGACGCTCGTCGCCAGATAATCGGGTAGCAGTTCGCTGAGATCGCGCTCTAGTGCGGCTATCTGCTCGACGCCCGCGCGCAATGCGGAAAACGCATCGGTGCGGGCGAGTACATCGGCGAGCCGCTGCGGGCGACGCGGGTCGAACGTCGCTGAGGACGTCCGCGCGGTCGGTCTTGAAAACGGCGGCCTTGAATTCGACGAAGAGCGGCTCATGTTTGAAAGTGATGGCGCTGCGAACGGCGCTCACAGACGATCCCGATTTTACCGCGCGCGGTCCCCTGTGACCGTGCCAGATCGATCGCCGGGGCACGCTCGTTGCGGTGCGCAACCGGCTAGCCCCGAGAAACCGACGAAATGAGGCAGGCACGGCGACGCGCACCGCCACCCGAGCCAGACTGGGTGTCGGGGATTGTGGTCAGGCCTCTCGCGTGCGACACAGGCGCGCCTTAGGGCGCGTGCTAAAATCCCCGATTCGAATTCATTCCCTTGACAGGCCGCCGAGGCACTTCCGACATCGGGCAAGCGAGGGCACGACCCCGGCCGCGCTTGTCCGTTTTCCCCGCCGACGCCGCGACGCAGAGACACCGATCCGATGACCACCGGTTTTCTACAAAAGATTTTTGGCAGTCGCAACCAGCGGCTCGTCAAGCAATATCAAAAGACCGTCGTGTCGATCAATGCGCTCGAGACGCAGATCGAGCAATTGACGGACGATCAATTGCGCGCGAAAACCGACGAATTCCGTCAGCGGGTCGCGGGCGGCGAGTCGCTCGACAAGCTGCTGCCGGAAGCGTTCGCAGTGTGCCGCGAGGCGAGCAAGCGCGTGCTGAAAATGCGTCACTTCGACGTGCAGCTGATCGGCGGGATGGTGCTGCACTACGGCAAAATCGCCGAAATGCGCACCGGCGAAGGCAAGACGCTCGTTGCGACGCTCGCGGCCTATCTGAATGCACTGTCCGGACGCGGCGTGCACGTCGTGACCGTGAACGACTATCTGGCGCAGCGCGATGCCGAATGGATGGGGCGTCTCTACAACTTCCTCGGGCTGTCGGTGGGCGTGAACCTGTCGCAGATGGATCACGGCCTGAAGCAGGAGGCGTACGCAGCGGACATCACGTACGGCACGAACAACGAGTTCGGCTTCGACTATCTGCGCGACAACATGGTCTACGAGACCGAAGCGCGCGTGCAGCGGGCGCTCGCCTTCGCGATCGTCGACGAAGTGGACTCGATCCTGATCGACGAGGCGCGCACGCCGCTCATTATTTCGGGCCAGGCGGAAGATCACACCGAACTCTACGTGCGGATGAACGCGCTGCCGCCGCTGCTCGAGCGGCAGATCGGCGAAGAAAAGGCCGATGGCACCGGCGTCGAGAAGCCGGGCGACTATACGCTCGACGAGAAAGCGCGCCAGGTGTTCCTCACCGAGTCCGGCCACGAGAAGGCCGAGCGCCTGCTCGCTGAGTGGGGGCTGATCGGTGAGGGCGAGAGCTTGTATGCGCCGCAGAACATCACGCTGATGCACCACGTCTACGCGTCACTGCGCGCGCATACGCTGTTCCACCGCGACCAGCACTATGTCGTGCAGAACGGCGAAGTGATCATCGTCGACGAATTCACCGGCCGTCTGATGGCCGGCCGCCGCTGGTCCGACGGCCTGCACCAGGCGGTCGAGGCGAAGGAGCACGTGAAGATTCAGAGCGAGAACCAGACGCTCGCGTCGATCACGTTCCAGAACTATTTCCGCATGTACGGCAAGCTGTCCGGCATGACCGGTACGGCCGATACCGAAGCCTACGAATTCAACGAGATCTACGGTCTCGAAACCGTCGTGATTCCGACCAACCGGCCGCCGAAACGGATCGACCGGCAGGATCAGATCTACAAGACGGCGCGTGAACGCTACGACGCGGTGATCCGCGATATTCGCGAATGCTTCGAGCGTGGCCAGCCGGTGCTGGTCGGCACGACGTCGATCGAAAACTCGGAAGTGCTGTCGCATCTGCTGAAGAAGGCCGGCTTGCCGCACGAGGTGCTGAACGCGAAGCAGCACGCGCGGGAGGCGGCCATCGTCGCTGAAGCGGGACGGCCGCAGCGCATTACGATCGCGACCAACATGGCCGGCCGCGGGACCGATATCGTGCTCGGCGGTAATGCCGAGAAGCAGGCCGCGTTCATCGATGCGGACGACGCGATCCCCGTGGACGAAAAGCAGCGCCGCATCGCTCAGTTGCATAACGAATGGCAGGCGCTGCACGATCAGGTGAAGGCGGCCGGCGGCTTGCACATTATCGGCACCGAGCGTCACGAGTCGCGCCGGATCGACAACCAGCTGCGCGGCCGTGCGGGCCGTCAGGGCGACCCGGGCTCGTCGCGTTTCTATCTGTCGCTCGAAGACCCGCTGCTGCGCATTTTCGCCGGCGACCGGGTGCGCGCGATCATGGATCGGCTGAAGATGCCCGAGGGCGAGGCGATCGAGGCCGGCATCGTCACGCGTTCGATTGAATCCGCGCAGCGCAAGGTCGAGGCGCGCAACTTCGATATCCGCAAGCAACTGCTCGAATACGACGACGTCGCGAACGACCAGCGCAAAGTGATCTACCAGCAGCGCAACGAGCTGCTCGAAGCGCACGACATCACGGAAACGATCGGCGCGATGCGCCATGGCGTGGTCAGCGACGTGGTGCGCCAGTTCGTGCCGGCGGGCAGCATCGAAGAGCAGTGGGACGTGCCTGAGCTCGAAGAATTGCTGCGCAAAGACTGGCAGCTCGATCTGGCGATTCAGGAGATGATCAACGAGTCGCAATCGATCGATGCCGACGAGATTCTTGAAGCGGTGACCGCGGCTGCTGATGAAGGGTATGAAGGGAAGGTCACGCAGGTTGGCCGCGAGTCGTTTAGCGCGTTCGAGCGCTCGATCATGCTGCAGACGCTCGATCGCAGCTGGCGTGAACACCTTGCGGCGCTGGACCACCTGCGCCAGGGCATTCATCTGCGCGGCTATGCGCAGAAGAATCCGAAGCAGGAATACAAGCGCGAGGCGTTCGAGTTGTTCGCCGCGATGCTCGATGCGGTGAAGCTCGAAGTCACGCGAATCGTGATGAATGTGCAGATCCAGTCGCCGGAGCAGCTCGAGCAGGCGGCCGAGCAGTACGAAGAGCAGGGCGGCCATCTGGAGAACGTCGAGTTTCGCCATGCGGATTATTCGGATTCGAACACGGCAACGGCAGTCGCCGCCGCGCCGGTCGCGGCTGACGCTGCTGCGACGATGATCGGCGATGCGATGAGCCATGCGCCGAGAGGCGCCGCCGCCGCACCGCTGGCGAGCGACGGCATACCGAAGGTCGGTCGTAACGACCCGTGCCCGTGCGGCAGTGGCAAGAAGTACAAACAGTGTCACGGCAAGATCGCGTAACGGTTGAAAAACGGTTGAAAGCGGCGCGCTCGATGCGCGCCGCGTCGTTTGCATCGCTGCGTTGACACGCGCACCCTGAATTTGTGCGATACATTGCAACTACTTTCGTGAGCCGCCCGGCGCGATGCCGGACGGCCAGTTATGATTCGATGCCGGCGCCCGCCGGCATTTTTACCTTCGACAGGTCGCCACCATGGCTGTCAATTTCCCTTCGATTGAACCCGCTCAACTTCATCCGGTACCGGGTGTGACGCTCGGCTGGGCCGAGGCGAATATCCGCAAGCCGAATCGCAAGGACGTGCTCGTCATTTCCGTTGAAGAAGGAGCGACGGTGGCGGGCGTGTTCACGTCGAACCGTTTTTGCGCGGCGCCGGTGACCGTGTGCCGGGAACATCTGGAGCGTGTGCGTCATGGCGGGGTGGGCGGCAAGGCCGGCAAGGGCGTCCGGGCGCTGGTCGTCAACACCGGCAATGCGAATGCGGGCACCGGCGAGCCGGGCCTCGCGCACGCGCGTGAAACTTGCGACGAGCTTGCACGGCTCACAGGCCTTGCGCCGGAGCAGGTGTTACCCTTTTCGACCGGCGTGATTCTCGAGCCGCTGCCGATCGACCGCCTGAAGGCGGGCCTGCCTGCCGCGCTCGCGAACCGTGCGGCCGCGCACTGGTACGATGCCGCGCAAGCGATCATGACCACCGACACGCTGCCGAAAGCCGCGTCGCGCCAGGTCAGCATCGATGGCCATACGGTCACGCTGACCGGCATCAGCAAGGGCGCCGGCATGATCAAGCCGAACATGGCGACCATGTTGGGCTTTCTCGCGTTCGACGCCGCGGTTGCGCAGCCGGTGCTCGACGCACTCGTCAAACATGTCGCCGACCGCTCGTTCAACTGCATCACGATCGACGGCGATACTTCGACCAACGATTCGTTCATTCTGATCGCTTCGGGCAAGTCGACGTTGCCGGCGATCACGTCGACCGACTCGGCGGCTTACGCGGCGCTGCGCGACGCGGTCACCGAAGTCGCGCAGACGCTCGCGCAACTGATTGTGCGCGATGGCGAGGGCGCGACGAAGTTCATGACGGTGCAGGTCGAAGGCGGCACCAACGTCGCCGAGTGCCGGCAGATCGCATACGCAATTGGTCATTCACCGCTCGTGAAGACGGCCTTCTACGCGTCCGATCCGAATCTTGGCCGCATTCTCGCGGCGGTCGGCTATGCGGGCGTGAACGACCTCGACGTCGGCAAGATCGACCTGTATCTGGATGACGTGCTCGTCGCGAAGGCGGGCGGACGCAACCCGGCGTATCGTGAAGAAGACGGCCAGCGCGTGATGAAAAAGAGCGAGATCGCGATCCGCGTGCTGCTGGGCCGCGGCAACGCGCAAGCGACGATCTGGACCTGCGACCTGTCGCACGATTACGTGAGCATCAACGCCGATTACCGTTCCTGATCGGGTGCCGCGCCGGCGCCGCGGCCCGTTCGGCATGCTACGGACGCCGGCTTTTATTCTTGCCTTGAACCCGATCCGCCTCTCACTTTAGCCATGGACAAACTCGAACAGCTGTTGACCCGCGCCGAATCCGTGCTGGGCCGTCTTGAAGCGATGTTGCCGCCCGCCGCACCTGACGTCGATTGGGCTGGCGCGGTCGCCTTTCGCTGGCGCAAGCGCCAGGGGCGCGGTTTTTTGCAGCCGGTGCCGTCGATCTCGGCAATCTCGTTTACCGACTTGCAGAACATCGACCGTCAAAAAGAACTGATCGAGCAGAACACGCGCCAGTTTGTTCGGAAGCAGCCGGCGAACAACGTACTGCTGACGGGCGCGCGCGGCACTGGCAAGTCTTCGCTGATCAAGGCGTGCCTGAACGCATATTCGAAGGACGGCCTGCGGCTGATCGAAGTCGATAAGGACGATCTGCACGATCTCGGCGATATCGTCGACCTGATCTCGGCGAGGCCCGAGCGGTTTATCGTGTTCTGCGACGATCTGTCGTTCGAAGAAGGTGAATCCGGTTACAAGGCGCTGAAGGTCGCGCTCGACGGGTCGGTGGCCGCGCAGTCCGACAATGTGCTGATCTACGCGACGTCGAACCGCCGCCATCTGCTGCCGGAGTACATGAGCGACAACGAGACATACAAGCACACGGCGGACGGTGAGATTCACCCGGGCGAAGTGGTTGAGGAAAAGATCTCGCTGTCCGAGCGGTTCGGGTTGTGGGTCAGCTTCTATCCGTTCAAGCAGGACGACTACCTTGCGATCGTTGCGCATTGGCTGCGCCATTTCGGTTGCGACGAGGCGGGGGTCGAAGCCGCGCGCGGCGATGCGCTCGTGTGGGCGCTCGAACGCGGCTCACGTTCCGGACGCGTCGCGTGGCAGTTCGCGCGCGACTGGTCGGGCCGCCGGGCGCAGGCATGAACGGTGCCGCCGACAACCGTACGCCGCCTGCTGCGCGGCCGGTGACCGAGGTCGCGGTCGGCGTGCTCGTGCAGCCGGACGGACGCTATCTGCTCGCGCAGCGGCCGGCCGGCAAGCCGTACGAAGGTTACTGGGAATTTCCCGGCGGCAAGCTGGAAGCCGGCGAAACCGTCGAGGCGGCGCTTGCCCGCGAACTGCACGAGGAACTGGGTATCGACGTCAAGGCGAGCCATCGATGGCATACGCTTGAACACGATTATCCGCACGCGTATGTGCGGCTTTATTTTTGCAAGGTGACCGCGTGGACGGGCGAGCCCCACGGGCGTGAGGGCCAGGCATTCGTCTGGCAGACGCTGCCCGCCGACGTGACGCCATTGCTTCCTGCGACGATACCCGTGCTCGAGTGGCTGGCGGCGGAGTGAACGCGGGCGCCGGCGGTTGAGGTCGGCGCGTGCCGGCGCTGCGCGGCGTGGTCCATTCGCACCGCAAGCGCGATCGCGCTATGTGAAGAAGGCGAATTTCAGAACGCGAACTTCAGAGCACGCAAACATCAGTGATGCGCGTTTTCGCCGGACGTATCGTCGGTCGGCGGCTCTTCATCGTTGCTGCCGATCCGGTACTTCTCGGCGGCCCAGGCGCCGAGATCGAACTGTTTGCATCGTTCCGAGCAGAACGGGCGAAAGCGGCTTTCGGGGGTCCAACGGACATCCTTGCCGCAAGTCGGGCATTTGACGACGGTGGTCATTCTGTCTGTGGCGGTGTCGATCGAAACGTAACGAGCGTCGAATCTGGGGGCGTTCGTTTCAGGTTAAAGCTCGGCTCGAGCCCGCAGCCATCGTTGCCCGTAGACGATAACGCTCAAAGACTACACAGCGTAAGGTGGAACGGCACGTCGACGTCGACTGCGCGCGGACGCAGATCGCCATCCTGCACCGTAAAACGGACCCACAACATGTATTTGTTCGCGCTCGCTTCCGGGATCACGCGCAATTCCGGTGCCACGCGCACCTGCATCAGCTGATAGGTGCGGCCCGACAGCATCTGCTGGTAGCTGCCCTGCATCGCCATCACCTTCGATGCCTGACCCGACTCGCGCGCAAGACGCAGCACGATCGCGGCTGCGTCGCGCAACGGCAGCAACGGCATCACCCACTTTGCGATATCCTGGCGGCGCTGATCCGGATGCATCTGCTGCCATGCGTAGTACGAAGGAAGATCGAACTTGCAGGTGCCGCCTGGAATGATCGCGCGGCTGCGGATACTGGACAGCCATTCATTGTCGGACAGATGCTGGCCCGTCTTGCCTTGCATTTGCGCGAGGCCGGCCAGCGTTTGCTCGATTTCCCCGAGCACGGCCTCGAGCGCATTCTGTTCGATGCCCGGATTGCCGCGGAATGGAGCGAGCGTTTGACGCTGCCGCTCGAGCTCCTTCATCAGATCAGACTTCAGATCCGCGCGGCCCGCGACCTCGGCGATCTCGAACAGCGTGGTGAGCGCGACGTGATGTTCCCTCGGGTCTTCCTGAGTCAAAAAGAACGTAAAGCGCTCGAATAGGTCTTCGAGGCGCAAAAGCGTCCTGATTCGCTCGTTGAAGGGATACTCGTAAAGAATCAAGCGGGCTCGCCTCGCGCGTGGTCGGTGACGGAATTGCAGGACATTCTAATGCCGTGACTCTACGCTAGCAATGAAACACTGGTTCCGTCCAGTTCGCAATTTTTTCGCTTTCGTTACTGCATGATCGCTGCGCACTGCCCGATTTTTGCGCAATCGGGCTTGGGGTTCGGGCTTTCAGGGCGACGCGGGTGACCACCTACGAAGCCGCATTCGGCCCTGCGGACAACGCCTAATGACCGGCACATGACGCGTACAGGCGATGCAATTCGTCGACGCGCGCGTCAAGCGCCGCGAGCGGCAGCTTGTCGTTGACGATCACGTCGTCGGCGGCCGCGAGACGCGCATCGCGCGTGGCCTGGCGGGCGATGATGGCGAGCACCTGCTCGCGCGTAAAAGCATTGCGGCTCATCACACGGGCGATCTGCGCCTCAATGCTGCAATCGATCACCAGCACGCGATCCACGCGCGTCTTCCAGCTTCCCGACTCGACCAGCAGCGGTACGACCACGACGACGTAAGGGCCGACCGCCTGCTGACGCTCACGTTCAGTCTCCGCGCGGATCAGCGGGTGAGTGATCGCTTCAAGGCGCCGCCGCGCATTGTCGTCGCTAAAGACGAGCGCGCGCATGCGCGCGCGATCGAGCGAGCCATTCGGCGCGACGAACGATGCGCCGAACTCGCTCGCGATGGCCGGCATCGCGAGGCCGTGCGGCGCGGTGATGCGATGCGCGATCGCATCGGTGTCGACGATCGGCACGCCGCGCGCGGCGAAGCGCTCCGCGACGAACGACTTGCCGCTGCCGATGCCACCCGTCAACCCGACTGCAAACATGCGTCAGCCCCCCAGCGCCACGTAGAACGGCGTACCGGCGAACAGCGTGAGCGCGCCGCCTGCCGCGAGAAACGGGCCGAATGGCAGGGGTTCTTCGAAGCGCATCCGTCCACGCCACGTTGCGACGAGACCGACCACCGCACCCGCGACCGCGGCGATCAGAATGATCTGCGGCAGCGCGGCCCAACCGAGCCAGGCGCCAAGCGCGGCGAGCAGCTTGAAGTCGCCATAGCCCATGCCTTCGACGCCGCGGATCAGCTTGAACACCCAGTGTACGCACCATAGCGCGAGATAGCCGCCCACCGCGCCGAGCACCGCGTCGTGCAAGCTCGCAAACAGGCCGCCGAAGTTCAGGATCAGGCCGGCCCACAGCAAAGGCAGCGTTAGCGAATCGGGCAGCAGATGCGTGTCGATGTCGATCGCGCTCATCGCGAGTAGTGTCGCGCACAGCCCGAATGCCGCGAGAGCGGCGCCGCTCGGGCCGAACAGAACGAGTGACGCGACCGCGCAGCCGGCACCCGCGATTTCGATCAGCGGGTAGCGCAGGCTGACACGCGTTTTGCACTGCGAGCAGCGGCCGCGCAGCAGCAGATAGCTGAACACGGGCAGATTTTCCCAGGCGCGCAGCACGTGGCCGCAATGCGGGCATGCGCTGCGCGGCTGCCACAGGTTGTAGCGGGGCGGCAGTCCGTCGTCCTCGAAATGCTGGCCGGTGGCGTCGGCGACTTCGGCACGCCACGCACGTTCGAGCATAACCGGCAGCCGATGGACGACGACATTCAGAAAACTGCCGATCACGAGGCCGAACACAACCGCGAAGACGATCTGCGCTGCGGGCGGCAGCGTGCTGAACGCGGTGCCGATGCCTGACGCGAGGTCGCCCAGATAGGCAAACCCCGACGCGAAAGGCGACGTCGAAGACAAGCCCATAGGTGATGAAAGCGGCATGTTGTAGAGGTGGTCTGACACAGTGATGGACGCGGGCGGCATGGCGAATGTCCGGATTCGGCTGCGATGCTACACCACGTTGCCGAGTTGAATGATGGGAAGATACATTGCAATCACGAGGCCCCCGACGAGCAGTCCAAGCACGGCGATCACGAGTGGTTCACACAAACTTGCGAGCGCGCCGGTTTTTTCGTCTACCTGACGATCGCACAGCGACGCCACGTCCAGCAACATGTTGTCGAGTGTGCCTGCTTCTTCGGCGACCGCGACAGGCTGTACGACTTCGACGGGAAAGCAGTGGGTTGCCTGCATCGCAGCGGCAAGCCGCTCGCCGTCCTTAAGCCGCGCGGCGATACCGGAGGTCGCGCGGTCGAAGTAGGCGTTGCCGGTTGCATGGTCGAGCGAAACGAACGCGTCAGCGAGCGGCGTACCCGCGGATAACAAGGTGCCGAGTGCACGGCTCCAGCGTGCCGCGCAGAGCATGGTCAGCAGCGGCCCGATGACAGGTGAGCGCAACGCAACGCGCGCACACCCTAGCCGGGCGGTGTCCGACACGCGCAGCAGCTTGGCCACGCCCATGCCTGCGCCCATGCCGAACACGCCGATCGGCAAGCTCCATTTCGTGAGTGCGGCGGACAGCGCGAGTACTGCCTGTGTCGGCGCGGGCAACGCCGCGCCGAAGCCGTCGAAGATCTGCTTGAAGGTCGGCACGACCCAGACCAGCAGCGCCGCGGTGATGAAAACCGCGAGCACCAGGATCGCTGCTGGATAGGTGAGTGCCGCGCGTACCTTCGCGCGCTGCGCGGCGGTGCGCTCACGGTCGTCGGCGATGCGTGCGAGCACGTCGGCAAGCGCACCCGACGCTTCGCCGACTGCAACCAGTTGCCAATACAACGGACCGAACTGATCGGAGCGGGCGCGCAGCGCCTGCGAAAAACTGGAGCCCGTGACGATATGGCGAGCAAGTGCGCCGACGATCCGCGAGATACCGCCACGCTTCTTTGCGGAAGCGGGCGCGTTCGCCAGCAGTTCAAGCGACGGAGCAAGCGGCAAGCCCGCCCGCAGCAGACTGGCGAGCTGGCGGGTAAAGCGCGTGATGTCAGCGGGGCTTGCGTCTGCGCGCGGCGCGGGACCGTGCGCGGTGAGCTCGACGATAAAGAGGCCGTCACGCCGGAGCTTCGCGCGTGCGGCGGCGAGGTCCGTCGCGATGACGGAGCCGCTTTTATGTGTGCCGTCGGCCTCGATGCCGCGCCATTTGAAACGCAGTTCCTCCGATATCCATTCCATGACGCTGCTCCTCATGCGACCTCGGTCGCGCACAGCGCTTCGGCGAGACTCGTCGAGCCGTCGTGCACGCGAGCGAGTGCCGCTTCGCGTAGTGTGCCGACTGCCTCGGAGCGAGCTTGCTGAGCCAGCCTGTGGGTGCTGGCGCGCGTGACGATCAATTCACGCATCGCATCGGAGATCGGCATGACCTGATGGACGCCGATACGCCCGCGATAGCCGATGCCGTGGCATGCGTCGCAGCCCGCTGCCGCGTACGGGTGCCAGCCTTCCAGCTGGTTCTCAGGTACGCCCGCGGCGCGCAACGCGGCGTGCAGCGCGGCGGCGGATTGCATTTCCGGCATCCGGCACCTCGTGCACAGTTTGCGGACGAGACGCTGCGCGGTCACCATGCGCAGCGCTCCTGCGAGGTTGTACGGTTCGACGCCGATATCGACCAGCCGGGCGATCGCGGCAGGCGCGTCGTTGGTATGCAGCGTCGAGAGCACGAGGTGACCCGTTTGCGCGGCTTTGACCGCGATCGCGGCGGTTTCCTCGTCACGGATTTCGCCGACCATGATGACATCCGGGTCCTGGCGCAGAAATGCGCGGAGTGCGGTTGCGAATGTCAGGCCGGCCTTTTCGCGCACGCTGACCTGATTGACGCCAGCGAGCTGGATTTCCGCAGGGTCTTCGACGGAGCACAGGTTGCGCGATACGGCGTTGAGCATCTGCAGGAAGCTATACAGCGACAATGTCTTGCCGCTGCCGGTTGGGCCAGTCACTAGCACGAGCCCGTGCGGCGCGCGGATCGCGTGTTCGACGATCGCGCACTGTTCACAGCTGAGGCCCAGCGAATCGAGCGAGAGGTCGGCGGGCAGCGACTCGAGCCGTCGCAGCACAAGCTTTTCGCCGAATATCGTGGGCAGCGAGTTCACGCGATAGTCTTCGACGCGGCTGGCTCCCGTCGCGAGCCGCAGCCGGCCATCTTGCGGCACGCGACGCTCGGCGATGTCCATCCGCGCAAGCACCTTGACGCGCGTGACGAACGCATCGCGCAAATGGGCGGGCGGTTGAGCCGCTTCGTGCAGCACGCCGTCGATGCGCAATCGGATCCGCCAACCGTGTTCCAACGGTTCGATATGCAGGTCCGACGCGTTGCGGCGCGCGGCTTCCTGCAGGGTTTCTGTGAGCAGCCGAACCGCCGGTGCGGCGTCGGCTTCGTTGGTTGCGTTCAGTTGCGCGGAACCGGCGAGCGTTGCGTGTGGCGCGGAGTGAGACGTCGGCTCGGCTTCACGCGAGAGAGGCCGAAAGATCGCGCCAGACGCGGTGTTTGGCCCGGGGTTGTCGTGCGATGCACGTGGCGCAACGGTAGGAAGAGAGGTCATCGAATACCGGCTGTGAGCCGCCTTTGCAACAAGACGGCGTCATGATCCGGTATGGCACCCGAGGGCGCCATTCGGCCATTCGGCTAGCTGTGCGCCACTTTCATTTGCGGTACGATGCCGTGGCCCGATCCAGGCGTGCCGGAGCGGCGCAGGTGAAGCGCGTGTGAGACACGTGCGCGGCGTGCGTCAGTGGCGCAGCAGTCTCGAGGCCTTCGTGCCGGATTTCTGTCCCGGGCGAAACAGCTTCACGGTGCGGATCGCCTGGTCGTCGCTGCGCATGACTTCGAGTTTCACATCGCCGATCTGCACGCAAACATCGCCCTCAGGAATCTCTTCGAGGATTTCAAGGATCAGGCCGTTCAGCGTTTTCGGGCCGTCAGTCGGCAAACGCAATTGCAGCCAGCGGTTCAGTTCGCGCAGTGGCATGCTGCCCGCCACGATGCATTCACCGTTGTCGTCCCAGCCGCCGCGCGTGCTCGCGCTGCGCGGTATCGAGGTGGTGAATTCGCCGATCAGTTCTTCGATGATGTCTTCCGGTGTGACAAGCCCCTGCAGTTCGCCGTATTCGTTGACGACGAGCGCGGTACGGTGACGGCTTTCCTGGAAGTACTGCAGCTGCTGGAAAACGGGTGTTCCCGACGGCACGAAGTAGGGCTCCGCCAGCAGCTCGCGCAGCGTTTCGCGTTCGAGCTCCTGATTGTGGAGCGCCGCAAGCGTCTTGCGCACATGCAGCACACCGAGCACGCGATCAATATCGCCCTGGTAGACGATCAGTTTGTTGTGGTAGCAGGTTTCGAGCTGGTGCAGGATCTGATCGAACGGCGCGTCGAAGTCGAGCGCCTCGATCCGGCGGCGTGGAATCATCACATCGTCGACTGAGATGTTCTCGAGGTCGAACAGATTGAGCAGGATGCTGCGGTGCTTGGTCGGCATGAAGCTGCCTGACTCGAGCACGATGGTGCGCAGTTCTTCGGTCGACAGGCGCTGATCGCGCGCGCCGCCGGTGTTGATGTGCAACAGACGCAGGAAGCTGTTCGCGATCAGATTCACGAACCAGATGATTGGCTTGGCGACGCGCATCAGCGGCGCGATCAACAGGCTGGCGGGCAACGCGATCTTTTCCGGGTACGTCGCCCCGACGATTTTCGGCGCGATCTCCGCGAACACGATGATCAGGAAAGCCACCATGCCGGTTGCGACCGACAGGATCACGCTATTGCTGCCGAACGTGTGCAGCGCGATCGACGTCGTGAGTACAGGGATGATCGTATTGAAGAGGTTGTTGCCGATCAGGATCACGCTCAGCAGCTGGTCAGTGCGCGCAAGCAGGCCCTGAGTTGTCTTTGCGCCGAGCACGCCCTTGTTGGTCAGGTGCTTTAGCCGATGGCGGTTGAGGGCCATCATCGCCGTTTCGGAAATGGAGAAGAAGCTCGAGCAGATCAGCAGTACCAGGATGGCGCCTATCTGCGCCCATAAGGGAAGTTGTTCCACGCGTCGTGAAGTAAAGGGAAAGGGGATGGCGAGAATATAGCAGAGGGGTCATGCGCACCCCATCGGCCGGAAGGCAGAGCCCGCCGGCGGGGCGAATGAAAGCGGGACGCAAACTCGAACGAGAAGGACAGACGAAAAAAAACCGCGCTACGTTGCGCGGTTTTTTAAGAAGTCTGGTCGGGGTGAGAGGATTCGAACCTCCGGCCTCTACGTCCCGAACGTAGCGCTCTACCAGGCTAAGCTACACCCCGATTTGTCCTCATTGTACTGCTGGACTCTAACTGGACTAAACGGTCGGCTGAGTCTCGTTTAAGACTGCCTCGTCGTCGAGTAAGAACATAATTCTAGCAGGCTTTCCTTGTAATGGGAATCGGGAAACGAAGAAATCGCGGCTGCGGCGGCCTCCGCTTCCTGCCTTGCGCAATGCAGTGTGTGATCGAGTGCGCCCGAGCGCGTAATCGCGTCGAAAATCGTTTCGAAACGGTCCGTGCCACCCTGCACGATCGCCTCGCGCGCGAGCGCGGCCTGCTCCGGCGTGCCGCGTTCGATCAGGTAAATCAGTGGCAGCGTCGGCTTGCCTTCGCGCAGATCATCGCCGGCGTTTTTGCCCATCGATTCCGCGGTACCGGTGTAGTCGAGCCAGTCGTCCATGATCTGGAACGCCGTGCCGATGCGCCGGCCGAACTCGGCCGCCGCCTCCTCGGTCGCTTCATCCGCATCGGACAGCACGGCGCCCAGCTGCGCGGCGGCCTCGAACAGCTTCGCCGTCTTGTAGCGGATCACCCGCATGTAGCGCGCTTCGTCGACATCCGCGTCGTGCATGTTCAGCAACTGCAGCACTTCGCCTTCGGAAATGATGTTGGTCGCTTCCGACAGGATTTCCATCACGCGCATCTTGCCGGCCCCGACCATCATCTGGAACGAGCGCGAGTAGAGAAAGTCGCCGACCAGCACGCTCGCCGCGTTGCCAAAAAGTGCATTCGCGGTTTGCCGGCCGCGTCGCAAGTCGGATTCGTCGACGACGTCGTCGTGCAGCAGCGTGGCCGTATGGATGAACTCGATCACCGCGGCCAGTTCGTGACGCTGACCGGTCGTATCGCCCAGCGCGCCCGCCACCAGCAGCAGCAGCGCGGGACGCAGGCGCTTGCCGCCCGCACTGATGATGTACTCGGAAATCTGGTTGATCAGCATCACCTCGGACGCCAGACGGTGCCGGATGACACGATTGACCAGCTGCATGTCTTCGGCGATCGGTGCGAGCAGGCTGGCGGCGTTGGGGGCGGGAGTGGCGGTCGACGGCATGGTGGAGATTTCGGGTAATGCCGCGGATTATAAGGCGAATCGCGTAATTTCCGCGGCGCCGGGTTGGCATGCGCGGCTTTTCTGGCCATTTGGCCTAGGCTGCGGGCGTCGAAACGGGGCCACACGGGGAATCTCGCGAGCATCCCTACGGGCGCGGCGCGGCTGGACGAAGATGGACTTTGACCGAACAGCTAACTCTATGTATAATCACGGGTTTCCGCGCGTGGTGCGTCGGGAAAAGCGAATCACGAATTCAGAGTGAGGTTTTCAATGTACGCGGTCATAAAAACCGGCGGCAAGCAGTACAAGGTTGCTGTCGGCGAAAAACTTAAAGTAGAACAGATACCGGCAGACATTGACGCTGAAATCACGCTCGACCAGGTTCTCGCAGTGGGCGAAGGCGAATCGATTAAATTCGGTACGCCGCTGGTCAGTGGGGCTTCCGTCAAGGCTACCGTTGTGTCGCACGGTCGTCACGCCAAAGTGACCATCTTCAAGATGCGTCGCCGGAAGCACTACCAGAAGCACGGCGGCCACCGCCAGAACTACACCGAACTGCGTATCGACGCGATCAACGCGTAAGCGCATCAGGCAAGGAGCTATCAGATGGCACACAAAAAGGCAGGCGGCTCGTCCCGGAACGGCCGCGACTCCGAGTCGAAACGCCTCGGTGTGAAGGTTTACGGCGGCCAGGCGATTCTCGCCGGCGGCATCATCGTCCGTCAGCGCGGCACGCGGCTGCACCCGGGCGAGAATGTCGGCATCGGCAAGGATCACACGCTGTTCGCGCTGGTCGACGGGCACGTCAAGTTCACGACGAAAGGCGCCGACAGGAAGCATACGGTCAACGTTGTCCGGGCAGCAGCCTGAGCTTATTTACCAAGCTAATCAGGTTCGGGCTTCAGCACCGGAAAAGGCCCCGCGAAGTTAGCGGGGCCTTTTTTATTGGTTTTTCTTTCATGTGGCTCGCACGCAGCGTCGAGCGGCCGCGACTGGCCATTCGGCCGATTGTTGAATTCACGCCGCGCGCGGCAAAATAGCGGCAGCGCGGTTGAGTCAGTCAGTATCGAGTGGCATCAACGGGACGGAGTAACGCATGAAGTTCATTGACGAAGCGAGGATCGAAGTCATCGCCGGCGACGGAGGAGATGGCAGCGCGTCGATGCGCCGCGAGAAGTTCGTCCCGTTCGGTGGCCCGGACGGCGGCGACGGCGGGCGTGGCGGCAGCGTGTATGCAATCGCGGACCGTAACATCAATACGCTGATCGACTACCGCTATTCGAAAAAGCATCAGGCGCGCAACGGCGAGAACGGGCGCGGCTCGGACTGCTACGGCAAGGGCGGCGACGACATTACGCTGCGCATGCCGGTCGGCACTGTGATTACCGATCTCGACACCGGCGAACTGATCGCCGATCTGACCGAGCACAATCAGGTCGTGCAGGTCGCGAAGGGCGGCGCGGGCGGTCTCGGCAACCTGCATTTCAAGTCGAGTACGAACCGTGCGCCGCGGCAAAAGACGGACGGCAAACCCGGTGAGCGCCGGATGGTGCGTCTCGAATTGAAAGTGCTCGCGGATGTCGGGCTGCTCGGTATGCCGAATGCGGGCAAGTCGACCTTCATTGCATCGGTATCGAATGCACGACCGAAGATCGCCGACTATCCGTTCACCACGCTCGCGCCAAATCTTGGAGTTGTGCGCGTCGGCCCCAGCCGCAGCTTCGTGATTGCCGACATTCCCGGGTTGATCGAAGGCGCGGCGGAAGGCGCGGGCCTCGGCCACCAATTCCTGCGGCACTTGCAACGCACCGGCCTGCTGTTGCATATCGTCGATCTCGCACCGTTTGATGAAGCGGTCGATCCGGTCGCTGAAGCGAAAGCGATCGTTAACGAACTGCGCAAGTACGACGCGTTGCTTCACGCGAAGCCTCGCTGGCTCGTGTTGAACAAGCTCGACATGATCCCCGAAGACGAGCGTGAAGTGCGCGTCGCCGCGTTCCAGAAGGGATTCGAATGGGACGGCCCGGTATTCCAGATTTCCGCGTTGACGGGCCAAGGGTGCGAGAGCCTTTGTTACGCGGTGTACGACTACCTCGCCGAGCACTCGGATGCGCATCGCGCCGCCGAGGCGGAAGATCAGGCGGCCGATGTGCGTTTCCGTCCGGAGGACGAAGGCGGCACTGCGGCCGCCTCGTCTACGCCGCCCAATGACTGACCGGCAATAAGGCAATGCGATTGCCGGCGCAAGGTAAGCGCCGGTGCCGCGCGGCCCGACTGACGACCCCCCCCCCAAACCTTGTTGGAGATCGCGCACAATGCGTTCCGTCATCGCAGATTCCCGCCGGCTGGTCGTGAAAGTCGGATCGAGCCTCGTCACGAACGACGGACGCGGTCTCGATCATGCGGCAATCGGCCGTTGGGCTGCGCAGATCGCCGCGTTGCGCGAGCAAGGCAAGGAGGTAGTGCTGGTGAGCTCCGGAGCGATCGCCGAGGGCATGCAGCGCTTAGGCTGGACGAAACGGCCGCGTGAAATCGATGAGCTGCAGGCCGCGGCCGCGGTCGGGCAAATGGGGCTTGCGCAGGTCTACGAAAGCCGGTTCGCCGAGCACTCGATTCGAACTGCGCAGATTCTGCTCACGCACGCGGATCTCGCGGACCGCGAGCGTTACCTCAACGCACGCTCGACGCTGTTGACGCTGTTGCGCCTTGGCGTGGTGCCGATCATCAACGAGAACGACACGGTCGTCACCGACGAAATCAAGTTCGGCGATAACGATACGCTGGGTGCGCTGGTTGCGAATCTGATCGAAGGCGATGCGTTGATCATTCTCACCGACCAGCAAGGGCTTTACACCGCGGACCCGCGCAAGGATCCGTCAGCCACGCTCGTGCAGCAGGCCGATGCCGGCGCCCCCGAACTGGAGGCGATGGCGGGCGGCGCCGGCTCGAGTATCGGCCGGGGCGGCATGCTGACCAAAATTCTCGCCGCGAAGCGCGCCGCGCATAGCGGCGCCGACACGGTCATCGCCAGCGGTCGCGAGGCGGACGTGCTTGCGCGGCTCGCGTCGGGCGAAGCGATCGGCACTCAACTGATTGCGCGCACCGCGCGCATGGCCGCGCGCAAACAATGGATGGCTGACCACCTGCAGGTGCGAGGCCACGTCGTGATCGACGACGGCGCGGTGGAAAAGCTCACCGAGGGTGGCAAGAGCCTGCTGCCCATCGGGGTCGTCGATGTGCAAGGCGCGTTTGCGCGGGGTGAGGTGATTGCGTGCGTGAGCCCGTCCGGGCGTGAGGTCGCGCGCGGTCTGACGAATTACAGCAGTTCCGAGGCCCGGCTGATTCAACGCCGCCCGAGCGGAGAGATCGAATCGGTGCTCGGCTACATGCTCGAGCCTGAACTGATTCACCGCGACAATCTCGTGCTGGTCTAGCCGGCCTCATGCGCACGCGCCGCCCGTTTCCTGCCGAGGCGGCGCATAGCATCAGTGGATGATCAACGGGTCAGCTCGCCCTGCACGCGGTTGTAGCGGATATTGTTGACGATCGTCTGTGCCGAGCCCATTGGCAGTCGGTTCGTACAAAAGAAGTCCTGATACAACGAAGCGCGGTACGCGTTCAGATCGCCGTTCTCGATGCGTGACCAGTCGTTTTCGACGGTACGGTCCCAGCCGTCGTGATCGTCATTGAGACCTGCATACAGGCGCCACGTGTAATTGTCGCAGCGAATACCTTCGTAATTGACGTTGCGCGCACCGCTTGGGCTCGTCACCACGACCGTATATCGCACGACGCCGTCCGATCCTACCGATATCGACTTCGCATCCACAAAGAAACTCAGTGGCGTGTTTTGCGAGACTTCGAACTTCAGCAGGTCGCTCGGATTGGGCAGCGGCGGTAGCTTGTCGACCTTGTTCTCGGTCCAGTTGGACGGCATGTCGAGCAGGTAATGGAAGTCCGAGTCCTTTTGCGAGGCCGGTTGTTTAGTGCTGGAGCAGCCGGCCAGCAGGGCGCCCGTGGCGACGCAAGCCACGGCGATTGCAAACGCTTTCAAATGATTTCCCCGAAACGCCGGCGCGGCGGCAGAGTTGCCGCACCGGCAGACGCGATGCGCCGTACGATATCAGACCTGCGTCGCTTAGTCGTGCAAACCCGGCGCGCGAACGATGACGCTTTCGGCTTCGGCGCAGTCCGACTCAAGCGACGCTCGCAGCGATGTTTCCACGGATGTTGCCACCACCGCGGTCGACACCTGGCTGAGCGATGGCGCGGAAGCGGCCGCCATGTCGCCCGCCCCCGGCGGCACATTCACCGACGACGCCATCCGCGGATAACGCTGCCCGTGATGCCCACCCGGTTTTTCCGGTCGCGGCGCAGCCCGCCGCAGGAAGCGGGAGAGCTCCGTCAACGCCATCTGATACACATCCCGCTTGAACTCGATCACACAGTCGAGCGGCACCCAATACTCATTCCAGCGCCACGCATCGAACTCGGGGTGATCGGTGGCGCGCAAACAGATGTCGCAATCCCGCCCCACCATACGAAGCAGGAACCAGATCTGTTTCTGGCCACGGTAATGCCCGCGTACTTCACGCTTGATGAACTTGTCCGGCACCTCGTAACGCAACCAGTCGCGTGTGCGACCGACAACCTTCACGTGCTCGGGAAGCAGCCCGGTTTCTTCGTGTAACTCCCGATACATCGCTTGCACAGGGGTCTCACCATACTTGATGCCCCCTTGCGGAAACTGCCAGGAATGTTCACGGAGCCGCTTACCCCAAAACACCTCGTTGTGCGCGTTCAAGAGGATGATGCCGACGTTCGGGCGAAAGCCTTCACGATCCAGCATACAACCACCTTCGAATCCTTTAAAATTGCTTTGATTATAAACAGATAATGGTCCAGACGCACCCCGGACTGCATCTGGCTTATACCTGGATTGCATCCTGATTGCAGCGGGATCACACCCGGATTGCGCACCGATCGCACCTCGGGCAATGGCTGGATCACGCCGTGCCGGAACGGTCAAGACCGGGGTGGCGTCGAACACCGTCATCGCGGGTTCACGCACATTTCATGCTCGTCTGACGTGCTTTTCGCACGGATCTGACGCGGATTTGGCGAACGGGTCCGCAAATGCTACCGTTTCATCTCTTTGGTTGGGCCCGCCCGGTTCCGCCGCTTTTGGAAAACTCTGAATGAAAGCCTCACGTTTCTTTATCGGCACGCTGAAGGAAGCGCCTGCCGACGCCGAAATTGTCAGTCACAAGCTTATGGTGCGCGCCGGCATGATCCGGCGCGTGGCCGGCGGTATCTATAACTATCTGCCGGTCGGGCTGCGTTCGATCCGCAAGGTGGAAGCGATCGTGCGCGAGGAGATGAATCGGGCGGGTGCGATCGAGCTGCTGATGCCTTCGGTGCAGCCGGCCGAACTCTGGCAGGAGTCGGGGCGCTGGGTGAAGTACGGCCCGGAACTGCTGCGCTTCAAGGATCGTAAACAGAGCGATTTCGTGCTGGGACCGACGCATGAGGAAGTGGTCACCGATATCGCGCGCAACCAGATCAAAAGCTACCGGCAGATGCCGGTGAACTTCTACCAGGTTCAGACCAAGTTTCGCGATGAGATCCGTCCGCGCTTCGGCGTGATGCGTGGACGCGAGTTCATCATGAAAGACGCGTACTCGTTCGACAAGGACACAGAAGGTCTGAAGGAGACGTATCGCAAGATGTACGACGCGTACGTGCGGATTTTCACGCGCCTCGGTCTCGAGTTCCGCGCGGTGGCGGCCGATAACGGTTCGATCGGCGGCAGCGGCTCGCACGAATTCCACGTGATCGCCGATACCGGTGAGGATGCGATCGCGTACTGCCCGACCTCGGACTACGCGGCGAACGTCGAAGCCGCCGATGCGCTGCCGCTAGTCTCACAGCGCGCAGCGCCCACCGAACCGCTCACGAAGACTGCGACGCCCGGCAAGGCGAAGTGCGAACAGGTTGCCGAGTATCTGAACATTCCGCTCGAGCGCACGATCAAGTCGATTGTCCTCGCCACCGACAACGAAGGTGCCGAGCCGACCCTCTGGCTATTGCTGCTGCGCGGCGACCACGAACTGAACGAGATCAAGACAGCCAAGCAGCCGGGCCTCGCCGATTTCCGCTTCGCCACCGAAGCGGAAATCGTTGCATGGTTCGGCACGCCGCCCGGCTACCTCGGACCGCTCAACACGAAGAAGCCGGTAAAGGTGATCGCCGACAGCACGGTCGCGAACATGAGCGACTTCGTGGTCGGCTCGAACGAGGTCGACTATCACACGACCGGTGTGAACTGGGGACGCGACTTGCCGGAACCGGCGGTCGCGGATATCCGCAACGTGGTCAAGGGCGATCCGTCGCCGGACGGCAAAGGGGTGCTCGAGCTCTGCCGCGGCATCGAGGTCGGCCATGTGTTCCAGCTCGGCACCCGTTATTCGGTGGCGATGAACGCGACGTATCTGGATGAGACCGGCAAGCCGCAGCCGATGGTGATGGGCTGCTACGGTATCGGCGTCACACGCATTCTCGGCGCGGCGATCGAACAGAACTTCGACGACAAGGGCATCATCTGGCCGGAAGCGATCGCGCCGTTCGAGGTGGTGCTTTGCCCGATGGGTTATGACCGCAGCGACGCGGTGCGCGAACGGGCCGACAAGCTGCACGACGAACTGATGGCGGCCGGCATCGACGTGATTCTCGACGATCGCGGCGAGCGCCCCGGCGTGATGTTTGCCGACTGGGAGCTGATCGGCGTGCCGCACCGGCTCGTGATCGGCGAACGCGGCCTGAAGGACGGCAAGATCGAGTACCAGGGCCGGCGCGACACCGAGGCGACTTTGCTGCCCGTTGCAGCGGCTGCGCAGACGGTCATCGACAAAATCAAGGCAGCGCTCGCGCACTAACCGGAGCGGACGGTGGAGTACAACTTCCTGTCCGCGACGGTGCTGCTGATCCTGATCACCGATCCGCTCGGCAATATCCCCCTCTTCGTCAGTTGCCTGAGAGGGGTGACGCCGCATCGCCGGGCGTGGGTGATTCTGCGTGAGGTCGCGATCGCGTTTGTGATTCTGCTGGCCTTCATGATGGCCGGCGACCGTTTTCTGCGGATGATGCATCTTACCGATCTGTCCTTGCGCATCGGCGGCGGCATCGTGCTGTTTCTGATCGCGCTGCGGATGATCTTCCCGCATCCGGACGGCTTGACCGGTGTGACGCGCGGCGGTGAGCCGCTGATCGTGCCGCTCGCGATTCCCGCGCTGGCCGGTCCGTCGGCGCTCGCCACGGTGATGCTGCTGACGTCGCAGGCGCCCGGCAAGACGCTCGAATGGATCGGCGCGCTGACCGTGACGATGGTGGTGTGTGCAATCGTGTTGGTGCTATCGGAGCGGATTCAGCAGTGGCTGGGCGAGCGCACGGTCACCGCGTTCGAGCGGCTGATGGGTCTCGTGCTGGTCGCGATTTCGGTCGAAATGATTCTCGGTGGGATCCGCGCGTTCGTGCATCAGCTCTGATGCGGCGCTGGCGTGCGGCAGCGCCGCACGCCAGCCGATAACGTCATCTACCCCAGTGCGCCAAAACCGTTCACGCGTTCGCGGTCAGCGCGCGGATCGTCGGCAGGTTGCGCCAATAGCCTTTTGCGTCCATCCCACAGCCGAACACATAGCGGTCCGGCACTTCGAAGCCGCAGAAGTCAGGGCGCAGCGGCTTCGACTTCGCGATGATCTTCTCGCACAGCACCGCGCTCATAAAGCGCTTCGCGCCCATCGCGAGAATGCGGTCGCGGATGGCCGCCATCGTCTCGCCTTCGTCGAGAATGTCGTCGAGCACGAGTACGACGCGGTCCTTCACCGATTCAGCCGGCGCGACGCGCCACTGCATATCGTGACTGCCCTGGGTCGTGTTGCGGTAACGGGTGAGGTGGATGTAATCGAACTCGAGCGGGAAGTCGAGGTGCGGCAGCAGCATGCCGGTGAACACGGCGGCGCCGCCCATTACCGACAGCACGAGCGGAAACACGTCGCTCATCTCCGCGCGAATCGCGCCGGCCATCCGCGCGATTGACGCGTCCACGTCGGCGGCCGAGACGATCTCTTCGGACTGGCTGAAAATCTGGAGGGCTTCTTCGCGGTTCATGACGTTCGGCGAGCGGTAACTGTATACATATTAGTGTGGGAGACAACGGTGCCGCGCGCTACAGAATAAACCCGGCATAAACCGGCAGCAATCGGACGTTCGATGCAGCAACGTTCTACGCAGCGAACTCAACGCATCCCGGGCAGCATGCCTTTCATGCCGCGCATCATCTTCTGCAGGTTGCCGCCCTTCAGCTTCTTCATCATGGTGCGCATCTGCTCGTATTGATTGAGCATCCGGTTCACTTCCTGCACTTGCACGCCGGCGCCCGCCGCGATGCGGCGTTTGCGGGTTGCCTTGATCAGCTCGGGCTTCGCGCGCTCCTGCGGCGTCATCGAGTTGATGATGCCCTCCATCCGGCGCATCTGTTTTTCGGCCTGGCTCATATCGGCGCCCGCCGCGGCCTGCTGGAATTGCGCGGGCAGCTTGTCCATCAGCGACGACAAGCCGCCCATGTTCTTCATCTGCGAAAGTTGCGCGCGGAAATCGTTCAGGTCGAAGTCGCCGCCTTTCTTGACCTTGTCCGCGAGCTTCTGCGCGGCCTGTACATCGACGCCGCGCTGCGCCTCTTCGACGAGCGCGAGAATATCGCCCATCCCGAGGATCCGGTTCGCCATCCGGTCCGGGTAGAAGATTTCGAGGCCGTCGAGCTTCTCCGCGACGCCGACAAACTTGATCGGCTTGCCGGTGATGTGACGCACCGACAGCGCGGCGCCGCCGCGCGAGTCGCCGTCGAGCTTGGTTAGCACGACACCGGTCAGCGGCAGCGCGTCGTTGAATGCCTTCGCAGTGTTGACCGCGTCCTGGCCGAGCATCGCGTCGACGACGAAGAGCGTTTCGGACGGGTTCAGCTCGCGATGCAGCGCGGAGATTTCCTGCATCATCGCTTCGTCGATGCCGAGGCGGCCTGCCGTGTCGACGAGCAGCACGTCGTGATAATGGCGTTTTGCCCAGTCGACCGCGGCGCGCGCGATGTCGACCGGTTTCTGATCCGGCTGCGACGGGAAGAAATCGGCGTCGACCTGCTCGGTCACCGTCTTCAACTGCGTAATCGCCGCTGGGCGGTACACGTCGCACGAGACGGTGAGCACCTTCTTCTTGTACTTCTCGCGCAACAGTTTCGCGAGCTTGCCGACCGTGGTGGTTTTACCGGCGCCTTGCAGACCGGCCATCAGGATGATCGCCGGCGGCGTGACCGCGAGATTCAGCTCGACGGCCTTGCCTTCGTAGTCGCCGCCGATCACCGCGGTCAGCTCGCGCTGCACGACGCCGACCAGCGCCTGACCCGGCGACAGACTGGCGATCACGTCTTCGCCGAGCGCCTTCTCCTTTACTTTCGCGATGAAGTCGCGCACGACCGGCAACGCGACGTCTGCTTCGAGGAGCGCAAGCCGAACTTCGCGTAGCATCTCCTGCGTATTGGCTTCGGTGAGCCGGGCTTCGCCGCGCAGCGTCTTGACGACGCGCGCCATCCGTTGTGTGAGATTGTCGAGCATGGGAGCGATGGGTAGTGCGGCCCTCTTCGCGCGCGACGGATGCTGCGTGCGCGCCTGCACGCGTTGCGCGTGCGCGCGTGGCCTGAGCGTCGCGGCCAAGGGCCCCTAGTGTAAACTTCGAACATGGATATTGTACTGTATGCCCTCACCGCACTCCTGTACGGCGGACTTGCCGTCGCAGGCTGGCGTTCGCATCGGCAGGCGGCGCTCGAGCCGATGCTCGAGGGCGCGCCTTCGCTGGCTGCGGGCGGCAATCTGAATCCTTCCGCGATGGGCATGCCGCCTTCGTCCATGGAAAGCGCGGTGCCGCGCACGCGGTCGCGCGCGCCAGTCGGCATGACGTTGCCGGTGCGCATGCTGCTTTTCGTCGCGCTGGTGCTGCACGGTGTGCTGCTGCATACGACCATCTTCCCGCAGAACGCGATGGTGTTCGGCTTCGCGTTCGCGCTGTCCGCGATGTTCTGGCTTGGCGCCGGCATCTACTGGGTGGAGAGCCTGTTCTTTCCGCTCGAGGGTCTGCGGCTGCTGGTGCTGCCGCTTGCGTGTGTCGCGTCGTTGCTGCCGCTCATGTTCGGGGGTGTGCACGTGCTGTCGTACGCGGCAGCGCCGCTTTTCAAGTTGCACTTCCTGATCGCAAACGTCGCCTACGGGCTGTTCGCGATCGCGGCGTTGCATGCGGTGCTGATGCTGCTCGCCGAGCGGCGCCTGCATGCGATGCGCGGCCGCCACGGCGTGGCGCAGCGGCACAATGCCGCGGCCGGCAACGGCTGGTTGTCGAGCTGGCTCGACACGCTGCCGCCCCTGCTTACACTCGAGAAGCTTCTGTTCCGGTTGATCAGTGCGGGCTTCGTGCTGCTCACGCTGACGCTCGTGTCCGGCATGCTGTTCAACGAGCAATTGGTCGACCGCCCACTGAAGTTCGATCACAAGACTGTCTTCGCGATCCTGTCGTGGGTGATGTTCGGCGCGCTGCTGACCGCGCGCAAAGTGTCCGGCTGGCGAGGCCGTGCCGCGTTGCGCTGGGTGCTCGCGGCGTTCGTCGCGTTACTGCTCGCGTATATTGGCAGCCGTTTTGTCTTCCAGGTGCTGCTGCACCGTCCTGTCGTCTGAGTGTTCCCATGCGGCAAATCATTCTGCTGATCCTGCTGTTCGTTGTCGGCCAATGGCTCGTCAAGACGCTGCGACGTCCCGCTGCGCGCTCGTCGTCACGTCCGGGTGGCGGCGCGCGCAGTCAGCCGGGCGCGAACGGCGCAAACAGTGCAAACAGTGCGCACGGCGCCGATCAGTCATCAAGTAACCGCGCGGGCAACCGCGCCGCAGGTGGCGCGCAAAGACCGAACGGCGCCGCACGCGCCGGTGCGAACCGGCAACTTCCAGAGCCGATGATTCGCTGCGTCGAGTGCGGCGTGCACGCACCGAAAAGCGATTCGGTGATGCTCGGCGGCCAGCCGTTCTGCAGCAGTGAACACGCGCGGCGTTACGCGGCGCGTGCCGAGCAGGCAAAGGGCCGCGAAGGACGATGAAGCCGAGCTTCATCGTCGCCGCCGACGGCTGGGTCGCTGCCGCGCGTCAATTCCCGTCGCCGAATTTCGAAGCGCGCCCCGCGGGCGCGGTGCCGACGCTTATCGTCGTGCACAACATCAGTCTGCCGCCAGGGGAGTTCGGCGGCGGCGCGATCGCCGATCTGTTCCTGAATCGCCTCGACTGCGACGCGCATCCGTATTACGCGTCGCATCTGCGCGGCGTACGCGTTTCCGCGCACTTCGTCATTCTTCGCGACGGCGCGCTCGAGCAGTTCGTGTCTTGCAACGAGCGCGCATGGCATGCGGGCGCATCGAGCTTCTTCGGCCGCGAGCGCTGCAATGACTTCTCGATCGGCATCGAACTGGAAGGCAGCGACACGACCGCGTTCGAACCGGCGCAATACCTCACCTTGGCCGCACTCTCGCAAGCATTGGCTGCGCACTATCCGATCGACGCGCTCGCGGGTCACTCGGACATTGCGCCGGGCCGCAAGACCGACCCGGGCCCGCATTTCGACTGGGCGCGGCTGCAACGCGAAACTTCATTTCCCGATCAGTATTTCCCCTATCGGCATCGCCCGACTGCACGGTAAGCGGCTGCGACGAAAACCCGCAAAGCGAGTCTGGGCTTGCTCGTGCGTGAGCCTTGCGCAGGCGCGGCAAGGCGAAATGTCAACCCGCACGGGCTAAATTTTTCGATTGATAGAACGCTAAAGTCCACTATACTTGGTGCCGTTAAAGCAGTTTTCCACAAGATGTTGTGTTGATCGGGGCAAGGCACCCGCTTCACGAGCAGGGCGCCGAAAGCATTACCGGCATTGAAAAAACGCTGAAGTGACGTCCGCGGCTACGTGGCTACAGAGAGGCGGCGCGTCATCCACTTCAACTTCGATTGAAGCTCAGCAACTTCGAAAAAAGGGACCAGCCAGTGATCGCAACACGCATGATGAAGACGCGCGTCCACGCGCCGGATTGGTTTCCGGGTTTGCGTCTTCCTTGCTGTGGGTCCGAACCGGCGATCGCGTTGCGCTGTTCCCGCCGCCGACAACAGGGCGGGCCCGGCGTGTCCGTCGAGCGCTCCCAGTGCGACCTGATCGGCACTCCCCATCGTCGTTTTTATCGAACCCGTACCTCGCTCGCGTCCGCGCCGGCGCAGCGATTGTTTTAATCCGCGGTTACGGCCGCACCATCCCCAGACCAGGAGCTTTTGCACATGCAAACGACCGACAACGTGACGACCCGGTACGAGGGCGCACCCACTGGCCTTCCGCTCGCCGGACAGGATCAGGGCGCGCAAGCGCTCGCGCCGACGACTTTCGCCGACTATAAGGTGATCCGTCGCAACGGCAGCGTGGTGTCGTTCGAGCCTTCGAAGATCGCGATCGCGGCGACGAAGGCTTTTCTGGCCGTCAATGGCGGTCAAGGCGCAGCGTCGGCGCGCGTGCGCGAACTGGTGGAGCAGCTGACGCAAAACGTCGTGCGCGCATTGGTGCGCAGCCGCCCGAACGGCGGCACGTTCCACATCGAAGACATTCAGGATCAGGTCGAACTCGCGCTGATGCGCGGCGGCGAGCACAACGTTGCGCGCGCATACGTGCTGTATCGCGAGAAGCGCAGCCAGGAGCGTGGCCAGACGCAGGAAGACCAAACGGCCGAGTCGGGCCTGAACGTGACCGACAACGGCGTCACGCGCCCGCTCGATATGAACGCGCTGCGCGGGCTGATCGAATCGGCGTGCGCGAACCTCGGTGACGCGGTGAGCGCGGAGCCGATCGTCGCCGAGACGGTGAAGAACCTGTACGACGGCGTGCCGATGAGCCAGGTGTACGACTCCGCCATTCTGGCGGCGCGCACGATGATCGAAAAAGACCCGGCGTACAGCCAGGCCACCGCGCGCATCCTGCTGCATACCATTCGCCGCGAGATACTCGAAGAGGAAGTCACGCAGGCGCAAATGGACGAGCGCTACGCCGAGTACTTCCCGCTCTTCATCAAGCGCGGCGTGCAGGCGGAACTGCTCGACGACAAACTGCTGCAGTTCGATCTGAAGCGTCTCGGCGCGGCGCTCGACGCGAACCGCGACCTGCAGTTCGGCTACCTCGGCCTGCAAACGCTGTATGACCGCTACTTCCTGCACGTCGACGGCACCCGCATCGAGATGCCCCAGGCATTCTTTATGCGTGTCGCGATGGGCCTGTCGCTGAACGAAATCGACCGCGAAGCGCGTGCGATCGAGTTCTATAACGTGCTGTCGAGCTTCGACTTCATGAGCTCGACGCCGACGCTGTTCAACTCGGGCACGCGTCGCTCGCAGCTGTCGTCGTGCTACCTCACCACAGTCGACGACGACCTCGACGGTATCTACGAAGCGCTGAAGGAAAACGCGTTGCTGTCGAAGTTCGCCGGCGGCCTCGGCAACGACTGGACGCGCGTGCGCGCGCTCGGTTCGCACATCAAGGGCACCAATGGCAAGTCGCAGGGCGTCGTTCCGTTCCTGAAGGTGGTCAACGACACGGCCGTCGCGGTGAACCAGGGCGGCAAGCGCAAGGGCGCGGTGTGCGCGTACCTCGAATCGTGGCACCTCGACATCGAGGAATTCCTCGAGCTGCGCAAGAACACCGGCGACGACCGCCGCCGCACGCACGACATGAACACCGCGAACTGGATTCCGGACCTGTTCATGAAGCGCGTCGTCGAAGGCGGCGACTGGACGCTGTTCTCGCCGTCCAGCTGTCCGGACCTGCACGACAAGTTCGGCGCCGAGTTCGAAGCCGCTTACACAGCTTACGAAGACAAGGTCGCGCGCGGCGAGCTGAAGCTGTTCAAGAAGCTTCCGGCGGCGCAACTGTGGCGCAAGATGCTCGGCATGCTGTTCGAAACCGGCCATCCGTGGATCACCTTCAAGGATCCGTGCAACATCCGCAGCCCGCAGCAGCACGTCGGCGTCGTCCATTCGTCGAATCTGTGCACGGAAATCACGCTGAACACCAGCGACACCGAAATTGCCGTCTGCAACCTCGGCTCGGTGAACCTGGTCGCGCACATGAAGCAGCTGGCCGACGGTGCGCTCGCGCTCGACCACGAAAAGCTCAAGCGCACGGTCAGCGTCGCGATGCGGATGCTCGACAACGTGATCGACATCAACTACTACGCGGTCGCCAAGGCGCGTAACTCGAACCTGAAGCACCGCCCGGTCGGCATGGGCATCATGGGCTTCCAGGACTGCCTGCACCTGCTGCGCACGCCGTACGCGTCGCAGGAAGCGGTCGAGTTCGCCGACCAGTCGATGGAAGCGGTCTGCTACTACGCCTACTGGGCGTCGACCGAGCTCGCCGAGGAACGCGGCCGCTATTCGAGCTACCGCGGCTCGCTGTGGGATCGGGGCGTCCTGCCGCAAGACACGCTGAAGCTGCTCGCGGAGCAGCGCGGCGGCTACGTCGAGGTCGACTCGAGCGAGTCGATGGACTGGACTTCGCTGCGTGCGCGTATCGCGGCACACGGCATGCGCAACTCGAACTGCATCGCGATCGCGCCGACCGCGACGATCTCGAACATCATCGGCGTGTCCGCCTGTATCGAGCCGACCTTCCAGAACCTGTACGTGAAGTCGAACCTGTCGGGCGAATTCACGGTGGTGAACGACTACCTCGTGCGCGACCTGAAGGCACGCGGCCTGTGGGACGAGGTGATGGTCGCCGACCTGAAGTACTTCGACGGCTCGCCGTCGCGTATCGACCGGATCCCGGCCGACCTGCGCGCGATCTACGCGACTGCGTTCGAAGTCGATCCGACGTGGCTCGTCGAGGCGGCTTCGCGCCGGCAGAAGTGGATCGACCAGGCGCAGTCGCTCAATATCTATATGGGCGGCGCGTCGGGCAAGAAGCTCGACGAGGTCTACAAGCTTGCATGGCTGCGCGGCCTGAAGACCACTTACTACCTGCGCACGATGGCGGCGACGCACGTCGAGAAGTCGACGGTCGCGCACGGCGCGCTGAACGCGGTGCCGAGCAATGATGGCGGCGCGGGTGGCGCAGGCGGCGGCGCCGGCGGGTTCGGTTTGAACGGTGGCGTGGGTGGCGGTGTGTCGTCGGGCGGTGTGCAGGCGTCGGCTGTCGCCACGACCCTCGCGGCCAAGTCCGCTCCCGTTGCTGCTGTCGAGGCCGCACCGGAAGCCGACGGTCCCGTCTGCATGATGCGTCCGGGTGACCCTGGCTTCGAGGAATGCGAGGCCTGTCAGTAACACGGAGTAACGTGCCGGCGGCGGTGCAATCCCGACGCCGCCGGCGCGATCGCAAAGCCGTTGATCGAAGCGGTCGATGGAGTCAGTCGACATGGCAGTGAGTTCGCAGTGAGTGGGCGTGATGCAGTAGTCGAGTTGCGAGGCGCAAGACGCAACGCGCAAGCAAACGCGTCGCGCCGCGATACCGATGCCTGTTATCCCGACGTCGCTGCATCGCTCGCTGCCCGATCTGCTTTGAACGGCCTTGAACTGCTTCGTGCGGCTTCGAACCGTGCCACAAGCACGGCACACGCGGTGTTCAACGCAGTAGATAACGCGGTACGCGACGGCATCGCGATCCGATCGAGGACCAGCCGAACGAGTCGCAAAGCACGTTGCTGGCGTCTTTGCATCACCTTCGAAGTGATTGCAAAAGCACCTTCAACACCGCTTCGAAACAACGATCAACGATGAAGTGCAACACGTCGACGACACGCATTTCAATCGGGTTCACTGCATCGACCTTCACAGTCTGTTGAACAAAGTGTTGTATGGAGGTCTCAACGTGAATCGAAAACACGCATTTTCATGAGCGAGCCCTTTTATCGCTCGTGAAAAGATGGTACAAACCGATCTAAATTGATGGTGACATTTATGCTCAACTGGGATGACGAGATCACTGCCGTAACTCCGTCGAGCGCTTCGCAACAAAACGTGTTGCGCAACGCTGCGGGAACGGCTGTCGGTTCGCAAGTCGAAACGCGTTCCGCTCATCAAGCTCCCTCGGCTCAGGACATCTTCGCGGGCGACATCGCCGTCGCTCCCGCTGTCACCCGTCTTGCTGACCAGGCCGCAGCGCCGACCGCTGCTTCCAGCGCCACCGCTGCCGCCGCCGCTTCGTCCGAAGCGCGTGTGAATGTCGCCGACAAACGCATCATCAACGGCCAGACCGACGTCAATCAGCTGGTGCCGTTCAAGTACAAGTGGGCGTGGGAGAAGTATCTGTCCGGTTGCGCGAACCACTGGATGCCGCAGGAAATCAACATGTCCCGCGACATCGCACTGTGGAAAGACCCGAACGGGCTGACCGAGGACGAGCGCCGCGTCATCAAGCGCAACCTCGGCTTCTTCGTGACGGCCGACTCGCTCGCGGCGAACAACATCGTGCTCGGCACCTACCGCCACATCACGGCGCCCGAATGCCGCCAGTTCCTGCTGCGCCAGGCGTTCGAAGAGGCGATCCACACGCACGCGTACCAGTACATCGTCGAGTCGCTCGGGCTCGACGAGGGCGAGATCTTCAACGCGTACCACGAGGTCGCGTCGATTCGCGCCAAAGACGAATTCCTGATCCCATTCATCCATACGCTGACCGACCCGGCCTTCAAGACCGGTACGCTCGAAGCAGACCAGAAGCTGCTCAAGTCGCTGATCGTGTTCGCCTGTGTGATGGAGGGGTTGTTCTTCTACGTCGGTTTCACACAAATCCTGGCGCTCGGCCGCCAGAACAAAATGACCGGCGCGGCGGAGCAGTACCAGTACATCCTGCGCGACGAGTCGATGCACTGCAATTTCGGCATCGACCTGATCAACCAGATCAAGCTTGAAAACCCGCACCTGTGGACGGCGGAATTCCGCGCGGAAATCCGCGAGCTGTTCAAGCAGGCGGTCGACCTTGAATATCGCTACGCCGAAGACACGATGCCACGGGGGGTACTCGGTCTGAACGCGTCGATGTTCAAGAGCTATCTGCGCTTCATCTGCAACCGCCGTTGCCAGCAGATCGGTCTCGATCCGCTGTTCCCGAACGAGGAAAACCCGTTCCCGTGGATGAGCGAGATGATCGACCTGAAGAAGGAACGCAACTTCTTCGAGACGCGGGTGATCGAATATCAGACTGGCGGCGCGCTCTCCTGGGAATAAACCTCCCACGCGCCGCGTATGAGATTGATGGGGATGCCGCCGGCAAGGGCCGCGGCATATTGGTTAGGAGTATGACTGCCTGTGCAGAGCGTGCCGGGCGCCATGGGCGCCCCATGGGTCCCCAACCGGGCCCACAAAGATCAGAGGCACTTTGCGAACCCTTCAGTGGGATGGGCAAACTTCCCCTTACGAAAAGCTGCGCGCCGGATGGCTAACGCGATCGCGGGCGGCTTGATCAAACGCTTGCCGGCGTCGGTATCCGACGTCGACTGGACTTGGCGCGCGGTGTCACGGGACACCGCGCGCCTTACCGTATTCATTAGCGTAAGCGCGTTGGATAGGCGTACGCCGATGAATAGCCCGCTTCGTAGCGCATGCCCTGAAAAGCGTCCGCGGGAAACGGGTTTTGATGACGAAGGGTGTAGTTTGATTTAACTCTCATCTGAAACCTGAAGGAGAAAATTATGGCAATGGCCAAAAAGAAGCCTGCTGCGAAGAAAGCGGCAGTGAAGAAGGTTGCCGCCAAGAAGGCCGCTCCGGCTAAAAAGGCAGCTGCCAAGAAAGTCGCGGTGAAGAAGGTTACTGCGAAGAAAGTGGTAGCGAAGAAGGTTGCCGCCAAGAAGGCGCCGGCGAAGAAGGCAGCAGCAAAGAAGGTCGCTGCGAAGAAAGTCGCAGTGAAGAAGGTCGCAGCGAAGAAGGCAGCACCGGCGAAGAAGACCGCAGCGAAGAAGGTTGCTGCGAAGAAGGCGCCGGCGAAGAAGGCCGCTGCGAAGAAAGTAGCGAAGAAGGCTGCTGCGAAGAAGGCCCCTGCGAAGAAGGCGGCGAAGAAGGCTGGCCCTGCGAAGAAGGCTGCCGCGAAGAAGGCCGCTGCGCCTGCGAAGAAGGCTGCCCCTGCGAAGAAGGCTGTCGCGAAGAAGGCTGCCCCGGCTCCGGCTGCGCCCGCTGCATCGTCGGCGCCTGCTTCGACGGTCAAGACCGCGTTGAATCCGGCTGCTGCATGGCCGTTTCCGACTGGTCCGCGTCCGTAATAGGCACAAGCAGAGGCACAAGCAGAGCCTCATGCAGTAAGAGCCGGCGCTGCGCGCATTCAAGGCGCGTGTCGGCTCGGTTGAGTAGCGCTACTCAATCGTCCGTCCCGTCGCGGCGTGCTGCGACGGGATTTTTTTTGCCTGCGCCGTTTCGTTTGTCCATTATGTCCGTTGTATCTGTCAGCGACGGCGGGCAAAAAAAACGCATGCACAGGGGAGGCATGCGTGTGAGGTCGGCCTGCGACAGCGGTATAAGGCTGCCGCGGCCTGGGAAACGGATAGATCTGCGGCGATGTGCCCGTGGGTGCGCTTGTCAGTGAGTCACGCGGGTAATGCCACCGCTCGAGATCAACCGCACCCGGTCGCCTGCGCGGAAAACCTCGCCGGTGTTCGTTTGGGTGATCGCACGCAGGTCGCCATTGTCGAGACGCACGGTGATTTCGACGCCGTCGCGCATGGCCGCCGCATTCTCGACCGCGTTACCGGCCACCGCGCCCGCGAGGCCGCCGATGATGCCAGTGACGACCGAGCCGGTGCCGCCGCCGATCTGGCTGCCAGCAATGCCGCCAATCGCGCCGCCGCCGACGAGGCCCAAGCCCGTCGGTTGGCCGTTGTTCGAGCTGATCCTCACGGGGCGTACGCTATCGACCGTCGCCATCCGTACCGTCGCCTCGCGCTGCGCTTGCGATGCGGTGAAGACGTTAGGCGAACTGCTGTTGGACGCACACCCGGACATCGCCAGCGCGCCGGCGATTGTAAAAGCCACCGATGCGGCGACCGTTAGCCGATTCATCGAACGATTCGTTGTTTTCATCTTTTACACTCCCGGTGAGTGTGGGCCTCGACAGGCCCCGAACTTCCTGACGCTATGACTGCCGCGCCGCAACTCAAGCGTCGAGCATATAGCCAAACGCCAGTTTGAACCGCTCATTGATCTCCGCCCGCGACGGCGCATAATTCTGCGGCCCCTGGTGCTCGATCTTCAGCGCACCCATCAGGCTCGCAAGGCGCCCCGCGGTTGCCCAGCCAAGTTGTTTTTCGATGCCGTACAGGAGACCGCCGCGAAATGCGTCGCCGCAACCCGTCGGGTCGAGCACGCGTTGTGCTTTCACCGCCGGAATGTCTTCGATGCCGCCTGCGTGATAGATCTGCGAACCGTGCTCGCCGCGCGTAACAATCAGCGCATCAACGCGGCTCGCGATTTCCTCGATCGACCAGCCGGTCTTGTTACTTACCAGTTTAGCTTCGTAATCGTTGACCGCAACGTAAGTGGCAAGTTCAATCATGCGCCGCAGCGACGCGCCGTCGAACAGCGGCAGTCCCTGGCCCGGATCGAACACGAACGGCACGCGTGCCGCCGCGAATTGTTCGGAATGCTGGATCATCCCGTCGAAGCCGTCCGGCGCGACGATTCCTAGCGTGATGTCTTTTGCTTCGTCCGCGCGGTTCAGATGCGATTGCATCATCGCGCCCGGGTGGAACGCGGTGATCTGGTTGTTTTCGAGATCGGTCGTGATCATCGCCTGCGCGGAGTAGGTGTCGGGCAACACCCGAACGTGCGTCTTCGCGAGACCGAGGTGATCGAGGCGGTCGATATACAGCTGCGCATCGACTGCGCCGAGCGTCGCCATGATGCGCGCATCGCCGCCAAGCAGATGAAGCGCATACGCGATGTTGCCCGCGCAGCCGCCGAATTCACGGCGCATCGTCGGCACGAGGAAGCTGACGTTGAGGATATGGACCTGTTCCGGCAGGATGTGCTCCCGAAACCGGCCTTCGAAGGTCATGATGTTGTCGTAGGCGAGCGAACCGCAAATCAGCGTAGCCAAGGCGAGGGTCCTGTAAAAGTCGAAACAGCAAAAAATGTAAAAAACGCCGCGCTGATACGACAACGCCGCGCATTCGCGGCCTGATTGGCCCGAAGCGCGGCGCGTGCGCGACCAATGCGCAAGGTGCGCGCAGCTTACGTCAGTGTGTTATTTCAGTGCGGCGAGCGCGGCGTCATAGTTCGGCTCGGTCTTGATTTCGTTGACCAGCTCGGCGTGCAGGACCTTGTCGTTTTCATCGATCACGACCACCGCGCGCGCGGTCAGCCCGGTAAGCGGGCCGCTCGTGATATCGACGCCATAGGCGCGCGCAAACTCATGGCCGCGGAACGTCGACGCGGTTACCACGTTCGCGATGCCTTCGGTCGTGCAAAAGCGCGTCGCGGCAAACGGCAGATCGCCCGACACGACGACGACCGCGGTGTTCGCGAGCTTGCCGGCCGCTTCGTTGAACTTGCGGGTCGACGTTGCGCAGGTCGGCGTGTCGAGGCTCGGCACGATATTGAGCACTTTGCGCTTGCCGGCAAAATCGGCGAGCGTCAGCGACTTCAGATCCTTGCCGACCAGTGTGAACGCGGGCGCCTGCTGGCCGACGGACGGGAACGTGCCGGCGACTTCGATCGGGTTGCCACCCAGGGTGACTTGACTCATGTTTGTGCTCCGAAAATTCGTCAGGGATTAGCGAACGGTGAAACGAGCGGCGACTCTCGCCGCCCGCATCACGGATAGAAAATCTGTACGCGGAAATTCGTTGCGGTCGCACCGCCGGTATCGAGCCGCACGAACATGGTTTCGGTCGTGCGCGGCGGCAGGCCCGCGGCAATCGGCGTGCCCGGCTTCACGTAGTCCTGCGGCCATAGCACGCGGCGTACCGCGATGTTGTTGTGTTCGTCGAGCAGCGTCAACTCGACGGCCGGGTACGCGAGCGGCACGTTGAACCGGTTGTGCAGCGGCATGCGCAACTCGAGCTTGTGCGGGCCATCGACCTGGCGCAGATCGGACGGCTCGACCTGCAAGCCTTCGATGTCGCGCGGCGGCGAGAACGTGCAGCCAAGCTGCTCGCACACCTGAGCGAACATCAACCGCGTGCTGGGTGCGTAGACCATCACCGTTTCGCGCTGCCACCACGCGAGCTGCGCGAGCAGCACGACAAACAGCGCGAGCGCGACCACGATGCCGGCGATGCGCCAGCCGACGCGCCGCGGTTCGGCAGCACGCTTTTCGCGGACGACGGCGAACGCATTGTCGTCATCGTGCAGCGCCGACGCGAACGGTGCCGCGGCGGCCGGCGCCGCGGCGGCTGCCGGACCGGGACCCGGTCCGAAATGCGGCTCACCATCGGCAATGCCCGGCGGGACACGCGTGCGGTCATCGGGCTCGAGCGCGGGTTCGGGGCGTGCCTGTGCATGGCGCCATGCATGCGGCGGTGGCGTGACCGTGTCGGGCTGCGCGGCTTGCTCAGGGGGCGCTGCCGCAGGTTCCGGCGCGGTCCTGAAGGTCGGCTCGACGGGCCGCGCGGTCGCGTTCTCGAGATGTAGATCCTGCCCGTCGGTGAACTCGAGCTTGAGCTTGGGCTGTGCGGACTGCGGAATCGTGACCGGGTTATACGGAATGGTCGCGGCGTTATGGCGGATACGGCGATCGACGGAAGCGTCCGGCGCGGGCGCCCAAGGGTTCCAGCTTTCCGCGCGGAAATCCGGTGAGCCGGGATCAACTGCGCCGGGCGCAGCGGCATCGGGCGACGCCGACGGCACGGCCGTCGCGGGACCGGAACCGGAAGTCGGTGAATCCACCGCCGGTTGCGCCGATGGTGCGGGCGCAGCATGTTCACCCGTACCCAATGGGAAAGCTGACGCAGGTGCAGCTTCCGCAGTACCCGATCCCGCAGCCTGATCACGAGGCTCCTGCGCGATCAACCGCGCGACTTCGTCGGCGGTGACCGGCTTTGCGGCGGAGAAATCGATGCCTTCAGCCAGATCGAACAGGCTGCTCGACGCATCGAATACTTCGCGGCAGTGTCCGCAGCGCACGAGCCCGCGGCGCAGCGCCAGCTGCGCGGGTTGAAGGCGGAAGACGGTTTCGCAGAAGGGACAGCGCGTCGCAAGGACCATATGAACCGGGGAGCCGCGCGGGGCCGTTGAGTGGAAAATATGCCCTATTCTAATGGGTTTCGCGGCGGGTCCCGGCGAGGCACACCCAGCCGTCATGTTCCCGCCATACCGAAATGTCGATCCACGGCGTGTAGGCGCTTGCCACGTCGAGCGCCTGCCGCGTGAGAATGCCTGACAGCGCAAGGCGTCCGCCGGGTTTCACCTTCGTCGCGAGCATCGACGCCATCAGCTTCAGCGGGTTCGACAGTATGTTCGCGACAACGATGTCGAACTCGCCGGCCGGGCAATCGGCCGGCAATCCGTAAGTGACCTCGGCACGATTGCGCTCGCTGTTGTATCGCGCGGACTCGACAGCCTGGGTATCGATATCGATGCCGACCACCGGGTTCGCACCGCATTTCTTCGCGAGAATCGCCAGAATGCCGGAGCCGCAGCCGTAATCAAGCAGCGACTGCCCGGGGGCGATCGCTTCTTCGAGCCATTCCATGCACAGACGTGTGGTCGGATGGCTACCGGTGCCGAACGCAAGCCCTGGGTCAAGCTCGAGCACGAGCGCGTCGGGGTCCGGCGCGTCATGCCATGACGGCACGACCCAGATGCGTTTGCCGATCGGAATCGGGTCGAATTGCGATTGCGTGAGACGCACCCAATCCTGCTCCTCGACATCGCGCACCGTGAACGGCGGCGTGGGCGTGAGGCCAAGTTCGTTCGCCGCGGCCGCGAGCAGCACCGCCGGCTCGTGCTCCCGCGCAAGCAGCGCGACGACGCGCGAGCGTTGCCATGCGGTGCGCTCCGGCGTGAGTCCCGGTTCGCCGAAGAGCGGCTGCTCATCGGGCGTGTCGGCGTCCGCGTCTTCCACGGATACCGACAGCGCGCCCAATTCGAGCAGCGCGTCGGACAACCCTTCCGCGTGCTCGCGCGCCAGTTCGACGACCACTTCCCGATAGCTCATCGCTTACGCTTCTTCCGGCGCAACCTGCTGCTTCGCGGCAAGCCGGTTTTCGAGGTAGTGAATGCTGGTGCCGCCTTCGACGAACTTCGCATCGAGCATCAGTTCACGGTGCAGTGGAATGTTGGTCTGAATCCCTTCGACGACCATTTCGGAAAGGGCGATGCGCATCCGCTTGATCGCCTGTTCCCGCGTCGCGCCGTACGCGATCAGCTTGCCGATCATCGAATCATAGTTCGGCGGCACGAAATAGCCGTTATACGCATGCGAGTCGACGCGGATGCCGGGACCGCCCGGCATATGCCACGACGTCAGCCGGCCCGGCGACGGGATGAACTTGAACGGGTCTTCCGCGTTGATGCGGCATTCGATCGCGTGCCCGCGGAACTGGATGTCGCGCTGGCGGAACGCAAGTTTCTCGCCGGCGGCGATGCGGATCTGCTCCTGCACGATATCGACACCGGTGATCAGCTCGGTGACCGGGTGCTCGACCTGCACGCGCGTGTTCATTTCGATGAAGTAGAACTCGCCGTTTTCATACAGGAACTCGAACGTGCCCGCGCCCAGGTAGCCCATCTTCTTGCATGCGTCCGCGCAGCGGTCGCCGATGCGGTCGATCAGGCGGCGCGCGATGCCGGGCGCCGGCGCTTCCTCGATCACTTTCTGGTGACGGCGCTGCATCGAGCAGTCACGCTCGCCGAGCCAGATCGCGTTCCGGTATGAATCCGCCAGCACCTGGATTTCGACGTGGCGCGGGTTCTCGAGGAACTTCTCCATGTAGACCTGCGAGTTGCCGAACGCGCGGCCCGCTTCTTCACGCGTCATGTTGACCGCGTTGACGAGCGCCGCCTCGGTGTGCACGACGCGCATCCCGCGTCCGCCGCCGCCGCCCGCCGCCTTGATGATCACCGGGTAGCCGACCGAGCGCGCCATCTTGACGATCTCTTTCGGATCGTCCGGCAGCGCGCCTTCGGAGCCGGGCACGCACGGCACGCCGGTCTTGATCATCGTCTGCTTGGCCGACACCTTGTCGCCCATCAGGCGGATCGTCTCCGGGCGCGGGCCGATAAACACGAAGCCCGACTGCTCGACGCGCTCGGCGAAGTCGGCGTTTTCCGACAGGAAGCCGTAGCCGGGGTGAATCGCTTCGGCGTCGGTCACTTCGGCCGCGCTGATCAGCGCGGGCATATTCAGATAGCTCAGATTCGACGGTGCCGGGCCGATACAGACCGCCTCATCGGCGAGCTTCACGTACTTGGCTTCCTTGTCGGCTTCCGAATAGACAACGACCGTCTTGACGCCGAGCTCGCGGCACGCGCGCTGAATTCGGAGCGCGATTTCGCCGCGATTGGCAATGAGGATTTTTTCAAACATAGCGGATATTCGACTCATCAATGGGCGCCGCGGCGTGATCGCCTGCGGCTGCCGCTGAGGATCGGTCGCGCACCCATTTCACGTTTCAGCAGAAGGGCGGGCGCGCGAGCAGGGTGCGGATCGCGCCGCGTCAGCCGATCACGAAGAGCGGCTGGCCATATTCGACGGCCTGGCCGTTTTCGACGAGGATTTCCTTGACTACGCCGGTCTGGTCGGATTCGATTTCGTTCAACAGCTTCATCGCTTCGATGATGCAGATCGTCTGGCCTTCCTTGACCGAGTCGCCGACCTGCACGAACGGATCGGCGCCTGGCGACGGCGCGCGGTAGAACGTGCCGACCATCGGTGAAGTGACCACATGCCCTTGCGGCTGAGCGGGCGCCGGCACGGCCGGTGCGGCGGCCGCGCCTTCCATCGCGGGGCCGGCCGGATGCATCGGCGCGGCGGTGCCGATCTGCGGCGCGTATTGCGGAGCGGGCGACTGCACGTAAACCGGCGGCGCGTTCTTCACGATGCGCACCTTGCCTTCGCCCTCCGTGACTTCCAGCTCCGAAATGCCAGATTCGGAGACGAGGTCGATCAGAGTCTTCAGTTTACGTAGATCCATGGGCATACCCCTTTCAATGCGTGGGTGCGCCGGAGGCTTGCGCGAGCCGGCGCTCAATTCGTGTTCTGGGTTCAGCCGCGCGACGATTCGCTGGCCGCCTGCGCGGACAGCCGGTCGAGCGCGAACTCGAGTGCGTACAGGTATCCCTTCCAGCCAAGACCGCAGATAACGCCCTCGGCGAGGTCGGAGAAATACGAGTGGTGCCGGAACGATTCGCGGCGATGCACGTTCGACAGATGAATCTCGACGAACGGGATGCCGACGCCCGCTAGCGCGTCCCGAATCGCCACGCTGGTATGCGTATACGCAGCGGGGTTGATCAGGATGAAATCGGTTTTTTCGTTCCGCGCGGAATGGATGCGATCGATGAGCGCGCCTTCATGATTGCTCTGGAACGACGCGAGTTCGACGCCGGCGTCCGCTGCGCGGTCCGCCAGCGCCTGATCGATCTGCGGCAGCGTCACGCGGCCATAAACCTCCGGTTCCCGGGTGCCGAGAAGATTGAGGTTGGGGCCGTGCAGAACCAACAGTCGCGTCATGGTCGCTTCTATTTCCGTGGAATTCGCGGCACTTTAGCGCTGTTTAGAGAAATTTGTCTAGTTTCTCGAACGCCCGGACAGGACCCGGCGACGCAGCCGCCTACCGGGCAAAGCGCAACTTCTCTCAAACTCAGTCGATTGGTGCATAAATCGCACGGTTCCGACCTCAATTAAACGTCGACAAATTGTCGAGGTCAGAGCGCATCGAGCGTAGCTTTCAGCTCATTTGGCTGAATCTGGCCCAATTTTGTCGACCGAACGACGCCTTTTGCGTCAATCACGACGGTGAACGGCAACGCGCCCGCATTGTTGCCAAACGCGCGTGCAAGGTCGGCGCCGCCGAAGCCGATCACGTAAATCGGGTAGTCGACCCGCACCTTTTGCAGAAAGGCTTTGATGTTTTTGTCGGAGTCCACGCCAAGGCCGACGAACTCGATGCCTTTTTTCGCGTATTCGCGGTGAAGCTGGCTTAACGACGGCATTTCCTCGACGCACGGCCCGCACCACGATGCCCAGAAATTGATGACGACCGGGCGGCCCTTCAGCAGGCTCAGCGACTGCGGCTTGCCATCCACGTTCGTGACCGATGCCGACCACAACTGGTCGACCGCGCTTGCCGGGGCCAGTGTCGATGCGGGCGCCGCCGCGTGCGCGACTTTGGTCAGCGAATCGCCGAGCATCCAGTGACTGGCTGCCACGCCGCCCGCGACCGCGACCACCGCGACCGCCACCCCCGTCAGAATCCGCTTCATGTTCATCTAAGGTCTGCTCAATTGGTAGAAGGTGCGGCGTTGCTTTCGTCGAGCAACGCCTGAACCGCCTGGAGACTCGCGCGCGCAAGCCGGCCGCGCGCATCGGCGCGCACCGCACCGCGCAGGTCGTCGGTGCCATACAGCGCGACGTGAATGCCGACCGATTCCGCGCCACGTCCTTCCGACGGCGGCCGCCACAGGAAGCTCAGCGTCTCCACGTAGCCGCGCCCGGCAAAATGTCGGGTTTCTGAAACGTCGTACGGCAGGTTCTGATTCAGCAGGTAAATGGCGACTTCTTTCGGGTTGTCGCAAAACGCCTGCAGGTGAATATCCGAGTGCTCGCCCGCCGTGCCGCCCAGCACCGCGCCGGTCAGATACGGATTGAACGGTGCGAGGCGCTGCATCCAGTCGAGCGCAATCTCGCGCAGCCGGCGCAACACCGCCGGCTGCGTGTCGCCCTGGAACAGCGACTGGTATTCGCGGATTTCTTCTTCGATCTGGTCGTTATCCGGCAGCCAATCGCCGGAAACGCGCGTCTCCCCGACGACCTGCCGCGCGGCTTTGCGCTTGGCCGTCGAGTAGTCGAGACCGTCTTCCGCGATCATTCGCGCAGCCGCGATCGCGATTTCTTCGCGCACGCGCGTCGGGTCGAAATGTAGTTTGCGGACCATCAGGTAATCATACTAGAGATTGTGAGGCGGCCTTTTGCGCGCGGCCACCCCCTTGCACCAGGTCTTTTCGGGCCTTGCAGCCCCGGCCGGCGCGGGTCGTCGGGTACAATAGCCGCCTTTGCAAGGACCGCTCTATGCACATCCACATCCTCGGTATCTGCGGCACGTTCATGGGCGGTCTGGCGGTGCTCGCGCGCAGCGCGGGCCACCAGGTGACCGGCTGCGACGCCGGTGTCTATCCGCCGATGAGCACGCAGCTCGAAGCGCAAGGCATCGGGCTTATCGAGGGTTACGGCGCGGAGCAGGTCGATCTGAAGCCTGATCTGTTCGTGATCGGCAATGTCGTATCGCGTGGCAATCCGCTGATGGAGGCGATTCTCGACCGCGGTTTGCCGTATGTGTCGGGCCCGCAGTGGCTCGGCGAGCATGTGCTGAACGGCAAATGGGTGCTGGCGGTCGCCGGCACGCACGGCAAGACCACCACGAGCTCGATGCTGACGTGGCTGCTCGAAGACGCGGGCATGAATCCGGGCTTCCTGATCGGCGGCGTGCCGCTGAACTTCGGGGTGTCGGCGCGGCTTACCGATTCGAGCTTCTTTGTAATCGAAGCCGACGAGTACGACACCGCGTTCTTCGACAAACGCTCGAAGTTCGTCCACTACCGGCCGCGCACCGCGATCCTGAACAACCTCGAGTTCGATCACGCCGACATCTTTGCCGATCTCGCTGCAATCGAAACGCAATTCCATCACCTCGTGCGCACCATTCCGCGCATCGGCCGGATCGTCGCGAACGGACGCGAAGCCGCGCTCGAGCGCGTGCTTACGCGCGGCTGCTGGAGCGAGGTCGAGCGTTTCGGTGTCGAAGGCGGCTGGCAGGCGCTCGTTGCCGAACAAGGCGTGCCGGTCGATAAGCGCTTTGCGGTCTATCAGCACGCCGAGCGCGTCGGCGTGGTCGACTGGCAGGTGCAGGGCGAGCACAACCGGATGAATGCGCTGGCCGCGATCGCCGCCGCGCGCCATGTCGGCGTGCCGCCCGCGCAGGCGGCGCGGTCGCTCGCGACATTCCGCAATGTGAAGCGGCGCATGGAAGTGCGCGGCAGCGTCGACGGTGTCACGGTCTACGACGACTTCGCGCATCATCCGACGGCGATCGACACCACCCTTGCCGGCCTGCGTACGCGTGTCGGTCGCGCTCAAGGCGGAAAGCACACGCGCATTCTCGCGGTGCTCGAGCCACGCTCTAACACGATGAAACTCGGTGTGATGAAGGCGCAATTGCCCGGCAGTCTGGCCGATGCGGATCTCGTCTTCGGCTACGGCGCGCCGGCCGGTCGCGACGCGCTCGGCTGGAATCTTGCAGAGGCGCTCGCGCCGCTGGGCGGCAAGGCGCGCGCATTCGACGACATCGACGCGCTCGTGAAGGCCGTCGTCGAGGTCGCGCAGCCGGGCGACCACGTGCTTGTGATGAGCAACGGCGGCTTCGGCGGCGTGCATCAAAAGCTGCTCGACGCGCTGTCCATGCGTCCGGCGGCGCTCGCGCGGGGCGTCGCGTGATTCTTTATCTGCACGGATTCCGCTCGTCGCCTCAATCGTTCAAGGCGCGCCTGCTCGCTGAACGGCTCGCCGCGCTTGGCCGCAGCGATGAATGGTGCTGCCCGCAACTGCCAGTGTCGCCACTCGAAACCGTGGCGCTTGCCGAGTCGCTGGTCGCGGCCGCGCAGCCCGCGCGCGTGGCGCTGATCGGCAGCTCGCTCGGCGGCTTCTTCGCGACGCATCTGGCGGAAAAGCACGGCTGGCCGGCCGTGCTGCTAAATCCGGCGGTCGTGCCGCAGCGCGATCTGTCCGCGTATCTGGGCGAGCAGCCGCGCGTGCACGGTGGCGGCAGTATCGTCGTCGAATCGCATCATCTCGACGAGATGCGTGCGCTCGCCGTCACATCGATCACGCGGCCCGAACGCTATTATCTGTTTGCGGCGACCGGCGACGAAGTGCTCGATTACCGCGAAATGCTCGCGCACTATCCGGCTGCCCGAACGAAGCTGATCGAAGGGAGCGACCATACGATCAGCGAGTTCCCGGACTATGTCGACGACGTGCTCGCCTTTTGCGACAGCGCCGCGGCCGTCTCCGTCGCGCCGGACCCGACAGCCGTGCCCCGCGAAGGCGCCGCGACGCAACAGACGGAATAAACCGCGGCTGTCCCCACGAATCTGAAACTGCCGCACGCGGTGCCGTGCCGTGATAGGACACGGCGCACACGCATCCCGGTTGCCATGCATACGGGAGCGGACCGCGGCGGTCGACGCAAGCCAGAATGAGAGTATTGAGTGAACGTTTTCTTTGAGGAATCGGGCAGTTTCAAGGCAGGCAGCGTGCTGTCGAAGCAAGGCGATGCGTTTCAGGTCGAGTTGCCGGGCGGACGGCGCGCCAAGGTGCGCGCAAAGGACGTGCTGATCGAGTTCGACAAGCCGGCCGCCGGCGAGCTGATGGAGCGGGCCGACGCGGCCGCGCAGCAGATCGATCTCGACTTTTTGTGGGAGTGCGCGCCGGAGGAGGAGTTTCCGTTCGCGACGCTGGGCGCCGAATACTTCGGTGACGCATTCGGGCCGATCGAACGTGCGGCGCTCGTGCTGCGCATGCACGGCGCGCCGGTCTACTTCCGGCGCAAGGGCCGCGGCCAGTACCAGCGCGCGCCGCAGGAGCAACTGCAGATGGCGCTTGCGTCGCTCGAACGCAAGCGTCAGCAGGCGCTCGTGCAATCGGGCTACGAAGCCGAACTGAAGGACGGGCGGCTGCCGGACGCGTTCGCCGGCAAGGTGCTCGGGATGTTGACGAAGCCCGACAAGAACTCGATCGAGTACAAGGCGCTCGAAGCGGCCGCCGCGCAGCGCGGAGTGTCGCCTGCGCGCCTGATGCTGGATTGCGGCGGCATTCCATCGGCACGTGCGCTTCATGAGGCACGCTTCCTGTCCGAGTATTTTCCGCATGGCACCGGTTTTGCGCCGGTGACGCCGGGCGCGTTGTCGGAAGAGCTGCCGCAAGCCGAGGTCGAAGCGTTCTCGATCGACGACGTGACGACCACCGAAATCGACGATGCGTTCTCGGTCGAACATCTGTCCGATGGCCGTGTGCGGATCGGCGTGCATATCGCGGCGCCGGCGCTTGGCATCACGCGCGGCGACGCGGTCGACGCGATTGCGCGCGCGCGGCTGTCGACGGTCTATATGCCGGGCGACAAGATCACCATGTTGCCGGACGACGTGGTTGACGTGTTCACGCTTGCCGAGGGCGGCATGCGTCCGGCGCTGTCGCTGTACAGCATCGTGAACCGCGAGACTCAGGACATCGTCGCGACCGAAACGCGCGCCGAGTTGGTATTCGTGAAGACCAACCTGCGGCACAACACGCTCGATGAACAGGTGACCGAAGCGGCGCTCGCCGCCGGCACCGGCGATTATCCGCACAAGGACGACATCGCGGTGCTGTGGCCGTTCGCGCAGGCGCTGTTCGAAAAGCGCCAGGTGATGCGGGCGAGCTATGGCCTCAAACGCGAAGTGCAGCGCAACACTGACTTCAACTTCTACGTCGAGGGCGAACATGTGACGATCACGCCGCGCCGGCGCGGGTCGCCGCTGGACCTGATCGTTGCGGAGCTCGCGATTCTCGCGAACTCGACGTGGGGCGCCTTGCTGCACGACCACGGCGTGCCCGGCATCTACCGGTCGCAACGCGCGTTCGGCGCACCGACCGGTCCGAAGCGCACGAGGATGCAAACCACGGCGGCGCCGCATGAGGGGCTCGGCGTCGCGCAGTACGCGTGGAGCACGTCGCCGCTGCGCCGCTATGTCGACCTCGTCAACCAGTGGCAATTGCTCGCCTGCGTGCACCATGGCGTGACCGCGAAGCTCGCCGCGCCGTTCAAGCCGAAGGACGCGGATCTGTTCGCCGTCGTGCAGGGCTTTGACGATACCTATACCGCGTACGCCGATCATCAGCGTCGGATGGAGTACTTCTGGTGCCTGCGCTGGATCAAACAGGAAGGCCGGAAGCAGGTCGTCGCGACGGTGGTGAAGGGCGACCTCGTGCGGCTCGAAGAGGTGCCGCTGCTGCTGCACGTGCCGGGGCTCGGTGTACATGCGCGCGGCACGCGGGTGCTGCTCGATGTGATGTCGCTCGATGAACTGACGATCGAGGCGTCGGTGCGCCTCGTGCATGTGCTCGATGCGCCGTCGGTCACGAGCGGTGCCGACGTCGAGGAAGCGGACGATAGCGAAGGCGCCGAGGAAGTCATCGACGCAGCCGACGAATCGGCTGAGAGCGAAGCCGAGGCGCAGGCCGAAGCGGACCTGGACGGTGCGGACGCGGGTGACGCGGCGTCCGCCGAAGGCGCGACGCCGCACGGCGGCGAACCCGACGGCGACGCGGACGGCGCGGACGGCGCGGACGCCGCCGGGTCCAACCCGCATCACGCAACGGAGCCGGGCCGATGAGCAAGCCGGCTATCGCGCGCGACCGCTATGCAGTGATCGGCAATCCGATCGCGCACAGCAAATCGCCGTTGATTCATGCCCGCTTTGCCGAGCAGACCGGCGAGCCGGTCGAATACGGCCGTCTGCTTGCGCCGGTCGATGCGTTCGTGCCGCACGTGCGCGAGTTTATTGAAACCGGCGGCCGCGGCCTGAACGTGACGGTGCCGTTCAAGCTCGACGCGCATGCGCTGGCCGACACGCTATCGTCGCGCGCGGCGGCCGCAGGCGCGGTGAATACGTTACGATTCGACGCGGCCGGCATCTATGGCGACAACACCGATGGCTTCGGCCTCGTGCGCGACATCGAAGTGAACCTCGGCGTCGCGCTGGCGGGCGCCCGCGTGCTGCTGCTCGGCGCGGGTGGGGCCGCGCGCGGCGTCGTACTACCGGTGCTCGAGCGGGCGCCAGCCGTACTGACTATCGTCAATCGCACGGCAGCGAAGGCCGAAGCGCTGGTCGCGCAGTTCGCGCAGGCGGCGCGCGACGTGGGTTGCCGTCTGGGCGGCGGCGCTGCGCAGGCAATGGAACCGGTTGTGTATGACGTCATCGTCAACGCAACGGCGGGGAGTCTGGACGGCGCGCTCCCCGAATGCGACAACCGCGCATTCGGCACGCAGACGCTTGCCTACGACATGATGTACGGCGCGCAGCCGACTGTCTTCATGCAGCATGCGCGGACGCTTGGCGCACGCGCAGCGGATGGTCTCGGGATGCTGGTCGAGCAGGCGGCCGAGTCGTTTTACGTGTGGCGCGGCGTGCGGCCTGACGGCGCGCCGGTACTCGCGGAACTGCGCAAGCAGCTCGCCGTGCCGGACGGCGCCTAGCGTTCGCGTCCGGTGGGCGCGAGCGGATTGTCTTCACTCTACTGGCGAGCGGCGTTGAGCATAGCGGAGAACATGACACGATCGAAGCGCTCGGGACGCGTGAAAACGCTGAGTCTCGCCCGGTGGCTCGCGTACGGGGTGGCCGTATTCGCATTCTCGTGGCTCGCGACGCAGGCGTTTTACTTCGCGCAGATCGCGCTGTGGAACTACGTGAATCCGCAATCGACCGCGTTTATGCGCTCGGATGCCTGGCGTCTCGCGCAGGATCGGCCCGATCTGTCGATCCAGCATACGTGGGTGCCGTACGACCAGATCTCACGCAACCTGAAGCGCGCGATCATCGCGTCCGAAGACGCGAACTTCGTCAATAACAACGGCTACGAGACCGACGCGATCCTGCAGGCGTGGGAAAAGAACAAGGCGCGCGGCAGGATCGTCGCGGGCGGCTCGACGATTACCCAGCAGCTCGCGCGCAATCTGTTTCTGTCGCGTGAAAAGAGCTACATCCGCAAAGGGCAGGAACTCATCATCACGTGGATGCTCGAGACGCTGATGGACAAGCAGCGGATCTTCGAGATCTACCTGAATTCCGTCGAATGGGGCAATGGCGTCTATGGCGCCGAGGCGGCGGCGCGCTACTACTTCAAGACGTCCGCCGCGAAACTCTCCGCTGGCCAGGCGGCGCGGCTCGCCGTGATGCTGCCGCGGCCGAAATACTTCGACGAGCACCGCAATTCCGGCTATCTGGCCCAGCGCGCCCGGGTGATAGCGAGGCGCATGGGGGCGGCCGAATTGCCGGACTGAGCGGACTTCGCGCGGCCCTTACCGCGATCCCATCGACAAAGCGGCGATTGCCCACCACAGGGCAATCGCCGCTTTGCTTTCAAAATACATTCAACTAAAATCCCAATATTTGATAGGTACATTCACATATTGGTGTATCGCGAAAAAGCCCCCTACAATCCGTTCCAACCAGCCGGACCCTCGGCAAAAAAAACTCTCGTCGGCGCCACCGCAGCATAGGCGTGACGAAGCGCAAAACGAATCGGAGACAACCCTCTATGGCCTTGATTCTGTTCCGGCAGCGTGCGCACATAGGTCGCGCATCGTGTTGCCCCGCGACACTCGCCACAACCGCCGATGCTGTCCGCCGCCGCGCCGGCTGCGCGCAGTCACATCTCAACCCGTTTGTCTGATCGCCATGAATAAAGCGATGACCAATCACGCCGGGTCCGAAAGCGACGCGGTGAGAAAACCCGTCGCGTCGCGCCCGTCGAACGGCGCCGCGCCTGCACCCGCCGACCGCGACACGATCGCGCTGCCGAGGACGCTGCTCGATATCACGCCGCAGCAGGCTGGCACGCAGACGCTGCTGCGCGGCCTCGCGATTCTCGAAGCGGCGGCGGCTGGCGTGCGCGACCTGCGCACGTTCGGCGCCGCGCTCGGCACGACGCGCAGCACCACGCACCGGCTCGTCAGCAGTCTCGTGCAGGCGCGCTATCTGCGCCAGGTCCAGGGCGGCTATCTGCTCGGCCCGAAGCTGATCGAGCTCGGCACGATCGCGCTCGAGCAGATGCCGTTGACGACCGTCGCGCGCCCGCACCTCGCCGCGCTCGCGGAAGCGACGCACGACACGATCCATCTCGGCGTGCGCGACGGCGACGACGTGCTCTATATCGACAAGATTCCCGGCACGCGCGGCCTCGAAATGCGCTCGCGCGTGGGCCACCGGATGCCGCTCGCGTCGACCGGAATCGGCAAGGCGATGATGCTCGACCTCACGCCCGAGGCGTGGCAGAAGCTCTTCGACGCATCGCGCCGTGCGCTTGCCGGCGTCAGTTTCAAGCCTGACAACCGGCCGGATCTGCAGACCTTCATGCAGCGAATGACCAATTACGCCGGCGGCGGCTTTACGTTCGATCTCGAAGAGAACGAAGCGTCGATCCGTTGTGTCGCCGCGCCGGTGCGCGACGCGTCCGGTGCGATCGTCGCTGCGCTATCGGTGGCGAGCACGATTCCGTATATGTCGCTCGAGCGGATGGATGAACTGATTCCGGTCTTGCAGCGCGAAGCGCGCGCGATCTCGGAGGAACTCGGCTGGCGTACGCCGCAACCGGCAACCCGCAGGATCAAGCGATGACATATCTGGGTTCACCGGCCTCCATCGCGGCCGCGCCGCGTGACGCGCAGCAAGACAGCGCCGGTGCGCCGGCGTCGCGCGCCGTGCGCAACGAGGCGGCGCTCGTCGCGCTCGACTGGGGCACGACGGCGTTGCGCGCGTACCTGTTCGATGCGGCGGGTCAATTGCTCGACACGCGCGCCTCGACGGCCGGCATCATGAATCTGCCGCGCGCCGCGAGCGATGGCGGCTTCGACGTCGCGTTCGACGCGCTGTGCGGCAGCTGGCTTGAACAGGCGCCGCATCTGCCGGTGATCGCGGCGGGCATGGTCGGCAGCGCGCAGGGCTGGAAGGAAGCGCCGTACGTCGACACGCCCGCGAGTGCCGACGCGATTGTGCGCGGCATCGTGCGTGTGCAGACGGCACGCGGTATCGCGTTGCATATCGTGCCGGGCGCGCTGGAGCGCGGCGAATTGCCGAACGTGATGCGCGGTGAAGAGACGCAGATTTTCGGCGCGCTCGCCGGTGAAGCGGCCAGCGCAGCGACAGGTGCGGCGCGACAGTCCGCCGCGGACGAACAGGACAGCGCGCTGATCGGCTTGCCCGGCACGCACGCGAAGTGGGTGATCGTGCGCGGCACGCGCATCGAGCGCTTCTACACGTTTATGACGGGCGAGGTGTTCGCGGCGCTCTCCGAGCACACGATTCTCGGCCGCACGATGACGACGCCCGATCGTCCCGATACGGCGGCGTTTCTACGCGGCATCAGCGTCGCGCGCAATCACGGCCACGCGGGCATGCTCGCGACGATCTTCAGCACCCGCACGCTCGGGCTGACCGCGCAACTTTCGCGCGAAGAGCAGCCCGACTATCTGTCGGGGCTGTTGATCGGACATGAACTGAATGGACTCGAAGCGGTGCTTGAGCGCCAGCAGGCGACGCTTGCCGGGCGCACATTGCGGCTGATCGGCAACGAAGCGCTGTGCGAACGATACCGGCTCGCGCTGACGCAATACGGCTGTCAGTCGGCCGAACTCGTCAAGCACGCGACCGAGCGCGGTTTGTGGCGCATCGCGGTGCAGGCGGGGCTTGTCACGCCTGCCGCCGATGCCGCGCCCGCAGCGCGCATCGGCTAGTCCGCGAGATCACACCGCGAGCCGCAACGGAACGGACACGCGAAAGGAAAAGGAACCGACATGCAAGCTGAACTGAATCTGCCCGGACCCTATCAGCCGCACGCCGGCCTGATGGCCGCCTTCGAAGCGTGTCCGCTTATCGCGATCCTGCGCGGCGTGACGCCGGCCGATGCGGCGGATCACGGCCGTGCACTCTATGAAGCGGGCTTCCGGATCGTCGAAGTGCCGCTCAACTCGCCGCAGCCGTTCGACAGCATCGCGGCGATCCGCCAGGCGCTGCCGTCCGACGCGATCGTCGGCGCGGGCACGGTCCTGCAAGCGGTGTTCGTGCATCAGGTGAAGCAGGCGGGCGGCGAACTGATCGTGATGCCGCATGCGGACCCGGAAGTCGTGAGCGCGGCGAAGTCGCATGCGATGGCGTGTGCGCCCGGTGTGGCGACGCCGACCGAGGCGTTTATCGCGTTGAAAAACGGTGCGGACGTGCTGAAGATGTTCCCCGCCGAGCAACTCGGCTGTCAAGTGGTGAAGGCATGGCGCGCGGTGATTGCGACGCAGGTGCCGCTGCTGCCGGTCGGCGGGATCACGCCGGACAACATGGGGCCGTTTCTGACCGCCGGCGCGAACGGCTTCGGCCTGGGTTCCGCACTGTACAAGCCGGGTCAGAGCGCCACGACGACCGCCTCGCATGCGAAGGCTTTTATCAATGGGCTGCGCATCGCCCGGGCAGGTGCGAAGAAATGAAGCGCCTCGCTGGCAAGGTCGCACTGATCACCGGCGCCGGACGTGGCATTGGCGCTGCGATCGCGCATGCGTTCGCACGCGAAGGCGCGGCGGTCGTGCTCGCCGAACTGGATATCGACGCGGCGCGGCGTACCGCGAGCGAAATCGAAGCCGCTGACCCTGGCGCAAGCGGTGGCGCGGGCGGCGCGCGCGTGCTCGCCGTGCGTACCGACGTGACGCAAGCCGCTTCCGTGCAGCACGCGGTCGACGAAGCCCAGCGCCGCTTCGGCCCGCTCGACGTGCTCGTGAACAATGCGGGCATCAACGTGTTCTGCGATCCGCTGACGATGACCGACGACGACTGGCGCCGCTGCTTCGCGGTCGACCTCGACGGCGTCTGGAACGGCTGCCGTGCGGCGTTGCCAGGCATGGTCGAACGCGGTCGCGGCAGCATCGTGAATATCGCGTCGACGCACTCGTTCAAGATCATTCCGGGCTGCTTTCCGTATCCGGTTGCCAAACATGGCGTGATCGGCCTCACGCGCGCGCTCGGCATCGAATACGCGCCGCGTCATGTGCGCGTCAACGCGATCGCGCCCGGCTATATCGAAACGCAGTTGACGCGCGACTGGTGGGACAGCCAGCCGGACCCCGCCGCCGCGCAGCAGGCCACGCTCGATTTGCAGCCGATGAAGCGCATCGGCCGTCCTGATGAAGTGGCGATGACCGCGGTGTTTCTCGCATCCGACGAAGCGCCGTTTATCAACGCGAGCTGCATCACCGTTGATGGTGGGCGCTCGGCGCTTTATCACGATTGAAGGACAGGCAGCACAGGTTAACGCAGCAGCAAGCAAAGTAACACGCGCCAACGCAACACGTGGCGAGCAAAGTGAACCGGTTGACGCGCTGGCCGCGTGTGTCAGTCCCGGTACAAGAAGACGCGGCCGATAACCTTCTCGTTACCTAGTTAGGAGACACGCAATATGAAACGCAGAATATTCCTCACGCTCGCAGCGGCAGCGACGGCGGTGCTGTTCAATGCGCCGGTTGCGCAGGCGGCCGATCAGGTCAAGATCGGCTTTCTCGTGAAGCAGCCGGAAGAGCCGTGGTTCCAGGACGAATGGAAGTTCGCCGAGATCGCAGCGAAGGAGAAGGGCTTCACGCTCGTGAAAATCGGTGCGCCGTCGGGCGAGAAGGTGATGAGCGCGATCGACAACCTTGCCGCGCAGAAAGCGCAAGGCTTCGTGATCTGCACGCCGGACGTGAAGCTCGGGCCGGGCATCGTTGCCAAGGCGAAGGCCGACGGCCTGAAGATGATGACGGTGGATGACCGCCTCGTCGACGGTTCGGGCAAGCCGATCGAGTCGGTGCCGCATATGGGCATCTCCGCGTACAACATCGGCAAGCAGGTCGGCGACGGCATTGCCGCCGAGATCAAGAAGCGCGGCTGGGACATGAAGGACGTCGGCGCGATCGACGTGACCTACGAGCAACTGCCGACCGCGCATGATCGTACCGCCGGCGCGACCGACGCGCTCGTCGCCGCGGGCTTCCCGAAGGCGAACGTGATCACCGCGCCGCAAGCGAAGACCGACACGGAAAACGCGTTCAACGCGGCGAACATCGCACTGACGAAGAACCCGCAGTTCAAGCACTGGGTCGCGTATGGCCTGAACGACGAAGCGGTGCTCGGCGCAGTACGCGCTGCCGAAGGCCGCGGCTTCAAAGCCGACAACATGATCGGCATCGGTATCGGCGGTTCGGATTCGGCGTTGAACGAGTTCAAGAAGCCGCAGCCGACGGGCTTCTACGGCACGGTGATCATCAGCCCGAAGCGCCACGGCGAGGAAACCTCGGACCTGATGTATACGTGGATCACGCAAGGCAAGGAGCCGCCGCTGTTGACGCTGACGACCGGCATGCTCGCCACGCGCGATAACGTCGCCGCAGTGCGCAAGGAGATGGGTCTCGCGTCGCAGTAACGGCTGTCCGTTACTGCAGACGTGAAATGTAGCAACGGCAAAGCGCGTGGGCGGCCATGACGTCCGCGCGTTTTGCAGAAATGGTTTGCATGAGCGGTTTGCACGACGCAAACCCAGGGGCAACAGGAGGCGAAGTGTCAGCGACGCTGCGTTTTGACAATATCGGCAAGGTGTTTCCAGGCGTACGCGCGCTCGACGGCATTTCGTTCGACGTGCGCGCGGGCCAGGTGCACGGCCTGATGGGCGAGAACGGCGCGGGGAAATCGACCCTGCTAAAAATCCTCGGCGGCGAATATCAGCCGGACTCGGGGCATGTGGAGATCGACGGCAACGAAGTGCATTTCGCGAGCGCGGGTGCGTCGATCGCGGCCGGCATCGCGGTGATTCACCAGGAATTGCAGTACGTGCCGGATCTGACGGTTGCGGAAAACCTGATGCTCGGCCGCTTGCCGAATTCGCTCGGCTGGGTGAACAAGCGCTATGCGAAGCGCTATGTGCGCGAGCAGCTGACGGCAATGGGCGTCGATCTCAATCCGGATGCGAAGCTGCGCAAGCTGTCGATCGCGCAGCGGCAGATGGTCGAAATCTGCAAGGCGCTGATGCGCAATGCGCGCGTGATCGCGCTCGACGAGCCGACCAGCTCGCTGTCGCATCGCGAAACCGAAGTGCTGTTCAAGCTCGTGCGCGACCTGCGCGCCGATAACCGCGCGCTGATTTATATCTCGCACCGGATGGATGAGATCTATCAGCTATGCGACGCCTGCACGATTTTCCGCGACGGCCGCAAGGTCGCGTCGCATGAGACGCTCGAAGGCGTGAGCCGCGACACGATCGTCAGCGAGATGGTGGGCCGGGAAATCTCGGACATCTATAACTACACGCCGCGCGCGCTGGGTGAAGTGCGATTCTCGGCAAAGGGCATCGAAGGCAGGCCGCTCGCGGAGCCGGCGAGCTTCGAAGTGCGCCGCGGCGAGATTGTCGGGTTCTTCGGTCTGGTCGGTGCGGGGCGCAGCGAGCTGATGCACCTCGTCTATGGAGACGATCCGAAAAAGGGCGGGCAACTGACGCTCGACGGCAAGCCGATCAAGGTGAAAAGCGCCGGCGATGCGATCCGCCAGGGCATCGTGCTGTGCCCGGAAGACCGCAAGGAAGAGGGCATCGTCGCGATCGCGTCGGTGTCCGAGAACATCAATATCAGTTGCCGGCGCCACTTTTTGCGCGCGGGCATTTTTCTCGATCGCAAGAAAGAAGCGGAGACCGCGGACCGCTTTATCAAGCTGTTGAAGATCAAGACGCCGAGCCGCCGGCAAAAAATCCGCTTCCTGTCGGGCGGCAACCAGCAGAAGGCGATTCTGTCGCGCTGGCTGGCGGAACCGGACCTGAAGGTCGTGATTCTCGACGAACCGACGCGCGGCATCGACGTCGGCGCGAAGCACGAGATTTACAACGTGATCTATCAGCTGGCGGAACGCGGCTGTGCGATCGTGATGATTTCATCGGAATTGCCGGAAGTGCTCGGCGTTTCCGATCGCATCGTCGTGATGCGGCAAGGCCGCATTTCCGGCGAGCTGGCGCGTGGCGTGGCCACCGAGCAATCGGTGCTGAGCCTCGCATTGCCGACAAGTTCGAGCGTACCCGAAACCGCGCAGGCGGCCTGAAGGCCGAGGAGCAACGAAAATGCAACAAGCTGGAGAAAACCTCGCGCAACAGGCGGCAAAAAGCGCCGCCGAAGCGCTGATTCCACAGGCGAGCGACCGCCAGAAATGGTGGCAGCAGATCACCGAGTACAGCCTGATCGTGATCTTCGTGGTGATGTTCATCACGATGTCGCTGACGGTCGATCACTTCTTCTCGATCGAGAATATGCTCGGCCTCGCGCTGTCGATCTCGCAGATCGGCATGGTCGCGTGCACGATGATGTTCTGTCTCGCGTCGCGCGATTTCGACCTGTCGGTGGGCTCGACCGTCGCGTTCGCCGGCGTGTTGTGCGCAATGGTGCTGAACGCGACCAATAACACGTTTATTGCGATCGTCGCCGCGGTCGCGGCCGGCGGAGTGATCGGCTTCGTGAACGGCGCGGTTATCGCGTATCTGCGCATCAACGCGCTGATCACGACGCTCGCGACCATGGAAATCGTGCGGGGTCTCGGTTTTATCGCGTCGCACGGGCAGGCGGTCGGCGTGTCGTCGGATACCTTTATCGCGCTCGGTGGCCTGACCTTCTTCGGCGTGTCGCTGCCGATCTGGGTCACGCTGGTCTGCTTTATCGTGTTCGGCGTGATGCTCAATCAAACCGTGTATGGCCGCAATACGCTTGCGATCGGCGGTAATCCGGAAGCGTCGCGGCTCGCCGGTATCAATGTCGAGCGGACGCGCGTCTATATCTTCCTGATTCAGGGCGCGGTGACCGCGCTGGCCGGGGTGATTCTCGCGTCGCGTATCACGTCGGGCCAGCCGAACGCGGCGGAAGGCTTCGAGCTCAACGTGATCTCCGCGTGCGTGCTCGGCGGCGTGTCGCTGCTCGGTGGCCGCGCGACCATCTCCGGCGTCGTGATCGGCGTGCTGATCATGGGCACCGTCGAGAACGTGATGAACCTGTTGAATATTGACGCGTTCTATCAGTACCTCGTGCGCGGCGCGATCCTGCTCGCCGCGGTGCTGCTCGACCAGTTGAAGAACCGCGGCTCGCGCGATTGACGCGCGGCGCGTGAGCAACGTGGCAAACGACCCTTGATCAACGCAAACCAACGGAACCGAACGATGTCGTCTCCGGCCAACGCAAGCGCACGGCATGCCACCGATGTCTATGCGCACTATCCGAGTCTCACGGACCGCACGGTGCTGATCACGGGCGGCGCGACCGGCATCGGCGCGTCGTTCGTCGAGCATTTCGCCGCGCAGGGCGCGCGCGTCGCGTTCTTTGATATTGACGAAACGGCGGGCGAGGCGCTCGCCGACGAACTCGGCGATTCACGTCACAAGCCGCTGTTCGCGCGCTGCGACGTGACCGACATCGACGCGCTGCAAAAGGCGATCGCCGACGTGCGAGCGGCGCTCGGACCGCTTGCGGTGCTCGTCAACAATGCGGCAAACGATAAGCGCCACAAGATCGCGGACGTCACGCCGCAGTCGTTCGATGCCGGCATCGCGGTGAACGTGCGGCATCAGTTTTTTGCCGCGCAAGCGGTGGTCGACGATATGAAAACGGCCCGCGGCGGCTCGATTATCAATCTCGGCTCGATCAGCTGGATGTTGAAAAACGGCAACTATCCAGTTTACGTGATGGCCAAATCGGCGGTACAAGGGCTGACGCGCGGACTCGCGCGCGATCTCGGGGCCTTCGGTATTCGGGTCAATTCGCTGGTGCCCGGGTGGGTGATGACGGAAAAGCAGAAACGCCTGTGGCTTGACGACGCGGGCCGTCGCGCGATCAAGGAAGGACAGTGCATCGATGCGGAGCTGATGCCGGACGATCTCGCGCGGATGGCGCTGTTTCTGGCCGCCGACGATAGCCGGATGATTACCGCACAGGACATGATCGTCGATGGAGGGTGGGCATGAGCGGCACGCCAGTCATGCAATCGAACGGGCAGCAGAATGGGCAGGCCCAGCGCGCGGCGCTCGCGATCGACGCGAAATGCGCGCTCGGCGAAGGTGCGACGTGGTGCGCGCGAAGCGGCCGGTTCTACTGGACCGACATCGAAGGCGCGCGGCTGTGGCGCTACGATCCGAACGAGCAGCGCAGCACGTCGTGGACGATGCCCGAGCGGCTCGCGACCTTCGCACTGTGCGCCGATCCGCACTATCTGCTGCTCGGGCTCGCGTCGCGCATCGCGTTCTTCGATCTGGCGACCGGTGAGATCGAGTCGATTGTCGATGTCGAACCCGGTTTGAACACGCGCGTGAACGACGGCCGGTGCGACCGCCAGGGGCGCTTTGTGTTCGGCACCAAAGACGAAGGCGCGCCGGTGCGGCCGATCGGCGGCTTCTATCGGCTCAATCACGATCTGACGCTGGAACGGCTGCCATTGCCGGCGCCGGCCATTTCAAACAGCATTGCGTTCAGCCCGGACGGCGCGACGATGTACTTCTGCGATTCGCCGACGCGCGAGATTCGCGCATGCGATTACCGCGCGGATGGCCGTGTCGCGAATGAGCACCTCTTTGTGCGGCTCACGGACGCGACCGGCGAACCCGACGGCTCGACGGTGGATGCCGACGGCGGCTTGTGGAACGCACACTGGGGCGGCGGTCGGGTCGTGCGCTACGATGCGAACGGCCTCGAAACGGAACGCGTGACGGTGCCGACGGCGCAGCCCAGCTGCGTCGCGCTGGGCGGTGCGCGGCTGGCGACGCTGTACGTGACGAGCGCGCGGGTCGGTCTCGATGCCGACGCGTTGCGCGTGGATCCTCTCGCAGGTGGCGTGTTCGTCGCGACGCCCGCGCGGCGCGGTTTGCCGGAGCCGGTATTCGAGGGCGCGCCGGTGAAAGGCGGTTTCGCCAGGTGATCTGAAGTCCGTTCAGTGTCCGTTCGATTTTTCGGTGGCGGGCGTTGCGCGTCACCGCGCTTTTAACGTGTGGTTCATTTGTTTCGGCTAGCGTTACATCGCTTTATCCGCTTGAAGCAGGGCAATTCGCAGCATGCAGCACAGACCCAAAGAGGTAGCCGGTTCGCCGCGCTACCCGCATAAGCCGCCGTCCGCCGACGGCGACATTCGATGCCTCTCGAGGGAGCTTTGATATGACTGTCGCGAATTCTGCTGTCCCGTCTTCTTCCCCCACTCAAACGCGCCGCGCGCGGCTCGAAGCGGCGGCGCATCCGCCGGTGCTGGCCGGCCCGAGCACGTCGGCGGTGGCGATCGGCGCGTCGGGCGCCGGCGAGGTCGATTGCCTGACGCTCGCCAACGCGCACTTGCGCGTCGACGTCGCGCCGCATCTGGGCGGGGGGCTGACGCGTTTCGACTGGCGCAGCGAAGGCAGTCTGGTGCCTGTGTTCCGGCGCTGCCGGCAGGTGAACGGACAGACCGATGCGAACGAACTCGCGTGCTATTCGTTGCTGCCGTACTCGAACCGCATCGGCGGCGGGCGGTTCAGCGTCGGTGGCCGCACGGTCGCTGTGCCGTGCAATCGCGCTGGGGAAGCACTGCCTATTCATGGAGACGGCTGGCTCGCGTCGTGGCAGGTTGCCGAAACGGCCCGGGACAGCGTGCGTCTGACGCTCGATCGCAGCGACGGCAAGCCGTACGCGTATCGCGCGACGCAAAGCTATGCGCTCGATGGCCCAACGCTCGTGATCATGCTCGACATCGAGAACGTCGGGCGCGACACGCTGCCGTTCGGCCTCGGCGTGCATCCGTTTCTGGTGCGTGACGGCGATACGCGTCTGTCGGCGGCCGCGGCGGGCCTGTGGCTGTCCGGCGACGACTGGCTGCCGGTGCGGCATGTCCCCGCGCCGCCCGCTTGGCAATTCGGAGTCGCGTATCCGCTGCCGGGCTCGCTGGTCAATCACGCGTTTACCGACTGGAGCGGACGCGCGACGGTCGTGTGGCCGAAACGGCGGCTTTCGCTGACCGTGTCGTCGAGCACCGATTGCTACGTGCTGTACACGCCGCCAGGTGAGGACTTTTTCTGCTTCGAGCCGGTTGATCACCCGATTAACGCAATGAATCTGCCCGGCGGCGCGGCCGAGCATGGGATGACGATGCTCGCGCGCGGCGAGCGGTTGTCGCGCACCTTCCGGTTCACCGTCGAGCACACGGGGCTGCGCGCGGTCGCCGGCGGACGCAGCGCGCGGCGGCAGTGACGCGCGCGCGCCGCGCGCAGGTGCGGCGCTTCGCTGCAAAGGCGGTGAGCGAGGCGGGTAAAATACGCGCCTCCTCTGCACACCAGACCCGCGCGGGTTTCACCATGTCCTCCTTCATTCAGACACTTCATCTGGCCTGGCAAAACACGAACTCGCTGCTGTGCGTCGGGCTCGATCCCGAACCGGCGAAGTTCCCCGGCGCGCTCGCGAACCGGTCGGACGCGATCTTCGATTTCTGCCGCAAGATCGTCGACGCAACGGCGCCGTTTGCTTGTGCGTTCAAGCCGCAGATCGCTTATTTCTCTGCCCATCGCGCGGAAGATCAGCTCGAGCAGCTGATCGCGCATATTCATCTGAAACACCCGGGGTTGCCGGTGATCCTCGATGCAAAGCGCGGCGACATCGGCAGCACCGCCGAGCAGTACGCGCGTGAAGCATTCGACCGGTATCGCGCGGATGCGGTGACGGTGAACCCTTATATGGGCTTCGATTCGCTTGAACCGTACCTCGAGCACAAGGATAAGGGTGTGATCGTGCTGTGCCGGACTTCGAACCCGGGCGGCTCCGACCTGCAGTTTCTCGACGTCGGCGGGCGGCCGCTGTATCAGACGGTCGCGCGGCGCGCGGCGCAGCAGTGGAACACCAGCGGACAGATGGGCCTGGTGGTCGGTGCGACGTTCCCGAATGAGATCGAAGTGGTGCGCAGCCTGGTCGGCGACATGCCGCTGCTGATTCCCGGCATCGGCGCGCAGGGCGGCGACGTCGAAGCAACCGTGCGCGCAGGACGCACAGCGGCGGGCACGGGGATGCTGATCAACTCGTCGCGCGCGATTATTTATGCAGGCAACGGTGATGACTACGCGGACGCGGCTGCGAGGGCCGCGGAGAAGACGCGGGATGGGATTAACGCGTATCGGTAGGCTTTCGCGATGAACCGGTCAGAGAGTTACACGAGCATCTGGGACGCCCTGGGGGATACGCGCGCCGAGGCTGCCTGAGTTTCTGCGATGTTTGGTGTGGCGCGGTGCGCGAGTGTTACTACGCGCTGCTTGCCGCCGGCCCAAGCCGCACGATCAGTTCCCGATACGCGGGATACAGCGCTTGCAACTGCCCGACGTCGCCTACCTCGAACTCGCTGAATTCGAACCCCGGCGCGACCGTGCAGCCGACCACCGCAAAGCTAGCCGGGTCCTCGCATTCGGCGGCAAACCAGTCACCTGCCAGCACCACCGCCTGAAACACCGTGTCCGGATGCGTGAGCGCATCGCCGAGGCGATGCGTGGTCAGCTTGCCGTGACGGTCGAGCACGTGCACGTTCAGCGGTTCGCCCGCATAGAAATGCCAGACTTCATCCGACTTGAGCCGGTGCCACGCGGAATGCGCGCCGTCGCACAGCATGTAGTAAATCGCCGTGGACGCGCAGCGCGATTCGTTTGCGCTTTCCTGGCGGTGCACGGTTTGCGCCGCCCGGTAAGTCTCGCGGTAATACCCGCCTTCCGGATGAGGCAGCAAGCCGAAGCGGCGGATCAGTTCGTCTTTGGAATGTGAATTCGTCGGCATGGCTGAAAAGCGCGCACGGCGCGGGCAACGGACAAAGGATGAGACATCAACCACAGAACGTGTCAGCGCTCCCTTTCATCCAGCAATTTGAGCAGCCCGCGCAACGCATGCTCGGCCGCCTGCACACGAATCCGTTCGCGATCGCCCTTGAAGACGAGCGTTTCCACCACTGTGTGCAGCCGGTTGCTCCAGCCGAACGACACCATGCCGACCGGCTTCGTCTCGGTGCCGCCACCCGGCCCGGCCACGCCGGTAATGGCCAGCGACACTTGCGCGCGGCTATTGCGCAACGCGCCTTCGGCCATCGCGCGCGCGACCGGCTCGCTGACCGCGCCATGCTTTTCGATCATGTCGGCCGGCACGCCGATCATTTCGCTCTTCGCCTGGTTCGAATAGGTGACGAACCCGCGCTCGAACCAGCCGCTGCTGCCTGAAATGTCGGTGATCGCGGTCGCGACCATGCCGCCCGTGCACGACTCGGCGGTCGCAAGCATCAGGCGCTCATCGCGCAGGCGGTTGCCGGCGCGAATGGCAAGTTGATGGACGACGGTATCGGTAGCCATGCGTATTTCCAGCTTGAGGCAGCGAAGGGGTGAGGGGTTTCGCTGCGATTCCGTGACGGCGGTCTGACGAAACGCGCCGGTTCAGACCGCCATTCGCCACAGCGCGATCACGAGCAGCGTGAAAAATGCGGCGACCAGATCATCGAACATGATGCCGAAGCCGCCTTTCAGTCTGCGGTCGAAGTAACCGATCGGCGGCGGCTTCACCATATCGAAGAAACGGAACAGCACAAACGCCCATAGCTGACCCGTGAACGACACCGGCGTGACCATCAGCAGCACGAGCCAGAACGCAACGATCTCGTCCCATACGACCGGTGCGGGATCGTCGATGCCGAGTCGCTTCGCCGTGAACCCGCAGACCGCGATTCCGCCGAAAAAACCCGCGACCACCAGAATGCCCCATTCGATCACCGTCAGCTTATCGGCGAACAGCGCGAACGATGCCCAAGCGAACAGCGTGCCCATCGTGCCCGGCAGGATGGGCGACAGCCCGCTGCCGAAGCCGAGCGAGAACAGATGCAACGGGTGCGACAACATGAAGCGGGCCGTCGCGCGGCGCGGCCGCGGCTCGCGCGGTCCGCGGTTGTCGACGCCGTTCGGGTCGTGGGGCGTCGGAGTGCCCGAGGAAGGGTCGTCAGCCGCGGCCCCCCCTGTCGAACCGACTGAAGGTTCAGTCTGCATGGAAATGATCGAAGCCTTGCAACGTCAATGTAAGCGGCGCACCCGCTGCATCGTGCCACGCGATCGTGGGCGGAGTGGTGGCCGAATCGGAAGCGTTTATTGTACCGACGCGAGTCGCGCGTAGTCCCACGTTGTCACTCACTTTTTCAATTGCTGCGCGCGCCGCGGGCGGTGCCGTAAAGCACAGTTCGTAATCGTCGCCGCCGGCGACGGTGCAGCGGCGCTGCACGTCGGACGGCAGCCGGCTCAGTGCTGTGGAGCGCGGCAGCGCGTCGACGTTCACGGTCGCATTCATCTGCGAGCGCTCAAGGATATGCATCAGATCGCCTGCCAGTCCGTCGGAGATATCGAGCGCCGCGTGCGCGAGGCCGCGTAGCGCAAGACCGAGCGCTACACGCGGCTCGGGGCGCTCGAGAGCGTGACGGAATGTCGCAGCATCGTCGGCGTTGGCCGCCTGCCACTCGCCGCGCGCCACGCCAAGACCCGCGCGCGCATCGCCGAGTGTGCCGGACACCCAGATGTCGTCGCCCGGGCGAGCAGCGTCACGCCGCAGTGCAACATGCGGCGGCACCGAACCGAACACGGTGAGGCACAGATTGAGCGGCCCGGCTGTGGTATCGCCGCCGATCAGTTCGCAGTTGAAACGCTCGGCGATCTCGAAGAGCCCATCGCTGAACGCGGCGAGCCACGCTTCGTCCGCGCGCGGCAGCGAGAACGCGAGCGTGAACGCCTGCGGCTGCGCGCCCATCGCGGCGAGATCCGACAGGTTGACGGCGAGCGCTTTATGGCCGAGCGCACGTGGGTCGATATCCGCGAAGAAGTGCCGGCCTTCGACCAGCATGTCCGTCGATATGGCCAGCGTCTCGCCCGCGGACGGTGACAGCAGCGCGCAATCGTCGCCGATGCCGAGCGTAGCGGCGCTTGCGACGCCTTTCGCATCTGCGGCTGCACGCGCGCGAGCCGCACGGCGCGCGAAGAAGCGGTCGATCAACGAGAACTCGGAAAGCATGGGCATGGGGGCCGTGGCACGGTTAGCGACCGAAGCCGTGCATTGCATTCAAGATGACTACACACCTGTGAACGTTGCGATGCGATCGATGCAACGCGCTTTTAGCACTATTTCGGTCGTAGCAGTTGTACTCGGAATGAAAGGCTCGAACTGTGGGATTGGCGCTACAATGCCCGTCGAACTTCTATTCTAATCCGCCAATTCAGGCTCGCTTATGTCGAATTCCGCCAATAGCAAACTCCGTGAAGCCGCGCTCGATTATCACGAATTTCCGACCCCCGGAAAGATCGCGGTCTCGCCCACCAAGCAGATGATCAACCAGCGCGATCTCGCGCTCGCGTATTCGCCCGGCGTCGCATTCGCGTGTGAAGAGATCGTTGAGAATCCGCTGAACGCGGCGCGCTTCACCGCACGCAGCAATCTCGTCGGTGTGGTCACGAACGGCACGGCGGTGCTCGGCCTCGGCAATATCGGGCCGCTCGCGTCGAAGCCGGTGATGGAAGGCAAGGCCGCGCTTTTCAAGAAGTTCGCCGGCATCGACGTGTTCGACATCGAGCTCAACGAGTCGGACCCGCACAAGCTCGTTGACGTGATCGCCGCGCTCGAACCGACCTTTGGCGGCATCAATCTCGAAGACATCAAGGCGCCGGATTGCTTCATCGTCGAGCGTGAATGCCGCAAGCGGATGAAGATCCCGGTCTTTCACGATGACCAGCACGGTACCGCGATCGTCGTCGCGGCAGCGATCCTGAACGGCCTGAAAGTGGTCGGCAAAAACATTCGCGAAGTGAAGCTGGTCGCGTCGGGCGCGGGTGCCGCGGCGCTTGCGTGTCTGGATCTGCTCGTCGACCTTGGGCTGTCACTCGAGAACATCACGGTAACGGACCTCGCGGGCGTGGTCTACAAGGGCCGCACCGAGCTGATGGATCCGGACAAGGAACGTTTCGCACGCGAAACGAAGGCGCGCACGCTGTCCGAAGTGATCGGCGGCGCCGATGTGTTCCTCGGCCTGTCGGCAGCCGGCGTGCTGAAGCAGGAGATGGTCAAGGAGATGGCCGACAAGCCGCTCATTCTGGCGCTTGCGAACCCGACGCCGGAAATCCTGCCGGAAATCGCACGCGAAGTGCGGCCGGATGCCGTGATCGCGACGGGCCGCACCGACTATCCGAACCAGGTCAACAACGTGCTGTGTTTCCCGTTCATCTTCCGTGGCGCACTGGATGTGGGCGCAACCACTATCACGCGCGAGATGGAAGTCGCCGCCGTGAATGCGATTGCGGAGCTTGCACGCCAGGAGCAGAGCGATATCGTCGCAACCGCGTACGGTATCCAGGATCTGTCCTTCGGGCCTGACTACCTGATTCCGAAGCCATTCGATCCGCGGCTGATCGTCAAGGTCGCGCCGGCCGTCGCGAAGGCCGCGATGGATTCGGGCGTCGCGAGCCGTCCGATCGAAGACATGGACGCGTACGAGCAGCATTTGCAGCAGTTCGTCTACCACAGCGGCACGACGATGAAGCCGATCTTCCAGCTTGCGCGCAGCGTCGGGCCGGAGAAGAAGCGCATCGTGTTCGCCGAGGGCGAGGAAGAGCGCGTGCTGCGCGCGGTGCAGATCGTCGTCGACGAGAAGCTCGCGAAGCCGATCCTGATTGGCCGGCCGGCGGTGATCGAGCAGCGCATTGCGCGCTATGGGCTGCGCCTTGTGTCGGGCCAGGATTATACGATCGTGAATACGGACCACGATGAGCGCTATCGCGACTTCTGGCAGACGTACGCGAAGATGATGGCGCGCAAGGGCATCAGCGAACAGATGGCGAAGCTCGAAATGCGCCGCCGCACCACGCTGATCGGTTCGATGCTCGTCAAGAAGGGCGAAGCCGACGGGATGATCTGCGGCACGATCAGCACGACGCATCGTCATCTGCATTTCATCGATCAGGTGATCGGCAGGAAGGAAGGCAGCAGCGTCTATGCGGCGATGAATGCGCTCGTGTTGCCGAACCGGCAGATTTTCCTTGTCGATACGCACGTGAACGTCGATCCGACACCTGCGCAGCTGTGCGAAATCACGATCATGGCAGCCGAGGAAGTGCGCCGCTTCGGCATCGAGCCGAAGGTCGCGCTGCTGTCGCATTCGAACTTCGGCACGAGCCACGCGCCGTCCGCCCAGAAGATGCGCGAGCTGCTTGCATTGCTGAAGGAGCACGCACCGGACCTGCAAGTGGATGGTGAAATGCACGGCGACGTCGCGCTCGATTCGAATCTGCGCCGCGAGATCCTGCCGGAATCGACGCTCGAAGGCGATGCGAATCTGCTCGTGCTGCCGAACATCGATGCGGCGAACATCTCGTACAACCTGCTGAAGACGGCGGCGGGCAACAACATCGCGATCGGTCCGATGCTGCTCGGCGCCGCGCAGCCGGTGCACGTGCTGACCGCGTCGGCGACCGTGCGCCGGATCGTCAACATGACGGCACTGCTCGTCGCGGATGTGAACGCGGTGCGCTGAACGAACGACGCCACGCCGTTGCACCGCCGTTGCACCGCCGTTGCACATCACGCCGCTGCGGTTCAGCAGGAGCGAACCGCAGCGGTAGTTTGTCGCCGTCACGCTCGCAGTTCATCTCTTCTACGTCAGCCAACGCTTCACCCTCAAAAAGGGGCGTGCCCGCAATGGGCACGCCTTAGGGTGAACAGGGGATCGACTCACCCAAAAAAGGCAGGATGCTGGCACTCCGGTTTGCAGAACGCCTGGGGCAAGGAGGCATGAGGTATTCGCCCCGCATCTCCGCCTTGGGTGAATTTTATCTTGTTTGAGATAACAAATCTGTCAAGAATTGTCGGTGTGGCGGCATGCCCGGTGGGCCTGTTTCCGGGAGCGTGTTCCGAAGGGGTGTCCCGAGGGGGCAATTCGGACAAAACCTTTCATTTTCCGAACGAGCGTTGCTTCCAGGGTGCTTTAGCGATACCCTTACGACTTTCATGGTCGTCGAACTCGTGATCTAACAGCGGGAACCCTGAATTCATGGCACGCAGGTGGCTTCGCAACGGCGTGCTGGTCGCCGTCCTGTTGGTCGGCGGTCTGTGCAGCGGTTTTGCGCCTGTCGCCGGTTCTGTCGCTTTTGGCCGCGACGTCGCGGCGCAGGGCAGCACTGGCACCGTCACGGTGGCGCAGTTGCCGCCGGAAGCAGTCAAAACATTGAACTTGATTGCGGCAGGTGGGCCCTACCCGTATGAGAAGGATGGCGTCGTATTCGGCAACCGCGAGCGGTTGCTGCCGCCGCGCCAGCGGGGCTATTACCACGAATACACCGTTCCTACGCCGCATGCCCGTAATCGCGGAGCGCGCCGCATTGTCTGCGGCGGTCCGTTAAGGCGCACTGACAACTGTTATTACAGCGACGATCACTACACCAGTTTTAATCGCATCATTGAATGACATCGGGACATACGGCATGAGCGACAACATCTACGCACACGACCGCAAAGTCGCGAGGGATCTTTTTACATCCGGCAACGGTAATCTGTTTCAGCGCGTCATGCAGATGCGCGAGGCCGGAGAGGGTCAGGGCGGCACGGTCGAGCACGAAGCCGGTACGGCGCATTCATCGAATGAGGAATCCATGAGTCTTTTCGCGACCGTACGACCGAACATCGTACAGTCGATTCGCGCTTTTCGCGTACAGGACCTGGCCGACGAAGCGCAGAAACTCGGTCAGCATTTTCTGTTTGCGTGCTGCGGGAATGCGCAAAGCAAACAGGAAGTGATGGAAACCATTGCGACCTCGTTCCTGTTTCCGAAGCATTTCGGCAAGAATTACGACGCGCTGTACGACTGTCTGACCGATCTGGTCGCGAAGGCTGGCGCTCAACCCGGTTTCGTGATCGTGCTCGAGGCGCTGCCGGTCGCGCAGAAATTCGACAAGGAAGCGCGGGAAACGCTGCTCGATGTGTTCCGCGAAGCGGCGGAATTCTGGGCGGAGCGGAAGGTGGCGTTCCGGGTGTTCTACTCGTTCGCGTGAAAAGATCCCGCGGCATGCGGGGCGGTTTTTTGATGAGCGCGTTGCAGTCGATAAGCAACTGATACACGCGTAAGTAATCGAAAGCGCACCGCGTGAGCAACCCATGTCGCGCGTTAGCCCCTTCGTCAAAAGGGCTCGCTGATTGGCGAGCCCTTTCGTCTTTCTTCAATTGCGCTATCTGCGCGACGAATTGCGCTCAACCAGCTCTACCAACCGCCCCAGCGAGCAGCTAACGCGGACAGCACCGCGATGCCGGCTGTTTCGGTGCGCAACACGCGAGGGCCCAGCCCGACCGCCGTGAAACCGTGGCTCGTGGCGGCTGCTTCCTCTGCGGCTGAAAAGCCGCCTTCCGGTCCGATCAGCACCAGCGCGCGCCGCTTGGGCGGCTCATGGGTCAACGCCGAAAACGGCACGCTCGCGCGCGGCGACAGCAAGAGTCGAAGTTCGCCGTGTTCCGGTTCCTTCGGCATCGAGCCGAGCCATGTCGCGAGTTCGCGTGTCGGTAGCACCTCCGGCAGGCGATTGCGTCCACATTGCTCGCACGACGCCTGCACGATGCGCTGCCAATGCACCTGACGCCGCTGCGCGCGTTCGCCGGACAGGCGCACGACGCTGCGCGTGGTCGTCAGTGGCGCGAACGCGGATGCGCCGAGTTCGACCGCCTTTTCGATCAGCCAGTCCATTTTGTCGCTGCCGGCGATGCCTTGCGCGAGCGTCAGGTGATACGGCGGCTCGGCCTCGACGTCGCGGAATTCGCCGATGCGCACGGCCGAGCCGCGCCGTTCCATTTCGACGACTTCCGCGCCGTATTCGCCACCCATGCCGTTAAATAGCGTGATGGTGTCGCCTGGCTGGAGGCGCAACACCTGAACGTGTCGATTGACGTCGTCGGGCAGCGCGACAACGTCGTTGGTCGTTAGCGCGGTCCCGACGAAAAAGCGGGGCATAAGCGAAGTTCTCATTGATTCACGACAGGTGGCGCGCGAGCGCCCAGCGATACCCATCCGGGTCTTCGATCTGCGCGAAGCGATCGCCCCAGAATTGATCTTGCGGCTCGCTCAGCGATTTCGCGCCGGCGGCGACCGCGCGAGCAAACACCGCATCGACGTCGTCGACATACAGGTAGAAGGACTGGGGTGCGATTGCGTTCGCGCTTTTCGGCGTCCTGGCCTTCGAGCCGAATGCCCCTTCCGGCGCGAACATCACGATCAACTGGTCCCGATAGGTCATCTCGACGTGCATCAGCGCGCCGTCGTCATGCACGCTGTCGCGCACGCGAAAGCCGAGCGCGGCTTCGTAAAACGCGATCGCCATGTGCGCATCGCGGACCGTCAGATAGGGCGTCAACCACGGCACTCCGGCTGGACGTGGGGAAGTCATCGAGCTCTCCTGAATCTTTGGGTCGTCTCGTCGTCGCCGTCTGCTGCCGGAAGCTGCGTTGCCGGGCCGGATTGCGGCGACTGACGGAGCGGGGCATTGTGCATGACTGTCATGGCGACGGCTTTAAGAATCGGCCTAGTTTATCGCGCACCGCATGCGGTGCGGAGAATAGCGCCGCGTGCAGCGTCGCGTCGTAATAGCGCAGCCCGTCCAGGTCGCGCTGCGTGAGTCGCGCGGTAACCTCATGCTCGGTGAGCGAAGCGGGGTCGAGCGTATCGCTTGCGATGGCCATCAACCACAATGAACCATAGAGCGGCACATAGGCCGCCAGCGGGCGAACCACCGCGAATATCTGCTGCAGGTTTGTCAGTAATGCGGCCACACGCGCTGCATGAAAGTACGGTGAGCCAAGGTGCAGCGAGATGGCCGCTTGTGGCGCGAGGATGCGTTTCAGCTGCGTGAGGAATTCGGGCGTATAGAGGCTCGCGGCGGGTGAATCCGGGGGTGTCAGATCGAACACGACGATATCGAACGACACCTTGTTCGCGCCTGCGATCTGTTGTGCGACATACTGTGCCGCATCGCCGATCACGAGTTCGACGCGCGGATTGTCGAAGGCGCCGCCGTGCACATCCGGCAAATGCTCGCGCGTGAGCCGTACGACTTGCGCGTCGAGTTCGGCGACGACGATCCGCTCGATACTCCGGTGCGCAAGCAACTGCCTGGCCGCGCCGCCGTCGCCGCCGCCCAGCACCAACGCCGCGCGCGGTGCCGGATGGACAAGCGCGGCCGGGTGCGTCATGCATTCGTGATAAATGAACTCGTCGCCGCTCGATGTCATCGGTCGGCCGTCTAGCGTGAAAAGCCGGCCGAGCTGCGGCGTGTCCCAGACTTCGATGCGCTGATAGGGCGAATCGACGCGCACGAGGGCACGTGCATTCGGGAATCCGTAGACGGCATCGGGCGCGGGTTGAAACAATAGCGAGGCGCTCACAGAGCAGCGGTGCGCAGGGTATGCGCGGCAAGTTGCGATCGGAAGATTATAAGGGCCGCAGAGCCGCGCACAGCCGCATCCGCAAGGGGGACAAAGCCGATCATCTGTTAGAATATTCCGCTTTCTAGCCTCGTCCGATTGCCTGGCCGTTCTGCATCACCAGCGCCGCCGCCGCCGCGTTTGCGTCACTGCGCGTCACACCGGGTGCCCACTGACACCCGCGGCCGCGAGCCGAGGCTGACTGGCCGCCAAGCATCCGGACAACCCGCCCGCGCCTTGTTTTTGGACTCGTTCTCCGGATCTTGACATGACGACCTCCTCTCCCGCACCGACCTCCCTGATGGCCAACGCAATTCGCGCGCTGGCGATGGATGCTGTTCAGAAGGCGAATTCAGGCCACCCCGGCATGCCGATGGGCATGGCGGAAATCGCTGTCGCACTGTGGTCGCGCCATCTGCGTCATAACCCGAAGAATCCACACTGGGCGGACCGCGACCGCTTCGTGCTGTCGAACGGGCACGGCTCGATGCTGCTGTACTCGCTGCTGCATCTGACGGGTTACGACCTGCCGATGGACGAGTTGAAGAACTTCCGTCAATTGCATTCGAAGACGCCGGGCCACCCCGAGTACGGTATGACGGCCGGTGTGGAAACGACCACGGGTCCGCTCGGCCAGGGTCTGGCGAATTCGGTGGGGATGGCGCTTGCGGAAGCACTGCTTGCCGAGGAATTCAATAAGCCGGATGCGAAGATCGTCGATCACCACACGTATGTGTTCCTCGGCGACGGCTGCCTGATGGAAGGCATTTCGCACGAAGCCTGTTCATTCGCGGGCACGCTGAAGCTGAACAAGCTGATCGGTTTCTACGACGACAACGGCATCTCGATCGATGGCGAAGTCGTGAACTGGTTCCATGACGACACGCCGAAGCGCTTCGAAGCGTACGGCTGGAACGTGATTGCGAACGTGAAGGGCGACGACGTCGAGGCAGTCGACGCGGCGATCAGGAAAGCGAAGCAGTCGGACAAGCCGACGCTGATCTGCTGCAAGACGGTGATCGGCGAAGGTTCGCCGCACAAGGCAGGCTCGCACGACGCGCACGGCGCGGCGCTCGGCGCCGACGAAGTCGCGGCGACGCGCAAGAACATCGGCTGGAACTGGGAGCCGTTCGTGATTCCGCAGGACGTGTATGCGGCGTGGGATGCGAAGGAATCGGGCGCCAACGTCGAGGGCGAATGGAACAAGCGCTTCGCCGACTACCGGGCGAAGTACCCGAGTGAGGCCGCCGAGTTCGAGCGCCGCATGGCGGGCAAGCTGCCCGCCGACTGGGCGCAGAAAGCGCAGGCGATCATCGCCGGGGCGAATGAGCGCAAGGAAACCGTCGCGACGCGCAAGGCGTCGCAGCAGGCCATCGAAGCGCTTGCCGCGGTGCTGCCGGAATTGCTCGGTGGTTCGGCCGACCTGACGGGCTCGAATCTCACGAACTGGAAGGCAAGCAAACCTGTGCGCGCGCGCAAGGAAGGCTCGAGCGGCATCCAGTGGGGCAATCACATCAACTACGGTGTGCGCGAGTTCGGCATGAGCGCCGCGTTGAACGGCATCACCGTGCACGGCGGTTACAAGGCATTCGGCGGCACGTTCCTGACGTTCTCCGATTACAGCCGCAACGCGCTGCGCGTCGCGGCGCTGATGAAGGCGCCGAGCATGTTCGTGTTCACGCACGATTCGATCGGCCTGGGCGAAGATGGCCCAACGCACCAGTCGATCGAGCATGTCGCGAGCTTGCGTCTGATTCCGCATATGACCGTGTGGCGTCCGGCTGATACCGTTGAAACGGCGGTCGCGTGGACGCAGTCGGTCGAGCACAAGGGTCCGTCGTGCCTGATTTTCAGCCGGCAGAATCTGCAGTTCTCCGAGCGCACCGATGCGCAGATCGCGAACATCGCGAAGGGCGGCTACGTGCTGCGCGACTGGAACGACGACGTGCCCGCGCGTAAGGTGATCCTGATCGCGACGGGCTCTGAAGTGGAACTGGCGATGAAGGCCATCGAACCGCTCGCGCGCGAGGGTATCGCGGCGCGCGTCGTGTCGATGCCGTCGACGAACGTGTTCGACCGCCAGGACGCCGCTTACCGCGAACGTGTGTTGCCGGCTGGCGTGCGGCGTGTCGCGATCGAAGCAGGCGTGACGGAGTACTGGCGCAAGTATGTGGGCCTCGAAGGTGGCGTGGTCGGTATCGACACGTTCGGCGAATCGGCGCCCGCTGGTGCGCTCTCCAAGCATTTCGGCTTTACTGTCGAGAGGGTCGTGGAGACGGTCAAAGCCACGCTCGGCTGACGTGACGCGCGCCGCCCGCGCCGGCGGCGCGGTCCGCAGCCGCAACGTGCAGGTTTTCTTTAGTCACAGGAGATAGCAATGACGATTCGCGTCGCAATCAACGGCTATGGCCGGATTGGCCGAAACACGCTGCGTGCGTTCTATGAGAACGGCAAGCAACACGACCTCCAGTTCGTGGCGATCAACGACCTCGGCGATGCCAACACCAACGCACATCTGACCCAGTACGACACCGCGCACGGCCGCTTTCCGGGCGAGGTGAAGGTGGACGGTGAAAACCTCGTCGTGAACGGTGACAAGATCCGCGTGCTCGCGAATCGCAACCCGGCTGAACTGCCGTGGGGCGATCTCGGTGTCGACGTGGTGATGGAGTGCACCGGTTTCTTCACGACGAAGGAAAAGGCGAGCGCGCACCTGAAGGGCGGCGCGAAGAAGGTGATCATCTCGGCGCCGGGCGGTAAGGACGTCGACGCGACGATCGTCTACGGTGTGAACCATCACACGCTGAAGCCCGAACATACGGTGATCTCGAACGCATCGTGCACGACGAACTGCCTCGCGCCGCTCGTTAAACCGCTGAACGACAAGATCGGCCTCGAAAGCGGCCTGATGACGACGATTCACGCGTATACGAACGATCAGGTGCTTACCGACGTGTATCACGAGGACCTGCGCCGCGCGCGCTCGGCCACGCACAGCCAGATCCCGACGAAGACGGGCGCCGCATCGGCGGTCGGTCTCGTGCTGCCGGAACTGAACGGCAAGCTCGATGGCTATGCGATTCGTGTCCCGACCATCAACGTGTCGATTGTCGATCTGTCGTTTATCGCGAAGCGCGATACGACGGTCGATGAAGTGAACGCGATCATGAAAGAAGCGTCGGAAGGGGCGTTGAAGGGCATTCTCGGCTACAACGCCGCGCCGCTCGTGTCGATCGACTTCAACCACAACCCGGCTTCGTCGACGTTTGATGCAACGCTCACGAAGGTGTCGGGCCGGCTCGTGAAAGTGTCGAGCTGGTACGACAATGAGTGGGGTTTCTCGAACCGGATGCTGGACACGGCGGTGGCGTTCGCGAACGCAAAGTAAGCCAGCGTCACCTGATGTTGTCGAAAAGGGCTGCCTGGAACGGTAGCCTTTTTTACTTCTGCGGCGTCGGAAAATACACGCCCGCGCGTTGCGCGGCATTGGCGATATGCGTTTCGATCGCATTGCCCGCCGCGGCTGAATCGCGCGCCCTGAGCGCGTCGAGAATCGCGCGGTGCTCGTGATACGTCGATAGCACCCGTTCGCGCCGATAGAACGGCATGCGCTGGCTTTCCTTCATGATGTCCGCGCTACTGCGCAGCACGGCCTCGATCGCCGCATTGCCGGCGATGTTCACGATTCGCATGTGAAATTCGAAATCGAGCTGAGCGGCTTCGTCGAGTTGATTGGCGACGAGCGCCGCTTGCAGCGCCGCGATGTTTTCCTCGAACCATGCGACGTCGTCCTCGCTGATGGCGAGTGCCGCCATGCGCGCCGCAAAGCCTTCGAGCGCGTAACGCATCTGGTAAGTGTCCGGCGGCGACGACTGGTCGGCGAAACGCCACGGCTGCATGTTCGACGCCTTTGTGCTTTGCACGTACACGCCTTTGCCCGCCCGGATCGCGAGCAGGCCGAGCGCTTCAAGCGTGGTCAGCGCTTCGCGCAACGACGCGCGGCTGATCGATAGCTCTTCGGAAAGCTGGCGCTGCGCGGGTAGCAGGCTGCCGACCGGATAGACGCCGCCTTCGATCCGCTCGCGGATCGTCGCGATGGCGGCGTCGGTGACGGTATGCGGAACGTTCTTCATGGTCGCTTGGGCTCTCTCGCGTGGTCTGACCGGTATTGTAGTCCGCGTTTTCGTCATGCACCTGCTGCATGACGCGAAACGAACGTCCGTGCCGCAAGACAACTTTAAAAGTAGCCGCAAAATGCGCGGGTAAACACCCTCTTTGAGTTTCTTGACGGGACTATATCGGCTTCCTACTATCCAGCATAACAGCGCTGGTCGGACCAGTCTGAACTGAGCATATCCGTAACCGGGAGAAAGCCGTGTTGAAGTTCTTCAATTCGCTGTTTGGCCGGGTGGTGATCGCGCTCGTCGGGGGCATCGTGATCGGCGCGCTATTTCCGCATTTTGCGCAGTCGCTGCGGCCGCTCGGGGACGGTTTCCTGAAGCTGATCAAGATGGTGATCGGGCCGATCGTGTTCTGCGTGGTCGTGAGCGGTATGGCGAACGCAGGCGATCTGAAGAAAGTCGGCCGGGTCGGCGTGAAGGCGGTGGTCTACTTCGAAATCATGACCACGATCGCGCTCGTGATCGGCGCGGCACTCGCGTTTCTGACGCGGCCCGGCGTCGGCATGAATATCGACTTGCATTCGCTCGACGCCGCGTCGCTTGCCACCTACACGGAACATGCGAAGAGCCTGAAGGACACCGCCGGCTTTCTGCTGAAGATCATCCCCGATACCGCGATCGATGCATTCGCGAAGGGTGACATTCTGCAGATTCTCGTGTTCTCGGTGCTGTTCGGCTCCGCGCTGTCGCTGCTCGGTGAGCGTGCGCAGCGCGTCAACGGGTTGATCGAAGAGCTCTCGCATGTGTTCTTCCGGGTGATGAGCTTCATCATCAAGCTCGCGCCGCTCGGCGTGCTCGGCGCGATCGCCTTCACGACCGGTGCGTACGGTGTCGCGTCGCTGAAGCAGCTGGGCATGCTGGTCGTCGTGTTCTACGCGAGCTGCATCGTGTTCGTGGCGGTCGTGCTCGGCATCGTGATGCGGCTGTCCGGCTTGAGCGTGTTCAAGCTGATCCGTTACCTGCGCGAGGAACTGTCGATCGTGCTTGGCACGGCGTCGTCCGATGCGGTGCTGCCGCAGATCATGCGTAAGCTCGAATGGATGGGGGTGAAGGACTCGACCGTCGGCCTTGTGATTCCGACCGGATATTCGTTCAACCTTGACGGCTTCTCGATCTACCTCACGCTTGCGGTGATCTTTATCGCACAAGCGACCAATACGCCACTATCGATGCACGACCTGATCGTCGTGGTGCTGGTGTCGCTGGTGACCTCGAAGGGTGCGCACGGCATTCCGGGTTCCGCGATCGTGATTCTGGCCGCGACGCTTTCCGCGATTCCGGCGATTCCCGTGCTTGGCCTCGTGCTGATCCTGCCGGTCGACTGGTTCGTCGGGATTGCGCGGGCGCTGACGAATCTGATCGGCAACTGTGTCGCGACGGTGGTCGTTGCGTCCTGGGAGTCGGACATCGACAAGGCGCGCGCCCGGCAAGTGCTGAATCTTGCGCCCGGCTACCGCTATATCGCCGCCGAAACCGAAACGCCTGCGGAGGCGCAGCACCACGGCCATGCGCACGCGGTGTAACAGCAACCTCGCCTAAAACAGCATTCATCGACTGATCGAGTAAACATCATGGCTCAACCTGCTCTCGACCCGCATGCCCCCGCTTTCACGCGTCGCTATATGAACCTCGCCGATCCGCGGCTGGGCGCCCAGGCGCTCTTCGCGAGCGACGAGTTCTTTGCGCCGAAGGAGCGCATGCTCGACCCTCAGCCGGCCGTGTTCATTCCCGGCAAATACGACGATCACGGCAAGTGGATGGACGGCTGGGAAACGCGCCGCAAACGCACGACGGGCCACGACTACTGCGTGCTGCGGCTGGCGCGGCCCGGCGTCGTGCACGGGGTCGATCTGGATACGAGCCATTTCACCGGCAATTTTCCGCCGGCCGCATCGATCGAGGGTTGCTGCACGGACGCCGACGTGCCGCCGGATCAGGCCGACTGGCAGACGATGCTGCCGCCGACCACGCTGCAAGGCAATCAGCATCACTTTGTCGAAATTGACGATGCGCGGGTGTTCACGCATGTGCGCGTCAATCTGTACCCGGACGGCGGCCTCGCGCGACTGCGCGTGTACGGTCAGCCCAAGCGCGATTGGGAGCGCGTCGAGCGCGGCACGCTGGTCGATCTGGCGGCAATTGAGAACGGCGCCTATCTGGTTGCCGCGAACAACCAGCATTTTGGGCCGGCTTCGCAGATGCTGATGCCCGGCCGCGGCGTGAACATGGGTGATGGCTGGGAAACGCGGCGCCGTCGCGAACCCGGCAACGACTGGGCGATCGTCGCGTTGGCGCGGCCGAGCACGATCCGCAAGGTCGAAGTCGATACTGCGCACTTCAAGGGCAATTTCCCGGACCGTTGTTCGCTGCAGGCCGCAACGGTCAGCGGCGGTACGGATGAATCGCTCGTCACGCAGGCGATGTTCTGGGCGGTGCTGCTTCCGGAGCAGAAGCTGCAAATGGACCACGTCCATACGTTCGGCGCCGAACTGGCGGCGCTCGGCCCGGTCACGCATGTACGATTCAATATCTACCCGGACGGCGGCGTGTCTCGCCTGCGTCTGTGGGGGGACGTGGCATAGCGGATATAACGGTGAACGGACCTGCGGGACGGAGTAGCGGCGATGAATACACTGCGGATCGAGCGGCTCACGCGCGAAGCCTTCGCGCCGTTCGGCGATGTGATCGAACTGGATGGCGCACGGCATTATCCGATCAATGGCGGTACGACCGAGCGCTACCACGACCTGGCACGCGTCGACGTTGGCGACACAGGCGGACGGCCGCTGATCAACGTATTTCGCGGGCAGCCGCGCGCGTTGCCAATCGAAATCTCGATGATGGAGCGGCATCCGTTAGGCAGCCAGGCGTTTTTGCCGCTCGCCGACGTGCGCTACGCGATCGTGGTGGCCCCGGCGGGTGCACTGGACCCTTCGCGCTTGCGCGCGTTCGTCAGCGTCGGGTGGCAAGGTGTCAACTATGCGAAAGGTGTCTGGCATCATCCGCTGCTTGCGCTCGACCGCATCAGCGATTTCATCGTGATCGATCGTGGCGGCGAAGGGCCGAATTGCGATGAAGAAATGCTGCCTGAGCCTTGGCGCCTCGTGCTGGAGCCGAGTTTCGCCTGAAGGAGCGCGCGACGCAGTCGGCCTGACGAAAAGAGACCCGCCCGATTTTTCATCGGACGGGTCTTTTTAGCATCATCGGGCGCCGGTTCGACTGACCTGTTCACGGCTCCTGCGGAGGCAAGCGCATCAATCAATGCTTGCGATGCGGGCAGTTTTCCTTCGTACATGCGCCATATAGCGCGAGCGCATGTTCCTGGAGCCGGAAACCGCGCGCCTTCGCGATCGACTGCTGGCGGCTTTCGATTTCGGGGTCGAAGAATTCCTCGACCAGACCGCAATCGATGCACACCAGATGATCGTGGTGCGTCCCTTCGTTCAGCTCAAAAACCGCTTTGCCCGATTCGAAATTGCTCCGCGTGAGCAGTCCCGCCTGCTCGAACTGCGTGAGCACGCGATAAACCGTCGCGAGGCCGATATCCAGCTCTTCGTGCAGCAGATTGCGGTATACGTCTTCGGCGGTCAGGTGCCGTACCGGGCTGTGCTGGAAGATCTCAAGAATCTTGAGGCGCGGTAGGGTCGCCTTGAGCCCGATATTCTTGAGATCGGTTGGATTGGTCATGGCAAGGGATCCCTAGAGTACAATGCAGGGTTCTAATAGTAATTCGATTTGCCGTTCAGGTCATCTTCGACGGAAACTGCGCGGTTCAGTGGCGGCTTATTTAGCGGCTAACGGAGCCGGCTCGGTGAGGGAAATGATTCCAAAATCTGTAATGTTCTACCGGGGGAGCCGCATGCGGGGTACCTTGATCGCCGCGGCGGCCGTAGCGCTGGTTGCCGGGTGTTCCACGTACGATAGCGTTTCGCAGAGAATCGCGCAGAGCATCACGCCGTATCGCATCACTGTCGTGCAGGGCAATTTCGTGTCGAGGGAAGCGGCCGCGCAAATGCAGGTCGGCATGTCGCGCGCGCAGGTGCGCCAGCTACTCGGTACACCGCTGCTTACCGACATGTTCCATGCGGACCGTTGGGATTACCTGTTCTATTTCAAGCGCGGCTCGACGTCGGTTGTGCAGCAGCGCGACTTTGTCGTGCACTTTGAGAACGACCGCGTCGCAAGCTGGTCGGGCGGTGAAGATCTGCCGTCAAACCTCGAACTGCTCGCGGAAATTGACGGTGACAAGCTCGGCAAGAAGGCCAAGGTCGTCGTAGCGGCGAGCGGTGCGAGTGCGCCAGCGGCGACCGCGACTGCGGCCGCTTCTGGCGCATCCGCGGCGGATGCTGCAGAAGCGCAGTCGCCTGGCGTTCCGGACCCGGCGCTTTCGCCGACCGCCGAGGCGGCACAGGCGGGCAATCTGCCGCCCGAAGACCCGAACGCGCAGGCGGCGCAGGCCGCGAACCGGCTGACGAACGCCGTCCAGGCGCCGGCACGGGGTACGACGCCGTCGGTGCGCGTCGGCAACCCGCAGTCGAATGGCGGCGTGCCGCAGAATGCGACGGCGCCGGGCCAGCCGCAGTTCCACTTCCAGCGGCCGGCGCCGCCGCAGATTCAAGGTGTGCCGCAGGACAATCCGGTCGGGCCCACTGGACCAACCGGACCCACCGGGCCAACCGAGCCCACGGGACCAACTGGCCCGCAGGGCGGCGACTCACAAGCGCCGGCTACCCCGCCGGCCCAGTCGCAGCCGTCGTCCTGATTTTCTGATCGATGCAGGGAACGGGCGGCGCGACGCGCGGTCCGTTTCTTCAGTGCGGTTGGCTGCGATCGTCATTGGCGTCCATTGCGCTGTCGCCGCGGCGACAGCGCAAGTAAAAAGGCGTTGATCTCACCGCGTTGCCTCTGTCAGCGTTTTTTCGCCCTCGTTTTTCGCCCTTTTTGTCACGCAGGTCGAGTCAGCCATGAAAATTGCCATTGCCGGCGCATCGGGCCGTATGGGCCGCATGCTTGTCGAAACCGTTCTGAACGAGCCTGACATGACGCTTTCGGGCGTGCTTGATCGCGCGGGCACGTCACAACTGGGCCAGGACGCGGGCGCATTTCTCGGCAAGCAGACGGGCGTCGCATTGACTGACGATATCGACGGCGTGCTTGCACGATCCGATTGTCTGATCGACTTCACGCGCCCGGCAGGGACGATCGCGCACGTCGAAGCGGCGCTGCGCCACAACGTGAAGCTGGTGATCGGCACGACGGGCTTCGACGAAGCGCAAAAAGCGCAGTTGCGCGCCGCGGCCGACAAGGTCGGCATCGTGTTTTCGTCGAATATGAGCGTTGGCGTCAATGTCACGCTAAAGCTGCTGGAATTCGCGGCACGCCATTTCGCGCACGGCTACGACATCGAGATTATCGAGGCGCACCATCGTCATAAGGTCGATGCGCCGTCGGGTACCGCGCTGACGATGGGAGAAACGATCGCCCACGCGCTCGGCCGCAAGCTCGACGATTGCGCGGTGTACGGCCGTCATGGCGTAACCGGTGAACGCGATCCGTCGACGATCGGTTTTTCCGCGATCCGCGGCGGCGATATCGTCGGCGACCATACGGTATTGTTCGCCGGCACCGGTGAGCGCGTCGAGATCACGCACAAATCGGCGAGCCGGCTGTCGTATGCGCAGGGCGCGCTGCGCGCGGCGCGGTTTCTCGCGGGGCGTGCGAACGGTCTGTACGATATGCAGGACGTGCTGGGCTTGCGCTGAGTGGCCGCGTTGGCCGCCTTCCCGTTTCGAATAGCGAGGTCAGATGGCTAGCACCGGCATCCTCCACTATCTGCAAACCAGTGATGCGATCACGCACGGCGTCGCGTATGTGCTGGCGGCCATGTCGATTGCCAGCTGGTGCTTTCTGATCGTCAAAGGCTGGATGCTCGGGCGCGCGAAGCGCCAGGCATCGCGCGCGATCGCGATGTTCTGGCAGGCGTCGACGTTGTCCGATGGGATTGCCGCGCTGCGGCGCGCCGATAGCGAGCGCGTTTTCACGCCGTTGGCGGAAGCCGCACTGCGCGCGTCGGAAACCGAAACGCCGGGTGCGATGCTCGCGCGCGTCGAGCGCAGTGAACGTGTGCTGCGCGCATTGCGCGAGGCGCTCAGCCAGTCGCAGCGGCGGCTGGAGTTCGGGCAGGTGCTGCTGGCGTCGGTCGGCAGCACGGCGCCGTTTGTCGGCTTGCTCGGCACCGTATGGGGCATTTATCACGCGCTGGGCAGTATCGCGGAGAGCGGGCAGGCGATGATCGAAAATGTCGCCGGGCCGGTCGGCGAGGCGTTGATCATGACGGCTTTCGGGCTCGTCGTGGCGATTCCGGCTGTGCTTGCGTACAACGTGCTCGGGCGCCTCGTGCGGCAGCTTTCCGAAGAGCTCGACGGTTTTGCTCACGACTTGCACGCGTACGTGTGCGCCCCTGCCGAACGGCCGCGCGACATCACCGGGCAGGCGAGCCGCAATGCCGCCGCGCAACGGTGATACGGGCGCAACCGCGCCGCGAAGCGGAGAACAGCATGGCATTCGGCGGACTCGACAAGCACAAGACAGCCGCACCGATGGCGGACATCAACATGACGCCGCTGATCGACGTCATGCTCGTGCTGCTCGTTATTTTCATCATCACCGCGCCGCTTTTCACGCATGCGATCAAACTGGATTTACCGCGCGTGGCGGCGTCCGAGGCGCGCGAGACGCCGCAGACGGTGACGTTGTCGATCGATGCGGCGGGGAAAATCTACTGGAATGACAAGCCAGTCACGCTCGATGAAATGCGTGCGCGGTTCACCGAAGCGGGCAAGCAGAAGGAACAGCCGGAGATCCATCTGCGCGCCGAGCGAAGCACACGCTATGAAGTGATCGCGCAGGTGATGGGCGCGGCGCAGCAGGCGGGGCTCGAGCGTATCGGGTTTGTGACGCAGCCGCCGGTGGCCGGCCATTCGGGCAGCGCAGCGGACGGCGCTCCTGCCGACGCCACCAGCAAGCCGACTGGCGGCTCGCGCTCCCCGCCTTGAAGCCCTGGCGTCATTCACACGCTTCACTGCGGCCATTTGTCGGGTGAAACGCGCGGGCGCGACCCGAGCACCCGCTCGCCGATCCCTATCGTTCGCCTGCCACAGGCGTGAGGCGCGCCCCGTTCCGAACGGTATAATCCTCGCTTTCCCCTTAATACAGGGGATCGCCGACATTTCACATCCAGCCGAGCACCCGTCCGGTGCATCAGCACCGAGCGAGCGACACCACCGAACCATGCACGAAAAATACGTTCCCTCCGACGTCGAAAAGGCCGCGCAAGCGCAATGGCGCGCGACCGCCGCCTACAAAACGACGGAAGCCGCCAGCAAGCCCAAGTTCTACTGCGTGTCGATGCTGCCGTACCCGTCGGGCAAGCTGCACATGGGGCACGTACGCAACTACACGATCAACGACGTGATGTACCGCTATCTGCGGATGAACGGCTACAACACGCTGATGCCGATGGGCTGGGACGCGTTCGGCATGCCGGCCGAAAACGCCGCGATGGCGAACAATGTGCCGCCGGCGAAGTGGACATACGACAACATCGCGTACATGAAGGGGCAGATGCAGTCGATGGGCCTCGCGATCGACTGGTCACGCGAGGTCACCACCTGCAAGCCCGACTACTACAAGTGGAATCAGTGGCTGTTCCTGAAGCTGCTCGAGAAGGGTATCGCGTACAAGAAGACCGGCACGGTGAACTGGGACCCGGTCGATCAGACCGTGCTGGCGAACGAGCAGGTGATCGACGGCCGCGGCTGGCGCTCGGGCGCGCCGGTCGAGAAGCGCGAAATCCCGATGTACTACATGCGCATCACACAGTACGCGGATGAACTGCTGAGCGACCTCGAAGGCCTTGGCTGGCCCGAGCGCGTGAAGGTGATGCAGCAGAACTGGATCGGCAAGAGCTTCGGCGTGAATTTCGGCTTCCCGTACGAGATCGACGGCGAGAAGAAGCTGCTGCGTGTGTTCACCACGCGCGCCGATACGATCATGGGCGTGACGTTCTGCGCGGTCGCCGCCGAGCATCCGCTCGCGACGCGGCTGGCACAGGACAAGCCCGAACTGCTGGCCTTCATCGACGAATGCAAGCACGGCGGCGTCGCCGAAGCGGACATGGCGACGATGGAAAAGAAAGGCATGGCGACCGGCTTCCATGTCACGCATCCGCTCACGCAGGAGCCGGTCGAGGTGTGGATCGGCAACTACGTGCTGATGAGCTACGGCGAAGGCGCGGTAATGGGCGTGCCGGCGCACGACGAGCGCGACTTCGCGTTTGTGAAGAAATACGGCATTCCGGTCAGGCAGGTAGTCGCGGTCGCAGGCAAGACGTTCTCGACCGACGCGTGGCAGGAGTGGTACGGCGACAAGGAAAACGGCGTACTGATCAACAGTGGCAAGTACGACGGGCTGAACTACCAGCAGGCCGTCGACGCGATTGCGGTCGATCTGAAAACGCTTGGCTACGGCGACAAGCAGATTACGTATCGCCTGCGCGACTGGGGCATTTCGCGCCAACGGTACTGGGGCACGCCGATCCCGATCATCCACTGTCCGACGTGCGGCGACGTGCCGGTGCCCGAGCAGGATTTGCCGGTCGTGCTGCCTGAAGACCTCGTGCCGGACGGTACGGGCAACCCGCTTGCAAAGTCTGAAGCATTCGTGAATTGCACGTGCCCGACATGCGGCGGCGCCGCGAAGCGCGAAACGGACACGATGGACACATTCGTCGATTCGGCCTGGTACTTCTACCGCTATGCGGCGCCGGATGCGAAGACGATGGTCGACGCACGCACGGACTACTGGATGCCAATGGATCAATACATCGGCGGCATCGAGCACGCGATTCTGCACCTGCTGTACTCGCGCTTCTGGGCGAAGGTGTCGCGCGACCTTGGCATCGTCAGCTTCGGCGAGCCCGCGAAGAATCTGCTGACGCAAGGGATGGTGCTGAACGAGACGTTCTATCGTGAGGACAAGGCAGGCAAGAAGACCTGGTATAACCCGGCTGACGTGGCCGTCACGCATGACGACAAAGGGCGTCCGGTCGGTGCCACGCTGAATGCCGACAGCCAGCCGGTCGAGCTGGGCGGTGTCGAGAAGATGTCGAAATCGAAGAACAATGGCGTCGACCCGCAGGTGCTGATCGACCAGTACGGCGCCGACACCGCGCGTCTGTTCACGATGTTCGCGGCCCCGCCGGAGCAGCAGCTCGAGTGGTCGGGCGCGGGCGTTGAGGGCGCAAGCCGCTTTCTGCGCCGTTTGTGGACATTTGCGCAGGCGAATCAGGCGGTGCTGAGCGCGCGCGCGTCGTTCGATGCCGCGCAGCTGAAGGAATCCGGCAAAGCGCTGCGCCGTGAGATTCACAGCGTGCTGAAGCAGGCCGACTTCGACTATCAGCGTTTGCAGTACAACACCGTCGTATCGGCCGCGATGAAGATGCTCAACGCCATTGAAGGGGCGCGCGACGTGCCACCCTGCGTGCTGCGTGAGACGTATGGCATCTTGCTGCGTGTGCTGTACCCGGTCGTGCCGCACGTCACGTTCCAGTTGTGGCAGGAGCTCGGGTACGCGGAAGAATCGGGTACGCTGCTCGACGCATCCTGGCCAAAGGTCGACGAAACGGCGCTCGAGCAGGCAGAGATCGAGCTGGTGCTGCAGGTGAATGGCAAAGTGCGTGGTGCGTTGACCGTTGCGAAGGACGCCGCGCGCGAAGCGATCGAACAGGCCGCGCTTGCGCATGAGATGTTCGCGAAGTTCGGCGAAGGGCGGCCGGCGAAGAAGGTGATTATCGTGCCGGGCCGGCTCGTCAATATCGTCGCGTGATGGCAGCGCGCATGGATGGGAGCTCACGCATTTGTCGCGTCTCGCCGATCGCCGCGGAATTAACCGCGAACCAGGAGCCAAAGTGACTCGCAGATCGTTTCTGACGCTCGCATGCGGCGTAGTGATGCTGTCCGCCTGTGGCTTCCAGCTGCGCGGCCAGGAGGACTACGCGTTCAAGCGGCTCGCCATCAGCGGCGCGGCGCCGGCGTTTTCCGCACGCTTGACCCGCATTATCCAGGGCGGCAGCGACACGGTCGTCGTGACTTCGCCCGCGAACGCCGACGCGATACTGCGGATCACGGAGTCACTCGGCAGCAGCGTGCTGACGCTGAATTCCCTTGGCGTGGTCGAGGAATATGCGTTGTCCTATTCGATCACGTACTCGCTGGTCGGCAAGGACGGGACCCTGTTGATTCCGCCCAGCGTGATCTCGTTGAACCGGGCAATGACCTATAGCGACCAGTTCTCGCAGTCGAAGGCGGCCGAGGCTGACATTCTCTATGCGGACATGCGTAACGATGCGGTCGATCAGCTTTGGCGGCGCCTTGCGATTGTGAAGTCGCTGCATCCGGAACCGGGCCAGGAAGTGCCGGCCGTGGTGCCGCGCGCGCCATTGCCGCCGCCGCCGCTTTAAGGGTGGTTTGCCATGCAACTGCGACTTGATGCGCTTGAATCGCACCTCGCGAAAGGGCTCGCCGGCCTCTATGTCGTGTACGGCGACGAGCATCTGCTCGCACAGGAAGCCTGCGACCGGATTCGAGCCGCGGCGCGCGCGGCGGGCTTTTCGGACCGCAATGTGTTTACGGTCGAGCGCGGCTTCGACTGGAGCACGCTGCTGGGCGCGAGTCAGTCGATGTCGTTATTCGGCGATCGGCAACTGGTCGAACTGCGCATTCCGACCGGGAAGCCCGGCAAGGACGGTGCGGAGGCGATCAAGACGCTCGCGGACGCGTCGAATCCCGATGTGCTGACGCTTGTCACGCTGCCGCGGCTCGACGCGGCGACGCAAAAGGCGGGCTGGTTCACCGCGCTTGCCGACGCAGGCGTTGCGCTGAAGATCGATCCAGTCGAGCGTGCGCAGTTGCCTAACTGGATCGGGCAACGCCTCGCGCTGCAGCAGCAGCGCGTCGTGCCGGGCGACGAAGGACGGCGGGCGCTGCAATTCATGGCGGAGCGGGTCGAAGGCAACCTGCTCGCGGCGCATCAGGAAATTCAAAAGCTTGGGCTGCTGTATCCGACCGGCGTGCTGACGTTCGAACAGATCCACGACGCGGTGCTGAATGTCGCGCGCTACGACGTGTTCAAGCTGAATGAAGCGATGCTGGCGGGCGACGTCGGTCGCCTGTCGCGGATGCTTGACGGCTTGCGGGGTGAAGGCGAGGCGGCAGTGCTGGTGCTATGGGCGGTGGTTGAGGAGATCCGCACGCTGCTGCGCATTAAACGCGGCGTCGCGGCGGGCAAGCCGCTCGCGATGCTGACACGTGAGAACCGCGTTTGGGGGCCGCGCGAGCGGTTGATCGGGCCGGCCTTGTCGCGCGTGACGGAGAGCGCGCTGGAGAAGGCGCTCGGGCTGGCTGCGCGGCTGGATCGGCAGGTGAAGGGGCTGTCCGGCAGCACGCCGGGCAACCGCGCCGGCGATCCGCCCCCCGATCCGTGGGCGGGACTGTTCGAGCTCGCCATGACGGTGGCAGCGCCGGCTCGTGCGGACAAAGCCACGCATGCGGCGGGTGTTTCGCCGCGAGTGCCGGCGGGCGGCGGGCGACCGTCGCCGGCGCCGGGCTCCGCGAGGCGGCCGTCTTAACTGCTGCGACGGCAGGCCGGCAGCGTGCCCGCACCTGTGTTGTTCGCGCGGCGACACGTGTCCAATCGACTCAACGCGACGCACACATCGCTTCCTCGACTTACAATCGACGCAACGTTCGCTAACTGACAGCGGCTGTGCCTGAAGCGGCACGGTCCGACGAGAATCACCATGGATATCGACCAGTACATGACCGACCTCGGGCGCCGCGCACGCCGTACCTCACGCGCGATGGCGCGGGCGTCGACGGCGGCGAAGAATGCGGCGCTCGAGGCGGTCGCCCAGGCCATCGAGCGCGACGCGGCGGTGTTGAAGGAAGCCAACGCGCGCGATGTCGCCCGCGCCCGGGAGAAAGGTCAGGATGCGGCGTTCGTCGACCGGTTGACGCTTTCGGACAAGGCACTGAAGACGATGGTCGAAGGCTTGCGGCAGGTTGCCGCGCTGCCGGATCCGATTGGTGAAATCAGCAATCTGAAATACCGGCCGAGCGGGATTCAGGTCGGTCAGATGCGCGTGCCGCTCGGGGTGATTGGCATCATCTACGAATCGCGGCCGAATGTGACGATCGACGCGGCGGCGCTGTGTCTGAAGTCAGGCAACGCGACGATTTTGCGCGGCGGTTCAGAAGCGCTCGAATGCAATACGGCGCTCGCGAAGCTGATCGGTGAAGGGCTCGACGCGGCCGGTTTGCCGCAGGACGCGGTGCAAGTTGTCGCGACATCGGATCGCGCGGCGGTGGGCAAGCTGATCACGATGACCGAATACATCGACGTGATCGTGCCGCGCGGCGGCAAGAGCCTGATCGCGCGGCTGATGGAAGAAGCACGCGTGCCGATGATCAAGCACCTCGACGGTATTTGCCATGTGTATGTGGACGATCGGGCCGATATCGCGAAGGCGATGAATGTCTGCGATAACGCGAAGACCCATCGCTACGGCACGTGCAATACGATGGAAACGCTGCTGGTTGCGCGTGGCATTGCCGCGGACGTGCTGCCGGCGCTCGGCAAACTCTATCGACAAAAGGATGTGGAACTGCGCGTGGACCCCGCGGCGCGCGCGGTGCTGCACGCTGCCGGCGTCGCACCGCTGGTCGATGCGACCGAAGAGGACTGGCGCACCGAGTACCTTGCACCGGTTCTGGCGGTGAAGATCGTCGAAGGCGTTGACGAAGCGATCGAGCACATCAACACGTACGGGTCGGCGCACACCGATGCGATCGTCACCGACGATCACGATCGGGCAATGCAATTCCTTCGTGAAGTGGATTCGGCCAGCGTGATGGTCAATGCATCGACGCGCTTTGCCGACGGGTTCGAGTTCGGCCTGGGTGCCGAGATCGGTATTTCCAACGACAAGCTGCACGCGCGCGGGCCGGTCGGCCTCGACGGTTTGACTTCATTGAAGTATGTGGTGTTGGGTCATGGCGAGGGACGTCAGTAAGCATTGCTCACATTCGAACGACAAAGGACTCGCCGATGCTCTGGATCAAAACGTTTCACATTGTATTGATCGCCGCATGGTTTGCCGGCTTGTTCTATCTGCCGCGGATCTTCGTCAATCTCGCGATGGAAACGGAGCCTGCGGCGATCGCCCGATTGCTGATCATGGCCCGCAAGCTGTTCCGATTCATGTCGTTCATCGCGGTGCCGGCGCTTGCCTGCGGACTGTGGCTATGGCTTGCGGTCGGGATCGGGCGCGGGCAAGGCTGGATTCACGCGAAGGTCGGCGTGGTGGTGCTATTGATCGGTTACCACGCCTATTGCGGTGTGCTGTTGCGGCGCTTCGAACGCGGTGAGAATCGCCGTTCGCATAAGTGGTATCGCATGTTCAATGAATTGCCCGTGCTGGGCATGCTGGCGGCTGTGGCGCTGGTCGTCATCAAACCCTTCTGATATCCGAGCTGTTCGCTGTCCTGCTAACGTTCTGCTGCTCGAATTGCCGATAGACGCGCTTTCGGTTGAGCGACCCTCTTGCGCCCGCGCATAGCGTATCAACCCCCTCCTTTCTCCCATTTGCCTTGCTCCCACTGCACGGGAACGGTTGCACGCCGCCGATGCGATTGCGCAGCCAGACGCCCTCAATAAATTCTTTCGTATTCCTTTCTTTGGCACTTATTCACCCCTTGTTGTTGCTTTAATGCAATAAGGTTTGCTGACAAGGTGCCGATTCGGAGTATTCCGATATCGGCGCGAAAGGGGCACAAATAAAGTTCACCTCGCGGTAGATGGGTTGGGCAGATTGTCTGCTCTCCAAACTATCCAACTCTGCGGCTCCGATCGATTGATATAGGACGGCGATTCGCGACCGTTCTGTCCCGGAGCCTGGTCTCCAGTATTCAGTTTCGTTAGCTAACGGCACCGTTCGGGCGGCGCCGCGGGATGTGTTGCACATCACCGCGTGATCACTCCATAAGTGATCAGGTATGCGAATCATCTATATATTTTTAGGATTGCTTGATGAATAAGGCTTATCGGTCAGTTTGGAATGAATCCACCGGTACGTGGATGGCGGTGCAGGAGAATGCGAAGGGGCGAGGGAAGACTGCTGGCAAAGTGGCGACTGCGATTGTTGTCACCGCCATCTCCGGCCTTGCTTCACAAGAAAGCAGCGCAGCCATGATATTCAATAATCAACCGGGAACCGTGTGCTATAGCATTCAGGACAGCACGATCTATAACGGTGCAGCTACCGCTGACAATTGCAAGGTCGGTGCTGAGGGTTCCAGCAAGGTTGCGACAGGAATTGCCTACGGAAACGCACCGGGTTCGGTCTCGCCCGGTGCGAACATCTACGTCTATAGCTCCACTTCACACGCCGGAAAGGACGATAACGTACCTGCTCAAGACTCCATGAGTATCGGCGGCTATCTCGATGTTTGGAAAACCACGACGTTCCACAGTGCCGTCGATATGCAGGGACAGAAGGTTTCCAACCTGGCTGCGGGTACGTCCGGTGCTGATGCCGTGAACGTCGCACAATTGAAAGAAGCGGGTCTGAATGTCGACACGTCGGGCAACGTGACGAACTCGTTCGTTGCGTACGACAATTCGACCATGGGTAAAATCACGCTGGCCGGCGGTACGGCCGGCACGTCGATTACGAACGTGAAGGCAGGCACAATCAACGCTTCCAGCACGGACGCAATCAACGGTTCCCAGCTGTACAACACAGCCAGCAGTACGGCGGCTGCGCTTGGCGGCAGTTCAGCGGTGAATGCGGACGGCTCACTCTCCAAACCCGAATACACGGTGGGCGGCAAAACCGTTGACGGTGTCGATGGCGCAGTCAACGCGCTTGACAGCCGCATTACCGATGCCACAGCGTCGACCGCGCAAATTGCTGACAAGCTGAAGTACGTCAAATTCGGTCAAACCAACGCAATGGACGCGACCGCTGCCGGTCAGGACGCCGTTGCAATCGGTGGCTTTGCTCAGGCAATGAGCGACGGCGCCCTCGCAATCGGCGCAAACGCCCGTGCGATGGCGACGAATTCCGTCGCTGTCGGTTACGGCTCGTCGGCCACCCAGGCCAATACTTTTGCCGTAGGCTCTGCGACCTCCAAACGCCGCATCGTAAACGTTGCGGACGCAACCGGTGTCAGTGACGCGGTCACGCTCGGCCAGATGAACACGGCCATTGGCGCGGCGATCGCCAGCAATGGCGTGCAGAGCAACGGCATGCTCCGTTCTTCCATGATGCTGCTCGGCGCGACGCAGTCCAGCAAGACGCCGGACCAACTGATCGTCTCGGGCCCGACCACGCTGTCAACTCCGACCGACGCGATCGGCAAAAACGGCATCGCAATCGGTCTGAACTCGCACGCCAATGCGGACAACGCTGTGGCAGCCGGTCAGAACGTCAGCGTGCTGGGCGCGAATGGTGTGGCGGTCGGCCAGAACATCGCCGTCGGTGCAGATTCCGCTGTCGCGATTGGCGTTGCAACTTCGGTCGCGTCGGAAAATGCTGTTGCCATCGGTAGTAACGGTACCGAAGTCAACACCGGTGCGGCGAACGCCGTCGCGATCGGCAGCGGTGTGTCGGTGGGCGGCGAGAATTCAGTCGGTATCGGCAGCAACATCGTCGTCGGCACCGCGAACAGCGTGGTGCTGGGTGCGAACAGCTCGGACGACAATCGTGCGAACACGGTGTCAGTCGGTTCGTCCGCCGTGCCGGGCATGGGGACGGGCCTCGTGCGTCGCCAGATCATCAACGTAGCGGCCGGTACGCAAGACTACGACGCTGTCAATGTGTCGCAGTTGAAGGGCGTGACGTCGACGCTCGGCGGCGGTGCGGGCGTCAACACGGACGGCTCGATCAGGAAGCCGACGTACAACGTCGCGGGCGGCACCTACTCGGATGTCGGCTCGGCACTCGCTGCGGTCGATATGAAGGCAGCCGCAGGCTCGGTCGATGCGGTCAAGTACGACACCTCGGCGCATGACAAGGTCACATTCAATGGCACGAGCGGCACGAAGCTGTCGAACGTGATGGCGGGAACGGCCGACCTGGACGCGGTGAACCTCGCGCAGCTGAAAGCAGCGGGCCTGAACGTTGACACATCGGGCAATGTGACGAACGCGTTCGTCGCTTATGACGATTCGACCCAGGGCAAGGTCACGCTGGCAGGCGGCACGGCCGGCACGACGCTCACCAACGTGAAGGCGGGCGCACTGAACGCGACTAGCACCGACGCGGTGAACGGCGCGCAACTGTATGCGACGAACCAGAACGTGAGCTCGCTGAACACGCAGATCACGAACATCAACGGCGAACTGGCCGACACGGTGAAGTATGACGCGTCCTCACATGACAAGGTGACGCTGGCGGGCGGCACGAACGGCACGACGATCACGAACGTGAAGGCGGGCTCGGCCGACTCGGACGCGGTGAACCTCGCGCAGCTGAAAGCGGCGGGCCTGAACGTTGACACATCGGGCAACGTAACGAACGCGTTCGTCGCATACGACGATTCGACCCAGGGCAAGGTCACGCTGGCAGGCGGCACGGCCGGCACGACGCTCACCAACGTGAAGGCGGGCGCACTGAACGCGACTAGCACCGACGCGGTGAACGGC
>NZ_CADIKH010000023.1 GCF_902859855.1 Paraburkholderia humisilvae
CGCTGAACCAGTACACGGTGGCGGCGGGACGGAGCGCGACGTACGACCTGAACGGCAACCTGACGGGCGACGGGGTGTGGACGTACGCCTATGACCTCGATAACCGGCTGAAAACGGCGAGCCGTGCGGGCACCACTGCGACGCTGGCGTATGACCCGGAAGGGCGGCTGGTGAAGACGACGGTGAACGGCACGGATACCAGCCTGCTGTATGACGGGCAGAACCTGGCGGCGGAATACGGCAGCGCGGGAACGCTGACGCGACGGTATGTGTTCGGGCCTGGGGTGGATGCGCCGCTGGTGCAGTACGAAGGGGCGGGGACCACGTCGAAGAGCTGGCTGTATGCGAACCAGCAGGGCAGCGTGGTGGCGGTGGCCAACAGCACGGGCGCGACGACGGGTGGGGTGGGGTATGGACCGTTCGGAGAGACCGATGGCACATTGCCGACCCGCTTCGGGTACACGGGGCAGCAGTATCTGGCGGCGCTGGGTCTGTACTATTACAAGGCGCGGATGTATTCGCCGGGGTTGGGGAGGTTCCTGTAGACGGATCCGGTGGGGTATCAGGATGATCTGAACTGGTATGCGTATGTGGGGAATAATCCGGTCAATCTGACGGATCCGGGCGGGCTGATTGCGTCGGCGTCGGGGAACTTTGCGAGCAGTTCGGCGGCGGCGCCGGCCACGGCACCGAAGCTTGATACGCCAGCGTTCAGCATGCCTGCGGCGGCAACGAGTTCGGGCGCGATTCAGGTTGCGGCTCGTAATGTTAAATCGACGGGAAATCCGCCTGGTGTTCCTATATTTAATCCAAACGGCCTTGATGTAGATTACATCGACAGCGCCGGCAATTTGTCAGCTCAGTACCATGAAAGTCATGGTGAAGCCCATGGTCACAATTTCTGGGACGGAAAGCGTGACCCGGCCCATCTGCCGATGTCGCCTATACCATATCGGTGAATTGATTTAGGGAGTAGCAATGAACTCATCAGAAAACACATTTGGCTGGGAAATTGCGCGGTACGGAAAATTACTCTTAAACGTGCTCGGTGAATATCCCTCATTTCATGATTCATCAATTCGGAGCTTCTGTATGCGACGAGCGAGGCGTTCCTTGGTTGACGACAAAGGCAGCCCATTGCCGCCGGGGTGTGATAGAGACCTTGTTGATCTGACGCTAGAGATCGCCCACAATCGCTATGGGCCACGACCGTCTGAAGGCAACTCAGATTACCTGGTTACCGTGAATTTACTGAATATCACGACAGGGGAAATCGATATAAACGCGATGTTGGAAGAGGCTTGGATTCGGGACATTAACCTTGTCAAAATGGACGATGGGTTGGTTAGATTTGACCTGAATCCGAACCTTGGCTTGGATCTCGTTGTGACGTGTCATGAAGTTATCGTCGAGTCGATTCAGCCTTATGATCGGGATACGCTTTACCGCGTCGAATAGAGTCAACCTGTTCGAACTGATCGTTGAGAACAAGGGCCGCTGTCGCGGCCCTTCATGTTTCATGCTGGCGTAATGACGAGCCGCTGATGCTCGACGGTGATGCGCACGCGGGAGCGTGGCGCAAAGCCGGCGGTCTCGATCCACCGCCCGGAGAGCTTCATCCACGGATAGAGCGGCGGTTCCCTGCGCGGATGGAAGGGCGTGCGCGCCGGTTTCTGGTATCGCCATGACTGCTGGATGGTGACAAAGCGTTCGGTGACGGGTGGACGTGCCTTATGATGGGCGTTAGCCATGATCAACTCCTTGAGTGAGCTGGTGGTGGTCAGCGGGCCGTATGGGTTGCCGCCCATGCGGTCCGCGCTTTTACTGCGGTACTTCCCCTTCCTTCCTTTACCGGCTTGCGCCGGGGCTGCGTCGTGCGGCGGTCTTCCTGGCGGCGGGTGCCGGTCGTGCTGAATCCCATCGCCTCGTCTGGTACTTGATGATGAGGCTCTCGACGACTTCCCTGATGACGGCGCGCTCGTCGTCGGAGAGCTGCTGGACGGCCTCGAACTGCAGGGCGAGGTCATCGGAAGGCAGACGTTCTCCCTCCTCAAAAAGTAGCCAGTCGGTCGTGATGGCGAAGGTGACCTGCCCGGTTTTCTAAGGCCACTCGGTTCTAGCAATAACGGCCACACGCCGCAATCCGTATCGTTCAGTGAAAGTCACGCGACGTCGCGCGGCGGATTCGTGTCGGCACTCGGCGGTGGAGGGGACGGCGGCGGTGGAAATGGCGGCGGAGGCGGGCATGGATCCGGCGGCGGATTCCCTGAACCTTCTTGAGCTACAGGATTTGCCCCGCACGATGCATCGTTAGCCTCTTGCCCGCCCCGCCAATGCTATCCTCTCATCCGCCTCAACCCCTCCGCGCCTTCACGCGCACTCCCCATCAATGACGAAACTGATCAAACGCGCTTCCGCCGAAGCGCGTGCCTTCCGCCACAACCGCGACGACGCGCACGCGTCGCGCCAAAAGCTGCATCGCAAGAACCGCCACGCATCGAGCATCGAAGACTATCCGGAAGACGCCCCGCAAATCGAAGCCCTGCGCAAACCCCGTTTCGCCCCCGTTACCTTCTCGGAAGAAAGCGGCGTGCGCTATCTGCACTTCGGCACGGAATGGGTGCAGGGCGCGATGCGTCTTCGCAAACCCGATCATCTCGAACTCGAATACGCGCAACAGATGATGGCGTGGCTTCTGTTCCTCGAAACTCCGGCGCGCATCGTGCAACTGGGCCTCGGTTCGGCCGCGCTCACCAAATTTGCGCATCGTTTCCTCAAGCGCGCGAAAGTCGAAGCAATCGAACTGAACCCTGCAGTGGTCGTCGCGGCCCGCACGATGTTCGAACTGCCGCCCGACGACGCGCGGCTCAGCGTGCATGAAGCCGATGCGTGGGACTTCGTCAACGACCGCGCGAATCACGGCACGATCGGTGTGATGCAAATCGATGTGTACGATGCCACCGCGCGCGGCCCGGTGCTCGACAGCGTCGCGTTCTATCGCGCAGTGCGCGCATGTCTGACACACGCGGGCATCGCGACGATCAACCTGTTCGGTGACCATCCGAGCTTCGTGCGCAATATGAAGCGTCTGAACGAAGCATTCGACAGCCGTGTGGTTGCATTGCCCGAAGTGCACGAGGGCAATCGCATTGCCATCGCGTTTTCGGGGCCGCCGCTTCAGGTGCCGTTCGCGATGCTGCAGCAGCGCGCGAAGCTGATCGAAAAGACACTCGGCCTGCCCGCGCGCCAATGGCTGAAAGGGCTGCAAGCATCGACCGGACAGAACGGCGCGGCATTTACGATCTGAACGGCCTCCGAAAGGTTCAGCGACGGGCGGGTCCAGATGCAACGACTCGGCCCGCTCGCACGCTATCTTTCCTTACGCAGCCTCGCTTGACTGCTCGTTTGGCACTAGCCCGCTGACTAATGAGCGTCAACGCTCCGGGTCCTCCCGGCTTGACCGGTTATTCAACGCTCCTATACTCTTTCGATGCTTTCGGGGCGCCCGCAGGCGGGCCGCCCGCGCTTAGCCTCGCGGACCATCGCCCGTCGAACGCGGGCCACATCACAATTTAAAAGCAACGACGTTGCATGGGACCCGAGTCAGCGCTCAAGCGCTCATTTGGGGCGACCAATAAAAGAGGAGACGTCATGGCTCACGACGCCGACGCCAAAGCCAAAACAAACACCGTACCCAATGCCAATCAGTCCAGCAAACACTGGCTGTGGCTTCTATTGCTTCCCTGGATCGCGATGATCTGGGTGCCGTCCTACAACAGGATCGAACCGCAGCTGTTCGACTTTCCGTTCTTCTACTGGTACCAGTTGCTGTGGGTGTTGATTAGCGCAGTCATCACGGCGCTCGTCTACTTCAAGACAAAAACGAAAACGAAAGCGAAGTCGCGTTCGCCAGGAGATGCACGATGAATGCGATCGCAACCTTCGTCTTTGTGCTGTTCTTTATCGGCGTGACGATACTCGGTTTTATCGCTGCTCACTGGCGCCGCGGCGATCTCGCGCATCTCGAAGAGTGGGGCCTTGGTGGCCGGCGCTTCGGCACGATCGTCACGTGGTTTCTGCTGGGCGGCGATCTCTACACCGCCTATACGTTCGTTGCGGTGCCCGCGCTCGTGTTCGGCGCTGGCGCGACCGGCTTTTTTGCATTGCCTTACACGATCCTGATCTACCCGTTCGCGTTCGTCGTATTCCCGAAACTGTGGACCATCGCAAAACGCCACGGCTATGTGACGTCCGCCGACTTCGTCAACGCACGATACGGCAGCCGCATGCTCGCGCTGGCAGTGGCGCTCACCGGTATCGTCGCGACGATGCCATATATCGCGCTGCAACTGGTCGGCATCGAAGTGGTGATCGGCGCGCTCGGCTTCGATACGACCGGCTTCGTCGGTGACTTGCCGTTGATCATCGCGTTTGCGATTCTTGCCGCCTATACGTACACGTCGGGACTGCGCGCGCCGGCGATGATCGCGGTCGTCAAGGACGTGCTGATCTACATCACGATCGCCGCTGCGATTATCTGGATTCCGCCGCAGCTGGGCGGCTTCGGCCATATCTTCGGCGCGGTGCCGCCCGAGAAACTGCTGTTGAAGTCGCCTGACGTGTCGAGCCTGAACGGCTACAGCGCCTACGCGACCCTCGCGGTCGGCTCTGCGCTCGCGCTGTTCCTGTATCCGCACTCGGTTACCGCGATACTGTCTTCGGCATCGGGCAATACGATCCGCCGCAACATGGCGATGCTGCCCGCGTACTCGCTGGTGCTGGGTCTGCTCGCGCTGCTCGGCTTTATGGCGCTCGCGGCGGGCGTGAAGGACATGCCCGAGTTCGCGCCGTACTTCAAGGCGTTCGGCCCGAACTTCGCGGTGCCCGCGTTGTTCCTGCACTTCTTCCCGTCGTGGTTCGTCGGTGTCGCGTTTGCGGCGATCGGCATTGGCGCGCTGGTGCCGGCGGCGATCATGTCGATCGCGGCGGCCAATCTGTACACGCGCAATATCCATAAGGAGTTCGTGAATCGCAACATGACTCACGAGCAGGAGACGAATATCGCGAAGCTCGTTTCGCTGATCGTCAAGGTGGGCGCGGTCGCGTTTATTCTCGGTCTGCCGCTTACGTATGCGATTCAGCTGCAACTGCTTGGCGGGATCTGGATCATCCAGACACTGCCGGCCATCGTGCTGGGCCTCTATACGCGCGTGCTCGACTACCGCGGCCTGTTGCTGGGCTGGGCGGTCGGTATTGCGACCGGCACATGGATGGCGGTCTCGCTGAAGCTGGCCAGCTCGATCTTCACGATTCATATCGGCGGGCTCGCGATTCCGGGTTATGCGGCGGTGTGGTCGCTGATCGTGAATCTCGTCGTGTCGGTGCTGGTCAGCGTGCTGGTGCGCGCGTTCGGCATGAAGGGCGCCGAAGACCGCACCCGGCCCGAAGACTATCTGGACCCTGTCGAAGGATAAGGTTTCGCGCTAACACTCCGCCCGGACGCGAACCAAACACAGGAAGCCCGCAGCGTTTGCTGCGGGCTTTTTCAATTGCATTGCGCGATGCCTGGCATCGGCCTTATTGGGCAATTCGCAAACAAAATTAAAACGTCAACCATACATTTATATTTCATTTAACGCGTTTTCTCATACTCTGAAGCATTTGCTAAAGAAATTACCCTATGCGCCGTAAATAGTAGCGTTGCAGAAATAGATATCAGGCCTCGGGGAATAGCTAATGCGTATTTCGATCAAATTGCGCCTTGCACTCGCAATGGCGCTGCTTTCGGTGCTTTTGCTCGTCATTGGCGGCTTGGGCATCGCGGGGATGACCAGCAGTAACGACGCCAATCGCGATACCTACAGCGACCAGTTGCCGAGTGCGACCTATATCGGCGATGCGGAAATCGACTTGCAGCGCGAACGTTCGGCGCTGTTTCGTGCGGCGCTGAACCCGAGCGCACCGGATTTGCGCGGCATCATTACCCATTCGCGCGACTACCGCACCGAAGCGCGCGCGGCACTCGACAACTACATGAAGTTGCCGCGCACGCCTGAAGAAGACCAGCTTGCGCGCGACGTGCTTCAGAAGCGCACGGCGATGGACGACGGGCTCGATGCGTTCGGCAATGCGCTGCTCGGTGGCGACGGCGCGCAGATCATGAAGGCGACGCTATCGAACAACGACCTGTACGCGGCGTACCACGACGCAAGCGCGAAGCTGAGGGCGTATCAGTACTCGGCGGCCAAGGAAAACTTCACCGCGCAAGAGCACACGTTTGCGTTGTTCCGGATCATCACGTTGGTCGCCATGGCGCTCGGGGTGATCACCGCGAGCGGCAGCTTCGTGAGCCTGCGTGGCGCGATCTCGCATCCGCTTGTCGATGCGTTGTCGCATTTCGACCAGATCGCGCAAGGTGATCTGACGCGCTCGATTCGCTTGAAGTCGCGCGATGAAATGGGCCTGCTGATGCAAGGCATCGCGAACATGCAGGAGCGTCTGCTGCAGACCGTGCGCAATGTGCGCAACGGCAGCGAAGCAATTGCGACCGCGACGCGGCAGATGGCGGCCGGCAACGTCGACCTGTCCGCGCGCACCGAACAGCAGGCCGCTTCGCTGCAGGAAACCGCGGCGAGCATGGAAGAGCTGACGTCGACGGTCAAGCACAATGCGGACAACGCGCAGCAGGCGAGCCAGCTGGCGGCGACCGCGCGGCATGTCACGGTGGAAGGCAATCAGATCGTCAGCCAGGTCGTCGACACGATGAACGGCATCGGCGACAGCTCCGGCAAGATCGCCGAAATCACCAGCATCATCGAAGGTATTGCGTTTCAGACCAATATTCTTGCATTGAACGCGGCAGTCGAAGCAGCGCGCGCCGGCGAAAACGGCCGCGGCTTTGCCGTGGTCGCGGCGGAAGTGCGTTCACTCGCGCAACGCTCGAGCTCGGCCGCGAAGGAGATCAAGGATCTGATCGGCACGTCGGTCGATCGCGTACGCACGGGCACTGAGCTTGTCGCGCGCGCGGGCAGTACGATGCAGCAGATCAGCCAGTCGATCGAACGCGTGCATGACATCGTCGGCGAGATTGCGGCCGCGTCGCACGAGCAGAGCCGCGGCATCGAACAGGTGAACCAGGCGATTTCGCAAATGGATCATGTCACGCAGCAGAACGCGGCGCTGGTCGAAGAGGCGGCCGCGGCGGCGGCTTCGCTCGAAGATCAGGCGAGCAATCTGCGCGCGGCGGTGGTGAGCTTCAAGGTCGAGCAGGGCGGCGACACGGGCGCGCTTGCGACGCAGCGCGTAGCGCGTCCGGCTGTGGCGCCGACGCGCTCCGCAACGTCGGCAATGTCGCCTACGTTCGCAACGTCCTCTCCGTCCTCTCCGTCCTCTCCGACCGTTACGTCCGTTACGTCCGTTACGTCCGTTACGTCCGCCACGACGCCGGTCCGCGCCGCGCGGCGCGTGGTTCCGGCCGGCGCTGCGACGGCCGTCGGCTCCGCCGAAGCGGCGAGCACTTTCGCTGCACCTGCCATCGAGCTTGCTGCCCAACCTGTGGCACGCGCGCCGGCAGCGGCCGACCAGGACTGGACCGCCTTCTAGCCGCACGCGCGGCGCGCGAGCAACGGCGGTATTGCATCCGTCATCAGGCGCGACAGGTCCGCGCCTGATTCCAGCGCCGGATCCCGGCGCCTGGTTCAAACCGCTTCGCTCAAACCGCTTCGCTCAAACCGCTTCGTTCAACATCACGCAACGGTAAAACGCCGGTGCGCTATCCCCGCCATTTGACGACCCACGCTATCCGATGAAAAACGACGACCAGCCGCGCAGAAAATTTTTGCGCCAGGTATTCACCATTCTTCCCGCCACGGCGATCGCCCCTGTGATCGTCACGCAGGAAGGTTGCACCCATTCGCAAGCGTCGGACACCGCAAGCACGGCAGCGACCGTCGTGGCCGCCACCACCGCGGCGAAGTACGCGCCGGTCTTTTTCACCACGACGGAATGGGACTTCATTCATGCGGCCGTCGAAGAACTGATTCCCGCGGATCACACCGGTGCAGGCGCACGCGAAGCCGGCGTGCCCGAATTCATCGACCGGCAGATGGAAACGCCATACGGTCATGGGCGGCTCTGGTACATGCAGGGGCCATTCCATCCGGAGGTGGCGCCCGAACTCGGCTATCAACTCGGTCTCGTGCCGCGCGACGTCTACCGGCACGGCATCGAAGCATGCAACGCGGCATGTGTGCGTGACCACGGCAAGGTGTTTGCCGAATTGCCCCGCGAAACACGGGTGCTGGTACTCGAACAGCTCGAGGCAGGCAAGCTGCATCTCGATGCGGTGCCGCCGAAGCTCTTCTTCAGCACGCTGCTGCAGAACACGAAGGAGGGTTATTTCGCCGACCCGATGTATGGCGGCAACAAGGGCATGTCCGGCTGGAAGATGATCGGCTTTCCCGGCGCCCGCGCCGACTTCGCGGATTGGGTCGAGCAGCCGGGCGCGAAGTACCCGCTCGGTCCGGTATCGATTCTCGGGGAGCAGGCATAACGATGGCGATCAAAAAAGACAAAGTCGATGCGGTGATGGTCGGGTTCGGCTGGACCGGCGCGATCATGGCGATGGAAATGGCCGAAGAGGGGCTGAACGTGCTCGCGCTCGAGCGCGGCGAGATGCAGGACACCGCGAACACCGCGAAATACCCGAATATCGCGGACGAACTGGCGTACGCGATTCGCGGCAAGCTGTATCAGGATCTGTCGAAAGAAACGCTCACCTTCCGTCATGCGCCGGACGGGCTGGCGGTGCCGTACCGGCAGCACGGCGCGATGCTGCTCGGCAATGGCGTGGGCGGCGCCGGGTTCCACTGGAACGGACTCACGTGGCGGCCGCAGGCGTCGGACCTGCAATTGCGCAGCCACTATGAGCAGCGCTACGGCCGCGCGTTCATTCCGGACGACATGACCATTCAGGACTTCGGCGTCGCCTATGACGACCTCGAGCCGTATTTCACGCGTTTCGAAGAAGTCGCCGGTATCTCGGGCAAGGCGGGCAATCTGAACGGCACGATCGTCGCGGGCGGCAACCGTTACGAGTCGTGGCGCAGCAAGGAGTATCCGACGCCCGCGCTGAAAGACATCTACGGCGCGCAGCTGTTTGCGCGCGCTGCGCGCGAGCTGGGCTATGAGCCGTTCCCGATTCCCGCGGCCAACGTGTCGACGCCGTATACGAACCCGTACGGCGTGCGCCTTGGCCCGTGCAATTTCTGCGGCTTCTGCGAAGACTTCGGCTGCTATATGTATTCGAAGTCGTCGCCGCAGACCGCGATCCATCCGGCGTTGTTCCGGAAGAAGAACTTCGAATTGCGCACGCGCTGCCAGGTGCTGCGCGTCAATCGCGATGCGAGCGGCAAGGTCGCGACCGGCGTTACGTATATCGACGCGCAAGGGCGCGAGATCGAGCAGCCGGCCGACATCGTGTTCCTGAGCGCGTTCCAGATGCACAACGTGAGGTTGTTGCTGCTGTCCGGCATTGGGCAGCCGTACGATCCGGCGACCGGTGAAGGCGTTGTCGGCCGCAACTTCGCGTATCAGATGAACGGCGGCGTCAATGCGTTCCTGCCGGAAGGGACGCAGCTCAATCCGTTTATCGGCGCGGGGGCGGCCGGTCAGGCGATCGACGACTTCAACGGCGATGTGTTCGATCACGGGCCGCTCGGCTTCATCGGCGGCGCCAATGTTCGCCATATGCGTACCGGCGCGCGGCCGATCGGTCAGGCGAGCGTGCCGAAGGGCACGAAGGCCTGGGGCAGCGGCTGGAAGGCGGCTGTTCAGGACAGCTATCAACGGACGATGACGGTCGTTGCGCAAGGGTCGGTGATGTCCTATCGCGACAACTATCTGAGTCTCGATCCGAACTACAAGGACGCGTACGGCCAGCCGCTGTTGCGCGTGACGTTCGACTGGCACGACAACGAGCTGAAGATGACGCAGTACACGGTCGCGCAGGCCGAACGCATCGCGCGCGTGCTGACCGATCACGTCGACGTGAACGCGCGCCAAGCGGGCTCGCACTTCGACACGCGTGTCTATCAGAGCACCCATACGACCGGCGGCGCGGTGATGGGCGCCGATCCGAAGACGAGCGTGGTGAACCGTTATCTGCAGAGCTGGGACGTGCACAACGTGTTCGTGCTCGGCGCTTGCGCGTTCCCGCAGAACTTCGGCTACAACCCGACCGGGCTGGTCGGTGCGCTTAGCTACTGGTCAGCGCGCGCGATCCGCGACCAGTATTTGAAGAACCCCGGCCCGATGGTGCAAGCATGAGAAACGCGCTCACGAAACTTCGTTCCCGCGCGGCGGTGGCTGTTGCATTCACGTTGCTTGCCGGCGCCAGCGCGGCGGCATCGGCGGCATCGGCGGCATCGGCGGCATCGGCGGCGGCGTCGAACGGCGCGCGTGAGCGCGCCGACGATGTCGCGCTGATCAAGCGCGGCGAATACCTTGCTCGCGTCGGCGACTGCGTCGCGTGCCATACCGCGAAGAACGGCAAGCCGTTCGCGGGCGGTCTGGCGCTGCAGACGCCGATCGGCACCGTCTACTCGACCAACATCACGCCGGACCCCGAAACCGGGATTGGCACCTACACGTATACGGATTTCGATCACGCGCTGCGGCATGGCACATCGAAGGCCGGCTATACGCTGTATCCGGCGATGCCGTTTCCGTCGTATGCGCACATCCAGCCGGACGACGTGAAAGCGCTGTACGCGTACTTCATGCACGGTGTCGCGGCCGTTCATCAGCCGCGCACGCCGAACGGCATCCGCTGGCCGCTGTCGATGCGCTGGCCGCTCGCGCTGTGGCGCATCGCGTTCGCGCCCGGGGTTGCCGCCGGCACGAATGCGCAGGCCGCGGATGGCGCGACGATGTCGCTCGAGCGCGGACGATATCTCGTCGAGGGGCTCGGGCACTGTGGCGCGTGTCATACGTCGCGCGGCACGCTGCTGCAGGAACAGGCGCTCACCGACGGCAGCAGCGCGGCGTTTCTGCAGGGCGGTGTGGTCGAGCAATGGTTCGCGAATAATCTGCGTGACGACCGCGTGGACGGACTTGGCGAATGGAGCCGCGACGAGATCGTCGCGTTCCTGAAAGCGGGCCGCAATGCGCACTCGGCCGCGTTCGGCGGGATGCGTGAGGTCGTGCTCGACAGCACGCAATACATGAGCGAGTCGGACCTGAACTCGATCGCCGCGTATCTGCAGTCGCTTGCGCCGGCGCGGCAGCAGGCGGCACTCGTGTACTCGAACACCGCGGCGCTCGCGCTGCACGCGGGGCAGACCAACGTACCCGGTGCGCGGACCTTCCTCGATAACTGCGCGGCTTGCCACCGCTCGGACGGCAAGGGTTACGAAGGCGTATTCCCGCGGCTTGCGCTGAGTTCGACGGTGAATGCGCAGGATCCGACTTCGCTGGTGAGCCTCGTGCTGCACGGCGCGTCGATGCCGGGCACCGCGAGTGCGCAGACGGTGTTCGCGATGCCCGCGTTCGGTCAGCGTCTGAACGATCAGCAGGTCGCGGATGTCGTCACGTTTATCCGCGGCGCGTGGGGCAATCAGGCGCTGGCGGTCGACGCCGACACCGTGCGGCGCATTCGCAGAAGCAGCCCGTGATCCGATGCGCGTCGCATGCGACGCCGCGTCACCTGGGAAGCGTTCGCCGATGCGGTGACGCTGTGCCGTGCGCGGCTTTCCCGGCGCCGCCCGCGTCATTGCCCGCAGTGGCGGCGGGCTTGCTTTCAGACAATTGCCCGACTGTGCGTCCCGATTACGTCCCGATTGCGTCTCTGTTGCGTCCCGCTTGCGTCTGCGTCGCGCGCTGGGCGATTTTCTTTGTTCGCGCACTGTCCGACCGCTAGCGAGGTGCGCGATACTGCGCAAAGCATGCACTGACGTGAACTCCCGGATTCGAACGACTGCGAGGCGACCATGGCGCTGGACGATTCGGAACACGCGGCCGGCGGCCCGGCCATCGCGCAAGGCGGGCGCCGCCGCTCGGCCGTCACACGTCTGATGCGCACGCTGACGTCGCCGTACTACCGCTATCGGAACGCGAAGGTGCTGCACGGGTTACGCGTAGGCGCCGCGATGATCGTGGCGATCGCGGTCATACACGCGACCGACTTGCCGCACGGCATCTGGGCGCCGATCACCGTGCTGATCGTGATCGGCGGTTTGCAGCATCACGGCAATATCCGGCGCAAGGCGCTGGAACGGACCATCGGCACGCTGCTCGGCGCGGCGATCGGTCTTGCGCTGATCGTCCAGCACAGCCTGTTCGATTCGATCGTGCTGACGGCGCTGTGCATGTCGGTAGTGGCGGGGATCTGCGCGGCATTTGCGATCGGCTCGTACGGCTACATGGCGCTGCTGACCGCGATCACGATGTGCATTGTCGGCGGTCTCGGTGACAACCAGGTGGTCGATGGCCTGTGGCGGGCGGCCGACGTCGCCATCGGCATCGTGATCGCGCTCGCCTTTTCGTTTGCGCTGCCGCTACACGCGACCTACACGTGGCGCTATCAGCTTTCCGACAATCTGCGCGACTGCGCGCGCATCTACACGCGCATGGCGCATGGCGACTGGCTGTCCGCCGAAGAACAGGACGCGACGTTTCTGCGCATGGCGCGGCGCCTTGTGCAACTGCGCGCGGTGATGCCGTGGGTCGCGAAGGAGATCGAAGTCGCGCCGGCGCGACTCGATCAGATCCAGCAACTGCACCGGATGTTGCTCAGTACGCTGGAGATCATGTCGAACGGCGTACTGACGCGCGCCGATCCGGCGATGCGCGCCGGGTTTGCCGGCCAGTGCGGCCGGGACGCGTCCGCGGTGCGCGCGGTGCTGCTCGAACTGGCGCGCGCACTGCGATTTACAAATGTGCCGCACTTCAGGATGCCGGACGCATTGTCGTCCGCGCTGCAGGACCGCGACGCGGTCGCGAACGCGGCGCCGGAGTTGCAGGGCCCCTGCTGGTTGAACGAGCGTGTCGTGGAGCAGGTCGAGCGTCTGCGCGCGCTGCTCGTCGAAACCGAACCGGCATGGAATATCGAGCGGCGCACGCGCATCGCGCATCGTCGCGAAAGTCAGGAGCAGCATTGATGTGGCCGCGCATCGTGCGCCGATGCGCGACTGAGGCTTGCCGGCCCAGCGAGCCGCTGATGCAAGCCGCTGGCCCGCGGTGAGGGCAGGCGCGGCGACCTAGTCCTTGTGGCCTGCGTGGTGCGGACTCGTCACCATCCATAGAATCCCAAAGCGGTCGACGGCCATCCCGAAACCCTCGCTCCAGAAAGTTGGCTGCCACGGCATCATCACATTGCCACCGGCGCTGAGCGCATTGAACAGCCTCTGCGCGGACGCGGTGTCGTCGCCGGTGAGCGACAGCGCAAAACCGCTCGGCGCATCCTTTCCCGGTTCGCAATCGCCATCGGACCCCATGAGTTCCGTCGTGCCGATGCGGAACGTGCAATGCATGATCTTGTCTTCAGTGCCGGGCTTGATCGGGCGTTCGGGGTTCGGCGGCGCTTCCTTGAAATATTTCTGCATCAGCACTTCGGCGCCGAGTTTCTCGCGGTAGAACTTGAGCGCTTCTTCGCAGCGGCCGTTAAAGAACAGGTAAGGCTGGACTAGCATTGTTGTCTCCCATGCAAAGCAGTCTGGTTGTCGTGTTGAACAGCGTGTCGCGGTCGAAACACAAGCTATGCCGACGATTCTAGTCGGCACGGCTCGCCAGTCTGTGAAAGTTTGTTGGCACAGCGTTCGACGCGCGCATGATGCATAAAAACAAACGGCGCGTGCTGCAGTGATGCCGCACGCGCCGTTCCAGCTTTCAGCCTATGCAACCGGCAGATGCGACGAATCTGAGCGTCGTTAGCCGGCTTGCCTGTTACTTCGAACGCAGCGATTCGATCAGCTTTTCGAGCTTGACCGCATCGGCCGCGAACACGCGAATGCCTTCCGACAGCTTTTCGGTGGCCATCGCTTCGTCGTTGACGAGGAAGCGGAACGACGGCTCGTCGACCGGCACACGAGCGATTTCCGCATTCTTGCTCGCCTCGGGCGACAGCTTGCGTTCGACCTTGTCCGTGCTGTCCTGCAGCTTTTGCAGCAGATCCGGGCTGATCGTCAGCAGATCGCAGCCGGCCAGTTCGAGAATCTGGCTCGGCGTGCGGAAGCTCGCGCCCATCACTTCGGTCGGGTGACCGAACTTCTTGTAGTACGCGTAAATGCGGCGCACGGATTGCACGCCCGGGTCGTTCGCGCCACCGTCGCGCGCTTCGTCCCAGTTGCTGCCGGCGTTTTTCTTGTACCAGTCGTAGATGCGGCCGACGAACGGCGAGATTAGCTGCGCGCCCGCTTCAGCCGCGGCGGCGGCCTGCGCAAGCGAGAACAGCAGCGTCATGTTGCATCGGATACCTTCTTTTTGCAGCACTTCCGCCGCGCGGATGCCTTCCCACGTCGACGCGAGCTTGATCAGCACGCGTTCGCGCTCGATGCCGGCGTCCTTGTAGTGCTTGATCAGTTCACGTCCTTTGTCGATCGACGCCTTCGTGTTGAACGACAGCCGTGCATCGACTTCGGTCGACACGCGGCCCGGCACGATCTTCAGAATTTCGGTGCCGAACGCGATCAGCAGATGGTCGATGATCTCACCGACCGGCTTCGACGCATGGTCGCGCACGGTTTTTTCGAGCAGAGGCTTGTAGTCGTCCTTCTGCACGGCCTTCAGCACGAGCGACGGGTTGGTGGTCGCGTCGCGCGGCTTGTACTGGGCGAGTTGCTGGAAATCGCCGGTGTCGGCGACGACAGTCGTGAATTGCTTGAGTTGATCGAGTGCAGTAGTCATGTCGAGCCTTTGAGGCGCGTACGCGCCGTGGTCAGAAAATGATGACGCTGCTGCCGGTGCCGGCTGTTGCCGACTGGCCGGCGGCGACCGGTCATCCCGCAGGGTCCCGCAGTGCTGAGGCGATCGGGCGTCCCGCGCTGGCGCGTGGGAGCCACGGATCGACACGGATCGACACCGAACGGGGCCACCCAAGTCCACGGTGGCCGGACGTCATACGGAACGCCGCCCGATCCGTTCATTTTATGGCGGAACGGCGGACAATGGTTCGACTGATGCGCGGGGCCGCTCGCGGTGGGCATTCAGCGGTCGCCGAGCGGCGCGGATGCACCGCATCGGCCGTGCCAGCAGGCCGGTATTCGCGCTCTGCGTTTACCCTTTGCGCGCGGTCAGCACGAGCTGCGTGAGCACGCCCGCGACCAGTCCCCAGAATGCGGAACCGATCGACAGCAACGTTAGCCCCGACGCGGTCACCATGAATGTGACAAGCGCCGCTTCGCGCTGCTTGCCGTCCTGCATGGCGTTTGAAAGCCCGCTCATGATCGAGCCGAACAGCGCGAGCGCGGCGACCGACACCACCAGCGCCTTGGGCAGCGACGCGAAGAGCGCGGCGATCGTGGCGCCGAACACGCCTGCGATCAGATAGAAAACGCCGCACCAGAGTGCCGCGGTGTAGCGCTTCGTGCGGTCTTCATGCGCTTCGCGACCGGTGCAGATCGCCGCGGTGATCGCCGCGAGATTGATGCCGTGCGAGCCGAATGGCGCAAGCACGAGCGATGCGAGGCCGGTGGTGGCGATCAGCGGCGATGACGGTGTCGTATAGCCGTCCGCGCGCAGGACCGCGATGCCGGGCACGTTTTGCGATGCCATCGCGACGACGAAGAGCGGGATGCCGATACTGACGATGGCGGACAGCGAAAACGCCGGCATCGTCAGCACGGGATGCGCAAGCGCGATCTGAAAGTGGCTGAAATCGAGCAGGCCGAGTCCGCCCGCGACCATCGTGCCGATGACGAGCGTCGCGACGATCGCGTAGCGCGGCGCGACCCGTTTCACCACGAGGTACGTGAAGAACATCGCGAGCACGAGCGCGGTCTGGAATTGCGCGGCGCGAAAAATCTCGATGCCGATCTCGAACAGAATGCCCGCGAGCAGCGCCGATGCGATGCCGGCCGGAATCTTTTTCATTAGGGCATCGAACCAGCCGGTCAGTCCGACCGCGGTGAGCAGCAGCGCGCACGCGATAAACGCACCGATCGCCTGCGCGTACCCGACATGCGGCAACGACGCAACGAGTAGCGCGGCGCCGGGCGTCGACCACGCGATCACGATCGGCGCGCGAAAACGCAGCGACAGCCCGATTGTGCAAAGCCCCATGCCGATCGACAGCGCCCAGATCCACGACGAAATCTGCGCATCGGTCAGATGCGCGGCGCGGCCGGCCTGGAACATCAGCACCAGTGAGCTCGTGTAGCCGGTCATCATCGCGACGAAGCCCGCGACCAGTGTCGATAGCGACGAATCGGCGAACGGTTTCAGCGGGGCGGGTGCGCGGCGCGACAGATCGGGCGATGAGGGGGAACTCATGCGGGCAGGGTCTCCGATGCTTGTTGTGTTGCGTGATTGATACGGATTGACGCGAAATCAGTGCGGCATTCTGCCGCATTTTGCGGGTTTTGTGGGGGAGTGCGAACGGGAATGGGCGATCTCGGGATCACGCGCCGTGGCAGGACCCCGTCGCGGGAGGACCCCGCCGCAAGATGGCCCGCCCACCTATTTACTGAGCACGCGCATGGCGGTTTCGAGTCCCGCGAGCGTCAGCGGGTACATCCGGTGCCCAAGCACCTCGCGTATCACCGATACCGACTGCCGGTACTCCCACAGTGCCTCGGGTTCGGGGTTAAGCCACGCGAAGCGCGGGAAATGGTCGGCGAGCCGGCGTAACCAGATCGCACCCGCTTCGCGGTTGTTGTATTCGACCGAGCCGCCCGGCTGCAGCACTTCGTAGGGGCTCATCGTCGCGTCGCCGACGAAGATCAGCTTGTAGTCGGCGCTGAACTTGTGCAGCACATCCCACGTCGGCGTGCGCTCGGTATGGCGGCGGCGATTGTTCTTCCACAGAAAGTCGTACACGCAGTTGTGGAAGTAATAGAACTCGAGGTGCTTGAACTCGGCCTTCGCGGCCGAGAAGAGTTCTTCAGTGCGCTTGATGTGGTCGTCCATCGAGCCGCCGACGTCAAGCAGCATCAGCACTTTCACGTTGTTGTGCCGCTCCGGCACCATCTTCAGGTCGAGCCAGCCGGCGTTCGCGGCGGTGCTGCGGATCGTGTCGGGCAGGTCGAGTTCTTCCGCGGCGCCCTCGCGTGCGAAGCGGCGCAGCCGCCGCAGCGCAACCTTGATGTTGCGCGTGCCGATTTCGACCTGATCGTCATAGTCGCGGTACGCGCGCGCGTCCCATACCTTCACGGCACTGCGATTGCCCGCCGTGTCGCCGCCGATGCGGATGCCTTCCGGGTTGTAGCCGCCGTTGCCGAACGGCGATGTGCCGCCGGTGCCGATCCATTTGGTGCCGCCTTCGTGACGGCCTCGCTGCTCGTCGAATACTTCTTTCAGACGTTCCAGCAGCTTGTCGAGGCCGCCGAGCGCTTCGATCTGCGCCTTTTCCTCGGGCGTCAGATCGCGCTGCAGTTTCTTCGCGAGCCAGTCGTCGGGCAGATCGAGCGCAAGCGTTGCGGTCTGGTCGATGCCCTTGAAATACGCGCCGAATGCCTGATCGAACTTGTCGAAATACTGCTCGTCCTTGACGAGCGTCAGCCGCGACAGATAGTAGAACTCGTCGAGCGACGGCTCGATCACATTCGCCTTCAGCGCCTCGAGCAGCGTCAGATATTCCTTCACCGAAACCGGCAGCTTCGCGGCGCGCAGCGTGTAGAAGAAGTCGATCAGCATGCCGGGTTCTCCGCGGTGCGAGCCTGCACGCTCAGCGGTTGTTGCGGTTCATGAAGACGAGGCGCTCGAACAGCGACACGTCCTGCTCGTTTTTCAGCAGCGCGCCGGCCAGCGGCGGCACGATCTGCTTGTGGTCGCTCGAATGCAGGGCTTCGGGCGGAATGTCTTCGGCGAGCAGCAGCTTGAGCCAATCGAGCAGTTCGGACGTCGACGGCTTCTTCTTCAGGCCTGACACGTTGCGCAATTCGTAAAAGCTTTCGAGCGCCGCGCGCAACAACGCCTGCTTGATGCCGGGGTAGTGCACCTCGACGATCTGCTGCATCGTCGCCGGATCGGGGAACTTGATGTAATGGAAGAAGCATCGGCGCAGAAAGGCGTCCGGCAGTTCCTTTTCGTTATTCGACGTGATGATCACGAGTGGACGCTGCTTCGCCTTCACGAGCTCGCGCGTTTCGTACACGTAGAACTCCATCCGGTCGAGCTCGCGCAGCAGATCGTTCGGGAACTCAATGTCGGCCTTGTCGATTTCGTCGATTAGCAATACGGTTTGCTGGTCCGACTCGAACGCCTGCCACAACACACCTTTCACGATGTAATGGCGAATGTCCTTCACGCGCTCGTCGCCGAGCTGCGAATCGCGCAGCCGCGATACCGCGTCGTATTCGTACAGGCCCTGCTGCGCTTTGGTAGTCGACTTGATGTGCCACTGCAGCAGCGGCATGCCGAGCGCGGCCGCCACTTCTTCTGCGAGCATCGTCTTGCCGGTGCCGGGTTCGCCTTTGATCAGCAACGGCCGCTTCAACGTGATGGCGGCGTTGACCGCGAGCTTCAGGTCGTCGGTGGCGACGTATTGCGATGAGCCTTCGAAACGCATGGCAGGACGCTCGTTCGGGAAAAATCCCAGTATAAGTCAGATGGGCTGGCGGCTCTGGCGCTGCGGGCCTATCGTTTCGGCTGGGTTTCGGCCCGGTTTTGGCCGGCTTTGCGCGCGGTTAGCGTGGTGTCGCGGCGGATGCCGGGCCGCGCGATGGTGCGGCGCGCGCCGCGCCATCGCGCGCGCAAGCCGTGGGCCCGAGCGCGGCTGTCCGTCCGGTGGACGCCCGGCGCGGCGTCTTGGTACAATTGGGCCGATTTTTTTGGCCTGCGTGGCGATTGACAAAAAAGACGGCGCGGGTCGCCGCTTTTTTGAGCGCCCGTTTTTTGAGGCCATGATTCGGGGCTCGTGCGTGGTGCACCGCATGTCCGCGGCGGCATGTCGCGCATGGGTCTCTCGTTTTTTGTGCCCTCGTTTTTGTGCCGTTTCCCCTCAAGCCAGGTTACAAGAGCTATGAAAAAATTCGTCGGCAAACACGTCGTGATCGCAGCGCTGTCGGGCATTGCGGGCCTCGCGGCCAGTGCGCACGCAGCGGATGTCGTCGGCAACGCGAAAGCGGGCCAGGGCAAGGTCGCGATGTGTATCGGCTGCCACGGTATCCCCGACTACCGGACGGCCTACCCGGAGGTGTACCGGGTACCGATCCTCGGCGGCCAGAACGCGGCGTATCTGATCAACGCGTTGCATGCGTACAAGAAGGGCGATCGCCACTTCGACACGATGCGCGCGATCGCAGGCTCGCTGTCGGACCAGGATATCGCGGATATCGCCGCGTACTACGCGGCGCAAACGCCCACTTCGAAGAACAACCCCGACAAATGACCGACCGCGCTTCCATTTGCACAGTCGCTCGGTCATTCCGCTACGCGGGCCAGGAGAATTCATGAAGAAGCACCCACACGACCTCCACACGATGTTCAAGATCGCATGCGCGTCGTTTGCGCTGGCCGGCTTCGCCGTCGCATCGAACGCGGCGCACGCAGCCGATGCGGACAACGGCAAGACGCTGGTCGAAAGCCACAACTGCGCGGCCTGCCACGGCGCGAAGCTGAACAACCCGGTGAGCCCGGAATATCCGAAGCTCGCGGGACAGCACGCGGACTACATTTACTGGGCGCTGCGCCAGTATCAGATGGGCACGGGCAATCCGCACCTCGGCCGCAACAATCCGATCATGCAGGCGCAGGTGCAGAGCCTGTCGCTGAACGATATGAAGGATATCGCCGCCTATATCGAATCGCTCAAGGGCGATCTGGTCGAGAAGAAGTAGTTTTTCGACGCAATCGACCGGTGAGCTCCGGTTCACCGGCTAGACGAAAACGAAAACACCCCGCCGTTTATCAGTGGCGGGGTTTGTTTTTTTGCTGCTGGCACGCGCCGTACGGGGCGCTTCCGGCGGCGCGCGCGACCCGACGCGTTAATCAGTCTCGTGAAGCGCGGCGCTCGATCCGCTGCAGATAAGCGTCCGTATCGGGCGGCGTGTTCGTCCGCTGCGCCTCCCAGATCGTCTCGCCGAGGCATTCCATGATCGCGTGCTGTGCGTCGTGCGTCGAGCCGAGTCGCGCGACCAGCCGCTCGTGCGCCGCGCGAATGCCCGGCGGTTGATCGATCGACAGTTGCTCGCTGATCGCAAGATGCATCGACAGATGCAGAAACGGATTCGTTTTGCCGCGCTCGGGCGAATAGTCCTGCGCGGCGGCAGCTTCGGGATCGGTCAGCTCGGCGTGGTACTCCGGGTGTTCGACAATCCAGTCCGCCGCAATCGACTCGAGCGGCGTCAGAATATCGCCCGCGCGCTGCTTGCGCCAGGTGTCGGTGAAAAAACGTCGGACTTCGTCGCGGCTGGGATTGAACATCGGCGATGGTGAAAGCGGCAGGAAGCAAAAACAGGGCTAAAGGCAGAGCGCCAGGAGGCGGCGTGAGGCTGCGCCGTAGCGGCGCGCCGTCCAATATTTTACGCTGCGCCGCCTGTGCCCGCCGCGCTTCGCCTGCCGCGCCGGGCAACGCGCGCGTCACAGTTCAGGTGGCGGGGTCTTCTGTCTGAATTCGCAAAGCGGCTCGATCACGCAGTGCCAGCATTCCGGACGGCGCGCCTTGCACACGTAGCGGCCATGCAGGATCAGCCAGTGATGCGCATCGTGTCTGAACTCAGCCGGCGTGAACTTCTCGAGCGCGGCTTCGACCGCGCGCACATCTTTGCCCGGCGCCAGGCCCGTTCGATTCGCAACCCGAAAGATATGTGTGTCGACGGCAATCGTCGGATGACCGAACGCCGTGTTCAATACAACGTTCGCAGTCTTTCGGCCGACGCCCGGCAGACTTTCCAGTGCCTCGCGGTCGGCCGGGACCTCGCCGCCGTACTGATCGACCAGAATCCGGCATGCCGCGACCACGTTCTTCGCTTTGGTCCGGTAGAGACCGATCGTCCTGATGTACTCGGCCACGCCGGCTTCGCCCAGTTCAATCATCTGTTGCGGCGTATTGGCCACCGGAAACATCTTGCGCATCGCCTTGTTGACTGACACGTCGGTCGCTTGCGCCGACAGCATCACAGCGATCAGCAGTTCGAACGGCGTCGTGTACTCGAGCTCGGTGGTCGGATGCGGATTCAGGCTTTGCAGCGTCTCGAAGATCTCGCGGCGTTTGTTCGCGTTCATGCGGAAGGGTGGGTGCGTTAGCGCTTCGGGTTGGACGGGGCGGGGTCGCGTGCCGGTTGTGCATCGGATGGGTCGTCCGGGCCTTGCCGGCTGTCTTCCTCGTTGATGCCCAGACGCCGGCGGCGCGCTTGCGCGGCGTCGATCTGTGCCTGTACATCGGCGGTGACGTTCGTCGTGTTGTGCGGACCTTGTCCCTGCGCTGACCGCTCTTCCTTTTTCTTGCGTGCACGTTCGAGCGCAGCCTGGATGATCGCGCGTTTTTTCGCTTCGGCGTCTTCGGCGGTGGCAGATGGGCTTGCCGTTGCGCCGGGACTGGGCGGCGCTGTGTTTGCGGGCGCCGCCGCGGCGCCCGCACTGCCGGCGTCCGCGCCGGCTGCTGCCGCGCTCACCGCCGAACGTCGCGCTGCCGCGCGTGCTTCGGCCGCTTCGCGTTCATGCGCGAGCCGCGCGCCGCGCCGGTGATAACGCCCGCGCGCCGCGTCGGCCTGTTGCTGGCTCCACGCGTCCCAGCCGGTCGCGTTGCCGGTGACCGGAATCATCGCGATGCAATCGACCGGACAGGGCGGCACGCATAGATCGCAGCCGGTGCAGAGCTCGGCGACCATCGTATGCATCTGTTTTGCCGCGCCGATGATCGCGTCGACAGGACACGCTTGCATGCACAGCGTGCAGCCGATGCACAGGTTTTCGTCGATAAAGGCGACCGGCCTTGGCCGCTCGATGCCATTGGCCGGGTTGAGCGGAATCACCGGCTTGCCGAGCAGCGCGGCGAGCCGCGCGATGCCTTGCGCACCGCCCGGCGGGCACTGGTTGTAGTTCGCGCTGCCTTGCGCAATAGCTTCCGCATACGGGCGGCAACCGTTGTAGCCGCACTTCGTGCATTGCGTTTGTGGAAGCAGATCTTCGATGCGGTCTGCGAGGGTTTTCGAATCGGTCACGGTGACGAGGTCGGGACTTTCTGCTTCGCTTCATCGATGCCGACCGCGCGGGCCGTCGGTCATGCGGATTGGGGCGGGTTTGGTTCGTTGTTTCCGTCGGGCGGCGTTTCGTCGGGCGACGGCCCGCCGGCAACGCGCCATCCGCGCATGCGGACACCATGATGTCCGCCAGTGCGATGCCGGCTATGCACGGTGCGCGGCTTGTGCGATAAGGCTTTGGCCAAATGCACATTATCGCCGATTTCCCCAGTTGCGATTGCCGAACCATGTGCCATAATCGAAGCGCTTTACGAATGACCGCAGGAGGGTGTTCCCACCAACCAGCCCGCGCAGCGCCGCCATGCCGCTTCGTGTCAGGAGCCAGGGTCATGAAGCTGGCGGTGTGATCCGGAATACGCGGCTCACGAAGCACGTTGCCACCATGAATCAGCCGAAAATCAAAAGAGATCCTGAAGGCACCCGTCGCCGTATCCTGCTCGCGGCGGCCGAGGAGTTTGCAAATGGTGGGTTGTTCGGCGCACGCGTCGATCAGATCGCCCGCCGCGCGGAAACCAATGAACGCATGCTCTATTACTACTTCGGTAGCAAGGAGCAGCTTTTCACCGCGGTACTCGAACACGCGTTCAGCGCGCTCACGGAAGCCGAGCGCACACTGGACCTCGCAGGCATCGCGCCGGTCGAGGCGATTACGCGTCTCGCGCATTTCGTGTGGGATTACTACCGCGATCATCCGGAACTGCTGCGGCTCATCAATAACGAAAATCTGCACGAGGCGCGGTATATGCGGAAGTCGACGCGTATCCGCGAAATGATTTCGCCGATCGTTGCGACGCTCGGCGGCATTCTCGAGCGGGGCCAGCGCGCAGGGTTGTTCCGCACGAACGTCGACCCGTTGCGCTTTTACGTGACGCTCTCCGGTATGGGCTACTACATCGTGTCGAACCGCTTCACACTTGAAGCGACCCTCGCACGCGATTTCAGCTCAGCGGCGGAACGCAGCGAGATCGTGCAGATGAACACCGAAATTCTGCTTGCCTATCTGTTGCGCCGCTAACGGGCCCACCGGAACCAGCGAACGAACCGCGCGAAAATAAAAACGGCAACGGTCTCGCGAGAGACCGTTGCCGTTCATTTGCGTTCGCGCGGCGGGCGCTATCGATCAGCGCATCCGTGCGCCGCGAGCGTCACGCCTCGACCCGTTCCACTTCAGGCTTTTTCGCCTTGTTGTGCTCGAGGATAAAGTCGCGAATTTGCGGATAAATGATGGTGCGCCACCGGCGGCCGGAGAAGATACCGTAGTGCCCGCATTTCTCAGCGGTGAAATGCCTGCGGTGCTTCGCCGGAATGCCGGTGCACAGTTCGTGCGCGGCCTTCGTCTGGCCGCTGCCGGAGATATCGTCGAGTTCGCCCTCGATCGTGAATAGCGCCGTGCTCCGGATGTCCTGCGGACGCACCAGCTCGCCGCCCACTTCCCACGTGCCTTCCGCGAGCCGGAACTCCTGGAACACGACCTGGATCGTCTGAAGATAGTACTCGGCGGCCATGTCGAGCACCGCGTTGTATTCGTCGTAGAAACGGCGATGTGCTTCGGCGTCCTCTTCGTCGCCGCGCATCAGGCTCTGGTAGAAGTCCCAATGCGATGCCGCGTGCCGCTCCGGGTTCATCGCGACGAAGCCCGCATGCTGCAGGAAGCCCGGATAGACCCTGCGCCCGACGCCCGGGTAGTTCGACGGCACGTTGTAGATCACGTTCGTCTCGAACCAGTTGAGCGAGTGCTGCGTCGCGAGCGAGTTGACCGACGTCGGACTCTTGCGCGCATCGATCGGGCCACCCATCATCGTCATCGTGCGCGGCGTGTCTTCGCCGCGGCTGGCCATCAGCGCGATCGCCGCGAGCACCGGCACGGTCGGCTGGCAGACCGAAATGACATGCAGATTCTTCGCGCCGATATGGCGGATGAACTCCTGGATGTACGCGATGTAGTCGTCGAGATCGAACGGGCCGTCTTCGAACGGCACCATCCGCGCGTCGATCCAGTCGGTGATGTACACCTTGTGGTCTTGCAGCAGCGTGCGCACGGTGTCGCGCAGGAGCGTCGCGTGATGGCCCGATAGCGGCGCGCACACCAGCACGACGGGCTCGTCTTTCAGCTGCGCGACCGCGTCGGAATCGTCGGCGAAGCGCTTGAAGCGCATCAGCCGGCAAAACGGCTTTTCGATGATCGTCTGCTCGACGATCGGAATGTTGTGGCCGTCCTTGACGATCTGATGCAGATCGAACTCGGGCTTCTCGTAGTCCTTGCCGAGCCGGTACAGCAGTTCGTAGCCCGCCGATAGACGGGTGGCGCCCGGAATATACGCAAGCGGACTGGCCGGATTCGCGAACGATTTCGAGGCTGCCTGGGCCCAGGCGGTGAGCGGACTCAAAAGTGCCCGCTGGAATTCGTGAAATTGATAGAGCATGGGTGCTCCAGCGTTATTGCGGTGCGCGCGGGGCTGCGCGAAAGCACGCGTAGCGTCGAGGCGGCCCGGAGTGGTTATTAAACATTGATTATCGGCCGACAGACCCGTTCGATGATATCCAACCACGCGATGTTGTGCTACGCAGCAACGGTGCGCCAGGCCACAAATGGAGTGTCATCACAAACGTTATCAAATCATGCTACTGGGCTGGGTTCGGCATCGGCGTTCGACGAGCCGTCGGGTCCTTGCCCATCGTGGGGCGGCTGCCCGGTGGCCTTGGCCATTTCCTGCTCATGTTTCATCAGGTTCAGACCCGTATGGACGAGCGCGACATGCGAAAACCCTTGCGGGAAATTACCGACCAGGCGTCCAGCCACCGGATCGTATTCTTCGGCGAGTAGCCCGACATCGTTAGCGAGGGACAGAAGACGCTCGTACATCTCACGCGCTTCTTTCACTCGCCCCAGCAACGCCAGGTTGTCCACGAACCAGAACGAACACGCAAGGAACGTTCCTTCTCCCGGCGGCAGGCCGTCGTCGAATTGGGTCGTACGATACCGCATTACAAATCCGTCGTGCATCAAATATCGCTCGGTCGCGTCGACTGTGCTCGCAACCCGTGGGTCCGATGGCGGCAGGAACCCGAGTAGGGGTAACAATAGCACGCTTGCATCGAGTTCGCTGCCCCCATAGATTTGAGTAAATGCCTGCAGTTCGGGGTTCCAGCTCTTCGTACACACGTCCGCATGAATTCGTGCGCGCATCTCGCGCCAGTGATCGAGCGGCCCCGGCAGGTCGAACTGCTCGGCTGACTTGATCGCGCGGTCGTAGGCGACCCACGCCATCACCTTGGAGAACGTGAAATGCTGGCGCCCGCCGCGCGTCTCCCAGATACCTTCGTCAGGCTCTTCCCAGATCGTCTCGAGGTGCGCGAGCATCGCACGCTGAACGTTCCACGAGGTTTCGTCGGCCTGTAGCCCGCCGACCCGCGCGAGATGCAGCGCGTTCATCACTTCGCCATATACGTCGAGCTGCAGTTGCCCGACCGCGTTATTGCCGATGCGTACCGGTTTCGCGCCCTGGTAGCCCGGCAGCCATTCGATTTCGAATTCCGGCAGACGCCGCTCGCCGGCGAGACCGTACATGATCTGCACCTGGTCGGGGGCGCCGGCCATCACGCGGCCCAGCCATGTGCGCCACGCCCGCGCTTCGTCGTAATAGCCGCCGCGCATCATCGCGAGCAGCGTGATGGTCGCGTCGCGCAGCCAGACGTAGCGGTAGTCCCAGTTGCGTGTGCCGCCGAGCTGCTCGGGCAGCGACGTGGTCGGGGCGGCGACGATGCCGCCGGTGGGCTCGTAGGCGAGCGCTTTCAGCGTGATCAGCGAGCGCTGGATTTCCTTTGCGTAGTGGCCGTTGACGGTGCTGCGCGACGACCATTCGAGCCAGTGGTTCTCGGTGCGCGCCAGCGCGGTCAACGGGTCGTGCGCCGGCGGAATGCGCAGATGCGACGCCGAGTAGGTGAGCGAAAACGGCACGCGCTCACCTGCGGAGACCGTGAATTCCGCGACCGTGCGCATATTCTCGCCCTTCAGTTCAACCGGCGTGCGCAACGCGACCGTATCCGGCCCGACGATCGCCTTGATGCCGCTGTCGTGTAGCAGGCGGCTCACCCACGGAATCGAGAAGCCGTAGTCAAAGCGCAGCACGAGCTCCATCTGCATCTTCACCGTGCCGCGTTTGCCGACCACGATGCGGATCAGTTCGGACCAGCCGTTGCCAGGCGGCATGAAGTCGATCACGGTGACCGCGCCATCCGGCGTTTCGTAGTCGGTTTCGAGGATCAGCGTCTCGCCGCGATAACGGCGGCGCGTCGATTTGACCGGCTCGCCGTACGGCGCGATCAGCCAGCGTCCGTTGTCCTCGGTGCCGAGCAACGCGGCGAAGCAGGCGCCCGAATCGAAACGCGGCCAGCAAAGCCAGTCGACCGAGCCATCGCGGGAGATCAGCGCGGCGGTGTGGCCGTCGCCAACGAGTGCGTAGTCTTCAATGGGTGCGGGCATAAGCTTGACGTTCGATCAAATGATCGTATAGAGCGATGGGTAAGAAGTGCGCATTATGCGAATGCGCAGGTTCATTAAACGCTGATTTTACCGAAACGGCGTGATACATCTTGATGTAACGCAAAAAGGAGAAATTGAGTATTGGCAGGCCTCATTTTCGCTGCCTACAATCGGACTTCCGGATATCTCACGTGACCGGCAGCGCGGTTTACCGCTTGTGTCTCCGACTTCGCTGCCGCATTGCGCCCAAGGTGCAGTTTCGAGGATGAAAGCCATGCTGAACCCGTCGAAATCAGATTGCATCACCATTCTTTCCGCCGCCAGCGAACTGCCTGACGGAAAACTGCTGTCTCTCGATTGCCGTTCACTCGGCCTGTCTCGCAATGGAATGGACACCGCCGCCCGGTTCCTGATCGAGCGCGCGTGTTTCAAGCGTTATAGCGAAGGCGATGGTCATTATGCCGTCGGCAGCCTGTCGCTGCAGGGCCGTTTGCGTCTGGACCAACTGGCCAACGGTTGAGCGCATTCAAGGCTTGGATCGAGCGCGAATGATTGGGTGTGCGGCAAGCGCGTTTGGCACGCGTGGCAAGCACGCTAGTCACAAAAAGCGCGTGTCAGGCACGTCAAGCGACCCGGTTGTGCCGCGATGTGCGGCCGGGGCCGGTGCAATCGCATGTTCATGCTGCGCCGGTCCATCGCTATTCGAAGTGACACCTCACCTGTCGCCTGGGCGGGCAGCGCGGCCCATCCAGGCGGCACGCGTGCTGGCTTACTTCACGCCTATCAAGCCGATGATGCCGATAATGATCAGGTACAGCGCGACAATGTAGTTGAGCAGGCGCGGCATGACCAGGATCAGAATGCCGGCGATCAACGAAACGAGCGGGCCGAGACTGAGTGTGACGTTCATGAAGACTCCGTAGTTTGAGTTAGCCAGATTGAGCCTCGAAAGGCCGCTAGTGTCACCGCGCGATGCGTTGCCGACGCGCTGCCGGCATCGGAGCCGACCTGGTCCGGCCGGGCCGAGCTGCGCGTGACTGGGCGATCCGCTGCGACGCTTCTATACTTGCCCGTACAACCCACTACACCGACGCACTACACCGCGACATCTCCGGCACGCCCGCCAACGATCCGCCTCGGAGCGGACGGCAGACCAGCGACACCGCAACAACCAGATAAACCGATGTCAAGGAGATTCTCATGCATCGCGACAACCGGACGGCGGCCTGCGCCGTGCCGCTGTTTCCGTTCCTCCTTATGCTTGTGTTTGCGCTGATGCGTTCATTTCGCTTCCCACGTTCGACAGCCTCGATCATAAAAGGTCTTGCACTCATGGTCTCGATCATTGCCACGTCCGCGTCCGCACAACGGACGGCCACGCCGCCCGCCGACGGCGTCTACGACCTGCTGGTCGGCACCTACACCGGGCCGAAGAGCGAAGGCATCGATGTCTATCGCTTCGACACGAAGACCGGCGCGGCGACGCGCGTATCCGGCGCGCAGACCGTCAATCCGTCGTATCTCGTGGCGAGCCGCGACGGTCGCTTCGTGTACGCGGTCAACGAACTGCCGGGCGACAACGGGCCGGCCACGCAGCGCGGCGGGATCAGTGCGTTCGCCTTTGATGCGACGAGCGGGCAATTGACGTTCCTGAACAAGGTGTCGTCCGACGGCAACGACCCTTGCTACCTGAGTCTCTCGCCGGATGGCCGTTATCTGACGACCGCGAACTATTCGGTTGCGGCCGATCCGGGCGGCAGTTTCGCGGTATTTCCGCTTGAAGCCGATGGCAAGCTCGGTACCGCGGTGCTGAGCGTGCATCATGAAGGCGGTGGTCCGGTGAAAGGTCGGCAGGACAACGCGCACGTGCATTCGACGGTGTTTTCGCCGGATGGCCAGTACCTGTTCGCGCAGGATCTCGGCGCCGACAAGCTGTTCGTCTATCGCTATACGCCCGATGGCAGCCGCGGCTTGTTCGGCCCGACTGAACGTCGGTACGTTGAGATGGAGGCGGGCTCGGGTCCGCGTCACCTCGTGTTCGCGCCGGATGGCAAGCATGCATACCTGACCAGCGAACTGGCCGCGACCGTCACCGTGTTTCGTTACAGCGACGGCAATCTCACGCCGATTCAGACCCTGCCGATGACAAAGCCTGGCTTCAACGGGCAAGTCGCGGCGGCGGCGATTCACGTGTCGCCTGACGGGCGCTTCGTGTACGCGAGCAATCGCGGCGATGCGAACGAGATCGTGGTCTATGCGGTCGATCCGGCGAACGGCCATCTGCATGAAGTCGGACGCCAGTCGAGCCTCGGCCAGGCGCCGCGTGAATTTTCGATCGATCCGACCGGTCACTGGCTGATTGTCGGCAATCAGAACAGCGATACCGCGTATGTGTTTCGGCGCGATGTGCAAAGCGGGCTGCTCGACGCGAATCCGACGCGGCTCGATATCGGCGCACCGGTCGATTTCGTCTGGGTGTCGCCATCCTGAACGCGGTAAGCCGCAGCGTGACCTAACCGGTCGCTGCGGCACCGGCACATCGCGCGGGCGACCGCTCACTCCGGGGCCGGTCCCGGTGCGAGCACTTCGCGACTGCCGTTGATGCCCATCGACGACACGAGCCCGGCCGCTTCCATCTGTTCGACGAGCCGCGCCGCGCGGTTGTAGCCGATGCGCAGCTGCCGTTGCACCGCGGAGATCGATGCGCGCCGTGTGCGCACAACGAACGCGACCGCTTCGTCATAAAGCGGGTCCGCCTCCGCATCCGGCGCATCGCCGAACAGGTCCTGCGGCGCGCCTTCGGTGGCGGGTCCGTCAAGGATGCCTTCTTCGTATTGCGGTTCGCCGAACTGTTTCAGATGCTCGACCACGCGATGCACCTCTTCGTCGGCGACGAATGCGCCGTGTACCCGCTGCGGATACCCGGTGCCGGGCGGCAGGAACAGCATGTCGCCCTGGCCGAGCAGCGATTCGGCGCCCATCTGATCGAGAATGGTGCGCGAGTCGATCTTCGACGACACCTGGAACGCGACGCGCGTTGGAATGTTCGCCTTGATCAGGCCGGTGATCACATCGACCGACGGCCGCTGCGTCGCGAGTATCAGGTGAATGCCCGCGGCGCGCGCCTTTTGCGCGAGGCGCGCGATGAGCTCTTCGATTTTCTTGCCGGTCACCATCATCAGGTCCGCGAGTTCGTCGATCACGACGACGATCAGCGGTAGCGGCGACAGCGGCTCGGGGTCGTCCGGCGTCAGCGAGAACGGGTTGCCGATCTTTTTCTCGTGCGCCTGCGCGTCGCGAATCTTCTGGTTGAAGCCGGCCAGATTGCGCACGCCGACCGCCGACATCAGCCGGTAGCGCTTTTCCATTTCGCCGACGCACCAGGTGAGCGCGTTCGCGGCGAGCTTCATATCGGTGACCACCGGTGCGAGCAGATGCGGAATGCCCTCGTAGACCGACAACTCGAGCATCTTCGGGTCGATCATGATGAGCCGCACGTCCTCGGGCGTCGCCTTGTAAAGCAGCGACACGATCATCGCGTTGATCGCGACCGACTTGCCCGAACCGGTCGTGCCCGCAACCAGCATGTGCGGCGCCTTGGCCAGATCGGTGACGACCGGATGGCCGGTGATGTCCTTGCCCATCGCGATCGTCAGCTTCGACGCGGAGTGCTGATAGACGTCGGCTTCGAGGATCTCGGAGAGGCTGATCATCTGACGCTTCGCGTTCGGCAGTTCGAGGCCCATGCAGGTCTTGCCGGGAATGGTCTCCACCACGCGGATCGATGTGAGGCCCAGTCCGCGCGACAGGTCCTTCATCAGACCGACGATCTGGCTGCCGCGCACGCCCAGTGCCGGCTCGACTTCGAAACGCGTGATCACCGGGCCGGCCGACGCGCCGACGACCGTCACGGGCACCTTGAATTCCTGCAGGCGCTGCTCGATCAGTTGGCCAGTCTCGGCGAGCTTTTCGTCGGAGATCGGCTCGACTTCAGTGCGCGCGCGCGCGAGCAACGCGAGGCCCGGCAGTTCGATGTGCGACGCGGCGGGTGCGTGAAACTCGAAGTTGGTCGGCGCGTGGCCGCGCACCGGCACGCGGGCGGACGACGGCGCGAGCGGGGAGTCGGCGGGGTCGCTGTCGTCAGAAGAGTTGGCCTTTGTGGCGGCGTCCGGGTTGGCGTCCGGGTTGGCGTCTGTCAAGCCGGCGAAGTCGCTGGCGGGCTCGTTGCGAGGCGCAGCCTCGTGGTGAGGAAGCGCGGCATGCGATGTCGTGTGCGCGGCCGGGTGGGTTGCTTGCGCGCCTGGTGCAACGGGCGCACCAGGCGTACCAGGGAAAAGAACCACGTTAGACGGCGCGGCGATGGACGGTCCCGATGTCTGCGTCCGTGCCGCTGGCGCTGTCGCCGCCGACGATTCCGCGGCCACCGATGCGAGCGGCTGCGTCATGTGCGTCGTTACCACGTGCAGTTGCGGCGTGCCATGGCGTGCGCCTTGTACATCGAGCGCGACAGCGGCGACCGTCGAAAGCTGATGCGGCGCTAGCGACGAACCGGTGCGCAGTGCAGTGGCGGCATCTTCGATCGCCTCCCACGGCGCAGGCGCGGCGTGTGTCGTTGGTACGACGTCGACAGGGCAGGGCGTCGTGTGCGCACCCGACGACGTATCGGTGGTGGCGCACGCAACAGGATCGGCCGTCATGCGGGAGCCGTTTGCCAGATTCCCGGAACCGCGCGCCTCGCTCGCGTGCGATCGCATGGCGTCGATCCGTTCGAGCTCTTGTGGCGCAGGCGGAGTATTCGGCACAGTCGCGTCGTGGTCGGCAGCATTCGATGCTGTGGCTTGCGGCGCATGATCGACTGTCGTGCTAACGGGGTCGGCGCGCGGTGTCTCACCGGCGGTCGCGGTCGCAGCGGTCTGAATGAGCGGGCCGGGTTGCACGCTCGCGGTCGAGGCTGCAGGCAACGAGCGCGTGGCGTCCGCTGCGTGCGGTGCCGGTTCGCTTTGCGTGACGCCCGGCGTGCCGTCCAGACTTTGCGGCGCGCGCGTTTCGATGGGGCGGCCATCCGTCGGAGGGTTTCCCGTCGAGCGGCTTTCCGCCGGATCACGCGCGGTTCGCGTGTCGATCGCATGATCTGATGTCGGGGACACGCCACCTGTCGCGGCGCTATCAGCGCCGTCAGCGCCCGCAGTCTTCGACGGCTCGGCCTGGCTGCGCCGTGCGAGGCTCGCGCCCGCGAGCGTTGTCCATTGCGCGGCGTTCGCCTCGATGCTGCGCAGCGTTTCGCTCACGCTTGGCGCGGGTTCGATGCGCGCTGCAGTCGGTGTGGGGCGCTTGAAGCCGGTTGCGGGCGGGCGCGCGGCTGTGCCATCGGTGGGGCTCTGCTGCCGCGGCGTGGATGGCGCAGTTCCATGTGGCGTCTGTGGCGCCGGTGCGGGCGACTGGGCAGGCGACTGCGGCGTTACGGCGGGGCGCGTTGACGGGGTCCCGGCCGGGCGTGACGTCAGTGGAGTCTGACGTTGCGCTGCCATGTTTCGTGAAGGCGCATTGGCCGGATTGTCCGCCGCATTGCCGTTAGCGGGTCCGGTTCCCGGCATGCCGAACGCTTTCGACGCGTGATGCGTCGCGCCGCCGAGCGCCGCACCGCGGGCCACGTATCCCGGCGCGCTTTCGGGCGATGGCGCGCGATTGCGCGGCAGCCCCACGTTCGGCTCGCCGCGCAGCGCACCCGCAGGCGCAGTCGGTTCCGCGGGGCGACCATCAGCGGGGCGCCCAACCGCGGGTCGATCTACTGCGGCGGGGCGGTCAACCGCGCGTCGATCAACCGCGGCGGGGCGACCAACCGCAGGCACCCATCCGGCATTCGGTTGCGCGGCTCGCCCGTGCGCATGGCTGGCCTTGCCCGCAGCTGTCTCGCCACGTGCCGCGCCCGACGCGTCTTTACCACGCGTCGTCGCGGGCGGCTGCCACACGGTCGGGCGCGCATATCGTCCATTCGAGCGCGGCGTGATCGGATTCACATGACGTGCGGCGTGCGCGGCCGCTGCCTCTTCATCGGCGCGCCGGCTGCGCCGTTCGGCGCCGCGCATCCCGGGCAGGCCGAGCCCGAAGGTCGCATTGGCCCACCGGATGGCGCGCGACCAGCGAAAACCGAGCAGCCACGGCAGACTTAACGCGAAGAGCGCGCCCATCGCAAGCAGTGTGCCGACGCGTCCGAGCAGAGGGTTAAAGCCGTTCGCGAGCGCGTGACCGACAGCGTTGAAGCCGGCGATGTCGAACAGCGACGCCTCCGCTGTGCAACTCGCGAGCATCACGCAGACGAAGCCGAGCCACAGGCGGATCGTGCCGGGCCCGCGCAGGCCGGCAGCGCCGGGCAGCGCGGATTTCACGAGACGCCAGAGGAGCGGGAACAGCCAGACAGTCGACCCGCCGAACCAGCCGAAAACTACCGTATGCATGCTAGACATCAACGAATGACAGACGCGCCGTAGCGCAACCCGTCGAGTTTAAACTGACGAAGCACTGCGCTTCGAGCGTCGTTATAAATTCGCTGTTGCGCGCTTGCCACCTGCGTGTGCCGGTTGTGTGAGCCCGGTGCGTCGGTTGCGCCGGATTTCTGGCGTGGCACCGGCGCCGTGCGCCCGCGCTTCGCGTTGTTGCAGATGCGGCCCGCATGGTCGCGAACGAACGCGAACAATCGCGTGTTGCCCGCACGCGGCGCGGTCGGCCGCGCGTGCTGCCACGTGATCCGGCTTGACGACAACCTGAACACATGCCGTCGCCGCACGGTCATTTATCGTTGCGCGCAAACATCAGCGTATCGCCAGTCGTGGTGATCAGCTGCAATTCCTGGGGTGGGCGCATTTGCACGCCGCTGCGCTCGATGTGCGCGAGCGCGTCGAGATAGGCGTCTTCGATTTCGCCGCCGATTCCGACACAGGCCATCCGTGTGCTCGCCAGCTGTCCGAAGCTGAGCGTGCCGTTGCGTAGCATGTAGCTGCCCGTGTAGCGGTTACAGCCGGAAAAGCCGCTGGCGCGGCGCTGACCGTTAGCGGTCGATAATGTCAGCGTGATCGGCTCGCCTGTCACGCCGCCGGCCTGGCTCGCGTCGCCGCCGTGCGGTATGTCGCGCGCCGTGCCGTCCGCGCGGGTCCAGCCGGTCAGCTGCCAGCTCGTGTTGTCGAGCAGTTGCGTGGCGGCGGGGTTGAACGGATCGGGCAGCGGCGCGTCTGCGGCCGTGTGTTTCGGCATCGCGCATGCGGCCAGCAACGCCGCGGCCGCGAGCCATGCGGCGACACCGCGCATGCGCGCCGCGCGGCGCTCGCGCGTGAGCAGGAAACATGCGATGCGTCGCGCGGCGGACGTGAGAACCATGGCGTCGTTCCTGTCGAAACTGGAAAAGGCTTAAGGGTAACGTACTACGCGCGCGGCAAGCGAGTGTGATCCTTGCCGCTCTCGCACCGCGCGGGCGACAGCGGCCGCGCATGTTAACATCGCCGCACCATTCGATCCACCCATTGCACTTCTTCGGAGCTTTCATGCAGACCGGCCAACGTATCGGCACACCGCTTTCCCCTTCGGCCACGCGCGTCATGCTGCTCGGCGCAGGCGAACTGGGGAAGGAAGTGATCATCGCGCTGCAGCGCCTCGGGGTCGAAGTGATCGCGGTCGACCGTTATCCGAATGCGCCGGGCCATCAGGTCGCGCATCGCGCCCATGTGATCGACATGACCGATCCCGTCGCATTGCGCGCGCTTGTCGAAGCGGAGCGGCCGCATCTGATCGTGCCGGAGATCGAAGCCATCGCCACCGACGCGCTCGCCGCCGTCGAAGCCGACGGTCTAGCTGAAGTCATTCCGACCGCGCGCGCGACGCAACTGACGATGAATCGCGAAGGCATTCGCCGTCTCGCCGCGGAGGAACTCGGCCTGCCGACTTCGCCGTATGCGTTTGCGGACTCGCTTGACGAACTGAAGGCGGGCATTGCCAAGGTTGGCTATCCGTGCGTCGTGAAACCGGTGATGTCGTCGTCGGGCAAGGGCCAGTCGGTGGTGAAGCACGCCGCCGACGTCGAAGCTGCGTGGCAATACGCGCTTGCCGGCGGCCGCGTGAATCGCGGGCGCGTGATCGTCGAGGGCTTCATCGATTTCGACTACGAGATCACGCAGTTGACCGTGCGCGCGATCGATCCGGCAAGCGGCGCGACGCGCACGTACTTTTGCGATCCGGTTGGCCACGTGCAGGTCGCGGGCGACTACGTGGAATCGTGGCAGCCGCAGCCGATGAGCGCGGTCGCGCTTGAGCGCACGCGTGAGATCGCGCATAAGGTGACCGAAGCGCTCGGCGGCCGTGGGCTGTTCGGCGTTGAACTCTTCGTGCGCGGCGATGACGTATGGTTCTCCGAGGTGAGCCCGCGCCCGCACGACACCGGTCTCGTCACGCTCGCGTCGCAACGGCTTTCGGAGTTCGAACTGCATGCGCGCGCGATTCTCCGCTTGCCGGTCGATACATCGCTGCGTGCGCCGGGCGCGTCGGCGGTGATCTACGGCGAGCTCGACGAAGCCGGCATCGCGTTCGACGGCGTCGCGCAGGCGCTCGCGGTGCCCGACGCGGATCTGCGCCTGTTCGGCAAGCCGGAGAGCTTCGCGAAGCGGCGCATGGGTGTCGCGGTCGCGACCGGCGCGACGGTCGACGAGGCGCGCGCGCGGGCGAAACAGGCCGCCGCGGCAGTGCGGCCGGTGTCGGCAAAGTAGCGTGCGCTCCCGTCACGGGGTGTTCGAAGAAGCGGAGTGGTCGATGGTGAACAGGCTGATCGGGCAGTTAATCAGGCCGTTAATCAGGCCGCCAATCAAGCGGCTGATCAGGCTGCTGCTGCCCGCAGTGGCGGCGCTGGCGGCGCTCGCCGTGGCGCTGCCGTGCAGCGCGGCGGCACCGGGCGCGCCGCGCTTTGGCGACTTGCACACGAAGAAGCCGCGCACGCAGAAATATACATGCGCGACCGGCCGGACCTTCAACGTCACGTATCTGAGCGCGACAAACGGGCAGAGTTTCGCGTTGGTGCCGGTGAAGGGCCAGCAGATGCTCTTCGTCAACACGCTGTCGGGCTCCGGCGCGAAATATCAGGCGGGCAGCTATACGTGGTGGACCAAGGGCACGCGCGCGGATCTATACGACGCAATGGCGGGCCCCGATGCGCCGCCGGTATTGTCCAACTGCGTGACGATCGTCCGTTAGGCGGAAATGCACGCGCATGTCACGCTATTGTCGCAAGCGCGCGCCAGTCTTATCGACGGCAAACCGCTCTGTCGCGCAGGGCCGCGACCGGCCGCGCAAGCAAACGCATCCGAGGCATTGGCGTTGAAGTGCTACAATACGGCCCTTTGCGGCGGGTGTTTGCGCCGTCCGGAGCCGGCCAATTTAGCCTCGCGGCCCTCTTCGGCTTTTCGACCGCCTGTTGTGCGCTGAACTATCCAGCGCGCGTGCGGCACATCGTGGCTCCGCCTTCATTCTGCCGCTTTGCGCGGCGCCGGCCGCTTCAGCAGGCAGCTTCAGCAGGCAGTCAAACGGCGCGCGAGCATGTTCGAGGCCGCGGTTTTACAGCCTGATTGCACAGCCTGATTGCACGGCGTGTTTCTGGGTCTGATTTCACGGCTCGATTTCACGGCCCGGTATTGAGCGCTGGTTTAATCGGCGGTTGATTGTTCATCGCCGATCGCCAGTGCCGCAAGGGCCGGTTTTTATAGACCGCCGTTCAGATCAGTTCAAGGGCCGCGCGTAAGTCGCGCGCGGGCGCATTTTTAGCGAAAGCCACCATGTCCGACACAGTTGCCATTCCCAGCACCGCGACCTTCGACCAGTTCGGCCTGTCAGCCGACATCCTGAAAGCCATTGCGGAGCAGGGCTACACGACGCCGACGCCGATTCAGGCGCAGGCAATCCCTGTCGTATTGGGCGGCCGCGACGTCATGGGCGCCGCGCAAACCGGCACCGGCAAGACCGCCAGTTTCTCGCTGCCGATCATCCAGCGTCTGCTGCCGCTCGCGAGCACCAGCGCGTCGCCGGCGCGCCATCCGGTGCGCGCGCTGATTCTCACGCCGACCCGCGAACTGGCCGACCAGGTGGCCGCCAACGTGCAAGCCTATGCGAAACACACGGCGCTGCGTAGCGCGGTGGTATTCGGCGGCGTCGACATGAACCCGCAATCGGCGGAACTGCGGCGTGGCGTCGAAATCCTGATCGCGACGCCGGGGCGCCTGCTCGATCACGTGCAGCAGAAAACCGCGAATCTCGGCCAGGTGCAGATTCTCGTGCTCGATGAGGCGGACCGCATGCTCGACATGGGTTTTCTGCCCGATTTGCAGCGCATTCTGAATCTGCTGCCGAAAGACCGCCAGACGCTGCTCTTTTCCGCCACGTTCTCCGGGGAAATCAAGAAGCTGGCGGCCACTTACCTGCGCAATCCGCAAACCATCGAGGTCGCGCGCAGCAACTCGACGGCGGCCAATGTCACGCAGATCGTCTATGAGGTCGCCGAAGGCGACAAGACGGGCGCGGTTGTGCAGCTGATTCGCGAGCGCAATCTGAAGCAGGTCCTCGTCTTCTGCAACAGCAAGATCGGCGCGAGCCGGCTTGCGCGGCAGCTCGAACGCGACGGTGTCGTCGCGACCGCGATCCACGGCGATCGCACGCAAAGCGAGCGGATGCAGGCGCTCGACGCGTTCAAGCGCGGCGAGATCGAGGCGCTGGTGGCGACCGACGTCGCTGCGCGCGGGCTCGATATTGTCGAACTACCGGCGGTCATCAACTTCGACTTGCCGTTCAACGCGGAAGACTACGTGCACCGGATCGGGCGCACTGGGCGCGCGGGCGCGTCAGGCGATGCGCTGTCGCTGTTCAGCCCGAACGAGCGCAAGCAGCTGCAGGACATCGAGAAGCTGATCAAGCGGCCGCTCGAAGTCGAACGGCTGGTCGTCGATTCGCCCGTGCGGCACCATCACGACGAGCGGGGCGCGCGGCGCGGCCGTGACGAGCGCGATGAACGCGGCAGCCGGCGCCGTTCAGGCGGCGGCTTCGAGCGTGCCGGCACGCACACGCATCGTCAGGCGCCGATCGACGACTTTTTCCTGAAGCCGTACGAGCCTTCGCCAAGTGCGTTGTCCGCGGCGTCCGCCAAGCGCGATGAGGCCGAGAACCTGCCGCAAAAGCCGGCATCGAAGCAGCCGCTCGCCGCGCTGCTCGGCGGCTTCGGGATGCCGCGCAAGACGTCTTCTTCCTGAGTCTTCACGCCCTGAAGGTTGAGCGGTCAAGCGGCACGTGGCGCGCTTGGCGCAGGCTGTGCCGCCGCGCCATCTTTTTCCCCTTTCGCTTCTCCAGCCGCTTCCGTCGCGTTGCATCCGCACGTGCGTGCGTTGCGCACGCTTATCGCCGCGACGGCTTTAACACAACCGTACAGGTCGTGCCGGCCGACAGCAGCATGCCGTCGGGCACCGAATCGATCTTGATGCGCACCGGCACGCGCTGCGCGAGGCGCACCCAGTTGAAGGTCGGATTCACGTCGGCGAGCATGTTGCTGCCTTGCGGGTTGTCGCGATCGTAGATGCCGCGCGCGATGCTTTCGACGTGCCCGCGCATGACGCCGCCGCTCATCAGGCGCATGTCGGCTTCGTCGCCGATACGCACGCGCGGCAGCTTGGTTTCCTCGAAGTAGCCATCCACCCAGAACGAATGGCTGTCGACGATCGCGAGCCGCGGCGAGCCGGCAATCGCGTAATCCCCGCGAAACACGTTCAGATTCGTCACATAACCATCGACCGGCGAGACGACCCGTGTGCGCTCGAGATTGAGCTTGGCCGCATCGAGCGCCGCGATTGCCTGCTGATACTGCGCCTGCGCCGAATTGGCGGTGTGCGCGGCGTTTTCGCGCGACTCCTTCGACACGACGAGGCTGTCCATGTCCGCGCGGCGCTTCGCGTCGTCAATGCGCATCTGCAATTCGGCCTTGCGCGCGCCGACCGCCGCCTGTGCCTGTTCGACCGCGATCTGATAGTGCGACGGGTCGATCTGCATCAGCAGGTCGCCCTTCTTCACCATCTGGTTGTCATGCACCGGCAACTGGACGACGGCGCCCGACACATCCGGCGCGATATTGATGACTTCGGCGCGTACGCGTCCGTCGCGGGTCCACGGTTCGTACATGTAGTGGACCCATAGCGCACGGCCGATCAGCACCGCGACGACGAAAATCGCCAGAGTTGCGATGAAGCCCAGAATGTTACGGATGGTCATGATTCGAATTGATCAACGATAAACGGCCAGTCCGAGCACGCCGCATATACAAATGAGCAGGCTCGCACGAAACAGGGAAGGGTGCCAGACCACGCTATACAGCCCGATGTACGCGAGTATCCGGTCGAGCGCCCAGGTCAGCACCGCGCCGACGAAAAACAGCACGAGTACACCCGGCATATAGGCGTCGAGGATGGCGATCTCACGAGGCATGGCGCGCTCCAGGTGGCGGGCTGCCCGCGCCGTTGCCGTTGCCGGCGAGCGTCGCGAGCGGCGATTGAGGATCGAGCAGCGCGCTGCGCACGAAGTGCGCGTGGCTCAGGATACGTTGCAGCCGTTGGCGCTCGTCGTGTGCCGGCTCAAAGGCCGCGAGCACCTGCTGGACGGCGGCGATCGCGTCGTTGGTCGAGGCGAGCGCGATGTCGAGCCGCTTCGCGGTCGGTGTGTCGAACAGCCGGCCAATGTCGTCACGCATCGCGCGCAGCTTGACACGCCACGGCATCGAGCGCGCATAGCGCGGGTCAGGCGGCAGTTCGTCGATCTCGCGGCGCAGGTCGGTGATCGCATTGCCCACTTCGAGCACCGCGAACAGCCAGCGCAGCGTTTCGCGCTTCAATTCGGGCTCGTTGGCCGCGAGCGCATTGATCTGGAACATCAGGTCACGCGCACCGCTTTCGAAGCGCGAGCGCAGACCGGCGACACGCCCGCGGCAGCCGGCCACCACCTGACGGCGCAAATCCACCAGCAGCCGGTTGCGCAGCCACGGCGTCGACGGCGGCAACAGAACCGCGAACGCGACCGCAGTGACCAGGATTGACAGCACGAGCGCGAGCGCGTCGTTCATGAACGTGATCGGCTCGTACGCCTGGAGGTTGTCCGGGCCCGCGAGAAAGCAGAAGAAGATGCAATAGCCCACCCCGTAGCCGGCCAGTTTCGGACGCGTCGTCATGAATACGCCCAACGCGAGAAACGGCGTGAGCGCGGCGCACAACATCACAAAGCCGTCGATATGCGGATAGATGCCGAACGTGATGATCATCGCCATGAACGACGCCAGCGTGGTGCCGAGTGCCATCTGCCACGCCATGCGCGGCGGATTCGGCGACGACGACGCGAGCGCGCAGGTCGCGGCCGCGTTCAGCGTGAGCGTCGTGCCGCTCGGCCACGCGGTCGCGATCCAGAACGCGCCGAGCACGCACATCACGATCGCCGCGCGCAGACCGGAGATACCGGCCGTGAGCAGATTCGTCTTCGGTTCGTAGTGCTCGATCCAGCGCTCGCGCGCATGGATCGGCACCGCCAGCGACGCGTAGGTCGCCGTGTACGCGTACAGGTCTTCGACAAAGCGATACAGGAGCTCGGACGCGGTATCGAAGTCGAGCATCGGCTCGTCCGGATGCACGGCGAGTTCGGCGCGCGTCGCGCGGAGGCGCTTCGGCAATTCCGTCTTGTACGCTTCGAGCTGTTCCGCCGCGGACTTCGCGTCAGCGGCGGTGCGCACCGGCTCGCCGGATTTGTGCCGCAACAGCGGTGCGATTTCGCGGAAGTACGGTTCGAGCGCGTCGATCGTCGCCCACGCGCTCGCCATATGCAGACGGTTCATCAACTGATGCAGCGCATGAAAGCGTGTCGATGCGGTCATGAATTCGCTGTTTAACCGCGACAGCCGGCCGCTACGCATCCGCGAGTCGGGGCTCTCGAACACCGCCATGCTGCGCATCGCTTCGAGGCCGACGATATCGGCAATAAAGCGCGCGTTGGTTTCTTCGATCTGCGCGCGCTCAATGCGGCCCTCGAGCACGTTGCCGACATAGTCGACGAACGAACTGAAGCGTCCGCGCACCGTCGTGCGCAGCAGCTCGCCGGTATGTTCGGGAAACACCAGTGCGCTGACCGTGCCTGCGCAGACGATGCCGAGCAGCACTTCCGATACACGCGTCATCGCGGACAGGAATGCACCGTCCGGATGCTGTGACGCGGGAATGCCGATCAGCGCGGCGGTGTAGCCGGCCAGCACGAAGCCGTATGAACGGAAGTTGCGGTTGCGCGCGGCGCCGGCGGTGCAGATGCCGACCCACAGCGCGGTCGACAGGATGAATAGCTCAGGCTGCTGCGGAAAGAGGCCGAGCAACGCGAGCATCACGACAAGGCCGACGAGCGTGCCGCAGATCCGGTAGAAGCTCTTCGCGAACACCGCACCGCTTTGCGGCTGCATCACGATAAATACGGTGGTCATCGCGGTGCGCGGCTGCGGCATCTCCAGCTTCATCGCGATGCCGATCGCGAGGAACGCCGCGGCGAGCGCCTTGAAGATATACAACAAGGTGTGGCCGTCGGTGTGCGCCCAGTCGACGAATGCCGCATGGAGCGACGGCAGCGACCATGCTGTAGGTTGAGCGGGGGACGGAGTGGTCATGACGGATGGCTCCGCGCTCAGCGCGCGTTTGCGTCGGCCGCGTCGAGCGGCACGGCGCGTTGTGCGGCGGCTTTTGCGGGCGGTTGTGCCGCCGGTTGTGCCACTGGTTGCGCCACCGGCTGTGCGCCCCGCTGTGCGGCCGGTCGTGCGGCCGCTGGCGCGGCGCCCGCCGCGGCCGCGGCATGGGCGCCGCCGCGTGGCGCCGCTTTGCGGCGTTCGCTCGCGGGCCAGGTGTCGGCTTCCGCAGGACCATCGGCAGGGTCCGACAGACCGCCGCCGAGCACCACGACCAGTGTTGCGCGCGCGCTCAGCCGATCGGCCTGCACCCGCGCGACGCCTTCCTGTGCGCGCAGCTGCTGGGTCTGCGCGATCAGCACGTTCACATAGTCGGTCAGGCCGCGCTGGTAGCCTACGCGTGCCAGCTGATAGTTTTTCGTCGCGATATCGACCGCGCGCTGCGCTTCGTTCGCCTGCGTTTCGAGCGAGCGAATCCGCACGACCTGGTCGGAGATCTGCTTCAACGCGTTGACGATCGCCTGGTTGTATTGCCCGGCGGCTTCGTCATATCCCGCCGACGCGGCGCCGAGCTGCGCGCGCAGGCGCCCGCCATCGAGAATCGGCAGCGAGGCCGCCGGTCCGACCGTCCACGACCCGTTCTGCGCATGCAGAAACTGGAAGAACGGTCCCATTGCCGCAAACCCGCCGATCGACGCGAGCAGATCGATATTCGGATAGAAGTCCGCGTGCGCGACGTCGATGCCGCGCGCTTGTGCCGCGACCGTCCAGCGCGCCGCGACGATATCGGGCCGATGGCCGATCAGCTCGGCGGGCAACGCCGACGGCAGGCCGGCGGGGCCTGACAGCGCGAGTTGCGGCCGCGTGATCGTGTCGCCCGCGCCCGGGCCTTTACCGGCGAGCGAGGCAAGCTGGTTGCGCGCGAGAGCGATTTCCTCTTCGAGCGCGTCGATGCGCTGTTCGGACGCGGGCAGCGGCGTTTCGGCTTGCGCGACTTCGAGCTGAGTACCGAGACCGCCTTGCAGTCGCCGGTGCGCGAGTGTCGCGACCTGCTGCTGTTGCGCGAGCGTGCTTTTCTGGATGTCGAGCAACGCATAGTTCATCGACAGATCGATGTACGTGCGCACGACGTTCGCTTCGATTTCGAGTTGCGCCGCGCGTGCATCCGCCGCGCGCGCATGGGCGAGATCGAGCGCAGCTTCCGTCGCGTTGCGGTCGCGGCCCCAGAAGTCGAGGTGATACGACAGGCTAAGCGCCGCGGTGTTGTTCCAGGTGGTCTGGTCGGCGAGCGGGCCGGGACCGTAGTAGACGTTGTCCGGCCAGTGTTCGCCCTGAATGGACAGATTGCCGTTGACTTGCGGCGCAAGCGCGGCCGCGTTGACTGCGGCGAGCGCCTGGGCATTGCGCACGCGCGCCTGCGCAATGGCAAGCGTCGGGTTGCCCGCGAGCGCGGCTTCCACCCAACTGTTCAGTTGGGGATCTTTATAGGCGCGCCACCAGTCGACGTCAGGCCATTTCGCGTCGATATCCGCCGCGCGAATCGCGGCGCCCGCATCGAGCGACATCGGGTCCGTGCCGTGCGCCTGCGGGGCGACGTTTCCGGGACTTGCGCAGCCGGCAATTATTAGCGGGATCGCAAGAACCGCGAGCGCGGTGATCCGATAACTCACCGGATGCTGCACGATTTCCTCCCTAATTGACTATGAAACGTGGTCCGACATTATATTTTTCAGCAGATTAATGAATAACTGGCAAAGGTGTAACGGATCGTTACGCAGATTGAGATAATCTTCCTTGCGGTTTGTGCAACAATCTTTTGTAAATGTAGTCAAGGGTCGACATGGATACGCTCCAGAACATGCGCGTCTTTTCGCGCGTCGTCGAGGCGGGCAGTTTCACCGCCGCCGCGCAACATCTCAATACCACCACAGCCTATGCGTCGCGCGCCGTTTCGGACCTCGAAGCACATTTGCGCACGCGTCTGCTGAATCGGACCACGCGCCGCATCGCGCTTACCGAAGCAGGCGAGCGCTATTTGCAGCGCTGCGAGCAGATTCTCGCGTATGTGGACCAGGCCGAAGCGGAAGCAAGCGATGCGCATGCACGTCCGTCAGGCAGGCTGAAAGTACACGCGATGACCAGTTTCGGCCAGCACTACGTCGTACCGGCGGTTGGTGGATATCAGCAACTTTATCCTGATGTGCAGGTGGAGTTGACGCTTGCGCAGCGCATGCCCGATCTGCTTGATGAAGGCTACGACGTTGCGCTCGCGCTTGCGCAGAGTCTGCCCGATTCGGGGCTGGTGTCGCAGCGTCTGGGCAGCGTGTTTAGCATCACCTGTGCATCGCCCGCGTATCTGGAACGCAAGGGCGTGCCGCAGACACCCACGGATTTGCGCGACCACGACTGCCTGCGCATGCTGACGCCGATGTTCCCGACCGACGAATGGATGTTCAACGGTCCAAACGGGCAGGAAACCGTTGTGCTCGGCCCGGCGACGTTCCAGGTGAACGTCGCGGAGGCGAAGGCGGTGGCGGTGCGCGAAGGGATGGGGATCGGCCTGCTGCCGATCTACTCGGCAATCGCGGGGCTGCGTAGCGGCGAACTCGTGTGGGTGTTGCCCGAGTACACCGCGCAGGATATGAATCTGTACGCGATCTATGCGTCGCGCCAGTATCTCGACGCGAAGATTCGGACGTGGGTCGAGTATCTGCGCGACGGGTTGCCCGCGACGCTTGCAAACGATCAGGCGGAACTGCGTAAGTTCGCGCGCACCTGAGCGAAGGCCTGCGCGAATGTCTGAGGGAATACCTGAGCGAATATCGGCCGAACGCTCCGACGCTGGCGGTTCAGGTACGACGTTACAAATGGCCGTTGCATCGCAACACTTCCTTACTTCCCCCGCAGACCGGTTTTGCTAACGTGGAGTCCGTGCCGTCGCTCGAACGCGGCGGCGCACGTTGCAATCCGCTACGACGATCTACGAAGAGGGAAAACATGGATACGCATCTGATGATCGGTGTCGCCGTTATTTTCGGGCTGATCGCGGTTGCCGCGTCGCGCGATCTGCTACGTCGCTTGCGGCCGCAGCCGCGGCTCGTGCCGGTCAAATCGACGACGGCGCTCAAGCCCGCGCGCAAGGATGACGCGAGCAGCCTCTGAGTCCGGTTTGAGTCCGACCTGAGTCCGGCTCTCGGGTCCCGATTCGAGCGAGGCAGGCGCGCGTCGGCTGAGCGCCGTTGCCGTTGCGTTCAGATCTCGACGACCTTGTTCCAGCTGAACTGCTCGTTTTCGAGCTTGCGCGCGCGCCAGTCGAAGTAGCCGCGCGGATTGCACACTACACGCGTGCCGTTCTCGACGTAATCGAAGCCGGTATGGGTGTGGCCGTGAATCCATAGCGCAACGGGTGCGCGGACCAATGCGGGCAGGTCGCTGACGAAGCCCGCCGATACCCGGTCATCTGTATAACGCTCCGCAAGGCTGCGACGATGCGGCGCATGATGCGTCACGACGATCGTTTTGCCTGTGAACGGCTGCGCGAGTTCGCGTGTCAGCCACGCGAGTGAGCGTGTATGCAGCGCGAGTGAATCGGCCGGCGTGAAATCGCGAGGGGTGCCGCGTTCGAGCGGCGTGGCTGCGCGTGGCGTGCTCGCCCGCTCCTTTGCCGGGTCGCCCCACGTGACCTGGATCAGTCCGCGATAGTCGAGCATCGCGCGCTGCGTGGCCGCCATGGAGGCAGCCCGCTCTTCCGGTTGTGCACCGTACAACTCGAAATCGGTCCACAGCGTCGTGCCGAGCACGCGCCAGCGGCCTTGCGGATCGACCAGCGCCGCGTTGTTCAGAAAGTGCACGTTGTCAACGGAGCGCGCGGCATCCTGCATCGCCGCTTCGAGCGCGCCGAATTCGCCGTCGTAGTACTCGTGATTGCCCGGTACGTAGACGACCGGCACCGCGCCGTCGAAGGTTTGCGCGGCCCAGCGCAAACCTTGCGCGTGATTGTGGATGTCGCCCGCCAGCACGACGAGGTCGGCGTCGGCGTGCGGAATCACGTCGGGCTCGTCGCATTCGAGATGCAGATCGGACAGCACGCGAATCCTCATCGATACGGCTCCGTTGCGTTGCCGCGCAGGCGGCGCGAATTCTGTTAATGCCCGCGCCACGGCGGCGCGGATGATGCGTCTAGCGTAGCACCTTGATACTTTCCGCAACGGGATCGTGTCGTCAGGCTGCCTTTTTCGCGCGTCGCGCGGCGCGTTTGAATGGCGCGACATAAGCGAGTGCGCATACGAAAAACAGCAACGCGAGCAGCGCTTCGAGCCACGCGAGCAATGCGCTCGGACCGCGGTCGCTCATGCCGCGCACGATGCCTTCCATCAGATATAGCAATACCAGCATCGACGCCCACTGCAGCGTGTACAGACGGCGGCGCCACACGCCGCGCAGTGCCAGCACGAGCGGTACGGCCTTCAGCACGAGTGCCGAACCGCCCGCCCGCAGCGGTGCGATGCGCCATTCCCACGCGATGCACAGCGCGATCAGCAGGATGAGTGCAGCGGCTGCGCCGTACGCGGCCCATGCCCGCGCGCGCGGGATGGACGCGGAAACGGTCACGGCAGCCGCCGGGTTGGGGGAGTGCAATGGCGTGTTCATCGTGATACGGGGTGCTTGCGCATTGTTTGCCTACGGACGTTCGGTCAGCGACGCCGCGGTGCGTGCGATGCGTGTGCCGAGTGCGATGGCAAGTGCCTTCTCGTCGGCGGAGATGCCGTGCGCGGCGGAATCCGCACGCGCGTGGTGCGACGCGCCGTACGGCGTGCCGCCCGTTTGTGTCATGTTCAGCAGGCTTTCGGTGTACGGGATGCCGACGATCAGCATGCCGTGGTGCAGAAGCGGCAGCATCATCGACAGCAGCGTGGTCTCCTGGCCGCCGTGCAGGCTGCCGGTCGACGTGAACACGCATGCGGGTTTGCCGGCGAGCGCACCCGACAACCATTGCGGCGTGGTGCCGTCGAGAAAGTATTTGAGCGGCGCGGCCATATTGCCGAAGCGGGTCGGCGAGCCGAGCGCGAGGCCGGCGCATTCTTCGAGGTCGCGCAATTCCGCATAGGGCGGTCCTGCGGACGGGATATCCGGCGCGGTGGCCTCGCACACCGTCGAAACCGGCGGTACGGTACGCACGCGTGCCTGCATGCCCGGGACGCTGTCGACGCCTTGCGCGATCGCGAGCGCGAGTTCGCGCGTCGCGCCATGCCGGCTGTAGTAAAGCACGAGGATGTCTTTCATGGGCTCATTTTAGTGAACGGGTATTATAGGGGCTCGTTCCCGCGCTCAGGCCGCCGTTCACACCCGGCAGCATCACGGAGAGATTGATGAAGTGGAAGGTGCCCGGCTTGCGCTCGTGCGTGTTATCGCTGTTGTCCCGCTTGCGGGTCGATTTCGACACAATCAAACGCCTCGCGCATTTCGCCGCGCAGCGCAGTAGCGAAGACCGTATTCCACAAGTAGCGGGCAGTCTCACCTTCACGACGATGCTCTCGCTCGTGCCGCTCGCAACGGTCGCGTTCGCTCTCTTTACGGCGTTTCCGATATTTGCTTCATTTCAGACATCGCTGCAGGGTTTTCTCGCCGATCATCTGATGCCGGAGCAGTTCAACAACCAGATCTTCAAATACCTGAACCAGTTCGCGTCGAAGGCCAAGGGGCTGACGACGCTCGGGCTGATCTTTCTGTTCCTCACGTCCGTGATGACGATGATGACCGTCGAGTCCGCGTTCAACGTGATCTGGCGCGTGCGCAAGGCACGGCCGCTGGCGCAGCGGGTGCTGGTCTACTGGGCGATTCTGACCCTCGGGCCGCTGCTGATCGGCGTGAGTCTGTCAATTTCGTCGTATCTCTTTACGCGATCGATGGCGTACACGGCGACGCAGCACATTCCGTCGATGATCGAATGGGCGTTGACCGGGGCCGCGCTGCCGCTGACGATACTCGCGTTCACGCTGATGTACGTGTTCGTGCCGAATTGCCGGGTCGCATGGCGCGACGCGGCGGTGGGCGGGCTGTGCGCGGCGGTGGCGTTCGAATTCGCGAAGCGCGGCTTCGGCTTCTACATTCGCCGCATACCGAGCTATACGGCGGTGTACGGCGCGTTCGCGGTCGTGCCGCTGTTCCTGATATGGATGTACCTGAGCTGGTTCATCACACTGGCCGGTGCGATGATCGCGTCGGCGCTGCCGGCCATCCGTATCGGGCAGTTTCACCGGCCTTACTTTCCCGGCGGCGATCTGTTGTATGCGCTTGAACTGCTCGCGATGCTCAGCGAAGCGCGCGACATCGGCTCGCGTGGCTACACGGTGCCGGCGCTCGCGCGGATGCTTCGCCGCGATATGGACACGACCGTGCGCCTGCTGCAGCAACTGGAGGCGATCGGCTGGATCGTGCCGATTGATGACAACGGTTTGCAGCCGCACCACGTCTTGCTGGCCAACCCGAATCAGATTACCGTGCGGCAGTTATACGATCTGCTCGTGATCGATCGCAACGAGCTCGCGTATCAGGCCAATCTCGATTCGACGCACGTCCATGGTGCGACGCTGCTTGCCGCGCTCGAAAACGACAAGCTCGATGTCACGCTGGCCGCGTTGATCGCGGCGCGCGCGAGTGAGCGGACCGTGCAGCGGTCCGATGACGGCGCGCGCAGCCCATCGACCATACCGCATCGGGTTGCGTAGCCGCCGCTTGTCTGAGCGCGCGTCGGTGCCGCGCACTGGGTCGCCCGGCTGCTGCACACAGGGGCCGCGTATCGGGTCGCACACCCGAGGCACACCCGAGGCGGATGACCAGACCGATTACCCGATGGTCGCGGGTACGGTCGGCAACGCCGCATCGGCTAGAGCGAGATCTTTCCCGTGCAGATGTCCTTGAACATCACCCAGTCGCCCATCAGGCTGTAGATCGGGTGGCGGAACGTGGCGGGATGATTCTTTTCAAAGAAGAAATGCCCGACCCATGCGAAGCCGTATCCGCAAATGACCGCGACCGGCAGCCACAACCAGTCGGACGACGCGAGCGCCATCGCGACGCAACCGATCACGCCAAGCGAACCGAGGAAGTGCAGCCGTCGCGAAGTCAGATTGCGATGCTCTTCCAGATAGTACGGATAGAACTCCGCAAAGTTCGCGAATTGCGGTTCTTCGTGCGTGGAGTGCGGGTCCATCTTCAGCTCCCGAGCGTTGGCGCCTGCAGGTTCAATTCATTGTGCGTCGTTCCACGCAGGGGCGCAACCTGGCCGTTCGGCCGATGGTGCGCCGTCGCTCACGCGGGTAAGGTGTCGGCGGTGGAGTCGCGACGGCGCGGCGTGCACGAGTTCCGCGCGCCGCATGCGTGATGCTTGAGCGGTCGGCTAGGACTGTGTGGGCGCCGGCGCCGGCATCAGTGCGGCGAACGTATAAAGCGCGTCGAGCGTGGCGTCCGGCTGCTCGGCCATCAGCGCGTGGCCAGCGTCGAGCGTGACGACGTCGAACTTCACGTTCGCTTGCCGGAATGCCTCGGCGAGCGCGCGGGTGGCGCGCGGCGGCGTCATCCCATCGCGCCTGCCGACCATCACACGCACCGGGCAGCGCACCTGCGCGGCGCGCTCGAGGCCGTCCGCATAGTCGTTGCATGCGCTGAAGTCGGTGTGAAAGAGACGCGGCTCGCCGGTCGCCGCGACGCGTTCCATCAGGCGCTGGTTCATCCCGTGCAGCCAGAAGCCGGGCGCGGGGGACGACGGTTTCGCGGCGATCGTCGAATGCGACCACTGGTTGACCATCGCGATCGCTTCGGTTTCGCGCTCGCGCGCGGCTTCGAGCAGTGCGTCCGAAACGGTCATCGGCACGGCGGTCGCGAGGAGCGCAAGGTGTGTCGCCCGCGCGGGGTAGCGCGCGGTGAAATCGAGCGCGACAAGCGACCCCATGCTATGTCCGGCGACCCATGCGCGCGCGGTGCCGGTCGCGTCCAGCAGTGCCGCGAGCCAGTCCGCCAGCGCGCCGATACGGGGCAGCGCCGGGCCTGCGCTGCGGCAGTGTCCGGGAAGATCGGGCGCCAGCACGCTGAAGCCGTGATGCGCGAAGTAGCGGGTTTGCAGCGCCCAAACGCTGTGGTCGTGCTGTGCGCCGTGAATAAAGACGGCGACGGGCAGCGCAGGGTCGAAAGGCTTGCCGCCGGTGTACGCGTAAGCGGCTTTGCCATGGACATCGACGATCATTCGGGCTCCTTGCGCGCGAGGCTGGCGGTTGCGTCGGCCTGAGGCTTCGCCGCCGCGGACGTCTGATGGTCTTGCCGGCCGCCGGCGGCCGGCTGCGCCGCCTTCAGTGCGCGCTTGAGATCGTCGATCAGGTCATCCGGGTCTTCGAGGCCGATGGACAGCCGCACCGTGCCTTCCGCGATGCCGGCGGCCGCGAGCGCCGCGCGGTCCATCCGGAAGTGCGTGGTCGACGCGGGGTGAATCACGAGCGAGCGCGCATCGCCAACGTTCGCGAGATGCGAAAACAGGGCGAGCGCTTCGATGAAGCGGCGGCCGGCCGCGCGGTCGCCGCGCAGGTCGAAGCTGAACACGGCGCCCGCGCCGCGCGGCAGCAGACGCGTGGCGAGCGCATGGTCCGGATGCGTTGGCAGTTCCGGGTAAGCGACCGATTCGACCGCCGGGTGCGCGGCGAGAAAATCCACCACCTTACGTGTGTTCGCAACATGGCGCTCCATACGCAGCGGCAACGTTTCAATGCCCTGTAGCAGTTGCCATGCAGCCTGCGGATGCAGGCACGCGCCGAAGTCGCGCAGCCCTTCGCGGCGCGCGCGCAGCAGGAATGGCGCGACCGTGCTTTCTTCGGCGAACACCATCCCGTGAAAGCCCGGATACGGCTCGGTGAACTCCGGAAAACGGCCCGACGCGGTGAAGTTGAAGGTGCCGCCGTCCACCAGCACGCCGCCGATCGTCGTGCCGTGGCCGCCGAGAAACTTGGTCGCCGAGTGATAGACGAAGTCCGCGCCGTGCTCGAACGGCTTGAGCAGATACGGCGTCGTAAACGTCGAGTCGACCAGTAGCGGCACGCGGTGCTCATGCGCGATGTGCGCGACCGTCGCGATATCGAGCACGTCGAGGCCCGGGTTGCCGAGCGTTTCGCCGAACAGCAGCCGCGTATTCGGCCGCAGTGCGGCGCGCCAGCCATCGAGATCGCCGGGCCTGACGAAGGTGGTGTCGATCCCGAAGCGCGGCAGCGTGTAGCTGAGCAGATTGTGCGATCCGCCATACAGCGCGCTGGACCGCGACGATATGCGAACCCGCGCCCATCAGCGTGGCGATCGCGAGGTGCAGCGCCGCCTGGCCGCTTGCGGTGCCCAGCGCGCCCGCGCCGTTCTCGAGCGCGGCCACGCGCTCCTCGAATACGGCCACGGTCGGGTTCGAGATCCGCGAGTACACGTGCCCCGCGCGCTCCATGTTGAAGAGCGCGGCCGCATGATCGGTATCATGAAACGAGAAGGAGGTGGTCTGGTAGATCGGCGTCGCGCGCGCGCCGGTGGCAGGGTCGGGGGCCGCGCCGGCATGCAGCGCGAGCGTGTCGAAGCGGTTGGCTGGCATCGGATCGGCTGGCCGTGAAGCCGCGCGAAGGTGACGGTGCGGCCATCGTATCATCCGTGTGGCCGCGTCGGACAGCACGCAGCCGCTGGCGCGCGGCCGCTCCGCGCGCACCTCCTGGCCGCTTGCCCCGCTGCTTTCCTTTTAGGGGCCTTTCCGCTAGCATCAAAAATAATGCCATTCAAGCCTTTCCGCGCTTCATCAGGAGACGAATCATGCGAGTCAGCGATATCCTCAAAGTCAAAGGGAATACCCTATTCACGGTAACCCCCGACACTCCGCTCAATGACGCAGTCAATGCGATGGCCGAACACGATATCGGCTCGCTCGTCGTGATGGAGTACGGCGACCTGGTCGGCATGCTGACCTTCCGGGAAATCATCCTCACGTTGTCCCGCAACGGCGGCAGTGTCGGCACCACGACGATCCGCAAGATCATGGACGACCATCCGGTAACCTGCACGCCGGAAACGGACGTCAACGAAGTGCGCCGCATGATGCTCGAGCATCACGTGCGTTACCTGCCGGTCATGGACAGCCGCGCGCTGATGGGCGTGATTTCGTTCTATGACGTCGCGAAGGCGGTGGTCGAAGAGCAGGGCTTCGAGAACCGGATGCTGAAGGCCTACATTCGCGACTGGCCGGAAGAGCGGGAACAGGCACAGTAAGGGGTTCTGTCACGGGTCCATTCAGGACCGACCGCGGTAACGGCGACGAAAAGGGCGACGAAAAGGGCCACGCTATCCGGCGCACACACCGGGTGAACGCGCCCCCGCTCCCGCCGCGGAGCACACCGGCCACCCGACGGGCGAGCAGACTTCACGTTACCGCGTCACCCGTTTGGTGTACGGTACGGGTTATCCCGATGTCGCCGCGCTGTTGTCGATACCGGATCGCTGACGATGCATTGGAGCGCGCGCGCAAGCGTGCGCTTTTTTGTGTCCGCTCGCGCGGCCAGTTGGCCGCCCGACGGACCATCGTCTACCTTACATTGTGCCTTTCGGCCTGACCCGCCCCGCCCACCCGATGAGCGACCGACCGCTACCCGCCGCCCGCCGTGCCGCCCGCGCTGATGACGCGCATGGATCGCAGTTCCGCCTGCTGCGCGAGCGGCGTTTCGCGCCGTTTTTCTGGACACAGTTTCTGGGCGCGATGAATGACAACGTGTTCAAGATCGGTTTCACGTCGCTTGTCACCTATCAGGCCGCGCGTTTTTCCGGCGTGAACGCGGAGACGGCCGCGTTTCTGATCTCCGCCATCTTCATCCTGCCGTTCGTGCTGTTTTCGGCCACCTCCGGCCAGATCGCGGACAAGTACGACAAGGCGATGCTGACACGCTTCGTCAAGACCTTCGAGATCGGCGTGATGGTGGTCGGCGGCGCGGGCTTCTGGCTGCACAGCGCGCCGCTGCTGTACCTGTGCACGTTCATGATGGGGGTGCATTCGACGTTATTCGGCCCGGTCAAATACGCGTATCTGCCGCAGCATCTGGAAAAGCAGGAGCTGGTCGGCGGCAACGGGCTCGTCGAGATGGGCACGTTTGTCGCGATTCTGCTCGGCACGATCGTCGGCGGTGCGGCTGCGGGCCTTGCGTCGCACGGTGAGGCCATTCTCGCGGGCGGCTGTATCGCGATTGCGGTGATCGGGCGTGTGGTGTCGGGGTTCGTGCCCGCGTCGAGGCCCGCGCAGCCCTGCCTGCAGATCAACTGGAACCCGGTCAGCGAGACCTGGCGCAATCTGAAGCTCGCGCGCGAGCAACGGACCGTGTTTCTGAGCCTGCTCGGCATTTCGTGGCTATGGTTTGTCGGCGCGACCTTTCTGTCGTCGTTTTTCCGTTTCGCGAAGGAGGTGCTTTCCGCGAACCCGGATGTCGTGACCGTGTTGCTCGCGACGTTCTCGATCGGGATCGGCATCGGTTCGCTGATGTGCGAGCGGCTCTCGAAGCGCCGTATCGAGGTCGGCCTCGTCCCGCTCGGTTCGATCGGCATCAGCGTGTTCGCGATTGACCTGTTCTTCGCGAGCCATGCGCTGCCGAGTGCGCCGCATCTGCTGTCGGTCGCCGAGTTTGTCGCGGTGCCGGCGCACTGGCGTGTGCTGGCCGATCTGTTTCTGCTGGCGATGTTCGGCGGCTTTTACAGCGTGCCGCTCTACGCGCTGATTCAGTCGCGCAGCGTGCCGAGCCATCGCGCGCGCATCATCGCGGCGAACAATATCCTGAACTCGCTGTTCATGATCGTATCGGCGCTGATGGCGGTCGCGTTGACGTCAGCGGGTGTAGGTATCCCGGGCCTTTTTCTGGTGACGGCGCTGCTGAATGTGGTTGTAGCGATCTATATCTACTCGCTGGTGCCGGAGTTTCTGCTGCGCTTTATCGCGTGGCTGCTCGTGCACACGTTCTACCGGATTCGCCTCGTGCACGCCGAGCGTATTCCCGAGGCGGGCGCGGCGGTGCTGGTCTGCAATCACGTGAGCTATGTCGACGCGATCGTGATCATGGCCGAGAGTCCGCGGCCGATCCGCTTTGTGATGGATCATCGGATTTTTCGCACACCGATCGTCGGCTGGCTGTTTCGCGACGCGAAGGCGATTCCGATCGCGCACGCCCATGAGGATGCCGCGCTGCTCGGGCGCGCGTACGACGCCTGCGCACAGGCGCTCGCCAACGGGGAACTGGTTTGTATCTTTCCCGAGGGCAAGCTGACCCGAACCGGCGACATCAATCCATTCCGCCATGGCGTCACCGAGATCTTGCGCCGCGCGCAGGCGCCTGTCGTGCCGATGGCGCTGTGCGGGCTGTGGGGCAGCGTGTTTTCACGCGACGATGGCGCGCATTGGCCGCGGCCGGTGCACAAGGGCGTGATGAGCCGGCTCACGCTGGCGGTCGGCGAACCGCTCGACCCAGCGCAGGTGACGCTGGAGGGCTTGCAGCAGATCGTCACCGAGTTGCGTGGCGCGCGAAAGTAGTGACGCGAACAGGCGGTAAAGCGGGCAAAACCGGCAAGCAAACCAGCGAACGGAGCAACCAGACCGGCACGCGAGTGAAGGTTGCCGCCCACTGCCAGCGGTTTGCGCGTTCCGGGGCTGGCATAATGACGGTTTCCGGCTTTACTTTGGACGACGCTCATGTCCGGCAACACCCTCGGTACGCTTTTCACCGTCACGACTTTCGGCGAATCGCACGGTCCCGCGATCGGTTGTGTGATTGACGGCTGCCCACCCGGCATGGCGCTCGTGGAAGCCGATATCCAGTTCGAACTCGATCGCCGCAAGCCGGGTACGTCGCGTCATGTCACGCAACGCCAGGAAGAAGACAAGGTCGAGATTCTGTCGGGCGTATTCGAAGGGTGCACCACCGGCGCGCCGATCGCGCTGCTGATTCGCAATACCGACCAGCGCAGCAAGGACTACGGCAACATCGCCGACACGTTCCGCCCCGGCCACGCCGATTACACGTACTGGCAAAAGTACGGCATTCGCGACTATCGCGGCGGCGGGCGCTCGTCGGCGCGCCTGACCGCGCCGACCGTCGCCGCTGGCGCGGTCGCGAAGAAATGGCTGCGCGAGCAGCTGGGCACCGAGATTCGCGGTTATATGGCCGCGCTCGGCGAGATCGACGTGCCGTTCGTCGACTGGGCGCAGGTGCGCGAGAACCCGTTCTTCGCGCCGAATGCGGACATCGTGCCGCAGCTCGAAGCGTATATGGATGCGCTGCGCAAGGACGGCGATTCGATCGGCGCGCGTATCAACGTGGTCGCGTCCGGCGTGCCGGTCGGGCTCGGCGAACCGCTGTTCGACCGGCTCGACGCCGACATCGCGCACGCGATGATGGGCATCAACGCGGTAAAGGGCGTCGAGATCGGCGCGGGCTTCGCCAGCGTCGCGCAACGCGGCTCGGTGCATGGCGACGAACTGACACCCGAAGGCTTCGTCGGCAACCATGCGGGCGGCGTGCTCGGCGGCATTTCGACCGGCCAGGACGTCACCGTATCGCTCGCGATCAAACCCACGTCGAGCATCCGTACGCCGCGCCGTTCGATCGACAAGGCCGGGCAGCCGGCCATCGTCGAAACGTTCGGGCGGCACGACCCGTGCGTCGGCATTCGCGCTACGCCGATCGCCGAGGCGATGCTCGCGCTGGTGCTGATCGATCACGCATTGCGGCATCGCGCGCAATGCGGCGATGTGGTCGTCGCGACGCCAAAGATCGCGGCGAGCGCGCCATAACCGTGCGCTAACGACGCGCGGTCGACGGTCTGCCGGATCGGCTGGCCGTCGGACCGACGCGCGACCCCACACCGATTTTCCGTACGTGGAGCACACGAATGACAGACTCCACACCTTCCAGCGCCGCCCCATTGGCGCAACTCCGTGCGCGCGTAGAGGCGCCGACCGCGGTGGCTGCCGACTGGCTCGCGTACGGCAACGCGCTACTCGCGCAAGCCGGGCGCGACACACAGCGCTTGTGTGACGCGCTGAACGCGCTGGTGCGCGCGTGGCGACTCGACGCATCGAGCGACCCTGCGCTATTGCCGACGATTGCGCAGACCGCGTTTATCGTGCGCGACTGGTCGCTCGTCGAATCGGCGACGGCCTTGCTGCTCGCGCGCGATCCCGCCGATGCGAACGCGCTCGTCTGGCGCGCGGCCGCGGCTCAGCAACGCGACGATTTCATCGAGTCCGAGCGCTTGCTGCTCGAAGCCGCGCGCGTCGCGCCGAACAATCCGGTGGTGCTGCACAAGCTTGCGTTGTGCATCAAGGAGCAGGCACGCTTTGCGGAGGCTGAAGCGCTATTGCGCCGCGTGCTCGAACTGTCGCCGCAGAGCCCGCATGCGCTATTCGATCTGGCGGAGCTCGAGATCCGCGCGGGCCGCTTCGCGCAAGGATGGCCGCATTACGAAGCGCGTTTGACGTTCGACGACGGCATCGACAACGCGCAACAGGCGCTCGCGGCAATCAGCCCGCATTGGCGCGGCGAGTCGCTCGCGGGCAAGACGCTCGTCGTGTACGGCGAGCAGGGCCATGGCGACTGCCTGTGGGCGGTGCGCTTCCTGCCGCATGTCGCGCAACGCGCGCGCGAACAGGGCGGTCGCGTGATTTTCGGCCATGAAGGGCCGCTGCGCGCGTTGTTCGAGCGCATGCTTCCCGCCGATGTTGCGCTGGAAACCCGCCTCGACACGCATCCCGACTTCCACTGCGGACTGATGAGCCTGCCGCTGCATCTCGGCATACACGATGCGGCCGGATGGGCGCAACCGTATCTGAGCGCAGACCCGGTGCGCATCGATGCGTGGCGCCAGTATGTCGTTGCGGCGGCAACCAACGGTCAATGCCGCGTCGGGCTTGTCTGGAACGGTAATCCCGCGCATATCCGCGATGTGCGCCGTTCCGTGCCCATCGAGCAACTCGGGCCGCTGCTCGAGGTCGGCGGCGTCACATGGTTTGCGCTGTCGCCAAGGCGTGCGGTGACGGTTGAGCAATGGCGCGCGCACGGCATGAACATCGTCGACCCGACCGGGCACTTCACGGCCGGCTTCGACGATGTCGCCGCGTTGCTGATGAACCTCGACCTTGTCGTGACGATCGACAGTGGTCCTGCGCATCTGGCCGGCGCCCTCGGCGTTCCGACCTGTCTGATGATCGATCGCGTGTCCGCGTGGTTCTGGGGCAGTGAAACGCAAAGCACGCCGTGGTATGGCTCGATCGAGCTATACCGGCAGCCTACGGTCGGCGCGTGGGCGCCGGTGATCGGGCAGGTAAGAGCGAGAATCGAAACGCTGGCCGCTACGCGCGGGGATTAACGCAACCCCTCGCACGGTGACGTGCCGCCAACAGAAAGCGCCGCTTCAAGCGGCGCTTTCATCTCCAGTGGCGCATGCAATGCATGCTTGCACGTCGCAGGCGTGCACGGCATCACATATTCGGATAATTCGGCCCGCCGCCGCCTTCAGGCGTGACCCACACGATATTCTGCGTCGGGTCCTTGATGTCGCAGGTCTTGCAGTGCACGCAGTTCTGCGCGTTGATCACGAGATGCTCGTTGCCGTCGTCGCCTTTGACGAACTCATAGACCGCGGCGGGGCAATAGCGGCTCTCCGGTCCCGCATAGGTCCTGAAGTTGATATTGACCGGCACCGACGGGTCTTTCAGCGTCAGGTGCGCAGGCTGGTTTTCCTCGTGATTCGTGTTCGAGATGAACACCGACGACAGCCGGTCGAAGGTCAGCTTGCCGTCCGGCTTCGGGTAGGGGATCGGCTTGCATTCGGCGGCGGGCTTCAGCATCTCGTGGTCCCAATGCTGATGATGCAGCGTCCACGGCACATTGCCGCCGAACACCTTCTGCTCGATCCCGACCATCAGCGTGCCGAGATAAAGACCTTTGCTCATCCACTGCTTGAAATTGCGCGCACGGTGCAGTTCGCCATGCAACCACGATTGCTTGAACGCGTCCGGATACGCGGTCAGTTCGTCACCCTGACGACCCGCTTGCAGTGCGTCGAACGCGGCCTGCGCGGCAAGCATGCCGGACTTGATCGCCGCGTGGCTACCCTTGATACGCGACGCGTTCAGAAAGCCCGCGTCGTCACCGACCAGCGCACCGCCCGGAAATACGAGCTTCGGCAGCGACAGCAGCCCGCCCGCGGTGATCGCGCGCGCGCCGTACGATACGCGCCTGCCGCCGTCGAGAAACGCGCGGATCGACGGATGCGTCTTATAGCGCTGGAACTCCTCGAACGGCGACAGATACGGATTCGTATAGCCTAGCCCAACGACAAAACCCACCATCACCTGGTTATGGTCGATGTGATAGAGGAACGAGCCGCCGTAGGTCTGCGAGTCGAGCGGCCAGCCGGCGGTGTGGATCACGAGGCCGGGCTTGTGCTTCGCCGGGTCGATCTCCCACAGTTCCTTGATGCCGATTCCGTACACCTGCGGGTCGGCGCCGTCGCGCAGCTTGAACTGGTCTTGCAACTGCCGGCCGAGGTGCCCGCGCGCGCCTTCGCAAAAGAGCGTGTATTTTGCGTGCAACTCCATGCCGAGTTGGAAATTTTCGGTCGGCTGACCATCCTTGCCGACGCCCAGATTGCCGGTCACGACGCCCTTGACCGAGCCGTCGTCGCCGTATAGCACGTCGGCGGCCGGGAAGCCCGGAAAGATTTCGACGCCGAGCGCTTCGGCCTGTTGCCCAAGCCAGCGCGTGACGTTCGCGAGGCTGATCACATAATTGCCATGATTCTTGAAGTTATCGGGCAGCGCCCAGTTAGGCACCGTGGTCGCGCCCGTTTCGGTCAGGAACAGGAACCGGTCTTCGCTCACCTCCACGGTAAGCGGCGCGCCTTTTTCCTTCCAGTCCGGCATCAGTTCGTTGAGCGCGCGCGGATCCATGACCGCACCCGACAGGATATGAGCCCCGATCTCCGATCCCTTTTCGAGCACGCAGACGCCCAGTTCGGCACCCTTTTCCTGCGCGAGCTGCTTGAGCCGGATGGCCGCGGCAAGCCCGGCTGGCCCGCCGCCGACGATCACGACGTCGTATTCCATCGACTCGCGCGGGCCATACTGCTCGATGAGACTTGCGGGGGTCATTGAAACTCCTCTTGCCGTTAGAATGCTCTTTTCGGGATCGTATTGTGGGCGAACGGTCCCGGCGCTGCAACCGGATGCAACGTCATTAGGACGATCGTACTATTATTCGGCCTCGGCTCGACAGTGTATGCCGACATGCCACGCGACGGGCAGACGCGTGGTTCGCGCTGCTCACGCGCTAGTGTGCGCCGCCGCGGCGCCCGGGCCGCTCCAACGAAACAAGGAAAACCACGATGGGCCGTTCGATCAATCTGGAAGGCAAGGTCGCGCTGATTACCGGCGCGTCCACTGGGCTTGGCAAGCGGTTCGCACAAGTGTTGTCGCAGGCTGGCGCGAAGGTCGTGCTGGCAAGCCGCCGCATCGAGCGCCTGAAGGAGCTGCGCGCGGAAATCGAAGCCTCGGGCGGGGCGGCGCACGTCGTGTCGCTCGACGTCACCGACTATCAAAGCATCAAGGCCGCGGTCGCGCATGCGGAAACCGAGGCCGGCACGATCGACATTCTGGTCAACAACTCCGGCGTGTCGACCACGCAGCGGCTGGCGGAAGTGACGCCCGCCGACTTCGAGTACGTGTTCGATACGAACACGCGCGGCGCGTTTTTCGTCGCGCAGGAAGTCGCGAAGCGCATGATCATGCGCGGCGCGGGCAGCGGCGGCAAGCCGCCGTACCGGATCATCAATATCGCGTCGATGGCCGGGCTGCGGGTGCTGCCGCAAATCGGTCTGTACGCGATGAGCAAGGCGGCGGTCGTTCATATGACGAAGGCGATGGCGCAGGAGTGGGGCCGGCATGGCATCAATGTGAACGCGATCTGCCCAGGCTACATCGAAACCGAGATGAACCACCATCACTGGTCGACTGAACAGGGCCAGAAACTGGTCTCGATGCTGCCGCGCCACCGCGTCGGCAAGCCCGACGACCTCGACGGCCTGTTGCTGCTGCTCGCCGCCGACGAGTCTCAATTCATCAACGGCTCGATCATCGCCGCCGACGACGGGTTCGGCCTGTCGTAAGGCATTTCGTTTCGGCGCCGCCGCGCGCCTGGCGTGGCCGTGATCATGGAATGACCGCGGCCGCGTCCGCTTTACCCTGGAAGAGTCTGATGAACGATTACCACGCAGTATTCGAAATGTCGCTGCCGATCCGTTGGGGCGACATGGACGCATTCGGCCATGTGAACAACACCGTTTACTTTCGCTACATGGAGCAGGTGCGGATCAGCTGGTTCGAGCATGCCGGTCTGTTGCAACTGAGGCCTGATGGCGAGGGGCCGGTGATCGTCAATGCGTCGATGGAATTCCTGAAACAGCTGCAATACCCGGGTGATGTGATCGGCAAAATGTCGGTCGGCACGCCGGGCCGCAGCAGCTTCGATACGGGCTTCATCCTGATGCGCGCCGACGATCCGCATACGGTCTATGCGCGCGGCAATGCGCGCTGCGTGTGGGTCGACTACAAGGCGGGCAAGTCGGTGCCGATGCCCGACAGTCTGCGCGCGGTGATCGAGAATGCACCGCTTGCGCAAGCGGCTGCGTAAGAGGACAAGTTCGTCGTCACGGTTGGGCTTCGTTGTCGTGAGTCGGTGTCCTGGCCCGATGCGCTGGGTCAATGTCCCAACAGCCGCTGTAATAGCTCAGTCGCGTTGCATGTATCGTATTTGCGCATCAGCCGCGCGCGGTACACGTCGACCGTGCGTGAGCTGATGTCGAGTATCCGGCCGATCTGCTTGCTGGTCTTGCCGGTCACGAGCTGCGCGGCGATCTCCCGCTCGCGCGGCGTCAATTCGATCGCGACGCGTCGCGTCGCGCTCAGATCCTCGAAAGTCCAGACGCCTGCCGCGTGCGGATCGGTGCGCTCGAGCGAGCGGCCGGTTACGTGGCACCAGAACAGCTCGCCGTTCGCGCGCTTCATGATGCGGTCGTCCGCGTAGCTGCCCTGCGCGGTCATGATCGGCGGAATGCGCGCACCGATCCGCTCGAACTCGTCGGCCGACGGATACAGCACCTGAAACGACTGGCCAAGCAGCGCCTCGCGTGTGCAGCCGAAGATCGATGCGAGCGCGTCGTTGCAGTCTTCGATCACGCGCGCGCGCGAAAGCACAAGGCCGATCGGCGCGAGATGGAAGGCGGTTTGGTAGTCCAGGGCGGGCATGAATGCGGTACGAATACTTATGTATTTTTGCGTATTGTGCCGTAATGGGCGGGCGTCGTACCCTTTGCCCATCAAAACGTAAGTCGCGGCAGCAGGCGGGCGGTTACCCGGTTCTTCGTTATGCGCGTTGTTATCCGCTTGTCAGGACGACACTTCAGCTTCGGCTGGTCGCGGATGTCCGAGCAGTTTGTACTGCGCTTGCTGCCAGTGACTAGAATGACGGTGCGGGCATTGCCCGTTGCGCGTCGATTGGATCGCATTCGTTGCGCGTGGAAGAAAAAGCATCGGGTCGATTCTGGGTTTCCATTCAAGGAAGGGACATATTGATGAACAAGGTCTATCCGAGCGCGGCCGAAGCGCTCAAGGACATCGTCAAGGACGGGCAGACGTTTGCCGTCGGCGGTTTCGGCCTATGCGGCATTCCTGAAGCACTGATCGCCGCGCTGCGCGACTCGGGCGTGAAGGGCATCACGTGCATCAGCAACAACGCCGGTGTCGACGGCTTCGGTCTCGGCCTGCTGCTCGAAACGCGCCAGATCAAGAAAATGGTCTCGTCGTACGTCGGTGAGAACAAGGAGTTCGAGCGCCAGTTTCTGGCCGGCGAACTCGAACTGGAATTCACGCCGCAAGGCACGCTCGCCGAGAAGCTGCGCGCGGGCGGTGCGGGCATTCCGGCGTTCTTCACGAACACCGGGTTCGGCACCGTCATCGCGGACGGCAAGGAAACGCGCCAGTTCGGCGAAAACCACTACGTGCTCGAGCATTCGCTCACGGCTGACGTCGGGCTCGTGAAGGCGTGGAAGGCGGACAAGTCGGGCAACCTGATCTATCGCCGCACCGCGCGCAACTTCAATCCAATGTGCGCGATGGCGGGTCGCATCACGGTGGCGGAAGTCGAAGAAATCGTCGAAGTCGGCCAGCTCGATCCGGACGCGATCCATACGCCGGGCATTTTCGTGCAGCGGCTCGTGCTCAATGCGCATCCGGAAAAGCGTATCGAACAACGTGTGACCCGCGCGAAAGGAGCGTGATCATGGCCTGGAATCGTGACGAAATGGCCGCACGCGCGGCGAAGGAACTGCAGGACGGCTTCTACGTGAACCTCGGCATCGGCTTGCCGACGCTGGTCGCGAACCATGTGCCGTCGGGCATCGAAGTGTGGCTGCAATCGGAAAACGGATTGCTTGGCATCGGGCCGTTTCCGACGGAAGACGAAGTCGATGCGGATATGATCAACGCCGGCAAGCAGACGGTGACGACGCTGCCGGGTTCGTCGATCTTCTCGTCGGCGGATTCGTTCGCGATGATTCGCGGCGGCCACATCAATCTCGCGATCCTCGGCGCGATGCAGATCAGCAAGACGGGCGATCTCGCGAACTGGATGATCCCGGGCAAGATGATCAAGGGCATGGGCGGCGCGATGGATCTGGTGGCGGGCGTGAAGCGCGTCATCGTGCTGATGGAGCATGTCGCGAAGGGCGATCAGCACAAGATCCTCGAAGCATGCACGCTGCCGCTGACCGGTGTCGGCGTCGTCGATCGGATCATTACCGATCTCGGCGTGATCGACGTGACCGACAAGGGGTTGAAGCTCGTTGAGCTGGCGCCGGGTGTGTCGGTCGACGAAATCAAGGCGAAGACCGGTGCGCCGCTCGACGTGAGCGCGGTGCACTGATTGGTTCGATCGGCGGTGCGCCAGTGCGAGCGGGCGTGACGAGAGTCACGCCCGCTGTGTTTTTGAGGGTGCTACGTGACGCTCGCCGTCGCGTGTCGCCGTGCCAGCAAAAATGAAGCGGATACAATCAGCTGGATTGTGACTGCGCGAAGGTCTTGCGCTATCTATGGCCTATCCGCACCAGTCTTCACTTCGTTTCGTCCGTCCAGGAGGGAATCACGATGACCGACGTGTCCGCATCCGTCACCCGCACCGACCTCAACACCGCTTCCAGCCAGAGCATGCCGCGACAGCGCTACGTGCAGTGCCTGAGCCCCGCCGGCCTGCATCGGCTCGCGTACACGGAGTGGGGCGACCCGCACAATCCGCGCGTAATCGTCTGCGTGCATGGCCTCACGCGCAGCGGTCGCGACTTCGACCGTTTTGCCGCCGCGATGGCGACGACACATCGTGTCGTGTGCCCCGATGTGGTTGGGCGCGGGTTGTCGTCATGGCTCGACAATCCGAACTTCTACGGCGTGCCGCAGTACGTCGCGGACATGGTGACGCTGATCGCGCGTCTCCAAGTGGAGACCGTCGACTGGTTCGGCACCTCGATGGGTGGCCTGATCGGCATGGCGCTCGCGGGTCTGAAGGGCTCGCCGGTGCACAGGATGCTGATCAACGATGTCGGCCCGCATATCGAACCGGACGCGCTGAAACGGATCGGCGCCTATCTCGGCAAGCCGGCGCGCTTCGACACGTTGCAGCAGGGTATCGAGCACGCGGCGCTGCTGGCGGAATCGTTCGGACCGCTGACACCCGACGAATGGCGCGAGATCAACACGCCGCTGCTGCATGAGCGCGACGGTGCATGGCAATTCCGCTACGACCCGCGTATCGCGCAGCCGTTTACCGCGGTGACGCCCGAAATGTCCGCACTCGGCGAAGCGGCATTGTGGAAATCGTTCGCGGCAATCGAGGGGCCGGTGCTCGTGGTGCGCGGCGCGCAATCGGATCTGCTGTCGCGCGACACGGTCAAGCAGATGGTTGAGCGGGGGCACAACGTATCGAGCGTCGAGATCGATGGCGTCGGGCATGCGCCGGCGTTTCTCGCGGCCGATCAGATCGCGCTCGCGCGGCGCTTCTTCATCGGCGAGTCCGTCGACGCGTCATAATAGAGGGTCGCGCCGGCGCGGGCCGTGCCCACGTTGCCGGCCAGCTCAACCATTCAACCATCAGGGACTCTCATGGCAGTCATTCGTCACCACGTCGGCAAGCGTCTTTCGGAAATCGCCGTGCACAACGGCACCGTGTACCTGGCTGGGCAGATCGCCGAGGACACCAATCAGGATATCGGTGGCCAGACGCGTGAAGTGCTGGGTCACGTCGACCGTCTGCTTGCCGAGGCGAACAGCGACAAATCGCATTTGTTGTCAGTGCAGATTTTTATCGCCGATATGGCTCAATTCGGCGGCATGAACGCCGTGTGGGACGAGTGGGTCGCGCAGGGCGCGACGCCGCCGCGCGCGACGGTCGAAGCGAAGCTCGCGAACCCGAAATGCCTCGTTGAAATCGTCGTGGTCGCCGCGCAGCGCAACTGATGCTCGCCCGTTGCACCGCCGTTGCTGTGTTGTTGTAGTCATTGCCTGACCGCCCGCTCGCCCGCGGTATGCATGCCGTGGGCCGTTGCATCATGAATACCGAGACCTCGACGACCGCTCCCGCTTCCTTGCCATCGTTCGACGATGCGCTTGCCTTCGTGCGCGAGCGTGCAGGCGAGGCGCGGCTGTCGTCGGGGGAGTCGCTCGCCGAACATGCGGCGGGCACCGCGTCGATCATGCGCACGCTTAACGTCGATCCGCCGGCGGTGCTGGCGGCAGCGTTGTTCAATTTGACGCCGTATCTCGAAGACCCGGAGAAAGTGATCGCCGAGAAGTTCGGCGACGAAGTCGCGCAGCTGGTGAGCGATGTGCGCAAGCTGCTGCGACTCGGCACGGTCAGTCTGCGCGCCGCTGCGCAAAGCGCGCTGCCCGAGACGGGCGGACGCGACGCGCAGGCGGCCCGCCGTGCGCAGGTCGAAGCGTTGCGCAAGATGCTGCTCGCGTTCGCCCAGGATATTCGCGTCGTGCTGATCCGGTTGGCGTCGCGTCTGCAGTCGTTGCGCTACTACGCGGCGGCGAAGCTGGCGCCGTCGCCGGAGGTCGCGCGCGAAACACTCGACGTCTACGCGCCACTCGCGAACCGGCTCGGCATCTGGCAGTTGAAGTGGGAGCTCGAAGATCTCGCGTTCCGCTTCGAGGAGCCGGCCACCTACAAACGCATCGCGAAGCTGCTCGATGAAAAACGGGTCGAACGCGAGACCTATATCGCCGAAGCGATCGCGCGACTGCAGCGGGAGCTGGCGGCCGCGCAGATTCGCGCCGAGGTAAGCGGACGGCCGAAACACATCTACAGCATCTGGCGCAAGATGCGCGGCAAGGATCTCGACTTTTCCGAGCTCTATGATGTGCGCGCATTTCGCGTGATCGTGTCGGACATCAAGGATTGCTACACCGTGCTGGGTATCGTGCACAACTTGTGGCAGCCGGTGCCGAGGGAGTTCGACGACTATATCTCGCGACCCAAGCCGAATGGCTACAAGTCGCTGCATACGGTCGTGATCGGCGACGACGGCCGCGCGTTCGAAGTGCAGATTCGCACGCAGGAGATGCATCGGTTCGCCGAATATGGCGTGGCCGCGCACTGGCGCTACAAGGAAGCGGGCACGCGCGGCTACGGCGGGCAGTTCAGCGCGAGCGGATCGTACGACGAGAAGATCGCATGGCTGCGTCAACTGCTGGCGTGGAAGGAAGAGGTGTCCGAGCGCGAGCAAGGCGACGCGAGCGGCCAGCGCGAAGACCAACCTGAGCGCGATGGCGGTTGGCCGGATCACGGCGGCGCGGTGCGCGACGAAGCCGATCCGTCTCATCAGCCGTGGCGGTATCTGCGCGACGCGACGCTTAACGACGATCACATCTACACGCTCACGCCGCAGGCGCGTGTGATTCCGTTGCCACAAGGTTCAACGCCGCTCGATTTTGCGTATCACCTGCACAGCGAGCTTGGGCATCGCTGCCGCGGCGCGCGCGTCGACGGCGCGATGGTGCCACTCAACACGGCGTTGCAGAACGGGCAGACGGTCGAGATCGTCACGGTGAAGGAGGGCGGGCCGTCGCGCGACTGGCTCAATCCGCAACTGGGCTATCTGCGCAGCCCTCGCGCGCGGCAGAAAGTGCGTGCGTGGTTCAATGCGATCGACTCCGCGGAGAACATCGCGAACGGCCGCGCGCTGGTGGAAAAGACGTTGCAGCGCGAAGGCAAGAGCTCGGTCAATCTCGATCAGCTTGCCGCGAAGCTCGGCTTCAAGGCGCCCGAAGATCTGTATGCGGTGGTCGGCAAGGAGGAGTTCAGTCTGCGCCTGATCGAGCAGGCGTTGAGCGACGCACCGCCGGCCGAGCCGGAAGTCGAGGCGCCCGAGCAGTTCGAAAAGCGCAGCAGTGGCGCGAGCGTCGCTCACGGTGCGTCGACGGGCGTGCTGGTCGTCGGCGTCGATGCCTTGCTGACCCAGCTTGCACGTTGTTGCCGGCCGGCGCCGCCCGACGACATTGCCGGTTTTGTCACGCGGGGCAAGGGCCTGTCCGTCCATCGCAGCGATTGTCCGACCTTCCTGCGCATGGCGGCGCGCGCGCCGGAACGCGTGCTGCAGACCACGTGGTCCGCGGACGTGATGAGTGGACGCGGTCAGTCGGTGTATCCGGTTGATCTCGCGATCGAGGCGACCGATCGGCAGGGCTTGCTGCGCGATATCTCCGAAGTCTTCGCGCGCGAGAAGATGAACGTGATCGGCGTCAAGACGCAATCGCGGCGCAACGAGGCTTACATGCTGTTCACCGTCGAGGTGTCGAGCGCGTCGCAGATTCAGCGTGCGTGCACACTGCTCGGCGAAGTGACGGGCGTCGTGCGGGCGACGCGTAAGGGTTGAGCGGACACGCTTGTGAGCGCGACTTGGGCGGCCATTTGGCGGGCACTCGAAGGGCGTTTCAGGGCACGCAAAAATGACCGGCGTTTTTAATGTCGGCGCATAAAAATACTTGCCAACACTCTGAGTGCTCCATATAATCTCGTTTCTTCAGGCTCGTAGCTCAGCTGGTTAGAGCACCACCTTGACATGGTGGGGGTCGTTGGTTCGAGTCCAATCGAGCCTACCAACGAAAATCGAAACGTCGGTGCATCGCGTCGGCGTTTCAAAAGCGCAAGAGATGCGAACAAGGTTCGCGTCACTATGGCGAACATGGCACCCGCCAGGATGGCGAGCATGGTTATGACACCGCGAACGTTGACGGACACGACTTCGGAGCGACGCTAGTCGAGGACCCTGTTCGCCTTTATCGCCCTTGCGATTTGCTGAAAAGTGAATGCGGCCCCTCGATAGCGGGGCCGCATTTTTTTTGCCTTTGATTTTTGTCGCAGTCGTTTTTTAAACGAGTGGTTGGAGCTGCCGCCGGCCGGTCGGCATCACGGAGAAAACAATGGTTTCGATACGTCTGCCCGATGGTTCTGTTCGACAGTACGATCACCCCGTGACGGTCGCCGAAGTCGCGGCGTCAATCGGCCCGGGTCTCGCAAAAGCGGCGCTCGGTGGCAAACTCGACGGCGAGCTCGTCGATACGTCCGCACTGATCGATCACGATGCGTCGCTGGCCATCGTGACGGAAAAAGACGCGGACGGCCTCGACATCATTCGTCATTCGACGGCGCATCTGCTTGCGTACGCGGTCAAAGACCTGTTCCCCGAGGCGCAAGTAACGATCGGTCCGGTGATCGACAACGGCTTCTACTACGACTTCGCGTACAGCCGCCCGTTTACGCCCGAAGATCTCGAGAAAATCGAAAAGCGCATGCAGGAGCTCGCCAAGAAGGATGAGCCGGTGTCGCGCCGTGTGGTGTCGCGCGACGAGGCGGTCGAGTACTTCAAGAGCATCGGCGAGAAATACAAGGCTGAGATCATCGAATCGATTCCGGCCAACGAAGAGATCAAGCTGTATTCGCACGGCGGCTTTACGGACCTGTGCCGCGGCCCGCACGTGCCGTCGACGGGCAAGCTGAAGGTCTTCAAGCTGATGAAGCTCGCGGGTGCGTACTGGCGCGGCGATGCGAAGAACGAGCAGTTGCAGCGTATTTACGGCACGGCCTGGACGAAGAAGGAAGACCAGGACGCGTATCTGCACATGCTCGAGGAGGCGGAAAAGCGCGACCACCGCAAGCTCGGCAAGCAGCTCGATCTGTTCCATATGCAGGACGAGTCGCCGGGTATGGTGTTCTGGCATCCGCGCGGCTGGACGCTGTGGCAGCAGGTCGAACAGTACATGCGCCGCCGCGTGAACGAGGCCGGCTACCTCGAGATCAAGACGCCGATGATCATGGACCGCTCGCTATGGGAAGCGTCGGGCCACTGGCAGAACTACCGCGAAAACATGTTCACGACGGAATCGGAAAAGCGCGACTACGCGATCAAGCCGATGAACTGTCCTGGGCATGTGCAAGTGTTCAATCATGGGCTGCGTTCATACCGCGATTTGCCGCTGCGTTTCGCGGAGTTTGGCTCGTGCCATCGGAACGAGGCATCGGGTGCGTTGCACGGATTGATGCGCGTGCGCGGCTTCGTCCAGGATGATGCGCATATTTTCTGCACGGAAGACCAGTTCATCAGCGAGTCGATCGCGTTCAACACGCTGGCGATGAGCGTGTATAAAGATTTCGGCTTCGAACAGGTCGACATCAAGCTGTCGCTGCGCCCGGACGCGCGGGCCGGCACGGACGAAACGTGGGACCGCGCGGAGGAAGGGCTGCGCGAAGCGCTGCGCGCGTGCAACGTGCAATGGGAAGAACTGCCGGGCGAGGGCGCGTTTTATGGTCCGAAGGTCGAGTACCACATCAAGGACGCACTCGGCCGGTCGTGGCAGTGCGGCACGCTGCAACTCGATATGGTGCTGCCGGAACGGCTGGGCGCCGAGTTCGTCGCCGAAGACAATAGCCGCCGGCGGCCGATCATGCTGCACCGGGCAATCGTCGGATCAATGGAGCGCTTCCTCGGAATCCTGATCGAGCACCATGCTGGTGCAATGCCCGGTTGGCTTGCGCCTTTGCAGGTCGTGGTCATGAATATCGCAGAAGGCCAGGCCGAATATGCGAAAAATCTGGCTCATTCGTTGCAAAAACAAGGGGTTAGAGTGGAAGCCGATTTGCGCAACGAGAAAATAAGCTATAAAATACGCGAGCACACGCTTCAAAAGGTCCCGTACTTGCTGGTCGTCGGCGACAAAGAGCGTGATGCTCAAACGGTAGCCGTGCGTGCCCGTGGCGGCGTCGATCTGGGCGTAATGCCCGTCGATGCGTTCAGTGAGCGTCTGCGTCAGGAAGTGCAGTCGTTCCAGTAACCCACTTGGCAGCGCGGCTCGTTTTTTTCAATTTTTAGAGGAAACGTAACATCGCTACTGATAAGTCGTCGCATCGCATCAACGGTGAAATTACTGCACCCGAGGTGCGTCTGGTCGGAGTCAACAACGAACCGCTGGGTATCGTAAAACTTGCTGATGCGTTCCGTATGTCGGAGCAGCAGGACGTAGATCTGGTCGAAATTGCCCCGCAGGCGGTCCCGCCGGTTTGCCGGCTGATGGATTACGGCAAGTTCAAGTACCAGGAAGCGAAGAAGCAGCACGAGGCCAAGCTGAAACAAAAGGTTATCCAGGTGAAGGAAGTGAAATTCCGCCCGGGTACCGATGATGGCGACTACAACGTCAAGCTGCGCAATCTCGTTCGCTTCCTCGAAGACGGCGACAAGACGAAAATCACGTTGCGTTTCCGTGGCCGCGAAATGGCTCACCAGGAAATCGGTATGCGCATGCTCGAGCGTCTGCGCACCGACCTCGACGAAGTCGGCCAGGTTGAGCAGATGCCGAAGATGGAAGGGCGCCAGATGATCATGGTGCTGGCGCCGAAGAAGAAGAAGTAAGCTTGCGCGTCGTTTGATGCGCGCTGTGATCGCCGGGATGGGCGCTCGCAGGTAGCTCTCGCAGGTTTAGAGTCGGTTTGAGGTTGAGCAGCACGTGTAGGAATCGAACGGTGCTTCGTCGGAAAGAAAGCGGCGAAGCCCGGCAAAGTTTCGGAACGGCGCCCGCACCTTGCAGTACAGCGGGCGTTTTGTCTGAAAAGCAGCGGCCGTATCGTAATAGCGTCGGCCGTCTGCATACCAAGTGGACTGGGTTTCAAAGGGCGGGTGAAGGGCCGTCAAGGCCAACCGCACACCCATATCCATCAAATAATGGAGTTGTTCGTCATGCCTAAGTTGAAGACCAAGAAGAGTGCTGCAAAGCGCTTCAAGGTGCGTCCGGGCGGGACCGTCAAGCGCGGTCAAGCCTTCAAGCGCCACATCCTGACCAAGAAGAGCACGAAGAACAAGCGTCAACTGCGCGGTTCCACGTCGGTCCATGAGAGCAACATGGCCTCCGTGCGCGCAATGCTGCCGTTCGCGTAACCCCTTAACCGATACTCACAGGAGCGAAACATGCCTCGAGTCAAACGTGGGGTTACCGCACGGGCCCGTCACAAGAAGATCATCAAGCTGGCCAAGGGTTACCGCGGCCGTCGCAATAACGTCTACCGCATCGCCAAGCAGGCGGTGATGCGTGCAGGCCAGTACGCGTACCGCGATCGCCGCAACAAGAAGCGTGTGTTCCGCGCATTGTGGATCACGCGTATCAACGCGGCGGTGCGTCAGCATGACATGACGTACAGCGTGTTCATCAACGGCCTGAAGAAGGCGTCGATCGAACTCGACCGCAAGGTGCTGGCTGACATGGCTGTGTTCGACAAGGCTGCTTTTGCGGCAATCGTTCAGCAGGTGAAAGCCGCCGTTGCAGCCTGATCGTGGCTGGTGCGCCTCGGCGCACCACCGGCGTCAGAAGCAGGACGCCCGGTAACTGCAAGGTTCGTTGCAGCGAATACCCGGACATCCCGGTGACGCTGCAACAAAAACGGGGCTCCTCACCGAGCCCCTTTTTTGTTGGTCGAGCCGGATTTGCTTCAATTGAACACTGACGTTGAGAAGATGGGATCAATGGACCTGGACCAAATCGTCACCGACGCGCAAAGCGCCTTCGAACACGCCACCGATGTCACCACGCTCGAAAACGAGAAGGCGCGTTTTCTCGGCAAGTCGGGCGCGCTGACCGAACTGCTCAAGGGGCTTGGCAAGCTCGATCCCGACACGCGCAAGACCGAAGGTGCGCGCATCAACGTCGCCAAGCAGCAAGTGGAAGCGGCACTCACCGCGCGCCGCCAGGCGCTCGCGGACGCGCTTCTGAACCAGCGTCTGGCCGCTGAAGCGATTGACGTGACGTTGCCCGGCCGCGGTCAGGGCGCGGGTAGCCTGCACCCGGTCATGCAGACCTGGGAGCGCGTCGAGCAGATTTTCGGCTCGATCGGCTTTGACGTCGCCGACGGCCCCGAGATCGAAACCGACTGGTACAACTTCACCGCGCTGAACAGCCCGGAAAATCATCCGGCGCGTTCGATGCAAGACACGTTCTACGTCGACGGCCAGGATGCCGGCGGCCGTCCACTGCTTCTGCGCACGCATACGAGCCCGATGCAGGTCCGTTACGCGCGCACGCACACGCCACCTATCAAAGTGATCGTGCCGGGCCGTACGTATCGCGTCGACAGCGACGCGACCCACTCGCCGATGTTCAACCAGGTCGAAGGCCTGTGGATCGAAGAGAACATCAGCTTCGCGGACCTGAAGGGCGTCTACACCGATTTTCTCAAGAAGTTCTTCGAGCGCGACGATATTCAGGTACGTTTCCGCCCGTCGTACTTCCCGTTTACGGAGCCGTCGGCCGAGATCGACATGATGTTCGAGCACGGCAAGAACGCGGGCCGATGGCTTGAGATTTCCGGCTCGGGCCAGGTTCACCCGACGGTGGTCGGCAACATGGGCCTCGATCCGGAGCGCTACATTGGCTTCGCATTCGGCAGCGGCCTCGAGCGTCTGACGATGCTGCGCTATGGTGTGCAGGATCTGCGTCTGTTCTTCGAAGGCGACTTGCGCTTTCTGCGGCAGTTCGCCTGACATCGCAGGCGCCGCAAGCTGTGTTTTTGGCGCGGCGCGGGCGTAGCGATGCAGCAGCCCGTGCTGGCCGGACGTGACTCAACCCGTTTAGAACGTAGAGAACCATGCAATTTCCGGAATCCTGGCTCAGAACCTTCGTCGATCCGCAACTGACGACCGAGCAGCTGTCGCATGCGCTGACGATGTCCGGTCTTGAAGTCGAAGATCTGCGGCCGGTCGCACCGCCGACGTCGAAGATCGTCGTCGGCCGCGTGCTCGAAGTGGTCAAGCACCCGGACGCCGACAAGCTCAACGTCTGCCAGGTCGATGCCGGCACCGGCGCGACGCTGAACATCGTCTGCGGCGCACCGAATGTTGCGCCGGGCATCAAGGTCCCGGTTGCGCTGGTCGGCGCGCAACTGCCGCCCGCCGAAGCGGGCGGCGCGCCGTTCGAGATCAGGCTGTCGAAGCTGCGTGGCGTCGAGAGCCAGGGCATGTTGTGCTCGGCACGCGAGCTGAAGCTTTCGGAAGACCACAGCGGTCTGCTGGTTCTGCCTGAAGACACGCCGATCGGTCAGGATATTCGCGACACCCTGAAGCTCGACGATACGATTTTCGAAGTCAAGCTGACGCCGAACAAGGCGGACTGTCTGTCGGTGTTCGGTATCGCGCGGGAGACGGCCGCGATTACCGGCGCGCCGCTCAAACCGGTCGATATCAAGCCGGCGCCGGTCGCGCTGAACGAAACGCTACCGGTGAAGATTTCGGCCCCCGACCTGTGCGGCCGTTTCTCCGGCCGTGTGATTCGCGGCGTGAACGCGCGCGCGAAGTCGCCGCACTGGATGGTCGAGCGTCTCGAGCGTTCGGGCCAGCGCAGCATTTCGGCGCTCGTCGATATCTCGAACTACGTGATGCTCGAGCTCGGCCGTCCGTCTCACGTGTTCGATCTGGACAAGATCCATGGTTCGATGGACGTGCGCTGGGGCAAGCGCGGCGAGACGCTCAAGCTGCTGAATGGCAATACCGTCGAGGTCGACGAAACGGTCGGCGTTATCGCTGACGATCGTCACATCGAAAGCCTGGCCGGCATCATGGGCGGCGACAGCACCGCAGTCACGCTCGATACCACGAACATTTATCTCGAAGCGGCGTTCTGGTGGCCGGACAGCATCCGCGGCCGCTCGCGCCGGTACAACTTCTCGACCGACGCCGGACATCGTTTCGAACGTGGCGTCGACTACTCGACGACCGTCGAGCATATCGAACGAATCACCCAGCTGATCCTCGACATCTGCGGCGGGCAAGCGGGCCCGGTCGACGATCAGATCGTCAACGTGCCGAAGCGCGCGCCGGTCAGGATGCGCGTCGTGCGTGCGCAGCGCATCATTGGCATTGCGATCGGCGCCGATCAGATCGCGGACATCTTCACGCGTCTTGGCCTCGACTACGATCGCGAAGGCGACACGTTCGCAGTCACGCCGCCGCCGTACCGATTCGACCTCGAAATCGAAGAGGACCTGATCGAGGAAGTCGCGCGCATCTACGGCTTCGAAAAAATTCCGGCGCGTCCGCCGGTCGCGAAAAGCGAAATGCGCGCAACCCACGAAACGCGCCGTTCGATCCATGCGCTGCGTCACGCGCTAGCCGCGCGCGATTACGCGGAAACGGTCAACTTCAGTTTCGTCGACGCCGAATGGGAACAGGACTTCGCCGGTAACCGCAACCCGGTGCGCCTGCTGAATCCGATTGCAAGCCAGCTGTCGGTGATGCGCACGTCGCTGTTCGGCAGCCTGATCAATGTGCTGCGGCATAACCTGAACCGGCGCGCGGACCGCATCCGCGTGTTCGAAGCGGGTCGTGTGTTCCTGCACGACCCGTCGATCGTCGCGGGCGAGATGACGGTCGAGGGTTTCGCGCAGCCGAAGATGCTGGGCGCGCTCGCGTACGGTCCGGTGCGCGAGGAACAGTGGGGCGCGCCGACGCGCGCGGTCGATTTCTTCGATGTGAAGGGCGATGTCGAAGCGCTGTTGACGCCGGCGCTCGCATCCGCCGCGCGCTTCGTGAAGACGGAACACCCGGCGCTGCACCCGGGCCGCAGCGCGCGTATCGAGCTCGATGGCCGCGCGGTCGGCTGGATCGGCGAACTGCATCCGCGCTGGATGCAGAAGTACGACCTGCCGCACGCGCCGATTCTGTTCGAAATCGAAGCGGAAGCCTTGATGCGGCGCGAATTGCCGAGTCCGACCGAGGTGTCGAAATTCCCGCCGGTGCGGCGTGATATCGCGGTCGTTGTCGACCAGAAAATCGACGCTCAGGCACTCCTCGACGAGATGCAAAACGCGTTTTCGGTCGACGCGTGCAAGACCGTTCAGAGGGTTGCACTTTTCGATGAATTTCGTCCAAAATCAAATACTTCCGGTGGGCTGGCAGCCCACGAGAAAAGCCTTGCGTTCCGTGTGACCTTGCAAGATACTGGTGGGACCCTTCAGGATGAAACGGTCGATCTGGCCATTCAGACCCTGCTGGATCGTCTGGCTCGAGCATATGGCGCACGGTTGCGCGGATAACCCGCAGGGCGGGTTGGTTTCGGTTGTTCCCGCATTCTCCGTTTCAGTTTGCGCGCCATTTGATAGATATGAATGAAATGAACTCGAGTGATTTCGAAGCCCTTCTTACGGCGCAACGTAGCGCCATGATTCGCGATATTCCGACATCATCCGCCGGCGCGCCGGGCGAAATGCCGACGCTGACGAAGGCCGAACTTGCCGAGTTGCTGTTCGACAATGTTGGACTCAACAAGCGCGAAGCGAAGGACATGGTCGAGGCGTTTTTCGAAGTGATCCGTGACGCGCTGGAGAGCGGCGACAGTGTGAAGCTATCCGGCTTCGGCAACTTTCAGTTGCGCGACAAGCCGCAGCGTCCCGGGCGCAATCCGAAGACAGGCGAGGCGATTCCGATCGCCGCGCGCCGTGTCGTGACGTTTCATGCAAGTCAAAAGCTGAAGGCGCTTGTCGAGAACGGCGCCGAGGCGAGCCTCGCGCGCTGATCGATATCTGATCGGTAGTAGATCGATAGTAGATCGATAGTAGATCGATACGCGCACGTTTTCGCGCAACCCACCACGACGGCTAACTGACGATGACAGCGACGATCGAAAAAGTCGTCTTGCCTCCGATTCCGGCGAAGCGCTACTTCACCATTGGCGAAGTGAGCGAACTATGCGGCGTGAAGCCGCATGTGCTGCGTTATTGGGAGCAGGAGTTCACGCAGTTGCGGCCGGTGAAGCGTCGTGGCAATCGGCGGTACTACCAGCATCACGAGGTGCTGCTGATTCGCCGGATTCGCGAGTTGTTGTACGAGCAGGGCTTTACGATCAACGGCGCGCGCAATCGACTCGATACGCACGGTGGCGCACAGCGCGAAGCGGAGGAACAGGAAGAACCCGCCACGCCGGTGGTCACGCAGTCGATGGTATCCGTCGATGTCGATCAGTTGCGCAAGGAATTGCTGCACGTGATCGATCTGCTCGGACATTGACGTGCGACGCGATGTTAACGCGAACGTCGATGCCAATGCGACGCGCAGAAGTGCTCAGCGGGCATAGTGTCTGTTATACTTGCCAGCTTTCGGGGCGTAGCGCAGCCTGGTAGCGTACCTGCATGGGGTGCAGGTGGTCGGAGGTTCAAATCCTCTCGCCCCGACCAAAGAAATCAAGGACTTACGGTGAACGCCGTAAGTCCTTTTTTCTTGGTGCGCCCAGCATGGACGCACCCTTGTGGGTGCAAGTCCCACTCTGAGTTGACCACAGCGATGTAGCGTCGCGCGCGATTTGGCATCACTTTGCGTCCGTTTTGACACCCCGATACCGCTAGATTTCGCGGCCTGATTGTCACTGAGTTAAAAGAGCTCGCCCTGTCCAGGCGGCAACGGAACCGAGCCGCGTTCCCGCATCACTCGTCGCCGACCGAGAGCCTGAACCGCACGACGCAGTCGGTCCGCCTCGGCAACCTCCATCGGCTCTGCCAAACCTAACTGTTGCCCGCGATGCTCTGGGCAGTAGTCATACGTGTCAAACCCACCCAACGGTTTCCTCGCCCTAATGTGGACGGTGCCCCGAAGCTCGGCGTGCTCGCGGCAAATGGGCATATCGCACGTGTAGGGGGCCTTCAACGCCCGTACGGCGTACTCAGTGCCGTCCGGCGCACGCGAGTAGCCCCCGATAGGCCAACCCAACTGGAAGTCACAAAGGAGCGTCGCCGGCCGATCGCAGTAATTGCAGGTCGTCTTCACGGATTCCTTCGCGCTCCCTTTGACACTAAAACAGGCCGCTGGTCTGCGTTCCCAGCTCCCAGTTGGTAATCACAAGCTCACGGCTGGTCTGTGGCCCACCGTTGGTGTTGTTGACTGCATACTTGATGTCGACGCCCAGCATCGCAAAGCCGTCGAATGCTTGGCGGATATCCGGGTGGTCGTTAATGCTGACCATTGCCTTGCCCTTCATGGAACGCATCAGCGATGCCATGCGCTCGTACTCGCTGAATGGAAACGGGACACCATAGCCCTCGGTCTGCCAGTACGGGGGGTCGCAGTAGAAGAATGAGTGCGCGCGATCATATCGCTCAATGCAAACGTCCCATGGCAGGTTTTCGATGTGCGCTCCCGCCAACCGAAGGTGCGCGGCCGAGAGACTCTCTTCGATCCGCAGCAGGTTCACGGCCGGCGCGGTCGTAGCTGTGCCGAACGTCTGTCCGTCCACCTTCCCACCGAATGCGTGCTGTTGCAGATAGTAGAACCGGGCAGCACGCTGAATATCCGTGAGCGTCTCGGGCACTGTCTTCTGATGCCACTTGAACACCTGTCGACTCGATATCGCCCATTTGAACTGCCGCACGAACTCTTCGAGGTGATTCTGGACAACGCGGTACAGGTTCACCAGCTCGCCGTTGACGTCATTGATAACTTCAACTGCTGCGGGCATCGGTCGCAGGAAGTACAGCGCCGCACCACCACAGAAAGGCTCGATATAGCATTCGTGCGCCGGAAACAGCGGGATGATTTTGTCGGCGAGACGGCGCTTGCCGCCCAGCCATGGAATGATCGGTAAGGCTGTATGCATTTGTTGGCTAAACGATGCCGGCGTGATAGCCTTCGTGCGCCTCTGCAGGGGTGACGTGGCCTTGCCGGATTCGCAGCTTGCTCTGCGGGTACGGGACGCACGTGGTGCTACAACACCATGCGCGTCGCCGCGTCCTTTTACGCTAATTCCGCGAGGTAACGCGCCAACGACGTTGCCATCGTATGGCCGTGACCGGTTCTAACCTGACGTGGGGGTGGGCAGGAATGTCCGAACCTGCGCCGGCATCGTGTCGCAGTACGTCTTCCAGCGCGCGTCAGATGTATCGATCTCACCCTGATTCGGGAATTCGGTTGTGTCCTGCGAGCAAGAGAACACCGAGCAGATGGTTGATTGCGTCGCATCCGAGAACTGCACATACAGCGTCGACATAGGCATCTTCCTTAAATTTCGTACCCAGAAATATTTATATCGATTGCGCTATAGGTTCCGCCCCCGGCAATGAAGGCTTGGTAGTAAAGCACCTGAGACGCGATGAGTTCCAACTCGAATGAACTTGATCCACCGGTCGAATTAGAATCCGAACACTGCCGATACGCATTGCCGTTGGCATCCGCAGCAACGAACAGATTCATCGTTGCTACTAGCCCAGTTGTGAGGTACCCGATCCATCCGCTGATACCAACAGCGCACTTTGGAACGATACCGGCGATGGATAGAGGCGTCCAGGCAGTACGAGGCACGGTCGATGTCAATGCAGCTAGTTGCGAAAAGCGGATCTTTCGACCGCGCTGGAACCCGCTCTGAAACTGCGCGCTTCCGTTCGTTTTCCACACGCTGATGAGTGCTGTCGCAACGACATTCCCGGGCGGACTCACGCCCGTGTACACCGACGTCGCGCCGTTGGCCGGCTCAAGTTGAGCAAAAGCCCCCTTCGAACCGTCGTCCTTAAGCGCGGCATAGATGGCGTAATAGCTATTCGGTGCGAGTTCCGTTCCGGTATCCAACCCACCCAGACCAGTCGTTCCACTGGCGACCGTGGCATTGAAGTTGGACAGGCAATAACGCAAGCCACCGAGCGCGCTTTCGACAACAATTTCGTCCGCTGTATAGGTCAGACTCGTGCCGCTTATGTCGTTAACGCATTTGAGGTTGCGCGCCTCACCAACGACACCCGACACTTGCCCGAACTGCACCGCATGCCATCCCTCGGTCGCGGTCGCAACTTGCCTTGCGCCCCCATAGCAGTCCAACAAGACGCAGAACGGATCACCGTCATTTACTCCCGGGATAGTCATCCTGACCAGGATCGCGGTACCTCCGGCCCTCAGTTCGCCACCTTGCAAAGGCTGTAATGCCATGCCGTAGATTGGGAGCGTGGGTAGACCATCGGGCGCGTAAGTCGATGGGCCAGTGTTCGCGTGCCCTATCTGTACCTGTTGCGCAAACCCATCTGCCCATGTCTCTGCCGTAAGAGCCGGGACATTCACCGCCGAGTAGGCATTTGCTGCGCCAGTGTCAGCGAGCACGACCGGAGATTGAATCAGGCGACGGATGGCCTTCAACACCTGTCTGTTGTCAGGCTGATTTGCTCCTGCTGCGTCGAGTGTCATACCCGCCGCCTCAGGCACTGCTGCCAGTTCTTCCTGCACGGACTGCATGAAGTCACGCGTGACGATCGTACCGAGTGCGCCCGACGAAGGATCGCCCGCGTGAAATTGCCCGTCAGGTGTGTTGATTCGCTGCATCGTTGGTTACCCCTGATAGGAAAAGAAGACGAAGGTGTGCGCCGGCTTCAGATCGTTGAACACCTGTTCCAGCACTGGATCGGAAAAGGACAGCAGCCGCTCGCCAACTGCGCTTTGTCCTACACGGAAGTAATACGAGAGATTCGGTGCACCTTCGACCACGACCTGCCAGACGAAAATGATGTCTTCGATATAAAGCGTGTCGCCGACGCGGCTTGAGTCAACGCGAAACGGTTGAGGCTCAACGATCTCGATGGTGTACCCAAGGCTTGCTGCGAGCTGCTTGAAGTAGGCGATCGACAGACCACCTATTTCGTTGATCTTCGCGATCACGGCGGACATGCGCTGCTGGATCGTCGCATCCGCTGCCGGAACCAGACCGCAGACACGCTCCCAATCGGGGAGGAACTGGGCCGCAAGAAAAGACGGCACCACACCGTTCGCGATAACGTCGGCATCCGCTAAAGCACGGTCGAGCGCGTTGCCCTCTGCCCTCAGATCAGCCGCGAGACCCGGTGCCTTCGGATCGTAGGAGAGTGGTGGTAGCAGCCGGCCTAGAAGCTCCGCGTGCGCCGTCATGCCATCACCGTCAACGTAACACTGCCAAGCCGGCACCATTCGACCGCAGTGGCATCGACTACCGGAACGACATTGCCAGCGGGCTCAGTCAACATATAGTCGGCGATGCCTGGAGTGTCGCTTATCACCGCACCGATACGCGTAAGGATCGCGGTGTCGCCTGGCGAGAGTGCTGCATCGTAAGCGGCCATCGCCTCATCTACGGCGGCCTGCGCGGTCGCCAGTTCAACGCCGTCGAGCTTGACGGCCGCGACAACGTCATATGTCTTTGTCGTCGGCTTGATCACAAGCGAACCTTTCGCGGTCACCGGCCGCTGATCATCAATGTGCGCCTGAGTTGCCTTGACCACATCATCGGACGGCAGACCTGCGCTCGCGGCAATGACAACATCGACAGTGCCGAGGCCGCGACGCAGCGGATAGACATACGCAGCGGCGACGCCAGCCACTTCCATTGCCCATTGCCAGTAATCGTACTTGTTGCCGCCTGCTGGCGGCCGGCGAATACGCTGCAACAGGCGAGCCAGCAGGCTTTCTGGTGTCTCGATTTCCGTGCCGCCCTCCATAGCCACGACAGTAACGTTTGCATTGACGTTCAAGGGCGGCACTGTCAAGGTCAATACATCGCCTTCCTCACGGTTTCCGGCAACGCCCGCGACGATGGCTTGCGCCGGTACGACGAGCTGGCCGGTGCCATCTATTACGCCACCACCAGTGGTTACGTACGCGGTGCCGTCCTGATACTTTGCAGCGAGGCCGCTGGTCACGGGCGCGTTGACCGCGCCCGTGACCAGCACTGATCCACCCGACACGACGGCCGCCTTAAGACCCATGCTTCGGAGCCGCGCGTGAAGAATCAGGAAATCCGTGTCGGCAGTGTCCGGAAATATCTGCTTCGCGATCCAGAGTTGATGCTGATACAGACCCTCGACAGCGCTGCCCACGCTACTGGCGCGCACGTAGTTGTCAGAGTCGCTCCCGACATCGGCTTCGGGTTCGAGGTTCTTGCGGTCGCGAAGGATGGCATCACGAACCTCTGCGGCCGTCAAAGCTGTTGCGGGCATCAGGAGACCTTCACGGGGTGTTTGAAGTGCTGCGGGTTGCCACTCACGTCGACGACTTCAATCAGCAGAATCAGCCATCCCGTCTGGCCATCTGCCGAGGTAACCGTGACGCTCTGCGCGCGCTTGTCATCAATGAGCGGCTGCAGTGCCTGCTCGGCATACTGAATCGCAAGCCCACGTACGCGTGGCGTGTCCTTCTCGCGCTCCAGTTCGTGCAGACGTGAACCAATGGTCGGATCAGCCCACCACGAGCCAAGCGGCGTTTTAAGGCGTATGTACACAGGATTAGCGAGCGTTGTTGTGCTCGTACCCGTGTAACCTCCAGTCGTCGGATCGAGAAGTGCGTCCATAGCGCGATTGTCGTGTCGCTCCACTTCGCCCGCTTAGATGATCGATGTCAGTGCGTGGCTCATAACTGGACCGGCGTGCGGGTAGTCGAACCAGTTTCCGGGTGCCCATGATTGTTGAAGTCGATGTCACCGATCTTCGCTTTGCCCGATACATTCAGGTTGTCGATCTGTGCACCGTCGCCTCCGGACATCGACATGCCACCTTTACCCGTGATTTGTTCGGCGACGCTCAGTTCGTGCGTCAGTGTGGCGGTCGGTGTGTCGATGGTCGTTCCAGTCCCGGCTGAGATATTCAGCGTCTTCGTGGCGATGTTGACCGTCTCTTCAGCATTGATGTTCAGCGTCTTCGTTGTGATGTCGATGACGCGACCGCGATTGAGAACAACCGAATCACCTTCGTCGGTATATAGCGCAACGGCTCCGGCAGGAAGAGACTTCAAACGATACGAACCGTGCTCGGTCGCAACGATGACCCCATGGCTTGTCTTCCCGCCGAGCGGTACGACAATTTTCATTGTGCCGGCCGGCGGATTGCTCGTGTAGCCGTAGTGCTGGAACAGTTCGAGATCGGGCAGGTTCTCGCCCGCCAATCCTTCGCCCTGCGACATCTGTACCGGACCGTCGCTACTGACGCTGCCCAGCACGCCACGAAATGCCTGGCGCACGCCGTTGAGCATGCGTGTGATCCGGTTGTCTACGTCCTTTGCGTTCATCATTTGCTCACCGTCGTGCCACCGCTGGAATCAGTCGTGATGATCGAGAGCGGGCCATCCGCTTTCTTGCGATGCTTGCGTCCTGTATGCGGGTGCGCGTCGAGAATCCACACACCATCTTCCTTAAGCGTCAACGTCGTACGCGTGCCACCCGGGCGGCCGCCGGCGAATCGACGCGCCATCATGAAATACACCGCGTCGATGCCATACTCTTCCCACAACACGTGCACCCGCTGGCCCGGCTTCCAAAGCACACCATCGCTTGTGCGGTGGCCACGCACGGACGCGCGCAACGTATGCGCCTGAAGTGCCGAGTCGGAAATGATCTTGCGTGCTCGCGCCTCGACGGCCGCGAGGTTCGGCGCGTCGTGATCGACGTGCACCTTCGGACGATAGACCGTAACGCTCGGGTCTTTAACGGTGATCTTTAACGCGTTCTTGCCGGTTCCAAAATGCGTGCCGTGCGCCTGACCAAGAACCGTCACGTCGGAATAGCGCTCCGCGATAGACTCATCTTCGTCGAACCACTCGACGTTATTACCGGTGCCGTCCTCGCGCAGAACGAGACTGGCCACGGGCGGCGCATTGTAGTCGGGTCCACCCACCACGAGCGTGCCGTCCGGATCGAACCACGGCCATAGACCTTCGCCCTCGGCCGCGTGCGCAAGCGCGTCCCATGCTGTATCGCCCGGGTCAACGCTAACCTTGTCCCACGACGGCATTGCTTGCGACGTATCGACGCGAACCTTCCTGATGCCCAGCGGCTTCACGATGTTCGCGATTACTTCATCGAGTGTCACCTGTTTCGCGGTAAAGATCGGCGCAGAACAGTCACGAAGAATCGCGGCGTAGTCTCGCCCGCTGATCATCAATGACTTTTCGTTTTTGGCCGTGCGTCGACGAACCTGATCGACGTAGCCGACAAGCACCGTTTCGCCACCGACTTTCACTTCCACCGCTGCGCCCTTGACGATATTTGCGGGCATCTTGCCAGCCGGCTTGGCCAGCCTGACTTCCCACGCGTCTGCCGGCACCAGCAGATCCGAGTCGATCGAATACGCAGTCCACTGGCTGTGCACCTTGCCGCCGATCAACAGTGACACGTCGTCGTTACTGGGCGAAGCCATATAGCACCTCTCCGCGTTCGATGAAATTCGGGTTGCGCACAGAAGGGTTCAGACGCAGCAGTTCGGCAGATCGCGTGTAGTCGCCATACCAACGGTATGCAAGCAGCGTCAGATTTGTCGGTGCAGGAACCGTACGGCTGATGAGCGGCGGTAACGCATCGATGACACTGACGGCGAGCTGCTGAATGGACAGCGCAACGTCTTTTAACGGCTCTGTAACCGGCCTGGAATCGTCGATCGCGAGCACGGCACGTGTTTCGTCTATCGCGTCCTGCAGCATGCCCCGCGTGTCGTCGGTGATCTGTTCGATCTGATCGGGCGTAAGAGTCGGCTGATCCGACTCGTTAGCGAGAACATCGGACGCGACACCGGCCATAACGGTGGCCACTACGACCTTTACAACTGCGGTGACGAGCTGCACATCACTCGCGGACGCTGCCACCGTGCTAGGACGTGGCGGTGAATATGGCGCCGCCGGATCAACCTGCGCCGTCGTCGTGGCCACCGTCGTCGCCGTACCGGGAATGGACAGACTCTGGCCACTCGAGGCAGCGGCAGGCAATTTAACGACCGTCGCCATCTGCTCGGTCAGATCGCTCCAGTCTGCCATCACCATGCCAGCATCAAATGACCGGAAATCGGTTATTCCACCGACCAGCCCGACAAGATCGGATGTAAACGCGGCCGGAAAGTTCAGATAGTCGACCGTCGCCGTACGAAAGCCAGTCACAAGGTTCTTGATCGGGCCAAGCGTATCGCTCAACACGTCGCGCAACGCATTCAAACGGCGCAACCCGGCCTGTGCTGTCTTCAGCGCTCCCATGGCAGTACCAAACATGCTGGTACCGGCAGTTTGCGCGGTGCCGGCCACTTGCGCTGTCGCGTCGGCGACCTGCACGGTGAGCTGCGCGACGAAGAACGGGTTGCCCGGAACCGAGGGCGCAAAGCGCATCTCGACCGTACAGTAATCCACATTCTCGGCATCGTGCGGTACATGGCCACCGAGAAACTGCATGTTCGGCATGCTCCCAAACACGGGATGGATCAGTTCGCCCGGGCCTCGCTGAGAGAGCGCGCCTAGAAAATTCTTAAGCCGCTTCTCATAGTCATCACCGAAGAACACGGCCGTGAGGTTCACATCGGTTTTGCCGCCGAGATCCTCAATGTCTTCGCCGTCGACGTGCGGATACGAATAGCGCGCCACGTCACGCTCCAGCGTGTCATCGGTGCGTTGCACGTCGAACTTGACGCCCCGGAACGAGGCGTCAAAGAGCGTGTCTTTCCATGCCATCTTATTGCCTCAGTGCAGCCTTCTGGCCGCTCGTCGTGACAAAGTCGTACAGATGCTGGCCATCGAGATTGATCGTGAAATGTCCTTCTACGACGGGTGGCTTCTCGTCTTTCTTCTGCGCGAAGATTGCGTCGCCGATGAGCTTGCCAATCTTCTCGCCGAAGTCATGACCGAAGTAGCCGGCAATCGCACCGCCGACCGCGCCGACGATCGTGCCGGCGACGGGAACGACGGAGCCAACAGCAGCACCGGCCGCGGCACCGCCCGCCATGCCTGCGAGACCACCGACAACGCCACCCGCAACGCCTACATAACCGGCTTTCTTCTGATCGGGACTCATCGCATCATTGTTGGCGATGGAGAATGCTTCGATGCCGCCGGCAGCAACCTGCAACGGCACACCAAATCGACCGAGCAGCTTCGCGTTACGGGCGAAGCGTGAACCAAAGGTTGCCGCTCGGGCTGCGTTCGAGCCGAGCGCTCCGGCTTCAGTCGCAGCGGCCGCATCGGCTGCTGCAGACCCGGCTGCGCCAGCGCCGGCAGCGCCGCCGAATCCACCGCGCAGGATGCTGACGGCGGCCGCAGCGCCAAGGGTCGCTGTAAGCGTCTGCAGGCCGATCGTGGTGCCCTCGATCGCGGCGGAAATGCCGGGATACTTCCGTGCGTAGTTGGTCAGGTTGGTCGCCGCGTTGCCTAGCGAGTTGTCGAGATTTTCAAGCGCGTTCTGTCGACCGATTACACGTTCGTTTTCCAGCTGATCGGCTTTAAACGAGGGGGTCTGCGAGATGAGATCGAAATTGCCGGTCACTGCCGATCGCGGATCGAACACCTGGGCCGATACCTGCTTGCGGTAATCTGTCTGGCCCATGTATGCGACGAGTGCACCCAACGCCTGCCGATCGTGGATCAGCTTTCCGATCGCCGAACCTTCCAGCAGATTCGCCTGGCTGGACAGGATGTCTTTACGCTCACCCTCCGGAGCACTCGCGAGCTGGGCACGTGTGCGCTGGTAGTTCTTGTCCTTCGCCATCACGTTTTCGACGATGCCGACAAACGCGTCCAGTGCGTTCACGCCCTGCGCGCGCGACGACGCGAGACTGCCCGTCAGATCGATGCCGAGGTGTTTTGCCTTCACCTGCGTGTCGGCCGAGTTGAGCTTTTCAAGCAGGTTGACGAGGTTATTGCCCGCTTCATCTTTCGTACCGGCTGTGATCACCGACGCCTGATTCGCGACGACCAGTTTGCCGAAATCGGTCAGACCGGACATGCCTGCGGTCTTCGCAAGGGACATCTGCTGCGGCAACCACTTCGACATATCCTTCAGCTCGAAGCCACCAGCCTGACCGCCCTTGAGCGCCATATCGAGCGCGCGCGGAATGTCCGCTTCCTTGATACCGAAGTTCTGCATCGCACGGATAGCGATATTGCCCAGCTCGTTTGGATCTGCGCCGGTGGCCGTCGAGAATTTCTGCAATGTCGGCAGCAGCTTCATCGCGGATTTATCACTGACCGCTCCAGACGCGAGCAGGTTGTCCAGGGTGTCAGCCGCCTGCTCACGGGTGCCGCCACCTTGACGGACAGCTCCGACAATCGCATCGTTAAGTTCGCCGATTCCACGACGACGGCCGACCACGTCCCGATCCGAGAACGCCGTGTTAGCCATCATCGCTAGCCGGCGATCGTAGGCCATGGTTTCACGAACGGCTGGAGCTGCGACCATGACGCCGGCAACGCCGCCCGCGATCGCGCCGCCGGCACGCCACGCGGCGTTAATGCCCCGGCCGCTGCGCGTAAGCCTGCTTTCCGCCTGCTCGGTGCCACGCAGCTCACGATTAAGTTCCGCGACACGGCTGCGCAGCGCACTGAATGCGCGCGCCTGTTCGGATGCCGACGAAAAACCGGCTCGATACAAACGGTTGTATGCCGCCACCGTTTGATCGATCTCGCGGCGCACGGTCTGCTCAGAGCGAACGTCGAGCTGCTGGCGCGCATTCGCGAGCCGTTGCGACGATGTGAGAATGTTCCTGTCGGCGCGTACGTATGCGGCCTCGGTCTGCTGCACGTTACGCTGCACCGATTGCTCGGCGCGAGCGGACTGCGACATCCGGACGTCGTATAGCATCCGGCTGGTCGTGACAGCGACGCGCGAGGCGTCGGTGTAGGTCTGCGTCGTCTGGCGCACGGAGCGCTGAACGTTCCGCTCAGCCTGTTGCGTAGGCGCGGATGCCTGATCGCGCATCCGCAGTGTGAGGCCGACTTCGAGATCGCGCGACATGAACTGGTTTTAACCTTTATGAGCGCGTTTAACGGGTGGGCGACGACGCAGGCTTTTAATCGTTGTGGCGGCGTCGGCTCCCTGGGAGCGCTTTACTCCGCGAAGCTTGCAGACGGCATCGAGCCATCCATCAAGCTCCGCGTCGCTCATTGCACGGACTCGGTCTTCTGAGATTCCGTGCTGCCCAAGGAGGACGACTGCGAGCCGGAAGCCCCGGCGGATTCCGCTGGACTCGGCCGCCGAAGCTTTTTTTTGAGATCGTCCTGCGCCTTCTGCAGCACGTCATAGTCGGAGTCGACCATTGCGGTGGCCAGCAGCTCGGGCGTGATCGATTCTTTCGGGATCGTGCCGAGCGACAGCAGACACGTCGCGAGAATCGCCGTATTCACCCGCATGTTGGAGACGCCACCGCCGATGATCTCGGGACTCTCATACACGTCGATGTTGTCTCCCACCGTCGCGAGGCGGATCTCGAAGTCGTAGTGACGCTGTCCGCTATCCGCCGGATATTCGACGCCGTACAGCAGCGATGCTTTTTCGGTCAGCTTCATTCCGTCACCTTATCGGCTGCAAACATGGTCAGATCGCGGCGCGCCTCGTTATCAGCGGTGTACTGATCGCTGACGGTCTGCGTGCCGCAGTCCTGGTAGGTCACACGCTGGCCACCAGGCGTTACAGGGAAAATCGTGATCTTCGCGCCTTCGAGGTTTTCCCAATCGACGGGGTCACCCGCGAGCGGAATCACCACGGTGACTTTCAGCGTGAACTTGCGGATGCCCCGGGCGAACCCCTTGATACGCCCCTTGCGGTTCATCGTCGGTACCGGTTTGGTGCCGGTGTCAACATCGGGCGAGACAGAGATGACTTCAATCTCCTGACTGTCGACCTCCATGACGATCGCGCCGACGTATTCTTCCAATGCCATGTCTTTCTCCTGATGGCGGTTAAATGTCTCGCGTTAGCCGAGAATCAGATCGATCTCCGCCGCGAACACGTGCAGGCCGGGCACCACGGGTGCCGGAAGCTTCCCGTTAAGCTGGCCGATGTTCTGCTCATCGGTCTCGAAGATGAATGAATCCTTGTTCGCGTCGATGTTCTGCAGGATCTCCAGATCCTCCAGCTCATAGGCGACGTCGAGCATCTCGCTGCGCACGGCCGGCGGGATGCGCGTCGACAACTTCGAACGCGGGAAGCGCAGACCGAAGCGATCGCGCCATGCCTTGCGCGAGTAGTCGAGCGAACGGATCGTCGTGATGTCGAGCAGCGCGGGATCGTCGATGCCTTGCGGATTCACCAGATACGTGCTGACCGCGCGCTTGATCTGCACGACATCACCGGGGCCGACTTCGAGTGGCGTGAGGCCTTCGTGAAGGGCCAGTTCCTTTTCCGTGCGACCGGCCTGAAGTTCCGATGCGACGATGTCGAGGCCCGCGATCGGCAACGTGTTAAGCGGCCGTGCAGGATCGGGCTCGCTCGCGAGGACAGCGCCGTAGCCTGCCGCGATTTCTGCCGGATGGCTCACCGAGTTCGGATACCAGGCGAGCGTGATGCGGCCGGAGTTCAACTGGCCAGCGAGCGTTGCACCAGCCGCAAGCGTTCCCGGGAACCCGGCAGACGCGATAGCCGGACGCATTTCCATTGCGCCCGACACCGAGTCAAGGAACGATCGCGTTTTCGTCAGCGCATCCTGCTGCGCCCAGCTCGGTGCGATGATGTTGTATTGCGACGCAAAGACCTTGTCGAGCGCCGGCTCGATGTCCGGATCATTGAGACCGCCTGCCATCGCGACGATCTCGGCCGTAATGCCGCTCGCCTGATTGAGCTGCGACAGGACGATGCCGTTGCCGGTCTCGCCCTTGTTTTTAGCCTTGACCGTGACCACGCCTTCAGCAGCAGCCGCGCTTACGTAGAGAGCCGATGTCTGGGTGATCTGCGCCGCCATGGCAGTGGCAACATCGACAGCGGTATCCCCACTGTTCACCGGAATATCGACGCGCGTGTTGCCGATGAACAGGGCGAATGCACCATCCGACGTAGATGTTCCATCGAATGTGATCGTGCCGGATGCCGGCTGGCCAGCGGTGGCATCGTCGACCGCGATCGCCGTGAGCGTCAGATACGGATTCGCCTTCAGCGCGGCGATCGCCGCAATGTGAGCAAGCGAGCCCGTGCCGAAGTACACGCCTGCCAGATCGCTGGAAAAGATCTGAACAGGTGTGAGCGCGGGCACCGTTCCGACCTGCAGGCGCTGTCCGACGATCAGCATGCTCTGATCGTTGGTCGGCAGCGCGCGCAGCGCAAGCGACGTGTTGAACTCCATGTATTGCCCGGGCGAACGGATGCCCGAGGCAATGGTGCTGAAGCTGATGTTTTTGCTGGCCATGAACTATGCTCCCTTCGTGGACTTTTTGTCACCAGCCGGTGCGGCGTTGGCGTCCGGTGCAACGGCGTTCGCTGGCGACGTATCGGCGACCGGCGCGGGCTTCGCAGCTGCTGCGGCTTTCGTAGCAGCTTCACCGGAGAGCAGATCGCCCTCGGCAATGCGGCGGCGGTAATACACCGTGTTGGGCACGTCGACGAGAGCACCATCGGTTACATACCGACGTGAGCCTGTCTCGATTGGAACTCGCAGACCCTTGCGGGCGATCACTTGCATCATTCACTCCTGTGGCATTTCGATCTGATCCGCCGCGTCTGCGGGTCGATCGGTTCCGGGTTTGAGGAAATAGCTGAGCAACGTCGTTTTCCAGTCCGGCGTCTCGGGATCGATCTGGCCACCGTACTGTTCGAACACCGCGCCGAGCGGACCCTCGGCTTCGCCCTGCGGGAATGCGCCGAGGAACAGCGTGTCTTCAACCCATGCCGTCCGGAACTCAAGCGCGTACACCGACATGGCGTCGTTGCGCACCTTCGTGTTGAACAGCGTGCGGACCGGACCCGGCTGCAGGTTGCGGATCGGCAGGCCCATGTCCTGCTCATTCAGCAGATGCCGAACCGCAGAGACGAGCAGATTGGTGCCGACCTCAGACTGCGCAGGGCCGCCATGGCGACTGGTCTGTTCGTTACGCACGCTGCGTGCGCCGACCATCACGACGAACACAGCTTCGGCCTTCCACTTGGACCGACTTGTCGAAACCGGGTCGGTGCGCTTCACGCCGCCGAACGTGACCCACGCAGCAGGGAAGCGCCGCACAACCGTATCCAGCTCGTCATCGTCGAACTCACCGCCGTACGTGGCAACCTCGGCGACCATCTTGCCGAGGCCGCGCTTGAGGCGATCGACAATGGAGACCTCGACGGCGGTGATGATCGGAACGTAAGCCATAGCGTTAGCGGTTTTCGCGGCCGAACACGCGCGTGCCGGTCACAAACTGGATAGGGTTGTCGGGCTGCGCAACGACACCTGCAGCCGTCACACCGAGCGTCACGCCGCCCGATGCGACAAGCTTCAGGAAGTTCACTGCGCTTTTGTAGCGACTCTCGATCTCAACCGTCATGACGGTCTCGCCACCGCACAGGCGATAACGTGCGATGTCGCAACAGATGCCCGTCAACATCTTCGGCGCGGGATCGAGCGGCAGCGCGTAGCGACCGGCAAGATACGTATCGATCTCGCTCGCCGCATCGTCCAGCGCATTGGCCAACACCGTGGCATTCACCTCGCCGGTGCTGTCGCGATCGGACAGCGCGAGCACCTCGCGCTGTCCGAAGCGGGCCGTCATGATGTCGACGGTTGCGTACATTGCCTAGCGCTTCTTCGAGCCGTTCTGAGAAACCGACTCGGCACCGACATGCCGGGCGGCTTCGAAGGCTGCGCGCTCCTGATCGAACGCGGCGCGCTCCTGATCGAACGCGGCGCGCTGTGTTTCCAGATCGGCTTGCGCTCGCTCGACTGCCGCCTTACGCTCGTTCAGCGCGAGTTCTGCACCCTCGACATTGGCTTCGCGTTCGTCGAGAGCGTCCGAGCGCTGCTTCAGCTCGGCCTCGATGTCGGCGAGCGCCATCGCGCGCTTCGCGTGATCTTCATCGACGGAGACCGGCAGCGAATCGAGCCGCGCCGCCGCGTGCATCACATGCGGGGCATCGCGATGCGGGAGCGCCGCCGTTTCCGCTTCGTCGAGATAAACCGCCGTGTTGACAACGACCAGAGACTTGTCCGCGAGGATCGCAGCATGTGCGTCCGGATGAAGCGCTCCCAGCGCGATCGTTTTCGGCTGTGTGCCAAAGACATGGCCGGCGCGACGAAAATTCTCCCGCGTGGCGGCCACGTGAATGGCCGGGTGCGTGTGCTTGCTCATCTAAACACTCCTGTTAATTCAAATGTGGCCGGAGCCCACCTTTTGCCGCAGCTCCGGGAGTTCCCTTCCTCCGCGCTTATCGGTGTCGCGCGGCAGTCTCTCGCGGGGTGTATCGGGTTATGAGAGCCACGAGGTCGACAGCAGATCCGCCGAGCCCTTCCAGACGTTGGTCGCGCCGTAGTTGTTGGCGTCGGCGTTCAGGATCTTGCGACCGACACCTTCGAGCGACGGCGGCACGACGAGCAGCGACGGGCGGATGCCGAGCGGTTTGCCGTTGTCGCCCTTGAATTCCTGCATTGCCGCGCGAGCCGCTTCGTAGCTGTCTTCGTTCAGCTCGGCCTGCGATGCGTACGCGAGCTGCCACAGTCCGAAGCCGACGTTGCACCGGGCATCAACGCCATAGCGGAACTGCTTGCTGGTGAACACCGCTTCGTCGGTCTCCTGATCCATCGCCACAAAGTTGTATGCCTTGCGCGTCTGGCGGATCAGCGGCTTGACCACGCGCGTCATGTCGAGCAGATACCAGGTTGGCCCGGTGCCGGTCTGGAAGTTCGAGACGGACGCCGTACCCGTGGCCGTATCGACCGGATGGTCGGTGTCGAAAAAATACTGGCCGTCGTAGCAGAGTTGCGTCGTGCCCTGCGACATCAGCCCGAACACCAGTTCGTCCGGATGCTGCTTCGCGTCCAGTCCCAGCTGAGCGATCACCGGCTTGTACACGCCGTACGTGTCGTCTTCGATCACATCGCGATCCACGCCGACCGTGTTCTCGAACGGCTTGTTCTTGATCGAGAAGTCGTGCGTCTTCAGGTTCTGGATCACGCGATCGCCGATCCACTCGCGAAAGCGCGTGGTCTGGCCGAGCCACGGATAGACTTCCTGAGCCGTCGACGATGGCACATCCATCGCGACGCGTTGCCAGTCGGATTGAGCGCCGGTGAAGGCTTGCTGGAACACGGTGTTAAAGCCCGTGAACAGGGTGCGCAGATTGGCGCGGTTGATTTCCATGAACGTTCCTTGCAGAGTGAGCGGGGGTTACTGCTTACGCGCGGATCAGAACTCGACCCAGACGCCAGCCGGATCAACGTCGCACACGATTCCCGCAATCGAACGCGTCGCGCCGCCATCGGTCTTCGCAACGGTCTGGTCGTCGACGATGTACGCGTTCGAGCCGACATCCTTGAACGTGATCTGGTCCGCGCCAGCCGAATTGGCGACGCGCCACAGGCCGCGCTTCACGGGCACATTCGCGGCACCGTCCGCACCGGCCGTGTTGTCGATCTGTTCCTGAACGATCGCCGCGCCTTTGAGCGTGGTGGACGCAGCGCCCTTCGTCGCAAACCCGGTAGCGCTGTCGATCGCGGCGATCGCGCCCACGAAAAACTTCACGCCAGCTTTCGCCGGATAGCTGAAACGGGCACCGGCGCGGTTCTGTGTGTCGCGATCGGCGGTCAATGCAGTCATGCTGTTCTCCTGAAGTAGATCGGGGCTGACGCGTCGACCGCTCAGGCGGCCGGCGCGGACGACTTGGCGAAGTCCTCGGTCGAGATACCGAGCGCCTTGCAAACGGCGATACCGGACGCATCCACGGCATTCGCGCCGGTTTTGTCACCGTTGGGCTGAACGCCGCCGGTCTGCGTCGAATGCAGCGCGGCGATCGGCTGCGCCGTCGAGAGGAACGTCTTGAGCTGGGCGACGTTGCTTGCACCCAGCTCGCGTGCCCACGATTCCTGCGCGGGCAGCAGCCGGCCGTTCGACAGCGCAGCCGTCACCAGCTCGGCGACCTCGTTGCCCGCCAGCTTCGTGTTGGCTGCATCGAGCTGCGCACGCAGATCCGTCATGACGGCGATCGGCACGTACCTGGCCGGGTCAACCTGACTGGCCGACAACGTGGCGATCTGGGCGCGCTGCGATTCGAGCAGTACCGGCAGATTGACGCTGGCGGCCGCGACACCCTCGCCGTCCGACAGCGAGGCGACCAGTTTCTGCAACTGGGCCTTGACGTCCTCTTCGGTCGAGCCGACAGGCATGTTCAGCAGCCAGATCAGCTGTTCGAGCAATTCATTCATGGTGTGATCCTCAGGAGGGGTTTCAGTGGGCAAAGCCGCCACTGCGGCAGAAGTGGACGCACTCGCCATCACCGAGGCAGCGGCGAGCTGAACCTCGTCGAGACAGTCGAGCGCGGGATTGTTGGTGAGCGCGGCATGCAGGATGCTGGTGACGTTGCCCGCCTTGTCGAACGAGAACACCGGTGACAGATACCGGTATTCATGTGCGTCGATCATCGACGACGCACGGGCGGTCCACTCCACGTCGACGGCATAAAGGCCATCGCCGTCGCGCCACTCAAGCGTCTTGAACCATGCTGCGGCAGGTGCGGGCTGGCCGTTCTGCGCTGCGTTGAGCGTCTGGTGTTCGTAGTCGATTACATATGGAACATCGCGAGACGTGGCTGCTGCGATCAGCTTCGCAGCAATAGCTGCATCCATATGCCAGGCGGCACACTCCGTCGGGCGACCGTCGCGAGCGCGAAATTCCCCGGCAGGCAGCAACTGGATAGCCGTGCCTGCGGACTGGATCTGTGCGCTGAGCGCTGCGATGAAAAATGGATTTGCCATGCCGTCATGGTGGCGGCCGGCGTGATGAAAAATTAGTCAACCGGTGTCAGTGCGTCCGGTTCGGGTGGAAATGAGGGGGGAGGTGCGGGACGCGAGGGGCGCTGCGAATGATTTTAACGGGGGTTTAACGGGCTTCGGACCCCATGGCCGCTACATAGGGGTGCCCAAGGTCGACAAATCGCTCAAATCGGGGGGCGTGTCAGTCGTCAATCAGACGCCGCAGGTATGCCGTTACCTCGTCCTCGATGCCCACGTTGTCCGCTTCAGTGAGAACGAGGAACGGCCGCGCCGGCATCTTGATCGTCCAGCCGGTGGAACGGGTCCATTTAACCACCTTCACGTTCTTGTGGCTGTTTTTTGCGAACACGGCGAGATGCGGGTGATCGGCCTGGCGCAGGATCATGCCATTCTTCGCCTTGCGGAGGCGCACGTATCCGGACATCGGGTGGCGCTGGATCGTACCGCCAAACTGGTGAATCGCCGCGTAGACGACGTTCGTGCCGACACGTGCGCTGGTTGCATCGTGACTCTGTTCTATGCTGCCGGCCAGCCGGCCGCTACGCTGCAGGATCTTGCCAGTGCCGGCATCCTCGCGGCGGCGCTTCAGCGTCTTCCTGCTCAGGCCGAGCCACTTGGGCCGCCCCTCGGCCGCGAAGTTCTCTTCGACGGCATCGGCCATCAGCGCCGACACCATCGACATTACGGGCGACGCATCCTTCAGGAAACCAGAAATGCGCTCCATGGCCTGCTCAAAGGCCGAGTCGTCAATCTCGATGTCGCGCATACGCTATACTCCTTTTAACGCGGTCGTATATGCCGGACTCGCTTCCGGATCGATGAAGGGCCGCGTGACGAATGGCCGCGAGCGAGAGCGGCCATTCTCATTTCTGCGGCCGGCGGTAGCGCAGGAATGTCCCGCGCTGTGCATCTATATAGTTGCGGCGCGCTTCTTCTGACTTGCCGACCTTCGCTGGGAATGTCGTCACGCCCGTCCAGCCGTCCTGCCCCTGCTCGAAAACAGCCAGGCCCCAATCACCGGCCTCTGTCTCAAGCGCGCGGATGTACCGGCGGCGCAGCGACCAGGCGCCGTTGAACTGCGCCCAGCCAAGCCAGATCTCGTCGGGGTCTTTCACGGCATCGGCCAGCAGCTCCATGTACGGGCCGCGCCCGAACTTGTCTGCCTTCCAGTTCCCGGCACCATCCTTGAATAACCATTCGTTGATCTGCAGCTGCTCGCCGGCCACGTCGGTGTACGTAACCGGCTTGCCGGCAGCAGCGCCGAACTGCTGCATGAATGTCTGTGCGTAGTGCTCCGGAGACTGGCCGGCTGGCAGCACCGCGTCCGCGCGCACGCGCGTGGCCGCCGGCAGCGGCGGCAGCTCGGCACCGACGGGTAAGGTCTGAGGCAACGTGTCGAGCGGCGGCGGGGTGAACGGCTTCATCCACGCTGCACCCGGGTTCGCGCCGAAGCCCGGGTCGGGCAGCACCAGTTTGCCCGTCGCTGGATCTTTGTATGCGATCGCAGGTTGGGTCTGGTTGTCGCGGCCGATGACCTGTTGCACCTCTTTCAGATCGTTGGCGCTAGCGCGCACTGTCACGCCGTTCTTCTCTACGTAACCCATCGTGCGCGTGCGCACGCGGCAACGGCAGCGGTATCCGTTGGGCGGATAGAAAGTTTGCCAGAACGGATCGTCATAGCGGTACACGCAGCCCGCAAGCGCACGGTGTGCCGGACGCGTGCGGCTGTCGAGCACCGCGACGTATTCCCAGAAGGGATGCGTGTCGACCTGTTCCAGCTGGGTCGCGTAGCGGCCGGCCATGTACGCCGACTGCATGTTCGTGCGGAAGATCGTGTCGAGCCGGCGAGGCGTCAGACGCTTGCCTTCGATCTCGCCCGTCTCGCCGTCGACGATCATGCCCTTGCCGAGCCACCCCTTACGTTCGAGCACCGGCGAGATCTGCTTTTTAAAGTCTTCGAACGTCGTGCCGTTTTTTAACGCGTCTGACAGCGCCTGCCGAACGTCCTGCAGCACGTCGACCTTCATGACGCCCGCAACCGTGAACGCCTTCGCGTGCGCCGCGGCAGCAACGTCCTGCCATCTGAAGCCGATCTTGTATCCCTTCGATTCGAAGTACTCGATCGCCTTTTCGGGCGGCAGGCCGATCGCGTAGGATAGATCAGCCGGCATTCAGTCGACCCCACACATCGGCGACGAAGATGCAGCGGGCGAGCAGCTCCGCAATCGCGGTTTCGTCCATCTGCGGAACTGCGGCGAGCAGCTGCTCGAACGCCTCATCCGGTGTCGAGCCTGCGCGCAATGCGGCGATGACCGGTGCGATCGCCTTGTGCGCCGCGTCGGTCATCGCGTCGGCTGGCAGACCGTCGATCGTCTGATCGAGCGCATGCTGATCGGGATACACTCCTCTCCGGCAGAGTTCGTGAGCACCGCACGATAACGCATCGCCGCCGTGCGCGGCGGCGTATCCGGACGCTCTTCCGGCGGCAGTGCCATCTCCGGCTTCGGCACCGACAGGATCTCTTCATCGTCCTGCGGCTCGGGGATCATGAGCTTGTCCTGCGCCCACTGGCGCGGCACCTTCACACCGGCCGCGACCAGCTTCGGCAACGCTGTCGAGTACAGCTCAAGATCTTCAGCTTCCCGCGTGTCGAACTCGAATCGCGGCACGCGACGCAGATCAGCCGCGCCGAAATTCAGCGCACATACGGTGTAGCACAGCCCGGCCGTAAGTGATGTTTGAACCTGTCGTGCATCCGATGTCAGCAGATCGCGCCGCACACCGTCGTGCGTCTTGCCGAGCGCATTGGTTGAGGTTTTGCCGTCTGCCTGTGATGTGAGCGTGCCGCCCAGAATCGCTTTCGACTGACTCTTCTCGCACCACGTGATCATTGCTTCGAACGGAACTTCGCTGCCGTCGGCGGCCTTCTGAAAGTCGATCAGCATGCCCTCAGGAATAATGCCGGCCGCGTTGTGACCGATATCGGCAACCGCGCGCAATAGGGTGGCTTTCTCTTCCTTGGTCGCACCTGCCGGATACTTGCCGACGCGCAGTGGCAGACCGTAGATTTCGAGGAACTCGGCCAGATCCGCAACCGAGTATGTCTTGAACAGGTATGGCCAGGCTAGCACACGATGCAGACCACCGCGCGTGAGGTAACCACTCTTCGCACGGTGCTTGTGAACGAGCCAGCCGAACGGCCACAACGGTTGACCGTCTGACGAGTTATCACGCAGGCGCAAGTCGTTGCCGTCATAGAACGGTGTGCGGAACCAGCGCTGCGGCCGGTGGGTGAGAGTTTTCGGGAGCCACACCTTGCCGAGCTGCTGCCATTCTATTTCCTGTGCGGAGAAGCCATGTCCGACCGCATCCATGCAATCGAACAGCACGTCGTCGAAGTTGGCAAGATCAGTGAACCATTCCTGCAACTGCGCGGTCTGGCGCTTTTCTTCGGCGCTCGCGTTGGCAGGTGCGACGATGCGCCAGTCGAGCGTGAGCAGCGCACGCTTGCGCTTGCTCATCTCCGCGAACAGGTGCGCATCCTTCTCTTCCATGTCGACGAAGAGATCAGACTGTGCCATCAGATCACCGAACTCCGCCTGTTCAAGAATCGAATAGAGCTTTTTGGGCGTCAGTCCGCGCGACGGATGCTGCGCGAAATCGCGCGTGATCCAGCCCAGCTTCGCCGTTTGTGGCTCGGCAAGTACGTCGCGCTGGAGAGGTTGGCCGTTCACATCAACGATCTGCACCATGGTTCGTTTCCTCAATAGCCCCGGTCGCGCGCGATCGCATAGTCGCTATCGTCATCGCGCTCGCCGTTTCCGTTTTTAACGGGCGTATAGCCCTCGGTGATGCCATAGCCACGCGACTGCGCGATCATCCACAGGATGTGCAACGCCGTCAGGCCGTCGTAGTGGTGATTGCCCTGCGGCTCCGGCCACGAATCCAGCTCGGCCAGCAGCCCCGTAAGCGATGGATGAAAGAGGATCGAGGGCGTGATGCGATCGGTAACGTACGGCTCAAGCGAGTCGATACGGACCTCAGGCGCGACGGTTGCGGTTACACCGACCAGCGGAAGCGGCACGCCCGCGCGTAGTCCCGCTTTCACTAGATCCTGCCGTGCCCACTCGTACGCGTTGTTGTTCTCAAAGCCAACTGCCATGCACCGGAACTCTTTCTGCGTCGCTATCAGATCGGACTCAAGCTTCGACGGCACGCGGCGCTTGATCGACGAATACACGACATGCAGACGGCGGCTGACGATATCGAGGCCACCGATCACAATTGCGGACGGGTCGGATTTCTCACCCTTGCCCATCGACGGGTCACACGCTCCAAACATCAGCCAGCTCTGCAATCGCTGCACCCAGAAGGTGATGTTGCCGAACACCTTGTCTTCTTCCGTGCGCGGATCGCCCTGCATTTCGGTGGCGAACGCACGAGGCGACTTCGCACGCTGCCGCATGAGCCAGTACAGCGTGCGCACAGACGGCCATGACGTGATCGCGCCTTCGTCCATTTGCGCGCGGTGCGCCTCGTAGAAGCGGTACGAAGGAAAATTGCTGTCGGACACGACTTCGCCGCGCGCAGCTGCATCGGAGATCACGCCCTTGTCGGCGTTGAGCATCAGCTCTTCGCACTGTGCCCACAGATCCAGATCCGCCGGCATCTGCGCGATCGCGCGGAAGTGATGCACGACGTGGCCGATGCTGCGCTTCGCGCGCGAGATCGGGTCATCCTTATCGAGAACCGTGCCGACGCCGATGTATTTCACTGTTCCGTCAGGCGGGCCGAGGTAGTCGATCGCCTTCTCAAGCCACGTCCATCGGTTCTGGCGCTCGGTAGGTGACTTCGCTTCGGAGTCGGTGATCAGATCATCACCGAACAGTACCTTTGGACGGCTCGCGCCGTGAAACGTACCGCGAATGGCTTGCTCCGCGCCGAATGGTTCGACCTTCACACCATTGCGCGTGATGAACTCGCCGACCTTCCACATCGGACCCTTGCCGCACACCTCGGGGAAGTCAAGCGCTAGCGCCGCGTTAGCGACTAGTTCCGTTTTAACGACTTCGAGCAGCTTCGTCGGCAGAGACGTTTCTGCGCCAAGCAGAATCAGGTAGTCGAGGAACGGCGGCGGCGCACCGGTCCAGCCGACTTCACGCCGTACCTCTTCACGCTGCAACAGCCCTTGCACGGTGATGTACACCGGGCCGATCTTCGTCGACATCGACGATTTGGCTTCACCGCGGGGCGCGACCCACCATTCACGTGTGCCGCCGGTCTGGCGCAGCAGCTTCGGGAAGCGCGTGCAGAAGTGAGCCTGGAAAAGAGACGGCGTGCCGCGAATGTGATGCGGGAAGTAGGTGTAGGCGAAGAACTGATAGTCGCCGTCGACGAGCACGCGCTTGCGACGCGCTAGCCTCGCTTCAGGCGACGGGTCGAGGCCGGTCGCGTGCGCCTGGATGTCGCGGCGCAGCTCGGCGGCCAGCTCGGCCATCTCCTTGTGAAAGTCCTTCTCGGTGAATTTCTGCACCATATCGTTCAGCCTTCGCTGCGCAGTTCTAAGGGTGAGTCCGCATCGGTTTCACATCGCCAGTGCGGACCCAACGCGTGATGCCCAGTTCGCATGCCTGGGTGAGACAAACACCATTTGCCATGCCGCGATGAGTGACCGGATTGCCGCATCCGCAGTAGCATCGCCTGCGCCTCCCTCGGCGACGCTCAAGCGGCTCGCTGTAGCGAATGTGATCTCTAGATGAGCCGTGGATTCCCCATCCTTCGGTGCCGCCTCGCATAGCCGCTGAAAGCGCCAGGCGGCCGAGTTTGCTAAGGTCCGTCATTCCGCTTTACCCTCCGATTTGCCGATACGCAGCACCACGTGCAGCGATCCGCAACCCATCGCTACACAGTCATGGTCGGGTGGCAGATCGGCGTCGGCGTCGGCGCAGATAACGACAGCGGACGGCGTGTCATACGCCGTCCCGATCTTGCGAATGCCGCTGCCGAGCGTCCACCAATTAGCCATATGCGGTGGCCAGCTCGTCGCCGAACGGACCCAGCACGTCTGCGAAGGCGGCGATGTGCTCGGGATGCCGATCCTTGATGAAAGCCGCAAGGCGTTGCACGACGCCCATCGCGATTGCCAGTTCGTTGGTCTCGGGCAGGATGCGCTTCGACGCATTGATTGTCTTGTTATAGGCGTCGGCGAGACTGGCCAGCATGGAAACCTTGTCGGCCGGCTTCATCTCGCTGGTTTCAAGCTCATCCATGGTGGCTTGATACTGCGTGAGCAGACCGGCCAGCATCTGCCGCGCCGCACCTTCAATGCCACCGCCCGCCATCAACTGCGCGGTCTGCGCCTTGTCCCAATCGTCGCCGGCTTCCAGCGCATCATCCTTCCAGCGTCGCGCGGTTGAATACGCGACGCCGCACTTTGCGCTGGCGATTTCGAGAGACAGGCGATCGAAAACAAACGATCGCCGTACCCGGTCGCGCGTTTCCTTCGGGTGCGCCATGGGTTCCTTACCAGCCGAGCTTTGCGCGTGCGAACGCGATGCCTGCCCCGACGATACCGCCCGTCAGGCCACCGGCGACCGCGCCGGCCACTGCGCCGCTGCGCGCTGCAACCTTCTCGACGTTTTCCATGCGCGTCGTAAGGACACCCACGTTCGCGTCGATCTTGCGCAGCAGAGCAAGCGATTCGCTGTCCGTAGTCGCAGCCGGTTGCGCAGCGGCAGTAGATTGTGCGTCTGCTCCGGTTGCCGCTGCTGCGCTGCCTGCCGGCGTTTGCGTCGATGCGTTGGTGCCCGCCCCGGTGTCGCCCGAGGTCGAAGCGGATAGTTGCGTGAGCCCCTGGCCAGTTCCTGCCTTCTCGGTAGTGTCGGTCATGCCTTGTCAGCCTTTATGAGATAGTCTTTCAGCTCGTTGATACGTGCGTCGATCCGCGTGAACAGCTGGCGCGTTTCTTCGCGTTCATCCTTCACTTCGTCGCGGCTCGCATACTCTTTTGCCACGGCCTCGCGGAAGGCGGCGAAATCCTCTCTGAGCTGCGCAACAGCCTTTCGATCGTCACGGGCATCGCCCTGGACGCGAGCGACCCAGATGCCACACGCCGAGAACGCTATCGCCCACAGCGCACAAACGACGCCGGTGATGATCGTGGTTCCGTCAAGCGTGAATTGCATAGCCCATTCCCTTAAGTCTCTTTTCCAGTTGCTCCTGACATTCGATACAGAATCGGCAACCGGGTACTGCGTCGCGGCGCGCCTGTGGAATTTCCTCTCCACATGTCTTGTTCTGACAGTGCGACTCAGACACGGCGCACTGCGCGGGAATCGGCTGTGTAGCAGCAGCTATTGCCTCGGCACGAAATCTTTCTTCCAGTTCGGTTGCCTTATCATCGACATCCATGCTTTGCCCTTACGGTTGCGCGGGCAGCGCGGCTCGCACGCCCTTCAGTTTGTCTTCGGTGCCGTGGGCGCGGTTGGCGTAGTCAACGAACCAGTCGAGGATGTCCGCTTGTGATACCCCGCTGTCAGTGGTGGCATCGGCGTCGGGTCCGTCAGCAGCAGTGCCGGGACCGGTGCCACCTTGCAAGGCTCGGTCACTATCGTCGGCAATGCCGGCGGCTGCGTTCCACAAGCGGACAAAGCCGAGAGAAAACACGCAGCTATACACAGGGGTAATAGTCGGGGCAGACTGGACATTGACGGCGCGCTGGGGCGCTGCGACGTGCGGCTGAGTGACATCATCGATATGCTCCTTTAACGCCACTGATTCAGTGATAGCGGCGCTCTGGACGTTGAGAAAACCGGATTCGGCAGCCTGCCCACGTGTCACGTCGGCGGCATACTTGCCGAATGCATCGCTTGCTGCCGACGCGGACGCCTGCTGGATCGATGCCTTGTAGTCGGAGAGATTCTTGTCGCCGATCGACTGTGCGACGCTGTAGCCGTGCTCGTAGGTCTTCGCGAACGCGAAGGCAAGCAGCACGGCAATGACGATGCCCGCGATAATCTTCGCGTACTTACTAATCATTGCCATTGGGGCCTTCCTTGTTGGAGCGTCCGCGCCACGCGCCAAGCGCCTGGATGATCGCCGAGTAACCGCCGACGCTAGTGAGATAGACAATCCACACGTCGAGCGTCAGCTTGTCCCTGACGCCCTGGTAGATGAACATGCCGGTGGCGACCGCCGAGGCAACGTTAGGCCAGAGCTTCGCGTGCGAGAGCTTGCCGTCGACGCCCGTGATGAGGTCGCGCAGTGCCATCAGTGACCCCGGGCGCGGTTGCGCCGCTTCGCAGCGACACGGCGTGCAGCGCGAACACCGGACGGCTTACGGCCCGGCGCGATCGGATGGGCGAAAGCGATGCGCAGACCGTAGCCCACATGCGTATGACGCGCGACCATCGCAGACGCGGCGATCGCACTGGCGAGGGAGAGGAGAAGGCGACGCATTAGTCGACCTTCATGAAGAGCGCATGCTCTGCAGCGCGACGGCGCGTGAGGCCTGCCATCGGCTTGCCGTCGCCCTTGTCCCAGAGCGGGAACTGATCGGCTGCGCCCGCATAGTCACGCTCACGCAGCTTTTTAAGCAGCGTTGACGGGCCCCCTTCACGCAGCTCGATAAACCCGTCTTTAACGCCTTTCTTGCCCGGGCCAACGTTGAACACGAACGACACCAGCGCATCGAACTGGTTTTGCGTCAGGTCGAGATCGAGCACATTGATGATGATCTCGCCGCGCGCATGCAGATCCTGCGCGAACAGCGCATCGGATTGCGCCTGCGTGATCTTGAGGCCGGGACGAACCTCGGGGCCGGTGTGTCCGCGCCCGATTGTCCAGGGGGCACCGCCAGTGGCGGGGTCGGGATACGCTTCGAGGCGATCATCCTCGAAGTCTTCGATCAGATCGCTGCCCGCTGCGGAAATGCGTTGGTTTTTCATGCCATCTCCAGTGGATGGCACGACTGTAGGGTGCGCGCGTGTGGCGGGTTAGTGGATGAATGTCAGTGGATAGAGACGGCCCCGTCGGACGGGGCATAACGTCAGGGGTTTGTGGCCTCTGTCAGCTTTCTCACGCCGGCGACAGCCTCAGAATGATTCTGCCCGCCAGCACGGGCAACAATGTACTCAACCATCAGCTGTTTCGCTCGATCCTCGGTGGACTTATCGCGCGGATCAAGCACCGGCAGAGCCTCCGCGACATCGTACATTGAATACGCGAAGTGCTTCTTCTTCGACTCGTTATAGCCAATCACGACCAATCCCGCGACTACGTCTGGCGTCGTACGGTATTTTTTCGCGGCGGCAGCAAGTAGCTCCGTGGCATCCCGAGCTTCCTGACTGTCCGCTGTATGGAAATGGCCGTCTGATATTGCCGCGAACTTTTGCCCGATGGTTGGCTCTGCCGCTTGTGCGGCGCACGCGCATACAAGCGCAAAAAGGGCAGTTGCTACAAATTTTTTCATATAGTTCCCGTGTGTGAACAACGAATGCTATCAGCGCCGCACGTCGAGTGTCATTGTTAATGCGGCCACCAATTTTAACGATACTCAAAAACCAAATAGCAAGCCCCGCATATAGCGGGGCTTTTCACACAATCTTGGGGGTTAGAACAGCACATCTTGACCGGGCGGAGACTGCGCATTCACGTCGCTACGCTTGAGGATGCGCCATATATGCCGGTCGGACATCCGGTAGCGAACCGCGAGATGAGTCACCGTGTGAATGGCACTGTGCTCGCGCGTCATGACATCGAAGTTGCGACGGATTTCGCGGTGCATCAATTCGCGCAGAGCAGTGGCGCAGCGCGGGATATAGAGGCTATCACCGCCGAAGTGTATCGTGATCGCATCGGCGGCATCACTCCCGACAACTTCGGAAAGCGCCTCGTAGCGGATTTCGCCCAAGCGCGACTTGCGAAGTGCAACCGGAAACGTCGTGCCGCCGAGCTGCTCGACGAGACGTACCGATGCCGGCAAGCCGATGAGGCGGATCAACACCTGTATTGCTTCGGGCAGCAGATGCTCGACGTTAGCGAAGTCCATCAGCGTTTCTCCCGCCGTTTCGCGTCAACCTGCAGCGCCGCGATCAATTTGCCGAGCATCTCGCCATCGCAGAATTCGATCGCGTCAACCTTGCAGATACGCTTGACCATGCCACTGACGTATTCCCACGGCCGGCCGGCATCGGCGAGCAGTGCCTCGATCTTGCCTAGCTGCGCAGCACGGCTCGCGGCCACGCGTGGGCGGCTCTGTTGTATTTTCGTGGGCAGGAAACCGCAACGCTCCATGTGCTTGAGTAGCTTTGCGGCACCCTCAGGCGCAAGATCCCTCGCTGACTCGACACCCGCGACGCTGCGCAGCATCGCGCGGTAAGTGTCGTCGTCAAGCGCTAGCTGTTTCTTCGCAACGTGGATTTTCGCTAGTACCGTTCGGGCGATCATGTCATTGCCCCCTGAACGCGCGGCGCAACTCCTTGCGGCACAACGCAGCAAGGAAAACAATGCCGGCGACAATGATAAGAGTGTCAGTCATCGCGCGCCCCCGCTGTGGCCGATAGCCATAGGCGGCTCGTCACTGCCAACGCCCGGGCGCACTCGCGCACCACTGCCGGCGACAATTCCATTCGAGCGGTCTCGAACAGACGACGCCGAACGACTGACCTCACGGCTTCTCGGTGACATCGTGGCCATCGCTGCATAATGGGCGCGCATGTATGCGTCCACGATACGTGCTTGTTCTGCTGATTGCTCGGTTGGCTGGATCTGCCCCTCGACTGCTGCTACCCAGCCACCACAGAACTCATCCGCGCGCGCCACCTTATTATTCGGCCCGCAGCGCCTGAGTTCCGTCTCAATATAGTGGCGACGCGCGCGACGCAATTGTCGGCCCAAGACCTCAAAGGTGTATGCGCAGACTTCGGGGGCCGGCGCAATGCCGATGAACACATAGCCGCCGTTGATGCCAAACGTGCGCTCATTCAGGCGGCGGCTAAACACCATCTCGCAACCGTATGCTCGGGCGCACGTGCTTGCCAGCCCGACTTCGTACCAGACCGGCGTTTTCGTCGAGGCGCTCTTCGCCCACTGTTCATCAGCACCCGCCGCGATAAGATCCGGATGCTCAAAACCGTATTCGCGCATCAGCTTCTGTGCCTGCCGCATTGCGGCCGCTGCCTCATGGGGCTCGCTCGACTTGGCGAGCGCGAGGCACTTGCGTATCTTGTTCAACGCTGTCTTCTTGTCCATTGATTCCTCGGCTGCTCATCAGTACATGGTCACCACGCCATGCAGACCGCCTCGCGGCGGTTTCGCTTCAATCGACATCAGATCCAATTGCAGGTAGGTCGCGAGGCATCAGTACCTGTTCGGCGTCGACAAGCATCAGCTCCAGCTCGGGCTTTTCTCCAACCACGTACTGACATTTGTGACTACCGGCGAAGTGGCGTCGACACCGGACTGACTCCCGAAACAGCTTGATCGCCTGCATTGCCTTGTCGGCGTCGAGCAGGTATTCCTCAAAGCCGATGCGGACGCAGGCAAGGTCGCGCTTTCGTGCTAGCTTCGTCGCCATGGTCAGATCGCCGCGAGGTCGAGGCTGATCGGCCGATACTCCTCGGTCTCGTCGTCGCGCTCGTAGAGACGTACATATGGCTTGCTGCCGGTGATTCGGATGCTGTCCACGATCGCACGCATGGCCGTGGTCCACTTAGGGTGTTCAATCGCGAGGCGGCGTAGACCGAGGATGCGGCCAGTGTTCACGTTGCCCTGCTTGTCGACCTGAAAGGCTTCGTTGATCAGCGCCTTGATCTCGTCGCTGCTGCCTTTCGTCCACTCGCGAATGCACTCGTCGATCAGTTCCTTCGCCGCTTGCAGGCGCTCGTCGAACTGGATGTGTTCGGCAATCTGCCGAACGACCTTGAATCGGCCGTCGAAAGTGATCAGCGTGATGTTTCCCTTGGTGCCACCGGCCTTCACGCCGTACTGTTCGTGGCTTGCCTCAACAAAGGCCGCAATGTCCGAGAATGCACGCGTCTTGAATTCGCCGAGCTGCGCCTGCAAACGCTTCGCCTGGTCGACGAGTGCCTGCACTGTCTGATCGCGCAACTGGTCGACTGGCTTGACCATCGATTCCGGCACGAGACGGCCGCGCGCGTCCTGCACGAAGCCAGCCGGGATATGTTGCTTAGTCATGGAGCTTTCCGTCCTTAGAAAATGAGTTAATTTCTTTGGTGATCCGCCTTAGCGTCTTGAGGCTCGCGGCGATACCTGGTGTGATCTGTCGCTCCCCTGATTCTGCTGCGGCGATGACGGCCGGCACGGACGTAGCAGGTGATGCACGAGCCTCCGGCGTGCCGAGGCCGGCATGCCCTTGTCGCTGCCGCTCGGTGTGCGTCTCGGCGCGTGATTCGGCCTGGTCCGCGAGACCGGCCAGCACTTCGAGCAGATACCCGTGGCTCTTCAAGGGCAGATTGAGACGCCCCTGATCCCGCTGAGCGAGCATGTGCTCGAAACCCTGGCGCCAGTAGTCGACCGGACAAACCCACGTGCGACCATTGCGCTCGATCTGTGCTGCGCGGATCATGGGAGCCAGTTCATTCAGTAGCGAAGCCATGCGGGTATGGCTCATTTGCGTTTTGGCTGGCGCGAACAATCCGACGTAGCGCAGCAACGGCTTGATGAACGAATCGCCGGCCGGGTGCGCTTCGATGATCGCCAGCAACGCTTCACGCGGAGCGTCGTCGGCGAGAACCACATCGAGGCTCATCACGGCGCGACAGTTCGGGCAGCAAAGTTGCGGCATCGGCATTAATGCACCTGCCGGTGCGAGGATGATTCGATGCTGTCTTCGAGCTGCTCGCGCAAACTATCCCGTTCGGACAGGTAGGTCTCGAGGAACGCCGAGATACCGCTCGTATCCTGTTTTATGTGCAGAATCAGGACGCGGTTCATTGCACCGACAATCTGCGCTGCAACTTCGTCGAATTGCGCCAGTTTTTGAGCCTGCATCAACAGCGTGAGGTTGGCTCGGCGCAATTCACGGCGCAGATCATCGACCGATTCAAAGGCGTCGGGATTTGCGATCGTGGGTCCGTTGGTCATTGTCATCACGCTGCTCCCACGATGCGCTCAATGTTGATCGCGTCAATGAACGCGAGTAGCTGCGTCGTCTCTTCGCGCGACAGATCGATAGCCTTGCGATCCTTGACGATCGACAGACGGCCATCGGTGAAAAAACCACACGAGAACCGTCCGTCGCCAACAGTCGCCGGGGCGAGCGCGGGCTTGCGTCTGGTCACGATCTGCTTTACGCCGTCCACTTCCTTAAGCAGGGTCTGCGATGCAAAGTAATGGTTGACGGAAGCGCCGCCTTCGACTGCCGGCTTCTTTTCGCTCTTGACGCGCCCGTCATTGAGGTACGGATGGATGAGCGGCTGGACGTTCTTCGCCTGCATGTCCAGTTCGTCGGCGATCTCGGCCGCTGTAATGCTAGGCCGGTCGACGATCAATTGCAGAATGGCTTTAACAGACGACATGTGTGAGTCTCCTTTAGTGGAAGGTTTGACCGCCGCGCACTTCGCTGTGGTCGGGGTTGCCCGAATGCTCGGGATACAGTTCGGGATCGGGTACACGTGTTTCGGTCGCGGTAGCGGCGATCGCGCGCATTGCTGTCAGCCCTTCGGCATACATTGCGGGCGTGATCTTCTCCGCCTTACGACACGCGAGCCAAACCGCGTACGTGTTCGAGTCAGCCGCTGTCATGCGGGCACCCGTCTCGACGTGCGTCACACAAAAGAGCGGTTCAAGTGGATGGACGGAGCCGGCGAACGGGTTGCTATGAATGGCGAAAGCGCCAGCGGGCATGTTCGGCAAATCCAGCGGTGTACCCTGTACTTCGACGAAGTAGGGAGCGCTGCCAGCCTTGCCGTGACAGAGCATTCGCAGCATCATGTCAATGCCCCTGTTCGTTCCACAACACGCGGATCTCGCCGACCTTGAACTGACCAACGCGGTACCGCGTCGAGCCGGAACCGCCGGTGCGGTAATACGTGGCTTCACCCTTTTCGATCAGCTCGGCGCACGCGGCGCAGTTCTGGATCTGGATCGTGGGCTTCGAGCCATTCGAAAACTCGATGCCGATGACGGTGAAACCACGTTCGGTCAGCGTGCCGATCGTCGCCGCAATGCGAAGTGCTGTGAGTTCCATCAGCTGGTTGATCGGCGGGATCGGCGGGTTGAAGACGTTAGAAAGGGACATCATTTGGAGACTCCTTTAACGGGGCGAAGCGGGCACGTCAGGCACGTGCGCCAATGGCTCAGTTCAAGCGGGTTGTTGAGAGGGGCGCGCCGATTGGCGTAGGACACGCATACCGTCAGCGATATCGGCTGCCCGGTATGCGTGCACTTCACCTGGCCGAAAACGCGCATCACGCGGTCGGCGACTCGATCGGTCTTGCCCGGGTATTTGCCGGCGAGAACAAGGGAAACAGTGGTGCGGGAAACGTCGAGCCTCTCTGCGACGGCGGTCTGCGACGAAGCGGTCACCGCGTCACGAAGCATCTGAAGCCAGTCGCTATCAGGCGTCATGGTCAGGCTCCTCCTGCCATACAACCTTCGCGAGATTCGGGTCGTAGATGCACTTCGTGCGCTGGATCATCGGCGGACGCGGGCCGGTGTATTTCGTCGGCATGAGGCGATATCGGGACTGCCGCGCACCTACGCCGCGAATGAACGGATGACCCTCTTCGACGATGGTCAGATAGCCCGCGACGGCCAGCGCTCGCAGGTACGTCTTGGCGGTCTGTTCTGCAACCTTGATGTCGGCCGTCGACGAACGGATGGCCAGTTCCGCTGCGGTGAAGTCGCCCATGATGCGCATCGTTCGCCACATGTTTTCGTTGCCGGTCGGGCGCACCACGTCGCCCTTGCGATCGAGGCGCGGCGCTTCCACGCCGACATCGCGGATCAGACGGTAGTGCTGCCGCTCGGTGAACTTCGTGCGCGCGCTGATCTGCTCGATGAAGCCGCCACGCTCCAGCACCTGAACATAGGTGCGGATGGTTGCGGTATCGATGCAGGTTGCCTTTTCGATGCCCGGGCCGGTGAAGTCCTTCGCCTGCTTGCGGATGACTTCCCAGATACGCTGACGGGGTCCGCGACCGCCCGCCAGTTCGAGGTGTGCGGGTTTTCTAGCCACGGCGAGATCCTCCGCACGCACCGACGATAAAAGCGATCATGCAGATGGCCAGAACGGCCAGCACGGCGACGACGGTCCAGACGACCAGCTGCACCCAACTCGTCGCGAAGCTCATGCCGACGATCATGACGAGCATCGCAACGGCACAGACCGCGATCAAAAGCGAGTTGAGGTGCACGGCCGAGCGATAGTCATTCGACGTTGGTGTGAAATGAGGTTTGATCATGGTCTGCACCTCACGCGCGACGTTTCGGTGCTTCGCCGGTGTACAGCTCGCGCTTGCCCCACAGTGCGAGATCCATTACGTCCTTACCAGCCAGCATCGCTTCCTCCTGAATGCGTTCGAGGTTCACGCAAACGCGGCGAACAGAACCATGCGACAGCTCGACAAGGCGCATCAGCAAATCGTCGGCGACCTTCACACGCGGGCAATACAGGCTGGTGAGCTGCCGTGCATCGCCCGTCGTGACCGGCTGTGCCGGCACCCACGCCAGCACGCGGCCGTGCATGCGTTCCCAACGCTTCAGCTTGTTCGGCAGCGCCTCTTCGCCGATCATCAGGATTGCGGCCTGGCTAGACTCGTACAGGTCGCGCACCAGCTCGACTGCATTGCGATCGACAAGGTGATCCATCTCGTCGATGATCAGCGGCCGGCCGCTGACGGCCAGTTCCTCCGCTACCTGATCGGCCATTTCAGGAATGGTGCCGCCGGGCTTGATGCCCATTTCGAACAGCACGGCCTTAAGAAAATGCTTCTTTGTCCAGACCGACTTCGCCTGCACATAGCGGGCGCGGCGCGAATTGGCCACATGGTTGGCCGCCATGCTCTTGCCATAGCCGGACGGACCGTAAAAGCAGACCAGTCCGGGCAGGTTTGCGCTGCGCGACAATGCGCGCTCGATCGCGAGATCGCACAGGCCAAGGTTGGTGATCTGCGCGATGCCGCCAGCGGCCGGTTTGAGGGTTGCTTCAAGTTGTGTCATGATTTCTCCTGTCAGGTGTTACCGATGGCCAGCGAGTTGCAGCTCGCCAGCTTCTTCGTCGCGGCGCTTACGCGCCGCGAATTCTTTGCTTCCTGCGTACAGTTCGTGGAACTTCAGTGCTTCCGCGTCAGGCGTCCCTCCGTTAAAAATGAGTTGATCAATCGATTGCCAGCGGGCATATCGCTGGTCTTCCGTCTGCGGCATTTCAATGACTGTCGCGGTCGGCGCAGCAATCGCAGGTTGAGGCTCGGGTGTGACGTCGACTGCCTGCACGTCGACGACACGGGCGTCGAGCGCTGCGCGCGCGATCTGACCGAAGCCTGGAATCGTGAGCACGTCCGGTGTTTCGACGCTCAGCGCCGGAGCGCCGCGCCGCTCGGCTTCAATCTCTTCGCGGTGTACGTCCAGACGCTTTAGGCGTGCATCAGCACGCTTTTCACGCGCCTGCTCGACGAACGACATCGGCATGTAGTGCCGCTCGTTTGCGCCGAACTCGGCGGTGCAAATGAAGCGGCCGTCCATGTGATGCACCCACACGCGTTGCGCGTCGTGGATATCGAAGGCGACATGGACCTGCTCGCCGTGAAACTCTTCGAGCAGCCCGCTGAAATATCTGTTGTTAAACAGCGCAATTTCGCCGCGTGATACCGTGCGCTCGACACGCGGGCGGAACACGTTTTGAGCTTCCGTATCGGTCAGCTGCAGCGGCTCCCATCCGGTCGCGCGATGCGATTCGTACGCTTCCAACGGGGACATGTGACGGCGCTTGCCGGTGACTGGATCTGCGATCTGCGGCAAGGATCGGTGCGGCTTGTTGTTGTACTCGTCGACACGTTCCGTGCAAAACTGCACGAAGCTATCCCAGCTCATCAGCGGTAGCGCGCCACCATGCTTGATCGCCTTACGGGTGACCTTGAACTGCGCAAGCTTCGCTTCGCGGTCCATCGACGCACCGATGAAGCTAGGCAGCAGTTTCGCGCCTTGAATCCAGATGGTTTGATGCGAACGCTCGATGACGCCTTTAGCCTGCGAGTTGTACGGCAGGGAATGCGTCACCTCGAAGCCGAGCAAGCCTTTAAGACCTGTGCCCTCGCGCTTAAGCAACTGATTGTCGTAGCCAGACCCGTTGTCGACGTAGAAAATGGCAGGCGCACCGCGGTTCATCGCCGCGTGGCTGATTGCTTCCAGCACAGCAAGGCTCGATTCGGCCAGACCGACAGAGAAACCGACTGCCATCCGCGTCGCGATATCGATGATCGTCGTGATCTCGGGCCGGAATGGCCGGCCGTGCATCGGATGCTGCACTTCGGCATCGAATGTGTGACCGTCTGCGCTCCATACGTCATTCGGCTGCAGCTGGTCGAACGTACGGCGAATGAATGGGCGGATGTTCTTCAACTCGCGCGGACCCATGCGGCCGACTTCGCGCGACACCTTGCCGAGCTTGCCGAGGAATCGGCGCACCTGGTGGATCGTCGGGAATGGCCACGCGTGAGCACGCATGCGGTACGCTTTTTCGAACTCGCGATACGCCAGCTCGACGGACGGTTTCTGCGGTAGCTGGTAGAAGGCTAGGAAAACCTTGGCCCATGCCGGCACGTCGTAATCTGCCTGCACGATCTTCGGCGCGAGATCTCCCGACTTCTCTTGTGCGAGCCAGCGCTTGAGCGTCCGGACGCTTGGGAATCCATCGCCCTTACGGCCGCGTTCATCGCGCGCCGATCGCAGCATGGGTTCCAGCTGCGCATCGAGCTGACCGAGCTTGGCCTGCGTCAGCAACGTGATCATTGCTGCTTCGCGCGAGATGCCACTAACCTGCATCAGACGATCGAGCGCAACGAGAACTCCCTTGCGTGCGGCTTGCGCGACCTTTTGTCGGTCATTTAATGGGAGTGGCGAGCGCAGTGGCTTCGCGGATTCAGTCGCCACAGGCAATGCGTCCCGTGCGACGCGCGTCGCAAGTGCGCCCTGCAGGTTGGGCGGCAGCATGTACTTGCGCCGAGTGCCGCCGCGTCCGGTTTCCTCGACGAATACCCAGCCTTCGCGCTCTGCGCGCGCAATGATCTTGCCTTTCGATGCAGGGATGCCCGAAATACGAAGCGAGGCAAGTTCCGAGGCAGAAAAATACGGTCCGGTCGACACAGTTATTTCCCGTTCCTCGAATGGATCCTCTCTACGATCTGCTCAAGGAGCTTTCCGTCCATGCGCCCCTCAAGCGAACGCTTTCTTGCCCTTAGATGACTCTCAAGCACCGCCATAGCGCCAAACTCGGCACAAACAGCTTCGTCGATGGTGAGGACGCGCCTGCGCGCATGGATCGCCATCCATTCGAGCGGCGCGTAGTCGTCGGCGACCTTCATGAGCGCCATCCACACGTCGACTGGGACGCGGCGATCCGACTGACTCGGGGCGGCCCACTGGTCGAGCTGCGCTTTGCCGACTGGGCGACCAAGCAACGTGGTGAGGGCATCAGCAAGCCGATCGCGGCTCTGACCTTTGGCGAACGCTCGCTCCAGCAAGCTTCCGAACGCTTGACGGATGCCCGCATCGAGTTCGCTTTCGCCGACAGCGGCAACGATTCCCTTCGGCGCCTCGATCGCGAACACGTCGAAATCGAGCCGGAGTTGTCCAGGCAACACAGTCGATTCACCAGTTCTTTTTTTCATGGCCTGTCTCGTTGTTTAAAAAGTGGCGGAAGTACTACGCTTGCTGTTTAACCGTGCCGACCGTGCTGGAGCCGCTATACTTATTTGCGTAACGAGGACGGATGCGCCGCCCTTCGGGAGTCCACCTGTCGGGCCACAGCTCGTGCGGGGGAATATCCAGAAAGGTTGCGATTGCTTTCTCGCCCGAGAACACCGGGCGTGCCAAAGCGTTCCGCACGTTGGAGACGGGAAGGCCGTAGTCGCGAGCAAGATCGTTCATTGTCTTTCCGCGTTTGCGGATGGCAGCTTTGATGTCTTCCTTGTGCCAGCCCGTTCGGCTTTGTTCCGTAGGCATCTGCTAGTCCTCGCTGCTCCGGTCAATGACCGGTTTTTTTGTCGGGCGTTAGTCCCGAAGGTCAGGTTTAACGGAGTCTAAGTGTTCCAAAGTGTGCCGTCAAGGGTGTTCCGTAGCGGAACGCTTTGTTTTTGCGGGTGGCGACCGATGTCAGTGCCTGAATCCTTGTTGGGTAAGGCGCATACGGGGCGACGCGATATTGATTAACTGTTCCTCGAAAGGGAACGCTTCTGGAATTTAAGTGTGCCCAAACGTGCCCTGTACTCTGCGTCGGAGATCGCCTCGATGCGATTGGCTGGCTTACCCACCACGAAGGCTCGTGTGATCGAGCGCGCGGCGAGCGAGGGCTGGTATTGGGAGGAGCGCACCGGGCTTGGTGGCCGGCGCAAGGTGTACGACGTTCCCGGTCGCTATCTGGCGGCTAAATCAACCCCTGAAGCTGCCCAGACGAGGAGTGGTGAACTACTGGAGGAGGCCACGACCTACATTAAGGAGCAGCGCAAGAGTGGCGAATTTGACGATGCCGAGCTGATTCGGGAGGTTGTACTGGGCGTTGAGCGATGGCTAGAGCGCAACAAGCTGCAACCCGATCCTGAGAAAAAAGCCGCGTTGATCTCGTTGTTATTTAAATACTTCAAAGAAGATCAGACTATCGACGACGCCAAGCTGGATAAGCTTTTGCGGGCGGTTGCCTGATCTCGCGCCGGGAAATCCCTTTGTTTTTCGAACTTGCGCTTTTGCGCGCTTTCGTAATCTGGACGCCCCAATAACGAAAGCAACGGGGTTACGAAAATGAAGGCGGTAGAGGGACAGATTGCGGCACTGATTGAAGAAATTCTGGTGTCGAATCAACAAGATGTTGCTGAGCTAGACGCGGTTTGGGTTAGTTGTGCAGTTGTCCGGCAGATTAGGCCGAGCCGAGCCGCAAACGATGATGCGTACGGGGTAGATCAAGTAGGTTGGGCCGTCCGCGCACAGTCGTCTCGAAAAAGGGGCGTTTTTTTTTGAGATCTATGCCAAAAATTGCGCGAAATCTGCTCACACGATGCTTTGATTTGCCAAATTTCTAGCATCGAGGAAGCGGCAGCGCAGGACGCTAGCCGCTTGTTTTTTTGGGATTTTTTCTTTTTTTCCTCTTTTACTCGTAGTGTCAATCTGAGCACCACCCCATAAGCGAGTGAAATGTTGACCTGGAGAAGTTCTTCGATCGGGTCAATCACGACATCCTCATTGACCGCGTGCAGAAACGCATTGGCGATGCCGGCGTCATCCGGCTGATCTGCGCGTATCTGAACAGCGGGATCATCAGCGATGGCGTGGTGCAGGAGCGCGGCGAGGGTACACCGCAAGGCGGCCCGCTCTCACCGCTGCTGGTCAATGTGCTGCTTGCTGGGTCTGCCCCGTCTCCTGACCTCAACTTTCCGAACCGCCCGGTGCGGACCCGCATGCCTGGTGGTATGGCAGGGGCACGGCGTATGGTCGTCCCCTATGCCGATCGCTTCGCCTTCAACGACCCGATCCGACCCGTGACAGCTGTCACGCTGATAGGGTTACTGAAGCGCCGATGCGCACAATTTTGCCACTCTGTCGTCGAGCGAACGAGCCTGCGCGTCGATGACAGCGCTATGAAACTGGCTCAGTTGTGAGGATGGCTTGTCGTACTCGATGGTCGTTCCACCCTGCGCGTTTTCATACACCATGATCCTAAGGGGTGCATACAGTCCCGCGGCCATGTTGACGCTCGTCATCTCAATGGCGGTCAGGATATCGCCCGTGAAGTACACGATTCCGTTTTTCTGTTGTCCTTTCAGGATCAGCCAGTCCCCGTGTACGCCGATGTAATGAATCGCCAGACCATCTTTGCCCGTAGCTTTGCGCAGCGCCGCTCTGAGCTCATCAGTTTTCTTTTCCCTTAGAAGCGTCCGAATGTTTTCATCAAGCCGTCCAAGGCGCCTTTCCAAATCTTCTTTGACGAGCGCATAGGGCTTGTCCGACGAGACCGTCACGTGGTCGACGATCATTTGCTTTTCCGAAATTTCCATGGTTGCCCCTAGGGCAAGCGGAGAGGAAAGGAATGGAAATACCCCAAGCGCAGGGGCACATACGAGCGTAAGAACGGAAACAGTTGTGCGAGTCTTAGTCAAGTTAGTTTCCTTTGAGCATAGTCACTCGCCACCGATTTTGATGAGTCTTCAAATTGAATGCCTCAACCCCGCCGGGGTTTTCTCACCAGGCGCGACGGATTCGGTCGGAATACTGATGATGGGTACGTAGACTCGTGGTGTCAACGGCGGAAAACTCAATTGTGCGTGATCAAGAACGAGCCAGTTGAAGCGCTATAGACGTCCGTCAAATCTCGTAAAGCGCAGCCCGTTACGCTGGATCATTAGCCAACGCGAAGGAGCCGGCTGATCACCGTTCGAACAAGGTGGGGAATTTTCTTTCAACACGCACTTCTGGTAATAATTTCGACAGCAAATCACACAACCGATGCAAAAGAAGCGGTTGGCGCAAATGAACATCAAACTCGGTGCTTGGAACGCTATCCGACGTCGGGACTCGCGGCTTGGTTGCATACCGACTTATATCCCGCCGCTGCGACGCGTTGGAGGCTATCCGGTGCGGAAATCGATATCGCGAAAGTCGATCGACACCAGTAACGGCTCGTCGACCTTTCGCCTCGCGTCGTCGTACGCAAAGACCCGGCGCGACATCGGGACCATGACACCCCGCACGTTGTGGTAGTTCGATGCATAGTTGGCGCCAGTCGCTCCACCCATGACATCCACCGTATAGTCGTGGCGGCGCAGCAGCCCGTCTTGACCGAAGTAGGAAATCTGCTCGCGACTGTGGCTCGCAATCAAATCCGGGAACGTCACCTTCAGACGTCGCCACACTTCGCCGTTCTCGTTCCACGCGGGTAGCTCCTCCATCACGAAGCCAGGAAACGTGTAGAGAAACGGTATGGTCAGGTATGTCCAAAGCGCGTAGCCGGTAAAGTACAGCGCGTGCAGGCGATCCCATTCAGTTTGCTGGGTGTGGCCTTGATACGACGCGCGCGGTGACGTCCGCTCCTCGGCGACATGACCGTTATGCGAGTCGATGCGAATGAGGTTCGGCGTGAACGCGCCTCGCCAGCCGGCTGTCCGCGACGTGATCGCGACGTGCTGCCGGCGCAGGCTTGCGGCCACCTCGATCCCGCGGAACATATCCGGCTGCCCCTTGAGGCGCCATATCGCGCCGCCGATATCAAGTGCCGCCAAAGCAGTGCGAAAGCTCGCCCACCTGTCCATTCCGCCATGCGCTCGCACGGCTTCCTCAAGCAATGTGGTCATTACGGATTCCTTATGTAAGAAACCGAACCGCGAGCGCTACCGCTCATCCGCAAAGGTGCTGCCAAACATCGGGTGGCCGCCGGCGGATTCGCTGCGCGTCGCTTCGTCCTGCAATACGTCCCAATGCTCGACGAGCTTGCCGTCTTCGATTCGGATGATGTCCACACCGATCAGCGCGGCGGGACTGGCTGAGCTGGTGTATCGGCTGTGCACCCAGACAAAGTCGCCCTGCGCGATCGCCATGTCGTACTCGAAACGCACGTCGGCAAGCGCACGGACCAGACCGAACAGCCCGTCGCGTCCAGCAGGAACATGCCGGCTGTGCTGTACATAGGATTCGGACCAGAATTGCGCCGCCTGCGCATAGTTTTTCCTGTTAAACAGCGTATCCAGCGCCTCAAGAACAAGCGCTGTGTTTTTCTCTTCAAGTGTTGCAGCCATTGCAAGGTCTCCGGTGATTGCCCACGTTGCGGCTTGCCACGCATGCGCGCGCGTGCACCCGTTATTCGACGGGAAACGGATTGTCGATGACGAACTGGTTGAACTGTTCGACAAACGGATGTTCGCGCGGCCCCGCGTTGTCGCGCATGGGTCTGGCCGCGCCGACGACCACTTCCGTTGTCGCGGTCTCCAGCAACTGCATCGTTTCGCCGATGAACGCATCAAGTGGCATCGCGCGCGGGTCGCCGCTCTTGTGAACGAGATCGGTGTCTACCCAGGGTGGCGTGATCTCGAGTACGCGAACGCTCGTATCGCGCAACACGAAGCGTTGCGACAACGTGTACGAGTGAATCGCCGCCTTGCTGGCTGAGTACAATGCGGTCTCCGCAAGCGGCACGTAGGCCAACACCGAGCTGTTGTTGATGATGTACGACTCGGGCTGCCGTTTCAGATGCCCGACGAGGGCGGCGCTCATTCGTACAGGGCCAAGCAGGTTCGTGTCGATGAGGCGGATCGCCAGTTCCTCGTCGAGCGCGCCGCCGGCATCGTCGAACGGCATAATGCCGGCGTTGTTGATCAGGACGTTCAAGGCCGGATAGCGTTCCACCAGGTGCGCGGCGACCTTGCGAATCTGCGCGGCGTCGCCGATATCGAGTTGGATGGTATCGATGCCGGGATTCAACTGTGCGATCTCATCAAGCAACGCCTTGCGCCGCCCGGAGATGATGACCTTGTTGCCCCGCTTGTGGAAGGCTTCCGCAAGTCCGCGTCCTATGCCCGATGTCCCGCCGGTGATGAACACGGTATTTCCGCTGGATTTCATGATAGACGCTCCTTATCTATTTGATTTGAGTGCAGATTCGACAAAGTAGTAGTATGGAATACTAATCATTGTGTCATCCATTGCACGGCTCAAGTTGACGTAAGGGCCGCGGCGGTTAACCACCCGCGAGATGCCCAATGAAGGAGTGCACTAACGGGTCGTCGATGCAGACCCGTCACGTGCACTCATGCAATGCTCGAATTCTGGTCTGTACGGTTGCGCCGATAAATCACCGGGTCGCCTCAACAGTGTTCTCTCAAAAAGAACAATGGCCGGTCTTTCCGGAGGTCGTGCGCTTGCAATTACCCACAAGTCGGATGCGAAACCTGGTGCACGTTATGTTTCGTGTGCGAGCGAAATGGCCGGCAAGCGACAGGCGGATGAGCGGGCGTGGTTCGAGAAGGAA
>NZ_CADIKH010000024.1 GCF_902859855.1 Paraburkholderia humisilvae
GCTTTCGCGGCTTCGAGCGCTCGACGAGCAGATCACACGGATCGAGCAGCGCATTCTCGAATGGCGTCGCAACGATGAGGCATGCAGACGCATCTCCGAAATTCCCGGCGTCGGGGTGCTCACCGCAACAGCCGCTGTCTCCGTCATCGGACAGGCAAAGACGTTCCGCTCCGGACGGGAATTTGCTGCGTATCTGGGCCTTGTGCCACGACAGAACAGCTCGGGAGGCAAGGTAAAGCTCGGTGGCATCAGCAAACGCGGCGACGTGTATTTGCGCACGCTACTGATCCACGGCGCGCGATCGGTTATCTCGAGTTCGAAGCATTTGCCAGAGCGATTGCGCCTGCTGCTGACCCGGCGGCCAACGAACGTCGTCGCTGTCGCGCTAGCCAACAAAATGGCCCGCACGATCTGGGCACTCCTTGCGTATGGACGAACCTACCAGGCCGCACCGGCATAGCACTAGCGGTCCACGGCCTTTAACTGTTCACGGTTGCACAGGCGTATTGAACGATGGCAAGACAGGTTGGACCGCGCAAGGGCAAGCCTGAGACATTACTCGGACCTCGAGTCCGCTATTTAGATTAGGACCTTTGCGGCGAAATCCATCGGGGCCGGCGGGCACGCCCGCGATTGAGTCCGGATATAAGTCCGCAACCACCCTCCTCGCCACTCGCAATATCGCCTTGCAAATGGGAGGCGACCATATAAGTAATGTCTGGTTCTGGCTCATTAGAAATGTCCGGTTTCCTGCTTCGGGCTGGGCTGCCGTGGCGCATGCTGCGGCATCACAGCCAGCCCGGAGCCAGACCATGAACGGACGTGGATTCATCACGATCAGCATGCACGAGCTCGAGCGCGTGAAGATCATCGAGGCGGTCGTCCAGCATCGCCTGACGATCGTACTGGCGGCTGAACGGCTGGTGCTGCGCTATCGCGCGACAGCGATACTCGGCAATTGTTCTACCGTCTCAGGCGCGAACTGCTGAAACACCGAATCTCGTTCCTCCGCGTCCGGCTTATGCATCCGCTCAATGCTCCATGCCATTTGGCACGCCAAAACTACCGCCCCGCCCTCACGAATCCGCTCGACAATCACCGGTTCACGTTCATCGCCCGGAAGTATCTCGACTAGATGGTGCACCAACCAATACGCTTGGATTTCTGAGCGGATGCTGAAAAACTGGTGAAGTGCGTTTCGCGGGTCAGCAAGAAACTGATCTCCCACTTGAAAAAACGCCTGAAGACATGCCTTCGCGAACGCTGCATCAACGACCCGGAGAGGCGCCTCACGATGCACACTGCGACAAACAAGAGTGCGCAGTTCAATGAATTCGCGAAATGGCTGATGTTCAGCGGGGACGTCATCGCGGAGAACCTGCGGCACGAGCAGCGGAAGGTCATCAAGTACAACCAGCTCGTTGCAAACATGGTCGTCCTCTACAACGTGCAGTGGATGTCCAGGAAGCTCAAGGAGTTGCAGGCGAAGCGCCATCCGGTCGACGCCGATGTGCTTGACGCTCTCGCCATACCGCAGGGATCACACTAACCGGCTCGGATCCTATTTGCTCGACCTCCAGCGGAAGATACCGCCGCCCGATCCGACAATCGACTTTGATCTAGCTTTTAAATCCGCAGCTTCAGGCAATTCTGGCGAAAATTTTACGAATCCCGGCCGAACCTCAAGATCTCGCTCCGCGAGGACAGATTCTGTGCGTCGAGCGTAATGCAGTCCACGTCTTCGGACGGAAGAAGCGACTGCCTCTTCCCTGCCGCCGCATCCTCCTCGCGCGCCGCTTCGCGGCTTACCGCATACTCACGCGGCGTCATGTCGTAGCGTTTCTTGAATTCTCGACTAAAGTGGGACGGATCCCTAAAGCCGCACCGGTACGCAATTTCCAGGACCGCCCGTTCAGGTTCACTGGCGAGCAGCTGCGCTGCATGCTCAAGGCGTAATGACCACGCGTATCGCATCGCCGACATCCCGTTGGCTCGCAGCGCGCGCGTGAGGGTTCGAATTGACATGTTTAGCTCGGTGGCAATGCTTGCGACGCTCAGATCGGGGTCATCTATGCGACGTGCAATTACTTGCGTCGCACGCAGCGCGGTGGTTGAACTCGTGTGGCGCGGGGCAGGCCTGCCGCGGCCGTCGAACAGCGCGTGCATCAGATCCAGACAATAGTTGCCAAGCCGTTCGAGCACCGCGTCGCTGACGTTACCGATCTGTGAGGTCAAATAGACCACGAACTCACGTAGCGCACAGACATCCGGCGATTCCAGATCCGGACGGTAGATCAGCGGAAAGCGGTCGGGTAGCCCACGCTCACGCAATGCCGACCTTTGGACATAGAGTAACGACTGACGCGCCGACTCGCGAACAGACTCGTCGAAGCCGGACAGCGGGTCGAGCACGGCGATCTCCCCGGGTCGAAGACTCATCACTTCCCCCCGGTGTTTGATCGAGTACGTGCCACCTGTCACTATCTTCACGTACACGTGTTCGTCGTTCCAACGGTGGGCGTGCGTGAACGGCGAAACCGTCTGCCACATCGAATCAACCTTCGCGATTTCGGTTCCGCCAGCGCGAGCGGTGTACTTCGTGGACCTACCTCCTGAGGAATCGAATCGGCACCACAAGCCTTGCCTTGACATTGCCTCAATCCAGGCGTCGCGGCACATCGGCGCGCCATTCCAAATGTTCTCGTAAAGACAATCGCTCACAACCGTTCATTTCCCTTTCGAAACGTTATGCAGTGTGTCTGCTAGCAATGTTGCGACTTCGAACGTAGCTGGTCCGGCAAACATTCGCGGGACGTCGTGCTCTGTTTCGAACCACGGCCATTCCACTAGTAGTGCAAGACGGAACCTTGCTGACCTGCGCCCGACGCGAACTGGCCCTCATCTGCGCGGCCCTTAAAAACACATTACTCTATGTTTAATAAAATCTTATTAAACTTTAAAAATATCTTGCTTAGTTCTATAAATGATTCGGTTACCTATGTTAGATAGTACTGTACAACGCCGCAATTCACTTAAAGATGAGAAATCGCATTCGATCGGATGCGGTGACGAAATCTGATGTCGCTTTCCTATCCAGTCAACACAAATGACCATCTGGTCGTACGTGATTTGCGGATACTAACGGTATATTTGGTCAGCGGGCCCTGCATGTAGCAGGAGAGGCAATTTACCCGCGAGCGACGGTCTTCAAAGGGCGGCGAGTTCATTTACGGCAGGCTCGCGCATGCCTAGCGATCAGCGCGGCGGTAGATGCCTTCGGCTGAATACTGCATGCGTATTCGAGTCTTCCCGTGGTGGGAAACGGCATAGCCAAATTAGCTTTGTTCACGCGGAAAGGTCAGCCCCGCCGCAGGACCTAATGGTGGGCGTGTTACGGTGCTACAAAGTTGAAGACATATTTGCACGATGAAAAAAACTTTCCCCCTTTCTTTTTCAAGGCACCCGATGATTGCAAGCACACAATCTGCCAACGTGGCCGCCGTAGGTGGTTGTTCCGACGCGCATATTTTTATGAATAGGAAATCTTATCAAATCGCGTTGACAAAGATTCACTAAGTTAATCTCAACCATTGGAGCGTTGTTTGTTTATGTATAGGAACATAACTCGAGTTTACTCACGGAAATACCATCCGGAAGCACGAAACCCCGCATCCAAGCCGTCCGTCGACCGGTTTTCTGCCCCACGCGTTACGTAGCAGGCGCAGCCCTAGAGCTATGCCGATCTCACCTTTTCGAAGACCGCCTCCGCTGCTTGATTCATGACCCTCGTGGGGCTTTTCCATACCGCTGAAGCACTTTTTCTGCTCAACGGAGAGTCTGTCCCCGACAGGTAACCTTTCCTCCATTCTTATCATTGGGATTTCGAAACAATGAAGATAAATCTTACTACCGTCCCTCTAATCACGTTTGTAACGATGCTTTGTAATATTCCGGCTTACGCCATTACCTGTTCGACAGAAAAGAGGGACGGTGATGCGAGCACGATTGCTAGCAAGGCGAGTAGCGCAAAGTCCAACGGAGCCAGCGCAGGTAAGCAACATTCAAAAAATTGTCGCCAAGGCAAAGAGGAAAAAACACACGGCACTTCAGTCAGCGTATGGGACTACAACTGAGTGGGCTCTTCTCGCTGCAGTGTCTACGATAGCAGCATAAGCAGATAGGCGCCGCGCCTAAGTTGCTCCGAGACCAGCCTGACCTGCCCCCGGTTTTAGTCCGGACTGCAGCTAGAGTCCGAGGCTAAAGACTGCGGGGTTGCTTCATGCACCCGGGCGAACTGCTCGGGTGCAAGATAGCCGAGCGAGCTGTGAGGCCGCTCGGTGTTGTACTCGATACGCCAGTCCTCAATGAGCCGCTTGGCGTGACGCATCGAGACGAACCAGTGCTCGTTCAGGCATTCATCGCGGAACCACCCGTTGAAACTCCCGATATAAGCATTTTCCTCGGGCTTGCCAGGCCGAATGAACGAATGAACGACAGCGTGACGCCTGCTTCGTAGTCCCATGCGTCCAACGCTTTACCAGCGAACTCCGGTCCGTTGTCCACTGTAATAGACGCGGGCAAGTCTCGCATCTCCTTCAGCCGTTCAAGCACTTGCTTGACCTGTAACCCCGGAAGCGAGCTGTCAACCTCGATGGCCTGGCATTCGCGCGTGTAATCGTCGACCACGTTCAAGCATCGAAACCGCCGACCATAGGCTAGCCTGTCGGAAACGAAGTCCATCGACCAGCGCTGATTCGGGCCGGTTGGTAACGGCGGCGGCGTACGTTCGGACAGCCGCAATACGCTTGCACGCCGCTTACGAACCGCTAAGCCCTGCGTTGCTGTAGAGCCGCCAGACGAGCTTGTGGTTGGCCAGCCAGCCCTCGCGCGATGCACGTGAATTCGATGGCAGCCGTAGCGGCGCTTCTGCGCTGCGATGAGCATCATTCGCCCAGTCCACGCTTCGTCCGCAATCCGTTGAGCGATTGCAGCGCGGCCAGATTCGCGCCGCTCCTGTCAATCGTGATGGTATGGGGTTCGCCGTTGAGCCTGATGGCCCGCTCGAAGAAGCGCCGCACCGCGGCCTGGTCGCGATGCGCACGCAGCAGGAAATCGACCGTGTTGCCGTCCCGGTCCACCGCCCGGTACAGGTACTTCCACTGTGCGCCACGCCCGGCCATCATCTCTTCAAGGTTACGCAGGCTCAGCGAATACGCCGCGTACCAGTGCACCGACAGCAGGATCACCTTCAGCCGATAGTGCAGCCCCTTCAACGCGCCTTCCCAATCCCGGCCGGCAGCGTCCTGCGCGGTGTTTTCGTCGTCTCTGCCATCGGGTTCGTTCACATGTTCGGTCTTCTCAATCCTACCCAATCGCGCTAATGCGACAGAACCCATCAATTGTCTAAAGCCTGTTCTGTGCCTCACGCCTCAATGCCGCGAGCGGGCTTCGTAAGACCGACTTCGGCATCTGAATCAAAAGGCCGAACGGGCCGGGCCGCCGTCCACCCATATGGTGGCTCCGGTCACGTAGTCGGCATGCACACTCGACAAATAGGCGACGGCTGCGGCGACTTCTTCAGGGCGTCCGAGACGGCCCACATCATTGGGGACCATGTCACGCGCGCAACCGACCTCGATCTCGTCCCGCGCGTCGCCCCGTCCATATTGCGGGGCGACTTCTTCCAGAAGTTCCTTGGATCCTGGAACCAGAATTGCACCCGGCGCCACGATATTCGATGTCACGCCAGTGTTCTTCAAATCAAGCGCTAGCGAAACAGCAACGTTGTGCCGCGCGGCGACTGCTGCGCAGCTGTCCGGGTAGATGGGACCTGGACGGACCGGGCTGCCCGCGCCAATCTGAATGACGCGTCCCCAGCCACGCTCGCGCATGGCAGGGACGAACCGCTTAATCATTCGCACCGCTGATAAAACGTTAGCCTGATACGTTTTGATCCAGCTGCTGGCCGAGGCTGTCGTCCATCTCAGGTGGTGATAATCGCCCGCATGGTTGACAAGAATATCGATTGCGCCGCCTTGCCGGGCCTTTGCCGCTACGGTATCGGCGCCTGCACCGGTAGCCAGATCGCCTGGCGCGATGTCGGCTGCGCCGCCCGCCGCGATGATTGCTTCCGCGACGGCCGTCGCCCGCCCCTGGTCGCGTCCGTGCACGATCACCGTCGCGCCCTCAGAGGCCAGCAGACAGGCAATTGCCTCGCCGAGTCCCGCTGTCGAGCCCGTAACAAGCGCTCGCTTGCCCTTCAATTTCAGATCCATGGGTATTCTTGGCTTACTCAAAACATCGACATTGCTGGCCGGCGCATCGCAACGGGCCTGCGGCTTGCCCGGCGCAAGCGCCGCCCGAACGGCAGCACGATCGAGCTGTATGCCGGCACACGATGCGGCATATGAAAGCCCTGTCAGATTTTCTGAGGTTAGATCGCACACGTAGTTAAGGTTAACGGGTAAGCAGTCGGCGCAAAACCGCGCAATGCTTGTCGAAACGACCGCGCGACTGATGCGCGCGGCACCGATCGCAGGTAGGTCGCGTGCTTAAAATATCGCCGCTCGCATGCACCCTCAGCGATTTGGCTGTTCACGACTTTTCAGTGCCTGGCATGTCGCGCAGCTGCATCTGTTCACCGCGTCGCGGCGCGCCGTCTTGTGGCTTTCCATATAGTCACGGGGCGTCATGTCATAGCGTGCCTTGAACACGCGGGCGAAGTGGGCAGGGCTCGCAAACCCGCACTGATGTGCAAGGGTCTTAATGTCCCCTCGCGACGCGCCGACGAGCAACCGCGCCGCATGCTCAAGGCGCACCGACCACACATAGCGCATCGGTGACAACCCACCCGCTTGCAAGACGAACGTGAGGTTACGGGGCGTCATGTTCAGCTCGGCAGCGATACTCGCGACGCACAGATCGTGGTCACCAATGCGGCGCGCAATCAGCTGTTTCGCACGCAGCACTGTCACGGCGTTCGAGCGCTTCGGAGCGGGGCGGCTACGGTCGCTGACCAGCACATCCGCCAGATCCATGCACTGCTCAGAAAGCTGGACAAGCATTGCGTTGCTTGCCTTGCCTGCCTGCGAGGTCATGTACAGAATGAAGTCGCGTACCGCACGGACGTCGGGATTCGCCGGATCTGGACAACAGATCACGGGAAACTCGCCGTGCAGTCCGCGCTCCCGCAATGCCGACCTCGGAATGCGCAATATCGACATGGATGTCTGTGCGTGGACTGTCGCCTTGTACCAGTACAGTGGATCGACCACAGCCACGTCGCCGCAGCTGCATTTCATCCCCTGTTCACCCCGCTGCTCCATCCATCTCGTGCCGTCCCTCACGACTTGCACGATCAGAGATCCGTCGTTCCAGCGGTTCGGGATTGGCGTGGCCGTTTGCCAGGCGATATCGAGGTTCACGATAATGATCTGGCCGACGTACGCATCTTGGAGCCTTGATGCACCAGCATGAGGAGAATTGAACCGGTATTGCAGGCCTATTAACGACATCTCTTCAATCCATTGATCACAGCACATCGGTGTACCGTTCCGGATATGCTCGTAGCGATCACCCACTGCGATCTACCTCCTGTCAGAAACCAGTGCAACGCGTTTGCGTGCAACGTTCGGGACTAGTGCTGGCTGCCTACAAAGCCATTCACTGACGTCATGCGTCGCGGCAACGTGCGACTCCTGCGAGCGACGACCAGACGACCTCACTCGCATTCATCGACGGTCAACAAAACATGTGCTCTTCGAATACAAATTCCGCTTATCGATGTCACATGCATCGTCCGTGTCGATGAAATCTACGCTCAATAATGCAGGTCGTGTATGACCCGATGGCCACTTTCATTGATCAAAAAGGAAAACGACCTCAGGTATCGTCGAGTGACAAAATTATTTCATAGTGCAAAATAATAATTTGTAAGGACCAGAGAATAAATATTTCAATAATTTGGAAGCAAATTTTAATGTCGGAGCGGGCATCGAGCAGAATGGCACCAATGTTACCGGTGCGAACTCAAACGGCGTGATTACGCGACTGGGCGTGCGGCCCGACCGGACGTTCATTCGCGACGATGGTCGCAAGGTGCGACCTTATGTCACGCTGAACGGGTGGCATACGACCGCCAATAGCAGCGTCTCATTCGACCCGTTACCGATTGGCAGTCTCTATCCCGCCAACCGGTATGAGGTGAAGCTGGGACTTAACACGGACCTCGGCAAGGACTGGACCGGCTGGGCCAACGTAGCCGGGACATCGGGCGAGCAAAGCTGTCACGACTACACTGCCCGCGTCGGCACGAAATACACCTGGTAACGCGCGAGTACGGTGATGTTCGTGCCCGGGTTGTCCGCGGCGTCGGCCAGCCAGTCTCGGTGGCCGCCAGATCTCCGATGGTCACCCAGCTTGTCGCACCTGCGGTATACCCCGCTTGAATTTAACTAACTCGACAATTAGACTGCGGCCGGTGAACAGGAAACGTCCCTTCGCCAAGCCGCGCGGCCGCCGCCCTGTCGTCGAGAATTTCGACGTCCGCGAGCATCTGCTCGACAACGCCACGCGCCTCTTCTCCGAGCGCGGCATCGCGGCCACCACCGTCGCGCAGATCGCCGCGGGCGCGGGTGTTACGTCCGCGCTCGTGCATTACTACTTCACCAATCGCGAGACGCTCCTCGATGCAATTGTCGACGAACGGCTTGCGCCATCGGTAGGATTTGTGTGGAGCGCCGCCGGGGACGAGTCGAACGACGACCCGTTCGTTATGGTCGGCGAGTTCGTCGCGCGGCTGTTCGACGTGACGGGCCGCATGCCTTGGCTTGCGCCGCTGTGGCTGCGCGAAGTCGTCAACGAAGGAGGCATGCTGCGCGACAGGATGATCACGCGCATCCCGTTCGACAACATCAAGCGTTTCGGCACCCGCATCAGGGACGCGCAGCACGCGGACGCGGTGAATCCCGAACTCGATCCGCTTCTGATGTTCAACTCGATCATCGCGCTCGTGATGCTGCCGCAGGCGTCCGCCACGTTGTGGAACAGCATCCGCGGCTTCGAACCGGTCGAGCGCGACACGTTGCGGCGGCACGTCACGGCGCTACTGCTGGGCGGCATGAATCCGCCGGCGGCGCGCAAGACCACGCGCCGCTCACGCACAAGGCCCAGTTCATGAAGCGCTCCCGTTTCCTGGCGTACGCCATGCGGCTCGCCATCCCGCTCGTCGCATGCGGCGCGCTCGGCGCATGCTCCGACCGCGCCGCTCCTACGTGGCAAGGCTATGTCGAAGGCGAATTCGTGTATCTCAGTTCGTCGCAATCGGGCAAGCTGGAGCAACTTGACGTCGCGCGCGGCCAGGAAATCACGGCGAATGCGCCCGTGTTCGCGCTCGAATCGGTCTATGAAGCAGCGGCGCTGCAACAGGCTCAGCAACAGCTTGCCGCTGCCCGCGCGCAACTCGCGGACATCCGGACGGGCAAGCGCCCGCCCGAAATCGACGTGACGAAGGCGCAGCTTGCACAGGCCGTTGCGAATGCACGCAAGGCCGCGCAGCAACTAACGCGCGACGAGATGCAGTATCGCGTGGGCGGCATTCCCAAGGGGCAGCTCGACGATTCGCGCGCCGCCGCCGATGCCGCCAACGCGCAGGTGCGTGAACTCACGCACGAGGTCGACGTCGCCCGCTTGCCGGGCCGTTCGCAACAGTTGCTCGCGCAGGCCGCGCAGGTCGAAGCGGCGCAGGCCGCAGTCGCTCAGGCGCAATGGAGGCTCGACCAGAAGCGCGTGAACGCGCCCGCCAACGGGCGCGTCTACGACACGCTGTTCCGGGTCGGCGAATGGGTGCAGGCGGGCAGTCCCGTCGTGCAGATGCTGCCGCCGCAAAACATCAAGGTGCGCTTTTTCGTGCCGGAGACGGCCGTCGGCTCGCTCGCGCCGGGCCGCTCGCTGACGATTCATTGCGATGGCTGCGCGTCGGACGTGAAGGCGAAGATCACTTACCTATCAGTCTCGGCGGAATACACGCCGCCCGTCATCTACAGCAACGAGAGCCGCGCGAAGCTCGTGTTCATGATCGAAGCGCATCCTTCCGTCGACGACGCGCCGCGCTTGCATCCCGGCCAGCCGGTCTCGGTGACGCTGCAATGACTACGCGAAACACCTCACGCGGCGGCAAGCCGCAAGACACGCCGGATGGTTCGCCGGAAAGCCCGCTCGCAATCGACGTGCACCACCTCAACAAGCATTTCGGCGACAGGCACGTGGTCAACGACGTCTCGCTGCAGGTCTCGCGTGGCGAGATCTTCGGCTTCCTCGGGCCGAACGGCAGCGGCAAGACGACGTCGATCCGCCTGATGTGCGGCCTGCTCACGCCGGATTCCGGCAGCGGCACCTGCCTCGGCTACGACATCGTGCGAGACAGCGTGCAGATCAAGCGCAACGTCGGCTATATGACGCAGCGCTTCTCGTACTGGGAAGACATGACGATCCGCGAGAACCTCGATTTCGTCGCGCGCATCTATCAGATGCGCGACCGCAAGGAGAAGGTGGAACGCGCGCTCGAGAATCTCGGATTGCAGACGCGCGCGGGCCAGATGACGGGCGCGTTGTCGGGTGGCTGGAAGCAGCGGCTCGCGCTCGCCGCGTGCATGCTGCACGAGCCGAAGCTGCTGCTGCTCGACGAGCCGACAGCGGGCGTCGATCCCACCGCGCGCCGCGACTTCTGGGAAGAGCTGCATCGGCTCGCGGCGCAAGGCATTTCGGTGCTGGTCAGCACGCACTACATGGACGAAGCGGAGCGCTGCCACAAGCTCGCGTACATCGCATACGGCAAGCTGCTCGCGCAGGGCACCGCGCAGCAGGTCATCGATTCGCAGGCGCTCGCCACGTGGTCAATACACGGCAACCGTCTGACCGATCTGTCCGAACAGCTACGCAAGACGCCCGGGGTAGATCAGACCGTCGTGTTTGGCTCTGCACTGCACGCGAGCGGCCACGATCACGCCGCGCTCGAACAAGCAATCAGAGAGGTGACCTCCGGCCTGCCTGTGCGGACCGAGCCGATCGAAACCGGGCTCGAAGACGTCTTTATCTACATGATGAGCCGCTCGACCGACAACTACGGGAAACCATTGTGAATCGGTTCTTTTCCCGATTTTTTTCCGTTGAGCGCTGGTGGGGCATTGTCCTCAAGGAGTTCATCCAGTTGCGCCGGGACCGCATCACATTCGGCATGATCGTCGGCTTGCCGATCGTTCAGCTCGCGCTGTTCGGCTTCGCGATCAACACTGATCCAAAGCACTTGCGCACCGCCGTCGTGATCAGCGATCAAAGCCCGTTCTCGCGCAGCTTTATCGCCGCGATGAAGAACTCCGAGTACTTTCATATCGTCGAGACCCTGCCCGACGACGAAGCGGGACGCCGCGCGCTCGCGCGCGGTGACGTAACGTTCGTCGTGTCGATTCCCGTCGATTTTTCGCGGCGGCTATTGCGCGGCGAACGGCCCGCGCTGCTCGTCGAAGCCGACGCGACCGATCCGACCGCGACGCAGGCGCCGCTCGCCGCGCTGCCGGGCATCGCGCAGGCGGTCGCAGACAAGGACATCACGGGACCGCTTGCGCATCTGAATGGCACGCCGGCCGCTTTCGACGTGCAGATCCACAAGTTGTACAACCCCGAGGGCATTACGCAATACAACGTCGTGCCGGGTCTGATGGGCACGATCCTGACGCTGACGATGGTGATGATGACGGGCCTCGCGATGACGCGCGAACGTGAGCGCGGCACGATGGAGAATCTGCTCGCCACCCCCGTGCTGCCGCTCGAGGTGATCGCGGGAAAGCTGGTGCCGTATATCGCGATCGGGCTCGTGCAGTCGTCGATCATTCTGGGCGCGGCGCTACGTCTTCCAGGTGCCGTTCGTCGGCAGTCTGATCGCCCTGTATATCGCCGCGCTGCTTTTCATCGCGGCGAACCTGACTGTCGGCATCACGTTGTCGTCGATCGCGCAGAACCAGCTGCAGGCGATGCAGCTCACCATCTTCTATTTTCTGCCGAGCCTGTTGCTGTCGGGCTTCATGTTTCCGTTCGCGGGCATGCCTGTCTGGGCACAATGGATCGGCAACCTGCTGCCGCTCACCTACTTCAACCGGCTCGTACGCGGCATACTTCTGAAGGGCAACGGCTGGGTGGACCTGTGGCCATCGGTGTGGCCCGTCGCGATCTTTACCGTCGTCGTCATGGCCGTTGCCGTGCGCTTCTACCGGCGCACGCTGGATTAGAAGGGAGTGACGATGAAACGCTTCGTTCCGCTGTTCGCATTCATTCTATGCGGCTGCGCGGTGGGCCCCGAATTTCGCTCGCCCGCTGCGCCCGACGCGTCGTCTTACACGCGCGAAACCTTGCCCGCCACGACGCACGCCGCAGGCGCCACGCAAACGCTTGCCGCTGCGGACAATGCGCTGCCGGCGTGGTGGACACAGTTTCGCTCCGACGCGTTGAACCGTCTGGTCGACACGGCACTGCAACAGAGCCCGACGCTCGCCGAAGCTCGCGCGAAACTCATTGAAGCGCGCGAAAACTATGTCGCGCAAGCGGGCGCGACAGCGTTCCCCGCCATCGACGCGAAGCTCTCGGGTACGCGGCAGAAGGTCAATCCCGCCGCGTTCGGCGTTCCGAACGTGCCGAACCCGGGGCCGTTCACACTGCTCAATGCGTCGGTGAGCGTTTCGTATGCGCTCGATGTGTTTGGCGGCAACCGGCGCGCGCTCGAAGCACTGCTTGCACAAGTCGATTACCAGACCTACGAACTCGACGCCGGGCGCCTCACGTTGGCGGGCAATGTCGTCTCTATCGCGATCCGGCGCGCGTCGCTGCAACAGCAGCTTGCGCTGACGCAGCAACTCGCCGACGCGCAGGCGCGGCAACTGGCGATCATCGAAGGACGCCATGCGGCGGGCGGCGTCGCGCAACTCGACGTGCGCACGCAGCGAACGCTGCTCGCGCAGACCCGGGCACAATTGCCGCCGCTGACGACGCAACTATCGCAGGCCGATCATCAGTTTGCGATACTGCTCGGCGTCGAGCCATCGAAAGCGGACTTCAGCGACGTCACGCTCGACGCGCTGCATCTACCCGATACCGTGCCCGTCACGCTGCCGTCGACGCTCGCTCGTGAACGCCCCGACATCCGTGCATCGGAGGCGCTGCTGCATCAGGCGAGCGCGAATGTCGGCGTCGCGACGGCGAACCTCTATCCGCAGTTTGTGGTATCAGCGGGTATCGGTTCGCAGCGCACGCGCATCGAGGATGTCGTCAATGGCCTGAACATCTGGAATATCGGCCTGAATCTGACGCAACCGCTCTTTCATGGCGGTGAACTGCGCGCGAAGAAGCGCGCCGCGCAGGCCGCTTATGACGCCGCGTTCGCATCGTATCGGCAAACTGTGCTGCAAGCGCTCCAGCAGGTCGCCGATACGCTGCACGCATTGAACGACGACGCGCGCGAATTGCAGGCGCGTGAGGATGCGGCCTCGGAAGCGCAGGCGAGCGTGCAGATCGCTCAGGCGCAATATGCGGCCGGCGGCGTCAGTCAGTTCGGCCTGATCGACTCGCAGCGACAGGTGTTACAGACGGCCATCGACAGGACGCGCGCGCAGGCCGATCGCCTCGCGGATACGGCGGCTCTGTTTCAGGCGTTGGGCGGGATGACGCCCGCCGAGTCGGTGGAGCAGACAGTGAAGCGGTAAGGTCCGCTGCAAAGCGGCGGACGAAAACGACAAACCAGGCCGTGGCCGCGTTTGTCTCGCCGTTCCCAGGCTTGTTCTGACGCGAAGAACCGGATTCGCCCACGCCACCGGTCTCCTTCACCGCCCTCTCCGTCCGCCGTTCCAAGTACGGTGGGTCGCAGGCGCGCTTAACGTCACCACCGAGTTGAGCGCGCCTGATCACAACGCATCGACTTGACGTATCAGCGCGCGGATTTCGACAGCCGGTGTGCGAGCCCAAGGTCGGTCACGATCTGCCAGACATAGACACGCGAATAGTGCACGCCGAAACGCGCACCGATGAGTTCTCTCAGACGTCCGTTGGTCCATGCTTCGCTCGGGAAGCCATGGTCTTTGGCGGAGCCTCGTAATGCCTGCGCGATCCATTCTCGCGCCGAGTTGTCGAGTAATGACGTACGTCCACCGATGCTGATGCACCGTAGCGCATTAAGACCGCCGTCATCGACAATGCTCTTATAGCGCCGCACCGTAAACGCCGATAAATGCAAGGCGTCCGCGACGGCGCTAATCGTTGCCCCTTCAGTCAGCATCCTGCCCGCGAGCATTCTCCGGGCAACGCTCGGTAGATCGTCTGTGCCGGTGCGCATTTTTTGTCTCTTCCAGGGTAAATCCGGGGCGGCAGATGCGCCGCATACCGGGACCGCGTTTTTATGATCGCCGCATAAAGCAGCGCCCCTCGGTTAAACGCAATGCCGATCGGCGCACTGCGCAACCACTCTTTAACGAGTACGGTGGCTAACCTTTCTATACTATTAGCGCTTTTTACCGGTCCGAAAGAATTGGTAATAAATATAATGGTTAGAGTATTGCAATGCATTTTTACTATTAAACAATATTCAATCTGCATGTGGAAAACCAGCGACGCGCATATTCACCGTTTATCCAATAAAAGATTTCGCGCGGTGCATTTACCTCACTCGCCGATTTCGTCAGATTAATGAATTAAAAAGCAAATCAATAAAAGCCTAGCCGGTGCCTCGAGGTTTGCGTACGGGAATGGAGATCGTATCGCCAACGCGCTTATCACCAGAAATATGCATTCAGCATTGCGGGCCGCTGGTGGCTACCTCTATTCGCCGAGACCGCGGCGCCTTTACTGCCATGCCGGATTTGAGCCCGAACAAGCGTTGCCGCGATAATCAAGAGGGCCTTTAGTTCCAGATCATTTGTCTGCGACAAGCAGCCACATCTGCCGCTCCGGCGCCATCCGTGAACGTTTGCCCATTCAGCGAACATTTACTCTGGTTCTACCCGGTTATATACGAGCTAAAGCAAACTACTATCGTCGTTGTCGGATTATGAAACGACACAACGTTCGTTGCAGACGACGCGGAGCCAAAACCGGTCAGACGCGAGATGCAGCGAGTACGTAATGCTGTTTATATCGGATGTGCGGGGCTAACGGAGAGATGAAATGAGCGCCACGGCGCTTAAGCTTAAATACCGGCTGGTAGCTCGCGAAATGGCCAGGGAAATGGGCCTGCCATGTACCTACTGGCAGGACACGCAGTTACTACTCTTCTATGCAGAGAAACTGATTTCTGGCAATTACTAGGCATGCTCACCTGATCACAACCGAATAGATGTTCAGGTATCGCGCAGGTTAGCTGGGGTCATGGCGCGATCCGAATGAATCCTGCAGCGCCCGAAGGATGGCAACGGCGCCTTAAGCCAATCGCATGGAGTTTCACTATCAGCGTTACCGATGTCGTCGTGCAAACCATCCCGGCATGCGACGCGTATGTTGACAATATCTACCGCGCCTCGCAATTAATATGCAATACGAACAATCATGAGTTCACCCGCCAGTCCTGCCGAACGGCAGGCCTCTACCCTGCTAACCCGTCCTGCCAGTACGTCACGGCTAAAATGGGCCTTGCCCGCGATCGCCCTCATGGTGATGCTGAATCTGGTCATGACCATCTGGCAGACGTGCCACGATTTCAGTGCCCTCAATGAACGAACCGGTCACCGGCTCGACGCGCTGGCCTCATCAATCGCTCTGCGCGTTCAGGACCGCGCCGAGATGGTTGACGAGACTTTGTCGCTGGTCGGCGATGCCATCGATAGAGGGACGCTCAGCGACAGGGAACTCCAGGGAATAGCGTTGCTGAGCAAGGAGACGCTGGGCGATGTGACTATCGCTGTATTTGATAAGGGCGGCCAGACGTTTGCGACCTCGACCTCGGTGACCAATCATCCCAGGGCGTGGTTCGGGGCGTTACCCGGCGACGTGACCGCCGAATCTTCCACCAACGTACGACCCATATACCATGACTCCCGTTGGGGCTTGCTCTTCCTGAGAGACCATCGCAGCGAAGCGGGTGCGGTCAACGCGCGCATCGCCATGATCGTGCCCGTCGACCAGAAGATGATGAGGGGCATCGCATTCGATCCGGGTAGCGCTGCCCTATTGCTCAATCACGATGACAGGGTCATTGCCCGCTACCCCTTAATTCCCGTCATCGAAACAGGATCGGTTTTCCACGGCCAGGAATTGAAGCGCAAGGGTCCCACGCCCTCGACGTATTACACGCTTTCTCCGCTGGATAAGCGCGAGCGTCTCGCGACTACCCGCATTATTCCCATCGGCACCGCCGGCGACAGCTGGACGCTTGATCTTGGCTTTGCGGTCGACGAGTACCGGCTTCCCTGGTTGCAAGGCGTGTATATCAACGTGGCAAGTATGGCGATCGAATTCGCGCTGCTGCTTGCGGGAATCGTTTTGGTGCGTCGCGAAAACCGGCTGCACAAACAGGTCGAAACATGGGCCGGGTTCGTGTCGACGATTATCAGCAACATCCCAACCCCGATTGCACTGGTGGACCTCGGGACCGGGAAGATCGCGCAGACCAACGAGGTGCTCGAAAGCATGTTTGGCGCGCGGGCCACCGTCGGCAAATCCTTTTCGGCCCTGTTCGCCGATCCGGAGAATCGGAACAACATGGGCGCGAAGGTCATCAACGAACCCGTTGTCATGTGCACGCGTGCGGGATCCGTCCACATGATCGTGCGGTGTACGCCTCTTCACGGTTACCCCAGCCGGTCCGAAGATAAAGGACTCGTCCTGGTCACCCTGGTCGATGTCAGCCATCAATGCGAACAGATCCGGCAACTGCGTACCGAAGCGGAAGTCGACGCGCTGACAAAACTCCCCAACCGGCGCCATTTCGACCGTGTATCCAGGCTCGCGGTGGCCCACGCGCAGCAAGGTCAGAGTCCGCTGACCGTCCTCGCAATGGACCTTGACCACTTCAAGCGGGTCAACGACACGTGGGGGCACGCAGCGGGCGACCGCGTGCTGGAGGTCGTGGCAGAGCGGTTCAACGCGGCGCTTCGTGGCCAGGACTTGCCGGCGCGAGTAGGTGGCGAGGAATTCGCGGCCATCCTGCAAGACGCTTCGCCCGAACAGGCGCGAGCGATTGCAGAGCGTATCCGCCTAGCCGTGGCTAGCACGCCAATCGTCACCCGCGACGGACAGATCATCGCCGTAACGGTGAGCATCGGGATGGCGACGTACCAGCATGGAGAGGCCGATCTCTCGGCGGCGTCAGCACGGGCCGATGCCGCGCTGTATCGTGCGAAGCACGGCGGGCGCAATCGCGTCGAGACGTGCGACGTCGGCCTTGCCGAATCGGCAGCTGAGGCTCCCTGAATACAGGAATGTCCTTGCCTTGCTTTCAGCCGTAGCCGCCAGGATGTTCCGTCACTGCGATGAGCGCTTTTTGAGTCACTACGGAAGGGCGGGCCTCCACCTGACGGCTTACGCGGGTCTCACTTACGAATGGTGCCGCCGCGATTTGAGTTGCCCGGGGACTGGGGTAATGTTTCGCCGGACTGCCGCTCCGCCGTCAGCGGCTCATTGAGCACGCGCGGGTCCGACGGTACAGCGAGACCCGATCTGCGTCGGGCCGTACCGCCTGCATCCATGTTTTGCGCGCTCCCGGTCTGGGCATAATCATCCGCCTTCGACCATAGGCTACGTTCCTCCGATGACGTGTGTAACTGCATTTGCGGAACGGGTATCTCGATTCCTGCCTCGTCCATCTTGTGCTTGAGTCGTGCATTAAAAGCACGCGATACGCTCCACTGCTGCAGCGGCTGTGTCTTGATCTGCCCTTTCACGACCATCCAGTTGGCATCGAACCGATCGAGTCCCCACACTTCGACGGGGCCCAGTATTTCAGCGCGGAAGTGAGGATCGTCCATCAGATCGGTGCCCACTTCTACAATCAGGCGGTTCACTTCGTCTATGTCAGCTGAGAACGGCACCCGCACTTCAAATACCGCGTTGGCGAAATCGCGCGACAGGTTCTTCACGATCTTGATCTGCGAGAAAGGAATCGTATGAACTGCGCCCTGACCGTCGCGTAACCGTACCGTGCGGATCGTGAGGTCCATGACGGTGCCCGCATGACCGCCGTCGACATCGATCCAGTCTCCCACTGAAATCGTTTCTTCAACAATGATGAAGAGCCCCGTGATCAGATCGGTGACAAGCGATTTCGCGCCAAACCCGACCGCAAGACCAATCACACCCGCACCCGCTAGCAGCGGTGTCAGATTGATGCCGAGACTCGCGGCAGCGATGACGGCCGCCAGGCTTGCAACCGTCACAAAGACTATGTTGCGCACGAGCGGCAACATGGTGCGCGCGCGTACGCCGGGATTGAGTGCCTTGCTACGCGAGCCGCTCGGACCCAGTGCTTCGACAATGGCCGTGTCAATGAGAATCCACACGAACCAGGCGCCGAAGACCGTCACGATGACAGCGACCATCGCATGCCTGAAACCTGGCGTCATCGAACTATTTTTGATCAGCCGTGCGACCGGGCCGCTCCACAATTCCAGTTCGAATCGCAGATATCCAAGCCACATCATGAAAATGAAGAGCGTACCGGCGAAGCGCAAAATGCGCATCAGATGCGGCGTGCGGCGCTGCGCGCGAGTATCCCTTCGCCGCGTCAGATTCAGCAGCAGCGCGGACACGAACAACGTGAGAACGAGTAATAGCGCACTGAGAACTGACGACTGCAATACGTCTCCCTGCGCGCCGCGCCCGTCGAGAATCGCGATGACCGATGCGATCGCGATCAGCAATATCGGAATGTGCCAGAGCGATGCGAGGATATCGAGCGCTTCCGTGGCGAACTTGTAGTCCCGCCTTTGGGCATAAGAGCGATTGCGGATCAGATGGGTGACCGGGCGCCGGAATGCGAGCGCGAAGTAGGCGCTTAGGACTGCTGCGGCCAAATTGGCGAAGGTGGACACGAACCCCGCCAGACTCACCCCCATCTGACGCGTGACCTCCGGATTGGCTGTCGCGTCGCCAAGCGCGCCACAGGCGCCGATCGCGAACAGCGGCCAGAGGCTGCGCGCGAGCAGTTGCCGTATGGCGACGCGCCGATGCGCTGTGCCGAACACCGAGAAAACGATCATGCAGATCGCCGAGAAGACCGCGCCCGTGACCGTCGCATAGGCGATCACCATCCCCAACGTGAGGCCAAGCGCCTCGGGCATCCGCTGAACGAGCATCAGCACGATAACGAATGCGACGATCCATGGCCCCGTCTGCTGCAACGCGAACGTTAACAGGTCGACCGATGTCGGATTCGGTCGCAGCACAACAGCCCAGCCATGGCGCACAAAGACGCGCCTCTGTAGATAGATCAGCAAGCTGGCGCACGCCCCCCATCCAGCAAGCGTCGCAATCATGCCAATCAGGATCCGGCCCAACGATTCAGCACGTCCTCCCGTGAGAATGGTTCGCAATTCGCGGGCTGCGTCGTTGGAGCGCGCCGTCCAGAATTGCAACAGGGTCTTGCCTTCATTCAGGTTGGTCTCGACAGACGCAATGCTGGACGCAATTGCTCCAAGCACGTCGCCATTGGCCTGTTTGGGTACAGGCGGCGACGCTTGCTGGACATTTTGCGCGGCGTCCCGTAGTTGTTTCAACTGGTTGACCAGCGCTCTGCGCTGCGCGTCGCTGTCGAGCGTGGTGATCAGATTGTTCAGCGAGCGCGCCAGTTCCGCCTGACTGGCGGGCGAAGGAGACGACGCTTCTTGTGCCGCGGAGGCTGGCACGCCCCCTCCCGTCGCGGTGTTGAGGAAGCTCTGCAGCCCGGCGGGCAAAGGGGTCGCGGCTGCCGCATGGATGCATGCCGTAGACGCAGAGAGTACGCACGCTTGGGTCAGCTTCGTACAGGAGCGCCGCACGGCGTACTTCACATGAACACGCGCTTGGCGCACCCGACCGCCAGCATGCAGTAGAGCGAGGATCCGCCGGCAGGCAAAGGCCCGAACACGACTGGCCTTGCGCCGCATGAACGCTTTCATTGACCCTCCCCATCGCAAAGGCAACGCCACTTCTGGATATATTCTTTACCCGATCGGCCTATCCCGGTAAGCGCTGAAGCGCAGTGTTCAGGAGAACAACATTGACTACATGATATTTAACATCCAATTCGATGATCAGAGTGGCCTCTATTTCACCTTTTCCGGCTCGTGCGTAATAGATGGCAAGCGGTTATTAAACCTTTCAGATAGGCCATTCCCGTCATAAAGTGGTATTGCCCGGTTTGAAGGTACGGCCAGTAAGTTGACCAGGAATCGCAAGAGTCTTAAACCCGTCTTCTGGCGGTGCTGCGACGGCCACCAGCATTGAACAAGGGGAGCTTCATGGCATTTGTGCTGCTGGCCGCGATTTTTCTCACGTCGTCGGGATTTCTTGTCAGCAGTTTGCCGTCGCCGGCTCCGGCGACCGCGATTGCACCTGCCCCGACAGAGGCGATAGCACCTGTCTCAGCCCCCAGCCTTGGCGAAGGCACAGATGCGTGGTCTCGCGACTAAGCCGCGAATCTCATGGACGCATTCCGCGCAAAACACAAACGAAGCTCGCGATTCATCGCTTTTGTAGCGTCCAGTCCGTCGGGTTCGTACCGCAAAACATTGGGTGAAGATTCATCGACTGCCCTTTCGCATTCAGCATGACGGAAACACGACGGCAGGTCTTTTCCCCTTCGTGACTTGTACTTTCCGGGATCATCGTCGCGTCGATCGATACGCTGTTACCGGTGCCTTCGTTTGTCCATCGAGTTGTCTCGCCATCCTTTTTGTTGTTGAGCACGTCGGTCAGCGCAAGTTTGATCGAATCCACGTCGGGCTTTTTTATGTATGACATGGGCGTGTCATTGAGGAAGTTAAGGTTACTGGCCTGTGCGGCCGCCGTGGCAGCCAGCAGCGACGCCAGCAACGTCACACGCACGCGACAATTCAAGCGCGGGAAGTTCAGTTCTGGAATTGACATATAACACCTCTCCTTTTGTCACCCGGCCGTTACCGTACCAAGGACTGAAGGCTGCCGGTCATAAGAAATTCGACACCGCCTGAAACGCATACGGACGAATACGACGCCGTTCGACTTTATCCGCGCGGAAGCCGGATGCTGCACCTGCGACAAGCGCTCAGCGTCCCATACGTCGATCGTAGCTGCGCGAGATGCGCGCGAGCAGGGTGGGATCGCGCGCGTCGCTTGAATTGAACTGCACGACCACACTGCCATCGGCTTGCTGGCTCACGCTCGCCGTCACGGTGCTGCCGTCGAGGCCGCCAACGACCGTGCCGCTGCCCGGGTCCTGCACGGTAATGGCCAGGCCCTCATCGCGCATTGCGCCCGACGCGGCCGCGAAGGACTGGTTGAAGCTGGCCGGCGTCATCACGACGGTGCCAGCAGGAGGTGCCGCATAGTATGGACATCCTGCCAGAGCCAGCAAAGACGCACAGATGGCCACGAGCAGAAGGCTGTTGCATTGCGGCTTATCCCACCGGTTCATCGTCGTTCCCCTCGTCTCTCCCGGCCCTGGAAATATGGCGTCGACCCAGCCGCTCGCGCCCCGGAACAGGCCCGCTCAAAAAACTGCTCGGTACACCGGAATATGTTTCAGCAGATGAGAGCGGCAGGATTTCCCATCGAATCGCCTGCGTCGATCACCCGCCCAGCGCAATGATTGCCATCGTCAGCAGAACGCCAAGTCCGGTCATCGCGATGCCCGCTTTCATTGCACCCGCGCCCGTGTAGCGTCCCAGCGCAAAGCCCGCGATGAAAAGAATCACGAGTGTCAGCACGCGCGAGGCGATCAGCGCCGCCTTGATATCCTCGATGACTAGAAACGGCAGCGCGACCGGGAAGGTTCCCAGCACAACCAGTAGAAAAATGCCCAGCGCGCCGACGAAGTCATCAAGCACGAGATTCGCTCGTGGAGGCAACGTAGGCACGGCCGCGACGCGCGCACGAATCCGTTCCAGGTCAGTGTCTTCGACGAGCTGTTCCAGCCTCTCAGGCAACGCGTCACGCAGCGCGCGCACGGCGACCGCCTGGTCCTGCTCCCGCTGCACGGTCAGCGCGAGTTTCAGGCGCTGTCCTCGATCTGCGAGCGTGCGGACGAGATACATCACGGCGTCGGCAAGGCCCCACGCGAGATTGCATCCGAGTGCGGTGAGGAACATCTTGTACCCGGCGTCTTCTCCGGCGGTGACGGCCTTGACGGCGCCGACGAACGTCAGGGCCATGAACAGACCAAAACACAGCTCGCAGACGCGGTCCACGGTGTTGAGAATCGGTACGCGCTGTTCAGGTCCGGTGTGTCCGGCCGGTGTGATGGTATTCATTTCGCCTCGACTCCAGAGAGACAACGCGACATTGCGCTAGATGCCCACGTGGACTGCTACGAGCAGTATATGAAAGCGACGCCAGATCGGCACCCTTATTTTGGTCCACTGAGGCAGGCGGGGGGAATTAGCGGACGGTGCCCGGCATCGACCAACGATAGCGTCGGTTCGATTTCCCGGAAGCCGGGCATTCAGAATTAGCCAAATACTGAAGGACGCGAACGACCGTAATGACCGACAAGCCACCGTTGACGGTCGCGTGGCCGAAAGGCGGCCTCGCGCCGCGCTGCGTTCCTGTGCCGATACCCGCTACTTTCTGAATCTGTAGCGCAGGCAAAATCGAAGTTCGGCTCATTCGCCTGCGATACTTGCCCCGCCACTTCGCCCCACCACGGCGTCCAGCCCGCGAAAGAAACCGTGCAGCGCTTGATGATAGACGCCGGGCTGTGAGTCCCGCGTCGGCAGCGCCAGTACGCAAGAGACTTCCGCGGTATCCGGTCAGGCCGCTGATCGCGTTCGCCCGACGGCGATCAACTATCGCCGTCTGACCGGTTCGCCTCGGAATCCTCTTCATCTATCCTTGCCGGCCTTGGAGCGGCAACAAAATCTTCGAGATCCGGAGTGACTGGACGTTCGGATCGCAATGACATGCGCCGGCCAACATCTGCAACGCTGAAGCGCCTTGGATGTTGCACAGACGCCCTGCGCGCTTCCGGTTCCACTGGTTTTTCCTTGATCACAACGGGTAGCTTTGCATGCATCTCTTTAGATATCTTACGTACTGTGACTTCATTCGGGTGCCTCAAATCGTACAGGGTACCGCCTTCAGCACGGTCGAACGCCTTGTCGCTAGACAACCCTTCGCCAGGAAACTCGCCCTTTACTAATTTTTCGGAAAGCAACATTCCCTTACTTAACACCAATGCTGCTTCACTATCGTTCCTGATCTTGCTGCGTTCCACGGACTCGTTACGTCCAGCGAAGGCACTGGTGTCCGGATTCCAGCCAAATCGGACAGGAACCCCCTTGTCGACTCCCTTTACGCGATCCTCACCCTTCTTGCCCAGCCGGAAAGCAGTTTGAAGATACGCGGGATCGCTCACGTCATGATCGGAGAGACCACTGTCTTTCAGCTGCTCGTCGGTTAGTACCGGCATGAGTTGAGACTCACTCGTTCCATGTGCAATGGTTACCGTTTTTCCCTTTTCAGCATGGGATTTCAAACCCTCTAGCATTTTGTTTCCGGAATGTGTTTGACCTATTTTGGTCAAGGCGCTTTCAGTCTTTATGAGAAACTCACTGTTGCCTCTGTCGCGTTCGATCTTGATGTGAGGATAGCTAGTGCTATTTGTATCCATGGATGTCTTCAATTTTATCTCCAGAGTAAGACAACGTGATGCTCACCTTCGAACGATTCAGGAGCGCGACGACCGCGAGTTCTGGCATCGAGTTGACGCATCGCATTCACAAGCTCAGCTCGATTTCGCGAAGCGTGCCTCAAGAGCATCGTTGCACCCGAAAACCCTCAATCGGCTTACCTATATGCACCCGAGCCGGAGACCACCGGGCGTGTCAGGTCGTTCATTCCGTTGGCTCGTTGCTTCGTCGGTCATTTGATGGACCGCCTGGTTCCGTCGCGCGTTCATCTTCCGAACTGATACCAATCTCGCTCGCACCATACCAGTCGGAGTACTCGCCATAGTTACGGAGGTATTTTTTGCTACGTTCTCCTGACCCGTCAGGATGTCCTGGAATTCAGTTTCCGGTAGATGGTGCGGTTCGTTCCGCACATATTTGACGCTCGCCACGAAACCTGGCATTTCCTGGGTCTTCAAACACGCGATCTGCGCTCTTCGTTTTTCAACGTCGTTGCTTCGCCAGTAATGCACGCCTCGCAAAGCAGTGGCAAATTCACCTCCTCAGCGCCTCAACATGCAACAGCAATCAGCGCGCCCTAAACCGAAACGGTCGAGCGCGCACGATTTCAGCACGGCCACGTTACGCGAGACAGTATTACACTGCCTACATGACCACACTTCCGTCAGCCGTAACAGTTAATGAATGATGGGGAGGTTGAAGTTGCATGTTGTTGCTGCCAAGGTTGAACCTACACTCATCCATGCACTCAGAAAGCTGATCTCTGAACATTTGCTGAGAGAATGGCGAGTCATTGGCCAGTCCGAATCCGACTACGAGGCGATGATCGCTTCCCTTGCGACGATTTACCGCGTCCATAAACGCGACCCTGGCGGTTGAGGGGCTGCCGCTGCGGGCGTCGGCACTGCTGCTGCCCATATCACTGCCATTGACGTGAAGCATCGTGCGATCGCGGTAAATGTGTGATAACGGGTCGCGGTTCGTCATAAAGACAACGGCCGAACAGTCGTTAATCCCGGAAGTATGCAGAGTCTCGTCGCCCGTCGCGATACTGTGCTGAGAAACGCCGACGGTCAGCACCTCGGCCCTGGCTGCATTCGCGCTGCCGAACGTCGTTGCCGCCCTTTGACTGGACGCGGATGCGTTTCTCGCGCCCGGCAGTCGAGGATTTGTAGTCTGTGTCCGTGCGTGCTGCTGGTTCCCTTCAGTTTGTGTCCTTGGGATAGCGGGCATCGGATATAGGTCCTCCTGAACGACGGCGGCGTTGGATCTTCTTGAGCAACTGGAACCCATTTTCACCTCAAAAAATTGATAAGGAATAGAAACCGTACCGCGTTCCGCGGCGCCAAAAAAAGAACGAAACGATTGTGTGAGTCGCGAAGCTCATGCGAGCTAGCTGCGCCAGCCTACTCAACCGCATCGATGCACAGCAGCACGACCACGATCTAACAACCGAACAGGTGACGACTCAACAATCCCCCACCCTAGCGAACGTTGGACGCATCCTTGATCGCAACCTCCGATCGTTGCCCCCCAGTCGTCTTATCCCCTTCCGGTCTCAAGACATGCCAACGCCGTAAAATTCCCTCGATCTGATGCGCGTACTGGTCACGCAAGGCCGGCGTAGCGGAATGATACGAACCCACCGCCGTCCAGGTATTCCCATAAGTGTTGATCTGCTGACGCAACAGCCAGGCCGCGATATACACATTCTTGCAAGGCGACATCAGCGCATCCTTGCCGATCCCGTAGCGGGAAAGCGCCGGCAAATGCACCGTGTTGATCTGCATCAGCCCGTAATCAACCGATCCGTTCGTATTCAGGTTTCTCGCATCACCGTGATAATGCGACTCCTGCCAGGCAATGGCGCGAAGCACAAACGGGTTGACATGCTGCCATGCGGCAGCCTTATCGAAGCAATCGGCGTTAGCCGAAGTCCACGCAACGCAACCGAGGACCAGTGCGCACAGTCGCCATCTGGCGGAAACTGCTCCGCTGCGCGAGAAATCTCGATGGGTGTTCATCTCGAATAGGCCCTAGCTTGAGCGTACCGTGTTCAAACATCGTTGAACTCTGCCATGGTGAAACGTAGGCTACTCTGCTTCACGCGAAGCATTACCTACTTCTGCCGAAAGCGGCAAACCATCGAATCCAGTGAAGTGGTGCTAAGCACGTTCGTCACAAGCAACTCGCTCAGCCCCTGAATCAAATTCGTGACACGTCACAGTATTGCGTGTCAAGACGGGACGATGTAGCGAGCCCACGTTAAGGTCATGAACCGACGTCAAAGAAATTCAGAGGCTCCAGGCGATGACAATCAAAACTTCTGAGCTCAATTCAAGCTCATATCACTCGACCATCGAGGCCACATCCACCGAAACAGCGAAAAAAGCGACACAGCCTCTCAGTCAAGCACGGGCGAGTTCTGCTCTGAACGGCCTGAAGCCCAGAAAGGCAGATAGCGAGTCAGGCACCGACCGGGGTTATCTCTCCCCGAAGCAGGCCGCTCTCGTTAACAGCGCTGGCAATCGAGCCTCATTTTCAACGAAAGAAATCGATCGTGCAGACGATGAAGCGCTAGCCATGGCGATCGAGGAAAGCAAGAAGACCGCCATGGCTGGCCCGATGACCGACTTCCAGGCCAGGATCGCCGCCGCAAAGGAGCACAGGTTTAATGTCAAATCAACCGCGATCGGAGAGGCCAACGACGAGGCAATGGCTGCGGCAATAAAACTGAGCGAGGCGTCTTCAACGCCGATATCGCCTTCGACGCAGCGCGCGAATCATGTCAAACATCCGACCGTCCAATCCACGCCGCGGCCAACTGTAGCGGATCTGTTCAAGGCGTCGAACGCACCGATGCAAACGATCAGGAATCGTCTTTTCTCCATGTTCCGCAATGCTTCTCTTTTCAAAGCGTTCAACGAAAGGCCACAAGCGATGAGCAAGCCGACAACACCTGGCGAAAAGACTCGCACGGATATCGTCGGCCAGCGCGAGCGAACGACCAACGTACCCGGACAGAAGGCGTGAGGTCGCCGGCACGCAACACTCGTTCGACTCCCACGATGGACCACGCATTCCGTTTATCCACACCCCATGTCGCTACATCCGAACTTCCGCGAGCTGCTGGACCGCCTGAAGCATAAAAAATCACCGATAGGCACGCTGCCAGTCGCGCTCGCCCGGCAGTATTTCGACTTCTACACACCGCTGTGCGACATCGACCCTCCGCCGCTACCGCATGTGGAAGACATTGAAGTGCCTGCCCGCGATGGCACCAGCCTGAAGGCCCGCCTTTACTGTTACGAGCAGCCCAACTGGTGGTCTCCCCTGCCCGTTTTGCTGTATTTCCATTCGGGCGGGTTCGTGTTCGGCCGCATCGAAACAGCCGAAGCACAATGCCGTTCGCTAGCCCTTGAAGCGCGCTGCGCCGTGCTTTCCATCGATTATCGACTGGCTCCCGAATTCCGGTTTCCCACCGCGATCGATGATGCGCTCGATTCGCTGATCTGGGTGCAGCGCAACGCGCACGCGCTGGGTCTCGATCCGCATCGCATCGCCGTCGGAGGCGAAAGCGCGGGCGCAAACCTCGCGGCTGTGACGGCCGTCAATGCACGCGACCTGCACATCCGGCTCGCGATGCAATTGCTCGTGTACCCAGGGCTTTCTCGCCGACACGACCTCGACTCCCATCTCTCGTACGGCGAAGGATACTCTTTGACCATCGGCCTCATTCGACGGCTGCAGAAGCTCTATCTGCGCAACGCACAGGACACCGACGACTGGCGCTTTGCACCGCTCGATGCCGCGTTGCAGCCTGCGAACGGTTACGGGAATCTCGCGCCGGCGTTGTTTCTGTCCGCACAGTACGATCCGCTGATCGACGAGCAGTTTCTATACGCGAACAAACTTCTGGATGCGGGAAACTCGGTCCATATGTGCTGCTATCCGGGCATGATTCATGGCTTCTTTTCGATGAGCCGGTTCGTGGAAGCCGCGGCGCAAGCACGCGCCGAGGCCGGCCAGTCATTGCGCCGAGCATTCCGCGCGATCGACGGTTAGCCAGCAAGCGTCGCTTCGCTATACCGGGCATGCGTTCTCGCATCACGCGTCAAGCGTAGCCGTGAAAGTATTTAATCGAATGACATTTAGACTTTGCTGACAGGGCGGCAACATCGGGCTACATCGCCTGCTGCCGTAACCGACCGGCAAGCGTTTTTCTATTGGACATCCGCTTCAAAGGAGATCGACACCATGAGCAGCATCGATGCAGCAGGCAACTACGGCATGAGCGTTCCACCCGACATGGGTTCGTGGTCGGATTCAACGCAGACCCTGATCAACGATCCGGTCACAGCCTTCGGGTCGACATCTGGCATGGGCGGCACATTCGGCGCCGGCATGACAGGCGATATGAAATCGGCTAGCGGTAACAATGGCACCCCTCCGGACACCAACGACCTCGGGATGTCGATGTACGAAATCCAACAGAAGGATCCCACGCTTTTCAACCAGATTGACCAGGACGACCAGAATGGCGACAGTGACGCGCTGACCGCGGACTTTCAGAAGGCGGCTCAGGAAGGCGATATTTCCCAGGGCGACGAACAAAAAATCCTCGCAGGTCTGCAGCAGGACCCCAACTTGAGCAGCGATGCAAAACTGCAGAACGATCCCGACATGCTCAACAAGATGCAATCGGACGCCAGCAATGGTGACGGCAACGCGCTAGTCGAAGACATCCTGAACGCTTACCAGAAAGGCGATATTTCCAAGAGCGACGCGGAATCCATGCTGGGCGACGCGCAGGAGACGGCGAACCAGAACGGTGGCGGCAGAATCAACCAGCAGGAACGCGATAAAGCCGAATCGGTGTTGGGAGAAAGTAGCGATCTCATTTCGAGGGGCGAGACGCGCGGCGAACTCGTGCTCGATGATCTGGGCGGAGGCATTCTCGGCAAAGCGCTCAGCGGTATTTTCTGATTCGGGTAGCACTAGCAGGGCAACGTTCGTGGTCCTGCTAGTGCATCGTTTGACCGACCGTCCCGCGGCCGGACATACAGACTCTCCTGGTTTTCCTGACCGTCTCCCCGACCGTCTCTAATCGGTCACAGCCCTTCATCCAGGAAGTTCTGCGCATACTGTACGCGATTGCCCATTTGCGGATCGGTCGCCTCTTCGTAGTCCTCATCCCAAACCTTGGCTGCGTCGGACACATTGTTCGTCTTCTTGATGTCGGTGATCGTCTTGCTATAGGCGCCGTCCAGTTCCTGATTCATGAAGCCGATGTTCGCCTGCAGGCTGCCCGGATCGAGACCATGCTCATTCGCATAGTCGATCTCACCCTGCTTACGCGTACCGCCCCATTGTGCGAGACCCCATCCGTGGCCGTTGTCGTCCGCATCGTTGCTGGAAGGTGCGCCGGTTGCACCGCCCTGATTCACGTCGCCCTGCAGGCCGCTTTCCTGCTGCAGATTGCCGAGCACGCCCGCCGCCTGGGTCGCCGTCAAGCCGTAGCGCTGCTCGAGATCCTCGGCGATCGCCTTGGCCGGGTCGCTCGTTGAAATATTCGGTACCGTGCTATCCGAACCTTTGCTGCCGCTCGTACTGCCACCGGTACTGCTGCTTGTGCCGCCACCCGAGCTGCCGCTTGTGCTGCCCGACGATGAAGAGGGGTTGGCCGGCGGAGCGTTTTCGGCAGGATCATCGGTTCCCGATCCACCATCGGCGGGCAAGCCACCCGAGCCGGACACTGCAGGGCCGGCCATCAATCCGCCTTCGGCTGCCCACTGGAAGTTGCCGATACCTGAAATGCCATCCGCCCCGGCGACGTCATGAGTCTCGATCTGCTCGTAGATGTCCGGGTTCTCGAGCATATAGTTCGCCGCCTCCGATACGCCCGGTGGCATATTGGGTGGGGGATTGTTCGCGAGTTGATAGAGCGCGTTCGGGTCGAGCGCGCCGATATTGTTTTGCGACATGTAACTGGCAAGCGCGCCCGCCGCCGCCTGCGCTTCCAGAGGATCACTGCCGAACAGGGAGGACATATCACCAAATGACGACATGTCACCCAACGACGACATTCCGCCCATGCTGGACATCCCGCCAAACGACGTCATACCGCCCATCGAAGGCATCCCGCCAAACGACGTCATACCGCCCATCGAAGGCATCCCGCCAAACGCAGTGATCCCGCCCATCGAAGGCATTCCGCCAAACGGCGACATTCCGCCGAAACCCGAACCCGAGCCCATCTGAAACGGGGATGCCGACGACAGACCGCCTTCCGACGCCCACTGGAAGTTGCCCACACCAGACAGACCATCCGCGCCGGACGAATCGTGCGTCTCGATCTGCTCGTACGCACTCGAGTTCTTCAACATGTACGCGGCCGCCGCGGAAACACCAGGTGGCGTGCCCGACGGAGGATTGTTCGCGAGCGCATATAGCTGGTTCGGATCCAGCGTGCCGATATTGTCCTGCGTCATGTAGCTCGCCAGATCCCCCGCCGCGGCCTGCGTTTTAAGCGTGCCCGCACCTTGCTGGATAAACTGCTGGGCCAACTGCATGTACTGCTGTTCCAGCTGCTGAAGATTCGGCGAATCCGAACCGCTATCGACAGGCGTGGACAGCATGTCTGTGTTGAACGACGGAAAGACGTCGACCGTGCTCATGGCTTAACCCGTGTGAAGAGTGACACGTAAGCGTCGTAGGAACGCACCCGATGAATTGTCCGATCTTTGTCGGACGGCGCGCTGCCCATCCGCGAAGCGCGCCACACCGACGCGAACCGTGCACAACGCAACGCATCTTCGTAGCATCGCGCGTGACCACTAGCTCTTCTGATGCGTGATATTCAATCCCGTAAACGTCACTGAGCTTCCTCCAGCGGGATCCTGACAGTAGTTGCCGGCCTTGCAATACATATCGCTTTTCTGGAACGACGGATCGAGCGAAACGGTCTTGCTTTGTCCCGCGGCTGAAATATCAAGTTGGCCATTGGGCTGCAACTTCATGCTGTATGAAAACGATTGCCCCGGCTTGACGCCGGTCGCAATCGTCACGTCGTGCCGGCCCGCGTTCGGCGAATTCGAATCCATGATGCTCGCCACGATGTTCCCGTTGTCGTAGTGCAGTTCAACTGGCGGACGCGGCTTTGCGCCATCAACGGACTTCTGGTGAATCTGTCCGATCACGATGTCGCCGTTCGGCGGTAGCTTGTCGACCGAAAGCGTCGCGCTTAACGTCGTGGTGCCATCGGACATATGCCACGAACCGTTTTCCTCCAGTTCGCTGCGCGGAAAACTGGAGTTCGCGGTATGCGCGCCACCGCCCGACGGCACGTTGAAGGTAATCGAACCGTTGCTGTTCTGCTGAAAATACTGACTCGAATAGCTCGACAGCTTATTGCCGCTGATCGTATCGACATTGCCATTGCTGCCGCTTGGCAATTGAAGTTGTCCGAATTCAGACAGATTCACCTTCGTCGGACCGGCACCGCTAGTCGACCCGCTGGCCGGCGGGCTGGCTGGAGACGGCGTAATGTCAGGTGACCCTGTCGCCGTCGTCAGCACACCTGGCGACCCTTGCATGCCCGGCGACGACCCGCCGGCGTCAGCGCCCGCACCCGCGCCGCGCAGAAACATCGACAGCTCGCTGATAAGCTGCTTCAGCAACTGCTCGAATCCCGCGATACAGGATGAACCTGTCGCGCCAGTCGAACTCATCGACAACGCGTCGAGGGGCATGCTCGAAAATGGCGAGTCCATGTTGATGGGCATATTCAGGCTCCGTCTAAGTGGCGCAAGATGGCAAGCGCCCAATCGCCCGAATACACGGATTCCCGTGCATCGCGCTAGCGCCCTACTACTCTATAAAAGGCATTGCATGTTCTGAATCGAACACAGCACCCAGGTCGCCAAATCCGAAGCTTGCTTCCCGACAACACGTCAGCGATTGCGATGCATGCGACCTCGCGATCGCATGTTGCGCTCAACTGCTACGCAACCATACGTCCGCGTAGCCATGAACCACCCCGCCCTGATACCGTCTCAATCGTTCGAAATCCAGCACGGCTGCCGGCATCGTGTCGAGCAGCGCATGCCATACCGCCTCCACGCCTATCATGCCCAGCGCACGTCCAATGCAGGCGTGTGCGCCTGCGCCGAACGACAGATTGTCCGCGGCCGACCGAGTCAGATCGATCGTCTCCGGATGCACAAATGCGTGAGGGTCACGATTCGCGGAGGCTAGCAGCAAAAGCATTGGATCACCGCGCCCAATTCGCTGGCCACCCAATTCGATATCGCGCGACGGGTAACGAAGCACGCCATGCGCGACCCCATCGAGCCGCATCAACTCTCTCACCACTTTCGATACCGCGCCGCGATCCTTGACGCACGCTTCCCATATGCAGCGCTGCTGCAGCGCCAGCACGACGGTGCCGCACATTGCTCGCGCCGTCGTGCCAAAGCCCGCCACGAACAGAACGACGAGATTGTCCAGCAGTTCGTCGCGGCTCAGCACGCCTTGCGCCTCGAACTCCAGCAATGGACGGATCGGATGATCAGGCGCGCCATGCCGCTCGACGTCGTCGACGAAATTTCGCACGAGCGCCATAAAGCGATCGAGGCCTGGCATCAGCTCCGCACACATCGCGTCGGTCACCACCGGTTCGACAAGGAAGCTCGACGCCGATACGCATGCGCCAAGCCATGTCGCCGCATCCCGTCGCGCGATGCCGAGCAGACCGCACACGGTCTGCACAGCCAGCACCAGTGCAATAGCCGACAGTTCGAATTCGCCCGCCGCGGCGGACATGCGAATCAGGCTCGATGCCTCGCGGTTGATCGATGAACGCAGCGACTCGATCGGAGCGCGCCTGAATAGCGGTGCCATCGCATCGCGCAGGCGCGCATGCTCGCCACCGCTATGGCGCTGGAACGATCCACGCGCGCAGACGAATTCATCGCCCAGCGGCTGAGTCAGGAAAATGCCGTCGCGATCGCGCAGCACCTGCATCACAAGCGCGTGCCCCGCCACCAGCCAGGTCCCTTGCGGGTCCCGATAGACGCCACCCGATTCCCGCAACGCGTCGTATAGCGGGTAAGGATCCCCCTCCCCGCTCCCGAGAATCGATGGAATCATGCTGCCGTTTGCCAGTTTCGCGTCATCCATCATGGTCACCGTTTTCGCTTTGCCGCTGCGGCCAATCCCGATCAGTCGCTTAGGTCAAAGGTCGAGCACCTTTGGCGAAACCAGAAAGAGCCTTTGCATATGCGACTTGCTGTTCGACGAACTGCGGAACAGCGCGCCCAGCAATGGAATCCTGGACAGACCCGGTACACCGGTGACTCCATTCGCGTCGCTATCGGCGCTATAGCCTCCGATCAGCAAACTCTGCCCCGGGTGGACAAATGCCTGGGTATTGATCTCGCTGTTCGTCACGACCGGAATGTTGTCGACCTGTTGTCCGGTCAGTTGACCATCCTGAACATTCACAACGAGTTTGATGCGTGTCAGGTCGCCGTCGTCCACCACCATCGGCAACACGCGCAGCGACACGCCTGTCGAAACCGCATAAAGGTCCGCGGACGCGAAGCCCGATACGCGCACATAGAACTTCGTCTTGTTGTTCATGATCGCCTCGACGTTATCGAGCGTCGCCACGGTCGGCGTCGCTTCGATCTTCGCCTTCGCGGTCGCCGCCAGCGCGTTGATGCGGGCGATGAAATGGTCGCTGTCGCCGACTACGGCCTGCAGGCCGCCCGGCAAAGTCTGCCCCGGAGCGCCTCGGCTCGCTACGAGGAAATTGTCTCCTCGCGCACTCCAGCTCACGCCCAGTTGATTGAGCTCATCCGAGTCGATCTCGAGGATGCTGGCCTGAATCTCGATCAGCTTCGGCTTGCGGTCCAGCTTCGCGATCAGCGGATCGTACTGATCGATGCGCGCAGGCGTGTCTCTGACCAGCACCGAGTTTGTCCCCGGGTCCGCCTGAATGATCGGCAAACCCGACCGTCCGTTCGTGACCGAATACCCATCGCCTTGCGTCTGCCCGCCGTCCTGCGACCCGGACGAAACGCCATTGTCGCCGCCTCTGCCTGCGAGACGCGCAATCAACGCACTGCCGGCGCCGGGCGCCGTGCCGATCGACGCATCGTCGCCCGCCGGCATATTAGGCGGCAGCGGCGGATACAGCGACGACGGACGGCCGCCCTCGGTGCTGCCGCTCACGTCCGCGCTCGGCGCCACCCGCTCGACGCCGGGCGCCATGCTGGCGGTACGCGTTGCGCCGTTGTCGGGGCCGCCCTGCCTCGGGTGATAGATGCCGGTCAGGATCGACGCGACGCCCGGAATCGTCACGTCCTTGCCGTCCACCTGCATCGTATGATCGGCCGCCCAACCGTTTCGCAACTGGAACACCCTCACCACCGTGCCGATCGACTGCAACGCATTGTCCTCGACTTGCTGCGCAATCTGCGCCACCAGCTTCACATACTGCGGCGGACCGTTGACCAGCGCGGTATTCGAATCGGCATCGTAGATGACGGGAAAACGCGAGTCGACCAGCCCGAGGTTTTCCAACGCCGTGCGTAAATCCTGCGGGGGCGCGTGCGAGAAATGCAGGATCTGATACTTGACCTCGTTCGCGCTCGAAATCCACAAGACCCGGCCGTCGTAAAACCAGACAAAGCCGAACGACGACGCCAGCGTGTCGAGGAACCGCTGCGGCGATACGTCGAAGTTGCCGGTCACGGACCCTTGCACGTTGTCCGCCACCGACGCGACCACCCCCTGGCTTGCCGTGAAATCGCGCAGTACGTCCTTGAGATTCTTGCCGTCGACGGCCACATGAACCACCGAGCTGCGCCAGTGAACAGGCGCCGCATATCCGGCAAGACTATGACCCAGGAGCACCAGCATGATGGCGCACGAACCGAAAAACACTTTCATTTTTCTTTAGGCGACGATGGAATGAATCGGTTGACGACGCATCGAATTGATCTTTACCCCGGCTATGCCGCCTTATGCCGCACATCTCATTGCGATCATTCTCCAGGTGCAGTCGACTGAATTATCCGGAAGCGGCCAGTCTATATTGCTTAGATGACCGATCCGATATCGCAGCGAAGCCTCGCCCGCCTCCGCGAAGCCGTCTGATGAATCTTCGCCGGTACGCGCGAAGTCACGAACACTGCGTGTCTAACGTTGCGTGGCATCTGGATGAACCAGCAACTGCATCTGTTTCGACAGATCGCGCAGCGTAATCTGATCCTTGACCTGATCGATAAACAAGCCTGCAAAAAGCGCGAGCAGCAAGACGGTCACGGCTCCTTTAACGGGCTGGCTGAGCGACATCAGGTCGAGCTTCGCCGCCGACCGCGTCGCGAGCGCGAACGCGAGGTCGATCAGGACCAGCGCGAAGACAATCGGCGCCGCGAGCTTCACCACGCCCTGCATCAACGAATCCGTCTGCCGGATCACGAACGATTCGATGATGCTCGACATGTCGGGATGCGCGGATGCCAAAGGCCACCACTGATATGACTGATAAAGCGCGCCAAGCAGAAACGTCATGCCCCCGAGGCTCCAGAACGCCATGATCGCAATCTGCTCGAGCAGCGTCGAAGTCGGCGTCGACTGTTCGCTGCTCAGCGGATGGGTCAACTGCACATTGTTATAGCCGGCCAGATCGTCGATATACGCACCGGCCGCCGTCGCCACCCAGAAAACGATTGACGCCGAAAAACCCAGCACGAGTCCGATCAGTCCCTCGCGCACGGCGAGTTCGAACAGCACGACACCATGCAGCGTATCGAGCAACGCAGCCGGCTGGCCGTACGCGACATACGAGCTGAACAGAATCACGATCGCGTTCTTGACCACGCCTTGCAAGACGCCGTCGGCAGTGGGAGGCAACATGACCATCATCACATAGAGGCGCAACGAGCACACGCCGATCAAGGTCAGATAGCCGTCCAGCACGCTGGACACCTGCGGAAGGGTCGCCAGCGCGTTCATGCGATACCCCGTTGCCGGGTCAAACGCGCGACCGCGGCCTCCAGCGCTTCATCGTCGGCGGCGTCTTGCGCGCCCGCGTCGAGTTCCTGTGCAATCCTCGTCGAACGCTTGCCCAGCAGATCCTGCCGCACGTGATTCGCGCTGATCTTGCGCTGCGTCTGCGCGATCGCTTGCGCGCATGCATCGAGCGCCTGTTGCTGTTGCTCGAGCTGCGCCAGGCAGGCGCGATGGCGTTCAGCCAGTGTTTCAATGTACTGGCGGCACATATTGAATGCTTCGAGTGAAAAGGCCTCGGACCCGCAGACCATCGCCTCCATTCTCGCGTGATGCGCCTGAAGGGCCGCAGCCTCGACGGCCACCGCGTTCGCGCATGCATCGGTTCGCGTCCGTTGCGCGGCATATTCGCCGCGCTGCCCGTCAAGCACGCGGCGCAACGACGTATCGAGACGTTCGCGGCGCTGCCTCGACAGCCGCAATGCATGGAGGCGCCGGTCTGTCATGCCTGGCTCGCGACGACGCTAAAGAGATGCGCCCAGGTCTCGTTCACGTCGACGCGCTGATCGGTCGGTTGCGACAGAAACGCCCGGATCGCATCATGCCGGTCGATCGCTTCATCCGCGGTCGGGTTGCTGCCCGGCTGATATTCGCCCATCTGCAGCAGCATTTCGATCTCGCGATACTTCGCCATCAGCTCTCTCAGACGCGCGGCGGCACGCGCATACTCGGGCGGCACCACGCGCGACATCACGCGTGACAGGCTACCCAGCACGTCGATTGCCGGATACTGGTTGCGTGCGGCGATTTCGCGCGACAGGATCATGTGGCCATCGAGAATGCCGCGCACTTCTTCCGCCACCGGGTCCGCGGCGCTCTCGTCTTCGGCCAGCACCGTGTACAACGCGGTGATGGAGCCGTGCGGTTCATCGGATGCCCCCATGCCGGCGCGCTCCAGGAGGCGCGGCAACTCGGCGAAGATCGACGGCGGAAAACCGCGCCTTGCCGGTGGTTCGCCAGCCGCGAGTGCGATTTCGCGAGCGGCGCGCGCAAAGCGCGTCAACGAATCCATCATCAGCAGCACGCGCCGGCCTTCCGACCTGAAGTGCTCGGCAATCGCGGTTGCCGCGTAGGCCGCTTTCATCCGTTCCATCGACGAGCGGTCGGAGGTCGCGCAAACCACCACCGAGCGCGCCATCCCATCGGGGCCGAGAATCTCGTCGACGAATTCGCGCACTTCGCGGCCGCGTTCGCCGATCAACGCGATCACATTGACGTCGCATTCCGTTCCGCGCGCGAACATGCCCATCAAGGTGCTCTTGCCGACGCCGGCCGGCGCGAAGATGCCCATCCGCTGTCCTTCGGCGAGCGTCATTAACGCGTCGACCGCGCGCACGCCGGTCGGCATCGCGGCATCGATCGGCCGTCGCTTCATCGCATCCGGCGCCGACGCGAATACCGGCCTGCTCGCTGTTGTCACGACTGGCGCGCCGCCATCGATCGGCCTGCCAAGGCTATCCACCACGCGACCCAGCAACGCGTCGCCGACGCCGATTTCAAGCGGACGCCCCAGCGACATCACACGCGTCGAGCGTGAAATACCCGTGAGCGCCGAAAATGGCGAAAGAAGCGCGAGATCGCGTGTGAAGCCAACCACTTCCGCATGCTGAACTTCGGGGCTCGCCGGGTTGGTCAGCTCGCACTGCTCGCCAAGCGAGGCGTCGAGACCCGCCACCTTCACGAGCGTGCCCACCACTTCGACCACCTTGCCGGTGCGCACGCGCGTCGAGGTCGACAACAACTCGCGTTCGATGTTGTCGGTAAAGCCGTCGAAATCCGCCGCTGCCTGGGAGCGGCCCTGCGTCGTGCGAACGTCACTCATCGGGCGTTACCGATTGATCGACGATCGATTCGCCATCTTCCTCCGGCGCGGCACGATCATGCGGGTTCTCGTGGCTCGCGGCCACCTTGCCTGCGCGCTTTAGCGCGCGCGTCACCGCGTCGCGCATCGCGCGCAACTGCGTGTCGAGGCTCGCGTCGATCGTGCCGAAATCGGACTCGCAAATACAGCTGCCCGGCTGCAGCCCGGGATCGGCGTTCACATAGAGCGGAAACGCCTGTCCCAGTTCACGCCAGCGCGCGCCAAGCCGGGAAAACGTCAGCTGTGCACCGGCCAGATCATCCGGATGCACAGTGACGCGTACATAGGCCGCGCCGTCCGCGATGCGATCGATGTCCGACAACGCCCGCTCGAACAGCAATTCGCGCTTCTCCACCTTGACGATCTGCTCGACTGCGGACGCCACCACGCCGGCAAGCCGCGCGCGCATGCGCTCCTGCACCTCCGCGTGTGCGCTTTCGGCCTGCGCGAGGCGTTCGAACCATTCGGCAAGCGCGCGTTCGGTGCCGGCTCGATAGCCGCGTTCCGCCGCCTCCGCGTGGAGGCGCCGCGCCTCCTCGAGCAACGCACGCGCCTGCGTCTTGCCGCTCGCGATCACGCGTGCCGCTTCGGCGCGTGCGGCATCCAGAAGCGTTTCGCGGTGTGCCTCGAGCTGCTGGTAACACTGATCGACGTCCACCAGCGCGGCAAACTCTTCGGCGCGCACGATGTCCGCTGCGGCGCCCACGCGCGCGCCGAGCGTGCCGTCTTGGCCGTCGGTGTCCGCGAGGCGCGGATGTCTTAGCCAAATAGCCATGCCCACTCCGGCAGCCACTGCGCCAATCCTTCAAAGACTCGCGCCGTGCCGCGCTTATCCGCTTGCGGGTTCGCGGCGCTCAACCAGTGTGGCACGGTTAGCGCATGCGGCAACGCGTACCTCAGCACCTGCAACACTTCGCCCGCCGCCGCGCCGACATCACGCTCGATTAGCGCGAGGCCTTCCGCGCATAGCGCCTGCGCGTCGAGATCGGCTAGTGCTGGCGCGCCGAAGCGCATCTGCAGTTCCGCCATGTCAGGCGAATCCGACGCATAAGGACTATTCAGCAACATGTCGAGACGCACACCGGCCCACTCCGATAGTTGCACGCGCACCCGCTTGTCGATGATCCGGCGCGTTTCGGTCCGCCGGAACCACAACGCGCGCATGCGCAGGATCTGCAAACCCGTGGGCGGCGCGCAAACGTCGAGCAGTCCCGCATTGAGTCGCACGCCTTCCGCTCCGGTCTGCGATACGGGTTCCGTCCATGTGTGCGCCGAGGATGGGTTCACGATCCCCGCATAGCGACACAACGCCAGCGAAACGTTGCGCACGGCCTGGTTCGACGCGCGGGAAATTGATGTTGTCCACCGGTCGAACTGTGCGTCGTCGAGTTCGAGCAACGCCTGTATGTGCGACGGGTGCATCCAGTGCACCGCGTTAGACAGGTTACGCGCGTGCGCCTGAAGCGCGGACGCCATGCGCATGAACGGCAGATCGGCCGGAACGCTCGTGACGGGCATACGGGCAGCGTATCGCAAGGATTCAACCGCGCGGACGCCGCATCACGCGGCCGGCGAGTTACGCCGCAAACGGCGCAACTGCGCTGTCAGCAATGTCTTGACCCGCACCCAGCCATGCACGGGGCCGTCGGCCTCGCCGCCCGCGCGCAACCTACGCTGCGCGAACACAGTCAGCACAAGCGCCACGCCAACGCACACGGCTGCGATCAGCGCGGCCAGCCACGACGGAAAACCGCGTGTCTCACGATCGAGCGCCACCACGTTGACCGGGTCGGCCGGCACGGCCGTCACGCTGACCTGGTCGTAGGTGAGCCCCTCGACGCTGTGCATGACGAGCGTCTTGATTTGCGGGACCAGCGCGCCGATGTCCGAGTCCGGCCGGTACTTGATAAAGACCGCCGCGGACGAAGGCTTCGCGGTCTGCGCAAGCGGATCATTGTTGGGCAGAACGATCTGCACGCGCGCGACCAGTACGCCATCGATCTTGGAGAGCGTCGCCGACAGTTCCTGACTCATGCCGTAAATGAAGCGCACACGCTCTTCGGTCGGCGTGGAAACCAGGCTGTCCTTTTTGAACAGCTCGCCGAGGTCTTCGAAGTTCGCATGCGGCAAGCCCGCGCTGCGCAGAACCTGCATCGCCTGCACCATGTCGCCGTTCTCTACCTCGAGCGACCAGGTCTTGCCGTCATCCGGCGTTTCCTTCGACGCGCTCACGCCGTGTTCGAGCAGCGCGACCACCATTTCGTTCGCGTCCTGCTCGGACAGTTTTCCGTAGAGTTCTTTTTTGCAGCCGCCCAACAACGAGCAGACCGCGAACACGCAAACGATCGAAGCGCACCGCTGACGAGACAGCATGGTCCGGACCCCGTGAAGTTCCGCATTGGCGCGCGCCATACCGGCGCGGCTATTGATTCTTCATTAGCGTTTCGACCGCGGATTTCGACGATTCGACAACGCCCATTTTGCCCTGCAAATTGAGTTGCGCGCTCGACAACTCCATCATCATCTTCATCGTTCCCGCCGATATTTCACCCAGCGATAGCGTCGGCGCCGCCTGAATGAAGTCCTGCATGTCGGTCACGGTCTTCTGCAGCTCGGCGTCCTGGACCGCAAGCGCCTTCGACACGGTTTGCATGCCGTCGCCGGCCGGTTCCACTGACGCAGCCGTCGGCGACTTGTCCATCATCGCCTGAAACTTGTCCGCGAGTTCCGTGCTCGTCCCCGACGAAGCTTGGCCGGAATCTTTCGATAGCGATTCCATCAGCGCATGGAGCTGTTTCGCATCAACGTTGACCGTCATAAGTCCTCCCCTGATGGACATTGCTTTTGCGCGGCGCCGGCATCGGCGCCGCGCACGCCGCGTCTCCTTCGCACGTGTCAGACACGAATGAATGCGTGCTGCTGCGCCGTCAACGCATCCTGAACAGCGGTGCTGCCGGATTTCGATGCGCGCGCCGGCTCGTCAGGTTGATCGTCAGTCATCGCTTGCAGCGCCGTTAACGACTCAGGCGTAACGAAGTCGCCGCCCAGCTTGCTCGAGCGCACCGCGGCCAACATGTCATTGCGCGCCACAACAGCGAGCACCAGCGACTTCACGCTTCGGCTCGATGCGCTTGCGAGCACTTCATCTGCGTAGTTGCGCCAGCTCGGGTCGCCCGTCGACGAAAGACTGAATGTCAACAGAGCCTTCGCGTAACTGAAATTCGGCACCCGCTCGACCACCGAGTGCAACACGCGGACGGCTTCGGGCCACTGACCGCGCACGACGTGCAGGAGACCGTCCAGCGTTTCGAGTTCCACCGTGTCGGGACGCAACACATGCAGCGCTTCGAGTATCAACTCAAGATCTTCCTGATTGACCGTGGTCTTCGGAAAATCTTCCATCAGCGCCGTCGTTGCCGTTTCGATCATGCCGCCGATGACATCGGGGCTGCAATTCAAGTAATCAGGATGCGTGCTCGCCATCGATGCGGCTCCTGCGTAAGAGAGTGGTTAGCGCTTTGCCTCGCAGGCTCAATTCGCTCATTGCCCACAACATAGCGCCGCTCAATACGATGCGCGGGCGACGATACGAAGCGACTCCATTCCAGCCGAAGAAGCGCTCTGACTTTCGTCGGTGTTTCAGCTACCTTCGCCTTACCGACCTGATGTCATCGAGCATGTTCGCTAAACATTCATCATCCGGCCAAACACCATGAGCGACGACAAGACCGAAGCACCAACTGAAAAGAAACTCAGGGATGCGCGCGAAGAGGGGCAAGTCTCGCACAGCGCTGATTTCACAAGCGCGGTCTCGATGGCAGTACTCGTCCTTCTTCTTGCAATCGGGTCAAGCACACTCATCGCGCTGATGAAGCAACTCGTCAGCAGTCCACTCTCTTTCGCGGCCGGAGACCGGTCGGGCGCTGATCTCGCATCGCATCTATACGATATAGGCATCGACACCGCGGAATGCATCCTCCCGGTCGCCTGCGCCGCCGCGCTCGGCGGCATGCTCGCGTCGATCGGCCAGGTGGGATTCCAGATTACGATGAAGCCGGTTGCGCCGAACCTGTCGAACATCAGTCCTGCTACCGGGTTCAAGCGGATCTTCGCCACACGGTCGGTGATCGAGCTGGCAAAAATGATCCTTAAGGCCGCAATCGTGACAACGGTGATGTGGTTCACCATCAAGTCGCTCATCCCGCTGATGGTCGCATCGCTGTACCAACCACCGCAGGAACTTGCGACGTCGTTCTGGTCGCTGCTGCTCAAGTTGCTGATATTCGCGACGATCGTGTTCTTCCTGATCGGCGCGGCCGATGTCGGCATTCAGAAGTTCTTCTTCCTCAAACGCTTGAGAATGAGCAAAGACGAAGTCAAGCGCGAGTACAAGCAGAGTGAGGGCGACCCTCGCCTCAAGGCGGAACGCAAACGCCTCGCGCGCGAGCTCATCAACTCCCCTCCGCCGGCCTCGAAGGTCGCCCGTGCCGACATGGTCGTCGTCAATCCGACGCACTACGCGGTAGCCGTGCGTTATGCGCCCGATGAGCATCCGCTGCCACGCGTGATCGCGAAGGGCACGGCCGAACAGGCTGCGATCTTGCGCCGCGCCGCACGTGACGCGCAGGTGCCGATCATCGGCAATCCACCTGTGGCCCGCGCGCTCTATCAGGTCGGCGTCGATCAGCCCATTCCGGAGGAACTGTTCGAAGCCGTCGCGGCGATATTGCGCTGGGTCCAATCGATTGGCATGAAAAAAAACCCTTCGAACGAATCGGCCCATTGAAGCGAGTTGCCGCCATGTCTCCACTGAAAACCCTGAAACTTCCCGCCGGCGGCGAAATCGGCGTTGCCGTGCTGATCGTCGCGATCATCTCGCTGATGATCCTGCCGCTGCCGACTCTAGTGATCGATGCGCTGCTCGCCATCAACATCGCGATCAGCGTCACGCTGCTGATGATTACCCTATATGTACCGAGCGTGCTGTCGCTTTCGGCATTCCCGGCGTTGCTTCTTTTCACGACGCTATACCGGCTTTCGCTGAACATTGCTTCCACCAAGTCGATCCTGCTTCACGCCGAAGCCGGGCACATCATCGATAGCTTCGGGCAACTGGTGGTGGGTGGCAACCTCGTCGTCGGCCTCGTCGTTTTCGCGATCATCACCACGGTCCAGTTCGTGGTGATCGCGAAGGGCTCGGAGCGGGTCGCGGAGGTCAGCGCGCGTTTCACGCTCGACGCGATGCCCGGCAAGCAGATGAGTATCGACGCGGACCTTCGCGCGAATCTGCTAACGGGCGAGCAGGCCCGCCTCAAGCGCGCTACGCTGGCCATCGAAAGTCAGTTGCACGGCAGCATGGATGGCGCGATGAAATTCGTGAAGGGCGACGCCGTTGCCGGCCTCATCATCACGATGATCAATATAGTGGGCGGCATCGCGGTGGGCGTTGCCTATCACGGCATGAGCGCCGGCGAAGCGGCGAACCGGTTTTCGGTGCTCTCGGTCGGCGACGCGATGGTGTCGCAGATCCCTTCACTGCTGTTATCGGTGGCGGCCGGCGTGATGATCACACGTGTCTCGGACGAACGTCAAAGCAAGCAGAGTTCGCTTGGCGACGAAATTGGCCGCCAGCTGGGTTCGAGCACGCGTGCGCTGTACTTCGCCGCGGCGCTGCTGGTCGCGTTCGCCGCCGTGCCCGGCTTCCCGGTCCTGTTGTTCCTGCTGCTTTCCGCCACGCTCGCGTTTTCCGCGTACCGGCTCAGCCGCACGGGGGGAGCCGAACGGCAAGGTCAGGAAGGCGAGACGCTGCGCGCGATGCAGCGCTCGGGCGCGAAGGTCGACGTTCCGGCGATTCTTCCGCAGGCTCCGCAGTTTACGTGTCCGCTCGGCGTGCGCATCGCGCCCGACCTCGTCTCACGCCTGACGATGATTGCGCTCGACAGGGCGTTCCAGCACGAACGCGCGCAGCTTCAGGAAGAGCTCGGCCTGCCGTTTCCGGGCATCACGATGTGGAGCCACGCGATGCTCGAGCCCGGATCATGCGAAATTCTCGTCCACGATGTGCCGCAGTTCCGCATTGCGTTTCCGGCCGGTAAAGTGATGTTGCCTCTCGCGCCCATCGCTTCGCCTTCGACCGGCGCGGCGCAGGACGAAGCGCTCGCCACACTGATCGAACGCAGCGAGGCCGGTCCACCGATCGACACGAGCGGACGCGCGACCCACTGGATCAATGAGCGCGAAGCGACGCCGAAAGCCACCGTATGGCGTGCCGAGCAGATCATCGCGTACGCGTCGATCAGCCAGTTGCGCCGCCATGCTGCGCTCTTCCTCGGCATCCAGGACGTGCAATGGATTCTCGATCAGCTCGGCAGCGAGTTTCCAGGGCTCGTCGCTGAAGTCCAGAAGGCATTGCCCGTGCAGCGGATCGCCGATGTATTGCGCCGGCTGCTCGAAGAGAATATTTCGATCCGCAATGTGCAATCGATCATGGAAAGCCTGATGACGTGGGGCCCGAAAGAAAAGGACCCGTTGATGCTGACCGAGTATGTGCGCGGCGACCTCGCGCGCTTCCTCGCGCATCGTGCGACCAACGGAAGTGGCACGCTTGCGGCAGTGCTGTTCGATCTGCCCGTCGAACAGCACATCCGGCAGGCGATCAAACAGACGCCGACCGGCAACTATCTCGCGCTGCCGCCCGAGGACGTCGCGATACTCACCGACAAGATCCTGTCGTTTGTCGGCACGGCGCCGCGCAGCGGCGTCGCGGTGATCACGTCGATGGATATCCGCCGCTACGTGTGCCGCATGATTGAAAGCCGGATCGGCTGGTTGCCGGTGTACTCGTACCAGGAACTGGGTGGGCACGTCGAGTTGCAGCCGCTCGGTCGGGTTGCCATCTAGTTGAATCGATGACGTCCGGCTCAGGTCACAAGTTGCGCGTCGCGTCGATCCTCCCCACCGCTGGCGACGCGTATGGGAGTGGCAGCCCGGCGGCCAAACGCACACGCGGGTTCGATTATGAACGTCTGCTGCGCGGGCCCGCACCGGTGCACCGGCCGCTGCAGCGGATCGAACGCCGCACCGACTTCGACCCACTCCCGCACGCCGCAGGCGACGCACCCGCCGACGAAACGCCCGAACCTCGCGCGCTCTCACCGGATGCCGCGTCCCCGCAACCGGAGGACGCCTCCGCGGCGGCCCGGCACAGCGCCGAGCTTGCGCAGCACACGCTGCTCGGCAAGCGGATCGCGGATGCGGCCGCGCCGCTGATGTCGGCGTTGGTCACACACGATCAGCAGGCGGTCGAACTCGTCGGCAGGCTTGCACGTGGCATCGCCGCCTTTTGCGGCGATGCCGCGGTGGTGGAGGCTGGCCATTGGTACGCACAGGTCCCGCTCGACGCGAGTGTCTTGCCGAACACGACGCTGTATCTGGCGCTTTCGCCGTTCGTTCTCGAACTTCGGTTCGATGCGGATTCAATCGAAGCGAAACAATTAATCTTGAGCCATAGTGCAATGCTGGAAGCAGAACTGAATGCTGTGTTGCGCGCGTGGGGTGAACCCCGCATTGTCGAACTCACGGTGTCGTAACACACAAACACCCCACGCATGGCAGCCGACCCTGCTTGTCGCGCAAACATAGCGCGCCCGAGCCACCCAGATCCCGATCCGACTTCCGTCATGCTCTCCCGCCCGGATGATGCGCTGCATGCGAGCGCGCAACCGGAGCGCGGTCTTGACGCTATTGTCGGTGGTGTTTCGACGCTCCAGCCAGGTTCCGCGCGCCCGGCAAAAGATAGTCGCGCAATCGCGACCTATCGACCGCACGCGATCGATTCGGGGGCCGCAAAACTTTCCCAGTTCATCTGCGATGAACGGATTGCTCGACGCGCACGCGAATCGGGTGTGCAGTTGTCGCTGCTCACGTCTTCCTCGATCAGTCCGGATCCGATGCCGTTCATCGGCGACCCGGCATGGCTCAAGATCTCTTTCCTGCAGGCGCGCAGTCCCTCGCAACGGGCCTATGCATGGGTCGGGGTCGATCTCGAGCGCCATCTCGAGCTGTCCATCGCACTGCAAACGCTGACGCGAGCGCCTTGCATCGCCGCAACCGGTGCGCGCACGGCGGCGGCCCGCAACGCATTGATTGACGCCGTTGCCAACGTACTGCTCGAGCCGTTTCTCGTCGGGCTGCGCGAATTCGGCTTCGCGGATGCGCGACTCGATCACATCGAGCCTGGCCGGCTCGCATCATCCGGCGCCATCTCGCCCTGCGCACTCGCCGTATCGATCGAACAGCATGACGACGACATGCCGCTGCGCCATGAGGTTCAGCTCGCCCTGTCGCGCGATGCGTGGCGATGCGTCGAAACGATCGCGTCGAGTGAGCCGCCGGCGCGTGCTTTTGCCGATCTGCGACTGCCTGGGCGCATGGTGATCGGCACGAAGCGAATCGCCATTCAAGCGCTACACGAACTCAAGTCGGGGGACGTGCTGCTGCGCGCGTTGTTTCCATCGTTCAACGCCGGCTCACTGAGCCGCCCTGCTGACGATGCCGACGCCGACCCACGCGCTCGCCACGACGCTCGTGCGGTCGCCGCGTGGGGCACGCCGGGCCTCAAACAGTTTATCGCCGCCGTCGCAGTCAACCCTCATTCGCTGGTGATCGAGAAGGAGCCGCACGTGTCAGAAGAATTCCCGCCCGCGCAGGCCAGCGCGGACGTCGCCGGCGAGGCCGCCGGGGAACCGGTCGCCATCGACGAATTCGAATTGCCGGTGCAGTTCGAGATCGATACGGTCGCGATGTCGATCGGGCAACTGTCGTCGCTGCGCGCGGGCTACGTGATCGAATTGCCCATACCGTTCGCCGATGCCCAGTTGCGCCTGGTCGCGCATGGCCAGACGATCGGCTATGGTGAACTCGTGACAGTAGGCGAGTACCTCGGGGTACGCATCGTGCGGATGGCGCATAGCCCGGGCCATGCGCGAGAGGATGGCGATGGTTCAATTCAGTGATCTGACCGGGCTGCTGATCATCATCGTTTCGATCAGCCTGCTGCCCTTTGTCGCGATGGTCGTCACCTCGTACGCGAAGATCGTCGTGGTGCTGGGCCTGCTGCGTAACGCCCTCGGCGTGCAGCAGGTGCCGCCGAACATGGTGCTGAACGGCATTGCCATTCTCGTGTCGGTGTACGTGATGGCGCCGGTCGGTCTGGAAGCGGCGAAAGCCCTCGAAAACCAGCAACTTTCGTCGCAATCGTCGCAGGCGTTATTGCAGGCGTTCGGCGCCGCACGCGAACCGTTCCGCGCATTTTTGATGAAACATGCGCAGGAGCGCGAGAAACGCTTCTTCCTGCTGTCGGCATCGCGCGTATGGCCCAAGGAAGAAGCGGACCAGTTAAGGGAGAACGATCTGATGGTGCTCGCGCCGGCCTTTACGCTGACCGAGCTGACCGACGCATTCAAGATCGGTTTCATGCTGTATATCGTGTTTATCGTGATCGACCTGATCATCGCAAACGTGCTGCTCGCGATGGGTCTGAATCAGGTCACACCGACCAACGTCGCGATCCCGTTCAAGCTATTGCTGTTTGTCGTGATGGACGGCTGGTCGACGCTGATTCATGGACTCGTGATCACCTATCGTTGAAGGACGCTTATGTCGATCGACACACTGATCCAGTTTGCAACGCGTGGCATGCTGCTTTGTCTGAGCGTGTCGCTGCCCGCGGTGATGGTCGCCGCACTGGTCGGGCTGGCCGTTTCGTTCCTGCAAGCCATCACGTCGATGCAGGATCAAACCCTGCCGCATGCGGCGAAACTGATCGCTGTGACGGTCACCATCATGATCGTGGCGCCGGTCTCGTGCGCGGCCGTACTGCGCTTCGCAAGCGACATGATGAACCAGGCGCTGCCGCAATAGCGCTTTTTTTCAACCGCAATCTCCCCTATCGGGAAGGCGTATTCCGATGAGCCGGATCGACTCGAATCAAGCCGCCGCGCAAGCAGCTGAAGCGCAACAAGCCGAACAGGCGCAACGCGAACGCGCCGCGCATGCGCATCACGGCGAAAAATCCGCGGCGCTCTATCGCGGCACGACGCTGTTTGCGCACGGCAGCGACGCGGCGCATGCGGAGATCCAACATTCGCTCAAGGCCAAGAAGATGCTCGCGAGGCTGTTCCGCCGACGCGCGATGCTGCGCAACGAGTTGAAAGCGGCCGCAGCGGGCAAGCTGCGTCCAGCGGCGCTCGCGCCACATCATGACGAGCGGCCGCGCGTGGCGCGGCCGCCCGGATCTCGTTTCGCGGGGCTGAACAACGAACATGCTGACCGGCGCGTCAGCCCGGGCGACGGTGAAGAGCACGACGAGCAGGACGAGCAAGGCGGCGGCGGACAGCAACGCGACGGTGGTGGAAACAGTGGTGGGAACAACGGCGGTAGCAGCGGCGGTAGCGGCAGTTCGGGTGGCGGCCAGGGACGGGACGGACAGCACGGCGGACAGCAACGTGATTCGCACAGCGACGATCGGTCTGCCGTGACCTTTGCCGTGGCGAAAGGGGTGCGTGGCGGCGGACGCGGCGCGGCGGCGCCTTCGCGCCTCGGCGAGGTGGCCGCACAGTTCAGCGTCGCGGGGACGGAGAAATCTCGCGCCGATGCGGTACGGTTGGAGTCGATCGACAATGTGCTGGATCTTGCCGATGCGTTGCGGGCCAATCCGCGGGCGCGCGTTGACGTGGCCATGATCGACCACTCGATCGCGCTGCGGTCGATCGAGCGGGATATCGGCCGCTTGCCGCCGGCTGGGCTCGGTGCATTCGTCGAGCGTGACAAGGCACGCCGCGCCGGACCGAAGCAATCCGTCGGGGGTTTCACTCATGCCGCACCGCCCGGCGCAAACAACGACGAAGAGCGGGCGTCAAGGGTGTTCGCCCTGCTCCCGTTACTCGCACTGAACGGCGACCGGCCATCCCCTCCTTCGCAACTCGACAGCTCAATCGCCGCCTCCCGCTCAACGCGTGCCGCCCTGCAGCAACGGCAGTCAGCGGATGCAACGGCCCCAACCGAGACTGCCGCGGCGCCGCGGTATCCCCACGTGAGCGGCCCCGGGGCACTGTGAGCGCACTGTTGCACGTTGCATCGGCAACCAGGTCGGTTCGCGCAGGTGGAATCGTGTTCGGCTCATCATATGAATGCGCTGCACAGCGCTCTATAGTGTGGCGTTGCTTGCAAGCGATACAAACACTCCGCGAAACCGGCGAATAAGCTACGACCTCGGCACGGCCTTACCAGCCCAATCCAATGAAAAGCCTTCGAATACTGACCGGCCATCATGCCGGCGCTCAAGTTCGGCTTACTCCGGGTGTGCATCGCATCGGCACGGATGAAGACGCCGATATCCGTCTGACGGACTGGCTCGAATCGGACGCGCTGCTCGAAGTGGATGATGCCGCCGTCGTACGCATCAGACGCGCCGATGCGCAAGCGCATCCGGCTGCGGATGGCGCACAGGACGATGGCATGGACGAAGCGGTGATTCTCACCGATTTTGTCCCTATGCAATTCGGCGAGATGGTGCTCTGCGTTGGACCGGACGCGGCAGTCTGGCCATCGGACGTGGAAATGCTGTCGACACTGCTGGCGAGTCCGGTGCGACAGGAACTCGCGTCGGTCCGGCAAAAGCAGCGACAGTGGCGCAAGCTCGTGATCGTTGCCGGCATTGCCGCGCTCGGTGCCGTGGTGGTGGGCGGCACTCTGTTGAGCACGATGCAGTTGAGCAAAGCGGCCAATCCGCACAACCCTGCTGAGCGCGCGCAGCAGGTTGCGCAAGCGCTGTCGCAAGCGCATTACACCGGTTTGCACGCGCAAGCGATCGGCAACGCGGTCATTGTGACGGGCATCGTAGGCACACCTGCCGATGATGAAGCGGTCCGTGCGTTGCTCGCGCGCAGCGCGCCATTCCGCGTCGATCGACGCTACGACGTTGCACTGTTTGACGAGCGCAGCATCGAGGATTCGTTGGGAATTTCCGGCGTTCACGCGAAATATATCGGTGACGGTCGATTTGCGATCACCGGGGAAGTCGCGGCAAAAGGCGAGCTCGAATCGGCACTCGCAAGAGTTCGCTCGGACCTGAGCCCGAACGTCCGGCAGATCGAAGTGCGTGCGACCGAAACCGCACATGCGGCGCGCGGCGACTCGCAAAAATACTCGGAGATGGTCTCGGCTGACGACGTCGAATACGCCGAGACGCCGGACGGCGTTAAACACATCTTTGCGTTCGAGCCGGCCACGGAGGCTTCGGGGCCGGAGGCAGCGTCGGTGCCTGTGGACGCTTCGGCACCGCTGCAGGCGTCGGCGGCTGCGCCAGCTTCGGCGGCGCGGGTCGCCGGCGCGTCCCTCCCCGTCGCGCCGTCTCCCGCGTCCACCGCATCGACACCTGGCGCGGCGATGTCCAAACGCGGCATGCCGGGCAACACGCAGACAAACGCACAGGCTACGAATGCGGACGGAACCCTGCCGGACGGAACGCTGCCTCTGCCGCACTGACGCGCCGGCCGGGCATCGCCATCCATTCCGAATTCAACTTTTTACCCGTGGAGGACACCACTATGTACGAGGACATCGAAAAACACGCGGCTGCGTTCGACAACCTGCGCAAGACGCTCGCCAGTCCTGATGGAGACGCGGGCGTGATGGCGATCCGCAAGGCACTGGAGGCAACGGCGACGAAAATCGCCGAAACGCGCGGCGCGACAGAAGTCGACCGCGACAAGCTATCGAAGCTCTATCGGGGATTTCACGCCGCATCACGCGTCATCGCTCATCTGCACGAGCGACAGTCGATGCTCATCTAGACGACGAACGAAGCGCCACGAGGCCGCACGGGCGGCGCCTCGTGGCGTTTTTGCCTTGGCGACGATAGACACGTGCCTGGTCACGCGTGTCGGCACGACCAGGCACGTGCGATTGAAGTTGCGCCGCGAGACCGGCGCAATGTGTCAGCGGGACGGCGTTTCGTCCCGCGCGGGTATAAGACCGCCTAGTGATCTGAACCGTTACTTTGCGGCCGACTTGATGTTGTCGCAGCAACTATTCGAGAACTGTGCCGCCGCATTCGTGCAAGAGTTCTCGAGGTTCAATTGCTGCTCCTGCATCTGGAACTGCTGGGATTGCGCCTGCATCGACTGCATCATCATCATCTGTCCTGCCATCTCACCTGACATCGCCATGGGAATCTCCTCTCCATCGAATCGCCCAGGTCACCGTCATGTTGGCAACCGTTTCGCACATCTGCGTATCGCCTATCGTACGTGACATCGTTCGACCACTCTGTGACAACGCGAATGGGTGCGTTTCACTACGAAACCGGCTACCGGGTTGCATCGCTGGGCATCGATGTCGAGCAACCGGAAATCGCGATCATGGTCAGGCGCGAATCCATGAATAGTCGCCGCTGAGGATGCCCTCGAACATCTCGTCGCTGGACTCGATGATGTTCTGCCGCCAGTAGCGGCCATGGTCCGCGTAGTGTGCAAGCAGGTCCGCGATCACCTCGCCGTTGAGCTCGTTCGTGATCGGCAGCCGCAAGACCAGCACGATGCCGCCGGTGTCCGTGTCGAGACCCAGTTGAGCCTGATCCTGCGCGTAGATCAGCAGATTCGCTTCGAGCATCAGCCGGAAGATGACGAGCGTGCGTCCAGCTGTGACCGTTCCGAAATGAAAATTCGTATAGATCGCGTCGAGATCGTTTTCGAAATAGTCGATACGCACCTCGAACCCGTCGACCTGGATCGTTCTGGTTCGCAATACATGATCGACATCAGGAAGGCCGATTACGTTGCAAAGGTCTGTAACAATGCGAGAAAAATGCTCGTCGTTCATAAACCGGTGGTATCACCGTGCCGGATGGCCGGTGGCAGATGGGGGCAAACACTGGAATCGCGGCGGCCTGTGCCGTTCGGCGCAACGGCCGGCGCGAGCGGTTCCGTCGCGGCCTGATGGTTAGCGCGCCGCCTTTTCGATGGATTCGGCGATGTTATGCATCAGGTCATTGACGGCATCGGCCTGCTTTTGCTCCATCTGCAGCAATTGCGTGTTCAGTTGCTCCAACGCCTGCGACAGCCTCATGTCTTTCTGTTGTGCCTGCTGCTCCTTCATGCTCTGTCGCTGGTCCGTTTCCGACCTCGCCCGATCCTGATGATCAAACTGCCCACGCCCCGGCAGACGGCCATTCAACCGGAAGGGCGACTGCGCGAGCCGATCGTGAGCCGGCGGACTTGCGCCGGGTATCATCCGCGATAGCACAGAGGGCTTGCGAGCGTCCTCTGTCGATGCCACAGGTCTGTTGCGCGGGTTCATCGTGCTCAGGACGTCGAGCCTGCTATTCGACGTTGCGACCGTCGGCCTGGCAAGTGCGTGCTGCCCAATCTGCCTTCCTGGCTTGAGCTTCGCCTCTTTCGCGGGCTGCAGCGCTTCAAGACTGGAGAGAGTGCTCTTCACGATTGCGCGCATGCGCGGCTCCTCGAAATCAGGACTGACCCACTGGCGGCGTGCAGGATGCACCCGCCTCTCTTCATTGAAGATAGCAGCCGGCCGTTGTGCGGCGAAACGATGCGCGACGCCGGGTATGATCAGGCGAAAGCCATAGGGGTATCGTCTGGCCGCAATCCGCTGGTCGACTATTCAAAAGCCAGGTTGGGTGCGGGCCGTGTCATCGCGTAGAGGTAACTGTCCGCCGCTAGCAGGCCCCGGTTCGGGCGGGCTTCGTAATTGACGAGCAGCGCTTCCCGCTTGAACCCAAGTCGCTCCATACTGCTATAGGCCAGCCCATCGACTGCGCAATACGCGCAGATCCGGTACACACCGGGCTGTTCGAGCACGCGCCTTAACAACTCGCGAAGCGCGGCAATGCCCGTGCGCCTGCGCCGATACCCGCCTTTGCGACTGATCACGACACCGATTGTGATCTGCGGCAGTCGCGGCGTCAGCTCGATGAGTGCTGTCAGCGTGCCGTTTTCCTTGCCTACCAGCGCGTATCGATAGACAGCGCCGACCTTCCACCCGACGAGCGCCTCCGTGATGTACTCGTGAGTCATCGACGCATCGGTGTGGCGAACGATATCGATATCCTGGACCGTGTCCGGATCGCTGAGCATCTGCTCGAACACCATCTGTGTATCGCCGGGCTCGAGCGGGCGCAACAGCAATGTCGCCGTTTCCATGCGCAAAATCGGTTCGTACGGCATTGTCGTTAGCTGCGGCTATTGTGTCTTTGCGCCAAGTCGAACTTCGCGACACCAAACGGCTTCGTCACGAGGCACTTCTGGAGATCAGATATAAGCGCCTCAGGTTTGCCCCGTGGTCGCAAAGCCGCGACACTATCCGTTGCTCAAGGCGACGTTCACCAGAGCGCGGGACTGCCGCGCCGCGTTAACACGGAATCCGCACGCGGGCCGATCTGACCGTGCGCATTCCGCGTCTTCTGGACTGTTGGCAAATGCGCATTAGTTAAAGATACGGCGTCTGTTCGGTTCAGTCGACCCACCGACGAAGATTGTGCGCAGGAAGCGAATGACCGCGCCGCAGATTCCAGGCACAGGCCGTTCGGGCAGCATGTAGGGATTTCGCATTAAAGCCCGTTCGAACCCGACCGACGTTGAATACTCGATCCGTAAGTGTCGACTACTGGGTTAAACGGTGTTCGGCCGTTTTTCCGGAACCAGTAACGTTTCTTAGAATCGCTGCGACAAGGAGCATTTATGTCATCAAGTCCTATCAACACACGTGACCCACTTAATGCAGGACCTGGTTCTTCGAGCACTCCGCACGAAGCTGCGCCTGCCGCAGAGACAAGCAACCTGCCCAGCCCACGCAGCGTTATCCGTCCGTTGGCCGGTCTCAGGGTGCGCGGCGAACAGCTGCCCGGTAGCGGCGACTCCGCGCAGCACGCTGGCAAGTCGGCACCCGAGATGTTTCACGTTCACGAAATGTGGGACCGGCCAACGTTGAATCGTGTGTCGGCAGGCAGCGACGCCAAGTTTCGAGAAGGGTTGGCCACCGCGTACTTGACGCTGGTTGATGGAATTTCAGATTCGAAGGCAAACGTGGACGCCCACTTGTGGACAGAACAAACCAGCCTCCACGCTTTGTACCGGAATGACTCAGAAGTTGAGATTCCTCATTCCATGCTAGCAAGAGCGCCGGTCACTGTTCATCTGAAGGGTGAGATTCCCGCTTTGGTAGATAAATTTCCAGCCGATTTCAGGAAGGCGATTACGTCGCTCTACAATCATCCTGCTGGAGAAAATATTGGGGCGCGCGCCGACATCAATAGAGCGATCTATACAGGCCTCTACAAGCAATCAGCGATGGCCAAAGAGCTGAATGTTCACATTGACACCGATACGCTCGCAGCAACTCGCATTTTGGCAAAGTCCCCGTCTGCGGCGAAAGCGATCGGCAACGATACCGTTCTGTTTAGCGATGTCAGCAACAGAGAAAATCAGATGAAGCGGCTAAAAAGTATACAAAAGCAACTTAATCAGATCAAGTTGAGTGAAGAACCAAAGCCATTGACCAAGGAGGATGTGGCACGGCTTGCCGACATGCCACAAAAGTCATGGTCAGGTCAAAAGTCTTCGTCGTATGGCCCGACACGTCAAGGGGTCTCGGCGGAAGAACAGGAAAATATCGATCAGCTTCGGAAACTTGGCTTTTCGTCCCACGCCGTTACGCCTGACGAAAGCGAAAACGATGTGCTCGTGGTTTCGCCATTTAGCAGAGATTCCGGTATCGTTTTGAGCAGAATGGCTCAAAACTTAGACAACAACCGGCCATTAAATTTACAAAGCGCTTGGGGTCAGATAGGCATCCAACCGTGGACGAAATATCTGATGGAATTAAATCGAGACCCACGTGCAGGCGAAACCGCGATGAAAAAATCAGATATCCTTGACTATTTCAATCTGGCAGAGAAGATACGGAAAAACGGGCCGGCAATTGACGCAAAAATTAATGCGTTAAACGAGCGAATTCAAAACAGTCCTATTGGAAGCAAAGAACGCGCAGACGCCGAACACGAACTGGGGGCGCTCCGATATATCAAGTTTGGGTGTAATACGCTAGTCGAGTCCTTTGTGAACGAGAACACGTTCTTTCCGCAAATCCGCGATGCTACTTCGGCACATATGGAGGCGGTAGACAAGCTTACTTCCAAGACCTTGTTTGGCGCACGGGCACCCTCCATCGTAAGTAATAGCTGGCACGACAATGAGGAATCCGTACTAATGTCGTACTCCTCCTCTGATGAAGTCGCGAGACGAGTGTTCGCCGAGCTCAAGGGAATGATACGCGCATCGACGGCAGAGGATCGCTATTAGAGGGGCTCATCTGTGGGCCCGTCGTTCGCGATGCGACAGCGGGGCCCACGTTATCCCGTCTGGGGCGATGAATACAAGGCGGCATTGATCAATCACGCTTTTCCGGCTAGCCGACGGCGGCGTAACTATCACCGACCGGCTAAACGTTGCGGCCGCTGATTGAACGGCGACGAAATGATCATCGACCATCGCATCGAACACCGAAGCCGCGCGTATGGGGCCATCAGGACAAGCGGGGGTACGCCAGCTCAGCAGCGCTTCCCCGCCCCCGCTCCGTACCGCGCGTTCTGACGTTCGCGGAAAAACTCGTCGTAGGTCATCACGGCACGCCCGGGATGCGTTGCGCGCATGACCCACAGGGATCCCTTTAACGCACAAACACGACCGGCCTCTTTAGCGAACACGCGCGTCGCCACGTTTGGCTGGTCCAGTTCAAAAATCCTCACTTCACGCATGACATGCCTCGAGCTCGCTGGTGCGATGTTCTCCATGGAGACGAGCCGCGACGCGTTCCGCTACCGACGCAGTAACAAACAGCGCACTTGCGATCGGCACGCGAGCATGCGCGGGTGGCCCGACAAACCACAGATTGCCTTGCCCGGCTGGCCGCGCCGGTGCTGCCGTTAAGCTGTGGGTAACGCCTACCGCATGCTGTGCGCGCTCGCTATAGTGATCAAGTTCGGCCCTGCCGGGTCCGTTTGCGACGACGCGCGGCAAGTGAAATCCGGCCGCCACTACAACGGCCCCGAAGTTTTTCTGTCCGTCTCCCCAGTCGACACACCAGCTTGCAGACGTATTGCCTGGCGAAATGACCTCCTTTAACTGGCCCGTCGCCACGGACAGCAGGCCAATGTCCATAAAGTGAAGCAGTTTCCTGGCGTTGGGTAACGCCAGCGATGTCAGATACGGCTCTATGCTGTGCATGATGGCCGGATGGATACCGCCTGGGAATGGCCGCTCGCTGCGCGCATAGACTTCATTTACGGCATCGACCAGATCAACGAGCAGGTCTTGCCATTGATTTTGACCGCTCTCGGCCAGACGAATCTGTTCCCGCAGACGCTGATCGGGTACGCCGAGCGCCGCAAACTGGTTTCGCCACGATTTCCCAACGAATGCAGACAGGTGGCGCGCAACATACTTCAGATACGCGTGCCGTAGCCCCTTCGGGAACGAGGCACCATCGTTACCCGGCGTCCATCGCCTCAGAATCGAATCCAATGACTCGCGGTCGAGGCGAAACGCTCCGATTCGAATGGAGCGGCTGCGAACCGCGGGCAGCGAACCGGACGGCGACACCATCGTGACGCGGCAGCCCTGTCGGCAGAGCAGGATCGCTGCATCGACGGCGGAAAGTTTGCTGCCAATCACCAGCACGCGCGAGCCTGCCGCAACCCGTTCCAGCATGCTCCGCTCCGGATAGGGACTGCGGATCAGCAGGGCATGATCCCGGTAAGGCTTCAGCGCTTCGGGAAGCCGTGGCGCGCCTAGGCCCGTGCAAAAAATCGCATCGGTCACGTCGAGGGTCTGCGTAGCATGACCATCGGTTAGCGACAGACGATAACCGCACGGGTCGATTGTCTGCGCCGACAGGAAGCGAAGCGGCAGATGAACAACCGTTATTCCGCGCTCGCGCGCGATTTTCACGTATTCATGAAACCGATCTGCGAGATAAGCCCCCACCCACGAGCGCGGCACAAAGTCCTCTGCGCTCACAACGGATCCTCGATCACGTTGGTAGCGTATGAAATCGGCCGGGTCATCGGTCATCACCGACATCAACTCCGCCGAAGTATTGCAAAGGAGCGCGTCGTCGCTGGTTAGAAAGACCATGCCCGGACCGATCTGACCGGGGGCAACCACGTAGAGTGTCTTCGCCGCGCGTCGCTTCACGAGCGCAATGAAAGTCGCAACGCAAGCGGCGCCGCCGCCAATCAACGCTACTGTCTTATTGTCTTGCATCATCATTCGCTTTCCCACGTTTACCATCACAACAGCGTGCGAGACGTGATAGATATCGACCGATCTTTTCGAGCCGATCGTTCACCACGACTCACGCGCTTCACCATGTCCTTCAGAAGAACAATATTCGTGGTGAGGTAACGTGTATTGAAGAATCCTGCGAGACCGGATATAGCCAGATTGAAATCGTCGGCCATGGATTCAGGCGGGACGCCGCCGCGCGTTCCCGATCAGACGATGTAGCAGGCGTAAGCAGAGCTGAATACCCGTGGCAATTGTCTCGCGCGACTCATCGCGAGTGACAGGGCATCGCGTATCGAGGACCGGATGGGGTTCTCACGCTAGCCCGCGTGAGACGCAGTCCGATATTGGCCCGGCGTCATACCCATGATGGCCTTGAAGGTGCGGGTCAGGTGAGCCTGGTCGGCAAAACCCGTCGTGGCCGCTATATCAGCAAGCGGCTGCTGCTCGCGGAGCAGTCGGCGCGCCTCGCGTACCCGCGCCTGGGTCTGAAAAGCGTGAGGGGTCAGCCCTACGTTTTGCTGGAATGCACGTAACAGCTGGAAAGGCGGAATGCCGGACCTCGCCGACAGCGCGTCGAGCGTCACCTTTTCGGCAAGATGCTCCGCGAGGTAGGTGCGTGCCCGATCGACCGCGAGCGGCTCTCTCACCTGGTCAGGAATCCATACATTTGCATCTGAGTGACGCAGCAGCAACCGCGCGATCAAGGTGATCAACCACGATTGCCGGTCAAGCGCCGAGGTATCGGATTCAGAGCGCTTGTGCAACTCCAGCAACTCGCGGGCGGCAAGTGGATCGTCGAATGTGGGTCCAACGAATGCGATGGTCGACGCGGGGACCCATTTCCTGAGGTCTTCGGCAACACTTTTGACCATGTCCAGATCGAGGTGAATCGTTCGGCACCGCCAGCCTTCCTCGTTCACGGGCGTGCCGTAGTGCGCTTCCTCGGCGTTGATCAATGTGAACGACCCCGCCTTCGCTATGCCGTCGCGCGAACGGGTACGCAGATGGATCGCCCCTTCGAGGACCAACCCAAGACTGACTTCTTCATGCGAATGCCAGGGGTAAATGTGGTGCACATAAGTGCCCTTGAGCATCTCCGCGTCATTCAGGTCCGTCATCCTCCAGACCTTCACGCTGCTGTCGTGCGACATCTTTGCCTCGAAATTCAGATTCCAGACGCGTTCCTCGACGCAACCGTTCACGCTGGGAAAAGAGAAACCCGCCCTGCAAACCATACCGGATATTCGCCGTTTGCGCTGAGCGCTGCCGTGACGATGTTTTCGCCGCGAATCCTGTTCGCGCTATTCAGCGCGCGCGCATCGCCAGATAGGGACGTCGCGCGCACGCTACACCACCTTTCACTTTCAGCCTACCGGGCTGCGCGGCAATCAGTCTTGAAGAATTTTGCAACTGGGCGCGCGGCCCGAACGATCGCTGCGTGGCCGAAAAAGAGTATTTGATGCTCGTCGCGCCAACGCTGGGTATCGTGTGTCACGCGGAAAACGACGCAGAACGCCGGCGTGTTTGCTATCGAAGCCATTGGTAGGACGACCAGTGCTTTCCTGTTCGCCCGGATTTGACGCGATCGTCAAACACGTCCAGTGAAAACGATCGACGTAATAGCCGCAGCGTCGTTGGCGGCGGCATGCTGTTCGGAATGAGTGACGATGACCTGAATTGCAATCTCAGCGCGCTGCGTGGGCCGGCAATACGCGAAACAATGGCGCAGCGTCCGACGCATGTCACACTACCGTGACATCCTTAGGCACCATCTATTTTTCGAGCGTATTTTCGCCGTGTCGCTACCTGGCCCGCGTAGGCAGCGAGCCCGCGCGTACACGCACACAGGAACCCTTGATGCGTCGACCCACCGTACAGCACGCGTTTCTCGCAGTCGTGTCTCTTTTCGCATTTCCTGCCGTGGGACTGGGGCAATCGCAGGCGTTCACAAACAGGCCGGCCAATGTGCGCGCGGGGCCTGGCCGGGACTATCCGATCGTCACGCAACTTGCGTACGGTGCGCCGGTGACAGTGGCAGGCTGCCTGAGCGACTACTCGTGGTGTGATGTGGCTTTGCCTCGTTCGCGTGGGTGGGTCTACGCCAGGTCGCTGAATTATCCTTACCAGGGAAGCTATGTCCCGGTTATCTCCTACGGGCCTGCAATCGGCTTGCCGGTGGTTCCGTTTTCAATTGGACCGTACTGGAGCAGTCATTATCGCGGGAAGCCCTGGTACCGCGATCAATCTCGCTGGGCCCACCGACCTCCACCTCGCCCCGGTCCCGGACATCGGCCTGGCCACGTTCAACCGCGTCCACCCGGTGGCCGCCCTCCGAGCCATACCGGGCACCCGCCAGGTGGCTCACGTCCGCCTCACGGTGGAAGCGGAGGACGTCCTCCGAGACATCCCTCCTGACGTGGTAGCGGCACGCGTCCCACCGGAGGTCCATCACCCGGACCTGTCGCGTGCGCCCCGAACGGCTCCTGTCAAGCGATTGCCGGGTGCACTGTGCCGGTGTCGTCCCGCCACGCGGCGGACGGGGCAATTTCAGCCGTCGCCCCGTCTCATGCCGTTAGCCAAGGGTCACGGGAACCGACATCGTCGCACCTTCCCGGTTGACGGTGACGGACATACGTCCGCCCGTTTTCGCGGCCATCTGCACCAGTTGCCTGAGTTGCTCGACGCCGGTCACCGTGGTTCCGTTCACGGCGACGATGATGTCGCCCGCGTGAATCCCTGCTGCCGCGGCGGAGCCCGTCGACTGCTCGACAAACACACCTGCCCCCGGCGCGTCGTCCAGCTGCTCATTCTCGTTCAGCGGCCGCACGGCGACACCCAGACGCGGCTGATGCCTGTCATGCGGCCGCACCTGCGCTTGCGAAGCGGAGTCCGACTGGCTGCCGACCACCACCGTCAGCTTGCGGGCGGCGCCGTCACGCCATACGTCGATGGTGGCGGAGCTGCCAGGCGTCAGTTGTGTCACCTGCGACACCAGGTCCATCGGATCGGCGACGTCCGCGCCGTTGACACCGACGATGACGTCGCCCGGCCGCAGGCCGCTGGCCGCCGCCGGGCCATGCGCGTCCACCGCGCCGACCAGTGCGCCCTTTGGCGAGTCGAGACCCAGCGACTGAGCAATGTCAGGGCTGATCTCCTGTACGCTCACGCCGATGCGGCCTTGCCCCACGTCGCCATGCGCGACAAGCCGGTCCTTGACCCGCATCGCCTGGTCGATCGGAATCGCAAAGGACAGCCCCTGGAAGCCGCCCGTGCGCGAATAGATCATCGAATTGATACCGATGACTTCGCCGTCAAGGTTGAACAGCGGTCCGCCCGAATTGCCGGGATTCACGGGCACGTCCGTCTGGATGAAGCGCGTCGGGCCGCCATCGGAAAGCGTCCGTGCCTTCGCGCTGATGATGCCGGACGTCACGGTGTTGTCCAGACCGTATGGCGAGCCAATCGCCACTACCCATTCGCCAACCTTGCTCTTCGACGGATTGCCGATCTTCACCGTGGGCAGGTTATCGGCGTCGACTTTCAGTACCGCGACATCGAATGTCTTGTCGGTGCCGATCACCGTTGCCTGAAATCTGCGGCCGTCGGACAGCTTCACTGTGACACTATCCGCGCCGTCCACGACGTGGTTATTGGTCAATATGTAGCCATCCTTGCTGATGATGAAGCCCGAGCCGAGGCTGTCTCCACCATGATGTTCCCCGTCGCCGTCGTCGACATCGGCCGTGCGTTGGGCGCCGATATGCACGACCGCCGCCCCGTAGGCGGTGACGATACGCGAAAAGTCCGGTGCCGCAGTGCCACTGGCGCCGGACTGCACCGGGCCCGCAGGGGCCGGGAGTTGATCGTGGCTGGGCAGTTCGGATGCGTCGACATTCCGGTGACCGGCCGCATAGCCGCCGACGAGCGCTACCGCGACGACGGCGATTGCGCCGCCGCGCCGATATTTTCTGATACTCATAGGATGATCGGGACAACTGTTGCAGGAGGGAGCCGTAGGCTACTTTTAGCGTCTTAAACCGAACTTAAGAGTGAGAGCGGGGTGCGATTCTCAACCTTGCTTCACCTGCGCAGAAGTGATCACCGTGCCGGCGTTCGCTGTTGTGAAGCATTCCGAATCGCTTCTGTTCGAAGAAGCGACGTCGGTCCGAATGGTGTCCACGAGCGACTTCGACGCGACTCCTGTTGCATCTGCCACTCGGCCGCGCGACACTCCGCTTGCCGAACCGGCGAATGCATCCCGCAGGTTCGGCAACTTCAGGACGCTGGGCGCCAGCAACTTCGAAAAACTGATGAAACAGAACTATGTTAAAGATAGGAAAACGTCTGGCGATTGACAGTGCATCGAATTCGGGCGATACGGTAACGGCGCGTAATCAAACCCCGTGATAAAAATTACGTTGATGTAGCGTTACTTAAGATTTTCTTCAGATACTGTTGCTAGCCTCACATATTGCCGGGATGAATTCGTACTGCATAATTGAAATGTCAATATATAGAAATTGATTCGAAAGAATACCGAAGCACTCGGTTAACAGCACCGGCAACGGCGCCCTCCCCCTCAAACCCAGGCTCTCCATGAATCCGTCGACAATGGAACAATTGCGCGGGTATCTCTGTGGCTCACTGCCTGCGGCGACAGTCACGATGCTGGCGTCGTGTTTTTTCGCAGGCTTCTTCATGCCACTGTCATATATTTCGGTTGTGATGCCGGTAGTCGCCTGTATGGCGTTTGTCATGTGCGCGATCGCACACGTCCCAACGAAAGGATGCCGGCAACGGAGTCGTCCTGAAACCATCGGCGAAAGCGAACGGTCGTTGCAATCATTGCGTGCGTACGAGGCGTGATGAACGCGCGAAGCGACCCACGACGCCCGACGCGGGTACGCTCGAAAAGGTACGCCACCCTGTTCGCGTGCATCGTCGTTGTATTTTCGCGAGTCGCCGCGTCGTATGACGCCGCGCCGCATATCGCGCATATTCTTTGTGCCACACTGGCCGTCGCATTCGCCCTACCCGCCGTTCTCGGCGTAGGCTACACCTGCTTCGCCGCCCTGCTCGTGCGTGGCTTCTTCGCGCGGTCCTGCGCGCAGCCATCGAGCTTTCCTTCCGTCACGCTCGTGAAGCCGCTGTGCGGAGACGAATGGAATCTCGAGCACAATCTCACCAGTTTCTTTGAGCAGGATTATCCTGGTCCAGTCCAGTTCCTGTTCGGCGTGCACGACCCCGCTGACGTCGCGCTCAAGACGGTCGACATGCTGCGTGCACGGTATCCGAAGGCGCAGGTGGACGTCGTGGTCGATTCGCGGCTGTACGGCCCGAACCGGAAAATTGGCAACCTCGTCAACATGCTCGAACACGCGAAGTATGACGTTCTTTGCTTCGCCGATAGCGATGTAACCGTTGAACGCGATTACCTCCTGCACGTGGTCGGCGCGTTGCAGTGCCCCGGAGTCGGCCTCGTCACCTGCGTGTATCGCGGGCTGTGCGCACCGGGCTGGTGGCCAGGCTTTGCCGCGGCGGCGACGAATTACCACTTCCTCCCGGGCGTCGTGACCGGCCTTGCGCTCGGGCGAGCACGTCCGTGTTTTGGCCAGACCATTGCGATGGAGCGTGCGATGCTCGATCGCATTGGTGGTCTCACCCAATTCGCGCATCATCTGGCCGAGGATCATGCGATCGGTTGCGCGGTTCGGCGCACCGGTGCAACCGTCTCCATCCCGCCATTTACCGTACGGCACGCGTGTGTCGAGACTCGCTTCACGAAACTCTTCGCACATGAATTGCGTTGGAGCCGCACGATCCGTTCGGTTGACCCGCTGGGACATCTCGGCTCCGCCCTTATGCATCCGCTGCCGTTCGCCCTGCTGGCTGTGCTGATGTCGGAGGGCGCAGCGTGGGCGTGGGCACTGGCCGGTATCGCGCTCGTTGCCCGCCTCGTGCTCAAGTGGCAATCCGACCGCGCAGTGCAGCAAACTCATCGGGGTCTGTGGCTGTTGCCGATGTGTGACGTGCTATCGTTCATCATCTTCATCGCGAGCTTTTTCTCGTCTCGTGTCGAATGGCGTGGATTCAGCTTCAACGTCGACGGCAACGGGCTACTGTCTCCAGTACATGATGAATAGACCGTTATGCGAATTCCCTGGCGTGGTCGCGAGGATGGCGCGTCTCCACGCGTGACAACCGCTTTGCCGATGAAACATGTCGGACGCGCGACCGCCCTGATCGGTCTCGCAGTCGCGGTGTGGCTCGTGTGGCAAGAACACCCGGCGACGGTGTTTCGGTTGATGAAGGACGCGGGCGCCGGGCTGGTGGTCGCGGCTTTCGCGCATGTCCTGCCGATGCTGACCAATGCGTGGGACTGGCGCTCACTGATCAGGCCGCGGCAACGGCCGCGAGTGTCAACGATGTTGCGGCTCGTGTGGATCCGCGAATCGATCAATGGCCTGCTCCCGGTTGCGCGCATCGGCGGAGAGATCGTTGCGTTCCGCTTGCTGGGACGTCTGGGTGTGCGTCCTGCCGCGGCGGCGGCAAGCCTTGTCGTCGACACGCAGCTTACGCTGATCAGCCAGCTCATTTTTGCGCTCGCAGCCGTCGCCTGGCTGCTCGCCGACCACGCGTCATCCGAAGTCGTCCGCGTGACAGGGCAGTTGGTGCTCGGCATCGCCGTGCTCGCGCCGGTCCTGCTTCTCTTCGCACTCGTGCAGCACGCGCGCCCTTTCGAACGGGCGGCCCGCTTGCTCAACCGCGCGGCGGGCGGCAAAGTCTATGCGCTGGTCGGCCGCTCCGCACGCATTGACCAGTCGGTCAAGCTGATCTGGCGACAGCATGGTGTGATTGCACGTTATCTGTGTATCTGGCAGCCCCTTCAATGCGCCGGTTTTGCGTTCGAAATCTGGCTCGCGCTCCACTTTCTTGGTGCAAACCCGACGCTCGCCCAGGCATTCGTACTGGAAGCGCTGCTCCAGTTGCTGAGCAGCGCGGCCTTCATTGTGCCGGGCGCGCTCGGCGTACAGGAAGGCGGCTTCGTGCTGATCGGCGGCATGCTGGGACTGGATCCGGCGACCTGTCTTGCGCTTGCAGGCGCGAGGCGGATCCGCGATCTGCTGATCTACGTTCCCGGGCTCCTCGCGTGGCAGGCGGCGGAGTATTTGCCTGTGCTTCCGCATGGCATCAAAAACGCGTCGCCGATGCGATAAGTCGCTACCCATCCGGGAAATGCCGGGGGTGACGCCTTAATGCATATGCTGACCACCGTTGACGGCGATATTCGATCCGGTCACGAAGCCGCCATCATCCGAGCACAGGTATAGCACCAGGGCTGCGACCTCTTCCGGTTTGCCAAGACGACCGACAGGAATTTGCGGCAGGATTTTATATCCATGATTTCCTGCGGGACGGCCATGACCATTCTGGTGGCCAGATAGCCCGGCGAAATCGTGTTCACGGTTACACCTTTTTTCGCCACCTCGGATTTGCCGACGCCCGTGCGGGCCGCCGATACGATCACTACATTAGTCACGTTTGGATGCCTTCAGGCTTCGAAAGCCTGTTTATTTGCCTGCACCGACTTGCCATTGGAGCCTTGATCACGCAAAGTTCAGGCGGGTAGGCGCGAGCGTTGCCTACGAGGTGAAGGGTCGTTCCGCGCACGTCGTATACGCATACCCCATCGATTGCTTGACCGACAAAAAGCCCGCATAAGGCAGCATCAGCTCCATCGCTTCGGCGATCTCACACCACTGCACACCGACATCAATCGCCGCATTGACGTGTCTTTCAAGCGGCTCCATGTCGACCATACGCCCGGTCGCGGTCAGAGCCGCGATGATGGCGATCTCTCTCGTCTTTGCGTCCAGCTTGCCCAACCGGCCGGTCGCTCGCCCTCCAAAGAATTCAGCCGAATAGCGCGCGAGCACAGTGCCGATCTCGTCTGCGCCCTTGCTTTTCTGTTCGCGCGATGCTGAACGCGCGTTAAGCGTTTCGAGCCACTGCGGAACGGGAGATGGGGCTTGCGTTGCCTGTACGTCGAACGATTCTGACTCGACCGAAGCTAGCGATGTATCAGGTAACCCGTCTTCCTCGAAGCGATCGAAAACCTCAAGCGCCGGCCCCGTGACGGCCAACGTCAACGGCCAACCGATATACCCTGTCATCTGAATCAGCACTTCAACCAGTTCGGCCCGGGTCCAACCCAGCATCAGGCACCCCTCGACGTGCTTGCAGACTGCCGCAATGTGGTTTCCCTTCGACATCACCATCGCAAGCGTAGCAAGCTGTCGGTCCTTAACGGACAGACCCGGCCGGCTCCAGATTTCTCCGTACGCAAACTTTGCGATAAGTGCAACCAGCAGTGGCTCCATCCTGCCTCCCAGCGCGTCGTGGGCCACCATCAACTTCAAGACTTCCGCTGGAATTTCCCGGCTTCCACCCGACGGTTCATCCGGGGAGGATTCAAGCTCAATATTGCGTTCGCGTAAAACCTCACTCACCAGCTTTAGCGCACTCGACACCGCCGGAAAGCCCGCATACACCACTGCATGAAGTACGCTTTCCACCAGCTGCCGTGCACTCCACCCTGTATTCAACATTCCGCCACAGTGGAATTTGAGCGCCGCAGGTGCATTGCCTAGCGCGGTCAGTGCCGCTACGGTCACGAGTTCGCGACTCTTCAGGGAAAGGCCCGGTCGACTGACGATGTCTGCGTACCCCACCTCCACGAGCAGGTCGCCGAATTCCGGAGATAAGCGATTAAGCGTCTGGATAAATTGCTTGTAGTTGCCCCCGCCGCTGATGGCCTTGAGGGTCGACAACCCCCGATCGAATCGCGAAGGAGAGCATGCTGTATCAAGGCTTTCTCTCGACCGGCACACGTTTGCGTATAACGCTGGATCTGCGTGATTCTCCCGCTTACCCCGCCCCAGCGCGTCCAGCAGCAAAACAATCCATTCAGGGAAATCACCGCCTTCAACGCCCGTCACCAGATTGCGATCAACGACGGCGCCGCTCGGTGCGCTCTCAACGTATTCGGCTCCCGCGCGCCGGACACCGGCAGCAAGTTCGCGGGCACAGGTGACACGATGCCCACGGACGACGTCCGCCGCAACGAGCGCCAGCACGCCGCTACCCAAACCGATGACCGGCTTACCCGCTTCTTCGGCGAAAAACCGGATGATCCGCAATAAACGATCGTCTTCAAGGACGCCATCTGACGTGCGCCCGAAAGCCAGCACGAGCGCGTCAAACTCAGGCAGTTTCGCCTCCGCAAGGGTCGCGTTCAAGGTGATTGAGGCGTGCTCTTCATCGGGCTTTGCCGTCGTGGACCTGTTCGTAGCTCTTGGCAACGAAATTTTTTCACCTGCTTCCCGCTGAGGGCTCGCGATGTGCAACGTGTGACCAAACAGCGCGAGCACTCGAAGAGGCGTGAGCACTTCACGATCCTCGATAACATCGTCGATGAGAAACAGAATGTTCGTGCTTGACATGGGCTTCTTTATTTGAAGTTCATTTCAACATGCTTAAACCCAACGGCCAAACCGTGGCTACTGGGTCGTCCATGCTCCGTCTATAGGCACGGCCGCCCCGGTTATGAACGGAGCCATGTCGCTGGCGAGAAACAGAACGGTTTCCGCTACTTCCTCCGGCTTCCCAAAACGCTGCACCGGATGCATCGCCTGGAGTATCGCCGGATCAACTGCCTCAAACCATTCGTTGGCCATGTCCGTCGGTAGTATCCCAGGACATACGGCATTGACGCGGATGTTGCGGGTGGCAAAGTCGAGTGCGGCGGCCTTGGTCAGCCCCACCACTCCATGCTTCGTCGCGTTGTACACCGTGAGTCCGCCGTTGCACCCGACCAGTCCTGCAACAGAAGACATATTGACGATGGAGCCGCCGCCCCCTTTCAGCATCGCCTGAATCTGATATTTCATCGACAGGAACACCCCCGTCAGGTTGATGCTCAGAACCTGATCCCACTCATCCTCGGACAGTTCGGCAACGGTCTTTCCGAATGAAAAGATCCCCGCGTTGTTAAACGCTATGTCAAGTTTGCCGAATTTTTCAATTGTTCTCGAAACCAGATTTCTGCAATCTTCGGACTTCGACACATCGGTCTTGACGAAAATGGCCTCTCCGCCCAACTCCCTGATTTCGTCGACCACGGATTCACCGAGTTCATCCCGCCTGGCGGCAATCACGACTTTCGCCCCCTCCCTGGCAAACAACACGGCAGCGCTCTTGCCCAGTCCCACGCTGGCGCCCGTTACAATCGCAACCTTTCCCGTCAATCTATTCATTTTCCTAACCTTTCCAATATATGTTCATCGATACGCCTGACAGACTGCTGCTTCAAATATGACGATCAATCTGCTTTTGATAAGCTCACGGTATCTTGTGCGAAGTGCGGCATGCCCGCCAAAGCATGGTTTGGCATTCCGGCTGTAGCGGAAAGCACAGGATGCTTCGTTCCGCCCCAAACAGGCGGTTCTTTCGGTGAACCTTCCGTGATTGCCGGCAATGCGCGTGGTCTGCGATCGTCGTCGGTAGCCACGAAGGTAAGAGTCGCTTCAGTCACTTTTGCGACATCGGCTTCGAGACCCATACGCTGAGCGTAGACCTCAACCTTTACGGTGACCGATGTCCGTCCTGTCGCAACGATCGTCGCGTAAAAGCTCACGAGGTCCCCGATGTAGACGGGTTCCCTGAACACGCAGGAGTTCATCGCAATGGTGACGGCACGACCGTTGGCTCGACGGATTGCAGGAATGGATGCTGCCGTGTCGACATGAGTCATCACCCATGATCCGCTGACATCGCCGTATACGTTTGCGTCATTCGGTTGCGGCACCAGACATAGCGTGGGTATACCGCGTTCTTTTAAATCCATCACAGCAACTCCTTCGGGCATCGAACGAATGTTGGAACCTTGACGTGGCCTCTTTATGCGGTCCGTACGTCGGCTACGTCCAACTCTTCCATCATCTGTTTGCGCATCAGGTATTTCTGCGGCTTGCCCGAGGCCGTCATAGGCATGTCTTGCACAAAACGGACGACTCGGGGGACCTTGTACGACGCCATGCGTCCCTGGCAGAATTCGATTATTTCTTCTTGCGTGATATGAACACGCGGTCTAGGGATGATCCATGCACATACCTGTTCGCCGTATTTTTGGTCCGGAATACCAAATACCTGTACGGACATGACTTTTGAGTGCGTGAACAAAATCTCTTCGATCTCTCGCGGAAATATATTCTCGCCGCCGCGAATCAGCATGTCCTTGAGTCGACCGACAATATTGCAATAGCCATGCTCGTCGAGCACCGCAAGGTCTCCGCTATGCATCCATCCGTCGCGAATGGCAAGCGCAGTCGCGTCCTTGTCGCCCCAATAGCCCTTCATGACGGAATAGCCGCGTGTGCACAATTCACCTGCTACGCCGACCGGCACCGTATTGCCATGCTCGTCGACTATCTTCACCTCGATATGCGGGTGAATTCTCCCCACGGTCGTGGTGCGTTTTTCGATCGGATCGCCAGTCTCACTCTGGAACGACACGGGGCTTGTTTCCGTCATTCCATACGCGATGGTGATCTGCGCGAGATTCATCTGGTCGATGACTCGCCTCATCACCTCGATCGGACACGGCGAACCGGCCATCAGCCCGGTGCGTAATGTACGGAGGTCATATCGGGAGAAATTCGGGTGTTCCAGTTCCGCGATGAACATGGTCGGAACGCCATGCAACGCAGTGCATCTTTCTTCGGAGATCGCCGCGAGCGTGGTTTCCGGGTCGAATGCCTCTGCCGGGAATACCATGGAGGCCCCGACTGATACACAGGCCAGCGAGGACAACACCATACCGATGCAGTGATATAACGGCATCGTTACGCATAGCGAATCGTTGTGTGTGAGTCGCATGCACGACGCGGCATACCGCGCGTTGTTCACAATATTGAAATGCGAGAGCGTCGCGCCTCTCGGTCTTCCCGTGGTTCCGCTGGTGAACTGAATATTGATCGCGTCATCCGCGTTCAATTCAGCTTCGCCGCTTTCGAGTTCGCGCGTATCGAGACGTGTGCCTCCAAGCTTCATCACATCGCGAAACAGAATCATCCCGGGCACGGTGTCATTGCCCATGTGGATGACAATCCGGAGATCGGCCAGGCGAGCGGAATTCAGCGCACCCGGCGTAGCGTCGGCAAGTTCCGGTGCAATGTCGGTAAGAATCTTCGTGCTGCGGAACTGGGGCGGAAGGATCAACGCCTTACAGCCGGCCTTGTTCAACGCATACTCGAGTTCGCCGGCAACGTAGGCAGGGTTGAGGCTGACGAGGATCGCCCCGATTCTCGCGGTGGCAAACTGCGTAAGCAGGCACTCGTAACGGTTGGGCGACCAGAGCGCCACGCGATCGCCACGCTGAATGCCCAGTTCGAGCAGACCGCTCGCGAGAATGTCGACTTGTTCCGCCAGTTCGCGCCACGTCGAGCGAATCTGTTGCGAGCGGAAGACCACTGCAGTGCGACCGGGCCACTTTGACGCTGTGTCTTTAAGCAGTTTAGCGATAGTGGACCAGCTAAGCGGATCGTCATTCGCTCCGAAAACGTGCGATAGTCGAGCACGTGGTGCGATACGTCCGTGCTCCATTGCGAAATGAGTTTCCATGCGTCACTCCATTAGAAACCTGTTACTACGGTTGACTGAATGCGAGAAGTCATCTTGCGGCTACCGTCTCGACGAGTGAGTCGACTGCGCATGACGAGGCGTCCACCGAACCATTCAGGAAAGCAGCCAATCGAGTGACAGTCGGCGCACGCACAATCGAGTGATGGTCGTCTTCGAAGCCGCAGAGCCGAATTTGACCCTGGGTCATCCGGCGCAGAGGGTCGGTGACCTGGTCGCAAGAGCGACCGTTCCGGCCTTTGAGCGCGAGCGCGTACGAGATGGGCGTCCGGACGACCTTCGGTGAATGCCAGGCCGTCGCTGCCGCGGATGATGCGTGCAAATGCGACAGACGGGAAAAAGTTGTCGGCTCAAGCCGCTCCCGAACGCTAGCCAGACCGATTGCGTCCTCAAGCAACCTTTGAAAGCGCGTATCGGCTTTCAGCTGTTCAACGAGTTCGGTACCGCGAGACCAGTTCAGATCGCGCACGATGTTGCGCAGGCTTGCGGCAAACTCGCCATTGTGAAAGGGACTGTCAACGATCACTAATGGGGGCGCCGTTATACCGATCGTCTCCCATTGCGCGGCCATTTCGTGCGCAATAATGCCGCCAAACGACCAACCACCGACCACGTCTGGAAGACGGCCCAACGCTTTCACGAGTTCCTCGCGATAGAGGGCGGCCAGTTGCTCCACCGAACGATAGCGTGCGGCCCGTTCCCCATCGGACTCCGGGTGCCGGACGCCGACCACCGTCAAGTCACCAGGCCAGGCAGCAGCCAGTTCCTGATAGCACAATACGTCGCCACCGACCGGATGCACGAGTGCCACAACCGGCCCCTCTCCGTCACGGAGCGTGACGACGAGCGACTCCTCATCGATGGCTGTGCCGGACGTCGACGATCGCGACGGCTGGTCATCGCCGACGCCAACTCCGGTCACCGCAGTCGCCGCGTTGTGCGGTTGCGCGGCTGCCCTGCGCTGCTCATCCGAAGGTCTCTGCCCCGCGGCGAAAAAGGAAGCCAGGCCGTTTAACGACACCCCTTTTGCAAACAGCGACATCGGCGGCATGCGACCCAACGTCTGGTGCAACCGGACACGCAGCTCCGTCAGTGCCAGAGAGTCAAAGCCCTGTTCCCTCAGCGGTGACGCGTCGTCCAGTTCAGTGGAGTGCGTCGCCACCGAGCTTGCGATCTTTCGAATCGCAGCGAGAATCGTGTCGCCCGAATCGGAGCCGACCCATGCGGATTGGCCTGGCTCGTGAAATGCCGGTGCGGCGCTGCTTGCGTCTGCTTGAGCGTGGTCGCGAATTCCAGGCTGCGCATCCGCACCCGCGGCCGCCCCGCTCGGGGCAGCCGTTTTCGGCAACGGCAGTTCGAGGTGCACTGGTTCAAATGAATAGCTCGGCGCCTCAGCGGGAACCCGCGGTGCTCCGTAGAGCGGGTCCCACTTTACGGCGTGACCCACGCTGTACAGATGGGCGCATGCATGCGCAAAGCCGGTCGGTTCCGTTTCTTCATCTCCGTCGGGCCCATCGGCCAACGAAGAAACGGCGCGCTGCCAGTCGCCCGTCGCGGCACGAGCGAGATTCGATAGTGCGGCGCCCGGGCCCACCTCAAGAAACGTCAAGTCTTCTCCGACCAGCACCTTGAGTGCATCGGAGAATCTCACGGGCTGTTCCACCAGATCGAGCCAGTGGTCGACCGTGGCGACCTCATCGCCGACCATTTGCCCCGTGACCGTGGAAACGATACGAATGCGCGGCGAGCTGAAGTGAAGCTCACTGAGCGCTTGCCTGAATGGGGCGCGCATCGTGCAGAGCAACGGCGAATGGCCCGGTGTGTCGTACGTTTTGAGCAGAGACACGCGCCTGCCCATCGCGATCATGGTTGCTTCCGCAGCAGCAACGGCCGCCGCTGTACCGCTGACAACCGTCTGTTCGGGGCCGTTTAACCCCGCGACGAACAGTTCCTTGCCAAACTCCATCAGGGTCGATAGTTCATCGACGCTGGCTTGTACCGCCAACATCGCGCCACGCGGCGTTGCCGTGTCAAACAGCCGGCCCCGCGCCTCCACGGCCTTAAGCCCATGTTCCAGCGACATCACGCCCGCTATCACGGCGGCCACATGCTCGCCCAGCGAATGCCCGATCACGACATCAGGGATCTGACCCAGTTCGATCCAGGTTCTAGCCAACGAAAATAGAACAACAAAATGTGCGAGTTGTCCGGGATGATGACGAACCGACGTCGCGTTGTTCCCCTGGATCGCGCTTAGCACCTCGCCCGCGACCTGCGGCGTCAGCAGACTCAGACACTGATCGGCAGCCGCCCTGAAAATGGCGTTGTGCTGGTAAAGTCCGGCTCCTGCGCCGGGGCGCCACGCTCCCTGGCCAGGAAACAAAAAGGCAAGGCGCCGGCTTTTCCGGGTGTCGCCGGCATGCCAGGTTCCCGTGGGATCGGATGCCATGAAGTCGTCCAGCGCTCTGACGAAGTCGTCTTTCGAAGAACCGACGACAGCAAGCCGGAAATTCCAGTGGTCGCGCTTGACGCTTGCCGTATAGCAGAGGTCGCGCAAGTCAACCCGTTCTCGCTCGATCAGCTGCCGATATTCGTTCGCAAGCCGGAGTCGAGCCTTGGCTGACTTCCCTGAAACGGCTAGCACCAGTTCCTGCGAAACGGGTGCCGCAACTTTGTGACGCACGCCAGGCGCAAGAATCAAATGGGCGTTCGTGCCGCTAATGCCGAATCCGCTGATTCCAACGAAAACGTCTCGGTCGGGAAGCGCCTGGCCGACTGACGAGACCTGCACATGCGAACCGTCCCATCGGAACCGCGGATTCGGTTTTGCAAAATGGGCCTGCGGAGGAACAAATCGATGGCGCAGCACCAGAATGGCTTTTACCAGTCCGGGTATCCCGGCGGCCACTTCGAGATGTCCGAGCTGTGACTTGACCGAGCCGACCAGCAACGGGGCCTTTCTATCGACGCCCCGGGTGTAAACGTTACGCAGCGCCGACAGTTCAATGGGGTCGCCGAGAGGCGTACCGGTCCCATGCGCCTCCACGTACGCGATGTCTTCCGGCCGCGCATTCGCCTGCTTCAACGCGTGTCGGATCACGGCCTCCTGGGCCGCGCCGTTGGGCGCGGTCAACCCGTTGCTTGCACCGTCATTGTTGATGGCGGAGCCCGCCAGAATGGCGTCGACACGATCCCCCTGCCCGATCGCTTCGGGTAACCGCTTCAGGACGAATACCCCGCCGCCCTCGCCGCGCATGTATCCGTCTGCGTCGCTATCAAACGGACGACAGGTCTCGGTGGTGGACATCGCATGCAAGCGTGCCACGCCGATGGTCTCCTCCGGTCCCAGAATGAGGTTGACCCCTCCGGCAATGGCGAGGTCGCAGTCGTCCGTGCGCAAGCTTTGTGCGGCGAGGTGCACGGCGACGAGAGACGACGAGCACGCGGTATCGACGAACACGGCAGGACCCTGCGCGCCCAGACAATACGCGACCCGACCGGCCGCGACGCCGCGGTTCGACCCAAGCTTGGCATAAGTCGTAATCCCGCGAGCGTCCCCGGACCACACGGTTCGCCGGCCGTAGTCCACCTCGCCGACGGTCAGAAACAGGCCGACGCGCTTGCCTCGGATCTGGGACGGAGCAATGCCCGCATTTTCAAGCGCGGCCCAACACAACTCCAGCAACCAACGCTGTTGCGGGTCCATCTCGAGAGCTTCCGCCGCTGAAATCCGGAAGAACTCGGCGTCAAATGAGTACGGGTGCCGTACAAATCCGGCACGCCGGGAATAAGTCGTTCCCGGCACATCGGGATCGGGAGAGTAAAACGGTTCGATGTCGAAGCGGTCGGCCGGCGTATCGCATATCGCCGTTTCTCCCGAGTTCAGAAAATCCCAGAAGCGGGTCGCCGAAACATGATCGCCGGGAAAACGAAACGCCATGCCGATGATGGCGATCTGCTTCCCGGTAGCTTCAGTTGAATTCATCATTGCCTCGCAACGCGAACGTTATTGCCGTCACCATTCTTCCGTCACCGTCACCAACAGACCGTGTCAGGTAGCGGACTCTCCCGCGGCGCCCCGGCGTGCGTCGGACTGCGGCTTTCCCGATGCCGCGATCAGTTCAGCCACATACTGAGCGAGCGCGTCGACCGCCGGATAGCTGTAGACGATCGTCTCATCCAGCTCCACGCCGCACTCCTTTTCCAGGAACAGCGCTAACTCGGTGGAACTGATCGAATCGAGGCCAAGCTCCGCGAAAGTCAGGCGAGGGTCAAAGGAGTCCGTCAGATGCTGCGAGATAAGCCACGTCGAAATCGCTTTTTCTATTGAAGCTGACAACATTTTGGTGTCCTTAACCCATTCGCCAAGTTCGTTTTGTGAAATACGTCCCACAGCGCCAAGCGTCTTGCGCGTTTCGTTATGCCTGCGCCGCGGGTCGCGGCGTACGCCGTCCTGCGCCGCTACGGTCCGCATGCACGAGAACGGCCATATTGCCGGGGGCGTGCTTGTTCAGATGCATTTTCTGGTGAGCGAGCGCAAGCTGATCCCACGCGAAAACCTCCGACAGGCAAGGATCGATTTTGCCGCTCATGACAAGACGATTTGCCTCGGCAGCCTGCTTAAGATTCGCAAAGTGGCTTCCCTGAATACGCTTCTGACGCATCCAGACATATCGAGCGTCGAAGCCAATGTCGTATCCGCTCGTCGCCGCGCAAAAGACCACCATGCCGCCTCTTTTCACCACGAAGCACGACACGGGGAATGTGGCACGGCCCGGATGCTCGAACACCATGTCGACATCCCGCTTCTCGCCGGCCGCCTGCCATATTGCCTTTCCGAAACGCTTTACGTTCTCCATATAGAGCGCGTAGTCGGCTGGGGAATCCGTGGGCGGTACGCCCCAACAAGAGAATTTCGAGCGATTCAACACGCCCGTTGCGCCAAGCTGCTTGACGAATGCCTCTTTCGTTTCATCGGAAACGACGGCCAACGGGCGCGCTCCGACCATCGCCGCAAGCTGGATCGCCATCGAACCCAAGCCGCCCGCTGCACCCCAGATCAGCACCGACTGGCCCGGTCCGAGAACATGGGGGCGATGCCCAAACAACATGCGATACGCGGTTGCCAGCGTTAGCATGTAGCACGCGCTTTCCTCCCAGCTAAGGTGCCCTGGTTTCGGTACCAGTTGGGTTGCCTGTACGCGTGTGAATTGGGCGAATGATCCGTAAGAGGTCTCATAGCCCCAGATGCGCTGGCTTGGCGAGAACATCGGATCGCCTCCGTTGCACTCCTCGTCGTCGCCATCGACCTGACAGCAGTGGACGACCACCTCGTCCCCCACTTTCCAGCGGCGGACATTGGATCCCACCGCCCAGACAATGCCTGCGGCATCCGAACCGGCAATGTGGAACGGCTCATCATGAAAGTCCAGAACCGATACCGGGTATCCGAGGGCCGCCCATACACCGTTGTAGTTGACCCCCGCGGCCATCACCAGGACAAGGACGTCGTCGGGCCCGATGGAGGGAACATCCACGACCTCTCGCGCAAACGCGACCGATGGCTCACCATGCCGCTCACGCCGGATTGTCCATGCGTGCATCCGTTTCGGAACGACCCCCAACGGAATGTCACAACCGGGTTCAAAAATATCGTGTTGATCGACCCGCACCTCGACTGCTCGGTCAGCTAGCGCTTCCATAATCAGCTCCAAAACGGTTTCTTCGTTATCTGCTAAATTTCCGGACTCTATCTATTTAATTAGCATTACTAATACAAAGCACTGGCACTTCCGCTTTAATATCCACCTGGATCAGACCTGGTCCCGACAGCTTCGTGCTCTGCCCTTGCAAGCCGTGCCGTCGCGCGAACGATCTTCCGCTGCGTGATAGATCGACTCGTCTCCTCACATGACTCTCTATTGCACCGCACGATCATACGAGGTGAATCGGCGTTCTAAAAGTGAACAATTGTGAACGTCTCTTTAGCAATGCTTGTTAACTCAATTACCATGCATCGCGAGATACGATACTGCATACGCTAATTTTTTTATTCTGATGCGTGTTTTGGATTTCGACATTTAAGGAAATGTCATTTTCGATATTAAAAAAATGGGGTTCAAAACAAGCCACAACCAGAAATGCGCGGTATCTATGCAGTGCATAGCTTCCCCTTCTCCCCGGATCTTTCAACGTTTCCCCATATCCGAGATGCGGGACGCAAGCACCGGGCTTCGCAGAGACCGCTCATAGTCTGCCTTGTCAGATGCGGCCTTTTTATCCCCGGCGCCAATCGCGATGAACTGGCGCTTCATCGATCGCACGGTTCCCGTGTCGCACTCCATCAGTGCATCAAGGTATTGCGATATGCGGCCTGGGAGCGCGGGCGGGGCCACCCTCTCCGTGAGAAACCCGATCCGCACCATCTCGGCGGCATCAATAGCCATTCCTGTCAGCATCAGCCGCTTTGCTTGCATCAGGCCCAACTCCTGTGCGTATCGGCGCATGCCATCGGGGTAATAGTGCAGTCCGATGCGGGCAGCGGGCATGATCATTCTGGCGTTGTCGACACCAATGCGTATGTCGCAGCACAACGCCAGGTCGGTGGCTCCTCCATAGACGCTTCCGTTCAACGCGCAAATCGTCACAACGGGCAAGCGCTCGACTTCATTGAGAAACGCCTCAAAGGAGCCATCCATGCGACCGTCCGCAAGGGCCGATAGCGTGTATCCCGAGCTGAACGTTCGGGTACCCGAACCCGTGATCACTAACGCAAGGGCCTTCTGATCAACCGCAATACGGGCGATAGCCTCTCGCAGCGCGCTGATGTCCGAGGGATCAATACGGTTGTGCTGATGCTCCCGGTCAAGACGAATGGTATAAACACCGTCTTTCATGGAACAGACAAACCCTAGCAGGTCTATGGGTGCCTCCATTCAATATGCCCTTGCCTCTGTTCGACGAATACCATGGTCGAGCGAATGTGTGGTCGTCCTTCGTAAACCGCGAACCCGTTCCCCTCGAACGTCACGGGCTCACATTATCGAGCGTCGAGTGTAGCCGATACGTGTTGTAAAGCCGAGCGAATCAATCGCTTCGTCCATCGCCACGCACCGGTTCAGGAAGCACGCCGAACGTGGACCAACGCCGAATTGTTTGAGTTCCCCGCCTTTAAAGTGACAAAAGTTCACTTTGCCTGGTCCGAAGTTGTTCTACTCTTAGTGCTCGCCGCTTTTCGCCGCTCGAGCGCTTTTCCGTGGGAATACCGAGAGCCGCATAAACGACAAAAGGGATCCAGGCATGAACGACGCAGGTGGATACGATCTTGAAGATCTGGTGGTCGGTATGAGCGCGCAGTTCAAAAAGACCTTGACCGAACGTGATGTGTTTTTATTTGCCGGTGCAAGCGGCGACCGAAATCCGGTTCATCTTGATGAGGAGTACGCAAAGCGCACGCGATTCGGTGGACGTATCGCGCACGGCATGTTGTCCGCCTCAGTGATCTCCGCGGCGATCGCCGCGCGTCTACCGGGTCCCGGGTCGATTTATCTGTCGCAGAACCTGAGCTTCCGGAACCCGGTGAAGATCGGCGAAACCGTCTGCGCGACCGTCACCGTCAAGGAAATACTGACCGGCCGACGGCGGGCGGTGCTAGAGACGATCTGCGAGGTCGACGGGCGTATCGTGGTGCAGGGTGACGCCGTCGTCATGCCGACCTCTATCGCCGAGCGTTTGAAACAGGAAGCCGAGGTTCACGCCGCGACGTTCAGCTCGTCGTAAAACGGATAGTCGGTGTAACCCACTTCGGTGCCGCCAAAAAATGTTGGCCGGTCGTATGGGTTCAACGGCAAATTGCGGCGCAGACGTTCAGGCAGATCCGGGTTCGCAATGAAGTGCCGGCCGAACGCGACGAGATCCGCGTCGCCGGATTGCACCATGGCTTCGGCGCCTTTGCCATCGAAGCCGCCCGCTGCGATGATCCGCCCGTGGAAGTGTGCGCGAAGCTTCTTTGCCACAACCGGCTGCTGGTCACGCGTCCCATCCTCCACATTGCCGGCGATGCGTGGCTCAATAAGATGCAGGTAAGCGATACCGAGTTCGTTGAGCTCCGAAGCCACGTACGCAAACAAGGCTTCCGGGTTGCTATCGGACATGTCGCCCCACGAACCGCTCGGGCCCAGGCGAACCGCAACCTTATCCGAACCCCACACCGAGATCACGGCGCGCGTCACGTCGAGCAGCAGGCGCGCTCGATTGGCGATCGGGCCGCCATATTCGTCGGTGCGCTTGTTGCTGCCGTCCTGCAGGAATTGATCCAGCAGATAGCCATTCGCCGCGTGGAGTTCGATGCCGTCAAAGCCCGCTCTTATACCGCGTTCGGCGGCGGCGCGAAAACTTTCGACGATGCCGGGGATTTCCCCGGTCGCGAGTGCGCGATTCGGCGTGTTGGGCACCCAACCGGCCTCCGTGTACGCGAGGCCGCCGTGCGGCAATTCGGATGGCCCCACCGGGCGAGCGCCGTCGGGCTGCAGCTGGGCATTCGACTGTCGGCCCGCGTGATACAGCTGCAGAAAGATCGTGCCACCCTTTGCGTGCACGGCGTCGGTGATCGTCTTCCAGCCGGGAATCTGGCTGTCGTCGAACAGACCGGGCGCGCCCAGATAGCCGTTGCCGTTGGGCGCGGCGATGGTCGCTTCGCTGATCAGCAACGCGCCGGGCGACGTGCGCTGCGCATAGTATTTGGCCATCAGCGCACCTGGGCGCGCGCCGCGCTCGGCGCGCATGCGGGTGAGCGGCGCGAGAACGACGCGATGATCCAGTTCATAGGGGCCCAGTGTCACTTTCGAAAAGAGTTTCGACATCTTTGAATCTCCACACGTGCAGGTCGGCAAGGAATGGGAAGCCACTGATGAGACGGTGAGCGGCTTGGCTTGACACCACTGTAGACGTCGGCCGGCCTGGGAAAAACGGCTTGCGGGTCGAATGACTGCGGACACGGATGTCCGCAATCGCCCCGCTCAGATCGAAAATTCGATGCACAATCATCCTTGGTTCGACCTTTCAGGAATCCGTGTGATGGTCAAAATGGACGTCGCATCAACGAGGGCAGCTTCGCACACCGTACCGGTGGCGAACGGGCGGACGAGCGGCGCGATGGATCGCATGAGCGGCATGGCGATCTTTACGCGTGCGGCGGAAACGCTGAGCTTTGCGGAGGCCGGGCGCCAGCTCGGGATATCGGCGTCGGCGGTCGGCAAGGCCATTGCGCGGCTGGAAGCGCGCCTGGGCCTGCGGCTATTTCACCGCAGTACGCGAAGTGTGCGGCTCACCCCCGAAGGCGAGCTATTTCTGGCGCGCTGCCAGCGCATCCTCAACGAGATCCTCGACGCGGAGTCCGAGCTGGCCCAGTCGCGCTCGAACCCCGCAGGCCGCCTGCGCGTAAGCATTCCGCTGGTCGGCATGTTATTGATGCCGGTTCTGTCGGCGTTTATGCGCCAGTACCCCGATGTGCAGCTCGATATCGACTTCAGTGACCGCATGGTGGATGTCATTGAGGACGGTTTCGATGTGGTGCTACGCACCGGCGAGAGCGTGGATTCGCAACTCACCATGCGAACGCTCGGTCACTATTCGCACGTGATCGTCGCGTCGCCGGCCTACCTGTCCAAACGGGGCGTGCCGGCCACGCCCGAAGACCTGATTGCGCATGCGTGTTTGCAGCATCGCTTTTCCCGAAGCGGGCGGCTGAGGCGTTGGCCGATCATCCGCGACGGCGCTGCTTTCGACGTCGAGTTGCCTTCGACAGCGATCGCGAGCGCCGTTGAACCGCTTGTCGCGCTCGCCGAGCATGACGGGGGCCTGACCTGCGTGCCGGAGTTTACGGTGCGCGCGCAATTGGCACGCGGATCGCTCGTGACCGTGCTGCAAGAATTCACTGCCGACCGCATTCCGTTTCGCGCACTGTGGCCATCGGGGCGTATGACGCCGCTCAAGGTGCGGGTGTTCGTCGATTTCCTGAGCCAGAATCTGTTTCCCGACGCGGCCTGACCCGGCCGTTGCCGTTAGCTTAACAACCGTTCGTCACGCCAGCGTCGCGCTTATGGAATTTACTGGCACATTAATACGGATACCTACATACTTTATTTCGCCCTACACAACCTATCTGTTGAAACTTCTAAAATGCGATTAACTGGTTACACAAATTTTTGTGATTACCCGTTTTGGAATTTTTGGTTGTAACCGTCCCGTTACTGGCATCGGAATAGGCTCAACCGGTCGAGTGTTCTTTCGAACATCGGGTGCCCCGCCCACTTTCGATTGATTCGCCCGCGACCATGAAACTTGCCGATTTCTCCAGTCCCGAGTTCTTCCAGAACCCTTATCCGCTATACGAAAAACTTCGCGCGGAAGGCCCTCTGGTCCCGGTGGGCCCGAACATGATGATGTCGGGCCACTACGACGTGGTCGACACGCTGATGCACGACCGACGTATGGCTCGCGATATTGAAGGGTCGGTACGCGCCCGCTACGGAACGCAGGGTTTTCAAAACCCGGTGCTGCAGGCGTTGCGGAAAATGGTGTTCGCGCTGAACCCACCCGAACATACGCGCATGCGCAGCCTGCTGATGAAGGCATTCAACGCGCGGCAGGTCGACTCGATGCGCAACCTCGCCGACTCGATTGCGCATCGCCTGATCGACGGCTTTAGTGGGGACGGGGCCGCGGATCTGCTATCGGCCTATGCGCTACCGTTTCCGGTCGAGTTGATCAGCGCAATGTTGGGCGTGCCGCGTGAGCGAAATCCGGAACTCGCCGCCGCACTAAAGCAGATCACGAAACTGTTCGAAGCCGCGCCGGTGGATGCGGAAGATCTCCCGAACGTCAACGATGCCTATCTGATGCTCGAACGCTATTTCGGGGAAATCGTCGAAGCCCGCCGCAAGCAGCCGCGCACCGATCTTATTTCCATGCTGATCGGCGTCCAGGAAGACGACGAGAGGCTCACACACGATGAAATTGTCGCGAACGTGATCGTGCTTTATCTGGCCGGACACGAATCCACGTCGCATATGATCGGCAATGCGCTGATTACCCTTCAGCGTCATCCGCCGCAGTTCGAAGCATTGAAGAGCAATTTAACGAAACTGCCGAACGCGATTCTCGAATCGCTGCGCTACGAAAGTTCGGTGCACCTGGCGACCCGCGTCGCGACAGAAGATATGGAAATAAGCGGTGTGCCTCTGCCGCGCGGCACGCTTGTATTTATGTCGCTGGGCGCCGCGAACCGCGACCCGGCCAGGTTCGCGCATCCCGACCGCTTCGATATCGAGCGCGAACTGCCGCGCGCCATCACGTTTGGCGGCGGCATTCACCACTGCCTCGGCTATCGCCTCGCGATGCTGGAACTCGAAGCCTCGCTTCGTGTGCTGTTGTCCCGGCTGCCGGGCCTCACGCTGACCGGCATCGATAACCTGAACTGGTTCCCGCGCGGCACGCTGCGCGGTGTCGAAAAATTGATGGCCCGTTGGTAACGGTGCGCGCGCTACCGTGAACGAGTGCGAATGACTGAAAACTACTGCGAATTGACGCGCGGGTAAAAGTTACGCCCTGCTCCGGTCACCCTCGAAGCAGCCGCGACACTGTCGAACGTGCCGTCGGCCTGCATCGCGGCGAGGCGCCGCTGCGCGCTCTGGACGTTCTCCGGGTAGTCGGTCGAATTCGACGTCGACGGGTTGTAGCCGGCAATCTGCAGCGCGATCGTGTCCTGCCGAACCTGCTCGCGCGTCAGCGGTGTAGTCGATTGGGCATAAGCGGACAGCGACAGCAAGCAGGTTGCGCAAAACACAGCGCCTTTCGACAGGTCATTCATGGCGGTCTCCCGACAGGGTTGTAGCGTCAACCCCATCTTACCGCCCCAACGCGCGCACAACAGCAGCGCGCGTACGAAACCGCACGCGCGTCCGATGACAGCCAACCAGCAACCTCAGCTGCGTTTTATCCGGTATCTGTTTCCACTTTCATCGGAAATCGTCCTCGTTCATCGAATCAATGGATAACAACAAGCCTGGTCAGTCAGGGCGCAATCTCCTCGAGACTGCGCTCGCGTGTCTCGGTCATTTTCAACGCGCAAAGCGCACCGACCACCGCAACCAGCGCGAACATCAGGAAGACCGACCCGATCCCTCGTCTGTGCAACAGCAAGCCCGCGAGCGACGGACCGACCGCCGACGCGAGCCGCAGCCATGACGTCGCGAGCCCCGTGCTGGTCGCTCGCATGCGGGTCGGGTAGACCTCGGGCGTGTACAAATACAGCACGGCCGCGATCGAACCGACGAGCCCATAGCTCACGGTCGCCAGCACCATCACGCTCCACACATCGTGTGCGCCGAATAGCCTCAGGCACGCAAACAGCACGGCTGCCAGACAGAATGCGGACACCGTCCAGTTCCGTCGTCCCACGCGATCGATCACATAAGCACAGACGAGCAGCAGCGCAACCTGTGCGACATTCGTCAACGATGCGGCGCGCAGCGCCGTTTGCAGCGGCAAGTGATAGACCGATCGATACAACGTCGGCAGCCAGTTGTTCAAACTGTTCGCAATAAAAAACGCACTCGCCCACAGCACCCACACCACCAGCGTACGGCTGCGATAAAACGGCGACAGCAGCTCGCGCCAACCGGCGCGCGCATCGGTTGCCGCATGCGCCGCGTTGCGCGGCGCTTTCGGCTGACCAGCGGGAATGCGCCGCTCGGTACTCGCTTCCATCTCCTTGACGATCGCGTCAGCCTCGACGAGCCGCCCTTGTGCGATCAACCAGCGCGGCGACTCCGGCAAACGCGACACGAGCACGGCAATCAGAAGGCCCGGCACCGCACCGATCCAGAACATGATCTTCCAGCCGATCAGCGGCACGAGCCACGCACCCATCTGTCCGGCCGCCATCAGCCCGACCGGAAAGATCAACTCGTACAGCAGAAAGTACTTGCCGCGGCCATGCGCATTCGACAACTCGCTAATGTAGGTCGCGGCGACCGGCATCTCGCCGCCGACGCCGATCCCCTGAATAAACCGGCACACCAGCAGCAGCGGAAAGCTGCCGCTTAGCGCGCACCCCATGCTCATCACCGACATGATCCCGGTGGAGATCGTCGCGCTGCGAATCCGGCCATGACGTTCGGCGAACCAGCCAAATATCAGCGCGCCGATAAACTGCCCGATATAACTCGCGCCGATCAGCACGCCGATCGCGAGCGGCCCGATATGCCACAAGCCGATCAGCACCGGCAGCACAAACGCGATCGACAACGCATCAAATGCATCGAAGAATGTCGCGCTGCCGATAATGATGCGGGCCTTCGTGTGCCACCGCGAAAATGGCACGCTTTCGATCCGTCGCATCAGTGCCGCGCTCGCGGCATCCATCGACGACTGCGCGGCATGCGCGTCGGCGTCCGTGGACCTCACCGCCTCCTGCAGCGCGTTGCCGTCCTGCATCTTCGTCTCCTATCCGATGCCCTGCGGATACAGGCCACGTCGTGGTTGTTATCAATGCAACGCGTACGCCGCCACCAACGCAATGACGACCACCACGCCGAGCGCCCACGCCCATGCCTTGCCGGACAGAGCCGATCCGGCATGCGCGTGCGGATGACCGATTGCGGCGGCCGCCGCGGCGGCGGAACGCGGCACGGCAGAGCTGGCCGCGGCGTCATCTGAAGCAGAAGCGGATGTCGCCGTCGACGCTGCATCGTTCGCGCGCTCAGCATCGTTGGGCTGCTCATCCTGCGGCCCAAGCACGGCTACCTTGAAGCGGCCGAAAAACTCCTCGGCCATCTTGCGCGCGACGCCGTCGATCAAGCGGGCGCCGACCTGCGCGAGACGTCCGCCGACCTGCGCATGAGACCGGTACACGAGCCGCGTACCGCCGTCGCTATCGGCGACCAGATCGACATGCGCGCCGCCCTTGCCGAAGCCCGCCGCACCGCCGGACCCTTCGAAGGTCAGCGAATACGACCGTGGCGGCTGCAGATCGGTCAGTACCATCTTGCCCTTGAAGCGCGCCTTGATCGGCCCGACCGTCGCGGCCATCACCATCTGAAACTGGTTGTCGTCGACGCGCTCGAACGACTCACATCCCGGCACCGACGCCTTCAGGATGTCTGGGTCGTTCAATGCGGCCCACACACGTTCGCGCGGCAGCGGCAGAATCTGTTCACCCGTCAGTTCCATCTGTCATTCTCCTGATCAGCCGAGTAGGTGTTCCCAACGGGCGCGGGTCTTTTGCTGCAATTCCTTGCTGGCTTCCGCGACCTCCGGGAATTCGTGAAGGAAATCGTAAGGACGGCAAGCGTCAATGATGGCCTTCGAGTTAAACGGCGCCTTGTATGGGTTCGCAATCGACATCGGATCGTTTTTCGAACCCATGCCCCGCTTCACGATGTCGATATCGATGTCCGGGTCGGTACGCGTCGCGACAGCCCACATCACTTCCTGCAGATTCGCTGGATCGATATCGTCATCGACCACGATCGAATAGCGCGACATATACGCGCCGACGCCGCACTGGCTGAGGATATGCGCGGCCTGGCGCGCATGGCCCGCATAGCGCTGCCGGATCGACACGACGTTGAACATGCGCGCGCCGCCGATTTCATGCGCCCATACGCCGGCGACATCCGGCACACCCGCGGCCTGCAGCGCATCGACGAGCAGCGCCGAACGCATCACCGCCTTCGAATACGAATAGTCATTCGGCGGTTTCGCAGGCGGGCTGCCCATGATGATCGGGTTGCTGCGATGGTAGATGCGCTCGATCGTCACGACCGGCGCGGTTTCGGCCTTGCCTGGGTAGTAGCCGTGAAATTCACCGAACGGTCCTTCGACTTTCACATCACCCGGATGCGCATAGCCTTCGATCACGATCTCCGACGCGCTCGGAAAGGGCAGTCCGGTCAGCTGTCCTTGCACCACCGAAACCGGCTTGCGCAGAATCGCACCGATATAGTTGTACTCGCACATACCGTACGGCACTTCAATGCCTGAAATCAGATACCCGAGCGGATCGCATCCGATCACGATCGCCACCGCAAACGGCTTGCCGGCCTTCATATGCTTGTCGTACTGGATCGCACCGTGCTTGCCGGGAATCATGTCGAGGCCGACGTGATTGCGGTCGTGAATCATCACGCGATACGTGCCGACATTCACCCAGGCGGAGTCGAGATCTTTCGTCACAACCATGCAGCCCGTGCCGATGTAGCGGCCACCGTCCTTTTCATGCCACAGCGGCGCGGGGAAGGAGAACAGATCGACGTCGTCACCCGCCTGGACATGCTCGAAAACCGGGCCGTCGCCCACCGTGACGGGTTCGTATTCCGGCGCGTGCGCCTGCCATTGTTTAGGCTTGCCGCGCAGCGTCTGCACAAGGCCGCGATGGGTCGCTTCGTGCCCCACCCGCAGGATGGAAGAAAGCCGCGCCGCGCTTGCCGTGCTGCACGTCAGCACGCGATGCCCTTTCGGATAGCCTGGAATTTCATCGAATAGCAGCGCGTTCGGCCGCTCCTTTTTCACATTCAACTCGCTGATCGCGCCGAGTTCCAGATTCCAGTCCGCGCCCGCTACGTCGGTCAGTTCACCGAGCGTGCGAGCTTCATCGAGCCAGTGGCGCAGATCGAGCGAGTCCGTGGTCAAGTCCGTCACGTCGTGTGTCTCCAGATTTTTCTACTACTCCACATTGAAGGACCGCGATCGTGCACGCAAACGACCTTCGTTCATATCGAGGATGAGAAGGATTCATGTCGCCCGCGCAGATTGCGCAACCGTATGCCGGCTTACCCGGTCAATCGAGTTCGCCGCGCGGCGCATTCAATGGTTCGCGCCGTCCATAGCCGCCCGCATACTTGAACGTACCTTGCGCGGTCGCGATCAGCGTGGTCGCATCGATCCATGCTTCGCCGCGCGCGAAGAAGATCGAACGGCCTTTACGTTCGAGAAATCCTTTGCCGATCAGCGTTTCCCCGACACCTTTGTCAAGGAAGTTCAACGTTAGCGACAAGGTCACGCCGTGTATCGGCCGCTGCGGGTCGGCGCTATAGAGCCCCGCGTAGCCGCATGCCGCATCGAGCAGCGTCGCGACCACCCCGCCTTGCAGCACGCGCTGGCGGTTCAGCATGCCCGGCTGCAGGCGAAGACGAAACTCGGCATAGCCTTCACGCCACGCGGTGCGCGACATCCCGAGGCTCGCGAGGAACGGGTTTTCGAGTTCGTCGATCTCCACAAACGGCCTCCGCGTCAACGGGCAAACGGGCGGGCCCGCTCAACGGCCGCCGGCCGCTGCGGCATCGTCTGCGCGATCCGTTCGCGCCGCCTGTGCGCACGGTTGGGGGTCTTGGCTGTGCCGATCGTCATCGTGTTTCGGGTTTGTAATGATTGATTCGCGCGCGCCAATAAACGACGCTTGGTTCGACGGGCCAAGAGTGCATGAGCGCTTTCATCGCGCGCAAACTAACTTTTTTCATGCCCGCATGAGAAAGTTTCATTTCCTCGGGGCCTGTAACAAGCCGATCATCCGTGCATCCGGTGCGAACTTCGGCCGGCGTGCGAACCGGTTCCCGCGACGAGGCTGGCAGGTGTGCTGATAGCAAGACCTGCTGGCCATCGCATCGCATTGAAACCCGCTAGAATCCGCATCAGTGACCCTGCGCTGCGCTGACACTTGAATGAGACCCTACATTCCCTCTCTGCAGAGCTTGCTTGCGTTCGAAGCCGCATCGCGGCACCTGAGCTTCACGCGCGCCGCGCAGGAGCTCGAACTGACCCAAACCGCGATCAGCCATCAGATCAAAACGCTGGAAGACCGGCTCGAGGTCAAGCTGTTCGTGCGACGGCGCAACGTGCTGACGCTCACCCCTGCCGCGCGCGAGTATCTGAATTCCGTGCACGAGGCGATCAATCTGCTTTCAATCGCCACGGCGCATGCGCGCAAGAAAAAACCGAGCACGGTGCTGACGGTCACGTGCTTACCGACTTATGCGGTCAAATGCCTGATTCCCGCGCTGCCTGAATTTCAGCGCGCCCATCCGGACATCACCGTGCATGTCGCCACCAGTTCGACCTTCAATGAATTCGAGCGCAACAGCTATGACGTGGCGATCCGCTACGGCACCGGGCGTTGGGCCTCGACGCGGTCGGACCGGCTGCACAGCGAAGAGTTTTTCCCCGTCTGCTCGCCTGAAGTGCTCGCGGAAGCGGGCCGATTCGGCTCGATTGCCGAGGGACTCGCCCGCATGCGGCAGATCCGCACTTACTTCTATTCCATGTACCAGGACGACTGGCCTGCGTGGCTCGAGGCCGCGGTCCACGAGCCGGTCGAATTCGCCGGCGAATCCGTGTTTCATCTGCAACTGACTTCGCTCGCGGCGGCCGTCGACGGCGTCGGCATCGCGATCGGCCGTACGCCGCTCGTCAACGGCGATCTGCAAAGCGGCAAACTCGTTGCGCCGTTCGAAGTGCGCGTGCCGTCGAGCTCCGCCTATTTCGTCACATCGCCGATCGACAAGGCGCGCACGAAGAAAGTCGAACTGTTTCGCGAGTGGGCGCTCGCGCGGCTCGGCGAAAACCGCGAGCGTGCGGCACGCACGTCACCGCCGCGCGCGGTGGCCGCTGCTGTCGCTGCCGACGCCCCCTGTTGAGTTCATGGCCAGCGCCAATCCACCCGTAGCCGACCTACCCTGGCGCACCGTCGCGGCACTGCTCGAACACTATCGGCGTGAAACACCTCGGAAGGACGCGATTGTCGATGTCGAGCGGCGTGCGAGCCTCTCATTCGAACAACTCGCGAAGCGGGTCGACGGTATTGCGAGGCAACTCGCCCGGCATGGCGTGACACGGGGTGCGCGCGTCGTGCTGGCTAACTGCGAAGCGCGAGACAAGCTGCTGTTGTGGCTCGGCACATGGCGGCTCGGCGCTGTCGTCTGTCCGCTTGATGTGCCGTTTGTCGGCAGCGCGATTGCGCTCAAGCTGCTGGACACGCTGAGGCCCGCTCTCGTCGTGTGCCCCGCGGATAACGGCGACACGCTTTGCGGCATGACGGATACGCCGCTCGCGCGCTTCGCCGCGCATCCGCAAGCGGCGCATCACACCGATACCGATACGCGCCCGGATACCGATTCCACCCGTGACAGCCTGATGACGCTCGACGAAAATCCGCACGACGATGCACCGTTGCCCGACGCTGCAAGCGTCTGCGCCGCGCACGATATTGCATCGCTATGCTGCACGTCGGGCACCACCGGCATTCCGAAGATTGTTGTCTACGACCACGCGTGCTATTGGCTCAACGGTCTCGACAGTATCGACCTGCTTGGCCTGACTCGCGAGGACCGCATGCTCGAATACCGGTCGTTCGACTGGTACTCCGCACAAATTCTCAGCCTGATGCCGTTCCTGCAACTCGGTTCGACACTCTGCATTGCGCGCAAGTTTTCGCGCAGCCAGTTCGGCGACTGGATTCGCGACAACCGCATTACCGTCAGCGCCGGCGTGCCGACGGTGCTCAATCTGCTGCTCGAAGCGCCGCTCAATGTGAGCCCCGACACCTTCGCGTCGCTGCGTGCGATGACTTGCAGTACCGCGCCGCTGTCGCCGGTTCAATGGAAGCGGTTCGAAAAGCAATACGGCATCCGCATTCTGAATCTGTACGGTTCATCGGAAGCGGGCTGGATGTGCGGCAGCCGTTTGCAGCGCCGCAAGATCGGCACGGTCGGTTATCCGGCCGCGCGTATCCGCTTCGATATTGTCGACGCTGGCGGCCTGTCATGCGCGCCGGATATCGAAGGCCAGGTGGTCGTCGACGGCGCGAAGCTCGCGCTTGGCGTGTTGCAAGCGGATGGCGCGATGCTGCCCATCCGTGACGCACCGCTGTTCACACGCGATATTGCCGCACGCGATAAGGAAGGGTTCGTGCGCATGTCGGGCCGCATGGACGATCTGATCATTCGCGGCGGTGTCAAGATTGTGCCGCAGGAGATCGAAGATGCGTTGCGTGCGCATCCTCTGGTGCAAGACGTCGCCGCGCTAGGCGTGCCCGACCCGGTGTATGGCCAGGAGACGGTGTGCTTTGTGGTCGCGCAGCCCGGCGCCGCACCGGACGCGCAAGCGCTGCGCGTGCATTGCCGCGAACGGCTCGCGCGCGAGAAAGTGCCGAAGGACGTCTATGTGGTCGCGTCGCTGCCGCGCAGTTCGCGCGGCAAGATTCTGCGCGATGCACTGCGCCAGCAGTGGTGGCAATTTGTCAGTGCGCGGCCGGATTTGTCGGAGCCGGAGTTCGACTAAGGTCCGCGCCCTACGCTCGCACCTAGTGCCGCGGCACGCCGTCTTTCCATTCGCTCCAATGCGACACGATGTCCTGCACGAGCGGATTGCCTGCCAGGAAAAGGTTATCGAGTGCGATCGTAAAGCCGCCTTGGGACGCGTAGTTCAGCAGATTATCCGCGCTTGTCTGGCCGGCATATGGGCGGTCGAAGTCCGAGCCGGCGCGCAGCACCGCAACGCGCTGCAGATCGACCCGGTGATCCACAGCCGCCCGCTTCAGCGCTTCATAGGTCGCGTTGTCTTCCTGTTGCGTCGTGCAATAGGTGCCCTTGCCGTTGGTCATGATTTTGGTCCATTGACGCGCGCGTTCGCCAAGCGCGGTGCCAGACCACCACGTGTCGCCCGCCAGCGTGTCGCAGCGAATCACGCTCGGCGGACGGTTGGCCGGCGCATAGCTGAACTTCGCGCGCGCGGCCTGCGCCTGCGCGTCGTCCGATAGCGTCACCTGGTGCGACAGCGCGAAGGCCGCGTCGACCAGACGCGGGTTCAACTGAAACACTTCAGTGCGATAGTCGAGCGGCGGCTGATCGGTGGGGCTTTTGGTATTGATGCCGAGATAGCCGGTGCTCCAGTCGGCGGGAATCTCACGCGCATCGATCTCCCATTGAATCCCGAAGTCGACCAGATAGTCGGCCCAGGCGGCGGAGCCCACCGTGCCCTGCTGCGGATCAATTCCGGCGATCCCGGCCACCATGAAATACGTGTGCCGCAAATCGAAACGCGATGAAAACGTCAACGCCATTGTCGATGCCGCAGCATTCGCGTGCCCCATACCGGTTGTCATGACGCACACGTCCTGACGGTTGCATTGCACGGCCGGATAGTCCGGCGACAGGCCAGCTACCGGGATGGTCCGCCAGGGGCCGAGCCTATCCAGCCACACCTGTCCTTCCGGGCCGAACATTGAAATAATCATCACCTTGACGGGCTGTGCGCCGGACTCACCGTCGCCATGCGCAATGCGATCGTCATCTTGTGCGATTGCGGTCGTGGAGCAGGCGGCCATGCAGGCAGTCAATGCCCACGCCCACACCGTTGACTTGACCGAAATGCGATTTACCATGAATCCCCCTTTTGTCAATGTCTTATGCTGATCAAGTGATAAAGAACGACTGATACCTACCGGGTGACCGCTTAACTGATTGCGGCGAATATTATCCTCGGTAGCATCGTCAAGCATGCGCCGGAAAATAGAGTGCCCTTTTACGAATTTGCAATTGTCAACCGGCTTACAGATAATTCCATGCCAAGGCAGGCACCACGACTATCAACTCGAATAGCTACACGACACGCAGATTCAATGGCCGAGGCCAGTCGTCGGGTCCGAGACGGCGTATGACCAATTTGGAACAACAACAATCGTATTGCCTCGTTCGTGACAGCAAATCCGCGAATTGCAAAAAATTTGCGGCCGGTCTAAGCTATAAATCAACGACTATAAACGACGTTCTTTGAACATTTCGCCAATGCGAAATGAGTGTCGCGCCGCGCTGACACGGATATTTTCCGACGCATTCAAAATCATTAAATAAAAGAAGAAAAATTACCGGATATCCAAAGCAGATATCGGTATGACCTACGCATGTAACAGGGGGAAAGCATGTCATCAAGCATACTTAGCCAGGACGCATTGGATCAACTTTCGCGAGCTAAATCCGAGGAAGATGCCAGGAACCAATTGAGCAACATCGCCGGCACGCTCAATTTCGACTTTTTCCTGTATGCAGAGATCTTCAGTTTCGGAAAGCAAAATTCAATCGTAAAAATTATCTCAAACTACCCGAGAGAATGGCGATCGAAATACGATTCGGATAATTACATCAATATTGATCCGATCATGGATCACTGCGAGCATCGACTGGTGCCTCTGATATGGAGCGATATCGTATACAGGTCTTACCGGCAGCAGGAATTCATGGAGGAAGCCCGTGGTTTTGGTCTGGTCACAGGGATCAGCTTCCCCAATCATTGGAAACATGGAGACGTTGGCGTCCTGAGCTTTGCAAGCCGGGCGGGCGCGGATTTCACGTCAGCCAGCCAGCACTTCGAACCGTTGACGATCGCGCAAGGAGCGTTGACGGCCGCATTCATGCACGATGTCATGGAGCGACTTCTAAACAAGCAGGAGAATGTGCTGCGCGCACCGCTAACGACGCGGGAACTCGAGTGTTTGAAATGGATCGCGATAGGAAAGACGACGTGGGAGATATCGTCGATACTGGGCATATCTGAACACGGTGTCCTCTATCACGTCCGCAACATCATGCTGAAGTTCGACGCTCAGACCCGCCACGTCGCGGTTTTAAAAGCTATGGCCTGCGGCCTTCTCTAGCGGCATATACCAGGGATACCGGACCACAGCATTCAGCGCAGGCACCGATCGCCCTGCAAGTTCTTGTAGTGGCGTTCAATGCGCTTCCGCGTTCAAATGTCACAGCCAGGACCGGGAGATGAGAGTTGGAAATACAATTCAAGCGTCTTAACGGCGCTTCGTGGACAAAGGATCACGAGGCGATGTTCAGACTGCGTCATCGTGTCTTTGTTGAGAGGCTCGGGTGGGAACTGCCGGGAACTGCATTGCTGGAAAGTGACAGCTATGATGCGGAGCAAACGCACTACCTGGTAGCGTTCTTACAGGACGTGTGCATTGGTTGCTGGCGTCTATTGCCCACTACCGGTCCTTACATGCTTCGCGACGAGTTTACCGCTCTACTTGGGGACAACATCCCGCCGCACGACGCCTGCGTCTGGGAACTGAGCCGGTTCGCAATCGAAAGCGAGCAGCAGAACGCTTTCGGTTTCGCGGATGCGACGCGGCAAATGTTCAGTGAAGTCCATCGGTTTGCGATGGATCACGGCATCAGGCGCTATGTAACCGTAACCACGGTAGCAATCGAACGCATGTTACGACATGCGGGAGTGGCGTGTGAACGCTTCTCGGCGCCCCAACCACTGGGGAATGACCTCGCTGTCGCCGTGAGTCTTTCACCAGCGGACTTTGGACGTGCGGGTGCCGCCGTACGCAAAGTTGGCACCATGGCCAAAGACGAGCACAATCTCCGGGATATGAGCGCTGCATAGTGGTCCACACCTGCCTCCTTTCGCAAAGACCACCTGCGCTGACTCCCAGCCATCCCCGAAGCAACGCACATTCTGGCCGATCCGGAGTCGCAACCTACAGATTGTTCTAGTTGCGCAAGGCAGTTCAGTTGATTACCTTCCGGTGGAAGCGGATCAGGTATTTAACGCTCCGCATGCTCGGCGGCTCCGTTTCACACACCACCGTATTTCAAAACCTGTTAAAGCGATATCACATTCAGTTAATTAGTATTTCCATATATTTAAATAGCAAGTCGTTCCGGTAAAACATGCAACGATAGATCACCCGCTAGCCGAAGCGCCTGTTCGTCGCTTCATGCACGAATACGAAGAAGATAGATGGCAAAGACGACCATGGGTTTTAACAATCTTCAGCATGTCCAGATTCAATGGGGTGAGATGTCAGCTCCGTGGCGCGAGGGCGGTATGTGGGTCATCGGCGGCCGGTCAGGCCAGAATGTTGTCGCGCTTGACATCAAATCCGGCGACAGCGGAAAAACGCTGACCGGAACGATGACCTATGCCGGGGAGGCCCCTATAGGCTTCCGCGCGGTGCTCGCGCGAACTAACACGTATCTGGTGGAAAATCAGTTGGGAGGCGGCGCCGCTCACTGGCATCCGGGGGGTACGTGGATTCTTGGTGGCCGCGATCAACCCGTCGTTGCTGTCGATATCTTCTCCAGCGACAGCGGTAAGACGTTGAATGGCGACATGACTTATGCAGGGGAACATCCCGTCGGCTTCGAAGGGATCTCGACCGCTGGCAACAATTATTCCGTCCAGATTCAATGGGGCGGCTCGTCCTCGCCATGGCACCCCGGCGGTGTCTGGCTGCTCGGCTGTCGTGCGGGCCAGAGTATTGTCGAGCTCAATGTTACGTCGGGCGACAAAGGCAATACGTTCAACGGTACTATGACCTATTACGGCGAGGGGCCGATCGGCTTTCGCGCTACCGCGTTGCCACAATAGTCATCGGCTGGCACGTGGGTGAGACAGTTCAGCGCATCGCATCACCATCCCAGCACCGCGCGCTATCGTTGAGTGCGCCCATGCCCGGTTTGTTCCATTTCCCAAGTTCCGAAATTGCCTGAAGCGACGACCCGGCATCCCTACCGCAGAGCTCGATCCAGACGCAGCGACGTGTCTACTCACGCTTCGTACATAACGCGTTTTACCCAGATTTAGCTCCATACACATTCTCTTAGGATATCAATTAATCGTGACGATGCCGGACGTGAATTCCGTTTTAAATCTGGTCACCTGCAAGGTCTGGTAGGTGACGACGCGGGGAGCGTCGATGATACTCGAAGCAATGCGTGCTGAAGCGCTCAAAGATATAGCGCAATACGCGGCGCTTGCGCCCGAACTGATTCCTGACGGCGTTTAGCCTATCGACGCGCATCGAGGATGCGCAGATGAACGCTGTCACCGCCGTTTGCCGGAATAGTGTGTGTGCTTGGGGACAATCAATTTTTGTTGCTGGCCGGGGATATCGCCACTCCGGATGCTGCGAAACCTGTCGCTGAATCCGCTCCCAGGTTTCATGGCGTAAACCTGGCGATCTACTACGGGTGCGAGCCTTTGAAAAGGCGAACGAATACACCTGTTCAGGAGGTTTCCATGGCTTCGACGAATTGGAATAATGGACAATTGATTACCCTGAATCCAGGCGACACTGCGACTTGCCAGAAGCTCAACGCGAACCAGATATATGGGCTTATCTTTTATAACAGCGCAGGCAACGACGCTGGAGCTAACATATCGGTCGTATGGAGCCAGTCGCAACCGCCGGCGCCCGTATATGTGCCGGGAACGACCGGTAATCAGGGCCTGGCATCGGTTCTGTTTGTGAATGGCTCTGACACCACGACGGTCTCAGCCGCAATGCTACAGAGCCAGCCGGGGGCACAGGTACAGACGTATATCGCCAGTGTCAAGATGCCCGTTGACACGAGCGGCATCAATAACCAACCTCTGCAGGCCGACGGCCAGACACACGCCTTCAGCAAATTCACTCGTTACTATACGGTGCCGGCTTCTCACTGGTATCAGGCGCAGATACAAAGCACCATCAATCAATTCATCACGATTCAGTTTACCGAACAGACGGCTACCGTCAACGTGGTCAATTCTCTGGTCGATCCTGGCACCCTCATCCAGGCGGTGGGCAGTGCGGTCGGCCAGGTCACCAAAAACATCGTTAAAAACCAGACGCTCTCGTGGCCACTGCAAGGCAACGGACAGCAGATTGTTTTCGTCAATGCCGACAGCGTTCAAAACTCGCAAAGCGCCAGCATTTCTTTGCAATCGCTGAGCGCGTTATATTCCTGATTCCGTAGAAGCGGACTGCATCTTCCTGTGAAGATGCAGTCCGCAATTCGCTCCCATTACCGCCCTTGCCCTCGCGTCACCGTCTGCGCTGGATAAAGGTTCGCGTTCGAACCCGCAAATGCACCTGTGGAACCTTTCAGAACCGGGCGGTGAGCTGCGATCCGAACCCCACGTGACACCTCCGCTTCTAGCGTCTTTGCTGAGCGAGTCATTTATCTGGTGCTCCTGGCATGACGACGACCACCTCCACGATAAAAGCGGTAATCCCAGGTGGCCCTTCAATTGCCGATTGGAGTCTACTCCGCACGCAGCAACGCGTCGCGATACGCAACCATCTGCAACTCCACAAGAAAACCATGATGCAGTTCGGGCACCGGCACCACTGCGCGCGCCGGTTTGTGCGCACCGAAACGCTCCGCATACAGCCGGTTGAATTCCGGCCAGTTATTCACGCCGACGATATACGCGGTGCACTGCACGACATCGGTCAGCCGGCAACCGGCCTCTTCCAGCACGCGTTGACAATGATCGAGCGTCGCACGCACCTGACGCGCGAAATTGTCCGGCCCGTCGAGCGCAACGCCCGGCCCTGGCAGCATGCCCGACACGAAGGTAAAACCGCCTGCCTGCACGGCTTGTGAATAGTGACCGCCAGGCGCCGGCGCTTTTTCGGTGAAGATAAAGTTCAAGGTTCAGACCTCTTCGGGTAGGCGTTGGCCTCGTGTCTCCGGCAACCATGGCGCCAGCACGAGACCCACAAGATAGATAAAGCCGACCATCACCGCCGCGTGGCCGTAGCCGCCGAAACGGGTAATCAGCGTGCCGGCGATGAGCGGCCCGGTCCACGCGAGAAAGCGCGGCACATTGAAGCACAATGCGATCGCCGTGCCGCGCACGCGTGTTGGGTAGAGCTCGGGTAGCCATGTCGGCATCCACGTATACTGCCCGAGGCTGAAGAAACCGGCGACGCACGCAATCGCCAGCAGCAGATAAATTTCATGCGCCCACATGAAGAGCACCGGCGTCAGCACGAACGCCATCGCGAAGAACAGGAAGGTAATCGACTTGCGTCCATACGCATCCGCGAGAAACCCGAGGCCAATATAGCCAGCAATCGCGCCAACGTTATACGCCATGCCCGCGAAGCTTGCCCACCTGGCAGCCGCCATACCCGCCTGCGCCGCGACGGAACCGATATAAGGCGGCACCCACGTCGAAATGCCCCACCAGCCGAGTGTCGTGCTAAGCGACATCAGCACCGCGATCACCGTGCGGCGGCGCAGCTTCGGGTCCGCCAGCAGGTCGAACAACGTGAAACGCACGAGCGCCTGTTCGCGATCGTCGAGGGTTGCACCCGCCCGCTTGCGCGCAAGCGTCGCCTTGCGATACGCGTTGACCCGTTGCCACTGATCGGACTCCGGAATGCCCGCACGCATCCATAAGGTCGCCAGTCCCGGCAGCACGCCAATCAGGTACATATATCGCCATGCGTGCTCGCCTGCCCCGCTCATGAAAAGCCACACGAATGAAGCGACGAAAAAGCCGGTACCGAGCCCACACTGCATCAGACCGGCGCCTTTACCGCGATGGCGGTCCGGCCAGAGCTCCGCGGTCATCGCGGTGCCGGTCGCCCATTCCGACCCCATCGCAAGGCCGACAATGAAACGCAGCGCGGCAAACGACAGCCAGTTCCACGATAGCGCGCTCAGTCCGGTCGTCAGCGAGTACGCCAGGATCGCGAGCATCATCATGCGCTTGCGGCCGATGTAGTCGGTGAGCACGCCGCCGATCAGGCCGCCGATGCCCCAGCCGAGCAGCGTCAACGCAATGACGAGGCCCGCATAGAATGGAATCTGCGCGTGCAGCGACGGTTCGAGCAGCTGGCCGAGCGCACCACCGACCGTCAGAATCAGCGCGTAGGTTTCATAGCCATCGAAGAACCAGCCGAGATTGGACGCAGCGAGCGCGCGCCACTGTTGCGCATTGATCGACCGATACCACACAACGTTCAAGGCCATATCGCTCGTTGCACAAGGCGGCGCCTGTACGCCACGCGCGCCGCCGTTCGACCTCTCCAGAGGTTGATGCATCGACCGTCTCCTTCGTTATTGTTCCGCGCGTCTTGTGTCTCCGTCGTCCTGGCGGCGCACGCGGTGTTGTCTGACCCGCTGATGCCGGTGCATGCACGATCGGCGTGCAAACCGCTGTGCTTTACTTCACGAGCTCAGCAGTGGACCTGCGCATCTGCGCCGCCAATTTCACGGCCTCGATAATTTCGGGGTAGGCCGCGCAACGGCATAGATTGCCCGACAGGAAATGCCGGATCTCCGCTTCGGTCGGATCGGGGTTGCGCTCGAGCAGTTGCCGGCTCATCAGAATGAAGCCGGACGTGCAAAAGCCGCACTGAAACGCGCCGCATTCGATAAATGCCTGCTGCACCGGGTCGAGTTCGCCATTCGCGTCCAGCGCTTCGATCGTGCTCACTTCGCCGCCATCGGCCATCGCCGCAAGAAACAGGCAGCCTGACACGCTCTCGCCATTGACGATCACCGTGCAGCATCCGCACAGTCCCTGCCCACAGCTTTCACGCGCGCCATACAGCGAAAACTGTTGCCGCAACACGTCGAGAATCGTGTGATGCGGTTCGATCCCCGCACTCACCGGTTCACCATTCAATGTGAAATGAATCATCAGCGAAGTCGCGCTCATCGGTTATTCCTCGGCTAGCGGTTCGTTACGCGCCGCGCACAACGCGCGGTAAACACGTTCAGGCGTCAACGGCAGCGACTTCAGCCGCACGCCGACCGCATCGTCGATCGCCTCGGCGATCGCCGACGCCACGCCGAACGTCGAGCTCTCGCCAACGCCTTTCGCGCCGAACGGACCGTTGTGCTGCACGGAATTCACCGTCTCGCGGCCAATTTTCGCGGGAATGTCATGAATGCCCGGAATCTTGTATTCGGCAAACGACGCATTGCGCAGTTGTCCGACCTCGTCGAACTCCATGCGTTCAAACATCGTGATGCCGAGTTGCATGATCGCGGCACCGGAAATCTGCGTATCGACCACTTTCGGATTGATCGGCGTGCCGCAATCGACCACATGTTCGAAGCGCAGCACGCGGAAATGACCCGTCTCCGTATCGACCTCGACTTCGACGCCGCATCCGCCGACCATCCAGTTCGGCGTAATGTTTTCCGACTGTCCCGTCTCATGCGACGGTGACTGGTAAGGCGGAATAAAACTGCCGATACCGACGATATTGCCCGCTTGCATCCCATACTTGCGCCGCAGCAGTTCGCCCGCGCGAATCGCGGGCACCGGCGGCACATCGAGTTCTTCGGCAAGCTCCGCGAGCTTGCGATTGACGTCCTCCGCGGCGAGGCGCACCGCGTGGCCCATATGGAAGGTCGAGCGCGAGCCGAGTGTCGCCATGTCGTACGGCGTCACGTCGGTGTCGGGCCGCATCACCTTGATGCGTTCGGCGGGAAGTCCGAGCACGTCGCCCGCCATCAGCGCGATCGCCGTCTCCGACGCCTGGCCCATATCGACCGTGCTCGAATACACGGTGCAGCTGCCGTCGCCCGCGAGGCTGATCATCGCCATCGAAGTCGTCGGTGCGACCAGCGCCTTAAAGCCGATACCGATGCCGCGGCCGCGCCGCACGGTGCCGCAGCCGCGCTCGAACGGCGCGCGCCAGTTCATCCGTTCGGCTACGCGCTCAAGGACCAGATCGATCGCCGCATCGTGCATTGGCGTGCCGGTCGGATGCAACTGTCCTTCGCGCAGAATATGGCGGCGCCGGAACTCGACCGGATCGATGCGAAGCGCCCGCGCGATCATATCGGCGTGGCTCTCATACGCCCACACCATTTGCGGAATGCCGAAGCCACGAAACGCGCCGGCAGGCGGCAGATTCGTGTACACCTGGTACGAATCGATCCACACGTTCTCGATATCGTACGGACCGGACGCGGTGAAACCCGACTTCTGCGTCACGCGAGGACCGATATCCGCATACGCGCCGCCGTTCCACCACACTTCGCACTTGCGCGCGGTAATGCGCCCGTCCTCGGACACGGCTGTCTTCATGCGAAAGGTGGTCGCGTGTTTGGTGATGGTGAAGAACTGCTCTTCCATCGTCAGCGACACTTTCACCGGGCGCCGCGCGAGCAAAGCCAGCGCAACCACCAGCGCTTCGAGCTTGATATACAGCTTCGCACCGAAACCGCCGCCCAGCAGCGCGGACTTCACGCGAACGCGGTTTTCGTCCCAGCCGAGCAGACGCGCTATCTCGATGCGCACGAACGACGGGCTCTGCGATGCGGTATGCACGGTCAGCGTACCCATGCCGGCATCGGGCTCCGCAATCGACACCATCGGCTCGAGCGGCGTGTGCATCACCTGCTGGGTCGTGAACGTGTCGTCGAATACCTGCGCGGCGCGCGCGAAGGCCGCATCGACATCGCCGCGACGTAACCGGAAATCGAGTGCGACATTGGTGCCCTTGCGTCCCGCCAGATGCTTCAGGTCGGGAAACGTGCCGGCCGGCCGCAGAAAATCGTGCACCAGCACGTCGGACCGCGCGGCCTCGACTTCATCGAACACGGCAGGCAGTTCTTCGTAGTCGGCCATGATCAGATGCGTCGCTTCTTCCGCGACATGCGGGTCGGCGGCGAGCACGACCGCGACCGGCTCGCCGACATAACGCACTTTTTCGAGCGCGAGAATCGGCTGATCGTGAAACGCGGGGCCGTAATACGGCTCCGGAATCACCTTCACGATATCTTGCGCTGTGTAGACGCCGAACACGCCAGGCAGTTCGCGCGCCGCGCTCGTGTCGATACTGACGATCTTCCCATGCGCGACCGTGCTGCGCAGAATCTTGCCGTATAGCATGCGCGGCAGCACGAGGTTGTGAATGTATTCGGCGCGTCCCGTGACCTTCGAGCGCGCCTCGAGCCGGTTCAATGAGCGGCCTACCTGCTTCTGTGCCGGCTGTTCATCCAGCTTCGTTTCAATCTTCATTCAGCGTGACCCTTGAGTTGGGCACCGCGTGCACTTGCGGCGTCAAGCGCCGTGCGCACCGCGCGGCCCAGATAGACCTTCAGCAGTTGCTTCTTGTAGCTGGCCGAGCCATGCGCGTCGCCGACGATATCCAGTTGCGCCGCGCCGGCTTCGCCCGCGTCGCGCAGAATCGCGTCGTCAGGCGATGCGCCACGCAGGAGCGTTTCCGCTTCGGTGAGGCGTGTCGGCCGATCGGTCGCCGCGCCGACAATCACGCTTGCCCGGCCGATTGCCGCACCTTGCATGTCCAGCACCACCGCAATACCGAGCGCGGGCCAGTCGTGCGCCGCACGGGTCGTGACTTTCATGTACGCAGCTGGGCGGCCCGCTTGCGGCGGCACCGTCACGCGCGAAATCAGTTCGTCGCGCGCCAGCACGGTTTCGTAATAGCCGGTGCACAACTGCTCGACCGGCACCGTGCGCTCGCCATTCGGACCGGAGATCGTCACGCGCGCACCCAGCGCGCTCAGCACCGGTGGCATGTCCATATGCGGGTCAGCGTGGCCCAGGTTGCCGCCGATCGTTGCCACATTGCGCACGCGCACATTGGACAAGGTCCGCAACGTGCGCGCGAGCAGCGGCCAGCCTTCCTTGACGAGCGGCGAATGTTCGAGCGTCGCCAGCCGGGTCAGCCCGCCGATCACCAGTTCGCCGTTCGCGCCGGGACGAACCTGCGCATACTCCGGTTCAACATCGCGCAGGCTTACGAGCCGCGTCGGGCGCAGCACCCCCGCCTTCATCATCAACATCACCGCCGTGCCGCCGCCCACTGGACGGATATCCGGGTCCTCCGGGTCCAGCAGCGCGATCGCCTCCTTCAGCGATCGGGGCCTCGCGAGCTCAAACGGAATCATCAGATGCGCTCCTTTGCGGACATGGCTATTTCTGGCAGCTTCAACGGGCACATCCTGCGCGATCGAGCAGCGTATGCAGTTCTCGCGCGACGATATCGGGTGTTTCAAGCGGCGTCAGGTGCCGCGCTTGCGGGATTTCGACGAAGGTCGATCCGGCGATGCCTGCGTGCAGCGCGCGCGCCATCGCGGGCGTGGCCGCATAGTCCTCTTCACCGACGATTACGCACGCGGGCACAGTCACGTGTTTCATCAGCGCGCGGCCGTCGAACGCACCGAGCATGCGGCCCGTTGCGGCAAACGGTGCAACGTCGTTGCGCAGGAACGTATCGACGCAGCGCTGCACCACCTCGGGGTTCGCCGCGCGGAAGGCGTCGCTGAACCAGCGTGTCGTCTGGAAGTCGACGAGCGGCGGCAAGCCGCCTGCTTCGGCCTTTTCCGCGCGCACGTTCCAGTCCTTCGGCGCGCTCTCGCCGTACCATGCGGTCGTATTGATCAGGCCTGCGGCGATCGCATCGGGATAGGTCGCGGCGAATTCCAGCGCGACGCAGCCGCCCATCGATGCGCCCGCAATCAACACATCGCGAAAGCCGGTTGCGCCTATCACGTCGTACACGTCCTGCGCAAAGAGCGTCACCGTATACGGCCCCGCCGGCTTGTCCGACGTGCCGTGACCGCGTGCGTCGATCGCCAGAACCGATGCGCGAGGCAACAGGCGCTCGATTGTTGGTGTCCAGAAGTAACGGTCCATCGCCAGCGAATGCACAAGGACGACGCGCGTCTCGTTCTGCGTGCCGCCATACAGGGTGTAGGTGATACGCGTGCCGTCCCGCACGGCGACATGAGACGAAACGACATTGGGACTGTTCGGTTGATTCATTGCATGCTCCGCTGGAAATCGGCTTCGAGACGTCGAGTCCGCAGCCGGATATTGCGGCGCCGCCGCAGGTGCGGCAAACGATGATCATTCATGCCCCGCATGAAAACTATTCATTGCGCGGCGAACAGGCGGCTCGCGCGATGCGCAGAGGCCGCGCGGCGGATACCGGATGAATTTCTCTCATGTTCGGCATGAACAATTAGCGTTTGCCCACGGCGGGGCACGCCTTCAATCTTGCGACAAGCCCAACGCGCCCGGTCGCAAACCGCGGCGCAACGTATCCATCAGCGGTTCCGCTGCAGCCTGTTTTCAGCCCGTCAACCCGAGAGGTCGAATGCCGTGAATCTCGCCAGGAAAATCCTGTACTCGCAGTGGGTACGCCCTCTGCTGTTGATCGTCGTGGTACTCGTCGCGTGGGATCTGGTGATCCGCATCTTCAAGATTCCGCCGTACCTCGTGCCGACTCCGGAGGCAATCCTGCAGCAGATCGTCGCGCAATGGCCGATGCTTTTGCAGGAATCGGTGCCCACGCTCTATGCGACCCTCGGTGGATTTGCGCTGTCGGTGCTGATTGGCGTACCAATCGCGATGCTGGTCGCCGCGTCGCCGCTGATCGAAAGCTATCTGTATCCGCTCGTGGTGTTCTCGCAAAGCATTCCGAAAGTCGCGATTGCGCCGCTGTTCGTGGTCTGGTTTGGCTTCGGACTCTTTCCGCGCATGCTGGTTGCCTTTCTGCTCGGCTTCTTTCCTGTGGTTGTGTCGACCGTGCTCGGCTTCAAATCGGTCGAGAAAGACCTGATCGACCTCGCGAAATCGATGGGCAGCTCACCGCTCAAAACGTTCTTCAAAATCAGCCTGCCGCACGCGTTGCCGTCGATCTTCTCGAGCATGAAGGTGTCGATCACGCTCGCAGTGGTCGGCGCGGTGGTTGGCGAGTTCGTCGGCGCGAACTCCGGGCTCGGCTTCGTGCTGCAACGGGCGAATGGCAACTTCGACCAGCCTTTGATCTTCTCAGCGCTGGTCGTGCTGTCGGTCATCGGCGCGCTGCTGTTTGTCGCGATCGACATGCTCGAGCGCATCGCGATTCCATGGCATTCGTCCCATCGCGCACGCCTGCTCGACCGGACGTAGCGCAGATCGCACACGTCACGCCTCTCGCGCGGCCCATGACACGCGCTTCGATATTCCACATCAGAAACAGGCAGGAGACGCTATGAAGGTGAAACGGCTGTTGCGCGCAGCGGTCACGCTGGGCATTGCCGCACTCGGTTGCGCAAGCGCTCACGCGCATGCAAAAGATTCGTTGACCTTGATGCTCAACTACACAGTCACTGGTGCGGTTGCCCCGTTCTATCTCGGCAAGGTCAGGGGCTACTACGACGCTGAGGGCATCGACCTGAAGATCGTCGAAGGCCATGGTTCCGGGCCTACCGTGCAGGCGGTGGCGACGCATAACGCCGACATCGGCTACGCCGATTTCAGCACGATGGTGAAAGTGGCGGCGATGGGCGCGCCGGTCAAGACAATCGGCGTGCTGATGCAGGAAAACCCGACATCGGTGGTCGGCCTCGCGGAAAAAAACATCAAGACGCCGCAGGACATCAAGGGCAAAACGGTGGCCGTCGCGCCGGGCGATGCATCGTCGCAGCTATGGACGATGTTCATGAACAAGGTGGGTCTTAAGGACAGCGACTTCAAGACGATCACCGGTAACCCGCAGACGACGATCAATGCGGTGATTACTGGACATGCGGATCTGCTGGTCGGCTTTGCGACCAATCCGCTGATTTCCGTTGAACAGGCGACGAACAAACCGGCACGTGCGATCCGCTTTGCGGACTATGACGTCAACGTTGCGACACTGAGCATCATCGCGCGCGACGATACGATCAAGGACAACCCCGATCTGCTCAGGCGTTTTATGCGCGCGACGGCGAAGTCAGTCAGCGAGAGCGAAAAAGACCCGGCCGCCGCGGTCGACGCACTGCTCAAAACACTGCCCGCGGCCGGCTCGCGCGACACGATGCTGCGCACGCTGCAAGCGACGATTCCGTTCTACCGGACGCCCGAAACCAAAAACCAGCCCATCTTCCACGTCACCACGCGGAACATCGACAGCTCGGTCGCCTCGATCGTGCAATACAGCAAGCTCGATCCGTCCGCGAATGCGCCGGCAAAGTACTACACGGGTGTGTTCGTGCCCTGAGGCACCACGGTTGACAGGTCGCCGCCGTGTTCTCCCCCCTTCTCCTTCCATTCAGGCCCGTTACGTTATGACCACCGTACTCAAGCTCGACGACACCCCGTACCGATCTCCCGCGGCGGCGCCGGCGCGGCCGCTGATCGAGTTGCGTAACGTGACCAAGCGCTATCGCAGCCGGCAAGGGATGATGCAGGCGCTGCGGCCGCTCGACTTCGATATCCGCGAGCGGGAGTTTGTGTCGATCGTCGGTCCATCGGGCTGTGGCAAGAGCACGCTGCTGAAAATGGTTGCCGGGCTGGAGCCGATCTCGTCGGGATCGATGACGCTGTCGGGCCATGCGATTCGTGGTCCGCAGAAGAACGTGGGCATTGTGTTCCAGAGCGCGGTGCTGCTCGCATGGCGCAATGTGCTCGACAATATTCTGCTGCAAGCCGAGATGCGTCATATGCCGAGACGCGATGCGCGCGACAAGGCGAAGCGGTTGATCGAAATGGCCGGGCTTGTCGGGTTCGAGGACAAGTACCCATGGCAGCTGTCGGGCGGCATGCAGCAACGCGTGTCGATCTGCCGCGCGCTACTGCATGAGCCGTCCGTGCTGCTGATGGACGAACCGTTCGGCGCGCTCGATGCGATGACCCGCGAAAGCATGAATATGGAACTGCAGCGCATCTGGCTCGACTCGAAGAAGACGGTGCTGCTGATCACGCATAGCATTCCGGAAGCCGTGTTTCTGTCGGACCGCGTGCTGGTGATGTCCGAGCGTCCGGGCGGTATTGCTGCGATCTACGATATCGACTTGCCGCGGCCACGCCCGCTTGAGGTGATGGCGACGCCGGCGTTTCTTCACTATACGAAGACGATCCGTGCGCATTTCAATGCGCAGGGGTCGCTGGATGATCACTGACGCCTGTCGCGGCCGCGCCGTCGGCCTCGGCGAACCTTCGTGGACAGTCGTGCGTAGCCGTGCATGAGCCGACGAAGGCGACGCCCGCCCGGCCACGCTCTCGACCTGCGGTGACAGGCCGCGTTAGGTGCGCACACACCTATTCGCGAAGCATGTACACCGTATGCCCCGGGCCACCCAAGCCTGTGAAGGCTTGCTCCGATACGGTCTTGACTTGACCGTCCCATGGGTCGAAATACGTCGTCTGGCCGTTGTCATCGTCGTAACCTAGCACCACGATGAAATGCCCCTGGATAAAAACCTGAATCGGCGCGAACTCGATCAGTTGCGTCATGTGGCCTTGCCAGGTATTGGTGGTCTTCATGACCCAGCCTTGCTTCGACAAGTAGTTCTTGTTGAAGAAGCCGACCAGCTGCTCCACCTGGTTCACTGTAATGCCTTCGATGCGCCACTCGTGGAAAAGACCCGTGACGTAGTTCTCTGTCACGTTAATACCGTGAACGCGCAGAACGACGGATAGCGCGCAGGCCCAGCAATTGCCGTCATGGCGTTGAATTTCGCCAATTTTGATGATCTGACGGAAATTCTGTTCCGTAATGCCTCGGTAACCCATGGTAGCCCTCCTGTTGAGATCTGGTTACGCTCAAAGGCGTGCCGGTATGGCGAGTCCGGCACGGGCAGTGGTGCGCTGTTATTGCGGCCTGGTTTCGCAATGCAGCGTGACATGCCTTCCATGGATACCGTAGCAGGCGGTGTGTGCGCGTTGATGATCGTTTCTGACGGGAGCCTGTTTCGACGCAAGGGCTGCTTCCGTTATGAACAACCGCATAATTGTGTACGTAAGGCACGCTTTGTACGTGGCCCTGCCCACGTACGCATACCAGTTCACATCATCCGTATACCCTACGGGATCCGTCTGCAGAAACCGCCCCAGCGCCGGCCAGTAAAACCGCGCCTTGTAGTAGTACAGACCCAGCGGCGCCAGATACTGCGGCCCCGTGTACCCGAAGCGGGTCGGCAATGTGCCATCCGTCTCGCCGAACGGTCCGTACCCCTGGCCACTGGTCGTCGCGCCTGTGCTGTTGGCCACCGCCACCACGCTGCCCTGCTGGTTCGCATACAGCCAGCTCTTCGGCGACGGCAGCCAGACGATCACGCACAGCTACGACGGTCTGGGGCAGCTCACGCAGACGAGTGCGGCGGGCCGGACGCTGCGCTATACGCACGATGCGGCGGGCAACGTGACGGATATCGCACGGTTCGCCGTCCTCAGCCGGTTATCGAGGTCATAGGCGTACGTCCACACCCCGTCGCCCGTCAGGTTGCCGTTCAGGTCGTACGTCGCGCTCCGTCCCGCCGCCACCGTGTACTGGTTCAGCGCGTTCGCCGTATACGCCGTGCATGGCAGAAAGCTTCAAGACGATGAAGCGCGACTACGTTGGGTTCATGCCGAAGCCAGACGCGGTGACCGTCCTGCGCAATCTGGCCGTTGCCTTCGAACACTACAACGAGAAGCATCCGCATAGCGCACCGAAATACCGCTCGCCGCCCGAGTTTCGACGCAAAACCGATTCATCAACCTTAGTGTGAGATGGTGTTGCGAAGTACGGGGGCAAATCCAACCTGCCTGGTCGCCAAGCAAATCCTTGTACAACGTGTCGATCGCTCCAGTCGTTATATGGCTGCGAAAACGCGCTCGCAAATACCGCAAGCTGACTATACGAAACTTCAAATTTAATCGTGATTGACATGCTAATCTCTAACCGTGATTCGAACACGAGGGCCATCGGGTAAGCCTCGGCATGCATTTCCAATGCAAGCGCCACGCTCCCGCGTGCGCATTACCGTCGAGCACCGGCGGCTTGTCATTACCCCAGCCTAAAAGACGAAGGGTCGCGCAATCGGCCCTTCGTCTATGCAACAGTATTCCTTAGTAATCGCTTAGGTTTTGTCCGGGTCACTCGCCGACTCAACCGCGATTGAGCCATCGTTTGTATAGCCTACGGACGATCCATCCTTGCAGTGGAGTCGCCATTGATCTTCGTCAGGATCGAGATCAGGATCCCTGTCGCTTCGTGACCATAATTTCAGATTTCCGCCAAGATCGAACTCCAGCGTGAATGTTTTCGTCGCCTCATCGACGCTTGCAGATACAAGATATTGCCCTTCAACGCCTCGGAACACATTCTCCATGTCTTCCGGCGCATCCGCCTGACAGACAGATCTCTGCTCGTTTGTCAGCGTCCAATTGCAATCCTGGACAAGAAGCGACCAAGTTCCCACAACGAAGACTCGGCGCCTGCGCAGACTGATCTTTGATTTCTCAGAAGCCCCCGGCCTCAGCACAATGGGCTCTCGAATTCGCAAATGGGGGTCCCCAAACTCGACGAAGAAACAGCTTCCATGAGTCTGTTTTAGAGAGAAAGCAATCTTCCCTATTACCGGAGCGAAAATCTCTTCCAAGCTTTCCATTTTTTTGCTCACCATTTGTTGAACATATCCTTCGCGCGCTCGAGCGCCTCGTGATATCCCATCCCCTGACCGCCGATCTCTCTATGGAGCTGTTGAGATTGATCTTTAGTCAAGCCGAGTTGGACCGCGATAGCACGAGTCTGCTTGTTCTGCGTATAGTTGTTACCGGGCATCCCGTCCGCGCCAGCTAATTGAATCGCCGGCTTATCCCCCACTTCCGACTTTGGCATGCTGAACGTCGGTGCACCCAGCTTCGCATCGCCAGTTGACGACTGGGCCGCAACATTCGCCGCCGCCGGCGACGACGTATTCGCGAAGTTGCCCGACGCCGACGCAATCATCCCGCCCGGATCCGTCAGGTTGATGGGGTTGTTCTTTGCATACGCATACCAGTTCAGATCATCCTGATACCCCACCGGATCCGTCTGCAGGAACCTCCCCAACCCCGGCGAATACATCCGCGCCTTGTAATAGTACAGACCCAGCTTAAAAGACATAGGGCCGCGCGAGCGGCCCTATGTCTTTTATCACCTACCAGATCGTGAGGCTGGCCGCGGCGTGCGATTTGAGTAGCGATGCCGGTGGCGTGTAGTGGGCGGCGGTATTTGTCGTGATCGTAGCCGCGGTCGCCCTGAACGACGCGCGGCTTTGAGAGTGGCCGGCCGCGCTTGCCGCGAACGGGCGGGATGGCGTCGATCAGGGGATGTAACTGCGTGACATCATGGCGATTGGCGCCAGTGAGGATCACCGCGAGCGGTGACCAGTCCGCCCCGTCTCGTACTGAAGCAAACCTTTTTCTTCGCTAACCTGCAAATAATTGGCGATTCTCTGCGCTTCGGCATTATCAGATGCGCTAAGTGCAAGCAAATTTTCTGAAGACCATTCCATTAAGGGTTTCATGGCTTCTATCTCACGCACCAATGCTTCTCGTGTCGCCTTATCTTGCGCACCAAACCATACCCTGAAGGTGATTTGGCCCGAGCTACGAACGACATGTTGAAGAACGCAGTTTGCATCGATTTCAACCTCATCGCCTAGAGCCACATCGTAAACGAAGAAGGGGATGCAACACACGATGAAACGTTGAGGCGTCACTTGCTGTCCCCACAACTGCTCCCATTCGTTCTTCCCATCCCTCGTCCCTTGATATGCTGCGAAGACGAAGTTGGCGCGATCACGCCAAATTGGAAACGAATGCACGGCTACGTGCTCACCCGTTTGGTATTTCATACGTATCAGTTTCCCCAGTGCGATGGTGGCCATTTGCCAAAGTAGTCCGGTGGCGGATTAGCAGGAAAGTCTCTCGCGCCTTTCGAAGCATTGCAGTGCGGGCACGCAAGTTGGGCATTGTCCAACGTAGCATTTCCGCCTCGCGCCTTCGGTATCGCATGATCAACTTGTGTCGCCACGCCCTCGCGACCACAATAAACGCAGACCTTCAGCGGGTTTTCCACGTTAGCAGCATCCTTGACAGCCTGCGGGAAGACCTTGCCTGCCGTTGCACCGCCCGCTGAACCCGCCTTAATAAGCGGAGCGGCAGCGTCGGCGGCAGCCCCCAAACCCTTAACCAGTCCCCCACCAATGAGCGGAACATCGCTATTGGCAATCTCGTTGACCACCAAACCGAAGACCGCAAGCGGCAACAACGGCAACGCTGCAACCTGAACGCCAGGACCAACATAGCCCGGAGTGTATGTGAACGCCCTCGCGTTCGCAAAGCCTGCCAATACCGAATCCAACCCTGTCGGATCACTGAAGTTGACCGGATTATTCCCCACATACGCATACCAGTTCAGATCATCCCTGTACCCCACCGGATCCGTCTGCAGGAACCTCCCCATCGTAGGCGAATACATCCGCGCCTTGTAATGGTACAGACCCAGCGGCGCCAGATACTGCTGCCCCGTGTACCCGAAGCGGGTCGGCAATGTGCCATCGGTCTCTCCGAACGGCCCATACCCCACTCCACCCGTCGTCGCGCCCGTGCTGTTGGCCACCGCCACCACGCTGCCCTGCTGGTTCGCATACAGCCAGCTCTTCGACGTGGTCCCCGCCCCTTCGTACTGCACCAGCGGCGCATCCACCCCAGGCCCGAACACATACCGTCGCGTCAGCGTTCCCGCGCTGCCATACTCCGCCGCCAGGTTCTGCCCGTCATACAGCAGGCTGGTGTCCACCCCGTTCACCGCCGTCTTCACCAGCCGCCCTTCCGGGTCATACGCCAGCGTCGCAGTGGTGCCCGCACGGCTCGCCGTTTTCAGCCGGTTATCGAGGTCGTACCCGTACGTCCACACCCCGTCGCCCGTCAGGTTGCCGTTCAGGTCGTACGTCGCGCTCCGTCCCGCCACCACCGTGTACTGGTTCAGCGCGTTCGCCGTATACGCCGTACTCGCCGCCACCGGATTCCACGCATAACGGCTGTTTGTCACACCCGCCTGCCGGATCTCCCCCAACTGGTTGCGTGTGAACGTCGCCAGCCAGTCCTCCGTGCTGCTTGTGAAGCGGTGGTTCAGCGTCGACAGCCCGCCCTGACCGTCGTACGCGAACTCCGTGCGCGTGCCGTTGCCCAGGTCCACCTGCGTGCGACGGTTCAGCGGGTCGTAGCTGTACTTCGCCAGACTCACCGTGCCGTTCTCCAGTATCTGCACCGGCCGCCGGTAACTGTCGTACGTCGTCGCCACGTGGAAGCCGTCCGGCCACGCGATATCCGTCACGTTGCCCGCCGCATCGCGCGTATAGCGCAGCGTCCGGCCCGCCGCACCCGTCTGCGTGAGCTGCCCCAGACCGTCGTAGCTGTGCGTGACCGTCTGGCTGCCGTCGCTGTAC
>NZ_CADIKH010000025.1 GCF_902859855.1 Paraburkholderia humisilvae
GGGAGGTTCCTCCGTCGAGCCGAGCCGCACCACAACCTGGTCAGGCAATACGACGTCCGGCTCGAACTGCGCCTTATCCCAAGGCAGCCGGTACACGACGCTGGAAAGACGCACTTCGCCGAGCATCCCAACGTAGTAGGCCACACGCAGCAGCCCGTCCGGGCCAAGGTCGACGGCATCGAATTGCTTGCGGGGTTTGCGATAGTCGGTCGCCATCGGCGGCAGCGCGATTGCCTGCCAGGTCTGGCCGCCGTCGGCGGTGCGCCATACATTAGGTCCCCAGCCGATCGCGTAGCCGCGCTGCGGGTCGAGAAACTTGAGATAGCTGATGTTGCGGTCCTCTGGCCACTTCAACTGTGTCCAGGTCCTGCCGCCATCGATCGAGCGCCACAGTCTGGTAATCTGTGGAGCCAGGCCGTTCACAGGCTCCTGGCGCGTAAAGTCCATCCAGCCGGTGCTGATGTACTGCACCGCCCAGTCCTTTGAATACCACCAGGCACCGTCCTGCGCTTGCTGCTGGAAGTAGCGTGTCATTCCCGAGTCAAGCGTTCCGCGGATGAAGCTCGCAGTGGAACGATTCAACGTCTCGCCCGCATTGCTCATCCATGGTTCGATTGGTTCTGCGACGTCTGGATTTTTTCTCTCGTTTCGAGGCTTGAATTTGATCTCCGGTCCTGCAAATTTCAACGTTATTACCTCGTCGCCACGAATCCGGAAAGCCCCTCCACCATACGGTTTGTCATTCATCATAAAGGCGTCCGAGACGTTTTCCCATGCGGGTGTGGTCATTTTCTGATATCCATAGTTGAACGCGAGCAGCACTGCAACGGCGCAAATACATATTTTCCAGAGCCGTGGCCTTCGCATTTCACTTCACCATGAGGCGCTGCAGCGCGTTGTTCACCGCGTTGATTGTTCCGTTCACGAAGTCACCGGCTTTCTTCGGCAACACCACTTTTGCGCTTTCTATCGCCTGGTTCCAGGTCCGTCCGTGCCCCCACTCCTGGATACTTGGCTGGCCGCCGATCCTGCATAGATCGGGCATCGGAAGGTCAGCCAGGCCCGCGTCGAGATACGCAATCGGATGTGTGTTGAAGGCGAAGTCCTGAAACGTCTTGTCGTTCAGTTCGAGCTGGTACTGCTTCACCTCGGGCATCGAGAAGCTGTCATTGCCCTTTATCCTGCTGGCCATCGAAATTCCGTCCTGAATCATGTTTAGATGGAGTCCGTCTTCCATATGTTCTTGCAACTTCTTTCTTGCCATGGCAAGCCAGGTCCTTCCTTTTTCGCTCAATCTCTTATTCAAATACTTTCCGTAGTTCGAGCAGTAGTAGTAGCCGTAGCTGAGGTAATACGAAGGCGGTTTATGCCCGCAACCGATGTGACGCACCATGAAACTGCTGTGACGTGACCAGTCCGAATCGGTGCATTGAGGTGGAATCAAGCGGTCTCGTTTGCCGAGCAGTTGTTTAGTGACCTCCCGGTCGAGCCATGGATTGAAACCCTCGGCCCAGTCAACAATCTCATTGATGCTCGGCAGCTTCTCGGCTTTGTCCTTGAACTCACAATGCAGCGGACGGTAGTAATACTCGCAGTGCCCGATGATCGAGTCGGCCGCAGGGGGGACGTGCAGGTCGCATACGGTCCTGTCGGCCTGGGCACGCTGCGTGTAGGCCGCCGGCGTCATATAGGAACGGAAAACGCCCGTGACATTGGTGTCATCGTTTTCAGCCATGGTTCAGTTATCCAGAAGTTTGAGTATGGCGTCCTGCGGAACGTGGCTCTGTGCGACGGCAGTTTCGCCCTTTTCGTTGGTCACGCCCTCGGCAATCAGCTTTCCTTCGGAGAAAAGCTGATATTTCACGTTGCGCGCGGGAATCTTCGTACCACTCCAGTTCACGGCAAACGCCTGATTGAACGCGCCGCCTGAGTCCGGCAACTTAGGTATGGCCGCTGAGAGACTCTGCGGTCCGAGCTTCGCGTAGGAAGCCGAATGGATTGTCCGGTCGCCTGGAGTGCCGTCCTCGATTCCAGACGGCGTAATGCGGAAATAGGAGCTACCACAGACGAACAGGATCTCCTCCTTCGCCGTGACCGTAACGCGGTCATTCGAGCTCGAAATATTTATTCCGTCGTGTGACATCAGGTTAATTTCGCCCTGTTGCGCCTGCACATCGACATTGCCGTTGGCGGCCAGCGTCCTGATACCGCTCTGGAGTGCGAACAACGACACGCTTTTGCCTGATGCCACGGTGAAATGATGTCCAACGCTGAAATCCGTATTCCCTCCGGAGGTCGCGGCAATGTGTCCACCGGCGGCAAGTTGAATCGTTTGGGGCGTTACCATGCCTATTCCCTTGGGGGCGGACAGCAGAATGACTGCTTGCTTCAGATCGCGAAACGCGCTTTCAAGTTGCTGCTGTTGCTCCTTGAGTTCAGCCAGTTCCGCCGTGGCACGCCGGGCTTCCTCGCGAAGAGAGGCCACTTCGGCGTGAGACGCTTCGAACTGCCGCATGGCAGCTTCCATTTCCAGGTGTGGCGTGTCACCTCCGGCCGCCGTGTCCGCCGATAAGAACAGCCCTTTGGGCGCGCGCATCGTGCCCCGCGCCTGGGTGGTGATCTCGAAGCCCTGCCCGCGCGGGAGTTTTTTGCTATTGAGCAGATAACCGAGATTGACCGCCGACTGGCTGTCTACCGTGGCGATCCGCGCGCTTTCCTTGTGCTGCAGATCGTTAAACACGATCTCCGCGCCGCGCAGCGGCGAACGCCAGATCGCATAACTGAACATTGCCTGCGCGCCGTGTACGACATCAGGATGCGAGTAGTCATGTAGCGCTCCGGTGATGTGGATACGATCCACATCCCGGTGGGCCGCATCGAGGATCACCTCGGTCCCCGGCAGCAGCGGCGAATGGAAGCCACCTTGATAGGACGACGTTGGACGCAGCAGGCGCAGCTTCAGCAGCTGCCTGTCGGTGTTGTGTGATCCCTGCAGGAACTTGGGCAATACCGGATAGCGCCCGTGCTCGTCCATGCACCCGTAAGGCGCGGAGTCGAATGTCGTGACCACGCCGACGACGGGACCTTCCAGAAAACGCCAATCCCGTGCGTAAGCGAATTCCGGACGATACGTGAGGTGCGCGGGCATCGCCTTGAAGCGCGAATGCACCGGCTCCATGCGGCTACCTTCCATTTTCATCGACGTAACCACGAAGCCATACTTCGCGCTTGCCAGGTTCGTATTGGTCAGCTTCATGACGACGCCCGGCGCGACGCCGTTCGCGTTGGTCGTACCCGACAGCGTTGCCTGCCGCGTGATCTGCTCGTCACGCCGCGTCCGCGCCAGCGCTTGGCCTTGCTCCTGCGTCAGGTGGAACTCCGCGCTGCGGCTGATTTGCCCGAACACCGAGCGGTCGCCAGCGTCATTGGAGACGCTCACGGTCGCCCGCAAAGGGTCCTCCGGCGTGCGATAGTTGCGCTCCCATAGCTCGATCGTGGCCGCCACCAGTTCGCGTCGCTCGTTGACTTTGAGTACCGCCTCGTGCCAGTTGCTGTGGAGGCCCGACTCCGGCATCAGCGGCACCTCAATCGAGCGTATATAGGCGCGCGGATTGTTCGCAAGGACGAGCGTGTCGAGTTGCCCCTTCCTGCCGCGGCCCTGTTTATAAAACCAGAATATGCCCTTGCGTTTCGCGTGCCGCGCGATGAAGTGGTGTACGGACTCCTCGTACATCACGACCTGTTCCATCTTTTCCTGTTCGCCTTCGAGCTGAAACTCAATATCGAAGGCGTCGAAGTTCTGCTGGTCGACCAGCAGGTTCGTGACCATCTCCTGAAACGTGACGTCCCTGAACGTATCCGACCTGACCATGCGCTTGCACAAGGCAGCAAACCGTGGTTCGATGCGCAGCCGGTACGTCGCCTCGTCGCGGCTCGTACCCACTCGTTTCCAGCGCGTGACGACGCCATTGAACGTGGCGGCTTCGCGGTCGACGGGGTCGACGTAGCTCGCCGAGGGTACGGCTACCTGCTCGTCGATCTGCAGGCCCGCCCGCCGCCCGACGCACTGCTTCCCGTCGATATCGAGGTGAGGCGACGTAACCGTGACGTCGACCGTATAGTCCTTGCAGAACCCCGCGCGCACCTTGAACTTAAGCACGTCGAGGCCGAGGTCGAGCGTGCCGATCCATACTTTCAGATGCTGGGTGAGCCGCGCGCTTGGGTGGCGCAACGCATCCGCGAAACTCTTCGTCACAGCGTTCATACACGCATCCCTGTCCAGTTGAAAGCGACGAGGCGAAGTCCGTATTCGCCGCTACGGGCACGAAAATCTACGGTTGCAACAGGAAGAGGTCAATCGGACCGGCTGGCCAGCGTGTGAAATATTCGACAGATTTGTCAAATAACGTCAAACAGAAAGCGCTTCCATTTTTTGAGATTGGTTTGCGTGCTAGGAAAACGCGCGGAAGTGTCGCGGACGTGGGACTCGATTTGCTCGATCAAACTTTGGATAAATCTGAGGGATTCGATATGAATTTCAGGTATCCATCAAGCAGAAAGCCCCGCCTGTGCTTCGGCGAGGCGGGGCACGGTAGTGAATGCCCGAGGAGAAGATGCAATGAAGCGCGGCACGCGCGACGGGTTCTTCGTCGACCGAAAATGGCGCGCGGCACACGGCGCGCCGCCATTCAGCCCTTGTTAAACCGCGTCAGAAACTGCTGCGCACGCGGCGACTTCGGCGCACTAAAGAACTGCTCAGGCGGCGCGGATTCCACAATCTGCCCGCCATCCATAAACACGACGCGCGACGCGACCTGGCGCGCGAACTCCATCTCGTGCGTGACGATGATCATCGTCGCGCCTTCCGCAGCAAGCGACTTCATCACCGCAAGCACTTCGCCCACCAGCTCCGGATCGAGCGCACTGGTCGGCTCATCGAACAGCAGCACGTCAGGTTTCATCGCAAGCGCACGGGCAATGCCGACACGCTGTTTCTGGCCACCGGACAGCCGCGACGGAAACTGATCACGCTTGTCCGAAAGCCCTACGCGCGCGAGTAGCGCCTCGGCTTCCGTACGCACGGTCGCGCGGTCGCGCTTCAACACGTGCAGCGGCGCTTCCATCACGTTTTCGAGCACGGTCATATGCGGCCACAGTGCGAAGTGCTGGAACACCATGCCGATTTTCGCGCGCATCTGCGCGAGGTCCGAATCGCTCATCTTGATGCGCGTATTGTCGCGCACGCCCATCCGCTTGCCGGTGATATGCACGCTGCCCGCATCGGGCGTCTCCAGCCAGTTGATGCAGCGAAGCAAGGTCGACTTGCCGCAGCCGGACGGCCCGAGCAGACAGATCGTTTCGCCCTGCGCGACCTGTAGCGACACGTCGCGCAGCACCGTATTGTCGCCGAACGACTTCGAGATGCCGCTTAGCATCACGACGGGGCGCGCGTCGTCCTGCGCGGCAAGTGTTGCGTTGTGCAGCGTCTGCGTGGTTTTGGCGGCGGCCCACGACGTAGTAGGGGAATTCACGCGCGGCGTTCCTCAGCAAGTTTGTTCAGCATGCCGGTGCCGGCCTCGATGGCGAGGCAGACGCACCAGTAGAGCAGCACGGCCGTCACGAAGGCCGCGAACGGAATGAAGTAGGTGGACTGGATGCCAGTCATTTCATGCGTCAGCTCGTTGACGGCGATCACCGTCAGAAACGCGCTGTCCTTGACAATCTGGATCACCTGGTTGCCGATCATCGGCATCGCGCGCAGAAAGATCGGCGGCAGGATGATCCGGCGCAGCAGCGTGAAGCCGGAGAAGCCGAATGCCTTGCCCGATTCGATCAGCGGGGCAGGCAGCTCATGCCATGCGCCGCGCAGCAGTTCGGCCATATACGCGGTGTTGTACACGATCAGCGCAATCGCGCCGGCCCACCAGTTCGACAGCCTGATGCCAAGCGTCGGCAGGCCGAAATAGATCAGGTAGACGAACAGCAGAAACGGCGCGCAACGCATCGCGTCGACGTAGGCGGTCGCGAGGCGCGCAATCGGCTTGCGTGGGGACATCAGCATCGGCGTGACCAGCGCGCCGAGCACGATCGATGCAATGGCGGAGCAGACCAGCAGAATTACCGTATTCAGCAAGCCGGACAGCACGTCGGCACGTTGCGACCAGATCGTCGCGAAGTCGTGAATCATGCGGCTTCTCCGTGTCGCACGCGCCATTCGATCATGCGCTGCACGCGCAGCAGCGCGTAGACAATCACGCCATACAGCACGAGCGCGAACACGAAAGGCGGCAGTGGCTCATACGTGTTGGAGCCGACCCGCAGCGCCGCGCGCGTGATCTCGACGATGCCGATCACCGCGACGGCCGGCGTCGACTTGATCTGCAGCGTCATTTCGTTGACGAGACCCGGCAAGCTCGCGCGCCAGATCTGCGGCAGCACGATGCGCCGCATGCGGGTCATACGCGGCATCGCGAACGACAATGCCGCGTCGTACTGGTCGCGCGGAAACTCGACCAGCGCGCTGCGCCACACTTCGCAGTTGAACGCGGACGTGCTGATCGTCAGCGCGACGATGGCGGCGGGAATTGGGTCGAGCGACAGCCCGAATTGCGGCAGCGCGAAGAAGATCAGCAGCGTCAGCGTGACTGTCGGGCAGGAACGCACGATGCTCACGTACGAATACACCGCGCGGTCGAGCACCGGCACGCGTGCCCAGCGGATTAACGCGAGCACGAGGCCGAGCGGCACGCCGATCACGATGCTCGCGAGCGACAACGAGATCGTCGACAGCGCGCCACGGGTGATGCTCCAGTAGTCGAATGCGGTCATCGGGCTGGCTCGTCGACAGGATCAGTTGACCGACTGCGGCATCGATTCGAAGCTCGCGCCGAACCACTTCTTCTGCATCTGATACATCTCGCCGCTCTTGCGCAGGTCGAACAGCACCGCGTTGATCATCTCGAGCGCAGCGGTGTTGCCTTTCTTCACGGCCCACGCGATATACACCGGCTGGCCGATCTTCTGGCCGAGCACGAACGTGTCGGGGCGTGTCTTGATCAGCGAGTTCAGGTTGATCTGTGTGTTGGCGACTGCATCGAGCCGGCCGACGCCGAGGTCCTGATAGGCCTCCGGATACGACTGGTACTCGATAATCTGTTTGATGCCCTGGCCGCCGTGCTTCTTCTTCAGTTCTTCGTCATACGCTTTCAGGTCCGAGAGCATCGCGCTGCCGGTCTGCACGCCCACCACCTTGCCGACCAGATCGTCGCCCGACTTGATGCCCGAACCTTTCTTCGTCGCATAGTAGGTGGTCGATTCGACCAGCGGCGTCGTGAAGTCGAACGTGTTCTTGCGTTCCGGCGTGACCAGCACCGCGGTCACCGCCATGTCGTACTTGCCGGTCGTCACGCCCGGCAGGATGCCGGGCCACGGCATGATCTGCTGTCGCACGTCGACGGGCAGCTTCTTTTTCACGAGCGCGAGCATTTCGTTGTCGTAGCCGGTCGGTTTGCCGTCGTCGACGAATTCGAACGGCTTGAAGTCGTCTTCGGTCGCGACCGTCAGATAGCCGCGCGCCTTGATTTCATCCGTGCCCGCCGCATGGACGGGCTTCGTCAGACCGAGGCCGAGTCCGGCTGCGGCGAGCGCTGAAAACAGCGTAAGCACGAGCGCGCGCCGTGCGGCCGCGTGAGATTTCGCCGGCACGGCGGTGATGCGAACAAATTGGCGAACGAGGTGAAACGGGCGGGACGGCATGTCATTCCCCTTTGCGGTTGGATGCGGCGGTCGATGAGTCGTCGCTGCGAACAGCGATATTTGTTTGCACACTTACGAGTTCGGACGCGACGATGCAAATGACATGCCAGTAACGCGTCTTGCCGTGCGTGCGCGGTGCGCGCGCATGAAGCGCATTCGGACGATGCGCAAAACGGCCGAATGCCGCACCAAAGCGTCGCGGCGATGCACGTTGTGCGGCGTGTTTTGCACTTGTTTGGACGGCCTGGCCACATCGCGGAATAAGGCGCTACAGCATCCTTTCTTCCTGATACGATGTGTACTGACGATATTGCGAACACGAGGAATTCTGACGATGATCGAAGCCGCCAGTTTGAGCGTCGGTGTGAACGCACTCACGCACGCGTGCGCGCAATGACGACCCGGGCATCCAGCAAACGGACTGCCGTGAAAGCGCCGCTCGCCGCGGCGCGTGCCGACAGCGCGTCCGAATGGCGGCACACCGCGCTCGAGGCGCGACCCGGCTTTCTGATTCGCCGTTTGCATCAGATCCACGTCGCGCTGTTTATCGAGGAATGCGCGCCGGAAGGCATTACGCCGGTGCAATACAGCATTCTGACCGCGCTCGATCAGATGGGGCCGTCCGAACAGATCGCGTTATCGAACGCGGTCGGTCTCGATCGTGCGAATACCGCGGACGTGATCGCGCGGCTCGCCGAGCGGCGCTTCATTCAGCGGCGCGGTTCTCGCACCGACAAGCGCAAGAAAGTCGCCGAACTGACCGATGTCGGGCGCGCGCTGCTCGCGCGGCTCGAAGTGGGGGTCGCGCGGGCGCACGAACGCACGCTGGCCGCGCTGCCCGCGAAGGACCGCAAGCAGTTCATGGAGTATCTGGTGCGGCTCGTCGAAACCAACAACGAATTGAGCCGCACGCCGATCAGGCGCGAACGCGAGCGCGGCGCGGCCACCGGCGATGCGTAAGTCGCTTGCACATCGCTCTATGCGTGCGTGTGCGCGTGTGTGTTCAGGCGCTTGAGCACATGTCGACGGGGCACGCGAGCGCGTCGTGCACCGCGCGTGCCGTGGCAAGCACGCCTTCGTCATTGCCGCGCGCACCGATAACCGACAGCCCGAGCGGCGCATCGTCGAACGACGTCCATGGCAGGTTGACCTGCGGCAAGCCGGCCAGCCCCGCGATACACAGCATCTGTTGCGCGCGCACCCGCACTTCGTCGACTTCCGCGCCGGACGCGCCGATCAGCGGTGCAATCCAAGGCAGCGTCGGCATCACGATATACGTGTCAGGCTCGTCAAATATGCGCGCGAGGGTACGAATCGCATCGGTGCGCACACGTTGCGCGACCTGCACCTGCTCGTTGCTGACGTTGACCGCGGCCTGCAGGCGCGCGCGGATATCGGCGCCGAAGCTATCGAGGTGCCGCAACGCCCATGCGCCATGCTGTTGCGCGATTTCGGCCGCCTGCAGCACACGGAAGCCGTGCGCCCATGTTTCGGGCGCGAGGCTCGCCGATGTCAGCAAACTGACTTCGAAGTGGTGCGATAGCGTATCGAACACGGTGGCGCAAGTGGCTCGAGCCCGCACGTGCAGCAGCGTGATGAGATCGTCGGGCAGGCATAACATCACGCGTTCGGGCAATGCCTGTGTGTTGCTGTGCGCGAGTACGTTGAACACATCGGTGAGCAATGCGCCATCGCGGGCGAACCAGCCGACCGTATCGAAGCTGTGCGCGAGTGTGAAGCAGCCGTTGCTCGCAATGCGGCCATGCGTCGGCCGGATGCCCCAGATGCCGCAGTAGCTCGCGGGCAGCCGGATCGATCCGCCGCAGTCGGTGCCCAGCCCGATGTCCGCGTGGCCGGCCGCGACGGCGACTGCCGAGCCCGACGACGACCCGCCTGGGATCCGTTGCGGATGCGCCGGGTTGCTTGGCGTGCCGTAATGGATATTGATGCCGGCGAGACTATAGGTAAGCTCATCCGTGACGGTCTTGCCGACCCACTGCGCGCCATGCTCGAGCAGCGTCTGCACGGCGAACGCGGTGGACGTTGCAATCGGCTGCTCCGCGGCCCATGCCGGGTTGCCGGCGCCGGCACGCAGTCCTTTCACGTCGAACACATCTTTTACCGCCAGACGCCGTCCGGCGAGTGTCGCTTGCGATGAAGGCTGCTCAACGAGACGGGTAGCGATGGGTGTGGCCACGGCAGTGGCAATGGCGGCGGCCGCTGCGGCGGGCAATGCGCCGAAGCTATCGCGAACGAACGCGCCGTTAAGACCGGGTTCAAGCAGCATGTGCTGATTCATACGTCCATCCAGCTTACGTGTGCGGCGACGACACGCCAGTCATCGCCGATTTTCACCCAACTCTGCGATTGACGTCCGATGCGCGCTTCGCCATCGCGTGTGAATGTGATGTTCGCAACGGCGTAGTCGTAGCCGAACGTGGTGATCGACCGCTCGACGATCGTGCGCATCAGCTTGCCACCCGGTCGCTGTGCGCGAAATGCGCGGATTTCGTCATACCCATGCAGGTTCTCCGTCGCTCCATAACGCAGTGTATGCGGGCTGTCCCAGAACAGCGTGTCGAGCATCGCGACGTCGTTGGTCGTCAGCGCGATTTCATACGCGTCGAAGGCGGCGCTGACGGCTTGGTGAGTAGCGGGGTCGTTGATCAGCATGGTGGGGGGCGTGGATATTCGTTGTCAGTGGACCCGGCTTCCTGTCTTGCACAAATTGGGGGCCGGTCGCGTGCGGAACTCGCGGTGGGCGGGTCACAACGCTCGCAGTGCGGCTTCGAACAGCGCGACCGGCGCCGCGTAGACGCCGCGGCCGACGAGGCCGGTGCGTCCATCGGCGCCAATCATCGCAATCGCAGCGAGTGGCTCGACGTTTTGCTGCACGACAGCGGCCGCGTCGAGCGCGCTACGCAATCCGGCGAATGCCGGATGGTCGCCCGCGAGCAGCGCCGACTGGGCGCGGCGCCAGTCCGCGGGCAGCCACGCGGCGAACGTGCCGGCGGGTTCGGGCGCAAGCGCGAACGCATGCGCGCCGAAGCCGGCCGCATCGATTATGCCGCTGTCGCCGGTCAAAGGCGAAGCGACCGCGTGCGCTGCGTGATCGAGGCGCGGGCCGGCCGGTGCCGCAGCGGGCTGCGTGGTCCATATGTGCGGCTTGCCCGCGAGCCGCACGCCGACTTCGCGGCCGTTACCCGCCAGCGCGACGACCAGCGTCGTGGCCGGGTCCGCGTCGCGGGCCGTCGCGGACATCATCAGATGGCAGGCGGCCATCCACAACGTAAGAAAGAACAGCGGCGTATCGGCCAGCATCGCATCGACCGACGGCGCTTCGATAAACGGCGATAGTTGCGCGCGCAGCGCCGCCGTCGCGGCGCTGGTGCGTGCATGCAAGTCGTCGCCGCCGGCGATGCCCGTGGCCGCTAGCGCAAACAGATCGATTGGACCAACGTGCTCGAGCGCCGCGGCGAGTTCGCGTGCGAGCACGGTGTCACGCCACGCGAGCCGCCCGAGCACGGCAGGGTCGCGGCTGCCGAAGCGGATCTGCGGGCCGGCGCCGCTGCCGGCGAGCGACCATGCGCGGCGCGACGGGTCATGCGCGTCCGCGACTTCGACGAGCGTCGACGATGGCGACACGACCGCGGCGAGCGGCGTGACCACGCCGAACGATTGCGCGTTGACCAGTTTGACCTGGCCGCTCGCGATCAGATGTTCGGCTTGCGTCTCGGTCGTTGCCCATTTCTCGTACAGACAGCACAGCACCGCCGACGACAGCACCGGTGCGGCGGGTTCGCATGGGTCGGCGTACGGAGGACCGGCATGCAGCAACGTGAAGTCGGGCAGGCCGATTGCGTCGCGGGCGCGTACGACCGCTCGCCAATGCGGTCGTACTGCGTACAGGCGCGCGAGTGCGGGGTGGCGGGCGTCGTTCGATGTGGACGCGTTTGTCGGGTTCATCGTGAGGTCGCGTTGAGGCGCAGCCAGCCGCGTACGCGCGACCACACGATTTTCCAGAAGAGGTTGCCGAGGTCGAGCGGCGCGTTCGCCGGGGGCGTCACGTGAGACGCCGGGGGCGCACCTGTGTTCGATGCGCCGGGGCCGGGCTTCATTTCTGGTGCGGTCTGCGCTGGGCGCAATGTGGCGGGGACAACGCGCGTATCCGCCGCTTCCGCCATTGCTGCCACCGGCGCAGCCAGCGGCGGTGCGTCGGCGGCGGCTTTGGCGTTGGCTTTGGCTTCGGCCGATGCAATCTCCTGTGTCGCGTGCTGCGCAGCGACTGCCGAACCTGGCGCGATGTGCGCGGCGCTCGCGCTCTGCGACGCGTCGAGCTTCGCTTTCAGATTCTGCGCAAAGGCGTCAGTCAGGCGGGTCGCGAGCTCTTTCACGATGCCGCCGCGCGAAAACTGCGCGAGGCTGCCCGCGATCGTATAGTCGACTTTCACGTCGACACGCGTTTCACGCGGCCCGACCTCGTGCAGTGCGAACGCCGCGACGCCTTTCACGCGCGACGCGCTTTTGCGGTCGACGCCGCCGCCGCTGACGCTGCCGCGCTTGCTGCTTTCGTCGAGCGTCATCTCGCCGTCGCCCGCGAAACTCGCAGCGATCGGACCGAGCTTGACGGTCATCGCAAGCTTGAGCGCGCCGTTTTCGGGCGGCGCGGTTAGCGACGCGCCGGGCAGACACGCGACGATGCCGGTCGTGTCGTGAAATGATGTCCACACGTCATCGAGCGGATAGGTGACGGTAAAGCTTTGTTCGATTTCCATTGGGTCTCGCTCGCAAAACAGGTTAGGCCGTGGTGGCCGCGCGCACACCGGCGCTCGTGGCCATATGCGGCTGCGCGGCCGCCGCGCGGCGCGCATCGAGCACGCGGCGGATCGCGCGGACGATGCCCACATAGCCGGTGCAGCGGCACAGATTCCCGGACAGCTCGTAGCGCACGCGCGCATCGTCGGCGTCGGGCAGGCGGGTCACGATATCGCGCGCGGTGACCAGCATGCCCGGCGTGCAATAGCCGCATTGCAGCGCGTGTTCGGCAGAGAACGCGGCGCGCAGGTCGTTCATCAGCGCATCGTCGTCGAAGCCCTCGATCGTACGAACCTGCGAGCCCGCGCAGGCGATGGCCGCCGTGATGCACGAGCGTGCCGGTGCGCCGTCGATCTGCACCGTGCACGCGCCGCAGACACCCTGCTCGCAACCGATATTGGTGCCGGTCAGCAGTTGTGCTTCGCGCAGGAAGTCGGCCAGATGTGTGCGCGGCTCGACGAGCGCGGCAACCGGCTTATCGTTGACGAAGAGTTGCAGCGGTTTGACAAGCGCGTCGGTCATTGCGAATTCCTGCCGTGAGTGCGGAGCGTCGCGGCCGCGCGTTCGAGCGCGACGCGATGCACCTGGTATTCATAGCTGCCGGGTTCCAGTCCTGCATCGAGCAGATGCGGGTCGAAGGCGGCGGGCGACGGGGCGTCGATCAGTTCGCGGGCGTTTTCGATCAGATGAGGCGGACCGTCGAGCGCGCCGATCACTACGCGGCAGATGCCATTGCCTGCGTCGTCGAGACAGAGCGCGATCGCTTCGGCAAACTCGCCGGGCTTGCGGTTGAACTTGTAGTAGCTCCAGCGCGCGCCGGTTGTCAGCTTCCTGATGCGCACTCCGGCGAGAATCTCGTCGGGTTCGAGCGCGGTCGTGAACGCGCCGGCCATCCAGTCAGCGCTTTTGACCACGCGTTCGCCGTGCGCGCCGATCACCAGAAAATCGGCATCGAGGCCGCGCGTCACATTGATCCAGTCGGCGGCCGGGTCCGCGTGCGCCAGACTGCCGCCGAGCGTGCCGCGATTGCGCACCGCGCGATACGCGATGCCGCGCGCGACGTAGGCCATCAGCCCTTGCGTGTAATCGTCGACGGCGCGGTCTTCGATTTGCGCGTGCGTGATACTCGCGCCGAGCACGCCGCACGCGCCTTCATCGCGGCATGCGCGCAGTGCGGCGATGCCCCGCAAGTCGACCAGCGATTCCGGCTGCGCGAATCGCAGATTCATCATCGGGCCGAGCGACTGGCTGCCGGCGACGAATTTGCCGTTACCGCCGCTCGCGGCAACGAGGCGGATCGCGTCGTCGCAGTTGAGCGGCTTTTCATAGTCGAATGCGGCGGCCTTCATGCGGGCACTCCTTTTGCGGCGCCTTCACGCGCGGCGGCTTGCGCGATTGCTTCCAGCACGACGCGCGGCGATATCGGCAGGCGTGTCACTTCGGCGCCGAGCGGGCGCAGCGCGTCGTTGACGGCGTTCGCGATCGCGGCGGTCGAGCCGATCGCACCGGATTCGCCGATGCCTTTCTGGCCGAACTCGGTATACGGGGCCGGCGTTTCCATATGCTCGATGCGGATCGCCGGCACCTCGGTCGCACCGGGCAGCAGATAGTCGGCGAGCGTCGACGCCAGCGGCTGGCCGTCTTCACTGTACGGCATCGCTTCGTAAAGCGCGGTGCCGATGCCTTGCGCGGCGCCGCCGTAAACCTGGCCATCGACGACCATCGGGTTGATCAGCACGCCGCCGTCTTCGACGATCACGTAATCAAGAATCTCGGTCAGCCCGAGCGCGGTATCGACCGCTACGACGACCGCGTGACAGGCATAGCTGAACGTACCGGTGTCGCGCTTTGCCTGGTAGGTGGTCGCGACTTCGAGGCCGCGCGGGTCGACGTCGGGCGGCAGCAGTTGCGGTTTCAGATACCACGTGTGCGCGATCTGCTCGAACGTGCACGACGCGCCATCCGGTCCGACGGCCGCGCCCTGGCGCCAGCTCACGTCGTCCACCGGCACTTTTAGCAGCCACGCGCCGATTTTGAGCAGCCGCTCCTTTAGTTCCTTCGCCGCCTGTCCGACCGCGCCGCCTGCCATCACGATCGAGCGCGAGCCCCAGGTGCCGGTCGAATAGGGCGTGACGCCGGTATCGCCGAGCACCACACGCACCCGATCGGTGTCGACGCCGAGCACGTCGTGCGCGATCTGCGCAAGCGTGGTCTCCATGCTCTGACCGTGCGAATGAATGCCCGCTCGCACTTCAAGCACGCCGTCGGGTGTCACGCGCAGCACCGCGGGCTCGCGTCCCGGCACCATCGGAATGCCCCAGCCGTGATAGACCGACGTACCGTGCGCGCCCTGTTCGCAGAACACCGCGATGCCGAAGCCGATCCGGCGTCCGTCCGCTGCGCCGCGTTGCTGCCGCGCACGCACCGCGGGCAGGTCGATCGCGGCGACCGCGCGGCGCACCGCTTCCGGATAGTCGCCGCTATCGAAGTGCTTGTTCGTGATGTTGTCGAACGGCATTTCATGCGGCTCGACGAGGTTGCGCAGCCGCACTTGATGCGGTTCGAGGCCGGCGGCCACCGCGATCGCGTCCATCATCGTTTCGATCGCGTAGCAGACGCCGGTGCGCGCGACGCCGCGATACGGCAGGATCGGCGGCTTGTTCGTCGCAACCGACCAGGTGCGGCAGCGGTAGCGGTCCATCTTGTAGGGGCCGGGCAGAATGCTGCCGACTTGCGCCGCTTCGAGACACGCGGAAAACGGATACGACGAATACGCGCCGGAATCGACGGTCGCTTCGCATTCGACGGCCAGCAGACGTCCGTCGCGCTCCGCATAGGCGGTGATGTCGTAGTCGTGCTCGCGGCAATTCGCATTGGCGGTCAATTGCTCGCGGCGGTCTTCGAGCCAGCGCACGGGCCGTTCGAGCTGCATCGCGAGCCAGCCGCAGCACACTTCCTCGGGCAGCAGAATACCTTTGTAGCCGAAGCCGCCGCCGACGTCCGGGGCGATCACGCGAAGCTGGCCTTCATCGAGTCCGAGGCACTGCGCGAGACCGGTGCGCGTGATGTGCGGCATTTGTGCGGAGGTGTGCACGATCAGTTGCGCGAGACGCTTGTCCCAGTGCGCGACCACGCCACGGCCTTCCATCGGCGCCATGCTCTGGCGCGACGTGCGCAGCTTGCGCTGCACGCGGATCGGCGCGCGCCGGCGGATCTCGTCGAGGTCGGTTTCAGTTGCGGCGGCAACCTGAGCATCGACAAAGGTTTCGAGAAAGACGTTGTCGCCCCAGTGTTCGTGGACGAGCGCGGAGCCTTCGCGTCGCGCGTCGAGCATGTCGACCACGGCCGGCAGTTCTTCGAAGTCGACGAACACCTGCGCGGCGATATCTTCCGCTTCGGCACGTGTGGCGGCGACGCACATCGCGATCATTTCGCCCACCTGGCGGACCTTGCCGCGCGCGAGCACCGGTTGTTCCGACGATTTGAACCCCGGCAGTCCCGAGTTCGCGACAATCGGCTGCACTCCGTTGAGGTCGGCATGCGTGTAGACCGCGTGTTCGAAGCCTGCGGGCTTTTCTATCCCGACGATATGACCATGCGCAATCGGACTGCGCACGAACGCGACGTCGAGCATGCCGACCATCCGGATATTGCCGACATATTCGCCGCGCCCATGCATGAAGCGCGCGTCTTCCTTGCGCCGGAGCGACGCGCCGATGCCTTGCGGGCGGTCAGGCGGCTGCTTTGCGGGTCGTTTGATCATCGGTCGTGTTCCTTGCGGCGGGGTGTTGGGTCGGACACTCAGGCGGCCCGCGCGAGCGGCAGGCTCGGCGAGTTCGCGTCGTAGCGCACGCCGTCGCGCACGCATAGCACCGGCGTGAGCATCCGGTCCGTGACGATCTGCGTGCCTTCGTTGTCCTCGAGCACCCAGCGGCCGCGCCGGTCGTCGAGCACGCTGATGTCCGCGACCCCGCCCACTTTCAGCGTGCCGAGTTCGCCTTCCATGCCGATCATCCGCGCCGCGTTCGACGTGACCATCCGCACCACCTGATCGAGCGGCAGGCCGAGTGCGAGCATGCTCGTCATCGCGCTGACAAGGCTGAATTGCGTGCGGCCGAGGAACGAGTGCTCTTCGTCCGGGTGGCTGTCGGGCGTGCCGGCCGGCGCGGGCAGGTGCGTGTTGTAGCCGTGCATGTCCGCGCCGAGCGTGTCCGGCACGACGCCCGCGTCGAGCACGATGCGGGCGGTTTTGAAGCTGAAATGCGAGCCGTGGCCGACGTCGACCTTTAACCCGCGCGCGATTGCTTCCGGCACCAGCGGGTGCAGCCTGCCGTTCTCTTCGACGAAGCCGCCCGGATGGCGGCTGAACGGATGCGCGAGGATATCGCCGGGTTTCAGTGTTTCGACCACCTGGTTGAAGATCGAGTCCGGATTGACCGGCAGGCCGCCGTGCTCCGGTTTCGGCCACAGCTGGCCGAAGTGAATGTAGACGGGCAGCCGTGCGTCGCGGCCGATCTGCGACGCGATCTTCATCACGTCGAGGCCCCAGCGTGCGAAGCCACCAATTTCGGCATGCGCCTTCACGCCTTTCACAAGGTCGCTGTTCGCTTGCGCGGCCTTGACGGTCGCGGCGGCATCGAGACATTCGGGCCGATAGAGGTCGGGGTAGTAGTGACCTTCGAGCCCGCCGACAATGTACGCGGAGATGAACGCGAGCACGCGCGTCTTCGACGGCGCGGCGATGAAATGGCGGAATCCCGGAATCGTGATGCAGCTCGGACCGCCCTGGTCAACCAGCGTGGTCACGCCGGAACGTACGCCGCATAGGTCCGGGTTCAGCCCGAAGCGGCCGGTCACGTATTGATAGACGTGCGCGTGCGTATCGATCAGGCCCGGCAGCACAAGCTTGTCCTTGCAGTCGACGATTTCGGCGATCGGCGCGGTGGCGGCGAGGTCGGGGCCGATCGCGGCGATGCGCGCCTCATCGACGAGAATGTCGAGGGTTGCATCGAGGCCGGCTGCGGGGTCGATGACACGGCCGCCTTTCAGTAGAACCTGAGTCATGGGGATAACGGGCTCGGTGGCTGGAGTGGGAAAAATGCGTGGTGTACCGCAAATACCGTGCCGGTTGCCGATGCACAGGCCGATGCATCGGCGCGGGCTGTGTGCGAAGCCGTAAGCGGGTGGGGTTGGCGCGCGCGTGCATGGCATTTGCATCGAGGTCGGTCGGCGCGTCGCAATGTACTGCAGCCACGCGTGCGTGGTGCGGCGGCGCACCGGATCAAGGCGTCGCGCATGGTTTTGGTGAATTGCGTGGTGTACCCCGGTTATGGGTTCGCACGCCCGGATTCGATAGAATGCAGTCCGTTCAGACTTGCACTGATGGCATGGCGCGGCTGCGCGTTCGCCAGGGAAAGAGACCGATGTCCACCATGATTAACGATGATGCCGCGACCCGTTCGGTAAGCGAAGAATTGCGCGCGTGGCAGGCGCGCTCGCCGCTCTTTAGCCGTCCGGGCTTTCTGATTCGCCGCATGCACCAGATTCACGGCTTTCTGTTTGCCGAGGAAACCGCGGAGTTCGATGTCACGCCGGTGCAATACAGCTTGTTGACGGCGCTCGATGCGCTCGGCGAAATTGATCAGAATTCACTCGCGATCGAAATTGGCCTGGAGCGTTCGAGTGTCGCGGAAGTGATGCCGCGCCTCGAAGGACGCGGGCTGATAGAACGCCGCCAGGCCGACTATGACCGGCGCGTGAAGCTCGTCAAGCTGACGCGGCAGGGCAAGCGGCTCGTCGCCAGGATGGCGCCTGCGGTGCAGCGCGCGCATGACCGCACGATCGAGCATCTGCCGCCGACCGAACGCGATCTGTTCATGCTGCAACTGATCAGGCTCGTCGAAGCGAACAACGCGAATAGCGTCGTGCCGTTCCGCTTGCCGCAGGATTGACGCGACGCTACTTCGTGTTTACGCGAGCACGGTGAATTCCACTTCGAGCGGATTCAGCGCATTGATCGGCACGATGTCCTGCGGGCATGCGGAGAACACCACGACGCAATCCATCGCCGCCTTGATGTCGACATAGTCGCCGGCCTTCGACACCGGCGGCAGCCATTCGATCGAATGGTCGGGCTTCACCGGAATGTTCATCCACAGGTTGAACGGCTGCGGCACTTCGCGGGCGCGCAGACCGATCGCCTTGAGCGCCAGTCGCATATTGTCCGCGCAGTTGTCGTGATAGCCGGCGACGCCGAGGTTGCGGTAGCGGTACAGGTCGCAGGCGGCGATCAGCGTGTCGTGCACGCCGGGTGACGTGTCGGCCGTGAGCTCGGCGATCGGACGGCGCTGGTTCGTCACGAGCGGATCGCCGGGCCGCGGAATCACCCGGTCGATATAGGCGCGCGTGTGCTCGAACGACAGGAATTCGCTCAGATGCACGGCGTTGAAGATCCACGTATCGCAGACCTGCGTGCCATGCGGGTTCGCGACGCGGATCGTCTGCCCGGCCTTCACGCGCACCGCGCGGCCGCAGCGCGCGGGGACAGTGTAGGTGCGGCCGGGCTCGGGTGTGCCGTCAGGTGAAATCGGCTCGTGCAGTGTCGCGTTTTCGCCGAGTGCGCTGCCGTTGTCGTCGTGCGTATGCGGGTGGGTCTCGGTGGTGAAAAGGGTCGTTTCGTTCATGGCGGGTTCCGTGGTTCAGGTGGCGTTGTGTGAGAGGTGGGTTTCAGCGTGCTTCATTGCACAGTTCGACAAGACAGTGCGCGAGTGCGCGTGTGCCTGACACGAGATGAACATCGTCGGTTGCTTCGAGCGGGTTGTGACTGATGCCGCCGCGGCTTGGCACAAAGATCATCGCGGTCGGGCAGTGCTTCGCGAGATGCAGTGCGTCGTGAAATGCGCCGGAGACGATGGGTTGCGAGCGCGCGCCCAGGGCGACGCACGCGGCGCGCACGCGCTCGATCGCGGATTCGGCGAAATGCACCGGCGGGTGTTCAAAGAGCGGCTCCAGATGCACGTCGGTGCGGTGCTGTGCGATACAGTCCGCGAGCGCCGCGTCGAAGCTCGCGAGCACCGCAGGGTCCGGGTGACGAAAGTCGACCGTGAAGGTAACCGCCGACGGAATCGTGTTGATCGAGTTCGGCTCGACGCGCCAGCTGCCGAACGTAATGCGCGCCGCGTCGCCGCCGAGCTCCAGCGCGAACGTTTCGATTGCGCCGCGTACGTGGACCGCGAGCGTCATCGCGTCGCGGCGTACCCGCATCGGCGTCGTGCCCGCGTGCGCGGCTGCGCCGGTACAGCGGATCGAATGCCAGCGCACGCCCTGAATGCCGGTCACGACGCCAAGCGGCGTATCGGCCAGTTCGAGCAGCGGCCCCTGTTCGATATGCAGTTCAATGAATGCATGCACGGCGCCCGATGCGCGGGTGTCGAGCGACGGGAACGCAGCGCGATGCGCATCAAGCGTCGCGCCGAACGTGACGCCTGCCGCATCGCGCACCGAGCGGTAGCCGGCCAGACGCGCCGGGTCGACGAAGCTGCTCGAGCCCATCGCGCCCGGCTGGAACCGCGAGCCTTCCTCGTTGGTCCAGATCGCCACTTCGAGCGGCCGGCGCGTGCGCACGCCCGCATCCGCGAGCGCGGCGAGGCATTCGAAGCCGGCCAGCACGCCGTACGCGCCGTCGAGCCGGCCACCGGTCGGTTGTGTGTCGATGTGGCTGCCGGTCATCACGGGCGGCAAATCTTCATTGCCGGGGCGACGGAAGAACAGGTTCGCGCACGCATCGGTCGAGACCGTGCAGCCGAGCGCCTGCGCGCGTTCGATCAGGCCGCGGCGGGCGTCGATGTCGAGCGCCGATAGCGCGGGGCGGTCGACGCCGCCGTCGGCGCGCGCGCCGATCGTTGCGAGCGCATCGATCGAGTCCAGCAGGCGCGCGGGGTCGACGTGTTCCGCTGCGCGTAATGCGCTTGTCGTGTCGTAAGAGTGGGTCATGATGGTCGGGTATCGGTGCGCCGGCGGCGCATGGCGTGTTTGATCCGCTGCACGAAGCGAAACGGGAATTGCGCGTAACGCGTGTTAGACATGGTGTCGATCGCGAATCGGACGCCGATTCAAGGATGGTGAAGGGAGGGCACGATGTGCGCGTCGCGCACGAGGTGATGCTGGAAGCATGATGCATGCCGGGGCGCATGATGATCGATGCACCGCATTCGTAAGCCGCGTGCAGGCATTGCCCCGCCGATGTGAGCTTGCCTGCGTGCGTCGGCATGCGCGGCGTGCGCGAGGGTGACCGCCTCATTGCGTTTGTCGTGACACGGGTGACAGCCGTCACAGATGGCCTCGATTTTTTTCACCTAAGCTGAACCATCCCGATCCGACCATGGAGAGTTGCGATGACGAATACGAAGCGCCGGCGCATGAGTGCCGCGCTGGCCGCCGGCGCCCTGTTGCCGGTCGCACCGGCCGCAGTCAGTCGCCCGGCAGGCGACCCACCCGGCGAGACCGCTTCCGTGCATCCGGTCCAGCCGGAAACGCTTAGCTTCGAGCCCAATGGCTGGATTCCGAATAACCCGCGCTTGCCGGTCCTCGTGTACCGTTCCGCGGTGCAGCTGTCCGGTAGCGACCCGGCCGCGTTGTTCGAGCACGCGTTCGCGCGCAACGGCTGGCCGCCGGTCTGGCGCAACGGCATTTACGACTTCCATCATTTCCATCCGGCCACGCACGAGGTGCTCGGCTTCGCAGGGGGCCGTGCGCGGCTCGTGCTCGGTGGCCCGGCGCCGATCGGCCGCGAGGTGACGGTGAATGCCGGAGATGTGGTCGTGCTGCCCGCGGGCACCGGTCATTGCAAGCTCGAGGCAAGCGCGGATTTCCTGGTGGTCGGCGCGTATCCGCCCGACGAGGATATCGGTATCAGCCGTGTCGGTTTGTCCGCTGCGCAATGGCAGGCGATGCAACAGGTCGTGTTTCCGGCGTCGGACCCGCTGTCGGGCCGTGAGGGTCCGCTCGCGCGGTTGTGGCGCGCGGCCTAGCGATGAAATTCAGGCAGCACGTATTCGGCGAGTTCTTCGATTACCTCGCGTGGCGCGCGCGGCGACGACGGCAGATTCAGCGACACATGATGCGTGCCGTGCTCACGCACCGCGCGTAGCAGCGCGACAAGCGCGTTGCGGCCGGTGCGATAGCCGAGCGCGACCGGCGTGGCGGGCTCGTCCGGGTCGTCGCTCAGTTCGAGCCGCAACGCCGCGCCGAATGCGCGAAACGCGCCCGGCGCCGCCCGTTCGACGGCAGCGCGCCACATGCTGTGTCGCGCCTGTTGCGCATCGGGTTCGCGATGGTAGGTCATCCAGCCGATCGCATGGCGCGCGATCCAGTCGACGCTCTGTCCGCCTGAGCCGACCGCAAGCATCGGCACCGGGCGCGGCGGCTGCGGCAGCAGCGCGAACGCGGGCGCGTGTTCGGACACTGTGTCCGGAATTACGCGCGGTGCCGGCCCGAGCGCGGCCGCCACGGTCTCCCAATGGCGGCGATACAGTTCACGGCGCTCGTCGCCGTTTGCGCCGAATGCCGCGTATTCGGGCGGCCGGTCGCCGGAGCCCAGGCCGAGAATAAAGCGGCCGTGCGACAAGGTTTGCACGGAAATCGCGCCCTTGGCGATATGCAACGGATGCCGCAGCGTCAGCACGATTGCGCCGCTCACGAGCGCAATCCGCGTGGTATGCGAGGCAAGCGCGCCGAGCAGCACCCATGGGTCCAGATGGCCGACCGGGTCCGGATAGTCCGCGCTGTTCAGCGGCACGTCGCGTACCCACAATGCGCGAAAGCCGAGTGCGTCGGCGCGTTGCGCAAGCGCGATCTGTTCGTTGAAGTCCGCGACGATTTGTCCGGCCGGTAGCAACGGTAGATTCAGTCCAATCGAAAGGTGCCCCGCGCGGAATACGCGCGCTTCGATCGGTTCGGCGGATGAACGGTTGCCGGGCGCGCCGGCGAGGTCGTCTGCTTGAGCGGGCATCGGATTCTTCGATCAGGGCAGGGCGGAAGAGGGTCGCGCCTGATGCGGCGCGCACGGATACACGGTGGCGCGTGGTGCGTGCCCGACATCGCCGCGTGTGGCCCGGGAGGAATCGATGTTATCACCTTGCTTTGTCGCGCGACGGCGCAACGCCGCGCACGCGTGGCGACGCGACTTTGCCGCCGGCGGTATCGGACCGCGTTACTGGCGGCTCGCTTCGATCACGAAGTCGACGAAGCGCCGCACGCGCGATGGCATCTGCGTGCGCTGCGGGTAGTACATGAACACGCTCAGGCGCGCGGTCGACAGTTGCGGCAGCAGCGGGATCAGCGCGCCCTCGTCGAGGTCCCGCTGAATCATGTACGTCGCGAGCTGGCCGATGCCGATGCCGCTGCGCACGGCTTCGACTTCGGTCGCCACATCGTTGAAGGTCGCGACCGCGGGCACCTCCTGATAGACGATCTCGTTGCCTTTCTGCAATTCCCACGGCATCGTCTTTCCGGTGTTGGGATGGCGAAAGCCGGTACAGCGGTGCTTGAGCAACTGCGCAAGCGATGCCGGCCTGCCGTGTTCTTCGATGTACGCGGGCGCCGCGCAAATCACGAGCCGCACGTCGCGCAACTTGCGCGCGACAACACTGCGTTCGGCCGATGTGCCGATCCGGAAACCGACGTCGACGCGCGCCTCGACCAGATCGGTAAAGCGATCGTCGAGCAGGACGTCGAAGCGCGCGGACGGGTGCAACTGCTGATAGTCGCGAATCAGCGGCACCAGCAGCTTGCCGCCAAGCGATGGCGGCGCGACCACGCGCACGGTGCCACCTGCCGCTTCGCGGCTGGCGTGCACCTGATCGACCGCATCGTCGAGCATCCGCATGCCCGGGTCGGCAAGCTCGAAAAGCCGCGCGCCTTCGTCGGTCACGCTGAGCTTGCGTGTGGTCCGGTGCAGCAGGCGCACGTTCAGATGCGCTTCGAGCTGGCGTACCGCCTTGCTCATCGCTTGCGGCGTGAGGCCGGCTTCGACCGCGGCGCGGCTGAAGCTGCCCGCGCGCACGACGGCGAGAAAGAGCGTAAGGGCACGGGTTCGGTCCACTGCGTCGGCGTTGCTTACGATTGAAATGCCTAAGTCTACTCGACTCGCTGTGTGGCAATGCCCGCAACGTCTTGCTGCGGACTTCGATGGTTTGATTCGTATGCGAAGCTACAGCAATCGTTCGGTCTCCTGGAAGCCTGTTCGTATGTGCGCGTTGCGACGGTGCGCGACGCGTCGATCATGCGCAGAAAACCAGAATGAAATGGAGGTGGCATGAATAGATCGGCAGATCGAAGCAGACGTTGGCCGAAGCAATCCGGATGCAGCACTGCGTGGCGTCCGTGTTGCACATCGAATGCATATTTAGGCTAACTGTCGTGTCGTTTCAGGATAGTGGCGACATGACATGCCCGCGTCCGCACATGCGCCACGCGCGGTATCGCCCATGAGAGCAATAAACGGACGCGTCCGCCATTCCAGGCAAGGGCTGCGCACCGTCCAGAATATTTCAACGATGGACATGAATAGGCGACCTGCGCTCGCACGCGTCGCGGCGGTCCGCATAACGGAGCACGATAATGCCTACCTATGAAACACTCGACGCCGCGATACACGCGTATTTTCACGCGCAACGGTGTGCCGCCACGATCGGTTCCATCCTTGGGGCACTGATGTTTATTACCGCGCTATTGTTGATGTGGCGCGGCGATGCATTCGTGCGCGGCCTGTCGGTCGTGCTGCTGGCGATGGCCGTCACCGGCGGCAGCCTGAGCGTGGTGCTTGCGGCGCGCGAGGCGCCGCACGCCAATGCGATGATCCACGTGCGCAGCAGCTTTTCGGTCGCGCGGGAAGCGGCGCGCATGGAGCGCGTGATCGATCGCTATCGCTACTATCACGTCGCGTTGGCGGGTGTCGCGTGCGTCGCGGTGATGCTGCTGCTCGTGACGATGGCGCCGACCTGGCAAGGCGTCGCGGTTGGCATGCTGCTGCTGGCGGGGCTGGGTCTCACGTTCGAGCATTTCGATCGCCAGCAGGCGATCGTGTATCTCGCCGCATTGAAACCGTCACGTTGTGTATAGCGTGTGATGGCGACGTAAGGCGCCGCCGTTGGCCATGCGGTATCGCCTGAAAACGTTCGCCGTGCCGCGAATACGATGCGTCTATACCAATGTATAGGGCTCAAATGCGGCACGTGTCGCGTCGCAGCTGAACCCGTTGCGTTCAGGTCGATTGATCGCCGCAATGCTTACGGTTGATCGCACGGTCGATACACGCGAGAATCGTTTCGCCGTCGACCGGCTTCGTCAGAAAGCAGGTTGCGCCATTCGCTTCGGCGACGCTGCGCAACTCGTGGTCGGGAAACGCCGTCATGAACACCATCGGAATCGGTAAGCGTCGCTCGCGCAGTGCGGTCTGCAGGTCGATGCCGCTCATGCCCGGCATCTGCATGTCTGAAATGACGCACGCGGTGTGATCGACGCATTCCGATTCGAGAAACGCTTCTACCGACATGAAGGTGCGGCTTTGCACGCCGAAGGAGCGAAGGAGATTGGCGGTGGCAAGACGGACGGAGTCGTCGTCGTCGATGATCGACACCACCTGGGAAGGATGCAAACTCGGCATTGCGAACCTGGATTACAAAGTAAAGCTGCTGCTGTCGCAACAGGCCATCACAGGTTACCGGAGGCGTCCCACTTCACAACTATATGTAGGTATAACAGCGCCGCACCGCGGGCTGTGCGCGACGCCGCGCATCATGCGTGCTCTTCGCGAATTTTCAACAGCACGGCCTGGTGCAGCAGATCCGCCAGCGTGCGCGCGCCCATCTTCCTCATCGCCTGGCCGCGGTGAACTTTCACGGTGATTTCGCTTAAACCCAGCTCGGCTGCGATCTGTTTGTTGAGCAGGCCCTTCGCGACGAGTGTCATCACCTGCTGTTCGCGCGCTGACAATGACTGAAAACGCAGCTTCAGTTCAGTCAACGATCGCTGCGACGCGCGCCGCACGCGATCGTTGCTGACCGCGCGTGTGACCGCATCGAGCAGGTCCTGGTCGCGGAATGGTTTGGTGAGGAAGTCGACCGCGCCGGCTTTCATCGCCTGCACGGTCATCGGGATATCGCCGAAGCCGGTGATGAAGATGATCGGCAACTCGACGCCTGCGCGCGCCAGATCGTTCTGCACCGTGAGCCCGCTGTCCGCTTTCAGGCGCACATCGAGCACGATGCACGCGGGCGCGTCGGGCCAGGTCGCGGTGAGCAGGCTCTGAGCGGAAGCGAAGGCTTCGACGCGCATGCCGACCGAGCGCAGCAGGTTCGTCAGCGCACCGCGGAAGGCGTCGTCGTCATCGACGACGAAGACGACCGGGTCGTGCTCCACCGCGGGCGTGCCGCTGCCATCGCGGGGTGCGCCGGCCTTGGCGGTTGCGTGCGGAAGTTGGGCCATAATCAGATTTCCGTGTTCCGGCGCCGTGGCTGCGCGGGCGCCGGTGCGACGCGCACACCGTGCCTGCGGCCCGGACCGCGCGTTGCAGGGAAGATACAGGCATTGAAAAATCGGGTTGGTGCAATATCTTCGCATGTCTGATCGTCGCGCGTATCCCGCCAGCGGACATCGCGCGCCGGGTGCGGCTGACAATTCTGGAGGCGCCGAAATATGTCTGATCTGAACGGCCGCCGCGCTGCTGTGAATGATCCGCCTGTTGACCCCGCCGTGGGTCCCGAAGTGGATCCGCGTGTTGCCTCCGGCCTTACCTCCGACGTTATCCCCGACCTCACCCGGAACATTGCTCCGACCACTGCCACGGCTGCGTCCGGCGCCGCTCGCCGTACTGCCGCATCTTCGGCGACGGGTCATCCGGCATCGACGGCCAAGCGCGCCGCTTCGTCGCGTGCCGCGCGCCCGATCAGCGCGCCCGCCGCGCGCGTGCTGCCAGACGGCGCGGGTCTGGGCAGTTCGACGGCCGTGCACGATTCGCCGCGCAAGAAGCTGTCGCGAATCGCCATTGCGAGCGCGATCGCCCTCGCGATCTTCGTGGTCGACGCGCTGACGACCATCGATATCGCGATTGCTGTGATGTATGTGGTTGTCGTCCTGATCGTCGCGCCGATCTGCTCGCGGCGTTCGATGCTGGCCGTCTGCTGCGCGCTGATGTCGCTGACGGTGATCGCGTTCGCGATGTCGCACGGCGACGCCTCGATGATGGCGCCAGTCGGTCGCTGCCTCGTGAGTCTCGCGGCGATCGGCATCTCGGGCTTTCTGACGTTGAAGAATATTGCGGCCACGAATGTGCTGCGTGCGCAGGTCACGCTGCTCGATCTGACGCGCGATGCGCTGGTCGTGTACGACATGAAGCGCCGCATCCGCTTCTGGAACAGCGGCGCGCACGCGCTGTACGGTGTGTCCGCCGAAGAAGCGATCGGCCGGTCTGCGCACGAAGTCGTGCACACGAAGTTTCCGCGCCCGCTTGCCGACGTGCTAGCGGAACTGTTGCGCACCGGCCGCTGGGAAGGCGAACTTACACAGACATGCCATGACGACCGGGAGTTGATCGTCGCGAGCCGCTGGACGCTGCAGCGCGATGCGCGGGGCCAGCCGCTTGCGGTGCTCGTCACCAATAACGACATCACGCAGCGCAGGCGGATGGAGCTCGAGATCCAGCGCAAACAACAGGAGATTCACGCGGCGATCGACGCGATTCCCGCGATGGTGTGGGTATCGTCGGCGGATGGCCGGCCGGTGTTCGTCAATGAGCGCTGGTCGGAGCTCGGTATGCCGCTCGAGCAGATCGGCGAGAACTGGCCCAGGCTCGTGCATCCCGACGATTTGCCGCAGATGCGGCATGACTGGAGCCACGCGCTCGTGACCGGCACGTCGTTCGAGAACGAGTCGCGGATGCGCAGCGGCGACGGCACTTATCGCTGGGTGCTGCTGCGCGCGGCGCCGCTCACCGACGACGACGGCCGGATCGTGCGCTGGTACGGCGTGACGGTGGACATCGAAGAGCGCAAGCGCGCAGCCGAGGCGCTCGCGCGCAGCGAGTCGTTTCTCGCCGAAGCGGAGGCGCTGAGCGAGACCGGCAGCATCGGCTTCTCGGTGCCGCGTTTCGACATGTTCTGGTCGAAGCAGGCATACCGGATCTTCGGTTATCCGTGCACGGTCGATCCGTCGCTGCGCGGGATGCTCGCGCGCGTGCATCCCGACGATCACGCGCGCGTGTCGTTGCTGATGAAGGCGGCCGGCGCGACGGCGGCCGGCGACGAGCGCGACATCGAAGCGGAATTCCGTTTGCTGATGCCAGGCGGCGAGGTCAAACAGGTGCATCTGGTCGCCCATGCGGTCGAGGTCGACGAGCAGGCGAGCGAATTTCGCGGCGCGCTGATGGACGTCACCGAAGCGCGCAACGTGCAGGACGCGTTGCATCGCTCGCTCGCGGAGCTCGCGCATGTCACGCGCGTGACGATGCTCGGCGAGCTGTCCGCGTCAATCGCGCACGAAGTGAGTCAGCCGATCGCCGCGATCATGACCAACGGCGACGCAGGCATGCGCTGGCTCAACCGCGACGAACCGCAGTTGCACGAAGTACGTGAGGCGCTGAACAACATGCTGCGCGACGCTCAGCGCGCGGGCGGCATCGTGCAGCGGATTCGCTCACTCGCGAAGAAGAGCGCGCCGAATCGTGCGCCGTTCGACCTCAACGCATTGATCGATGAATCAGCATTGCTGATCCAGCGTGAAATCGGCGTGCATGCCGTCGAGCTCGATCTGCAACTGACGCAAGCAGGACTGACGATCGTCGGGGACCGCGTACAGTTGCAGCAGGTTGTGATCAATCTGATGATCAACGCGATCCAGGCGATGGCCGCGATGGCCGGCCAGCCGCGCCGTCTCATCGTGCGTTCGTCATTCTCACGCGACGACGGCGCGCGGGTCGACGTCGAGGACAGCGGGCCCGGCATCGCCGAAGCCGACCTGCAACGGCTCTTCCAGCCGTTCTTCACGACCCGCGCCGAAGGCATGGGCATGGGCTTGTCGATCTGCCGGTCGATTGTCGAGTCGCATGGCGGCAAGATTCATGCTTACTCGGAGCCGGGCCGCGGCACCACCATGAGTTTCGTGCTCCCGAATTCCACACGCGAAGAGCAGGCAGCGGTGGTAATGGGGCATGCGCAGCGCTGACGGCGAGCGCGCCCGCGCGGATTATTCCAGGGATAACTGCACAACCCGCTTCGAAACCGCGCGAATCATCCTCAGATGAGTACGGCGTGTGGGTGCCATGGTCTTTCAGTTGCGGTGGATGGCACCAAAGTATAGGTCGATGACACGTATACACCGATGCAAGGAACCTTTGTACGATAGAGCGCCACGCTTTTCTCCACTACCTTTGAACCATACAGCGGCGAAGCGAATCGCTTTGCGCCAGGCATTCGATCGTTGGAGATACCAGGAGCGTGGATCATGGAAGCATCTTCGTTGCCCGCCGGCGGCCGGTTGGCGGATTCCCTGAAATCCTGCATCCGTAGTGAGGATGCGTGGCGGCTGCCGGCGCCGGCCGATGCGGCGAGGGCCGGCGTTCAACCGGCATCCTGCACAACCTCAGGTCTCGCGCTGTCTCGCTGGAGCGTGACGGGCATCGGCGGCAGCGCACCCTCCAGGGAGCTGTCGGCGACCACGCCGGCGGACATGTACACGGTCGGCGTGAACCTGCGCTCGACCGACATCACGTTCCTGCATGACGGCCGCGTGACGTTCGAAGGCCGTGTGATGCCCGGCATGTTCCAGGTGACCGGACCCGGTCATTCGGCGCGCGCGGTGTTTCATGCGTCGTGTGACGTGCTGCACCTGTACGTGCCGCAGGCCGTGCTCGATGCCTGTCAGCGCGAAGCGTCCGGCGACGACGCGGGCACGAGCGTGCTGGTCGACGACCCGCGGGTGAGCCACGATCCGTGCGTCGAGCGGCTCGGCCAGGCGCTGTTGCTGGCCGACGAAGCGTTCACGTCGTTCGGCCAGATGTACGTCGACAGTATCAATCTCGCGCTGGTAAGCCGCCTGCTCGAACTGCGTTCGCGTGTGCCGCTCAACGGCGCTGCGCCGATGCTGCGCAAGTCCGCACTGCCCAAATGGCGCTTGAAGCGTGCCGTCGAGTTCATCGACGCGCACCTGTGCGACGCGATCGGTCTTGAAGACGTGGCGAACGCCGCAGGTCTCACGCGCATGCACTTCGCCGCGCAATTCCGCGCGGCGACCGGGCTGCGGCCGCATGAGTATCTGCTGCGGCGGCGTATCGAATGCGCGCAACAACTGCTTGCCGATGAAGAGTACTCGCTGCTCGACGCCGCGCAACTTGCGGGATTCCGCTCGCAGGCGCACTTCACGACGGTGTTCAAGCGGATGGTCGGTGCGACGCCGAAGCGCTGGAGGGACACGCAGTATGCCGACGCGTGACGTATTGCGTTGGCTGGACCGGGCGCGCTGCGGCGCGCTCGGTCCAGCGGCGCATGCCGCGCGTGCGGCGCGTGCAGCCTCGCTGCGTCGGGAATCCCGTCCTGTGCGCGTGCTCGATTCGAGCCGGCGCACTCGTTGCCGGTGCGCTGCGCATGGCCATCGGCGCCTTGACGCCAGCCGCATCGCGGCTGGCCGTCGCTGTGATGGCCTATGACACGGCCGCGCCGTTTCATCGCGGCAGCCGCCAGGAGCCTGGAAAATGTCAGACGTTGCTCGTTGTGATCCTTGGTCCCAAACCTTGAACCTGTTGTCGTCGCTGTCGCACGGTGCGACCGGTTTGCCGCGGCCGCGCCGGTTGAAGTCCTGCGCGGCGCGCGCGCCGTCGGCCGCGTCATGCACCGGCACCGCGCGGCTCGTCGAACGGGTCGGCGAGCGTCTGCTGACGGTCAGCTGGAGCGATCCGACGTCGTGCTGCTACCCCGATCAACCGTGGGTGGTGGCGATTGCGCGGCGCGACGGCGTATGCGCGTTGAGCGGCCAGCCGATTTCGTATGGCGACCCGATTTTCCGGCCGCGTGCCGCGAAACTGATGCCGACTAACGCGCAGGCGATGATGCTTGCGAGCGCGGTCAATGCCGCGATGCCCGCACCGCCGCCAGGCTGCTGGCTTTGATCGGCGCATCGGCACAGACAACGCCGGCGTGCGAACCGGCGTGTGCGGTTCCAACGGCCAGGTTTTAATGGGTTATTAACGGTTACCGCCAGTGCGCGCGTCGATGCGCGCATCGGCGTTTGCGTTGCGCACGCTCGAGCGCAGCCTCGAAAGCTCAGGTCCAGTGCTTGAAGTCATCGAAGCGGATCGAACGTACGACGCCGGGCTTGCGGTCCTGCGCGTCGTGGGCGCTTGAGCGCGCCGTCGACGCGGCTCCCGATTCCCGGACGGCCTGATGATGGGCCGGACCTTGAGCCCGGCTGCGCGGCGGCCGCAATGGCAGCAGTAGGGTGGGGCGAATCAGCGGGTCTACGCCCAAGGTCTCGCGCACGACGCCGTGCGTACCTGTTTTGCGGCGCGTCGAAGCCATGACTTCCTCGTCCACTTTCACTTGATCGAGCGCGAGTGTTTCGAGCGGCAATTCAGTATCCGCGCCGACCTTGTTGAATGTATCGACAAAACCGGATGGCATGCCGAGATACACCCCGATCGACAGGCAGCCCGCCGTGCTGACGACGAGCCCGTGACGTAACAATGCGAAACGGCGTGTGTTCATGGTCCTTTTCCTGCGGGGCTGCGCTCGAACAGAAACAGATGCGCCGCGCAGTTCGCGGCGTGGTGTTCAGTATTGACCGGTTGTCCATTCGAGTCTTCCGGTGCTGCACGTTCGCTTTGAAATTCGCACCGGTGGCTGGCCACACGCGTCGTTCACGCGGCGAGCGGATAGACAGTCAGTGAAGGCCGCGCGATATGCGGCGGGAACACCCGCCAGCAACAGTCCTGATGACGGAAGAAAAACATGCCGCGCGTGCCGGTGGGCGTTGCCGCCTCGATAAACACGAAACGCGCGCGTTGCGCGGGCATGCGGCCGGAACGCACGACACGCACGTGCAGCACTGTCGCCGGTGCAAGCCACTTGTCGACGAGCCGATGCAGGGACGTCTCGCGCGTGTTCATCACAGCCTCCTTTCGTCTTGCCGCGCGCCGCCGATCCGCTTCGGGCGCGCTTGCCGCGGCCGATTTTCGGCGGCAATGACTGTAGAGTAGGCTGGCCTATCCAAGATAACAGTTAATGTTTTTGATGAGATCGATAGTTTTTCATCTATGGATGTGCGACGTCGCGAGCGGGCGATTCGTGCGCGCTTTCAGGTGGCTGCGTTGAAGCCCAGATACTCGAAGGGAACGGTCGGGAACTCGCTCGTATGCGCGCCTGACGCGCCGATCGATTGGAGTGTCTCGACGGTCGCGTGCTGGTTCGACACGATGCGCCACTGTGTCGCATCGGGTGGCAATACCGCGCCGTCCGCGTGCACGGCGAGCGCTTGCAGGGCGCGCAGCGCGTCATCGCGAGCGGGCGAGTGGATCACAAAGCCTTCGTTGGCGAGTGCGGCGGTGTCGATGTGAAGCATCGCGCACAAGCGGTCCTTGAGCAACGCGTCGCTCGCGTCCGCGGCACGCGACGCGTCGATCACCTGTGCGATCTGTGCGTCGACGAGCTTGCCGTGCACCGCGAAGACCGGTTTGTCAGGGCTCCACGCTTCGGGCGGACAAGCCTTGTTGGCGGGAGCGAGTTCGATGAACGGATTCGATTCCGCCGGATAGATGCGGCACACGCGCGGCCGCACGTCGTAGATGCGGCATCGCATGTCCGCGTCGAGATTGGGGCAGGGGCCGTCGAACGCCGCGACGATGGTCGCGATCACCCGCACGGGTAGTGCGGCGCTGGTCGACGCAAACGAACGTCTGCGCTTGTGCTGTGCTTGCAGGTTGTGCGCAGGCGGTTCTTCGGGCCACGGAATCGTCTCGCAGAACACCTGTACTGTGCCGCCACGCGCAAGCCACGCGGTCGCTTCGTCGATGCTCAATGGCAAACGCAGGTTGTGGCAGCATTGTCCGCACATCGTGCAGGCGAACTGAATGGTCATGAGTGGGGTGCGGGTTCATGCCGCGGCGCTCACGACTGACGGATGAACGAAGCGCGGCGGGAAGCGATTGTGCACGCAATTCCCCGCGCTTGCAGCGGCTCGCAGCGCCAGCTTACGAAACGGTATCTTCGGCCGGTGCACAGTCCTTCACATCACGGCTGCCCGGCGGCGCGGGCAGGTCTTCGCAGCGCACGTGCTGTTCAATCAGCGCCCGCGCGAAATTGACGAGCGACGACACGGACCCGTGCACACTGTGGTACTCGGCATTGCCGATCCGTGCATCCAGCGCGACCAGCATGCCTGACTGCTGGGCCAGTTTCAGAATATCCACCATGTAAGTCTCCGAGATACTGCAGTTGCACACGCAAGAAGCGGGCCGGCATCGCTTGTGTGTCCATCTTGAAACGGGCCGCCCTCGCGCCGTTGTTCAAATGAAATCCCCGTTTCGCAAATGCCCGCCGTTTGCGTTGCGTTGCTCGCTGTGCGCCGGCGCGCGCATCTGAAACGTGTGCTGTTGCGGATGTCGTGCCCCTCTGATGCTTTGCAATGGTTCGAAATAGAAAGACTGTCGTGCAAATTGTGAACTTGCGTCATGAGTAAAAAATCGCAGCAGGCTTTCTCGTCCTACTGTGATGTGCACGGGATGCCATAACGCGGCGCCCGATCGCGTGTACCGCAACGCAGGCCAATGTGCCGGCGGCGAAGAGGCAGGTTACGAGTGGTTAACAGGCGGCGTGCGCAGAACATTCCGGAGGTCTGTCATGTTGCTGTCGTCGAATCGAAAAAACCGTCGCGGGCTGACCGTGGTCCAGCGCGCCGCGCTCGGCGCCGTGCTGCTGTGGTCACTGATCGAAACCCCGTTCGAACTCGCGGACTGCGCGTCGGCGGCGCAAAGCGCCGCGCTCGTGTTCTCGAAGCTGCTGCTTGTGATCCTGATTGCGTGCGCTTGCAGTCGTACATCGGTTGCACTGCCCGCGCGGCTGATCACGCTATTCATCTGCGGCGCGAGCGTGCTCGCGATCGTGCCCACGCTGCCGAGCGAATTGCGCTCCGACGGAGTTGCGTTCGTGCTGTCCGTCGCCGAATGCGTATTGAAGATATTCGCGATCGTAGTGCTCGCTTCGCGTGAAGCGGGCGTTTCGCTGTGGGGCCGCTGGCAGCGCTCGTGATGCATTTTTGCGTCGTACTTACAATGTCGTCGTAATCTGTTGCTCGACCACGCCGTACCAGCCCATTCCGCGGTAAGTCTCGTAGCCCGGCGTCAACGCATAGCCGACCAGTGACCCGTTGCCGCTGCGGTAGTTGCCGGTGTCTTCCCGGTCGCGCGGCAAATCGAAACGCGCCGCGTCGCGGCCCGCTTCCTTCGAATCCGCGATCACGCGGCCGCCTGCATCGACGATCATGCAGCGCGTGCGCGCACGTTCTTCATCTGTCAGACGTACGCTCTTCACGACCGCCGACGCCTGTTTCGCCCAATCGAAAAACACCGCGAGCACACCGACCGCCCGGCCGTCGCTTGCGCCGTTTTCGCGGACCGCGGTCGCATAAGTCGCGACCTGCGCGCTATTGAGCGGATCGAACGGGTCGACGTTCGCCGTCGCGTACTCGTCGCCGGAGCGGGTGCGCAGCGCGGCGGCGAACCATTCGTGCTGCGTCGCGTTGACTGCGCCGGCAACCGGAAACTGCGCGGGCCGGCCGTTCGCGACGACGCGCCCTTGCAGATCGAGCACCCAGATGTCCAGATAGACCGTGTAACTGTCCAGAATCACCGACAGGCGCTTCGACGCATACGCCGCCGTGTCATCCGAGCCGCTCATCATGCAATCGACGATGGCCGCATCGGTCGCCCACCAGCGCACGTCGCACGAGCGTTCGTAGAGATTGCGGTCGATCACGTCGATCAGGTTGAGCGCCAGATCGGTCAGGCGCTGCCCCTGCTGGCGTTCGAGCTCCGTGACCATCCGTTCGCTCAGGCCGTTCAGCTCCTTGCCGAGTTCGCCGGTGAGTTGGCCGATGCGGCCCGACACATTCTTCACCTGATTGGCGACCACGGCGAAGCCGCGGCCGGCTTCGCCCGCACGCGCTGCTTCGATCAGCGCGTTGATCGCAAGATAGGTTGCCTCGCGATTGATCAGATCGATGTCCGAAATCTTGTCCCGGGAGATCTTGCGGACTTCGCGGGTCAGTTCGGCGATGGCCGAACCTTGTGACGTTTGACGATGCTTTTCCAACAGGGTGGACATAGTTTGAATCCGCTCGCGAAATAGTCAGCGCTTGTGACGCCTTCGATTAATTAATCGGCGTTTACGGCAAACGGGATTGAATACTTAAGCGCACCTGAATAAATTCCGTTTTAAAGGTTTCAGCTTTTTGCCGGCCGCACCGGATTAGTGCGGAACACAATTCCTTTAAGCTTGTTTCGTGCGCGGGTGGTTCGAAATGGGGCGCACCGGAATGGGGCATGAGGCGTCCGTCCCATTTGCAGGGAAATCTGTCTGTCAGGGCGTGACGGCCCGGTCATGAGTTTTTTGTCATGCTGGCGTAAGATCTTGCGTGATAAGAGATGAAACCGCTTCCAATCCTGGCCAGGGTGGGCGAGTTTTATCGAGCGTCCGGGTTTTCCGGATTAATACGCGCACAGCGCGAATCAACGATAGGGCAGATACATGGACCGCTTGGAGGCAATGGAGATATTTACGCGAGTCGTCGAAGCCAACAGTTTTTCGAAAGTGTCGGAATCGCTCGAACTGCCGCGAGCCAAGGTCAGCCGAACCATCCAGGCGCTGGAGGAACATGTCGGCGTGCGGCTGTTGAACCGCTCGACGCGCCAGGTCAACGTGACGGAAGACGGTGCGCTCTTCTATGAGCGCTGTGTCCGCATCCTCGCCGATGTCTCCGATGCGGAATCGTCGCTTTCGAACAAGCGGGAAACGCCGGCGGGGACGATCCGCGTCGATACGTCGGGCACGCTTGCGCGTGCGCTGCTGCTGCCGGCGCTTGACGACTTCTATCAGAAGTTTCCGCAAATCGACGTACGGCTCGGGCTGGCCGACCGCAATATCGATCTGATTCAGGATGGCGCGGACTGTGTGATCCGCATGGGTCGGCTTGAAGAGTCGAGTCTCGTCGCGCGCCGCATCGGCAATGCGCGGATCGTCACATGCGCGGCGCCCGCGTATCTCGAGAAGTACGGCACGCCGGCCACGCTCGACGATCTGAACGAGCACCGCGCGGTCAACTATGTGTCGGCGCGCAGCGGCAAGACCTTTCCGTTCGAATACGAGGTCGGTGGCGAGACCGTCAAGGTGCAGATGAAAGGCGTGCTGGCGGTGAACGACGGCAGCGTCTATATTGGCGCCGCGGCGTTAGGGCACGGCATCATCCAGCCGTCGCGCTTCATGGTGGCGGAACTGATCAACAAAGGCTTGTTGCGGGAAATCCTGACCGACTTCATGAGCCCGTCGACACCGCTATCGATTGTCTATCCGCACCGCCGCAATCTGAGTTCGCGGCTGCGTGCATTCACCGGCTGGGTCAGCGAACTGGCGCAGCAACATCCCGATCTGAACGGCGCCGCGCAGGAGTGACCCTGCGCGGCGGTTGAGAGAGGCTGGCGCGCCGTGCGCAGCGAGGTTCGCCGCGCCGTTCGTCGTTGTATCAGCGGACGGTGCTCGTGGTGAGCCATCCTTCGCTGACACCGATCTGCGCGATCTGCTTCGCGATCTTGTCGCCTAGGCGCTTCGCGTCCTGCGCGACGGTGTCGTGCTTCGTCTCGGACACCGCATGCAGCCCGCCGCCGACGGCGACCGACGTTGCGATATGTCCGGCCGCCGCGCCGACGCCTGCCGTTTCGACGACGCCAGGCGCCTTGCCGCTGTCCGCATTCGCATCGAAGCGCTGCACCAGCGTCGGCATGCCGCCGGCCGGTTTGTAGAGAATCTGCACGGTCGTGCCGACATCGCTTTCGCCGGCGCCGAAGCCGATCATCGTGCGACGGCGGCGATTGCCGGCGTCGATCTTGTCGAAGCTGCCTTGCACGAGCAGCGCGTTCTGGTCGGCGGGCGGCGGCGCGTCGCTGCGGACCGCATGCAGGCCCATCGACTGCAGTTTGACGACGACTTCGTTGGCGACCTGCTCGCGCACCTGAACCGCGTCTGCCGCTTGCTGGGCTTCGTCGGTGCTGCCGGACATGTGCGCCATCAGCTTATGCGCGAGGCCGCCGCTATCGAGCTTCACCTGGTCAGGCGTGCTGCTGAACGAGTACACGTAGATGATGTCGGGCCGCACTTGCGGCGCGGTCGAATAGGGGCTCGCGTTCGCGACGTTGCTGATGCCGCTCGCGCAACCGGTCAGAAGGATCGAACTGAACAGCAGCGCGGTGGAGGCGCGGCGCGCCGTATTTTTGCTGAGCGAAGAGAGCGTCGTGAACATGACTGACCTTGTGCGATGTCTTGAAGCGTTTGAACGTATCGTCCGATGATTCCGGCGATGTCACCTGTTGCGTGACTTGCCTGATCGGATCTGCTCTTACGCTTTCACAAGGCCGGCACGCGGAAGCGAGTATGGTCGACACGCTCCGCTCATGCCATTCATCAATTATGTCGCGCGATGTCAGCGCCGCGCAGGGCTTGCCGCGCGGCGCTCGCGCCGGAACCGGCCTAGCTTTTGCGCGAGGTCTTCGCGACGAATTGTGTAGGCAGGTGCTGAACTTTCTCGCTGCCGCATTTCGGACAGACCGGATGCGTGGTCGCATGCTCGCTGATGTGCTCGGCGTGTTCGAACTTTTCGCCGCACATTTCGCAGCGGTACTCGTAGGTCGGCATGGCAAACCTCCTGATCGAAGCGGTACGGGAGAAGTGACGCATCGAATGCGCGTAGCGGCTGCGGCAAGCGGCGAGTCCCGTGCGCTTGTGCGGTGTCAGCCGGGCCATGCATTCTAGTGCGCCAACATCGGACGGGCCGCGCGGCGCAACGTACATCACGCAGATCAAGCACGTCATGCATCAACGCCAACGACGCACTTCCATCATAGGCGTGCTTAGGGTGCGAGGACGTCAAAGCGATACAGCGTTTGCGGTGAACGCGTGAGAATCGTCTCGCGCTGCGCCGCGTTCGGCACCCAATGGTCAAGCGCCATGCGCGTCGTGTCGTAGTCGACGCATTGCCGATGCTGCGTATGGGGCCAGTCGCTGCCCCATACGAGCCGCGCGGGTGTAAACGCGGCGAGCAGCGGCGCGGCGAGGCGCGCGCCGAGTTCGGTGCCGTCGCGGTCGTGCACACTGCCGCTGGGCACGCTTCGATATGCGCCGGACAGCTTGACCCACACGCGGCCCGTCGATGCGACCGACAGCAGGTAACGGAAGCCCGGGTCGTCCGCGCCCAGTTCGGGCGACGGCCGGCCGAAATGATCGACGACGACCGTGCAGCGGTGCGCGAGCAGCGTGCCGACCACGGCGGGCAGGTCGACCGCTTCACAATGCACTTCGACATGCCAGCCGAGCGCATTGATGTGCGACAGCACATTGCGCCACTCGCGGGTGGCCAGATCCGGAATCGGCAGACCCATCAGATTTAGCCGGATGCCGACAACGCCCGCTTGCGCGAGCGCATCGAGTTCAGCGTCGCCGACCGACGGTGCGACGACGGCGATGCCGCGAAACCGGTAAGGAAAGCGCGTCATCACGTCGACGAAAAAGTGGTTGTCGATGCCGAGAAAGCTCGGCTGCACGAGCACGGCATGTGAGAGGCCATGTGGCTGCAAGTAGCTCGCATAGGCTTCGGGTGTCGCGTCGTATTCGGGTGCATGACGGCGTTGCGCAGCAAGCGGCAGGCCGCGCACGAACACGTGCGCATGCGTATCGACTGCGCAAAGCGGCGGATGCACTGCGCCAAGCCAGCCGGGCGGGGCGCCGGCAGTGGGCGGCGTGGCGGAGGATGCGGCCTGCGAGAGAGAGGTCGGCCATTCGAGGTCTTTGCTGTTCATGAAGATCGTTTGACTTGAATGCGCGCCGCCGTCACACGCGATGCGCTGGCGTGCCCTGCTGTGGCGTGCCTTGCGTGTCGGGCGCATTGACATTGACGGCGGCGATTCTGCGTCCCTTCGTTTCGGGCAGCAGCAGCGCGGCCAGCACGACGAGCCCATAGGCCGCGCCCGCATCGATGCCGAGCGCCGAGCCGATCGGCATCGAGTTGCCCATGTGGCCGACCAGCACCGGGAAGCCTGCGGATACGATGCGGCCGAAGTTGTAGCAGAAGCCGACGCCGGTGCCGCGCACGCCTTGCGGATAAAGCTCGTTGAACAGCGCGCCGAGGGTTGCTGGAATGCCTGCGGAGAAAAAGCCGAGCGGAAAGCTCAGCACGAGCATCGCGGTATCGCCGATCGGCAGGAACACGTACAGGTTCACCGTTACCGCGCAGCAGATCGCGAACAGGATCAGGTTTTTGCGGCGGCCGATGCGGTCCTGCAGCCACGCGCTCGCGAAGCAGCCGCAGATGAACGCCGCGATCACGACGGCCAGATAGCCGCCCGTGCCGAGCACCGACAGATGCCGTTCGGTTTTCAGGTAGGTGGGCAACCACGTGGTGATCGCGTGATAGCCGCCATGCGCGCCCAGCCCGATCAGCCCGCCGACGATCGTCGTGCGGATCACCGACCTGTCGAAGATGCCGACCACCGGCAGCTTCGCTTCGAGCTTGCGGTCAGTGGCGCTGGCGGCGTCGCGCGGCGGCTCGGGCAGGTTGCGGCGCGCGTACAGCACCAGCACCGCGGGCACGGCGCCAGCCGCGAACAGCACACGCCACGCCCATTCCGGCGACACCCACGAAAACACGATCGCATATAGCAGCACCGCGCCAGCCCAGCCGAAGCCCCACGCGCTCTGTACAATGCCGAGCGCCTTGCCGCGATGCTGCGCGCGGATCGTTTCGCTGAGCAGTACCGAGCCGGCGGTCCATTCGCCGCCGAAGCCGAGTCCTTGCAGCGATTTCAGCACGAGCAACTGCTCGTAGTTCTGCGCGCACGCGGAGAGCAGCGTGAACAGCGAAAACCACAGCACGGTGATCTGCAGCGCGCGCACGCGGCCGAAACGGTCCGACAGGATGCCGGCCAGCAGGCCGCCCAGTGCGCCCGCAACGAGCGTCGCGCCGCCGATCAGGCCCGCCTGTCCGTTGCCGATTCCCCAGGTGGCAATCAACGCGGGGATCACGAGACTGAACGCCTGCGTATCGACCGCATCGAGTGCCCAGCCGCCGAAGCAGGTCCATAACGTGCGCTTTTCCGTTGGCGAAATTTCCCGATACCAGTTCATCCTGTCTCCGTCTCCGGCGGGCCGCCTGCTTGCTGCGGTCCGGCATGGGCATTTTTAGCAGGGTAGCGACAGCGCCCGTTGCGTACCGGACACCCGTGCCAGGCATTCTAGGGACTCGAAGGATATCGTTGTATTATGAAAGTAATGAATATTCATATTACGGCGATATGGAAACGCGCAGCCTTAAATACTTTCTCGCGATCGCGGATGCGGGCAGCGTGACGCGCGCTGCTGAGGTGCTCGGCGTCGCTCAGCCCGCGTTGAGCCAGGCGCTGACGCGAATGGAAAAAGAGTGGGGCGTGAAGCTTTTCGAGCGCAGCCGGCGCGGCGCGGCATTGACGCCCGCGGGGCTCGCGATCGTCGACGATATCCGGCTTTCGGTCGCGCGCATCGATGCGGCGTCGCTGCGTGCGCACGCGATCGGCGCGGACCGCGCGGGGCGCCTCACCATCGGTTTCGCGTCCGCGGCGCTATTCGACGTGCTGCCACGCACGATTGCGGCACTGCGCGAAGCGGTGCCCGGCGTCGAACTGGTGTTGCGCGAGATGAGCAACGCGGAGCAGGTGAGCGCGCTGGAGAAGGGTGAGATCGACCTCGGCCTGCTGCATACGCCGGTGGCGGTCAGCGGCAAGATGAAGGAGAAGCTGATCGCGCGCGAGCGGCTGCTTGCGGTATTGCCGGATTCGTTCCCGCGCAACGCAGACGCGCCGGTGCGGCTGAGCGATCTCGCGCGGCACGGATTTGTCTGGTTTCCTCACGATCAGTTGCCGGTGATTCGCGCGGGTATTCTCAGCGCGTTTCGCCAGGCCGGTTGCGAGGTCGAGATCGTGCAGAACGCAAACCGGTCGCTGACGGTGCTCGCGTGTGTGGCCGCCGGCTGCGGCGTGTCGCTATTGCCGCGTTCGGTGCGCACGCTGCAGTTCAGCGGCGTGCGCTTATGCGAGATCGCCGATGGCGAAGCGCTGCCGCGTTTCGAGCTGAGCGCGATCTGGCCCGCACGTGCCCGGCCGACCCTGGCGGACCGCTTCGCGGCGCTGATCAGGCCTTATGAGCCCGAGTAGCCGTTCGGAGATGCTTTGATGGCCGTGCCGGCGATCCTGGCCGGTGTAAAACGTCAGTTGATAGCCGTGCATCGTTACCTCTTTGCGCGCATAGACGTACTGCGCGACGTACCGCTTGCGCTGCCTTCGCTGTCCTTCGGCGGTGCGTAGCGCGCCGGCTCGTGATGCAGATTGTCACGCGCATAGTCGATCGCGTCGATCAGTACCGGGGCGAGGTCCGCGACGCGCTCGCGCGTGATGCGCACTTCGACCCATTCGCGCATCGGCGATCGTCCGTAAGGCTGGAACGCGAACGCGTCGCCCCGTTCGACCAGCCGCTCGGCTTTCTCGGCCGGCAGCTTGATGCCAATGCCGCTGCCATACACGCAAAACGCCAGATGCGATCCGACGAAGGCGGCTGGACAGCCGAACATCGTGCCTTCGCGCACCGCGGGGTCAAGATGCCGAACGTGTGAGAACACCGCGTCGAACAGGCCCAGATCGTGCAGGAGTCGGGGAGCGGTTTTCATGGCGGTCTCCAATGCAATGCAAGCCGGTGCTCGTGTCGAGCCGGGGCGATCCACGACGCCTCGCGACACGGGCCGTCCTAGCGGTGTTTCGTGGATTCGTTGGGTTGCGCCGCGTCCGCGCCGAGCAACGCGAATTCGACGGGACAGCGTGTGTAGAAGAGGGTGACATCGCCTTGTCGCAGACGCTCGAGCAGCGTGTCGATGCGTGTTGCGTCGGCTGCGACGGTGACGGCGACCGGCTGATCGACCAGTTCGAAGAAACGGCCCGCGTGATACCTGCCATGCCGGTCGATGCTTTCGCTCGCTTCGATCACGGTGGCGCCGTGAATACCCGCCTTGGTGATTTCGTCCAGCACCCATTGGACGATCGTCATGCGATTGGTGCGGACGCTGCGGCTGTCCGCGTACACCGTCAGTTGGCTGCCTTTCATGGAAGGCTCTCCGAAGGACCCGAACGGATGCATCGCCGCGCAGCCGATGGCACTGCCGCGGTCGCGGTGCTCGTCGCAGATTACGCCTTGCGATCTGGCGAGACAAGCGGCGCGGTCAGCACGTGCCTGCCGGTTTGCTTCGCCTGTTTGGCCTGCTTATTGGGTTTCTTTACCAGGCTGACAGAAATTCACCCAGCACAGTCAGATAGAGCCGCGCTTCCTCGATGTTTGGAAAGTGCCCCGAGCGCTTCATTTCGATGAATTCCGCATCGGGGATACGATCCGCGCAAGCATGAGCGGGCTTACGTCAGATCGTGAAGCGCTTTGTTGATCGGCGCGCCGACCCGAAAGTCGTCGAACTCGACGACGAGGCCGCCGCGCTCAGGCGTACAGCACGTCGGCCCGACGAAATAGCTGGCCACGCGCGGGAACGGCGCGAGCCGCAGCAGCGGCCAGCGCGCGCCATCCACCGAGTACTGCACGCGCAATACGCCTTGGGCGACGCTTGCGCGCACCCAGAAGTCGCCAGCGCTGTCGATACGCGTACCGGTCGCCCAGTCGGACTGGCCGACGGTCAGCACGCTGCTGACCATCAATAGGCCGTCCGTCAACTCGACGCCGGCCTTCACCCATTGCGATGCGTCAATGCGCACCATCAGGCCGGCCTGGTCGTAGAGCGTTTCGAACTGGCCACGCACGTGGACCTGTGCGGTGAAATCGCCTGCGGTGCGCACTCCGTAGCAATGCCCGGAGTCGCGTGTGAAGCCGTAGTGGGTTTCGCGCCAGAAGTCGGTCGCGCGGTCGGTCGTCACGCGCAGGCGCTCGTCGGTCAGCGTCCAGTTCGCGGGCCGGTTCAGCCATTCGCATTGTTCAAACACATCCGTCTCCTGAGTGGCGGGCAGTCGCAAGCATAAGGCAATCATCGGCCGTGGTGCATGGCAGTTAACGCTGCGGATCATTGTGGGAACATAGGTTGCTCGATGCAGAATGCGTCGGCTCCGTTGCACGGCGCGCATCGAGCGATGCGATTTCGATCACGCGCTATTTCGCGCGACAGGAGGCACCATGCCGCTCAAGAGAGGAACCTCGAAGGAAACCGTCGGTGAGAACATCAAGACGGAAAAGAAGCACGGCAAACCGCAGAAGCAGGCGGTCGCGATTGCGTTAAATCAGGCCCGCAAGTCGGGCGCGAAGATTCCCAGGAAGGACGGGAAATGACCCACGACGGGCGATGCCATTGTCAGGTGTGCCTGAGCACTCGATTTCGTCACGTTCATAAATCGCATAGAGCCGAACGCTGACCCGTGTGCGCCGCATGCGTAGCCGTCTTCCTTCATATCCGCTTGCGGTCGGCTTTCTGGTAGCGCTTCCATATCGACTTCCACATTGCCTTCCGAGTCAATTGACATCGTAAACTTTAGACAATAAGGATTCCGTCTGATTTTTCAACTATATTGTTATGTCATGCTGATGACCGTAGAGATTTAATCATGTGCTGCCTATGGAAGGAATTTCCGTAGTCGCGCGAGCGAAATAGAAAGAGTTTCCGATAACACGATGCAGCGCAAAAAGATGCATGAAGCGGGACGCATACCGATTGAAATAACGTGTTTGCCGCATTAGGATGAGGTCCCCGGAGCAGCAGCCATGGACGCTCAAAGCCTTACCGGGTAAGGGTATCGTCAGATTAAACGGTGGCAGTCGCGGCTCATTCGGGCAGGCGGCGCAACCCATCGATCAGGAGACACGCATGCTAAGCCCCCATGAGTTTGCAACGCTCATGCTCGTCAAGCACGCCGAACAATCAATTGATTTTGACCAGGCCGATCTTCACACGCTCATCGAACGCAAGCTCGTTGAGTTCGAGGGCGGCGCCTTTTCATCCGAACAGCCGCGTATCACTGACCGCGGTCATGCCTTGCTCGCGCGTTTTCACGCGCTCCGATAAACCGATACGGAGGCGTTGCGCTCGCGTGAGCATCGTCTCCTCGATGAGGGTTTGCTAAATGACTAGTCTCTTCCCTGAGCAATTCGCTGACGCGCAGAAGGCCAATGTCGATGCGACGTACCGGTTTGCGACCGAGGTTTTCGGCACATTCGAAAAGCTGGTGAAACTGAATTTGCAAACGATGAAGACGTCGCTGGATGTACAGGCTGCGCGCTGGCAAAGCGCGCTGTCGGGCAACGGGGCGCAGGCATTGTTCGACGCGCCGCAAGGGGCGCAGACGTTGGCTGAACGGGTGGCCGCCTATAACCGTCAAGTGTTCGACATCCTGATGAATGCGCAAGCCGAACTCGCGCAGCTGGCGGGCGCTCAATACGAACGCCAGGCACGCAAGGTTCAGACCGGTGTCGACCAGGCGGCGAAGAGCGGACCGGTCGGGTCGGAGGCCGCGGTCGCCGCGCTGAACTCGATGATTCATGCGACCAACTCGTGGTACGACAGCCTGTACAAAACCGCGCGTCAGGCAGTTGAAACGGCGGAATCCAATATGAATGTGGTCGCGGAAGCGGCAAAGCGCACGCAGTCGGGTACGCCTCACGCGACATCCGGCAGGAAATAGCCGCGACGGGCACTGGCGGCTTATTAACGGCAACAGACAGCCATTGATGGCAATGCGGCGCGACTTGTCCAACCGCCGCGCGGCACACCCTGTGAATTCAACGAACCGCGTAGTAACCCGGACGCGATCCCCGCGTCCAGGCGCTTTTCAGGCCCGCTACCTCGCGGGCCTTTTTTTACGCTTGCCGCGTCGCGATCAGCCCCGCGGCACTAATGCATCGACGAGTGCGGATGCCGTTTGCCGCAACCGCTTCGGATCTTCGTACACGCGTTCCATCACCGCGATTCCGCGTGTCATCGTGATGATGATCGATGCCGCCTGTTGCGGTGGTATTGCGAGTTGCGCTCGCGCTTCCTTTGTATTCAGCACCTCGAACACCGTCGCTTCGAGCTCGTCGAGCATACCCTGCACCGCTTCACGCAGGCGCGGAGAATCCGGGTCGATCTCGACAGCGGTCTTGGTGGACAGGCAGCCGCGCGTGGGCGAACCCTGCGAGATCGAACGGATTGCAAACGTGAAGAATGAGACCAGCGCGTCGTGCAGGTCCGGCTTGTCGAGCGCCTTGCGCGCGTCCGCGATAAAACGGCCTGTGTAGCGCTCGAACACACGGACGAAAATCTCTTCCTTGTCGCCGTATGCGTTGTAGAGCGAGCCGCGCTGCACGCCGGTGGCCTCGGCGAGGTCGAGCATCGACGTCGAGCGGAAACCCTTGCGCCAGAACACCTCGAGCGCGTCGGCGAACGCGGTGTCTTCATCGAACTGTCGGACTCCTGCCATGACTTTCCTCTTGTGACTAACGGGTACACCTGTATTTTGACATCGTTGGCGAAAATGCGCAAAGCTCAATTTGCGTTGATCTGTGCGGCTTGGTCTGTCTGCAAAAGATTGCAAAGGTCTGGTTCGCGGATTAGTCGTCCCAGGCTGCGAACGCGAAATCCGTGTCCAGGTTTGCTCGCCTGTCGTGACCTCGTTGCGCATAAACAGGCACCCCGTCCACCGCATAGGGGGCGATCTTCCGGTTCCATCCGGTGCCGGCGGCCGAAAACGGCTGCTCGATGACGGGTAGCAAAAACGACCGCTTCCCGTCGGGTCGCGGCCGTTCCTCGCAGCAAGGGCGAGTTAGCAGGAGCGCGGCGTTTTACCGGTTATTTGACGAATCACGCGAGCCATCTCTTGATGGACGCGGCCATCGTGCCCGTCGAGATGCCATATCGGTCGTGCAGCGTGGGTAGTGCGCCCGCGTCGAGGAACGCGTCGGGCAACGCGATCTGCCGGAACGGCGGCGTGACGCCTGCGGCGAGCAGCGTGCGCGCCACTGCTTCGCCGAGGCCGCCGATCACCGTATGGTTCTCGGCGACGATCACCATGCGACCGGTGCGTTGCGCTTCGCGCAGGAGGGTTGCCGTATCGAGCGGCTTGACAGTCGGCACATGCAGCACGCCGACGCCGATGTTGTCCGCCTCCAGCGCCTGCGCGACTTCGAGCGAGCGCATCGTCATGATCCCGGACGAGATCAGCAGCACGTCGTTGCCGTCGCGCAGCAGCTTTGCCTTGCCGAGTTCGAAGCGGTAGTCGTATTCATCGAGCACGGCGGGCACGTTACCGCGCAACAGGCGCGCATACACGGGCCCTTTGTGCGCTGCGATTGCCGGAACCATCTGCTCGATGTCGAGCGCGTCGCACGGATCGATGACGGTCATGTTCGGCATCGCGCGCATCAGCGCGATGTCTTCGGCGGCCTGATGGCTCGGACCATAGCCGGTCGTGAGGCCCGGTAGCGCACAGACGATCTTCACATCGAGATTATCTTCGGCGATTGTCTGATGGATGAAGTCGTATGCGCGGCGCGTGGCGAACACCGCATACGTCGTCACGAACGGCTGTGCGCCTTCATGCGCCAGCCCCGCGGCCGCGCCCATCAGCAGTTGCTCGGCCATGCCCATCTGGTAGTAGCGCCCGGGGAATTCCTTCGCGAAGATATGCAGGTCGGTGTATTTGCTGAGATCGGCCGTCATGCCGATCACGTTGGTCTTCGTGCGGGCGAGTTCTGTAAGCGCGTGGCCAAACGGCGCGGAGCGCGTGAGCTGGCCTTCGCTCGCGATCGACGCGATCATCGCCGAGGTTTTCAGACGCGGCTTCTTTGCAACGGTGCTCATGCTTGTCTCCCGGCTTCGAGTGCATCGAGCGCGAGCTGCCACTCGTGCGCGTCGACGCGGATGAAATGGTTCTTCTCGCGTTCTTCGAGGAACGGCACGCCGCAGCCCATCTTCGTATCGCAGACGATGATGCGCGGTTGCCGCTTGTCATGGTCACGGGCGTTGTCGAACGCGCGCTTGACGGCATCGATATTGTTGCCTTTTACGCGCTGCGTGTACCAGCCAAATGCCTCGAGTTTTTCGACGAGCGGCTCGAACGCCATGATCTGCGTCGACGGGCCGTCGGCCTGCTGGTTGTTCACATCGACCATCGCGATCAGGTTGTCGAGCTTCCAGTGCGCGGCGGACATCAGGCCTTCCCAGATCGCGCCTTCGTCGAGTTCGCCGTCCGAGAAGAGCGTGTAGACGAACGCGTTCGAGCCTTTGCGCTTCAGACCGAGGCAGCGCCCTACGGCGATCGTCAGGCCTTGGCCCAGCGAGCCGCCGGACATTTCCATGCCGGGCGTATAGCTGGCCATGCCGGACATCGGCAGGCGGCTGTCGTCGCTGCCATAGGTTTCGAGTTCGTCGGCGGGCAGAATGCCGGCCTCGAAGAGCGCCGCATATAGCGCAATCGCGTAGTGGCCGTTCGACAGCAGGAAGCGGTCGCGTCCCTCCCATTCGGGCTCCTGCGGGCGGTAACGCATCGCGCCGAAGTACGCGACGGCGAGAACGTCCGCGATATCGAGTGCCTGGCCGATATAGCCCTGGCCCTGCACCTCGCCCATCAGTAGCGCGTTTCTGCGGATCCGGTACGCGCGCTCGGCGAGCGACACGTCCTCGGTAATGATTTCGCTGTCCATGTATTGCTCCTTTGATATCGAATGAATCCTGCTACGTCACCGGTTGACAGATCGGGCCGGGACCAGGAACACGAGCGTGGCGCCCAGCACCACCGCCACAGAGATGAAAATGAGGCCCGCCGTCGACTTGCCCGTCAGATCGTTGAGCCAGCCGACGATCGCCGGAGAGAAGAATCCCGCCAGATTGGCAAAGCAGTTCACGGCGGCGATGCCCGCGGCGGCCGATACGCCGCCCAGCAGTGCGGTCGGCAGCGACCAGAACTGCGAAGACGATGCGAGGATGCCGGCGGCGGCAACGCTCAGGCAGACAATCGACGCTGCTACGCTGCCCAACGCAGGCAAGGTTGCAAAACCCGCCGCGGCGATCAGCATCGGAATCGCGAGGTGGAAGCGGCGCTCGCGAAGGCGGTCCGCGCTCATGCCGATCAGCGGCAACGCGACGATCGCGCACAGATACGGAATGGCGGTGAAAATGCCGACCCATAGCGGATCCGATACACCCGCCTTGCGGATAATGGTCGGTAGCCAGAACGTCAGACCGTACTGGCCGAGCACGACACAGAAGTAGATCGCGGCCATTAGCCAGAGACGGCGGTCGCCGATAAACGCTTTGATCGACAGGTGGGCCGTCTTGTGCGCGTTGTCTCCGGCGACATGGCGGGCGAGCAGCGCTTTTTCGGAGTCGCTGAGCCACTTTGCCTGCGCGATGCTGTCGTCGAGGTACAGCAGGATCACGATGCCGAGCACCAGCGACGGCACGGCTTCGAGCAGGAACAGCCACTTCCATCCGGCCATCGACATCGCGCCCTGCAGCGAATGCATGATCAAGCCTGATAGCGGGCCGCCAATGATGCCCGCGAGCGGAATCGCCATGAAAAACAGCGACAGCGCTTTCGCGCGGCGCGCCGATGGATACCAGTAGGTCAAGTACAGGATCACGCCCGGCGCGAACCCTGCTTCGGCAACGCCGAGCAGGAACCGCAGCGTGTAGAAGAGCGCGGGCGATCTGACGAACACGAAGCTGGCGGAGATCACAGCCCACGTGAGCATGATCCGCGCAAGCCATCTGCGCGCTCCGACTTTGTGGAGAATGAGATTGCTCGGGACTTCGAACAGAAAATAGCCGAGAAAGAAGATACCCGCGCCCATGCCGTAGACGGTCTCGCTAAAGCGCAGGTCGTTCAGCATCTGCAGTTTCGCGAAGCCGACGTTGACGCGATCGAGGTACGCGCCGAGGTAGCACAGCATCAGAAAGGGGATCAGTCGCCGGCTGACCTTGGCATAGGTTCGGCTTTCGAATGTCGGCGAGTCGCTGCGGGGGATGGCATCGCCAGCGATGGGCGGCGCGGTGTATCGGGATCTCATTGGGTGTCTCCTGCTGCGGCCCCGTGTTGTCCCGGGTGCCTCGGAACGCATGCCGCGCGAGCGCGGCTTTTTTTGCCGGTCAGCGCCAATGACGCCGACGAGCGTCAATGAATGAGCATGCCGCCGTTCACGTCGAGTGTGATGCCAGTCAGGTAGGTCGACAGGTCGCTCACCAGAAAGAGGCAGGCGTTTGCGACATCGGCGGCATCGCCGAGCCGTCCGAGCGGGATGCCTTTGATGATGTCGGCGCGCATCTCCGGTGTCAGTTTGCCGCCCGTGATGTCGGTCTGGATAAGACCGGGTGTGATGGAGTTGACGCGGATGTCATCCGCGCCGAATTCGCGCGCCATCGCTTTGGCGAGCCCCAGCACGCCCGCTTTGGCGGCGCTGTAGTGAGGCCCGCCGAAGATGCCGCCGCCGCGTTGCGCGGAAACGGACGACATGCAAACGATGCTGCCGCCTTTCTGGTCCTTCATCGCCGGAATCACGGCCTGCGACATATAGAGCGTGCCGCGCAGGTTGACGTCGACAATTGCATCGAAGTCCTTTCCATCTATTTCGAGGGTGCGAACTGGCTGGGTGATGCCCGCATTGTTGATAAGGCCGTCGATACGGCCGTACCGTTCGAGTGTTGCACGCGCGGCGGACACACAGGCTGCCTTGTCGGTGACGTCGCAGGCGAGGCCGAGGTGTCCGGGGCCGAGATCGGCGGCGGCGGCCTGCGCGTCTTCCTTGCGCAGGTCGACGATCACGACACGTGCGCCCTGTTGGGCAAGCGCCTTCGCGGTCGCCTTGCCGATACCGCGCGGCGATGCCGCGCCCGTCACCACAATGATCCTGTTCTCGAGCAACATCGGTTGTCTCCTGAGCGTTGATGTATGCCTGTAGTGTCGGCGTACCGGGCAGCGGCATCAACGCGGAAACGTTCAACCATGGCTGAGAAAAATTCAGGTGGGCGCGGCCGCCTCCCGCTCGATCCACGCGAGGAACCGTTCGACGCGCGGCAATTCGGCGTTTTGCATCGGGTAAACGAGGTGATGCGCACCGACTTCAACGGAGTACGTATCGTTGAAAACAGGCACCAGCAGGCCGTCCCTGATTTTTACCGACGCGAGCATCAGGCTCTCGAGCGCAATGCCGAGGCCGAGCGCCGCCGTCTCGATCGACATGTACGAGCGGTCGAACGAAAAGTCGAATGTCTTCTGCTTCGCGGACACGCCCGTTCTGCCAAACCATTGCTTCCATTGCACGAGCGGCGTTTCCGAATAGATCAGACGATGCGTCAGCAGATCTTCCGGAGTCTCGACAGGATGCCGCTCAAGATAGCCCGGCGAAGCCAGCGGGGCAATGAATTCGCTGCGCACGGTCCGGACTTCCAGGTTGCTCCAGTTGCCGTAGCCGTGCCGGATGTCGATGTCGTAATAGCCGTTCGAAAAGGAAACACTCTCGTACGAGCAGGCCAGATTGAGCTGGATATCGTCGTTTGCCGCCTGAAACGAAGACAGCCTCGGAAGCAGCCACATGAGTCCGAAGCTCGGGCTTGAATGCACCCGCAAAATGTCGACCTCCTTGCGGCTGGACGCGCGCTCCGTTGCGCGGCTCAGATCGGCCAGCGATCCTGTTACGTCGGCGAGGTATCGCTCGCCGGTCGGTGTCAGCACGAGACCGCGCCCCGCTCGCTGGAATAGCGACTGGCCGATGATCGATTCGAGATTGCTGAGTTGATGGCTCACGGCCGAAGCGGTCAGGCCCAATTCTTCCGCCGCGCGATTCACGCTTTTGGTTCTGGCTACGCTCTCGAACGCGATGATGGCCTTAAGCGGTGGAATACGCATAGTGAAATTTTTTTCAGTTGCAGTTGAATGAAACCGGCTTGTTCGCACGTCATCTGCACTGCCATTCTGTCGACAACCCGCACACATCGCTTGTAGCCAATACGGCGGTGGTCGCGATGCGGAAGGTCGGGTGTGCTTCTCACGTCCACCGGCATACCAACTTGGCGCATTGCACAACTGCGCAGGAGACAGACATGCATTATCCGTTTTTCCCTCCTGAAGGGCGATCGTTTCTCGTCACCTGACGAGCAAGGCACGGTCCAGATTCCCTGATTCATTGAGTTTGCGATGGACGCCGTGCCATCGGGTGCGACGGGTACGTCGCATCGGCTCCGCGTGTTGGCTGCGGCGCGTGAAACGTGTATCGCCACAGGAGATTCGACATGGTTCAACAGCCGTACGTGTTGTCGGCGCGCTCGATCGTCAAGCGCTTCGGCCCGACGAGTGTGCTAAGAGGATTCGATCTGTCGATCGCGCCAGGCGAGGTGCATGCGTTCCTCGGTGGCAACGGCGCGGGCAAGTCGACGCTCATCAAGATTATTTCCGGCCAGCATGAGCGCGATGGCGGCACGCTCGAATTCGACGGCAACGAGATCGGCGCTTCCGCCGCCGCATATGTCGAGGCGGGTGCGATCGCGGTGGTGAACCAGGAGCTTGCGTTGCTGCCGCATCTGTCGGTTGCGGAAAACATCGCGATGCCGCGCTTGCGGCGCGCCATGCGGAAATACAGCGAGCGCGCGGCGAAAGCCGTCGCAGTCGAAGCGCTCTCATTGATCGATCCGCATTTCGCGCGTGAATCGGCTGAGCGCGTGGTGGGCGACCTGACGCTGCATGAGCGGCAACTTGTCGAGATCGCGCGTTCGCTCGGCTCGGGCGCGAGGCTGCTGCTGCTCGACGAACCCACCGCGAATCTCACGGCAGCCGAAACCGCACGCCTCTTTGCGGTCATCCGAAGGTTGATCGCGGACACGAAGCTTGCGGTGCTGTTCGTCTCGCACCGGATGCGCGAAATCCGTCAGATCGCCGACGTCTGCACGATCATCCGCGATGGCAAGACGGCCGTGGACCGCGTGGCGCTCGACGCGATCAGCGACCGCGAAATCGTCGAATGCATGGGACAAAGCGTCGAACCTGACGAGCAATCTGACGCGATAGCCGCGCATGCAACGCAGACGCAGGAAGGCAGTGACGTGCGCGCGAAGTTCAGCGTCAGCGAAGGGAACACGATCACGATCGAACACGAAGGCATCAGCGTGGCCATTCGCCCGGGTTCGATCGTGGGGCTGGCGGGTGCGCCGACCGGGCCGTCCGCGCTGATTACCGCTTTGACGGGACTCGCAGCCGATCACGCATGGCACGTCAAGCGCAATGGCGCGACGGTGGCCTACACGAGTCCGTCGGCTGCGGCGCGCGATGGCGTCGGCTTTATCTCGGGCGACCGCGCGAACAAAGGGATTCTCGAAACACTGCCGATCGTCGATAACCTGGTGGCGGCGCAACGCATCGTCGAACGGCGCGGCGTTGCACGCAAAAAGGAAGTGCAACAAGGCACGCGCCTGCTCGAAGCGCTGAACGTTCGCGCGGGCTCGCTGTGGGACTTGCCTTCGACCTTGAGCGGTGGCACGCAGCAGAAGCTGCTCGTGGCGAGGTGGCTGACGCTCAAGCCGAAGCTTCTGGTGCTGGAAGAGCCCACGCGCGGTGTCGATATCCGCACCAAGCGCGAGATCTACGCACTGATTCGCAAGATGGCCGCGCAAGGCACCGCCGTGATCTGGTGGTCGACCGAGTATGTCGAGCTTGTCGAACTGTGCGACACGGTGCTCGCCTTCGATCTGGACGGGCGCCCGACGGGGGTGCTGCGCCATGCCGACGTCGACGAAACCAGGCTGGCCAACGCGACCGGCATGGCGGCGTGAAGACGTCACTGAGAACGTCACTGAGAACGCCGCTGGAAACGCCGCTGAAAACGCGATGAACGCCTAACGCATCACCCAAGTATTCCAATCTGGAGACAACCATGAAGACCGTCACCCACCCGCTCGCAAGCGAGGGACGTCAGCCGGGCAGGACAGGCCGACGCTTGCTGTCGACGTACCGCACCGAGATTGCGATCGCGATCGCCATCATCGTGATCGAACTGGCCGTCGGCATGGTCGTGCCTGCCGCGCTCTCGGGCGGCAACATCGCGAACGTCACGCAGGCGGCGGCGCCCCTCGTTCTGATGGCATTCGGCGTGTTGCTCGTGATCATCACCGGTGGCATCGACCTCTCGGTCGGTTCGGTGTTTTCGTTGACGGGCATGGTCACGGGGCTCGCCATGGCGCATGGCTTCGGCGCGATGGCCAGCAGTCTTGCGGGTCTTTCCGTCGGTCTCGTCATCGGCCTGATCAACGGCGCGCTCGTCACGTTCGTCGGACTCGCGCCATTCGTCGTCACGCTGAGCACCTATGCGATCGCGGGAAGTCTGTCGTTCATCGTGACGGACGGGCACTCGTTGCCGATCTCCGATCCCAACTACTACCTGCTCAACTCCGGCACGCTCATTCCGGGTTTGCCGAACTATGCGTTGTGGTGCGTGTTGCTGCTCGTCGCGATCGAGTTCTGTCTGCGCAAGGTTGTTGCAGGGCGCTGGCTGTATGCCGTCGGCAGCAGCAGTTCGTCGGCGCGCGTGATCGGTATTCCCGTCAATCGCGTGCGGCTGTCCGCGTATCTGCTGTCGGGGCTTCTGGCTTCGTTCGCGGGCATCGTCAGCATCTCGTACATCAGCAATGCGGAGGCAACGGCGGGTTCGAGCCTCATGTTGCAGGCGATCGCGGCCGTCGTGATCGGTGGTGCGAGCCTCTTCGGCGGCACAGGGTCCGCAATCGGCGCACTACTTGGCGCGCTGATGATCACGATTATTCAGAACGGCGCAAACCTGATCGGTGTGAATAGCTTCTGGCAAGGCACCGTGACGGGGATCGTCATTCTTATCGCGGTGCTCGTCGACCGCATCACCAAAGCACGGCGCTAAGCCGCGTCGAACACGGTTCAAGGAGACAAAGATGATGAAGATCGCAACGCAAAAGCAGGGCGGCTCGCGCAAGCCATTCGGCCCGTGGATCGCGGCGGCCGTACTGATCGCCGCCGCGATGGCGCCGCAAGCGTCGTTCGCGCAGGCGAAGCAGACGGTTGCCTATATCGCGCCTTCGCTCGATATTTCGTACTGGCAATGGGTTGCCTATGGCGTCAAGCAGCGCGCGAAAGAACTCGGCATGAACTACGTCGAGTTCACGTCGGAGAATTCGCCGGCCAAGCAGATGGACAATGTGCGCACGGCACTCACGCGCGGTGTCAGCGCGATTGTGATGGGGCCGGTCAGTTCGACCAGTACGCCGCCCGTGTTGCGCTTGCTGAAGGAGAAATCCGTGCCGATCGCGTTCACAGGAATCGGGCCGCAGGCGGGGCAGACCGATTTCACGTCGGCCGTCACCGCGAACAACTATGAAACCGGCAAGATCCAGGGCGCCTATGTTTGCAGGCTGGCGAAGGAGCGCGGCGGCAACAAGGTCGCGATGCTGTCACTGCCGCAGGACCGGGAGAATGCGCAGAAGTACATGAAGGGGGCGCAGGAGTCGTTCAAGGCCGATGGCTGCGAGCTCGTGCAGGTACTGGAAACACACGGCCTGACCGTCAACGAGGCGGTCTCGCAAGCCAACGACATTCTCACCGCGCACCCCGACGTGAAGGCGATTTACGGCATGTACGATGAAGCCGCCACGGGCGCGGCTAAAGCGTTGCAAACGCGTGGCCTCACGGGGAAAGTCGCCGTCGTGACGGCCGACGGCAGCCCGACGACGATCCGGCTGCTGCGCGATGGCGCGATTCAGGGCATCTTCCTGCAGGAAGCGGTTGGGCAAGGCATCGATGCGACGAGCCAGGTGTTCAATGCGCTCAACCACAAGCCGACGACTCAGGAACTGGCGCTGAAGGAGCCGCTCGTCACGAAGGACACGATCGATCAGCCCGATGCGCAGGCCACGGTGAAGCGTGTGTATCCGCCTTCGGCTGGCAACTACTGAGTATCGAACTGATGGGTGAGCCGTCCGCTTGTACATGGGCGGCACTTCGTTTTGAATGAATTAACGGGACCGGAGACATCGTGGACACCTTTCCCATTATCGACCCGCACCATCACCTTTACGATCTCAAGACCGGGAATTATCCGTGGTTGCAGGGCCCGATGCTCAAGCGGGTATTCGGCGACTACTCGGCGATACGTCATGACTATCTCATCGACGACTTTCTGGCCGATATCAGGAATCAGAACGTGGTGAAGACCGTGCATCTTCAGGTCGAATACGATCATCACGATCCTGTCGCCGAAACACGCTGGCTGCAACGCGTGGCGGACCGGCACGGCTATCCGCATGGCATCGTGGCGTTTGCGGACCTCTCTTCGCCTGATGTGCAGGCCGTGATCGAAGCGCATTGCGAATTTCCGAATGTACGCGGCATTCGTCAATGTCTGAATTTCCATCGCGACCCGGTGAAGACATTCATCGACAGTCCGCATCTCATCAGCGATAGTCAGTGGCGCCGCGGATACGCACTGCTCGAACGCTACGACCTGTCGTTCGACCTGCAGCTTTACTACACGCAGATGGAGGAGGCCGTCGCGCTGGCGCGCGATTTCCCCGATACGTCGATCGTGCTGAACCACACAGGTATGCCTGTCGATCGCGCGCCGGAAGAAATCGAAGGATGGCGCAAAGCGATGAAGCTGCTGGCGTCGGTGCCCAATGTGTCATGCAAGATTTCCGGGCTGGGCATGGGTGACTGGAAATGGACCGTCGATAGTATTCGCCCGTTCGTGCTCGATGCGATCGATGTGTTCGGTGTGGAGCGCTGCATGTTCGCGAGCAACTTTCCTGTCGACAAGCTGTTCAGCAGCTACGACGCCGTGTTCAACGCGTTCAAAGTGGTTACAAAAGAATTTTCATTGCAGGAACGGTGTGCGTTGTTCCATGACAATGCGCAGCGCGTGTATCAACTCTAATACCAGGTATCGACGGTCGACCGGGGCGCCTTGTCGGCCGTTGCATGCCTTGCCTTGTCGGCCGTTGCATGCCTTAAGTGGTGGCGCGCCCGCGCGAAGCTGGCGCGCCACTTATTGCTTGTACGGCTACTACGGGTTGAAGCACCTGTGCGCTGTTTCAACCGTGATCGCGACGCAGTGAGTTCGCGTTATTCGCCATTGCGCAGCGTATCGCCGGTGCCGCCGGGCGAAGTGCCCGGCGACATGTTCGGCGCCATGCCGCTGTTGCCCGGCACCATGCCGCGGTTCATCGACGGTTGCTGTGGGGATGCGCCGGTGCCTGTACCGACACCGCCGGTGCCCGTTACACCAGGGCTGCCGTAGCCGCTATTCGAATTCATCCCCGGGTTGCTCATCCCGCCATTGACGCCGGTGCCCGGTGTTGCGACGCCGCCTGCGCCGCCCGTCGTGCCGCCGCCAGCACCGACACCGGTGCCGCCCCCACCTGTGCCACCCGCACCGCCGGCGCCCGCTTGAGCAAAGACGCCGCCAGACAGTGTCATCACCAGCGCTGATGCAAGAAGCTTCTTCACAGTGCTTTTCATCGTCGGATCCTCCGGGAAGGGTTCATAAACGCGAGCGGTTGTTGCTCGTCTCGCCTTTCATCGCGCAAACGCTGTGCCGCGTGCTGGAATACGCATCGGCTGTGCGCGGGAACGGCGGATGCGTGACAGTCCAGTGGCATACCCGGATACCCAGCAGGGAGGATGGACATGGATCAATCGATCGATATGCAGCAACGGTTGACCGAACTCGAACATGCGTTGTCGCGACGTTTCGCTTCGTCGTCGACATCGGTCACGCATGTGGCCGATTCGACTGGACGCTTGACGCTTCAGGTGTCGTGGATCGCGTCGGCGGCGGAGATGAATATTCTCGATGCGCGTTGTGCGTTGAGCATGGTGCTCGCGCCGCAAGTGCTAGCGCGCTATGCCGCGATGAGCGCCGCTACGCGCGTGCGTGCGCGGGAGCGGCTGTCCGACATCGCCGGCGATATTGCGCGCGACGCGCAACGGACGAGTGACTCGGTCGGGTGCGGCGCGACGCTCGACGTCAGTGGGCCGATGCTCGAGCAGGTTGCGCGTGCCGGTTGAATGGCGGACCGAATGGCGGCACGCCGCGCGGCGACCCGCGGTGGCCGGATGACAGGGCTTTACTCTTGCTGCCCGCGGCCGTCATGACGCAAGACGCGCTGCACTTCGTGCTCGAGGCGTTCAAGGATCTGAAGGTCATCGCGGCGCTTGGCGCGGGCCGCGACGTGTTGAAGGCCACCCATTTACCGGACGACGCCGACGGCGTCGCGACGGGTGATGATGATGACGCGAATGCGGTACTTAGCGGCCGCGCGGGCGGCCCGGTTCTCCCGAGTGCCGGATGCCTGCACGGGCGCCGGCCGGCGGTATGTGTTGCGATGGGTCCGGCCGTTTCACCGCGCGCAGCCGCCAGTGTCCGTTCACCGACTGATGCCGCACGCCGGAGATCCAGTTTGCGTCGCCTTGCGCGGAATGGATGTTGCCGTGCCGGTCGATGTGCATGCCGTGCAACGTGACAAACGGCTTGTCGCAACCGTGTTCGCACAGCGTGAGTACGCCGTCGACGTCGTGCATATCGCCCGTTACGGGCAGCTCGATGCCGTGGCGCGTGTCGACCGACCAGTCGAGGTTCTCGGTATCGAGCCACAGCACCGCATATTCGTGGCCGGTAGTCGGGTCCGGCGTATTGATCAGGATCGACAGACGCATAAAACCTCCCATAAAGTGAGTCGGTGGTTCGGCGCGACGTCTGTCCTGCTTGGCTCACCGTAATGCGCGCGATGGGCTCACGCGCGTGATCGGGTTCAAAAGTAAAAACTTAGGTCTTCAACCCAAAAGGTAGCTCCGCAATCTCGCAAGTCAAGCAATGGGTGTTCCATTGGCGGCGCGTGTTGGGCGCACACGCCCGGCACGGCGGGCACACGCGCCTCGTCGCGACAAATCGGCGCATCCGCGTACAAACGGCCAACCGCTCGTCGTGCCTATTTACGCACCCCAATTCTTGACGTTGAATCTTCGATGAACGCGTCGGCAAAGCAGGGACATATCTGATATCGTCGCGGGCATGCCGCCAATCATATCGATATCCAACCTGTCCAAAACGTACGCCTCGGGTTTTCACGCACTCAAGCAGATCAATCTGTCGATCCAGCGCGGGGAGATCTTCGCTTTGCTCGGGCCGAACGGCGCGGGCAAGACGACGCTGATCAGCATCGTCTGCGGGATTGTCAGGGCGTCCGAAGGGTCGGTCACCGTCGACGGTCACGATATCCGGACCGACTATCGCGCCGCGCGCGAGCTGATCGGCCTCGTGCCGCAGGAACTCACCACCGACGCGTTCGAAACCGTCTGGGCCACGGTGTCGTTCAGCCGCGGGCTCTTCGGCAAGCGGAAGAACCCGGCGTACGTCGAAAAAGTGCTGCGCGATCTGTCACTGTGGGAAAAGCGCGATAACCGCATCATGACGCTGTCGGGCGGCATGAAGCGCCGCGTGCTGATCGCGAAGGCGCTGGCGCACGAGCCGCGCGTGCTGTTCCTCGACGAGCCCACAGCAGGTGTCGATGTCGAGCTGCGGCGCGACATGTGGCGCCTCGTGCGCTCGCTGACCGCAAGCGGCGTGACGGTTGTGCTGACCACGCACTATATCGAGGAAGCGGAGGAGATGGCCGACCGCATCGGCGTGATCAACGCGGGTGAGATTGTGATCGTCGAACAGAAAAGCGAACTGATCCGCAAGCTCGGCAAGAAACAATTGCTGCTGCATCTCGAGGCGCCGCTCGCGGTGGTGCCGGTGGCGTTGGCCGGCTACGGGCTCGAACTCGGCAACGGCGGCTCCGAACTTATCTATACGTACGATTCGGAGCGCGAGCGCGCGGGGATTGTCACGCTGTTGAACGATCTGAATCATGCAGGCATCCGCTTCAAGGACCTGCAAACGTCGCAAAGCTCGCTCGAAGACATCTTCGTGAGTCTGGTGCGGAGGCAATCATGAATCTCTACGCGATCCGCGCGATCTACCGCTTCGAAATGGCGCGCACCGGCCGTACGCTGATGCAAAGCATCGTCGCGCCCGTGATTTCCACATCGCTTTACTTCGTCGTGTTCGGCGCGGCGATCGGCTCGCGGATTCGGGAAGTGGAAGGGGTGTCATACGGCTCGTTTATCGTGCCAGGGCTGATCATGCTCTCGCTGCTGTCGCAGAGCATTTCGAACGCATCATTCGGCATCTATTTTCCGCGCTTCACTGGCACCATTTACGAACTGCTTTCGGCGCCGGTGTCGTATCTGGAAATCGTCATCAGCTATGTCGGTGCGGCGGCGACCAAGTCGATCGTCCTCGGTCTCATCATTCTCGCGACTGCGGGACTGTTCGTGCCGTTGCATATCCAGCATCCGTTATGGATGGTGCTGTTCCTCGTGCTGACCTCGGTGACGTTCAGTCTGCTCGGCTTCATCATCGGCATCTGGGCCGATAACTTCGAGAAGCTGCAGATCGTGCCGCTGCTCATCATTACGCCGTTGACCTTTCTTGGCGGCAGTTTCTACTCGGTCGCGATGTTGCCGCAGGGTTGGCGCGTCGTCGCGCTTTTCAATCCGATCGTCTATCTGATCAGCGGCTTTCGCTGGAGCTTTTACGGGCTCGCCGACGTGAGCGTCGGCATCAGCCTCGGCATGACCGCGCTGTTTCTCGCGATTTTTCTCGTGGTGATCGCGTGGATCTTCAAAACCGGCTACCGGCTCAAGTCGTAGTACGATGGACGTCGCTGATGGGTCCGGCCTGTGCGGCGCCGGCCCGCTTGCATCCGTCGTGCTTCGTCGCAAGGTCCCGCCATGGCCATCCAACCGTCACGACCACTGCGCCTTTTTGCCGAATACCTCCGTCAGGAACGGGTCAATCTGACCGAACGATGGATGAAGGCGGTGTTCAACGACACGGAACTGACGGAGTCCGATCGGCTCACCTACGAGCAGCTGTCCGATCACGTCCCGGCGATTCTCGAAGAAATCTCCAGCGCGCTCGAAGACCAGGATCTCGACCAGGTCGAGCCGTCCATCGAGTGCAGTGCGAAACAGCACGGCCGACTGCGTTGGAAGCAGGGCTACCGGATCGATGAACTGACGCGCGAGCTCGATCTTTTGCGCCAGGTTCTGATGGGCGCAATCGTCGGGTTTGCGGAGGGCCACCCGGCGTTTACGCGGCGCCATGAGGAGCGCGCGCGGCATTTCATCGACGAGGCGATCAGCTTCGTCACGCTCACTTCAATCCGCGAGGTCGTGACCGAACGCGACCGCAAAATCGACGAATACACGGGCCGGCTCGAGCGTGCGAATCATGAACTGCTGCTCAAGCAGAAGCTGGTGGGTGAACTGCATGAATCGCGCATGCAGATCACGCGCAGCGTCGTGCACGATCTGCGCAATTTCCTGAATGTGTTCTCGATGGCGCTGCAGATGATCGCGCGCGCACCGGCGCGGACCGAAGCCGCGCTCGCGCTGGCGAACCGGCAGGCGGCGGATATGAAAACGCTGGTCGACGAGCTGGTCGAATACTCGATCGTGCTCGGTGACACCAATGCGCCCGCCGTGGAGGCGTTCGACCTGCGTGGACTGTTCGACGAGCTGGTGGCGTCGTGTGGCCCCTTGGTCGAAGCGAAGGGCTTACGCCTCGTGCACCGGTTCGACCCGCCGCTCGGGATGATCACGTCGAACCGGTTGAAGCTCAAGCAGATCGCGCTCAATTTGCTGACCAACGCGGCGAAGTATACGAAGGCGGGCGAAGTGGAACTCGATATGCGCACGTGCGGCGACGCACATTGGCGCCTGCGCGTGTCGGACACTGGGGTCGGCATTGGCGAGCAGGATCAGGAGCGCGTATTCAGGGAGTTCGAGCGGGCGAATCAGGACGACGTGCCGGGCGCCGGACTCGGCCTTGCGATCGTGCGGGAACTGTGCCGCGTGCTGCACGGCGACTTGCGATTTGCGTCGCACGAAGGCGAGGGCACGACCTTCGAGATTACCTTTCCGCTGGATCTCGCGGTGGGCAACTAATGCGCCGGCGTATGCGCGCGCAACGATTGAACGGCAAGCAAGGCGTGCCGCCCATGAAAAAGGCCGGGCAGCGCGCCCGGCCTGGATTTCATTCAGTGATCGAAAGTAGCGCCGTTCAGTTGAACAGCTTGATCGCCTGCATCAGCGTGTTGGTGACGCCCCATGCGAGCGGAATCAGCACATAGAGCCAGAAAATGGCGAGCAGGCCCTTGTTGGACGGATGCTCCTGATTGGTCGTGTTCATAGGAATGTCCTCTTATTTCTCGGCGGCCAGTTGCGCTTCGGTCATATGGTGTTTGTCGTCGACGCGCTTCACCAGCAGGTTGCAGATAAAGCCGATCACGAGCAGCACGGCCATCAGGTGCACGGTCAGCGTGTACGCGTCCGCTTTCGCGACGCCGTGCGCGACTTCATACGCACGGATGTAGTTGACGAGCACCGGGCCTGCAACGCCCGCCGCGGCCCATGCGGTCAGCAGACGCCCGTGAATGCCGCCGACGAATGCGGTGCCGAACATGTCGGCGAGATAGGCCGGTACGGTCGCGAAGCCGCCGCCGTACATCGACAGGATGACGCAGTACGACAGCACGAAGAGGGCGATATTGCCCGCCTGCGCGAAGGTCGGTACGAAGTAGTACAGCACCGCGCCGAGCACGAAGAAGATGAAGTACGTGTTCTTGCGGCCCAGCCAGTCCGATGACGACGCCCAGATAAAGCGGCCGCCCATGTTGAACAGCGACAGCAGGCCGACGAAGCCCGCCGCGGCCGCGGCCGTCACCGTGCTCTTGAAGCTTTCCTGGATCATCACCGATGCCTGGCCGAGAATGCCGATGCCGGCCGTCACGTTCAGGAACAGCACGAGCCAGATCAGATAGAACTGCGGCGTCTTCAATGCCTGGTCGATGTGCACGTGGTTGCGCGTGATCATCTTCGTCGTGGTCGTGGCGGGCGGCGTCCAGCCGGCTGGCTTCCAGTCCGCCGGCGGCACGCGGATCGCGAGCGAGCCGATCGTCATCGAGATGAAGTACGCGATGCCGAGCACAACAAAGGTTTCGGCGACGCCGGCGCTGGTCGCGCTCTTGAAGTGGTTCATCAGCGCGACGGACAGCGGCGCGGCGATCATCGCGCCGCCGCCGAAGCCCATGATCGCCATGCCGGTCGCCATGCCGCGGCGGTCGGGGAACCAGCGGATCAGCGTCGATACGGGCGACACGTAGCCGAGGCCAAGACCGATGCCGCCGATCACGCCGTAGCCGAGGTACAGCAGCCAGATCTGGTGGGTCCACACGCCGATCGCGGAGACGATGAAGCCGCCGCCGAAGCAGCACGCGGCGGTAAACATCGTGCGGCGCGGACCGACGTGCTCGAGCCACTTGCCGGCGAACGCGGCCGACAGGCCGAGGAACACGATCGCGAGCGAGAAGATCCAGCCGAGGGTGGTCAGCGACCAGTCATCCGGTGCGGACTGCGTAATGCCGATGATCTTCGTGAGCGGTCCGTTGAACACGGAGAACGCATAGGCCTGGCCGATACACAGGTGCACGGCGAGGGCGGCCGGCGGCACCATCCAGCGCGAAAAGCCTGGGCGGGCGACGGTTGCCTGCTTGGAAAAGAAAGGGGGCGAGCCGGTTTTGTCGTCTGGCTTTGCAATACTGCTCATGCGGTGGTCTCCGGTGAGGTACGTCTTGTTCGTTATCGGTCATCAGCTGTCTTAACTTGAGCTTTTCGTCGCCGTTTGCGTTGGCAGGCCGAAAACTCATCAATGTTATATGCTGATTGACTGCATATGACGCGTTGACGCAAAACGCCAAAGTGGCGATTGCGAGACGATATTTCGTCGCCCGCCAGTTGGCAATATGACCGATAGCAACATATGATCCATGCGCCGCCGTCATGATGCACTGCGAAATTTTGCTTGACACACTGAGATATGAAGCAGACAGGGCGGTTTCCTGCGTTCAGTCGCACTGCAACGTAATCTTCTGTGGAACATCGCCGCGTCGATGGGATTTTGGAAAGATCGCATCACGCCGGCTAGGTGTTTCACCGAGTTCAAAAAGCAACACAGACTGATATACTACATACAAAGTTATTGACGCATGTCGCGGCGCAGCATATGATTGAGTCATTCTGATCACTCAATCGTGTGGAGCATTCCATGGAATTCTTGTCTCTGGCGCTGCTTGCTGTGGGTTTCGTCGGTCTCGGCGCTGCCGCGACTGTTTTGCTGGCGAACATGGTGCCGCAGAACGTTGCATCGATCGCTGCCAGGCATGGCCGGTTCGCCGGTCTTGCGGGCGGAAACGGTGACGCGGTCATGCCGGCGCCGTTGCGTGCATCTGTTAAAAAAGAGGCGATGAATGTCGTCGGAACTTCAAGCTGAAAACGGAGTGGCCACCCCGCTCACGCTAGCGCTGCAGCCGATCAATGCGAGCGCCAGCCTGCGCGATCAGGCCTATGCGATGCTCCGCCAGGCGATTGCCGACGCGGACATCTATCAGTCGAAGGAAGAAATCCGGCTGGACGAGCGTCTGCTCAGCGAGACGCTCGGCGTGAGCCGGACGCCGGTGCGCGAGGCGATGACGCTGCTCGAGCAGGAAGGTTTTCTGCGCATGGTGCCGCGGCGCGGCATTTATATTGTGCGCAAGAGCAAGCGTGAAATCGTCGAGATGATCCAGATGTGGGCGGCGCTTGAAAGCATGGCCGCGCGCCTTGCCACGCTGCACGCGACCGACGCCGAAATCGCACGGCTGCGCCATATGTTCGACAGCTTCCGCGATGCGACGCCCGCCGAGCATATCGCCGAGTATTCGGACGCGAATATCGCGTTTCATCAGTCGATCGTCGAACTGTCGAAGTCGCAGATTATCCTTGAGACGATCAAGAATATTTTCATCCACGTGCGCGCGATTCGCCGCATGACAATTTCGCAGAGCGACCGCGCGTCGCGTTCGATCGTCGACCATTTGCGCATTATCGAAGCGCTCGAACAGCGCGACACTGAACTTGCCGAGCGGCTCGTACGTCAGCATTCGCTCGATCTCGCTGACTTCGTCGAAGCGAACTGCGATTTTCTGGACTGATTGATTGACTGCGGGGGCTGACGAGGGCGCGTGGTGCGCGCCGACGGTTCGTTTCAGTCGATACGATGGAAAGGAAGGCCAGCGGGCTTGTCGCCCGCTGGCCTTCCTTGCATCTGCGAACCCGCTTGTTTGTCTTTGTTGTGGGGGGCGCATCCGCCCGATGCGGTGCGCCCGTCCTTCCTGTTTGCGCGGTTGCCGCGCTTCGCTCAATGTGCGCGCAGCGCCTGCACCATTGTTTCGCCGAGCGCCGCCGGCGATTGTGCGACATGCATGCCGGCTGAACGCATCGCGTCGATCTTCGCGCCCGCCGTTCCCTTGCCACCCGAGATGATGGCGCCGGCGTGACCCATCCGGCGACCCGGCGGCGCGCTCGTGCCGGCGATAAACCCGACCACCGGCTTGTTCGTGCGCGCGTCCTTCAGAAACTGCGCGGCGTGATCTGCGATGTCGCGCGGTCGATCAGCATGCCAAGGTACAGCTCACGCTCGATCGCGCAGCCTTCTTCGATATAGACGCGCTTCACTTCGCGCCCGTCAGGCCCGGTCTGCTTCGTCACCAGCACGGACGACAGCATTTGCGCGGCATTTTTCCCTACCTCGTCGACCGTCTTGACCACCCGCACCCCGCCGGGGCCGTTGCGATCGTTCGTGAAGCGACCCGCGCCGCGGCCGCCCGCATGAATCTGCGATTTGACGACCCATACCGTGCCGCCGAGCTCGCGCGCCGCTGCGACCGCGTCGTCCGGTGTAAACGCGACGCGGCCGTTCGGCACCGCGACGCCATAGCCTTTCAGCAGTTCCTTCGCCTGATATTCGTGAATGTTCACAGACTCCTCACTGGGTTGGTTGCGGGACTGGGGCGGTGGGGAAACATGTCTTGACGGGATGTGAAATATGGTATGTGATATATCAGAATGGTTCAAGACGAAGGAATGGTCGGTATTTTCCCTCGGTCGACGGCAATCCGTGCCCTGAAAATGGGCGGAAAGCCTTGCCGGGAAAGGCTCTGCTGCATCTGACGGTGGCGCGACGCAGCATCAAAATACACTTGCCGCGTTGTGATATATCACATACCGTATTGAGCGGGGCGTGCGAGATGTCCGTCGCATACAAGCCAGGAAATTCCGGCCGTGTCCATCGATTGCTGCCAGATAAACGATCGATCGCTACGAGCATGGGACCGGAGCAAGCGCGAACGCGCCAACTCCTGTCGAAACTGGAGACGACTATGTCCGCACAACGTTTATCCCCCAATACCGGCATCGCGGCGCGCGGCAACGCGCAGCGCGCGATTCACCCCACCATCGACAAGTGAAGCAGGGAGGAGACAGATCATGGGTAAGGCACTTGACGGTGTGCGCATTCTCGATTTCACGCACGTGCAATCGGGTCCAACCTGCACGCAGTTGCTGGCATGGTTCGGCGCCGATGTGATCAAGGTGGAAAAGGCCGGCACAGGCGATATCACGCGCGAACAGCTGCGCGATATTCCCGATGCGGACAGCCTTTACTTCACGATGCTCAACCATAACAAGCGGTCGGTGACCATCGACACGAAGAATCCGGAAGGCAAAAAGGTTCTCGAAACGCTGATCAAGAGCTGCGATGTGCTCGTCGAAAACTTCGCGCCGGGCGCGCTCGACCGGATGGGCTTTTCATGGGAGCGCATCCAGGAACTGAATCCGCGGATGATTGTCGCGTCGGTGAAGGGCTTTGGCCCCGGGCCTTACGAGGACTGCAAGGTCTACGAGAACGTCGCGCAATGCGCAGGCGGCGCGGCCTCGACGACCGGTTTCGACGATGGTCCCCCGGTTGTGAGCGGCGCGCAGATCGGCGACAGCGGCACCGGTCTGCACCTTGCGCTTGGCATCGTCACGGCGCTGTACCAGCGCACGATGACCGGGCGCGGCCAGAAAGTGCTCGCCGCGATGCAGGATGGTGTGTTGAACCTGTGCCGCGTGAAGCTGCGCGACCAGCAGCGTCTCGAACGCACCGGCGTCATGAAGGAGTACCCACAGTACCCGAACGGTACGTTTGGCGAAGCGGTGCCGCGTGCCGGCAATGCATCGGGCGGCGGCCAGCCGGGCTGGATCCTGAAGTGCAAGGGCTGGGAAGCCGATCCGAATGCGTACATCTACTTCATTACGCAAGCGCCGGTGTGGGCGAAGATCTGCAATGTGATCGGCAAGGAAGAGTGGGCGACCGATCCCGAGTACGCAACCGCGAGTGCGCGCCTGCCGCGCCTGCAGGAAATCTTCGCTGAGATCGAACGCTGGACGATGACGAAGACCAAGTTCGAGGCGATGGACATCCTGAACAAGTACGACATTCCGTGCGGTCCGATCCTGTCGATGAAGGAGATCGCGGAGGACCAGTCGCTGCGCAAGACCGGCACGATTGTCGAGGTCGATCATCCGGTGCGTGGCAAGTATCTGACAGTTGGCAATCCTATCAAACTATCCGATAGCCCGACGGACGTGACGCGCTCGCCGCTGCTTGGCGAGCATACTGACGAAGTGCTGGCCGAAATCGGCTATTCGCCGGAGCAGATCGACGTATTGCGGTCCGAGGGTGCGATCTGAGCGGCCGCGGTGCGCGTGTGGAGAATCGGCAGTTGGCAGGCCGGGCGACTTCATAACCAGAATCGGAGACGAGACGATATGGCCTACGAAGACGCCCTTTCGCTGCAGGATCGCGGCGGCGCTCACTTGTCGAATCGCACGGCTGCGCCGCACAAGGCTGTCGCGAAGTGCTGAAGGACATCACGTTCCGCCTCGCGCCCGTGACGCTCGATGACGCGCGTTCGAGCCTATTCGACTGAGATCCCGGTCGCGGTATCCGGTGCGAAGTATCAGTGGGCGAGCGGCGCGGGGCGAATATGACGCGAGGCCGATCGTTGTGTATGCAACAAGCACCGGCGCGGCTTCGTCAGCTAAACCGCGGTGCGCTGCGTAACGGAGTACGTATGGAAACCTGGATGCGTTTTTTATCGACTGACGATCGTATTGTGTTCGGTAAGGTCGAAGACGGAAATCTGCACGAACACCTGAGCCTCGAGCATCCGGTGCCGACGGGCGCGGTATTGCCGGTGAGCGCGTTGAAGGCGTTGGCCCCTTGCGCACCGCGCAAGGTCGTCGCGCTATGGAACAATTTTCACGCATTGGCCGCGAAGCTGGAGAAGCCTGTTCCTGCGCATCCGCTGTTTCTGATCAAGCCTGCGGAGTCCGTGATCGGCGCCGGTGAGCCGATTCTGCGGCCCGCCCACTATGCAGGGAAGATCGCCTATGAGGGCGAACTCGGCATCGTGATCGGCAAGCGTTGCCGCGATGTGAGTGTTGCTGAAGCGGCCACATCGATCTTCGGCTACACGATCGTCAACGACGTGACAGCCGCAGAACTCCTTAACGAAAATCCGCACTTTCCTCAATGGTGCAGAGCGAAGGGATTCGATACCTTCTGTTGTCTCGGACCCGCGATCGCGACGGATTTTGACTGGCGGTCGGCGCGCGTCGTCACGACACTCGACGGAGTCGAGCGCCAGAATTATCCGCTGTCGGATATGGTATTCACGCCGGCAGAGCAGGTCAGCATGATTTCCCAGGACATGACACTCGAACCCGGCGACGTGATTGCATGCGGTACGTCGTTGGGCGTCGGCTCGATCAAGGAGGGGGGATCGGTGTCGATTGCGATCGACGGGATCGGCACCTTGACGAACCAGCTTGTGACAGCGGGCCTGGCCGCTCGGCAGCCGGCATCCGCCGCTGCGAGCGCGGGTTGAAACGGCATGAACACAGGGTCGGTTGCACGGATCGAGGAGAGCACATGCCGAATGGAGTAGCCGATTCAGGCCAGCGCGGTATCGGCGACGAGGACGTCCGGCGCCGCCAGTCATTGGTTGCACTTGCAACTATCGCCTGTTGCGGCGTGGGACTCGTTTCACTGGCCGGCGCTTTCGTGCGGTATTTTTCATTGCCGTCGACGATGGCGTCGCAGCAGAGCGGTCAGCGGATCGGCCTGTATGTCGCGGTGTTCGCTGGTGCGTTGCTGGTCGCGGCGTCGGCGCTCGCGTTCTTCAGGCTACGCAATACCATGCGCGACGCGGTACGCGCACATGTCAGCGCGTGCCCGGGCTGCGCCATCGTCGATCTGACTGCATTGCTGCTGTGTATCTGGCTCGGCTATGGCTTCGTGACCGAAGCGTCGCCGGCACTCGGGCTTTCGGTGCTGCTCGCGGCGAGCGGACTTTCAGCGGCGTTGGGCGTGCATCTGGCCGCGACCGTGGATGACCGTTACGGCCTGCTGCATGCTGCGGCAAGCGGACGCCGCTGGAGTTCGCCTAACCGCGCGACCCGTGCGAGCTGCGGTTTGCGGCGGCGCGCGACGTTATTTCGCGTCGAATGGCGTGCCGATGCGATGAACATGCTGCCCTCGGACGACTTTTCGCAGCGCTGGACGCTAGCCGTTGCGGCGACGCGCGACGGCGCGGCCAGCCACGGCGCTGCGCGCCATCGCGGCCGCCGGCGTCATGCCGGACGGGTGCGGAGTCACGCACGATGACGCGGCCTCCGCGCGAATTTCAGCGACACGCACGGGCGCCCGTGGTGCCGCGTCCGGCAATCGATCAAGCGCGGCAAAGCGCCTCATTCAGCCGCCGTTTCGCGGTAGAACTCGGTCTTCTTTTGAAAGATCAATTGAGCGAGAAAGTCGGCGTCGTAGGCCTTCAACAGATGCGCATGAAACCGCTCGATGTAGGCGGTGATGCGTGCGATCTCGGTGTTGAACTCCTGCTTCAGCACGTCGAGCGTCTCGCTGTCCCAGCGAAAACGCAGGCCGAGGTCACTGAAAGCGCTGTTGTAGGCGCACAGACTGGCTTCTTCGGATCGGCTCGCGGCGACGTGAGCAGCGGGCGAAGCGGTAAGCGTGGCAACCGAAGCGTGATTCATGACAGGACTCCTGAGCTGGCGAGTGATAAGACTCGCCTCAAGCATAGAAGCCCCGATGGATTTGCAATAGTTAAAGTTTTATTGGAATTCCATTCAGCATTGCTTATGGGTGATCAGCCGCGTGACACGCGTGATCTCTTCGATATGGCTGGCGCCTTCTTCCATCAGGAATTGCTTGAAGGCGAGCGCGACAGGAGGCAGGCGTTTGTTCTTGCGATGCACGACGTACCAGTTGAGCATCACGGGAAACCCCTCGACGTCGAGCACGACAAGGTTGCCGACCTGCAGCTCGAGGCTGATCGTATGTGCCGACAGGAACGCGATGCCCATACCGGCGATCACCGCTTGCTTGATCGTCTCGGTGCTCTTGATCTCCATCGCGATCTTCAGGTTGGTGAGGCGGCCCGCGAAGCCTTCTTCCATCGAATTCCACGTGTCCGAGCCGCGCTCGCGTACGACGAACGCTTCGTCGGCGAGTTGCGACATCTTGATCCGACGTTTGTGGGCGAGCGGATGGTTCGGCGCTGCGACGATCACGTACGGGTGCGGCGCGAACGCCTCGTTGACGGCGTCCATTTCGTGTGGCGGACGCACCATGACCGCAAGGTCGGTTTGATTCGTCGCAAGCTGATGCAGCAGCTCTTCACGGTTATGCACGGCAAGGTTGAGTTCGACGCCCGAGTAGCGGCGCGTGAATTCAGCGAGCAGGCGCGGAAAGAAGTAGTCGCCCGCACTGATGACCGCGACGTTCAGCTTGCCGCCGGAGACGCCTTTGAGCTGGCTCATCGCTTCATCCACTTCGTGGAACTGCTGGATGATCGCGCGACTGTAGTGAAGCATCTCCGTGCCGGCCGACGTCAGGTAGATTTTTTTGCCGAGCTGTTCGAAGAGCGGCAAGCCGGCGTGCTCTTCAAGCTGCCTGACTTGCGTGGAGACCGCGGGTTGCGTCAGATGCAATTCTTCTGCGGCGCGCGAGAAGCTCAGATGCCGGGCGACAGTCTCAAACACCTTCAACTGGCGGAGTGTCGCATTTCTCATCGTCATGGCCGATGTATAAGCAGGAGTGAATCGACATGGTAACAAACTTTAATTATCAGTAATTCAGCAATGACCCTAGCATGCAATGTAAAAGGCGGCTTCCGCCATTCATTTGCGGCTTACAGCGCCCTTTATGCTGGGGTTTACGCGTAGCCGGCAAGGAGGAAAGAAAAGGACAGGCTGCCTGATCGCTTTAGTCGATATTTTGTTTGACTAACGGAATTAAACGGCACTTCACGCGGTTTTTATTGCAATGAACGGCAATTGCCGTTAAGACCCGACGATTCGATCGGGGCACAAATATAAGTTGGTATGCATGTAATCCGGCAATCCGGCCGGTTGCAGAATACATATCGGAGACAAAGCACATGGAAGACATCTCTCGGCAGGCTCCGGCCCCCGCGTTCTGGCGGAATCGCTGGTTCCAGCTATTCCTCGGCATCTTGTGCATGGCGCTGGTTGCGAACCTGCAATATGCATGGACGTTGTTCGTCGCACCGATGAATGCGCGTCATAACTGGGGTCTGGCGTCGATTCAGCTTGCGTTCTCCATCTTTATCCTGACTGAAACCTGGCTCGTGCCGCTCGAAGGATATTTCGTCGACCGGTTCGGGCCGCGTCCGGTCGTTGCGGTCGGTGCAATCTGCGCGGGGCTTGCATGGGTAATGAATTCGTTCGCGACTACGCTTCCCGAACTGTATGCGGCGGCGGTGATCGCGGGTATCGGCGCGGGCGGCGTCTATGGGACCTGCGTTGGCAATGCGCTGAAGCTGTTTCCGGATCGCCGCGGCCTCGCCGCGGGTCTGACGGCGGCCGGTTTCGGTGCCGGCGCTGCGGTAACCGTTATTCCGATTGCGAACATGATCACGGCTCAAGGCTACGAGCACACGTTTCTGTTCTTTGGCATTTTGCAAGGCGTGGTGATCCTCGTCCTCGCGATGTTCATGAGAAAGCCTGAACCCCACAAGGCGGTGCGGATCAAGAGCAAGTTCGCCACCGCGAAGACCGACTACACGCCTCGCCAGATGATCAAGGCGCCGGTGTTCTGGGTGATCTATCTGTGCTTCGTCGCGGTGGCGGCGGGCGGCCTGATGGCCACCGCGCAACTCGGCGTGATCGCGAAGGACTTCGGCATCGCGAAGATTCCGATGACGGTATTCGGCGCAACGCTGCCGCTGCTCACGATGACGCTGTCGATCGACAACATCTGCAATGGCTTCACGCGTCCGCTGTGCGGTTTCATTTCGGACAAGATCGGCCGTGAAAACACGATGTTCGCGATTTTCATCGGTGAAGGCCTGGCGCTCCTCGGGTTGATGCAATACGGCACTAATCCGTATGCGTTCATGACGTTCGCCGCGCTGATCTTCCTGTTCTGGGGCGAGATCTTTTCGATCTTCCCGGCCATTTGCGCGGACACGTTCGGCAGCAAGTACGCCGCGTCCAACGCGGGCACGCTGTACACCGCAAAGGGCACCGCATCGCTGCTGGTGCCGATCGCATCGGTCCTCGCGGTCACGGGCGGCTGGAACCTCGTGTTCGTCGTGTCGGCAGTCGTCACGATCGCGGCTGGTGTCTCGGCGAAGTTCGTGCTTGCGCCGATGCGTGCTCGCTGGATCGAGGCGAGCGATCCGCTGCTGCGCGACGCCGGCAAAAGCGGCACTCCGTCGCGACTGAGCACGTGGCCGGAGCAAACCGGCGAGTAACCCGATAGCCTGACCTGGAGCATAGTGGCGGACACATGAATGTTTCATTGCAGCAACTGAAGGTGTTCGTCGCTGTCGCGCGCCAGCGCAGCTTTACGCGCGCGGCACGCGAGTTCGATCTGACGCAGTCGGCCGTGAGCCGTTGCGTGCGCGAACTCGAAGAAGCGATCTCGCTGCGACTGTTCGACCGGACCACACGCCAGGTCGAACTGACGCCAGCCGGCGCGAGCCTCGCGCGCCGCATCGGGCAACTGCTCGATGAAATCGATCTGACGCTGCGTGAAGAGCGCGCCGCGCACCATGGCCATACGGGCGTGGTGACGCTCGCGAGCAACCCGGTGTTGTCGTCCAGCTGGGTGCCGGATTGCATCGCCCGCTGCGCGGTGGTTTTCCCCGGCCTGACGGTCGACGTAAAGGATCAGCCGCAAGAAGCGGTGCTCGCAAGCGTCGTGCACGGCGATGTCGATTTTGGCGTCGTGTCCGATCTCGACACGCACGACGCCGATACGTTGCTCACGCAACCGTTATTCTCCACGCCGCTCTGCGCGGTCCTACCGGACAAGCATTCGCTTGCACGCGGCACGACGCTGATGTGGAGCGCGCTTGGCGATAGTGCGCTCGTCACGCTCAATGCCGATGCCGGCAGCCGCGCCGCGGTCGAACGCGCGATGCGTGCGCATCGCGTGCACGCGCGTCGCATGCAGGAATGCGGGCACGTCGCCGCGGTGATGCGTATGATCGAGTTAGGGCTGGGGATCGGCGTACTGCCGATCGGCGCGCCTTGGCCGGCACTCTCCGCCCGGCTCGTGGCGCGTCCCTTGCTGCCCGAAGTATCGTTCACGACGATGCTCGTGCGACACCGCAACCGGACGTTGCGGCCCAATGCCGAGGCCGTGTGGTCACTTTTCTCCGACCGCGGCCGCGCGTCAGGCCGCATGTCCGATACGGCGCCCGCGGACGAGCACGTGTCGCCCGGACCTATGCCCGCCGCGCCAGCAGGCGCAGCGCAGTTGCTCGCGTCCAGACAGGCTTGAAACGCGGCCTGAATCGTGACCGGACGCGGGCGATCGAGCACCGTGTGGTGCGATGCTTCGGTAGGCCCGGGACCTCTCTTTGCAAGGAGTACCGCCATGGGCACTGAATCGGACCTTCGACGCCATGACCTGCTGATCGACGGTGAACGCGTGCCGCCCGGCAGCGGCGAATACTCAGTCGATATCGACCCCGCTACCGAACAGCCGATTGCACAGGTTGCGCGCGGCGATGCCACCGATGTCGATGCCGCGGTGCGCGCCGCACGCGCCGCGCTGACGGTATGGAACCGCATACGTGCCGGCGAGCGCGGACGCATCCTCATGCGCTTCGCCGACTTGCTGCGCGCGAACGAGCAGCAGATCGCCGGGCTCGAAAGCCTCGATGCCGGTAAGCCTATCTCGTCCGCGCTGCGTCAGGATGTGCCCGCTGCGATCGACACGCTCGCGTACTACGCGGGCTGGTGCGACAAGATCAACGGCCAGGTGGTGCCGGTACGGCCCGATGCGCTGACGTATACGGTGCGCGAGCCGGTCGGCGTGGTCGCCGCGATCGTGCCGTGGAATTTCCCGCTGATGATCGGCATGTGGAAGATCGCGCCGGCGCTCGCGTGTGGCTGCACGCTGATCGTGAAGCCTGCGGAAGTCACGCCGCTGTCCGCGCTGCGCGTTGCCGAACTCGCGCTCGAAGCGGGCGTGCCGCCGGGCGTGTTCAACGTCGTGACGGGCAAGGGCAGTGTGGTCGGTGACGCGCTCGTCGCGCATCCGGGCATCGACAAGGTGACGTTTACCGGGTCGCCGTCGGTTGGCCGCGGCATTCTGCAGGGCGCCGCAAGCAACTTCAAGCGCGTCACGCTCGAGCTCGGCGGCAAATCGGCGAACCTGATTTTTCCCGATGCGAACCTCGACAGCGCAGTGCGCGCCGCGGCCTCCGGCGTGTTCTTCAATACGGGCCAGGTGTGTTCGGCGGGTTCGCGGATTCTCGCGCATCGCGATGTTTACGACGACGTCGTCGAGCGGCTCGCGGCACGCGCGAAGTCGATCAAGGTGGGCGATCCGACCCAGCGCGAAACGGGCATGGGGCCGTTGATTTCGGCCGCGCAGATGAAGACGGTGCTTGGCTATATCGACATCGGCAGGAACGAAGGAGCGTCGCTCGTGACAGGCGGCGCGAGGATCGGCGAGCGCGGCTTTTTCGTCGAGCCGACCGTGTTCGCGAACGTCGCACATGAGATGCGCATTTCGCAGGAAGAGATTTTCGGCCCGGTTGCTAGCGTGATTCGCTTCGACGACGAGGCGGACGCGATACGCATTGCCAACGGCACGCCATATAGCCTCGCAGCGGGGGTCTGGAGCGCGGATATCGGCCGTGTGCATCGGGTTGCGCATGCGCTCAAAGCGGGCACCGTATGGATCAACACCTATGGTTATACCGATGTGCGTCTGCCGTGGGGTGGCGCGGGCGATTCCGGCTTCGGCCGCGAACACGGTGATGTGGCGATCGAAAACTTCACTGAGCCCAAGGCGATCTGGCTCGCGCTCGATCACTGACGGTGGTGGCACGTGAAAAAAAGAGGATCGAACGCATCGCGCACTCGATCCTCTTTGATTTGCGCAGGCCGATCAATCGTTGCGCAGTGCCATTCTCTCGCGCATCTTGACGAGTGCGAGCACGACATCGATGGTCGGCGTGGGTTCGCCGACGAGTCGGCCCATTTCCTGCACGACGGTCAGCAGCGGATCGATTTCCATCGGCCGCCGGTGCTCGAGATCGACGAGCGTCGATGTTTTGTGCGCACCGACCGCACCGGCGCCGTCGATGCGCCGCTCGATATCGACGCGAAAATGCACGCCGAGCGGCTCCGCGATCCGCTTTGCTTCAGCCATCATCGTGCGGCAGACGTCGCGTGTGCCGGGGTCGCTCGCGAGCAGATCGAGCGTCGCATGGGTGAGCGCGCTGATCGGATTGAAGCATAGATTGCCCCACAGCTTCAGCCAGATTTCGTCGCGGATGTTGTCACGGATCGGTGCATCGAAGCCCGCCGCCGTCATCATTTCATGGAGCGCCTGGATGCGTGGCGTGCGCTCGCCGCTCGGTTCGCCGATCGGAAATTTTTTGCCGTACACATGCTTGATCACGCCGGGTTCGATGATTTCGGCCGCCGGATACAGCACGCAGCCGATCGCGCGCTCTGGTCCCAGTTTGGCCCACTGCGTGCCGTCGGGGTCGATACTCGCGAGCCGCGTGCCGGCGAACTTGCCGCCATGCTGATAGAAGTACCAGTAAGGAATGCCATTCACCCCGGTGATAACGGCGGTGTGCTTGCCGAGCAGCGGTTGCATCGCGTCGACGACACCCGGCACCGAATGGGCCTTCAGCGTGATGAGCACATAGTCCTGCACGCCCAGTTCGCTTGGATCGGACGTGCAGCGCACACGGGCGGAAACCTCGTCGCCGTCCATCAACACACGCACGCCGTGCTCGCGCATTGCCGCAAGATGCGGGCCGCGCGCAACAAAGCTGACGTCCGCGCCCGCCCGCGCGAGCTGCACGCCCATCAGCGCTCCAATTGCCCCTGCTCCGAAAACACAGATCTTCATGATGTTCGCCCTGATGACATTGAAAACCCGCTTGCCCGCCGTGCCGGCGTAATAGTTCGTGCCGATGCCGACATCGTGCGGCGTGTGTCGCGTGCGCGATAGCGCGCAAACAACGTCACGCAACCGTAACGGGCGATAGGGTGAGCATAGGGGGCGGCAACGATTGAGGACAGTTAAAGTTTCTCTCGAATTGCATTAGCAATTGTTTATGTATGCCGACGACCCCTGCAACCTTCCCCCATGCATTGTGTGATTTGCAAGTCACGTGCCGCGCGGCCGATCAACCTTGTGCGCGCCGCACGAGCAGAAAGCTCATGCCGATTGCGCCGAGGAACACGCCGCAGCAGCGGTTGAACCAGCGCCGCACGCCGGCGCGCGTAAGCCATTTTCCGAGGTACATTCCGGCGCCGGAGTAGAGGGCGATCGCAAGCCACTCGAGTACCAGAAAGCTTGCGCCGAGCACCGCGAACTGCGGGAGCATCGGTTTTGCGATATCGACGAACTGCGGCAGGAACGCAGTGAAGACGAGGATTGCTTTCGGATTACCCGCGGCGACCAGGCACTCCTGACGCGCAATGCGAAGCAAGGAAGCGTCGTCTTCTTCGTGCTGCGCGTTCAACGGCGCGGCGTCGCTACGCCACAGCTGAATTGCGAGCCAGATCAAATAGGCGGCGCCAGCGAGCTTGATCGCGAAAAAAATTAGTTCGGAGGCTCGCAGCACCACCGCGAGTCCCGTGGCCGCGAGCACTAGCATCAGCGCGAATGCAACCAGGCGGCCCATGCCCGCGACGAACGCGATCGTGAACCCGTGACGCGCCGCGACGTTGATCGACAGCAGATTGTTCGGTCCGGGGGCCATGTTGATCGCGAAGCACGCGGGCAGAAAAAAGAGCCAGGCAGTGAAAGACATGATGACCGTGTGTTTCGGTTAGGGATTGAGGAGGCCATCGCGTGCGCACTTTGCACGGTGAAAGCGCGTGCACAGAATAAAACTGTGCAGTAGGCCTCAATTGTAGAGGCAGTCATCGCTGTTTCCACCGCGTTTGCACAGGTTCGGAGCATATGTGTATGAAAACCCAGGCTTTATCCTATTCCCGAAGCAGCCGTATGCCCCTAGAATATCGACTTCCTTTGCCGGGCTGCGCGACGTGAAGAGGTGAAATTCATACGATCATATTCGTGGGGTTGAATCCCGTTCACTTCATTCGTAGTACGTCGCGCTGATGCCGTGCGTGTTGTATCCGCACTGCCGCTCACGCCCGCAGCCTTCTGATTCGACTGCGAGATATCTACGTGACGGTACGCCGACGTTCTTTTCTCGCGCACGGGCAGCGCACGTCTGGCGACGCAGCGCTTCCGGCGCGTTATGCATTCCATTCGCTTCTTACTGCCGCCGCGCGTGCGGCGTTTCTGATCGGTATCGCGGCCGCTTGCGGGTTGCCCGCGGCATCGGGCGCACCCGCGCTCATTGCCGCAGATCGCGCCGCGCAGCAGGCACCGTACTATGCGTCCGCGAATAGCGCATCTCGCGCGCAGCAGTCTGCTGAATTCTCCGACACCGACGATACGCCGCGCGACCCGGTCGACTCGCTGTGGGCGAGCCACGGCGAAACCCCCTCACAGTCGGATACGACGTTGCGCTACGGCGCGCCCATTCTCGCGTCGATGTGCGCCGCGGCGCCTGCCCTGTGCGTACCGGATGAGTATCTTTACGCGGCTCGCGATGCTTCCGACGCACTGAACACAAGCGCGTCGAGCGACGCGAATGACCCTACCGGTTTGAACAATGAAAGTGACGCAACCCGCTCGCCGCTCGCAGGCGCGTCGCCGTGGTCGTTGTCCGACGCAGGCTACGACGCGCGCTCGATCGCACGCACGGGCCACATCGAGCACGATTTGAGTGACGCGCTGACGCAAGCCGATTTGCCGGCTGACCTCGTCGCGCAAGTCGAACATCTGTTTGCGGGGCGTCTTGATCCGGTCGTGGCGTCCGCGCCCAGTGATGGATTTCGCCTCATTTATGAACGCAGCGATCCGACCGATGCGGTGTCGCGCCATCCGCGCATCACCGCAGTGGAAGTCCGGCTTGGCGATCGCACGTACACGGCGCTCTGGTTTATCGCACCCGGCAGCACGCATGGCGAGTACTACACGTTCGACGGTAGCCTGCTGCCCGCCGAACCGTTTGCGATGCCGGTGAATTACGATCGGGTCAGTTCTCCGTTCGGTGAACGGATGCACCCGGTGTCGGGCGAAGAACGCTTTCACACCGGCGTTGATCTGACCGCGCACATCGGTGCGCCGGTGTTGTCGGCGGCGGCCGGCACCGTGGAGTTTGTCGGTGTGCGCAGCGGCTACGGCCGGCACATCGTGATCGACCACGGTAACGGTTATACAACCTGCTACGCGCATCTGTCCGCTTTCGCGCCCGGTTTGCGCGCAGGCATGCAGGTCGCCGAGGGGCAGCGCATCGGTTCGGTCGGCCGTAGTGGTGTCGCGACCGGGCCGCACCTGCATTACGAAGTGCGGATCAACGAACAGCCGGTTGACCCGCTTACGTTGACCGAGCGTGTTTTCACCCCGCCGCTTACGCCCGCGCAGCGGTTTGCGCTTGCGCAGGCGGCAGGCGCAGCACGCGAGCAACTGACGGCGCTGTCCGACAGCGGCACGCGTGTCGCGGCGATACGGCCTGCGATGCTGTTCTGAGCGCGGGCGACGCGCCGGTGCGCCGATATCTCCGTCATCCTTAGAAATGCGGACGGGATGAGGTATTCGCCGATCCACCGTGAATGTTGGGGTGTTCGTTCCGCATCGCAGAAGTGCTACGATGCCCTGACGACGATGATGGAGGTGGAAATGGCTACCTATGCTATCGATGCCGTGCGCATTAACCCCACGACTGACCGCGTCACCCACGTTCGCTGGGCGCTCGTCAACCCAAAAACGAACGAGTGGATGTCGCCGCACGAAATCGTCGAGATCGCGGACGTGGTTCACGCAATCCGCACGGGGAACGCGGTCTGGTCGCTATTTACACTAGGCGGGATGAAACTGCTCGGGCCCAAGATCAAAACGGTTTCGCATACCGACGGCCTCGACGGCATCGACACCGACATTCCCGACGGCCACGTCGAGAAATTTATCGACGATCTACCTCGCGTCTGACTCTCCTGTTACCTGTATTGCGGTGCGCAACGGAGCGTTCCGCCGCCGATGCGGTGCTCCGCCGTCGTTTGACACAAGCGCGCATTGCGTCGCACAGCCGGATGCAAGCGTTGCGACGCAACGGTGCGAGCGTTCAAGGAGAGACGCGATGACGCAGATGTTCGACGAAGGTCTGAGCCGCCGCGACGCGAACTACGTGCCGCTCACACCAATCGATTTCATCGCGCGCGCCGCGGAAATCTACGGCGAACGCGCCGCGATGGTTTACGGCGACGTCCGGCGCAACTGGCGCGAAACCTATGAGCGCGTATGCCGCCTCGCCAGCGCACTCGAGCAGGAGGGCATCGGCCGTGGCGACACAGTGGCTGTGCTGCTCCCCAATATTCCCGCGATGATCGAAGCGCATTTCGGTGTGCCGATGGCTGGCGCCGTGCTCAACACGATCAACACACGGCTCGATATCGCGTCGATCCTGTTTATGCTGCGTCATGGCGAGGCCAAGCTGCTGATTGTCGACACCGAATTTGCCGAACTCGCGCAACGCGCCGCGCTGGAGATACCGGCGCTGCGCATTGTCAGTGTCAGCGATGCGATGCCAGCCGATCCCCATGCGTTTTCGCGTGCAACCGATTACGAAGCATTCCTGCTCAATGGTGATCCGCGGTTTGCCTGGACGCCGCCCGCTGACGAATGGGATGCGATCGCGCTGAACTACACGTCAGGTACGACGGGCGACCCGAAAGGCGTCGTTTATCACCATCGTGGCGCGTATCTGAATGCGCTGAGCAACATATTGGAGTGGGATTTACCCAAGCACGCGGTGTATCTGTGGACGCTGCCGCTGTTTCACTGCAACGGCTGGTGTTTTCCGTGGACGATCGCGGCGCGCGCGGGTGTCAACGTATGCCTACGCAGGTTCGACGCGAAGACGGTATTCGACCTGATCCGCCGTGAACGCGTCACTCACTACTGCGGTGCGCCGATCGTGCAGAGCGCGCTCGCCAATGCGCCTGAGCAATGGCGCGAAGGGATCACGCATCAGGTGTCGACGATGGTCGCGGGCGCGCCGCCGTCGCCTGCCGTGATCGCGCGGATGAAGGCAATCGGCTTCGATCTCACGCATGTATACGGCTTGACCGAAGTGTATGGGCCGGCATCCGTGTGCGCGAAGCAACAGAGTTGGGACGCGCTGTGCGATGACGACTGCGCGCGGATGAACGCGCGCCAAGGGGTGCGATATCACCTGCAGGCGGCCGCGGCGGTGCTTGATCCGGCCACGCTCGAGCCGGTTCCGTCCGATGGCGCGACGCTCGGCGAAGTGATGTTCCGCGGCAATATCTGCATGAAGGGCTATTTGAAGAACGAACAGGCGACTGCAGAGGCGTTCCGCGGCGGCTGGTTTCATACCGGTGATATCGCGGTGCTCATGTCGGACGGCTACTTCCGCATCACGGACCGCAGCAAGGACATCATCATTTCAGGGGGTGAGAATATCTCGAGTATCGAAGTGGAAGACGCGCTATACCGGCATCCGGCGGTGTCGGTCGCAGCGGTCGTTGCGATGCCCGACCCGAAGTGGGGCGAAGTGCCGTGCGCGTTCGTCGAGTTGAAGGACGGCGCGCAAGTGACGGCCGATGAGATCGTCGCGCACTGTCGCGCGTTGCTTGCCGGCTACAAGGTGCCCAAGGCCGTGGTCTTCGGCGAATTGCCGAAGACCTCCACCGGCAAGATTCAGAAATTCGAACTACGTGCGCGCGTCAAATCGGCACAGGCAATCGACTTTGTCACAGTCCCACCCGATGCGCAGTGAAAATCAGCCGCAGACCGAGTGCCGCAATCGCCGTCGCGGCGAGACGATCGATCGCTTTCTTTGCTTTTACATAGAACTCGCGCGCGTGCCGACTCGAAAAGAACACCGCGACGACCGTGTACCAGCCCGCTTCGATCGCGAACACCGCGGGCGGCAGGACTGCGTAGCACCATGCCGGCGGGTGCTGCGGCAACAGCGCGGCAAAGATACTGCCGTAGAAAATCGCCGTTTTCGGATTACTTAATTGCGTCGATAAACCGACCCAGAACGAGCGGCGCGCGTCGCCACCCGCACCGGTCTGAATGCCGTCGAACGACAGCGGCGCAGCCGCGCCGCGCCAGATCTTCGACGCGATATAAATGAGGTACAGGCCGCCTGCAATCTTAAGGCTCACATAAAGCCATTCGACTGCGGCGAGCACCGTATAGAGGCCTAAAAGCGCGATGCCGCTAAAGAAGACTCCGCCAAAGCCCATGCCTAGCGCAGTGGCGAGACCGTCGCGGCGCGACAGGCCAATTGCATTGCGTGCAACGACGAGAAAGCTGGGTCCGGGACTCATTGCACCGATTAGCAGCGCGCCAAGAATGGCGGCGATGGCGGCTTGGGCTGTCATGGCGAGGTTCTCCTCAGGATGCGGCGGGAAGAGTCGCACGATAGCACGAGCGCAATCGCCAATGGCTCCAATGCTGTGCCCAAGCACTGTCATTGCGTTTTGATTTGTAGAGAACATCGTGGGCAAAAGCGGCTTGCTGCCCGCAAACGTCGAGCCGGTGCGCCTCCCGGCGTCGCGCCGCACGACGGCCGCATACCTGGTGCTGCGTAAAATGAGTGTAGAATCGCATGCAAATCAGAGAAGCAACCCGCAATGCACCAGGGTTCTATCAGCGAAGGCTCGCAACGGCCATTCGGCACATGACTCACTTCGGCACATGACTCACACACACCGCTCATCTGACGCTCGAGGCCGATCGCGGGCGGGCATTTGCCGTCAATCAGACTGGTTGGGTATGGCTGCTATTCCGGCACTATTGGGGCGGCTTGTCGTGTCCATCAGGTTCGTATAAAGACTTCGCTGAAATGGCGAAGCCTTTGTGTTTTTATAACGCGCGTCATTCCGGCCGCGATATCGATACTTTATGAAAGAGCGAGAGGAACATCGATTGTTCGACTCCGATGGTGAGGCGCGCGAGCGGCTGATCGTCTGGATCAGGCGCCGTATGGAAGAGTACGGCATCTCGATCGAAGCGCTAGCGGCCGCGTTGACTGAAGACGCGGCCACACCAAAATACCGCGACGCCTACGGCAATACGTGGGACGGCAAGGGCGAGCGCCCGGACTGGCTCACGCGCGCGATCAACGCCGGGCAGAATATCGAGCACTTCCGCTGCTGACCGCTGAACTTGCCGCGTGCATTGCCGACGCTGCTTAATAGGCCATTGCGCGCAATGGCGCATCGGATATGCGTAAGCGTTAACGCGCTAACGCTGGTCGACGCGCTGCACAACGCCGGGTAAAGGAGACAAACGCCGTGTCCGATACGGTCGCACGCTCTTGTAGCGAAGCAGAACGGGCCATCCGCTGCGACCTCGCCGCGCTCTACCGGCTTGTCGCGCACTTTCGCATGACGGATTTGATCGATACGCACATTACCGCGCGTGTGCCGGGGCCCGAGCATCATTTTCTGATCAATCGATACGGGGTGCTGTTCAACGAAATGCGCGCGTCGGATCTCGTGAAAATCGATTGTGATGGCCGCTTGGTCGAAGCGCCCGAGCAGGTGGCGCGTCATCCTGAGCGCTATCGTGTGAATGCCGCCGGCTTTACGATTCATTCCGCCGTTCATCTTGCGCGTCCGGATTTGTGCTTCGTCATTCATACGCATACGGCCGCCGGCGCCGCGGTGTCCGCGCAAAAGCAGGGGCTGCTGCCGATCAGCCAGCACGCGCTGAAGTTTTATGGGCACCTCGCCTACCACGACTATGAAGGCATTGCGCTCGATATCGGGGAACGCGAGAGACTGGTTGCCGATCTGGGCAACCGCAATGCGATGATTCTGCGCAATCATGGCCTGCTCGTCGGCGGACCATCCGCTGCGACCGCGTTCGAGGAAATTCATTTTCTCGAACGCGCGTGTCAGATTCAGGTGCAGGCGCTTGCCGGCAATGCGGAGCTCGTGATTCCACCGGCGGCTGTCTGCGAACGGACCGCGGCGCAGTTCCAGCGCGATGACTCGGAAGGGATCGCCGCGCTCGCCTGGCAGGCCGCGCTGCGGCTAATCGATACTGCCGGCTCCGATTACCGCAGCTGATGCACGGGTGGCAATCACGCAATGATGGCCACTGCCATGCGCGAAAACCGTGCACAGAATGGGCAAGACGAAAAAAAGCCCGCGTAGGCGGGCCTCAAGAACTGCTAGGAGTTTCGTTGCGAGATAACTCGCAGCGAGACTTTACAATGGCATTGTGAAAGCTACGTGACTCTTCCGCTGCCTGCAACGATGTGGATCAGACCCGGCGCGTCGCGCAAACACGCAATGAATGCGCGCACAAGCGAACCCTTAGCCCGAGGCCGTCGCGCGCCATGTGCTTACGAAGCACGATCGTCGCCCACGAGCGCCGGGTTTTGCTGCTGATACAGCGCCGCCTGGTCGAGCAGCCATTCGCGAAACCGCGCAAGCGGTTTGCCGTGACTGAGCTCGGTCGGGTAGACGAGATAGTACGCGGCGTCGGCGATCATCGGCGCGTCGAATGGAATCATCAGCTTGAGCGGCTCGAACAGGCCCGCGAGAAAAAAGCGCGGCACCATCGCAATGCCGAGGCCGGCTGCGGCGGCGCTGATCAGCATCGTATGCAATTCGTAGCGTACGCCTTGCATCGAGCGCGGATCGTGGATGCCGAGATTCGCGAACCACACCGACCAGCTTTCGGGGCGGGTGGTCGAATGCAGCAGTGGGTAGTCGAGCAGGTCCGCCGCTTGTCTGAGCGGCCGTGACAACAGCGTTGCCGAACACACCGGCACCACTTCTTCGCGAAACAGAAAGTCGGCCGATGTGCCGGGCCACGTCGGCTTGCCGTAGTGAATCGCCGCTTCAAAATGACTGTCGGCAATCGGGAACGTGCCCGTGCGCACCCCCATGTTCACGCGCACGTCGGAAAAGCGCGCGTTGAAGTCCGGCATCCGCGGAATCAGCCATTGCGATGCGAACGTCGGCAACACGGCGAGCTCGAGAAAGCCGCCGCCGCTGCCGTGCGCGATGATCGACAGCGTATCGCGATCGAGCTCTTCGAGCGCGCGGCGCACCTGCGCGCCATACACCTTGCCCGCCTTCGTCAGCACGACCCGCTGCTTCACGCGTACGAACAATTGCACGCCGAGATTGCTTTCCAGCGCATTGATTTGCCGTGACACTGCGCTTTCCGTGAGGAACAGCTCGCGCGCCGCATGCGTAAAGCTTTCATGACGCGCGGCCGCTTCGAACGCGAGCAGCGCGCCCATGTTGGGCAGTTTGAATTTGCGCATGTTGATTCCAAAAACGCATCAAGTTTGGATATTAACTCGCTTTACCATGGGTTAAGAATTTTGAATAATGCGATTTTCTTCCCGCTATCAATGCGGCGGAGCGATGCCGATGCCCTCCGCCGCGAGCCGGACAATCACCATGCGAACGATGCTGAATGCGAATGTCGAACACCTGCTGCACACGCTCTTCGGCGAATCCCGCACCGCGCTGCTGTTCGCGACACTGAACCACCCGGCGCTATTGAACGAATGGGAAGAGGGCGTCGTTACGCGCGCGGAACTCGCGCAGGCGCTGAACATGGCACTTTTCGAAGGCTTGCTCGCGCGCTCGCCGAACGGCCGTGCCTACACGCAGGACGCGCTTGCGGCGGGCGGCAGCGTCCATTTCGATCATGGCGCGTTGCGCACCGTGCGCTGGCCGCATAACGGCGCGCTGCCAGCGGGCGAAGCGGCATTTGCGCGTATCCTTCGTGCATTGGGGTTTCGGATCGCCGGACGCTACCCGCTCGACCGGCTCGGCATGACGGGCCGCGCGTGGGCGCACGACGACGCACCCGATGAAATCGCGCAGTTCTTCGTCAGCGAATTGCATCCGGAGCGCTTTTCCGATCCGTTCCAGCAGGCGGTGACGAACGTGGTCGGGGCATCGCGCGATCCGCTGACGCCCGCTGCGCTCGCGCAGTTGTGGGAACTGGAACGCGACGGCGTGCTGCCGCTTGAAGGCGCACAGCGGTTGCTGCCGGGGCTGGTCGGCGCGTTCGCGCGGCACCACGACGTGCCGGACGAGGCGGACTACGAGACGCTGCTAAAGGAATCGCCGGAAATGGCCTGGATCGCCACCGAAGGCAATGCATTCAATCACGCGACCGATCGCGTTGCCGATGTGTTCAAGCTGGCCGAAGCCGAAAAGGCAAAGGGACGTCCGATGAAGGTCGACGTCGAATGCTCGCGCTCGGGGCGCGTGTTCCAGACGGCGTACCGCGCCGACACCGTGGTGCGCGAATTCCGCACCGCGAACGGCGGCGTCGTCACGCGCGAAGTGCCCGGCTCGTTTTATGAGTTCATTACGCGCAAGCGTCACTTCGATCAGGCGACGCGCCGCTGGGAAACCGATTTGCGATTCGATGCGGGCAACGCGCAGGGCATCTTCAGGATGACGGCGCAGCAGCCCACAGCGCAGAGCGCGTCAGAGAGGACAGTGTGAATCCCATCGAAGAACAGACGATCGACGACACGCAACGTGCCGCACACGCGCGCTCGGGCGCGCCGTTTAACGGCAGTGACGCGGTGCTGCAGCGGCTCGAAGCCGATTTGCGGCGGAACGTGCGCGGCGCAGTGCGCTTCGACCCGGGCGCGAAGGCGCTCTATGCGGCCGATGCGTCGAACTACCGGCAAGTGCCGATCGCGGTCGTCGTGCCGCGCGATGTCGACGATCTGGTCGCAACGCTCGCTGCGTGCCAGCGCAACGATGTCCCGGTGCTGCCGCGCGGCGGCGGCACGTCGCAAAGCGGCCAATGCGTGAACGTCGCGGTCGTTGCGGACGCAAGCAAGTTCGTGAACCGCATCGTGTCAGTCGACCCGGCGGCGCAAACCGCGATCGTCGAGCCGGGTGTCGTCTGCGATACGCTGCGTGACGCGGCCGAGCAGCATGGCCTGACGTTCGCGCCGGACCCGGCGACGCACAGCCGCTGCACATTGGGCGGCATGATCGGCAACAACTCGTGCGGCGCACATTCGGTGATGGCCGGCAAGACGGTCGAAAATATCGAAGCGCTCGAAGTGTTGACCTATGATGGCGCGCGCTTCTGGGTCGGTCCGACCTCCGACGAAGAGCTCGCGCGCATCATCGCGGCGGGCGGCCGTCAAGGCGAAATTTACGCGGCGTTGAAGGCGCTGCGCGATCGCTACGCCGAGCAGATCCGCGCGAAATTCCCGCAGATCAAACGCCGCGTGTCGGGTTTCAATCTCGATCAGTTGCTGCCTGAAAACGGTTTTAACGTCGCACGCGCACTGGTTGGCACCGAAGGAACCTGCGCGGTGACGCTACAGGCGAAGGTACGCCTCGTCCACAGCCCGGCGCAACGCGTGCTGCTGGTGGTCGGCTTCGACAATATTTACGTCGCGGCCGACGCCGTGCCGCATTTCATGCGCTTCAAGCCGATCGCGATCGAAGGCCTCGACCGCGTGATGATTCGCGGTCTGCAGGCGCGCGGTCTGAAGGCCGAGGAAATCGCATTGCTGCCGGCGGGCGACGCATGGGTCGTGCTCGAGTTCGGCGCCGATACACAGGAAGCAGCGGTACAGATGGCGCAAGCAGCGGCGCGCTATTTCGAAGCGGGCGAAGCCGGGCCGAACGTATCGACGAAGCGGGTCGAAGCGCGCGCGCTGCAAAACAAGGTATGGTCGATTCGCGAGACCGGCGCATCGGCGGTCGCCTTGACGATCGAGCCCGGCAGCCCTGATCCGGTGGTCGGCTGGGAAGATGCGGCGGTCGACCCGATGCGGCTCGGCGATTATCTGCGCGCGTTTCAGGCATTGGTCGATCGCTACGGTTACCAGACGTCGCTGTACGGTCACTTCGGCGATGGCTGCGTGCATGCGCGCATCACGTTCGACTTGCGTACGCCGGAAAGCATCGGCACATGGCGCAAGTTCCTGCGCGAAGCCGCGCATCTGGTGGTCGAGTTCGGCGGTTCGCTATCGGGCGAGCACGGCGATGGCCAGGCAAAGGCCGAATTTCTGCCGGTGATGTACGGCGCGGAACTGATGCAGGCGATGGAACAGTTCAAGGCAATCTGGGATCCGCGGCACCGGATGAATCCGGGCAAAGTCGTGCATCCGTATCGCGTCGATGAAAACCTGCGGATGGGGCCGGCCTACCGGCCGGTCACGCTGCAAACGAAGCTTACGTTCAGGAGCCGTGAAGGCGATGGCTTCCAGCGCGCGGTCGAGCGCTGCATCGGCATGGGCAAATGCCGCTCGCTCGAAGGCGGCACGATGTGCCCGAGCTATCGGGCGTCGCGCGAAGAGGCGTATTCGACGCGCGGCCGCGCGCATCTGTTCTGGGAGATGCTGCAAGGCGAGACCATCAAAGGCGGCTGGCAAAGCGAAGAAATCAGGGATGCGCTCGACACGTGTTTGGCCTGCAAGGGCTGCAAATCCGACTGTCCGACGCATACCGACATGGCGTCGTACAAGGCCGAATTCCTGTCGCATTACTATGAGACGCACCGCCGGCCGCGACAGGCGCTCTTCATGGGGCGCATCGGCGAATGGGCGCCGCTTGCCGCGCGCTTCGCGCCGCTCGCGAATCTGATGACCCAGGCGCCGCTCGTCGGCACGCTCGGCAAATGGGTTGCGGGCATTGCGCAGAAGCGCAAGCTACCTGCATTCGCGCGCCGCACGTATCGGCAGATCGCGCAGCACGAGCAGCGCGCGGACCATGCGCGGGGGACGCGCGATGCGCGTGACGCATCGGCGCAGAAAGTGATTCTGTGGGTCGACACGTTCAACGATCATTTCTCGCCGGAGGTCGCCGCAGCCGCGGCTGATGTGCTGACGCGACTGGGCTTTCACGTCGTGTTGCCGAAAAGGCGCCTCTGCTGCGGGCGGCCGCTCTACGACTATGGTCTTATCGAGCGCGCGCGCGAACTGCTGGTGAATGTGCTCGACGATCTCGCCGAGGACATCGCCGCGGGCGTGCCGCTCGTCGGGCTCGAACCGGGATGCCTGTCGGTGTTCAAGGACGAGTTGCTCAAGCAGTTGCCCGATAGCGACGCGGCGCGGCGCCTGTCCGCGCAAACCTGGTTGTTCTCCGATTTCGTCGCGCGGCAGCCATTCGAGTGGCCGAAACTCGATGCGCAGGTGGTCGTGCACGGCCACTGCCATCAGAAGGCGCTGTTCGGCATGCAAGGGGACACCGCGCTGCTCGAGCGCCTTGGCGTGCAGTGGAAACTGCTCGACACGGGCTGTTGCGGAATGGCTGGTTCGTTCGGCTTTAACGAAGCGCACTATGCGATGTCGGAGAAGATCGGCGAAGACAAGCTGTTCCCGGCTGTGCGCGCCGTGTCACTGCCAACGATTGTGTTGACCAACGGTTTTAGCTGCCGTGAGCAGATCGAACACGGCACGGGCCGGCACGCGCTGCATATTGCGCAACTCGCGCAGCGGGCGTTAGCGGCGGGGGCGTCGCACGACGGCACCGCGCAGGAAGCGGGTACGACTGCCAGCGACGGTGGAACGCGGCGCGAGGCGGGTTCCGCAGAGGTTCATCACTGAAATGGCCAGACGCGTCGTGCCTACTTTTTAGGCGGGTCCGCGCCGGGCTGTGTCGGATCGCCGCCGGTCGCCATCCACAGCACTTCGGCGTCTGCTTCGCTGGTCGATACCGCCGCGTGGCCGGTGCGACTGTCGAAGTAGAGGCTGTCGCCGGCGTTCAGATGCGTCGGCGCATAAAGCTCCGAATACAGGCACACGCTGCCGCTGATCACATAGAGAAACTCTTCGCCCTCGTGGCGCCCCCAGTCATCGAACGCGTCGAGCGTGTGCGCTGTAATGCGGATGCGAAACGGCAGCATCGCCTTGTGCGCGAGGTCCGTCGCGAGCAACTCCATCTGATAGCCGCGGTAAGCGTGACGCTGCCCCGCATCTTTGCGCGTCAGCGCGCGGCGGCCGCCCGCGGTGGGTTTCGGTGTGGCGCCGAACAGATCGGCGAGATCGATCTGCAAGCCGAGCACGATCTTTTGCAGCACGTCGAAGGTCGGCGACATCAGGCCGTTTTCCACTTTCGACAGCGTCGAGCGGGACACGCCGCATAGCCGGCTCGCGTTCTCCAGCGTCAGGTCGAGCCCGACCCGCGCGGCGCGGACGCGCCGGCCGAGATCAGAGGTCGACGACTCGGCGGGTTTGGCTGAAGTGGCATCCATGGCGTGGCGTAACAGCGGGAAAGTGTGCGGCGGCGTGCGGCAGGCGCGCGAAATAGCTGTTTCCGATCATAACATTCCGATGGCGAGCATCCGATGCACGTTGTCTCTACATGAGAGATGCGATGCGTTGTCCGTTTCTCATCGGAAATACCGGTGGACGGCCATGACGCCCGCCCAGCCGTCATATGACTGACATGTTCGGCGGGCGATGGCCCGCCCCACGACCCGCCCTACCAACAGGCAACTAGCCTGACTATTCCGCGGCGTGACCGGATTGAGGCTCGCAGGTTCGCGTCGACGCGCGCTCCTTCGCGACTGTGCCAGAGCGTACCCGACTGATAGGCTAAAAATGCACCTGTGACAGTTTGGTGCCGGAACCTGGCGGGACTCGACACCAAATCTGGCGTGACGTGCAATTAAAACGGGTATGCCGCGACGGGCTCGCTTAGCCTCGCAGCCGCGGTCGTTGCCGGCCGCGTCCTGACCAGGTCGAAAACGTAGCCGATCGAATAGACGGTCTTAAGCTGGAGATTGCTGTGTTCACCGAGCGACAGTTTGCTGCGGAGCTTATAGATATGTTGCTCGATCGAACGGCTCGCAATCACGGCCTCCTTGCCCCACACCGCGCGCGCAATCTGTTCGCGGGTAAGGAGGGTGCCGGCATTGGCGAACAGCAGCCACGCGAGCGTGAGTTCGCGCGCGGTCAGCTTGATATGCTGGCCGTTGACGCTGATGGCGCTGGTCGAGCGGTCGATCGTGTATTCGCCGAGCGTAATGCGGCTATCGGAGTTCGCGCTGCCGCCGCTTTTCGTGATCGTGCGGCGCGCACGCGCAAGCACTTCCTTCGCGCAGGGCGTACCCACCGCGATCTCGTCGACGCCGGCGTCGAGCGCTTCGATGATGCTGTCGGTGTCCCACGACTGGCCGATCATCATCACCGGCAAGTCGCGGCGGAAGTGACAGGCGCGCCACGACAGCACGCCGCGGCCAGCCGCGCAGCTGCGGCCCGCGTCGAACAACACGAGCGCCGCGTCATGGCGCTCGAGAAAGCGGATCAGCGGAAGCTCGCTGGAAAAGCGGATACAGCGGTAATTGCCGTCCTCTTCGAATGCCTTGTCGATCTCGCGAAACAGATGGTCGTTTTGTGTGTAAAAGGCAATCTGCATGATTTCTCCGTAACGATCGCCGCGCTTCATCGTGAAGCGCAATTCACCCCGTCAGGTCCCTGGTCCTTGTTCGTTGGCTATGAGCAGTCGTCGCATCGTGCTCTGTCCAACACAACACGTAATAGAGGGGGCGTATTCCCACTTCGCATCCGAAACACGTACTGAAGTGATGCAAATTCCCAATTTTCAGGAAAAGGCTAACGATATTCGGCAAACGTAGAAGAAATGAAAGAAAATGCCGTGAAGCGAAATTTGCGGACGCAAATTCTCAACAATGCTCAAGTTCAATTAACGTTCCAGGATTATTGAGAATCCTGGTCGACGATTTGGCTACATTGGGTTCCGTTGCGGTGTTCGGGTTTCCCCCCGGGCACCCCGGACGCGTCACGCGTTCGCACCGGATCGCCAACGGAGCCCGCCATGCTTGCCACTTTCTATTTCCCCTACGTGTCGATGTTGACGTCGACGTCGGTCCCACCCGCGTTGACCGAACTGATTTCCGAGGGCCGGATTCAGGCGGCCGCCGCCCAGGCGTCGCGACACGTTGATACCTGCGATCCGGATCTGCTTCCCGGCCTGCTGCAGTTGCACGGTGATCTGCAAATGGCGGTCGGCATGGACGTCGATGCCGAAGAGTCGTATCGAGAAGCGCAAAAGCTGATGCGCGCGTCCAAGGAGCAGGTGCGCTTCGCGTCGTGCCGCAACGCCGGCTGGCAGGCACTGTTCCGCTGCCGCTACGGCACCGCGATGTCGTGTTTCATGCGCCTCGTCGACCAGCCGGGCAGCGAATTGTCGCTGCGTCTCGAAGGCTACTTCGGCATGTTCGGCGTGTTGTTCGGCCTTGGCCGGCTGCGTGACGCGGACGGTGTGCTCGACGCGCTCGATGACCTGATCGACGACTCGAGCACGACGCTGACGACTGCGCGCGGCTGGCGCGAACTGCTGACCGCCGTTCGTTTCGACGTCGCGACGCAAAGCGAACTGCGCTCGCACCCGGAACTGAGCGATCACGTGTACTGGCAGTCGGGTCTCGCCGGTGAAGGCGCGCCACGCATTGCACCGATGCAGGGCACGACGCCGCGGGTCAGCACGTACACGGTGCAGACTCCGCTGCTGCGCGCGCGCACCGATTACCTGAAGCAACTGATGCAACTAGCGAACGGCCAGCGCGATGTCGGCCATGTGCTCGGTGCGCATGCGGACTGGGCAGGCAAGCAGGGCATCGCGAGCTACCAGGGCGCGGTGCGCATCGAGATCGTGCTCGCGAGCCTCGCGGGTGGCGCGCCGGCGCTCGCCGAGTCGATCCTCACGCTGCTGAACGCGGAAGTACGGATGCCGCAAAGCCATCGGCAGCTCGAATATCTGTATTGTTTTGCGAAGCTGCGCCATCAGCAGGAGCGCAACGCGGAGTCGCTGCGCGTGTATACGCGTTACGCGCTCACGGCGATGCGCTGCATCCGCGACGAAGCGGGCGCACTTGCTCGCTACGCGCAGCGCACGGTGCGCGTGCCGGAGCAACTGGACGATATCGGCGCACGGCTGCCGGCGCGTTATCGTCGCGCGTACCGGTATCTGGTCGATAACCTCGACCGCAAGGACTTGTCGATTCGCGAGATCGCCAGTGAAATCGGCGTCACCGAGCGTGCGCTGCAAAGCGCGTTCAAGAGCAGCCTCGGTTCGACGCCGAGCGAGATCGTGCGCCGGCTGCGGATGGAGCGCATTCGCGCCGAGCTGCAGACGTCCGAAGGCGCGCACGAGAACGGCATTCTTGCGACCGCGAACAAGTGGGGTGTCAGCAACCGCTCGACGCTTGTCAACAGCTATCGCCGCGAGTTCAACGAAGCGCCTTCCGATACGTTGAACCGCTAGCCGGCAATTGGCTTGAGGCTGGACCGGGATGCCTGAGGTGACGGTGCATGAGTGCCGTCACCTTCTTTTTTGCGGCTTAAGCAAATTAATCGATTCGATTGACGAAATAAATGGCTCAAAAGGCCGCGAGCGCTGACGCGGACATGCCGAAGCGAGAACACTGCGAACCGCGCGCAAAGCGATAAAGATAACGAAATTCGCAGCACGGACGACCGGTGTCCGCATGCAACGCCCGACGAGGGCGTTGCGCTGGGCCGCTGAAGCGCGCGCGTGCGAAGAGGCACGCGATAGGCTAGCTGATGGTGTGGTGGGGGGTGGGAGCTGAGCCGACCTTGCCGAACAACTGGTCGACACCCTGTCCGGAGATCTGCTTACCGAGCGACATCAGGTCGATGTTCTTGTTGTCGGCGCCGACCAGCGCGTAATGCAGTTCATCCTGCCGCCACGTGACCACATTCATATCGGCCACCTGTGACGCGGCCACTGCCTGGTCGGGGCGCATATCCTTCATCACGCACAACGCGATCGGTGGACCTTCGGGCGGCAGGTATTCGATTTGCACAAGCGGTTTGCCCTGGAAGCGCAGACGCGTCACGCGTTTGAACGTAAGCCCCGCGGCGCTTAGATCAGGGACACGCAACGACAGTTGGTCGTCTTGACGAATTTGTGCGACCGTTTGCGCGGACTCGTCGGTACTGACCGTGCTGAACGCGACGGTCTCGCGCGAATACAGCTTCTGATAGTCGACCACCGCGCGTATCCACGGAGACGGACCGTTCGATGCCGTCGTGAACGCGCCTGACACCGGATTGAGGCTCCCCGGTGCGAGACGCATCACCGCGCCGACGCAGAACGCGCCCGCGACAAACGCAACGGCGAGCCACGCGGGCGCGACACGCACACGCGAGCGCACCGGCGCTGATGGCGGCATCTGCGCGTCATGTTCGATATGCGCGTCGTTCGCGCCGGGTTCGCTCGACGTGGCGGCGGGCTGCGCCGCATGCGCACGCGAGAGCGCTTCGATTTTTTTCGCCAGGCTTTCCGGGACGGGGGGCAGCTTCTGGTCGGCGAACGCGTCGCCGTATGGCAGACGTGACGCGGAGAAGAGCGCGACACGTTCCGCCGTTTCGGGCGACGTCGCAATCTCTTTTTCGATTTCCTGGCGTTCGAGAGGCGATAGCTCACCGTCGACATACGCCATCAATAGCATGTCGTCCAATTTCATGAGACTTCGCCCTTGCTCTTAACCGGATTCTTCATTTTCTGGCCTTCCCGCACGCCGAAATGCGCGCCTATGGCCTGGCGTGCCCGCGACAAACGGCTCATGACCGTTCCGACTGGCACTTCGAGGACTTCTGCCGCCTCGCTATAACTCAGGCCTTCCACCGCTACCAAAAGCATAACGACGCGTTGTGCTTCCGGCAAGCGTGAGACCGCATCGATAATCTGTCCGTTCATCACATGATCTTCAGGCGAACGTGCGGCCGGATCAGCAACGGTTTCGAGCAATGCGTCGTCCCATTGCATGCTGGAACGGCTGCGCACGCTACGCGCTCGCAATTCGTTGATCCAGGTCGAATGCACAATCGAAAACATCCAGCTAAGGGGGGCGGTGCCGGGCCTTAACTGATGAGCACGCTCGAGAGCGCGAACACACGCGCGCTGTACAAGATCCTCCGCATCGTGCTGATCACCGGTAATGCGCAGCGCGAACGCCCACAGGCGCGGCAGCATGCCCGGCAGGAGGCTGGGTAAGTCTGCGTCGGTCATCGACGGAGTTCCTTGTTTGTCCCTTGTAGTAATCGAAGCGCGTCGTCCAAGGCGACGCTTGAGTCAACCGCGGCTGGCGGCACACGGTAACACACGAGTTTAACTTCTCGTAATAAAGTCTGCTGAGCATTGCTTGTTCTGAGGCTAACGTTTGCTTGCGAAACGAACTTCTTCCGACATACGCCGGTAAAACGATTCCATGTACGTGGCTGAACGCGCGGCCAATAGCGGATCCGCGGACGGTTCAATGCCCGCCGGCAAAACCAGCGGGTCGAAATCGATATTGCGGCACGGCCCGTCGATTTGCGGCTGCGCACTGTCGATGACCAGCGTGCCCGCATCGACGCGTTCGCGATCAGGCGTTTGAGGCCAGACTCGCGTCGCATCGGTGATCGCGTCGCCCGGCTGCGCGACCGCGAGTATCAGATGCCAGCGCAGCGGCCCCTGCGCAAGCGTCTTGACCAGTCGATGCGCGAGAAAATCCGGATCGCGTCGTTCCGATGCGGTGACCGGCCGGTAGACTGAATCGGGCACCATGCTCCAACGCACGTATCGCGAAGTGCCGTCCGCGCTGACGAAGCGGAATGCACTGACGCTGTAGTAAGCGGCATTGTCGAAGTCCGACGATGCCGGATGCTGTCGCGTCCATTCACGAAATGCGCGTGCTTCGGGATGCTGTTCCTCGAACGCGGCAATGCGCGCGGGGTCGGGTTTCCCGGTTGCTTTGTCCACACGGTGCGCCGCGAGTTCCGCGACAAAGTCATCGGGCGTCCTGACGGAAAAGATGGGCGCCGAATTCATCGCGGTACGCCATTCCCCGCCGTCCGGCACCGCGAAGCGAAGTGCGAGACTGCGCAGCCGCGATTCGCCGTCGGCAACCGCCGGATTGGTGCCGGGCACCGAGAAGCGTCCGACCACCGGGACCACGCCACGCGCGAACACACGAGCACGCGACAACCTGGCACCCGCGCCATTGCTTTCGAAGTGCCCGATCACACAGATCCCTTTGGCGTGGTTGCGGCGAAAACCTGGGTGCAAGCCGGTGGTCGCTTCGAAGGCATTGACGACGCGGGTGGCCGAAAGCGGAGCACGGTGCACGGGCCAGCCAACCCAGCCCGCGGAAAAGGCGTATGCGAACGATATCCCGCCGATCGCCACAGCGATGATCGCGTAGCGCAGCAGGAGCGATGGATAGGCCCACCCTGAGCGCAGCAGTTTGTTCAGGTAGTCGAACGTTTTCGCCATCAAGGATATCCAGCCTGGCTCGGCCTTCAGTGTTCCGGTCGGCCGCTGAGTTGACCCGTTGAGTCAACCCTGGCGGACACGGAACGCCCTCTAATTGCTAGCCCGCGCTTGTGACGCGGATGGGCGCCGCAAGTGCGCAACCAAGCGGGGCAGTATAGCCGAGCGCTGCCATTGCTGCAGCGGCGGCGGCGCATTCAATTAGGGCTGGAATCGAAGTGTTCGAACGCGATGGACGGCAAACGAATGAGGTCCTTAAGGATGCTCAGGCGCCTTTGAGTTTTGCACCCGACGTGTTCGATTTTCTCCTGTTTGTTTAGTGACGCGGCACGCGTGTTTAGTAACGTGACGCGTGCCAGACGCGTGCCAGACCTGTCGTGGCCGCACTGCGGCGTGCGGCCACGATGCTCACGCGTCGAAGAAGAGTCGCGCGAGTTCCGCGCCCGGATCTGACGCGCGCATGAATGCCTCGCCGACGAGGAATGTGTCGACGCCCGCGTCGCGCATCCGTTCGACGTCGGCGCGGCGCAGAATGCCCGACTCGGTGACGACGATCCGATCGTCCGGGATATCGCTCAGCATGCCGAGGGTCGTGTCGAGCGTGACTTCGAAAGTACGCAGATTGCGGTTATTGATGCCGACCAGCGGTGTTTTTAGTGTTAGCGCGATATTGAGTTCTTCGCGCGAATGGACTTCGACGAGCACGGCCATGTTCAGCGAGTGCGCAAGCGCTTCGAAGTCACGCATCTGTGCAGGCTCGAGAGCGGCCGCGATCAGCAGAATGCAGTCGGCGCCCATCGCGCGCGCTTCGTGAATCTGATACGGGTCGACCATGAAGTCCTTACGCAGCACCGGCAGCGCGCACGCGTTGCGCGCTGCGCTCAAGTCTGCGGCGGAGCCTTGAAAGAAGTTGCGGTCGGTCAGCACCGACATGCAGGCCGCGCCGTGCCGTTGATACGACGCCGCAATGTGCGCCGGTTCGAAAGGATCGCGAATCAAGCCTTTGGATGGGCTCGCTTTCTTCGCTTCCGCGATCACGGCAGGCAGGCCGCTCGCGTGCTTTGCGCGCAGCGCGCCGACAAAATCGCGTACCGGCTGCGCTTGTCCGTCGCGTTGCAGGACCTCGATGGGCTTTGCCTGGCGGTTCGCGGCGATTTCTTCGCGCTTGACGGCAATGATTTTGTTCAGAACATCGGACATGGTGAATTCGCTGAACTTCAAGAAACGGTAAACGTGGTCCTGTATCGCACCCGCACCCTGCGAAGTATGACGATTGACCGCGACGCGTGGATCCTTGACAGGAGAGTCGTCTATCTAAACAGCCATCAACCCGGCGTTATTCCAGGCCGAATAGGTCGCGGTTGCCGAGCGCGATAGCTGTCGCGCCGTCGAGCGACAGCTATCGCGCAGGCCGCGCAACTCATGACGGAGCGCACTTTATCGTTTCTTCCTCACACAGTGCGATTCGCGCGGGACGAACGACACACCCATATCACGCGATGGGTCAGGAGCCGCTGAACCAGTTGTAGCCCTGGTCTTCCCAGTAGCCGCCCGGGTAGTCGTTGGTCACGAAGATCGCCGCGATATGCTTCGGGTTCTTGAAGCCGAGCTTGGTCGGTACGCGCAGCTTGAGCGGATAGCCGTACTTCGGCGGCAGCGGTTCACTGCCGAAGTCGAGCGTGAGCAGGGTCTGCGGATGCAGCGCGGTGGCCATGTCGAGGCTGGTGTAATAGTGATCGGCGCACTTGAAGCCGACGTAGCGCGCCGACGTATCCGCGCCGATTCGCTTGAGAAATGTGTGAAACGGCACGCCGCGCCATTCGCCGATCGCGCTCCAGCCTTCAATACAAATGTGCCGCGTGATCTGCGATGTTTGCGGCAACGAGCGCAGCCGCGCGAGATTCCAGTCGGTCTTGTCGGCGACGAGGCCGGAAACTTCGAGCGCGTAATCGGAGCCGTCGATCTCCGGCACGTTGTACTCAGGGTAGAACGCGTTGAACGGAAACGGCTTGGTGATCTGGCTTGCCGCGTAGGTCGGCGCAAGCCGGTTCGGGTTGAAAAGCCAGCCCTGCACGCGGTCATTCCAGCGCGACATGGCCCACAACACCTTGTCGACCGAATCGCCGTCCTGCATGTTGCAGCCGGACAGCATCGCGAGCGCGCCGAGCGATAGCGATGAGCGCAGAAACAGACGCCGCTGCACGCGCTCCAGCTGCGGCTTGTGATCGGCGAGCACAATGCGCTCGCGTAGCGGTTGCGCACGCGAATCGCGCGCGTCGGTATCGGGTGTATCCATCGGTTTGCGCGGTTGGCTCATGCGTCGGTGACTCCGTGAACGACGCGCCGCGCGCGGCCGGTAATCATGGATGGCAGCGTGCGCGGGACAAGCATGACAAGGGCGAGATGCACGACGACAAAACCGGCCACGCCCGCCATCGCAGCAAAATGCACGCGCCGCGCGAACTCGTAGCCGCCGAACAGGCCGGTGAGCCATGCGAGTTGCACCGGCTTCCAGATCGACAGTCCCGACGCGACGAGCAGTACGCCGAACAGCAGCACGACGATATAGAGCAGCCGCTGGACCGCGTTGTACACGCCCGTTTCGTGCGGCAGACGGAGCGTCAGCGCAAGCCGCGCGTCGTGCAACACGTCGCGCGGACGGACCGGCAGGAAATGCTTGCGGAAATGCCGCGTCGCAAAGCCGTGCGCGAGATAGACGAGGCCGTTTGCGACCAGCAGCCACATCGCCGCGAAATGCCACGCGATCGAGCCGCCGAGCCAGCCGCCGACCGTCGCCCATGCGGGGAAGCGGAACGGGAAGAGTGGCGACGCGTTGTAGATCGCCCAGCCGCTCATCACCATGCAGACCATCGCGAATGCGTTGACCCAGTGCGTGACGCGCACGATCAGCGAATGGACGATAACGCGTTGCGTGCGCGTGCCATTGAGCGCTTTTTCTGCCATCGAGTGATTCCCGCTGCAATCGAATTGCGAAATGGAATGGCGAAATGGCGAAGCCGGCGGCCGTTCCCATCGCGGGTCCGGTGGCCGGCGTTCCGTCTCGCCTGCTGGGTCAGCTACCCGGTGCTGCGACCGTGCCGCTGCTTACATCGGCGGCGTGACGCCATTCTTTCCAGCGGAAATGAAATTGGCCGTCAGCGAACCGTCAGCTTCCTTGTGCGCGAACAGGACGACCTTCGCACCCGGCACCAGCAATGACTTGTCGCCCGGTTCGAGAGCGACGATGGGCACGTCTTCCGGCACGTAGATTTTCTTTTCGCCGCCCTTGTAGTTGACCGTGATCGTGCGGCCGTTGCTGACCACCACATTGCCGACCGTGCCATTGGTCATCGAGCTATTGGCGCCGAGATCCCACGGACGGTGGCCGTCGCCGGTGCCGCGCATGCTTTCAGGGAACACGTGCACTTCGAGCGCCTTCAGCGTGCCGTTCGCCTGCGGAATCGCGGCGGTGCCGATGTAGCTGTTCGGCTTGATCTCGTTGATTTTCGCGAGCGTGACGCCGCGCACCGCCGTGTCTTGCGGGACCTTGACGTCGAGATCCTTGCCATCGCGGGTATGCACCTTCAGGTCATCGCCCGTGAACGACGTGATCGTGCCGCGCACGCCGGTCGGCTGGGCATTCTGCGCATACGCGGCGGTGCCTGCCGCGAGCAGTGCGCTGGCCGCGATGGCCGGCGCGACGATACTGCGCATAAAACCGCCAGAAACGAGCTTCATCGGTTGCCTTGTCTGTGATTGAGGATTCGCCCAGCGTAACGGCCGCAAACGCTCTTCAGGGTGACCGGTGGATGACAAAAACGTCATGAACGTTATGTGTGCGGAGCATAAAATCGGGGAAGTCAATTAGATGACAGCGAGCGACATGAGCATTCTCGTGATCGAAGACGATCCGAAGACCGGCGACTATCTGAAGAAGGGGCTGCGCGAGAGCGGCTATGCGGTCGATCTCGCGCGCACCGGCACTGACGGCCTGCATATGGCGCTCGAGCACCCGTACGACCTCGTGGTGCTGGATGTGATGCTGCCCGGCATCGATGGCTGGGAGATCATGCGCACGCTACGCGCGAAGCGCGACGTGCGGGTGATTTTCCTGACCGCGCGCGATCATGTCAGCGACCGGATTCGCGGGCTCGAACTGGGCGCGGACGACTATCTGGTCAAGCCGTTTTCCTTCACCGAACTGGTGCTGCGCGTGCGCACTTTGCTGCGTCGTGGTGTGATTCGTGACAGTAACGTGTTCGAGGTCGCCGACCTGAAGCTCGATGTGTTGCGCCGCAAGGCCACGCGCGAAGGCGTCGAGATTCCGCTGACCAACAAGGAGTTCATGCTGCTGCATCTGCTGGTGCGCCGCCAGGGCGAGGCGCTATCGCGCTCGCAGATCGCGTCGGAAGTGTGGGACATGAACTTCGACAGCGACACCAATGTGGTTGACGTCGCCGTCAAGCGGCTGCGTGCGAAGATCGATCACCCGTTCGAAAAGAAGCTGATTCATACGGTGCGCAGCATCGGCTACACGCTTGACGACGGGACATGAAATTCTGGGCAGCCCGTTCGTTGACCGTCCGGACGACGGTCTTTTTCGCGGTGATCGCCTGCACGGTGATCGCCGCGCTGGGGGCCTACTTCTATCATTCGGAGCGTATCGCGCTTGAACATCGCGCGGACATCGCGCTGATGAGCCGTGCCGAGCACTTCAGCCGGCTGGTCCGGCAGTTGTACACCGTCAACGAATTGAAAGCGCGGCCGCTGCTGTTCGAATCGATGCTCGGCGCCGAACAGGACGTGCTGATTTTTCGCCGGCCGGGCGAGCCGCCGTTTATCGACGTGAATCCCGATCACGTGCCGGTGCCCGATCTCGGGGACGCGCGCGCGCGTGAGCCGGGCCCGGCCGGCATTACCGAGACGTCGCTACCGAACGGCGTACGCGTGCACTGGACGTACGCGACCACCGTCGCGCGCGAGGACGGCCAGCCGGTCACCGTGATCGCGGGTCATCCGATGACCAGCGAGGTGCGCATTCTTGCCGAGTATCGCGTCCGGATCATTGCGGCGACGCTGGCCGGCGCGCTGGCCGCGACGCTGCTTGCATACGGCGTGTTGCGGCGCGGGTTCCGGCCGGTCCACGAAATTGCGATGCGCGCCGCGCAGATTAGTCCGACGAGCCTGTCAATGCGCCTCGACAGCCGCCAGGCGCCGGCCGAACTGCGGCAGCTCACCGAAGCGTTCAACGCGATGCTCGATCGTCTGGCCGAAGGCTATCAGCGCCTGTCGCAGTTTTCCGCGGATCTCGCGCACGAAATCCGCACGCCGGTCAACGTGCTAATTGGCCAGACGCAGGTGACGCTCGCGCAAACGCGCGACGTCGATGAGTATCAGCAGACGCTCGAATCGAATCTCGAAGAATTGAACCGCCTTAGCCATCTCGCGGAAAACATGCTGTTTCTTGCGCACGCGGATCATGCGGCGCTCGCGATCGAATGCGAACCGGTCACGCTTGCCGACGAACTGAACAAGATCGCCGAGTATTTCGAAGGCATTGCGGACGAACGCGGCATGCGTTTTGCCGTCGATGCACGAGGCGCGCTGTGGGCAAACCCGATGCTGTGCCGGCGCGCGATCAACAATCTCGTGGTGAATGCGGTGCGCTATGGCGCGAACGATTCGGTCGTGAGGCTGACGGGCGAGGAAGACGAGCGCGGCTCGACGGTCGTCGTCGAGAACGACGGCGAGATTCAGTCGGACCTGATGGCGCGTCTGTTCGATCGCTTCTATCGCGCGGATACCGCGCGCAGCAGCTTTACCGAGTCGAGCGGCCTCGGCCTGGCGATCGTCAAGGCGATCATGAATCTGCACGGCGGCAGCGCGTCGGTGTCGTGTCCGGCGCCAAGCGTCGTGCGCTTTGAACTGCGCTTTCCCCGTGCCTGACCGGTGCGGGCCGCTCCCTGTTAATTTCCTATAAGAAACACATTCGGTCGATGCCGTGCGGTCGCTGCGCAGCCCATGTCCGCGTCGACCGGGATACCCGGGAAAACCCTCGATTCCGCTTATTTACGGCATGTTACGGTTGTCACGCCAGTACGCCGACGACCACCTTGTCGCCAGAAAACCCGGCGTGTATAGTCTCCGAACCGTCTTTTGTTTCGTATTGGAAATTTAAAGGGAGCCAAGATGAACGCCTCGACCATCCTCGCCGAACTCGGCATTGCCGACGCGGTGCAAGCAGGCGACATCGCCGTCCATTCGCCAATTACCGGTGAGCTGATCGGCCGTGCGCCGAACCGCTCGGCCGCGCAAGTCGATGCGGCGCTCGCCGCCGCGACACAGGCTTTTGCCGTGTGGCGCAATGTACCCGCGCCGCGCCGCGGCGAACTCGTGCGCCTGCTCGGCAACCGGCTGCGCGAGAAAAAGCAGGCGCTTGGCAGCCTCGTTTCGCTCGAAACCGGCAAGATCCTGCAGGAAGGGCTCGGCGAAGTGCAGGAAATGATCGACATTTGCGACTTCGCGGTTGGCCTGTCGCGGCAGCTGTACGGCCTCACGATCGCGTCCGAGCGTCCCGGCCATCGGATGGCGGAATCGTGGCATCCGCTTGGCACCTGCGTCGTGATTTCGGCGTTCAACTTTCCGGTTGCCGTGTGGTCGTGGAACGCGGCGCTTGCGCTCGTCTGCGGCAACGCGGTGGTGTGGAAGCCTTCGGAGAAAACCCCGCTCACCGCGATCGCGGTCGACCGTATTCTGCACGACGCGTTACGCGAATTCGGCGATGCGCCGGCCGGGCTGACCGCGCTTGTCACCGGTGGCCGCGACGTGGGCGCGAAGCTGGTCGCCGATCCGCGCGCATCGATCGTCAGCGCGACCGGCAGCACCGAGATGGGCCGCACGGTCGGCGCCGAAGTCGCGAAGCGCTTCGGCCGGTCGCTGCTCGAACTGGGCGGCAATAACGCGGGCATCGTCGCGCCGAGCGCGGACCGCGAACTCGCGTTGCGCGCGATCCTGTTCTCGGCGGTCGGCACCGCGGGGCAACGTTGCACGTCGCTGCGTCGCCTGTTCGTTCACGAGAGCGTGTATGAGCAAACGGTCGAAAACCTGAAGCAGCTCTATGCGAAGGTGCCGATCGGCAATCCGCTCGAGAAGGGCACGCTAATGGGGCCGCTGATCGACAAGCCAGCGTTTGAGCGGATGCAGCGCGCACTTGAGCAGGCGCGAGCGGAAGGCGGCAAGGTGACCGGCGGAGCGCGCGTTGAAGTCAAAGGATATGAAGGCGGCTATTACGTGCGCCCGGCGCTCGTCGAAATGCCGTCGCAGAGCGCGGTCGTGCTGAAAGAGACATTCGCGCCGATTCTTTACGTGCTGCGCTATAAAGATTTCGACGCGGCCATCGACGCGAATAATGCGGCATCGCATGGGCTGTCGTCGTGCGCGTTCACCACCGACCTGCGCGAAGCGGAGCGCTTTCTGTCCGCGTCCGGCAGCGATTGCGGCATTGCGAATGTGAACATCGGGCCGAGCGGCGCGGAGATCGGCGGCGCGTTCGGCGGCGAAAAAGAAACCGGCGGCGGCCGTGAGTCCGGCTCCGATGCGTGGAAAGCGTATATGCGGCGCGCGACGAATACCGTCAACTATTCGTCGGCGCTGCCGCTCGCGCAGGGTATTGACTTCAATCTCGGCTGATTAGCATGGCTGAAAAACAGGGCTGAAAACCGCGGCGCGCTGTTGTCGTCGTTATTGACATTGCTGTCATCGTTGGAGCGGGACAGGTGAGGGAGAAAGTTGTCATCGTCGGCGGGGGCGTGATCGGCAGTTCGGTTGCGTATTTTCTGCGAGCGGCCGACCCGACGGTTGAGGTCACCGTGATCGAGCGCGATCCGAGCTATGCGCGTTCGTCATCGGCGTTATCGGCCGCGTCGATCCGCCAGCAGTTCTCGACGCCGCTGTCGGTGCAGATGTCGCTGTTCGGCATCGAGTTTCTGCGCGCGATTGGAGAGCGTCTTGCAGTCGACGGCGCCAGGCCGTCGATCGATCTGCATGAAGGCGGCTACCTGTTTCTCGCGACGCCGGCCGGTGTTACGACACTACGCGACAATCACGCATTGCAAACGCGGCTCGGCGCCGATATTCGTTTGCTCGAACCGGGTGCGCTGATGAAGCGTTTTCCGTGGCTCAACGTCGAAGACCTTGCGGCGGGCGCATTAGGCGAAAGCGGTGAGGGCTGGTTCGACGGCTACGGGCTCGTGCAGGCATTGCGCAAAAAGGCTCAAGCACTCGGTGCGCGTTACGTCGCTGATGACATGACCGCGTTGATACGCGATGGCCGGCGCGTGACGCAAGTCACGACGGCGAGCGCAACGGTGTATCCGTGCGATGTGCTGGTCAATGCGGCGGGCGCGTGGTCACGCCGCGTCGCGGCGATGCTGGATATCGAACTGCCGGTGTTCGCGCGCCGCCGCAGCATCTTCAATGTCAGTTCGCCGGCGCGGCTCGAACAGTGTCCGCTGCTGATCGATCCGAGCGGCGTGTATTTCCGGCCGGAAGGGCAAACGTATATTTGCGGCACGTCGCCGGGTGCGGACAACGACCCCGACGACTTGCCGCTCGACCAGGTGGACCATGCGCTCTTCGACGACGTGATCTGGCCGACGCTCGCGCATCGCGTACCGCAGTTTGAAGCGCTGCGCGTGCTCCATGCGTGGTCCGGGTACTACGAGTACAACGTGTTCGATCAGAACGCGATTATCGGTTTGCATCCCGACGTCGAGAACTGCATTTTTGCGAATGGGTTCAGCGGGCATGGGTTGCAGCAAGGGCCGGCGACCGGGCGAGGGGTTAGCGAACTTATCTTGCACGGGCGATACATGACGCTCGACCTGTCGATGCTCGGTTTTGATCGCGTGCTCGAGAACCGGCCATTTGTCGAGAAGAACGTTGTCTGAGCAACCAGCGCGACGACCTGCGCCGTGTCTGCACGGTTTGCAGCGCAGAACCTGAATATCAATCGCTTCAAGCACTTGGCATAGTCCTACGCAGGATGTCCACAGGCTTGTCCGCTGGAACTGTGGATAACGCGAAGCGTCGGCGAACAGGCGTTGCCGTATTGCGAGCACGGCAGCGAATCCGAGATACATCAAGCACTTGCGCATGTCATGCGCAGGTTATGCACATCCTTATCAAGCGATTCTGTTGATAACACGGCGCGACGGGTTTCGATCCGTGCCGCGCCGATGTTGCCGCTCATCGATGCACGTGCGTTGCATGTTGCGCATCGCCGTCTGGTCTTTTCTGAAGTTCTGCGGGTCGATCGCACCGCCCTATCAGACAGTCTTAGGGCGGATGTCAAATTGTGTCCACAACGATCCGTTCCGTTTGCCCGGCCCTTATCATCCGCTTCAACCAGTCAGGCGATATCTAGCCTGATGCGATTGAAGAGGAGAGAGACCCGTGAGTCCGGCACCGGCCTCGCCCGACGCGCTGGCGCGCACGGGCGACCCCCACCCGCAGCCCTACCGCATCGATATCCCGCAGGCACGCAGTTCGGCGCAGGCCGAGGTGCTTTCGTTTGACGGCGAACGCGCGATCGGCGAACCGACGCGCTACGTGATCCGCTTTACGCATCCGCGGCACGACCTGTCGCGTAGCGAATACCTGAACAAACCGGCCACGTTCATCATCCAGCCGCCGCCGCAGTGGGGCGAGCCCGAGCCCGCGCGGCGCGTGTCGGGCGTGACGACCGCTTTCGCGCTGCTGGACAGCAGTGTCGACGAATCCCGGTATGAAGTGGTGCTGGAATCGCGCATGGGGCTGCTGCGCAATAACCCGAAGTGCCGGTTTTTCCTCGGCATGAACGACCCCGACATCATCGCGCAGATCCTGCGCGAGAACGGCTTCGACCGGCTGCTCGCGGAGTTTGAATTCACGCTGTACCGCACCTATCGCAAGCGCGAGTTCGTCATGCAGTGGCACGAGGACGATCTCGCGTTTGTCACGCGCCTGTGCCGGCGCTCGGGCATCTGGTACGTCTGCGAGGAAGGGCGGCGCTGCGAGAAGGTGCGCTTTGGCGATGACCTCACGCACTACCGGCGCAGCCCGGCGCTGACGGTGGCGTACCGCCCGCACAGCGGGCTGGAGAGCGGCGGGGTGGAGTCGGTCGACACGCTCCAGATGCATACGAAGACGATCCCGACGCGCTACACGGTACGCACATTCAGCGCCGAGAGCGAGCTGGACCGGCCGGTTGACGGCACGTACGAGATCCGTGACGACGCCACGACGGCAGGCGAAGTGTATGCGTGGGGGGCGCCGTACCTGAGCCCGCAGGAGGCGCGCGAGGAAGCGCAGCTGCGCGCGGAGGCGGCACGGGCCGCGCAGATCGGATACCGCGGCACGTGCGACATGCTGGATATCGCGCCGGGCTGCGTGGTGAAGCTGTCGAACCGGGAGCTGCCGGATGCGAAGCACGGACTGCTCGTGGTGCGCATGACCTGTAGCGCCGCGCGCAACCGGGGCTATCGCGTGACGTTCAGCGCGATGCCGTCGGACCGGCTCTACCGGCTGCCGCTACTGGAGCATGAATGGCCGCGCGTGCAGGGTGTCGTGACCGGGCGGATTGCGTCGACAGGCGGGTGCAGGGACCCGTATCTCGACGAACAGGGGCGCTATATCGTCGACCTGCATCTTGATCGGGATACGCGCACGCCGGGGCTGAACAGCTGCCCGATGCGGCTCGCGAAGCCGTTCGCGGGCGCGGGGCAGAGCGGGTTCCATTTCGGGCTGGTGGAGGGGACGGTGGTGACGGTGGCCTTCATGTGGGGCAATCCGGATCTGCCGTATATCAGCCAGGTGCTGCATACGGTGCAGGAAACCGATCCAATCGTCGCGGGCTCGCCGTGGCAGACACGCAATACGATCCGCACGCGCTCGAACAATACGATCGAACTCGAAGACCGTGAGGCAAGCGAGCACATCAAGATTGCGACCGAGCATGGCAAGACGCAGCTCAATCTCGGCTACACAGTCGATCGCAATGGCAACACCCGTGGTGAAGGATTCGAACTCCGAACCGACATGAAAGGGAACGTGCGGGGCGGTGGTGGACTGCATATGTCCGCCGACAGGCAGGCCGGGGCGATTGGCGAGCAGACCGACATGCAGCAGGCGACCTTGCGCTTCGAGTTGACCCAGGCTCAGGCACAAGCGCTGGCTGATGTGGCAACAGAAGCCAAAGCCGAAGTCACGGACGTCAAGGCGGAAAACCGATGGCTGAAAGAAGAACTGGAAGACCTGAAGCAGGCCGTGATCGCGTTGTCTGCTCCGCATGGGATCGGCATGGCCACCGATGGTCGGGTGATGGTTTCGGCGCGCGGAGACGCGAGTGTCGCGACGTCGTCCCGGTTCGCTGTCAGTGCGATGAAGGACATCGTGCTTGCGGCGGGTAAAGCGTTATCGCTGTTCGCGCAGAGCCTTGGCATCAAGCTGGTTGCGGCGCGAGGCCCGGTGCAGATCCAGGCTCAAACCGATGAGCTCGCGATGGCATCGCAACGTGACATGCATCTGCGGAGTACAGACGGGCGCGTGGTGATCGACGCCGACAAGGAGATTCTGTTGCGCTGCGGTCACTCGTACTACCGCATTACGCCAAACGCTATTACCCACGCGACGCCTGGCGATTACATCGAGCGGGCAGCGTCCTGGAGCCGGCTGGACCCGGACGGCAAGCTCACACGCGACGCATTGCCTTACACGCATGACCTGTCCGATCTCGCAAGCCACGGTTCGAAATTTTCCGGTTAGTTCTTTCTGATAATAAGCATGACTACTCAAACAAAACACCAAGCTCATTCGTCCACTGCGCCGGCACACGTCGTTGCGCCACCGCCTGCGTTGAAGTGGTGCTATCCCTTCCCGCGCAAAGGCGGCGGCGAAGTCACCGATCCGCAGGTCTTCTATCACGCGCTCGGGCAGATGACCGATGGCTTCTTTCCGCTTGGCGTGAACGGCTTTCCGCACGGCGGCGTGCATTTTGGCGCGATGTCCGCAGCGTGCGTCGATCAGTCAGGTGGCGTGCGGCTGCACGCGGATGGCGAGATCGTCGCGTACCGGATCGACGGGCGCTATCCGCACCTGCAGTTCAGACAGGACTCGCGCTGGGCGCTGTACTCGACCGGCTTCGTGCTGGTGCGTCACCGGATGACATTGCCTCCGCCACCGGGTCACACCGCACCGCAGCCCGCCGACGAGACGCTGACGTTTTTCAGCCTGTTCATGCATATGGCGGACTGGAAATCCTATCTGGAGGACGGCAGGCTCGCACGCCCGGACTGGTGGCTGGGGG
>NZ_CADIKH010000026.1 GCF_902859855.1 Paraburkholderia humisilvae
CTGATCAACGTTCAGGTTGGCGCGAACGTCGGTCAGTCGGTTACGCTCGACCTGAGCCAGGGCGTGTCGGCGGCTTCGCTCGGCACCGGCTTCGTGCAGTCGGGCGACACGCTCGGCTCGATCACGGGCCTGAACCTGAACGCGAACGGCACGGAAAACACGACTGGCAGCGCGGCTGCGATCACGCAGATCAACATCCAGTCGAACGGTACGGGCGGCTTCACGTTCACCGACCAGAACGGCAATGCGATCTCGACGGCGGCATCGTCGGCTCTGTTCACGACGACGACCACCAACGGTGTCTCGTCGCTGTCGCTGAACGCGTCCGCAGCGAACCCGCTGACGCCGGCTGGCGATCGCACCGCGATCAACAACGCGATCACCACCGACGCCGCTACGGCGACCGACGGTCAGGTGTTCGGCGTGATTTCGGGCATCAACATCGACGGCGCAACGGGTAAGGATGCAGCAGCAGGTGCAACGAACACGATTACGTCGGTCACGGTGGAATCGGACGGCAAGGGCGGCCTCAAGTTTGTCGACCAGCACGGCAACCAGTTGTCGTCGGCCGCGAGCGCGGGTCTCTTCAGCGCCGCGAACACGACCGCCGGCATCACGTTCGCCACGGCGCCGACCAGCACGATCGGCGGCACCGCGACGACCGGTCAGCCGAAGGGCACGACGCTGGCAAGCGTCAACGCGCTGAACACGCCGACGTCGGTGTCGCAGATCGACATCAGCACGACGCAAGGCGCGAACAATGCGATCGAGTCGATCGACAACGCGCTGGCCACGGTCGCGAACATTCAGGCCTCGCTGGGCGCCGCGCAAAACCGCTTCACGGCAATTTCGCAGTCGCAGGAGAGCGAGTCGACCGACCTGGCGGGCGCGCAGTCGCAAATCACGGACGCCGACTTCGCGCAGGAAACGGCGAACCTGAGCAAGGCGCAAGTGCTCCAGCAAGCCGGTATCTCGGTGCTCGCACAAGCGAACTCGCAACCGCAGCAAGTATTGAAGCTTCTGCAGTAAGATTCGCCTCCAGCAGTAGCAGCAGCAGTAGGCAGTAACGCACGCGGGTGAGCCGGCAGTACGCGCAACACGGCTCATCCGCGAGCGTGTGCTAACGGGGCCTCGCCCCGTTTGTGCATCCAGGCGTCACGCACGCCTGTACAAGCGTCATGTAAGCAGGCAATCATGCAGTCACGCAGGTGCAGCACAAACGCAGTACACAACAGGCAGCACACAAGCAACAAAGCAACACAACGCCTTATACCCGGATAGTTGCACATTACCCAGGCCCAAGAGGCCGCTCGGAGCCTTTCCATGTCGAGTCTTACACCCGCACAGACCGCGGCCCAGGCCGCAGCCGCAGCCGCGCAAGCCGTCAAGGACGCAGCCCAGTCGCTGATTTCCGGTTCGACCGGCAGTACGCTGGACGTCAGCTCGCTCGTGTCCGCGCTGGTGAAAGCGAAGGTCGCGGGCCCGGCGGCGACGTTGCAGGCGCAAGCGACGAGCGACACGAGCCAGATCACCGCGCTCGCGACCCTGTCCGCGTCGATGTCCGCGTTGCAGTCGGCACTCGGTCCGTTCCTGAGCGGCAGCGCCATGTCGTCGTTCAACGCGACGATGAGCGGCGACGGGATCACCGCAAAGGCCGGTACAGGCGCATCGGCAGGCACGTTCCAGATCAACCCGACACAGGTCGCTCAGGCGCAAACGATTACGTCCGGCACGTTTGCGACGAACGACGCGAACGCGATGGGCAGCGGCACCCTGACTGTTTCGCTCGGTAGCGGGTCGACCGCGAAGTCGTTTCAGATCAATGTCGATGGATCGAACGACAGCCTGCAGGACATCGCCAGCGCGATCAACTCGGCGTCGGGCAACCCTGGCATCAAGGCGGTCGTCGTGAACGGCGTGAACGGCCAGTCGATCAGCTTCCAGTCCACTGCGACCGGCGCGGCCAATACGATCAGCATCGCGGTCAGCGGCGCGGCAAGTGGCAGCCAGCTGAACAATCTCGCGGTAACGACCGGGCCCGGCACGGACGCGAGCGGCGCGTCGACCATCACGGCCGGCGCCGCCAACTGGACGCAGACGCAAGCCGCACAGGATGCGAAGCTGACCATCAACGGCACGCTTGTCACGAGTGCGACCAACACGATTTCCTCGGCCATTCCGGGCGTGACGCTCACGCTCGATCCGAGCCTGGTAACGAGCAATCCCACGGCCAATCCGCCCGTCTCCGGCCAGCAAACGCTCACGATTGCACCGGACAGCAGCTCCGTCGAAACGGACCTCTCCACGTTCGTCACTGCCTATAACGCGGTGATCGACCAGCTGAATTCGCTTGCGGCGCCGAACTCCACGGCCACCACGGGCGGCGGCGGCCTGCTGCTCGGCGACGAAATGCTGAACCAGATCGGCGCGGCACTCGGCGGCATCGCAGGCGGGAAGATATCGAGCGGCGGACTGCAGGGCACGCTCGCCTCGCTCGGCATCACGTTCCAGACGGATACCGGCGGCAACCCGTTCGCGGAGCTGCAGATCGACGCGGACCCGAACGGCCCGACGCTCGACGATGTGGTCGCGAACAATCCGGGCATCATTAGCGCGCTGTTCAACGACACCAACGGCATCGCGCAGCAACTGAACACCGCGCTGGATAGCTATACGTCGGTCAGCGGTATCATCGCGAGCCGTACCAGCGCACTGACGGACGACATCAAGAGTCTCGGCCAGCAGCAGGACGACCTGAACGATTACTCCACCCAGTTGACGTCGCAGTTCAATGACCAGTTCACCGCGCTCAATACGTTGATGGCGCAGGCGCAGTCGAATACGAACTTCCTGAACGCGCTGTTCGGCAGTAGCCAGAACCCGGGCGCGCTGGCACAAAACAGCAGCAAGTAAGTGGCGGACAAGCGGCAGATCAGCGCCGCTTGACACCATCGCAGAACGCAACCGCATTACCGTTACACGCTCCGCTCAACAACCGGGAGTTCGCAGGCCATGGACCAGAATCAACTGCTCGAGCGAGTCGTCGAGCTCACCCGCATGATCGAAGAAGCTGCGGCGGTCTCCGACTGGCCGCGCGCCGCGCGTCTGATGGAACGGCGCACGCCGCTGCTCGAATCGCTGACGCTGCCGAAATCGCCTGCGGCATTGCAGGCGCTGCGCCGGGTGCAAGCGTCGATTGACGCGCTGCGCACGCGGGCGAAGGTGTCCCAGGCGGAACTCGAAACGGAATACGGCACGGCGGTCAAGGGCGTCCAGGGCGCGAGTGCGTACGCGCGCGTCGGCATGCTCTGATCCGCGTCGAGGTGGCATAACCCGATACCAACAAGAAAAAACGCGCCAGTTGTCAGGCGCGCTCGTTCAGCTCTGGCCCGCTTCAAGCGGGCTTTTTTATTGGCTCGCTTCCTGTTTTTGCCCGACACGCCCCACCCACTCGCCCGGCACCCACACGTGCGCGTGCGACGCGCCTACGCGCCGAAAAAGGGGGAAATCCTGCATCTGCTCGCCGCATGGTCGGTGACCCAAGTCTCTAGACTGTCCATGGGGCACTTTGCTCTGAAGTCCGATGCCTGGAAGGGAACCCATGACTCTCGACGCCATTCTGCAGCAGGCCGTGCAATGCCATCAGGCCGAAGCTTTCGCAGAAGCCGAACAGCTGTACCGCACGATCCTGCAAGCGCAGCCGGCTCATCCGGACGCGAACCATAACCTTGGCATTCTCGCGGTGCAGTTGGAACAGCCCGCCATGGCGTTGCCCTTTCTGAAAGCCGCGGTCAGCGCCAGCCCGCAGCGCGTCGACTTCTGGCGCGTTTATATCGAAGTGCTCGAGCTCGCCGGCCAGCGCGACGAAGCCGCGCGCGTGCGTGAAGCCGGCCGCCAGGCCGGCGTGTCGGTCGACGGTCATCCGGCCGCCCCGAACGGCACGGCGGGCGCGGCGGGCGCGGCGGGCACGGCAACGCTGGCCGACGTGTTCGCATTGGCCGGCGAATTCGTCGAAACGATCACCACGCTGACCGCGCAGGGCGACTATGCCAGCGCGGAAACCCTTGGCCAGCAGATGACGCAGTTACTGCCCGAGCACGGTTTCGGCTGGAAGACGCTCGCACTCGCGGCGCTGCGGCGCAGCGACCTCGATGGCGCGCTGGCCCCGCTGCAACACGCGGTGCGGCTGCTGCCGCAAGACGCAACGCTGCGCAGCCATCTGAACGCGGCCACGGCGATGCAAAATGCGCGGGCGCTGGATAACGCCGGACAGTATGAGGAAGCAGCCCGGCTTTACCGGTTCGTCGTCGACAGCTATCCGCAGTACGCGGACGCGCTGCATAAGCTTGCCGTCGTGCTGATTCGCCTGTATCAGCCCGACGCGGCCGTGCCGCTGCTGGAGACGGCCCTCGGCATCAATCCGAACCGGCCGCAATACTGGATGAACTACGTCGACGCGTTGCTGCAATCGGGTCAGACGCAAGCCGCATGGGCGGCGCTCGAGATGGGCCAGCAGCGCGGCATGAGCGGCCCCGCCGTGGACGCGATCATCGAGTTGATGACCACCGTCTCGACACAGAAAACGACGACCCGGCCAAGTCCGATCACCCGGCCACAGCGCGACGCGTTCGATGCGTCAACCTTCACGCCGGATCAACCGGTTGCAACGGCCGGCGCTACCGCGCACGGACCGCTCCCGACCAAACGGGAATCCGAGTCCGCGGTCGAGCATTTCAACCAGGGGCGACTCGAAGAAGCGATCGCCGCCGGCCGCCAGCTGACCGAGCGCTACCCGTCACATCCGCTTGGATGGAAAGTACTGGGCTGCAGCGCCTATCGCCTTGCGAGGCACGAGGAAGCATTCGGCGCATTGCGCCAGGCAAGCCAGTTGTCGCCGCTCGATGTCGAAGTCATGCAGGCGTTCGTGAGTCTGCTCCTGTCGAACAGCAAGCAGGCGGAAGCCGAAGCGCGCTGCAAGGCGGCGCTCGACATCGACCCGAACCACACGGAAGCCCAGCGCGTGATGGGTATCGTGCTGCTCGCGCAAGGCCGCCTGAAAGAAGCAGAACGATATACCCGCGATGCACTGGCACAGGACCCCAGCGAGTCCGCCACCCATACCACGCTCGGCGCAATCCTGCTTCAGCAGGGGCGTCATCCGGAAGCAGCGGCGGCGTTCCGGCGCGCGGTCGAATTGAAGCCGATCAACAGCACGGCGTTCGAAAATCTCGTTTTCTGCCTGAGCCATAGCGAAGAGATCGATCCCGACACGCTCTTTGCCGAGCATGTGCGTTATGGGGAGCATTTCGAAAAGCCGCTCAGGAAGCGCTGGAAACCCCACCGCAACAGCAAAGACCCGGAGCGGCCACTGCATATCGGCTTCATTTCGGGAGACTTCCGCGCGCACGCGGTCACCACGTTTCTCGAACCGGTGGTCGAACGGCTTGCACGCGACAGCAACCTGATCCTGCATGCGTACTCGAATACCCCCGGTGAAGACCAGGTCACCGACCGGTTGCGACGCCATTTCCATCACTGGCACTACGTCTTCGGCGCGAACGACGACTCGACGGTCGAACAGATCCGCGCCGACGGCATCGATATTCTGGTGGATCTCGCCGGCCATACCGCCAACAACCGGCTGCTCGTGATGGCGCACAAACCGGCGCCGGTGCAGGCGAGCTGGATCGGCTACCCCGGTACGACCGGACTCACCGCCATCGATTATTTCCTCGCCGATCGATTCTGGGTCCCGTCCGAAGCGTTCCGCAGCCGCTTCACGGAAAAGATCGTCTACTTGCCGGCAGTGGCGCCGTTCCGGCCCGACGACATGTCGCCGCCGGTGAATGCGCTGCCCGCTTTGCACAACGGCCACGTGACGTTCGGCAGTTTCAACCGCATCGAGAAATTGCGCCGGGATGTGATCGAGCTGTGGGCGAAGGTCCTGCACGCGGTGCCCGCATCGCGGATGGTGATCGGATCGATGCCGAAAGACAGCGTGCCCGATGAACTGATCGGTTGGTTCGCGGACGCGGGCATTGCGCGCGAGCGCCTCGATTTCAAACCCCGTTCGTCAGTGCCGGTCTATCTGCAGCAGCATTATCACGTCGACATTTGTCTCGACACGTTCCCGTTTACCGGGCTCACGACGACGATGCAGGCATTGTGGATGGGCGTGCCGACGTTGACGCTGCCCGGCCGCACCGTGCCTGGCCGCAGCGGTGCGACCGCCCTCGCGCACGCCGGGCTCGAGTCGTTCGTCGCCGACGATGTCGAAGATTACGTCCGCAAAGCGGTCGCGCACGCGGGCGACGTACAGGCCCTCGCGGCACTGCGAGCCGGCATGCGCGCACGTTGCGAACAGTCGCCGATGTTCAAGCCGGACCTGATCGCGACCCGCTTCGCGCAGGCGATGCGCGTGATGTGGCGCGGATGGTGCGAAGGCAAACCGGCCGAATCGTTCGATGTCACGCAGTTTGCGCAGACAGCAACGCCTACCACTGCGGAATCCACGCATGCCTGACCAGAAGAACGTTACCGTCGTCACTTCGAAATTTGGCAGTGTGCTGACCTACCAGGATGATCTGGTCACCTCGCAGATCCTTCAGTACGGCAATCACACGAGGCCGGAATTCGCCTTCGCGACCGCGCTGCTCAATCACGACTCGAAGGTCTTCGATCTCGGCGCCCATATCGGCACGTTCACGCTCGAAGTGCTGACGAAACTCGGCGGTGAAGGCCACGTGCTTTGCGTCGAAGGTGATCCACGCACGTTTGATCTGCTCAGGATGAACATCAACCAGCAGCCGCGCCGCGCACAGACGTTACTGCGCAACTGCTTCGTCGGCAGCGGATCCGGTCTTGAGTTCGTGCATGACCCGGACAATACCGGCGCCCATCATCTTCGTCCATCGCAGCAGGGAACGATCGTCGCGGAGCAGCTCGACTCGCTCGTGCAGAGCAGCTTTGAGCCGGACTACATCAAGATCGATGTCGAGGGAGCGGAGTTTTCCGCACTGGGAAATTCCGAATACGTCCGGACTCGCAGACCGCATCTGTATGTGGAAGTGGCCGACCATCAGCTTGCGCGCTTCGGTCACCGCAAAGAGGACCTGAATCGCATGCTGATCGATCTCGGTTATCGGTTCTTCGGGAATGTGGGCGCCCGCAATGCGAGGCATGATCTTTACAAGATCGCGGAAATTGCGAATCTCGTCGACTATGGCGACTTCTTCGACATTCTATGCGTGCAACGGGGAACGCCGGCGTGCGATGCGCTGGCCGAAGCAGCGGCGATGAGCCGGTAAGCGTCGCGGCTCGCTGACCGTCTGGCACCTCGCGCGAGCCCGCCGAGGCAAAGCCGCCGGCCGGCGGCTTTGCCTCATGCATCACTCACGTGTCAAACGTCACAACGCAACACCACGACGTCGGAGTGCGAGCCGATCCGCTGAATCGAAGCGAACTTGCCGGTCTTGCGCAGCGACTCGTCGAGCGGTTCGTAGAAGTAAACCATCGAATTACGCTTGCGCTCATCGTAGTCGCCCACGTAGCCGGAGACGATCAGCGTGCCGGCCGTCGAGCGCGCAAGGAAATCGATCAGCTTGCGATAGTCGGCCTCGGTCGGCTGATGGATCAGCACTTCGAAGCACACGGCCATTTGTCGCGGCGTGAGGACCGGCTGTGACTTGCTGACGTCGATGTGCAGGAACTCCCAGTCCGGACGCGCACGTCGCGCCATTTGCAACGCTTCGCGCGATGTGTCGAGGCCCAGATAGTTCTGAACCGCGAGTCCTCTGATCATCTCGAGATCACCGCAGCCGACGTCGAGGACGCTTTCCGCGCGTTCGATACCCTGTTGCACCAGCAATTCACGCTTGTACCGCAAGTTCTCGCCACGCGAGCCGACGCCTGACCCTCGTTCCGGGAAATGCGCATAGCGCAGATTCCAGAACGTCGTATTTTCGAAGCCCGCGCCGATCTGCCGGTTGGCCGCTTCAACGGCACGACGCTCGAGTTCGTTCAACTGCGCCTTCGGCTCCAGCTTGCCGAGTACATTCAGGCTTACATCGTGATAGTGGAGCAGTGCAATGTTTGAACGGGAATCGAAATATCGATGCTCGCCATCCATATGCACGTAGTAGTTCACGTTGGACGGCGCGGCGCTGTACGGAATGCGGTCCATCACGATCGCAAGCCACATCGACACCTGGTCGACGTGCTGCGCCATGTTGTTGCGCGCGAGGGGCTCGATATTTTCGAGCAGCCACTGCGCCCAGCGGCGCCACGAACGGTCGACCCCTTCAGCGAGCGCTTTCGGAATTCCGTAAAAGCCGCCATTGCAGTTGCCTGCGTAAGTGGGCGCGTGCGCGGCATCGACGGTCCCCACCGGCGGCAGGTTGCGCATGCCGGCGGCACGTCCGATTTCTTCGAGCACCGGCAGCGGCGGCTGCGGAAAATCGACGACCTTCGCAACCAGCGCGTTTTCGCTCAGGAACGGGCGCAGATCCGCGACCGCGATCATATCGGTGTCGAGCAGCACGACATGGTCGAAGTCGAACTGATGCAGGTTCGCCAGTTGCGCGATCTTGTTGCAGTACCGGCCGTCGCCGAAACGTTCGATGTCATGCAGCGTGCAGCCGAGCCGACGGAACACATCGCGTGTTTCAGTGCCGACCTCCTTCGTGAACTGCACGTTGACGTCCGTTGCACTATTGCAGCTGTGCTGGATCAGCGAGCGCGCCAGATGGTAACCCTCGTATGCGAACTTCGGATCCGCATCGACGATGAATGAAAAAATCGTCCGGCCGCGGCGCGCGGCAATCTGCGTGATCGAGCCGGCGGGTGCCATCGCCGGTTGCGGCGCGGCGCCATTCTTTGCGGCGGCCGCCGCCATCGCCGCGGCGACGATCGGCGAACCGGCTGGCGCCTGCGCGAGCGCGGGCCGGCTCGAGACTTGCTGCTGCAACTCTGTGATGCGCTTGTCGCGCTCGAGGATGGCCACCTTCGCCGCTTCGAGCATCGCGTTCAGCAAGCCGGCGTTCTGATAGACGCGCAGCAACGGTTCGATATCGGCGAGGAACTGTCGCCCGCTTTCCAGCGCGCGTTGCAACGTCGCGTCTTCTTCACCGGTGCGGCAGACCGTTTCCAGCGCCGCACACAGCGTCTTCACCAGGCTCGGCGCCGCTTGTATCCCACTCAGATCCGCTGCGGTAAAACGGCTGTGCCGCAAGTCCTCCGACAGGAACGAACGCGCGAACTCGTCCGCGCGCGCCGCATTGACCGGCATATCCAGCCGGCTCGCGAGCCTCGACAGTTCGCCGGCTGGATCGTCGAGCATACGGTCGTAGTCGACGAATGCGCGCACCTTCCCTTTTGTCTCGAGCAGCGAAGGCACGACGTGCGCGAGCCACAGTGCGTAGCCTTGCTCCTCCGACATGTTGTCGCGCTTTTTCAGCGAGCTCACGACGCTGATCGGATTGCGCACCGCAATCACATAGGCGACCTGCAAACCGATCTGCTCGAAAACGGGTTGCCAGAACGGCATCAAGCGCGCGAGCCGCGGGTCCTTCAGCGCGAAGGTCCGGCCCGCGCATTTGGCGCGCAGCGTGTCCGCTGCGCGTTTGCGGAAAGCGTCGAGCTGCGGCTGCGGAATGCGGGCGAGGCCAATGTCGCCTACCGTGTGCCATTGCGCGCCGCCCGCCTCCAGCAGCTCGTGATTGATCTGGAAAACGTCGTAGTCTTCGAAGAAGCCCTTGTCGTTGACGCCGGCCAGCGGCGGCAGCAAGCGGTCGCCGAGCTCAGCGCCGAGCGCCACCATCGCACGCGTGATTGCGCTGGTTCCGCTGCGGTGCATCCCCAGCACCACCACGAGCTTCCCCGACGTCGGCAACGCGACGTTCATGCTGTAGTTCATTCGTTTTCCTGAATTGAGACGGCTGCCGGTTCACCGCTACATGACGGCACGCACAGCCTGCGACGTTATCCTGGTGTGAGTGGGATCGTTCTGCCAGGTCTGCTGCAGAACGGCCAGTACTTGAAACGCGGCGGTAGTCGGGTCGCAGCGGGCGGTCTCGACGCGGATCTCCGGGTTTTCGGGCGACTCGTATGGCGAATCGATCGCGGTGAAGTTTTTCAGTTCGCCGCGCCGCGCCTTTCGGTACAACCCCTTCGGATCGCGTGCCTCGGCAATCTCGAGCGGTGCGTCGACAAAAATCTCAATGAATTCGCCCGACTTCATCAGCGCGCGCGCCATCCGCCGTTCCGCGCGAAACGGCGAAATCAGCGACACGAGCACGATCAGGCCGGCGTCGGCCATCAGCTTCGCAACCTCGGCAACACGCCGGATATTCTCTGAGCGATCGCTATCGGTAAAACCGAGATCCCGGTTCAAACCATGCCGCACGTTATCACCGTCGAGCAGATAGGTCGGTTTGCCGAGCGCGTGCAACTGCTTTTCAACCAGGTTCGCGATCGTGGATTTGCCCGCGCCCGACAAGCCCGTGAACCACAGCACGCAAGGCTGGCTACCCAGCAATGCCGCGCGCGCGGCCCCGGTGACTTCGAGATGCTGCCAATGGACGTCGTTCAACCGCTTCGGTCCGCCAACCCGCGGCATGTTGTCGTTCGACCCCTGAACCATCGAAACACCCTCCGTTCGGTTCGGTCTGCGGTCCGCTGGCGTGCAGCGCCCCTTCGGTAGACGAACGCCGCGAACGGACGACAGACAGAATGTCGCGATTATCGGTGACGACCTGGCGCGCCGAAGCGCTGAATAACGCCCGAAAGTCGTCCCAGTTTGATGACAGCCGGATACACGGCGATGCCGTGACCGCGGCCGCGAAGGAGTTTAACGCCGGAGGGGTCACGCGCGCATTTTGGGCGGCGGGTTCGGAGGAGGATTCTGGACGGCGCGCGCCAGTCGGCTTTCAATACCGGCTGACACGTTCGACGGAGAATAGTTTTCATACGGCCGGGATTCTGCGTGTCACCACCGTCCGGCACGCGGAATCCGCTGCCGAATCAGCACGGCACACGGCACGCATCATTCGCCGCGCAGTGTCCTGCCCTGCTCGCGAATCTGTTCCAGCGTCGCACCAGGCGTACTCGCTTCCTTCGGTATGCGAATCTCAATCAACGCCGGCCGCTGCGCCGCCACAGCACGCTCAAACGCAGGCATGAATGCTTCGGTGCGCTCCACCGTTTCACCGTGCGCGCCGAATGACTTCGCGAACGCGGCGAAATCCGGATTCGTCAAGCCGGTGCCGTGCACGCGGCCCGGATAGTGCCGTTCCTGATGCATCCGTATCGTGCCGTAGTGACCATTGTTCACGACGATAAAGATGACGGGCAACGCATACTGCATCGCGGTCGCCAGTTCATGGCTCGACATCATGAAACAGCCGTCGCCCGCGAAAGCGACGACCATTCGCTGTGGATACATCGACTTCGCCGCGATCGCCGCGGGCACGCCGTAACCCATCGCGCCGCTCGTCGGCGCCAACTGCGAGCGGAAATGCCGGTATGCGAAATGACGATGCAGCCAGCTCGCGTAATTGCCGGCGCCATTTGTGACGATCGCGTCTTCCGGCAAACGCGTGCGCAGCTGTTGAACGATCTCGCCGAGTTGCACGTCGCCCGGCATCGGCCGCGGCTTGCGCCATTCGAGATACGCACGGTGCGCTTCTTCGGCCGCCCCGCGCCATGCCGGCTCCGTCGCCGGACGCAGCGCCGCGAACGCGGACGCGATCTCCGGCATGCCGGAGACGATCGGCAAATCCGCCGCATACACGCGTCCGAGTTCGTCCGCGCCTTGATGCACGTGCACCAGTGTCTGCTTCGTCTTCGGAATGTCGAGCAACGTATAGCCGCCGGTCGTCGCCTCGCCCAGGCGCGGCCCCAATACGATCAGCACGTCGGCATCGCGTATGCGTTGGGCCAAAGCCGGGTTGATCCCAAGCCCCACATCGCCCGCATAGTTCGGATGTTCGTTGTCGAGCGTGTCCTGAAACCGGAACGCAAGACCAACCGGTAACCGCCAGGTTTCGATAAAGCGGCGCAAATCGGCGCACGCTTCAGGCGTCCAGCCGCTGCCGCCTGCGATCAGCATCGGGCGTTGCGCGCCTTCGAGCAGTGACTTCAACCGCTCGATCTGCGCCGCTGACGGCGCCGCCGCCACGCGCTGGTACGCCGGCGCGCCCGGCACCGTCGCGCACGCATCGCTCAGCACATCTTCGGGCAACGCCAGCACAACCGGGCCCGGCCGGCCCGAGGTCGTCGTATGAAACGCATGGCTCAGATACTCGGGAATGCGCCGCGCGTCGTCGATCTGCGCGACCCACTTCGCCATCTGCCCGAACATCCGCCGGTAGTCGATTTCCTGGAAAGCCTCGCGGTCAAGATGCTCGCGCGCGCATTGGCCAATCAGCAGGATCATCGGCGTCGAATCCTGAAACGCGGTGTGCACGCCGATCGACGCGTGCGTCGCACCCGGACCACGCGTGACGAGCGCGATGCCCGGCCGCCCGGTCAGCTTGCCGACCGCCTCGGCCATATTCGCCGCGGCCGCTTCGTGACGGCAGACGATCGTCTGAATGCGCTCGTTCTCGTCGTGAAGCGAATCGAGCACCGCCAGAAAGCTTTCACCGGGTACGCAGAAAACACGCTCGACACCGTGCGTGAGCAGCGCATCGACGATGAGGCGCGCACCGGTCGTCGTGGCAACGGAAGAAGCGGCAGAAACAGCGGAAGTGTTCGACTGAGACATCGCGAAAGCGTCCTCGAATGTTGTTGTCGGGCCGGACTGGCCGGTCGGCTTCGACCCGCTGGGCTCGCACAGCTTACGCCGCAACGGCGGCCGCTGTCACGGTCGGGACATTGCGCATGGCCGATCGCGGCGGTCCTGCGTCAACACTCGATAATGTTCACCGCGAGCCCGCCGCGCGAGGTTTCCTTGTATTTCGTTTTCATATCGGCGCCGGTTTCGCGCATCGTCTTGATGACCGAGTCGAGCGACACGTAGTGGCTGCCGTCGCCGCGCAGCGCCATGCGCGCCGCGTTGACCGCCTTCACCGATGCCATTGCGTTGCGTTCGATGCAGGGAATCTGCACCATCCCGCCGACCGGATCGCAAGTGAGCCCGAGGTTGTGCTCCATGCCGATCTCCGCGGCGTTTTCGACTTGCAGCGGCGTGCCGCCCATCACCGCGGCAAGCGCACCGGCCGCCATCGAGCACGCGACGCCGACTTCGCCCTGACACCCGACCTCCGCGCCGGAAATCGACGCGTTCAGCTTATACAGAATGCCGATCGCCGCGGCGGTCATCAGGAAATCGACCACGCCCTGCTGGTTCGCGGCCGGCGTAAAGCGCGTGTAGTAATGCAGCACCGCCGGGATGATGCCGGCCGCGCCGTTGGTCGGCGCCGTGACGACCCGGCCGCCGGCCGCGTTCTCTTCGTTGACGGCAATCGCGTACAGATTGATCCAGTCGACCATCGACAGCGGATCCTGCAACGCGCGCTCCGGGTTGTTGGTCAGCGCACGGTACAGCTGCGGCGCACGGCGCTTCACCTGGAACGGACCGGGCAGCGTGCCGTCCGCATCCGGATTGCCGATGCCACAGCCACGCGCGACGCACGACTGCATCACGTCCCATATCTTCAGCAAGCCAGCGCGAATCTCGTCGTCGGCATGCCATGCACGCTCGTTTTCCCACATCAGCTGCGCGACCGACTTGCCGGTCGACTTGCACATCTCGAGCAACTCATTGCCGGTGCGAAACGGATGCGCGCGGTCGTCGACGGCGGCCAGCACTTTCGTATTCGGTGCGCCCGCGGTCACGACAAAGCCGCCGCCGACCGACAGATACGTCGATTCGCGCAGTGTCGCGCCTTGCGCGTCGTACGCGCGCAGTTTGAGCCCGTTCGGATGTTCGGCCAGCGCCTGGCGGTAGAACGCAATGTGTTCTTTCGGCACGAACGGCACGTTGTGTTTGCCAAGCAGCGTCAGCGTGCGCGACGTGCGGATTGCATCGAGGCGCTCGCCGATCGATTGCGGGTCGATCGTGTCCGGTGCTTCGCCGATCAGGCCCAGCATCACACCGCGGTCGGTGCCGTGGCCCTTGCCGGTCGCGCCAAGCGACCCGTAAAGCTCCGCCTTCACCGACGCGGTCGCCGCAAGCAGGCCATCGCGCTCCAGCCCCTGGGCAAACATCAGCGCCGCGCGCATCGGGCCGACGGTGTGCGAACTGGACGGCCCAATCCCGATTTTGAAAAGGTCAAATACGCTGACTGCCATGACTGCTCCTGCAATGAGTGGTGCCGTGGCGGCCCGCCTTGTGAGCAGCCGCCGCACTGGCCGCGCGCATCAGCCACCGATCAGCGGCCAGTACGGCTGATTGCCAGGTGAGTTATCGCGCCGGCAACGGCAGACACACGGCGAGCCACGCGGGCGGCGTCGGTGCCAGTTTCAGCGCGATCGGCATGTATTTGCCGTCGAGCCGCGCAGCGAGGTGAAACAGTTCCGCTGCGTCCTTCGGGTCCCATGGTCCTGTGAAGCCGGGCAAGCCCGCTGCGCGGCGCTTTGCATCGAACGGCACCTTCGAGTTCACGAATTCGTCGTGCGTCTTCGCGCCCGTCGCGTACGGCGTGAGCCATGCAAGCGCCGCGGCCAGCGTCGCCCCGCTCGGTGCGCGCAACGTCTGCCAGTTGCGATTGTGGCGGCGCGCGGCCAGCGCGGCGACCACGAGCGGCTCCAGGTCGTACGTCACGTAATGCAACGCATCGCGTTCGGTGAAATCGACGGTCGAGCCGTCCGGCGCGATGTTGTCGTTGATATGCTCGATAAAGAGACGTTGCGCCGCGTCAATCATCTTGCGGTTATCGAGCGTAAACGCCGCCATCGCAATCAGTTTGATACGGTGGCTTTGCCAGTTGTTGCGGAATGTGCCGGTAAGCGGCCGCGGCTGCGCGTCAATTTGCGCGATATAGCCGTTCGCAAGTTTCGTCAGAAATGCCATCGCCGCGTTGCGCGTTTTCACCGGCAACGCGCTCGCGGTCATGTCGTAAGCGAGTATCAGCCCGGCGAGCGGCGCTTCGTCGATCGGGTTGAAGCTCGGCTGGTAGGTCGTCACCCACGCATACAGCACGCGATCGACGTATCGCAGATAGCGCTCGTCGCCCGTGGCACGCCACGCGAGCGCCGCATCGCGCAGCAGTTCGAGATCCTGCTCGGCCGCCTTGCTCTGATCGTAGATGCCTTCGTGCGGCAGCGTGCCCTCCGTGTGGAGCCTCGGCAGCGCCCGTGGCGGGTCGTTCAGATGCGCTTGCACGTTACTGACAAGCGCCTTGACACCCGGGTCGGCGTTCGTGCGCTCGCTCGATTGCATCGCCGGCGCGGCGCAAAAATTCATCGCGGCGCGCGCCTGTGGCTGACACAGCAACGATGCAACGCACGCTACGGCCCAAGCCAGTAGGCGCTGATTCCGGTATGGCATCGCTCGCACCTTTCGCACCATCGGATACTCCTTCTTTGTGCAAATTCGGTGTGAGATGTTAGCCGTTCCGGACCCGTAGCGACAGCCATTGGCAGCACAACGGTGCGCGTCGGCGACGCGACGCGTACCGTTCAAGGACCGATCGTACGCGTCACGCACTGGTAGGTGCGGGTTCGATCACTCGTAATCGGCGACCGGCACGCACGAGCAGAACAGGTTGCGGTCGCCATACGCGTTATCCGCGCGGCCGACCGGCGGCCAGTACTTTCTCGCGACGAGCGACGGCAGCGGATACGCCGCCGTTTCACGCGAATAAGCATGCTTCCAGTCATCGGCGACCACCGCCGCGGCCGTGTGCGGCGCGTGCTTCAGCGGATTGTCCTCGCGCTGCGCGCGGCCTTCCTCCACCGCGCGAATTTCGTTACGGATTGCAATCATCGCTTCGATGAAACGGTCGAGCTCGTCCTTCGATTCCGATTCGGTCGGCTCGACCATCAGCGTGCCCGGCACCGGGAAGCTCATCGTCGGGGCGTGGAAGCCGTAGTCCATCAGACGCTTCGCGACGTCATCGACCGAGATGCCGCTCGCGTCCTTGATCGGCCGCAAATCGAGTATGCACTCGTGCGCGACGAGTCCGCCCGGGCCCGCGTACAGCACCGGAAAGTGCGGTGCGAGCTTGTTCGCGACGTAGTTCGCGTTCAGGATCGCGGTTTCGCTTGCGGCGGTGAGGTGCTTCGCGCCCATCATCGCGATATACATCCACGAGATCGGCAAGATCGACGCCGAGCCGTACGGCGCCGCCGACACCGCGCCGATCCCGTGGGGGTCGCGCTCGTAGCCGGTCGACGTCTGGTTAGGCAGGAACCGCGCGAGATGCGCGCCGACCGCGACCGGCCCGACGCCCGGTCCGCCGCCGCCGTGCGGGATGCAGAACGTCTTGTGCAGGTTCAGGTGCGACACATCGCCGCCGAACTGGCCCGGCGCCGAGAGGCCGACCATCGCGTTCATGTTCGCCCCGTCCACATAGACCTGGCCACCGTGCGCATGCACGATCTCGCAAATCTCGCGCACGTTCTGTTCGAACACACCGTGCGTCGACGGATACGTGATCATGATCGCCGCGAGTTTCTGCGCGTGCTGTGCGGCCTTCTTTTTCAGGTCTTCGATATCGACGTTACCTTGCGCGTCGCACGCGACCACGACGACCTGCATGCCGGCCATCTGCGCGGACGCGGGGTTGGTGCCGTGCGCGGACGCCGGAATCAGGCACACGTTGCGGTGGCCTTCGCCGCGCGACGCGTGGTACGCGTGGATGATCAACAACCCGGCATATTCGCCTTGCGAACCCGCATTGGGTTGCAGCGACACCGCCGCATAGCCAGTCGCGGCGACCAGCATCTGTTCGAGCTGGTCGATCATTTCGCGGTAGCCGACCGTTTGTTCAGCCGGCGCAAACGGGTGAATCTGCCCGAATTCGGGCCACGTGACCGGCAGCATCTCCGACGTCGCGTTGAGCTTCATCGTGCACGAGCCCAGCGGAATCATCGAGCGGTCGAGCGCGAGGTCCTTGTCCGCGAGGCTGCGCAAATAGCGCAGCATTTCCGTTTCCGAATGATGGCGGTTGAACACGTGATGCGTGAGGTATGCGCTGGTGCGTTCGAGCGCGGCCGGAAACGTGTTCGACACACCCAGCTGCGCGTCGAGACCATCGACTGCCGGGACGTCGCTGACGAACGCGGCCTGTGCGAATGCCGCGAGCAGATCGGCAAGGTCCGCGCGGGTGGTCGTTTCGTCGAGCGAGACGCCGACGCGCGTGTCGCTCACGTGGCGCAGATTGATGCGCCTCGCCGTCGCCGCGTCGTGCAGCACCTGCGTGCGCGCGCCGGTTTCGAACGTGAGCGTGTCGAAGAACGTTTCGTTGACGAGCGTATAGCCGAGCTGCTTCGCCCCTTCGGCGAGCAGCGCGGCCATCCGGTTTACGCGCTGCGCGATCATCTTCAGACCGTGCGGGCCGTGGTAGACCGCATACATGCTCGCCATGATCGCCAGCAACGCTTGCGCGGTGCAGACATTCGACGTCGCCTTTTCGCGGCGAATATGCTGCTCGCGCGTTTGCAGCGCAAGACGCAGCGCCGGATTGCCTTGCGCATCGACGGTCACGCCGACGAGGCGCCCCGGCATCTGCCGTTTGAATTCGTCGCGCACCGCGAGGTACGCGGCATGCGGGCCGCCGAAACCGACCGGCACGCCAAAGCGCTGCGAGTTGCCGACCGCGACGTCCGCGCCCCACTCGGCGGGTGGCGTGAGCATTGTCAGCGCGAGCAGATCGGCGGCGGCGATCACGTGACCGCCCGCCGCATGCACCGCTTGCGCGAGCGCGCGGTAATCGCGCACATCGCCGTTCGCGCCCGGATACTGGACCAGCACGCCGAACGCGTTCGCCCGCGCAGCTTCGGCGGCAGGCCCGACCTTCACTTCGATGCCGACCGGCTGCGCGCGCGTTTTCACCACTTCGATGGTTTGCGGCAGCACGTCATCGGCAACATAGAACACGTTCGACTGCGATTTGCCGACGCGCTGCAACAGCGTCATCGCTTCGGCGGCGGCCGTTGCTTCGTCGAGCAACGACGCGTTCGAGATCGCGAGGCCGGTCAGGTCGATAATCATCTGCTGATAGTTCAGCAGCGCTTCGAGTCGGCCTTGCGAAATCTCCGGTTGATAAGGCGTGTACGCGGTGTACCACGCCGGGTTCTCCATCACATTGCGCAGAATGACAGCCGGCGTGTGCGCGTTGTAATAGCCCTGCCCGATATAGGAGCGGAACACCTGATTCTTGTCCGCAAGCTCGCGCAATGCGGCCAGCGCCTCCGCTTCGCTCTTCGGCTCGGCGAACGGACCGAGCGGCAGCGCGTCGGTGCGGCGGATCGCCTGCGGAATCACCGCGTCGATCAGCGCGGCGCGCGACGCGAAGCCGAGTGCGTCGAGCATCGCCTGCTGATCGGCCGCATCGGGGCCGATGTGCCGTTCGGCGAAGGCATCGTGCACTTCGAGCGCAGCGAGCGAAAGAGGGGTGCGATTCATCAGACGGTCCGGGTGTTCGAGCTTCATTGAAGATTCCTGCTGGCGCGGCCTGTCTCGGCTGCCTGTTCGTACATTTCGACCAGTCCTGTTTCGGACCGCCGCGCCCGGTGTTGAAAAATTACTCGCCGATCGACTTGCCGTAGGCGGCGGCGTCCATCAGCCGGTCTTGTCCTGCACCGGCGGTCGGTTTGATCTTGAAGAGCCAGTTTTCATACGGGCCGCCGTTCACCGAATCCGGCGTGTCGACCACGGTCTGGTTCATTTCAATGACCTCGCCCGAGACCGGCGCGTAGATATCCGAAGCGGCCTTGACCGATTCGATGACGGCGACCGTGTCGCCCGCCGAAACCGTTTTGCCGAGTTGCTGCACTTCGAAGAAGACGATGTCGCCGAGCGCTTCCTGCGCGTGGTCGGTAATGCCGACCGTCAGCGTGCCGTCCGCTTCGGTGCGGACCCATTCGTGCGATTCGGTGTATTTCAGATCGGCCGGGATACTCATCGGATGCTCCTATGCGGTTGAATGCGCAATGTGATGCGGATGGATATGAAGGGGGAACGCACGCGACGGGCTCCATGACTATTCGATGACCGGACCGTCCGCTCAACCGACGAGCACTTTGCCGTTGCGTACGAACGGCAGTTTTACCACGCTTGCGGGAAAGGCTCTGTCACGGATGTGCACATGCACGATATCGCCGGGTTGCACGCCTTTCGGCACGCGTGCGAACGCGATCGATTCCTGCATGGTCGGCGAGAATGTGCCGCTCGTGATCTCGCCGGCGCCGTGCGGCGTATCGACTTTCTGATGCGCGCGCAGCACGCCGGCGGCCTTGCCGTTTTCCTTCTGCAGAATCAGTCCGACGAATGCATGCTGCGAACCCGCCGCCTCGAGCGCGGCGCGGCCGACGAAGTCGCGCGGCGCGGTGAGGTCGACGGTCCATGCGAGGCCCGCGTCGAGCGGCGACACTGCATCGTCCATGTCCTGGCCGTACAGGTTCATGCCCGCCTCGAGCCGCAGCGTGTCACGCGCGCCGAGGCCAGCCGGGCGCACGCGTTGCGCCTGCAGCGCTTTCCACAGTGCGTCGACATGCGCGGCCGGCGCGATGATCTCGAAGCCGTCCTCGCCGGTATAGCCGGTGCGCGCGACGGTCAGATCGCCGAACGGCGTGCTTGCGACGCGCGCCGCGTTGAACGGCTTCAGCGCTTCGGTCGCGGCGCGCGCGGCCGGCACGGTTTCCCAGACTTTTTCACGCGCTTGCGGCCCTTGCACCGCGACGATCGCGAGATCACGGCGCGGCGTGATCGTCACACCGAAGCCGCGTTCGGCATTGAGCTTGTTGAACCACGCAATATCTTTGTCCGCGGTCGCTGCATTCACGACGATGCGGAACGCCGCTTCGTCGAAGTAATAGACGATCAGGTCGTCGATCACGCCGCCTTCAGGATTCAGCAGGCACGAATACAGTGCGCGGCCGGGCGTCTGCAGTTTACCGACGTTATTCGCCAGCGCGTATTCGAGAAATGCGCGGGTGCGTGGGCCGTTGAGATCGACGGCGCACATATGCGATACGTCGAACATGCCCGCGTCGGTGCGTACCGCGTGATGCTCTTCGATCTGCGAACCATAGTTGACGGGCATGTCCCAGCCGCCGAAATCGACCATACGCGCGTTGAGCGCACGGTGGGTGGCGTTGAGCGGAGTGCGTTTGAGTTCGGTCATCGGGGCCTCTGGCCTGCTCAGGTGTGTCGACGGATTCGGAGCCACGCAGCAGGTTCGCAGCCGGATCACGCATTGGCTGACGAGCGGTACTTGCATGCCCCCTCTGTCCTCGATACCTGAGAGATTGCGCTACCGTTAACACAACTGACGTTGCCACGGTAAGCGCGCGCCCCTTCGGTGGGCAGCCTGCGTGCACTGCACGCTACTGCCGCTCTCCAGAGTGCGAAAAACCGGTGCCTGAGTGCGCTGTTTGACCAGATTTCAGGGCGGGTTTTTCGACGCGGCCGGTCCTTTTGCCTGAGAGTTTGCGGGTGTGCCCCTTCGGCGGCGCGGCCCGGCATTGCTCGTGTTGCAATGCGGCCAGCGCGCTCTCCCGACGCGTGCGGCGAATGTACGCGACGGTCCGGGGCTTGTCAATTGAAGGTTTCGACGTCTGAGCGGGCCTGCGGTATGCGGGCGCAGCGCGAATGGCGCACCGCCCGCTGACTGCGCGTGCAGCCTGACCCCTCGAAACCGGATGGTCAGTCACCGCGCCTGAACGGCAAGCGCACGCCTTCGTTGTCGCTGCGCTGAGCGAGTTCGATGACCGTCATCACATCGACTGCGTCTTGTGCGCTTACCGGAAATGGCGCGCCGTCCTGAATCGACGCGGCTAACGCGCGATAAAAATCCGCGTAGGCACCGTCGCGGGTCGGTGACGTGCGTTCGACTTCCTGCTCACCATCGAGCACCCGCAGCGTGCCAGCTTCATTGCCGCCGCCGAAGCCGGCGTCCCCGGGGCGCAGGCCCGCTTTCAACTGGTCTTCCTGCGTGTCGAGACCGTACTTCAGGTAGCTGCCGCGTGTGCCGTGGATCGTAAAGCGTGGGGCGGCGAGCGCGGTCAGTGCGCTCGCATGCAGCACGACTTCGTGCGCGGCATAGCCCAGTTGCAGATGCACGTAGTCGGGCGCACTCGCATGATCACGGTGTGCTTTCACCGTCGCGTACACGGTCTCAGGCACGCCGAACAGCGCGAGCGCCTGATCGATCAGGTGGGGGCCGAGATCGAACAGCAGACCGCCGCCACGCGTGGCGTCCTCACGCCAGCGCTGACGGATTTCCGGACGAAACCGGTCGAAGTGCGATTCGAAATGCGTGACGCGGCCAAGTTCGCCGCTTTCGAGCAACGCGCGCACGGTGAGGAAATCGCCGTCCCAGCGGCGGTTGTGAAACGGCGCGAAAACCCGTTTGCGGCTCTGCGCGAGACTCGCGAGCGTGCGCGCGTCGGCGGCGCTCAACGTGACCGGTTTGTCGACCACGACATGCTTGCCCGCTTCGAGCGTGCGCTTCGCGAGCTCGAAGTGCGTGTCGTTCGGCGTCGCGATCACGACGCATTCGACGTCGGCAAGCGCGAGCAGCGCGTCGAGATCCGGCACGATCGTGGCTTGCGGAAAGTCCGCGCGCGCCTTGTCCGGCTGGCCCGTTGCGATCGCGGCGACCTGCGCGCGACCGCAGTGTGCGATCACCGGCGCGTGAAACGTCGCACCGGCAAAGCCGTAGCCCATCAGTCCAATTTTCAGCGGTGAGCTCATGGCTGTTTCCTGTTCGTGCAAAACGGCGCGCGGCGAAGGCTGCGTGCAACCCCTTGATTGTGGCACGCGCGCGCACGCAATTCGTGAGACTGGCGGCCACGGGCAGAGCGGCAGACCGGAGCCCGCCGTTCGACGCCAGCCGGCAAAATCGTCGACAATGTGCGCAGCCTGCACGACTCGATGCGGCGCATCGACAGGAGACAGATGAATGAAATGCACGATCGTGGGATCCCGCTACTTCGGCGCGTCGGTGCTGGAGGCGTTTCGGGCTGACGGCATCGAGATCGCCGGGGTCGTGGCCCCTTCCGCCGACGACCGTCTTGCGGTGGCCGGCCGCGCGGCGGGTCTGCCAACGGCGATCCACGACAACCCGAGGCGCGTTGAAGGCAGCGCGATTCCCGAAGACACCGGCCTGATCATCGCCGCGCACACGCATGCGCGTGTGACCGACGAGGCGCTCGCACGCTCACGCCTGGGCGGTGTCGGCTATCACCCTTCGCTGCTGCCGCGCCATCGCGGCATCGCGGCGGTCGAATGGACGATTCTCGAAGGCGATCCGATCGCGGGCGGCTCGATCTATCACCTGTCGCACGGCTGGGATGCCGGCGCAATCGCCGCGCAGGACTGGTGCTTCGTCAAGCAGGGCGAAACCGCGCGCGAACTCTGGGAGCGCGCGCTTGCGCCGATGGGGCTCGCGCTGCTGCTGCGCGTCGCGCATTACGCGCGCGAACACGGTGAACTGCCCGCGAGCACCCAGGACGAGCAATTCGCGACGCGCGCACCGATCATCCGTCGGCGCATCGAACTCACCGAGGAAACGCCGGGGCCGCTGGCCACGATCGTCGTCACGGCCATCGGCGCCGACCGTCCCGGCATCGTCAACCTGCTGTCGGAGCGCGCGCGCGCGTTCGGCGCGAACTGGATGGGCAGCCGCATGGCGAGTCTCGGCAGCCAGTTCGCCGGCATGGTGCAGTTCGAAGTCGCACAGCGTCACGCCGACGCGCTCACCACCGCGTTGCGCGATCTCGAAAGCGCGGGGCTGCGTCTCGTGATCGCGCGCAGCGATCTGCCGGCGCTCGGTCAGGGCCGGCGCCGTGTGTCGCTGGAGCTCACCGCGCCCGACCGTCCGGGTATCGTGCAGGACCTGTCGGCCAGTCTGTCGGCGCACGACATCAGTATCGAGGAACTGAGCACGGAGCTCGCGCACGCGCCTGCCGGGTCGCATCAGTTCGGCGTCAAGGCCGTGCTCGCGATGCCCGCGACGATGTCGATCGACGCGCTGCGCGCGCTGCTCGAATCGCTCGCCGCCGAATTGATGGCCGACATGGCGCTCGGCGAAGGCGACGCCTGATCCCGCACGCCTGAATTGCCGCGCGCGAACGTGGAAGGTTGGTTGACGACGGCCTGCGCCGGAATCGCCGTGCCGGCACGATCTTCCGTGTTAACATCGCGGGTCGCCGGCGAGCGGTAGCGCAAGTGAAGCGTCGGCGCCGATGCGCTGTGCTTTGCGTGCGCCATCCCACCCGCCGCTCGCGGCAGCCTGTTTCACGGGCCGGGCAATCGCCGCCGCGCCCATCCTTGCAGAATCCACCCACTGACATGTCCGCAGGCCTTAATTCCGCGCAAAGCGAAGCGGTGCGCTATCTCGACGGTCCCTGTCTCGTCCTTGCCGGCGCGGGCAGCGGCAAGACACGCGTGATTACGCAGAAAATCGCGCATCTGATCGAAGCAAAAGGCTTCGAGCCGCGCCATATCGCTGCCGTCACGTTCACCAACAAGGCGGCCGCGGAAATGCGCGAGCGCGTCGGCAAACTGCTCGAAGGCAAGACACTGACCGCGCCCGGCAAGGAAGGCCGCAAGGTGCCGGTCAATCAGCTGACGGTGTGCACGTTCCATTCGCTCGGCGTGCAGATTCTGCGTCAGGAAGCGGAGCACGTCGGGCTCAAGCCGCAGTTCTCGATCATGGATGCGGACGACTGCTTCGGCATGATCCAGGAGCAGGTTGGTTCGACCGATAAAGGGTTCATTCGGAAGATTCAGTCGATCATCTCGCTGTGGAAGAACGGGCTCGTGATGCCCGAGCAGGCGCTGGCGATCGCCGCAAACGAAGATGAACACCAGGCGGCGATTGTCTATCGCAACTACGTCGCAACGCTGCACGCGTATCAGGCGGTCGATTTCGACGATCTGATCCGGCTGCCGGCCGAGCTCTTCGCACAGAACGAAGCGGTGCGCGACCGGTGGCAGAACAAGCTGCGCTATCTGCTGATCGACGAGTATCAGGATACCAACACGTGCCAGTATGAATTGCTGAAGCTGCTTGCGGGTCCGCGCGCGGCGTTTACCGCGGTCGGTGACGACGATCAGGCGATTTACGGCTGGCGCGGCGCGACGCTCGAAAACCTCGCGCAGCTCGGCAAGGATTTCCCGAAGCTGCACGTGATCAAGCTGGAGCAGAACTACCGTTCGACGGTGCGCATTCTGACCGCCGCGAACAACGTGATCGCGAACAACCCGAAGCTGTTCGAAAAGAAGCTGTGGTCCGAGCATGGCATGGGCGATTCGATCACGGTCACGCCGTGCAACGACGAGGAACACGAAGCGGAGTCGGTCGTGTTTCGCCTGTCCGCGCACAAGTTCGAGCGACGCACGCAGTTTCGCGACTACGCAATTCTGTATCGCGGCAATTTTCAGGCGCGCATCTTCGAGCAGGTACTACGGCGCGAGCGGATTCCGTATGTACTGTCCGGCGGGCAATCGTTTTTCGATCGTGCTGAGATCAAGGATATTTGCGCGTATCTGCGCCTGATTGCGAATGCCGATGACGACCCCGCGTTTATCCGCGCGATCACGACGCCGCGGCGCGGGGTCGGCAATACGACGCTTGAAGCGCTGGGCGCGTTCGCGGGACAGGCGAAGGTGTCGCTATTCGAAGCGGTGTATATGGGCGGCATCGAAGCGCGGCTGTCCGCGCGGCAGGTCGAGCCGCTGCGCGCGTTCTGCGATTTCATCCAGCGCCTGACCGATCGCGCGGACAAGGACCCGGCCACGACCGTGCTCGACGACCTGATGGACGCGATCCATTACGAGGCCTATCTGTACGATGCATTCGACGAGCGGCAGGCACAGACGAAATGGCAGAACGTGCTGGAGTTTTTCGAATGGCTGAAGCGCAAGGGCACGAAACCGGAGCGTGAAATCACCGAAGACGGCGAAGCGACCGGCTACGACAACGCGGATGGCCTCGCGGATACCGGCAAGAACCTGCTCGGACTGATTCAGACCGTTGCGCTGATGTCGATGCTCGAAGGCAAGGACGAGGACCCGGACGCGGTGCGGCTGTCGACCGTGCATGCGTCGAAGGGGCTCGAGTATCCGCATGTGTTCCTGGTGGGGGTCGAGGAAGGGATCATGCCGCACCGCGGCGGCTCTGAGGATGATGGGCCCGTCGACGATTCGCGCATCGAGGAAGAACGCCGGCTGATGTACGTCGCGATAACGCGCGCACAGCGGAGCTTGCACCTGAACTGGTGCAAGAAGCGCAAGCGTGCGCGGGAGACGGTGGTATGCGAGCCGTCGCGCTTTATTCCGGAGATGGCGCTCGATGATGCGCCGCCGCCGACTGCGGAAGAAGCGCCGATGACGCCGAAGGATAGGCTCGCGAGTTTGAAGGCGTTGTTGCAGAAAGGGTAAGCGGCGCGGGCTATCAATGAAAAATCCCTGCGAGGCTTTGATCGGCCTTCGCAGGGATGTTGTCTTTTGGCTTCGGCTTATTTGACCTGGCTGATCATATAGTCGACGGCCGCTTTCACATCCGCGTCGGACGCGTTCGAACCGCCCTTCGGCGGCATCGCGCCCTTGCCGTGCAATGCATAGTTGTAGATCGTGTCGATCGGGTCTTTCAGGCGCGGCGCCCAGGCTTCCTTATCGCCGAACTTCGGCGCGTTCAGTACGCCGGCCGCATGGCATGCCTGACAGACCGACTGATACAGCGCCTTGCCGGCCTGCGATGCATCCGCGCTTTGTTGCGCATCGCCGCCTGCTGCCGGTGCGGCGCTTTGCGGGACGCTGGCGAGTGCGGCGACGGCGGCGGCCGCTTGCGCGGCGCCCTGGTCTGAAGCGGCGGCGCCGGATGCGGCTGCGGCTGCCGCGCCGGACGCCGCAGCGGCAGCCGGCGCACCCGGCACTGGCTTCGGCGGGTCTTCAAAGTGAGCGCCAGCGTTGTTCGCCATATACGCGACGGCGAGACCGATTTCGTAGTCGCTATAGTCGTCGGGGCTCGTGCCACCGCGGGGTGGCATCGCGCCTTTGCCGGTCAGCGCGGTGTGCCAGAGCGTATCGAAGCCTTGCGCGATGCGCGGCGCCCAGTCAGCGGTATTGGTGAATTTCGGGGCGCCGGCGGCGCCGGATGCGTGACAGGCCGAGCAAACGGCCTTGTAGACTTCTTCGCCGGTCTTGTAGGTGCGCGGCGCGTTCGAGTCGCGAATTTCGACCTGGCCGATCGGGGCAATGCGCTTGGCGACCTCTGCGTCGGACAGGCTGTCTGTGCCGGCGCCGGTGCGCGTCGAAGTGTCGACGTAGTGAGCGAGCAGGATGATGATGACGATGGGGATAGCAAATGACGCGATGACCGCGGCGATGAGCTGTCCAGGTGTTTTGATCGGGGCTCCGTGTGGTGCTTCGCTCATGCTTGTCTCGTCTCCCGTGGGTATTGTGAGCGGTACAGCGCGACGGCAACGACTTTATTGTTGATTCAGGCCACGGACGATTATAGACGGAAGGTTTCGGCGTCGGTGCGGGTGCGGAGTGGGTGTTCAGCAGGCGTTTACCCGCAGTTTGTAGTGGGTTTTTAGTCGATTGGTGGTGGTTTCGATGCAGCTGGAATGGCCCCGGGCGGCCGGCGCGGTGGACGGGGCATGCGAAAACGGTTATTCTTTTGGTCTTGCCCGGCGCTGGTTCTTGCTTTTTTGATTGATCGCGGCGCTTGGTTATTGCCTTCCTGCACGCGCCCGTAGCTCAATGGATAGAGTACTGCCCTCCGAAGGCAGGGGTTGCTGGTTCGATCCCAGCCGGGCGCGCCACCTGATTGTTTTGTTTCTCTGCGGCTTGTGCCTTTTGCGGCGCGATGCCCGCGACTGTTACAGCTCCTACTCCCAGAAACGACTCCTGTTGGCCACGCCTGCTGCGCGTGGGTTGCCAACGCCCGCTTCCACACTGACGAGCACTCCTCGTCGGACTCGCACTCAATCTCTGCAAGTGTCTCGAGTGGCGGTAGTTCCGCCGTTTCGGCCAACAGCATGATATCGGCCGCGTCTGGCTTACGACGTCCCGCTTTCCATTTGCTGATTCAGGAATGCGTCCGCCCGATCTTCTCCGCGCTGGCCAGTTGTGATCCGGCAGCCTCTCTAGCGCGTTCGATCAGTTCGACGATATCCATGTGAAGTCCTCCTAACTTGTACCACTTTGGTACATAACTTTCCCAAAACGGTCCCTGACCGGATCGGGACAGCGCTAGTTTGTCAGTCCTGCTCGAAAGGAAAACCGTGAGACGGTTTCGCATGCGAAACCGTCTGTTGATGTAGCCAACGAACGGGGGTCCGTTGTGCCTGCGTCTCGTGTTTATGCCTATACGCAGCACGCGCATACGCGTCGCGACCATCGATCGCGGTAGCGACCATGCGCGCGACAAGACCGGTGTCGAAGTCAACCGGCAGGGTCGACAGCCCAATTTCCTCACGCTGGTGCCGGTCAAAGTCGCGGCACCGGCAAATCCATTTCCTCACTAGCTGTGAACCGTCCCGCGTGCGATTGGGGTAGGTGATCTGGGGCGATACCGGGTTTGCGCCGGATATCGCCACACTTCGGGACCAGTTGACGAGATCGTGGCCGCTTCGCGTTTTTAAGACGATTTTCGCCAAATTCAGTCGATGTCCGTTTTCAGAGATTTATATTCTAAAAGCCAATACGGCTTGACATACTCTGAGGAGCCCTCCATGGGATGCATCAACTCGACAGCAAATGTGGAACAAGCGCGGAACGTTGCGTTGCAGCCAGTGCGGCATAACCCTTCGTCTCAAACACAAACGACCGGTTCGGCCACCCGGCAACAAGTTCGTAACGAGCTAGCTGAATTGTCCCGTCCGCCCAGCAGAACGTCGCTTCGGGAAGGTGACAAGTACCGGACTCTCGGGGTGATTAAACACTATTACGAAATGGATATCGGGGCAGCCGGTGAAGAAAATGCGGTGGAGTACTTTAGTAGTCGGCAGCGTGACCGACACGAAATCAAAATTCAAGATGGAGTGATGCTTCAGAAGACTCGCGATGGCCGCTGGATACCAATGGACACTAACGGGAGACACGCCATATTCGTCATGAACGGACAGGGGACGGTCTACGCCGGCGACCAGGACTTCGTCCCTAAACACAGCTCGTTTTTGGCCGGAGGACCCGTCGCTGCTGCTGGTACGCTAAGCGTAAAAAATGGGCAACCACAACGTGTTACAGATCAAAGTGGACACTATATGCCACCAAGGGAGCATTCGAGCCAATTTGAGCGGGAGTTGCGAGACAAAGGGGTGTCGAGCAACTATTACACACGTTACGATGGGAAAACTAAAGCGCAATTGGAGCAAGCACGCGTTGAACACGAACGTGTCTATCCGGAAGGTGTACGCACGAAGCAATACTAATTAGGGGCGTAGGGCAGTAGGGGTATCGTCTGCGTGGTACTCTGACTTAGGCAAGTCAAAGCAGATTCTCGCCTGGGAAATTAAGTGAACCGCGTCGCGTGGTCTATCGCTTACCTGTGCGTTGGTGTCGCGTTGTCGTGGCTATCGATGGTATGGATTAGCCGATTGTCCCGGCGGCTAGCATGGCCGCTAATCAATACGCGTTGGCATGATTGTTGGGATATCGAGCATTGCCATGTATCGGCGTTAGGTTATACGTTCATCGTCGCGTTCATCGCCGCGCCGAGCCTGATTTGGGCGATTGCCGGATTTAAGCAAGCTAACGCTGCTTCGTCGCGAGCCGTAGCGGCGCTCTCACTTGTCTTGGGTATGGTCTGTTTCTATCTGCTCTACTACGCCGCAGTATGGCGTTGATTATTATCAGACGGCCACCCGTTTCGCAGTCGGCCTTGCCGCCCCGCACGTGCGGGGCTTTCTATTCCAGCGTGCAACGCTACTCCCTTGATTCGTACGTTTCGTGTCCCGTTCCGTTATCCAAACGCCCATCGTTCCTGTCTCTGCGTCGTGTCGGCATGACCAAATGGCGAGCCTTGGCGGTGCGCGGTATTGACACGCTCATATGCCCGCGCGAAATGTTCCGGGCCCCAACTCGATACGACGAGGCGCCGCCCCGCTTACAAGTTTGTAGCTGCAACGCCGGCCGTACAGCGCGCAACGCTCTGACCTTGGAACGTCGCCGGCCGATCTCGTTCTGGGAGATAACGTGAAACGCATCGCAATAACGGCTTTGGGCTTCGGATGGGGGCTGTTTTTGATGTGGTTGACGCTATACATCTTAAGTCGGGTCACCCGGTCGCATGACCATTTACCCGTTTCAGCTTGCAATGACATGGAGCGCTGCAGTTCACGCCTCATCGCTCTTTTGTCCCTGGCAACCGTGTTTTTTGTACCCACATGCGCCTTTGCGCGTCTGAATGCGGTCGCTTACGGGCGTTGGTCAGTGGTCCGGTGGGCTGCGTCTTTTGTGTAGAACCCGCTGCACCACTTCAAAGTCACTTCCCACATCCAAGACTGCAGGCACATGACCCGTATCCCGATAACCGTCCGCACACCAGCCTTCCCACCCAGCAATTTTTGTACTCCACCCTCCATTTCGCGGTAAGATACGCAAATTCGAGATGCGGTAACCCTTTGATTTTATAGACGAACCCGCAATCCGTATAGTTGGACGACGCCCTTCGAATGCCGGGGTTGCAAGTTCCACCCCAGCCGGGCGCGCCAGATTTTTGAAAGGACACTGGGTGATCTGAATTACCCAGCCAGATCAAGGCCCTACGGCGGAAGCCAAGGGTCTTTTTTTCTCGTGTTGCCGGAAACAGTTGCCGGCGCGTAATAGAACAGGTGGGAGGTGGGTGAGTATGCTTAAGCGCTTGATAGCTATTTCGTTGTTGTTCAGTAGCCTGCTCGCATTGGCGGGCTGCAATACGGTCGCAGGCGCCGGTAAAGACCTGACTGACTCAGCGAACGCCGTTAAGAAGGCGCTCTGAAGCCCGGCGAATCTCTTTCGAACAGTAGTGGCTCCGACGAGGGCCGGAGTGAGTCAAACTCCGGCCCTCGCGTTTTCAGATCACGCCGGTGTGATCGTGAATTTGCCCGGCTCGACCGGGTTGCCGAACCGCGCTTCTGTTCCTCCACCTCTCCCTTCTTCGCTCCAACGTTCGTCGTGTCGATTGAGATCGCACACCTTTTTATTTGGCTATCCGATTTATTTTTCCTGACTGCAACGTGGGATGCCTCAACCCACATCCATACACCCTCTTCCCTCGCTTTCAGAGGGCTGTATCGCAACGGGCTCGCAACCGTCGGGCCGGTCGCCATCGCCCAGGTCGGCCAGCTGCATTTTGATCGGTTCTTTATGGGCGCACGCGGCATCGACCTCGAAGCCAGCTGGACCAACGCGAACCAGCTGGAGACCCAGCTGAAACACGCAGCGATCGAACGTAGCCGCCAGGTGTGTGCGATCGCGGACAGCACCAAATGGGGTCAGCGCGGCTTCGTATCGATTGTCCCATTCGAGCGGGTTTCGACCTGGGTGTGCGACGACGATTTGCCGCACAATGCACGTTCGGCTGCTGAAAACGCAGGCATCGAATTGCTGCTTGCCAGCTGATCTTTCCAGGACTGTTCCCCATGCATCGACAATTGGATTTTCTGCGCTGTAACTGTGTGCTGTTTGATATGGACGGTACGCTGCTCGACTCCCGGGCGCCAATGCACCGGGCGTACATCGAGTGGGCGAACCGATACGGGCTGGACCCTGCGCTCGTGGTACGGGAAGCCCAAGGACGCCGCACGATCGACACGATGCGGACATTTGCGCCGGCCGGTGTGGACGTCGAAGCAGACGCGCTTGCTCTGATGCGGCGTGAGTATGACGATACCGACGGCATTATCGAGGTCCCGGGCGCGGGTGCGCTGCTACGCGCGTTGCCCGCGGATCGCTGGGCCGTCGTGACTTCCGCGGATCGGCCGCTTGCGCTCAAACGCCTGGAAGCCGCCGGCTTGCCGGCTCCGCCACTGCTGGTCAGCGCGGAAGACGTCACACGCGGCAAGCCCGCACCGGACGGATTCCAGCTTGCAGCCCGACGCATGAATTCCGACGCGCGCAACAGCGTGGTGTTCGAGGATGCGCCGGCCGGCATCGAGGCGGGCGTTGCGGCGGGCGCCAAGGTAATCGCGATCGCGTGGGCGTCGTCGGCTGCCGGGTTCGGTGAAACCGTTCGCGTGCAGGATCTCCGCTGCATCCGTCCCGTCATGGACGGCGATGATATCGTCCTGCAAATTTCCGCCTGAGCGCCGCGGCGAGTAAGCTCGCCGCCCCTTGCCTGGCTCGCTGGATCATTTCGTACCAGAAAGCGTTATCCTCCGCATCGGTGTGATCGGCATCGATTTCAGATCCGTCTGACCAGAAAGACACAAACTGTCCCTTTGCTTTGGCACAGACTGGTACGTGCGATGCGTTCGCCACGTCCACGCAATACGGTTGCATTGGCACAAAACATGCGGCCCGCCGTTGCAGTTATACACACAGGTCACCGCCGCCGTGCGACCGATCGACTTGCGCACTGACGGGGCGAATCGTAAGGACGCGGACGATGGGTGCCAACGAGCAACTGCAGGATTGGCGTAGCGATGCGCTCAACCTGGAGCGGGAAGCCGCGAAGGCGGTGATCGGACAGCACGACACGGTGCGGCTGATCAATATCGCGCTTTTTGCACGCGGCCATGTGCTGCCTGAAGGCGGTGTCGGCGTCGGCAAAACAACCTTGTTGCGCGCAATCGCCCGCGCGGTCGGCGGCCAGTTCGAGCGTGTCGAAGGCACGATCGATCTGATGCCGGGCGACCTCGTTTATCACACGTATGTCGATGCGGACGGCAAACCGCGTATCGAACCGGGGCCATTGCTAAAGCACGGCGAATCGCTGTCGACTTTCTTTTTCAACGAAATCAACCGTGCCCGCCCGCAGGTGCAATCGCTGTTGCTGAGGGCGATGGCGGAGCGCTCGGTGTTCGCGTTCGATCGTGAATACAACTTTCCGCACATGACGCTGTTCGCCGACCGGAACAAGGTCGAAAAGGAGGAGACCTTCGAACTCGCGTCGGCCGCGCGCGACCGCTTCATGTTCGAACTCAACATGGCCACGCCCGACGACGACGAGGTACGGCGCACGCTGGTGTTCGACCCATTGTTTCACGACACCGACGCGCTGCTGGACCGCGTCGCACCGGCCGTTTTGCCATGGCAGGCGCTGAACACGATTGCTGCGATCATTCAGGCGAGCGTGCACGCATCCGAAGCGATCGAGCGCTATGCGCTGGACATCTGGCGCGCCACCGAGTCGCCCGCGCGCTATGGCATCGCACTCGACGAGGTCGACATGAATAACCTGATCCTCGCGGGCGCCAGTCCTCGCGGGATGAGCATGTTGCTGCGCGCTGCGCGAGTCGTCGCGTGGCTTGCCGGTCGTACGTATATCGAACCCGAGGACGTACACGTCGTCATCGCGCCGACGCTCGCACATCGGGTGTTTTTCACGCCGATCTATGAGCTGCGACGCACCGAGCTCGCGCAGGCGTTGATCGAGCGGATCGTCGAGCGCATCGCCGCGCCGTAATGCCATGCCGCAACTCAAGGAATTTCATTACAGGTTGCCGGTGCGCGTGGCCGGCGCGCGGCCCGGCTCGCATCGAGGCACGAGCGTCGGCGTTGGCCAGGAGTTCATCTCGCACGCACGCCTGTTCGATTATCCGGACCCGCGGCGCATCGACATTCGCGCCAGCATTCGAGGCGGACACGGCGAATGGCTAGTCAGGCTTCACCGGCAGCGAGTCGCGGTGCCCGTCTACGCGGTCGTGGACGTGTCGGCGTCGATGCGGTTTGGCCGACTCTCGTCGAAGCTCGAGGCCGCTGCGCAGTTCGTCGAAGCGCTGGGCTACAGCGCGTTCCGTCATGGCGATCGTGCCGGCATGCTGGCGTTCGATACGAATGAGCGCGAGGACCTGTTTCTGCCGGCTCGCCATGTGCGCGGCGCCGGCGCATTGATGAGCGATACGCTGCGGCACGCGAAACCAGGCGGGGACCCAGGCGGCAAGCGAGGCGCGTCGCCGGTGGCCGGATTGGAAAAGGCGCTCGCGCGCATTGCTGAACGTGCGTGCCTGGTCTTTCTGGTCTCCGATTTCCACTGGCCGCTCGATACGCTGCCCACGATGCTTCGATCGGCTCCCCGTATCTGGCTGGTGCCCATCGTGTTGTGGAGTTCGGCGGAGTTGGAGCCGCCGTCGGCCAACGGCTGGCTCACGACACACGACATGGAAACGGGCGAACCACGCTCGATCTGGATGACGGACGCGCTGCGCGACCGATGGCGCGCGGCCGTAGCCGCCAACCGGAATCACATCAGCACCCTTTTCGCGAACAGCGGCATACGGCCGCTTTTCGCGACCGACACGGTCGATGCCGATGCGCTGAGCCGCTATTTCGTGGAGCAGGTCGCATGACGCAACGAGCGAGCGCGCGGGAGAAAGGAAGCGAACGCGGGCGGGCATGCGTGGCCATCGCGCTTGGGCTATCGATGCTGTGTGCCTGCCGGTTGGCGAATGCAGATCAGGCGATCGTGCAACAGCCTCCTGCGTTCGGCCACGCGATTGCCGATGTGCTCGAGCAAAAGGTGCTGCTGCAGGAGCGCGGCCACCGTGCCGAACTGGTCGCGCTGCCGTCCGCCGGCCGCATCACGCCGTGGCTCGAACGCCGCCCGCCTTCCATTTCGACGGATGATGAAGGCCGCCAGTGGCTCGTGCTCCACTATCAGATTGTCAACGCGCCGCAGCAGCTGGTGTCCGTGACGATCCCCGCGACGAGGCTGCCGCTCACGTCCGGTGCCGCGCTCGATGTCCCTGACTGGGCCGTGACGGTCGCGCCGCTGACACTCACCGACCCGCCGAATCGCGGACTGCTGACGCCGTTGCAAGCGGACCGCGTCATCACCGCGCCCTCTTTGGCGCCCATCCGGCGCGCGCTCGCGATCTGGGCGTCGGCCACATTCGGCGTCCTGATCGCGTGGTGCGCGTGGGCCTTGTGGCGCGACCGGCGCGAGTTTGCCCGGCTGCCGTTCGCGCGCGTGTGGCGAGCGCTGCGCCGCCGCGACCCCGCCTCAGTGGATGACGACGCGACCGCGTGGCGCCTGCTTCACGACGCCCTCAATTCAACGGCCGGCCGCGTGATTCGCGCGCGTTCATTGCCCCAATTGCTACGCGATGCGCCGCACCTGCAGCCGCTTCGCCCGCAGCTCGAGGCGTTCTTTCGTTGCTCGAGCGCGCGCTTCTTCGAAAACGTGCCGCCGCCCGAGCGATTTTCGTTGCGCAAATTCGCCGAGGCGCTGTATCGCGCCGAACGGCGCAACCAGCACTGACCGCCATGCTGGACTTCGCCAACTCCTGGGTACTCGCGCTGCTGCCGCTGGCCGCGCTGCCGCTGTCGCGCCGGCGCATCGATTCGCTACCGTTTCCGTGCGTCGCATGGCTGCCGCGCGACCCGATCGGACGCTTCGTCAGCGTGTTGTGGCGCGTGGCCGCGATGCTCGCGATCGCCGCGATCGTCGTCGGGCTCGCGGGTCCAGGCCGTTCGAATCTGCAACGGCAAGTGATGGGCGCCGGCGGCGAGATCCTGATCCTGATGGATCGCAGCGCCAGCATGGACGCCGAGCTTGGGCGCGGCCTCGCCAGGTTGCCGAACGGCATAGCCGGCGGCGAGTCGAAGAAACAGGTCGCATCGCGCGCGTTGGCGACTTTCGTCGCGCGACGTCCGAACGACAGCTTCGCATTCGTGCTGTTCGGCCTGCAGCCGATGCTCGCGGTCCCCTTTACGCGCGATCACGCGATCGTCGATGCGGCGATGGAGGCGACCAGTGTCGGCCGGGGCATGCCGGACACCCGGCTCGACGCCGGATTGTCCTACGCGGTTCGGCTATTCGACGGGCGACCGCACACGGGCGGTCGTGCAATCGTCCTTGTATCCGACGGCGGCGCGCGCCTCGACGCAATGGCTCGTGAGCGGATCAGTGCCGCCCTCGCGCAAGACAGTGTCGCGCTGTATTTCGTCTATCTGCGCAGCGGCGTCTACAGTCCGGATCTCACTGATATTGCCCCTCAATTCAATCATTCGGCAGAAGCCGAACTACATCGTTTCTTTCAGTCCTTACGGACTCCGTATCACCTGTATCAGGCCAACGACGCGGAGCACATGGCTGCGGCCATGTCCGAGATTGGACGTCGTGAAAATCAGCAATCGGTATTGATCGAGCGGCTGCCGAGACAGGATCGGAGCACTGTATGCTTTGTCGCCGCGCTCGTCTGTTGTGCCGCGTTGATCTGCATCAGCAGTGTTCAGAAGCGGAGCTGGGCATGAGACGCCGATCGATGCACATCCTGTTTGGTGCCGCCGCAGTCTGCTGCGCAGGTGTCGCCGTCTATTACACGCTGCAGCTTGAACGGACCATCGATCTTGATCGGACCATCGCTGCGACACGCAGCGCGACGATCGCGCAACTATCGGCCAGCAACGCTGACGAAGCGCCAGAGGCACGCCTTGCACGCGCGGTCGCGTTATCGGCGGCACGGCGTCAGGTCGACGCGGGCCGGCTGTTCAACGAGTTGATCCAGGGGCCCGCGCCCGTCAGCGTCCAGCGGGCAGCGCTCTACGATCTCGCGAACATGAACTTGCGTGAAGCGGCAGGCGACGACGCGCGCGGGCCGGTACGATCGCTGCCGCTGATCGAGCTGGCGAAAACCCGCTACCGCGATTTGCTGCGCGAAGACGCAACCGATTGGGACGCACGCTACAACTTCGAGCGGGCATTGCGTCTCGCCCCCGAGTCGGCCGACGAAGCCGACACCGATCAGGACATCGAGCAGCAGCGTAGCGTGACGGTACGCGGCGCGCTACCGCAGGAGCTGCCGTGAACGCCGCCGCCGTCGACTGGACGGGCTTGGTGCGCCGACACGCGTTGCTCGGCGCGGTCGTCCTGTTGCTCGCTGCTGCCGTCTGGATGCCGCCGATCGAACACACCAGAGTCGTCACCCGTTACATCGTCACCTTCGACATCACGCAGAGCATGGATACAGAAGACGTCACGCTAAACGGGCGACCCGTCAGCCGGCTGATTTTCGCGAAGGCGGCGATGCAGCAGGCGTTACAGCGTCTGCCATGCGGTTCGAGCGTGGGCTGGAGCGTGTTTACCGGCACGCGCTCGTTGCTACTTTTTGTTCCGGTCGAGGTCTGCACACACTACGACGCGCTGCTGTCGTCTCTGGACGAAATTGGCGGTCACATGCGATGGGCAGATAGCAGCATCATCGCGCAAGGCGGTATTTATTCTGCGGTGCAGGCGGCGTCGCAACCGGAATCGAAGGCGGCGGTCATCTTTGTCACCGATGGCCAGGAGGCGCCGCCGGTGCCGCCGTCCGAAACGACCGTCCATGGAATTGCGCAAGGACAGGCGGGCGGTTGGATCATCGGTGTCGGCGGCGATCAGCCGGCGCCGATTCCACGCACGAACGCGCAGGGCGTGCGCTCCGGATACTGGCGCGCGGACGAGGTGGTGCAAAGCGCGCCCGAGCGAGACGGCCGCACGGCCGGCAGACACGAGGAATTGTCGGAGTTGCGTGAGCCGTATCTTCGTGCGCTCGCCGCTCATACCGGCTTCGGCTATCGGCGGCTCGATGAATTCGCATCCTTATATGCGGCGCTGGCCGACCCTCGATTGGGCCGGCGCATGCCGGTCGCGACCGATTTCCGGTGGTGCCCGGCGCTGGCCGCGTTGCTTTTGCTTGTGCTACGTTTTCTCCCTCGCGGAAGCACCGGCATCGCCACAGTTCGCGATGCCGGCGCTCATCTGACGCGGCATGAGTCGCGTGCTACTGCATCGTCAGCACGACCCGAAAACGCGCCTCTCCACTGATCATCCGGTCATACGCCGCGGCCGCGCGTTCGAGCGGATAGGTCTCGATCATCGGCTTGACGCCGGCGAGTGCGCTGAACTCAAGCGTGTCTTCGGAGTCGGCGGACGTACCGGAAGGCCAGCCCTGCACCGCGTTGCGTCCCATGATGAGCTGCGCGCCAGACACTTCGATCGGCTCGTGCGCGATGCCCAGCACAATGAGCTTACCGTCCAGCGCCAGGCCGCCGAGCGTCGCGGACATCGCATCCGCATTTGTCACGGTCGCGAGAATGACTTTTGCGCCGCCAAAGGCCTTCAGCGCGTCAGCGACATTCTCGCGGCGGCTGTCGATATAGTGATGCGCGCCGAGCTGTTTTGCGAGCGGAGCCTTGTCCTCTCCGCGCGCGATCGCGACCGTGCGAAAACCCATCCGCCGTGCGAACTGCACGCCAAGGTGGCCCAGCCCGCCGATACCGAGAATGGCGACCGTATCGCCCGCGCGTGCGCCGCTGTTGCGCAGTGCATTGAACGTCGTGATGCCGGCGCAGAGAAGCGGTGCGGCGTCCACGTCAGCCATCTCGTTCGGCACGCGCGCGAGTGCTTCCTGCGGCGCCACCATGTATTCCGCGTATCCGCCGTCATAACTGATGCCCGGCACCTGCGCCTTCTGGCAGAGAACGAAGACGCCGCGACGGCAATTCGCGCAGTGTCCGCAATGCCCGCCATGCCAGCCCACGCCGACACGCTCGCCGGCCGTCCAGCCTTCGACACCCGTTCCGACGGATTCGACCACGCCCGCCACTTCATGCCCCGGCACACGTGGAAATTGCAGGCCCGGCCATGTGCCGTCCTTGGTCATCGCGTCGCTGTGGCAAATGCCGCACGCTTGTACCTTGATCAGCACCTGGCCAGCGCCCGCTGCGGGGATGTCGCGCTCCACCAGTTCCAGCCGCCCACCCGGGCTAGCGACCTGTACCGCTCTCATCTTTCGCATGGGTCTCGCTCCAGTTGAAGAACAGTCGATCCAGCGCAGCCGCGATTCGCCCGGCATAGTTGTCGCCAATCCTATGACAACGCCGGGTGCCGCGATCGGCTGGTCCGCACTGGATAGTAGGTCGCGACGCACGTGATCACAACCGAACGGTCGTAAGGATTGCGGATTTTCGTCGCGGCTAGAGTGAGCGCTGGATGGCCTGCTCGAGCAATTCGAGGCCGAGGCCGATTTCGTCCTCGTGAACGGTCAACGGAGGCGCGATGCGGAAGACGCCGCCCATGCCGCGCAACTGCACGATGTTCATGCTGAGCCCCAGATTCATGCACTCGCGGGTAATCCTTGCGCCCAGTTCATCCGCAGGTTCCTTCGTGCGGCGGTCCTTCACGATTTCCATGCCCAGCAGCAGGCCTCGCCCACGCACGTCGCCGATGCATTCGAAGCGCTCCATCAGATCCAGCAGTCCGCGCTTGAGTCGCCCGCCCATCACGTTCGCACGCGCCACCAGTCCGTCGCGCTGCACGACATCCAGCACACGCAGGCCGACGGCGGCGGGCAGCGGATCTGACACATGCGTCGTATAGAACAGATAGCCCAGTTCATGGGCCCGCTCCTCGATCTGCGCGGACGTCACGACGGCCGCGAGCGGCAAGCCCGCCCCCAGCGTCTTGGACAGCGTGAGAATGTCGGGCGTGACGCCGTCACGCTGGCACGCGAACATCGTGCCCGTGCGCCCGATGCCGGTTTGCGCCTCGTCGAGAATCAGCAGCATGCCGCGTTCCTCGCATTTGCGTTTGAGGGCCGCCATGTAGCCTTCCGGGAGTTCGATAATCCCGCCGGAGCTCAGAATGGGCTCCGCGATAAAGGCAGCAAGATTGCCGCTGGATTGACGATCGATGAGATCGAACGCGTAGTCCAGTTCTGCGAAGTAATCGTATTCACCGTTGCGCTCGAAGCGCGGCCGGTACAAGAACGGCGCGGGGATCGCGAACGAACCGGCGGCGGCCGGACCGACACCCTTGCGCCCTGCGCTATAGGTCGCGGATGCGGCCGCGCCCGTCATGCCATGCCAGGACTGTGCGAAACCGACAATTTCATATTTGCCGGTGACCAGCTTCGCCATCCGAATGGCCGCCTCGTTCGACTCGGCGCCGGTGCTGAGCAACAGTGCCCGGTCGAGTCCGTCAGGCGTGATGTCGGCGAGACGGGTCGCCAGTTCGACGACCGGACGCGAAAGCATTCCGCTGAAAAGGTGATCGAGCTTGCCCGCGTATTCGTTGATCACCGAGACGATATCGGGGTGGCTGTGTCCCAGCACTGCGCTCATCTGGCCCGAGGTGAAATCGAGTATCGCGCGACCATCCGCGTCGTACACGAAGCTGCCTTGCGCGCGTTCGATAATCAGCGGCTCGAACGCGCCGCCATAGCGTATCAGGTGCTGCCTGGCGTTGTGCCAGAACGTTGCGTCGTGGTTTCGGGACACCGTCGTTCTCCTCGCGAGTGGGGAATCAGCTTGCAGTCTAGACGGGTCGCTGGGTTTTGGAGAATCGTGCAATGTGCAATAGCCGCTAACGCCCTATCAACCTGCGCTCGACCCGAGTAAAGGCCCAGCTGACGAACAGCGTCGACACCGTGCCGATACCGACCTGCACGAGCCGGAACAACGGCACATCCCACAGCGGCCCTTGCACGGGGACCAGCAGCACAATCGTCGCGGTAATCGCCCCCAGCCGCGCCGCGCTGCCCACATTCACGCACCAGCAAGCGACGATCACTGCGGCGACCGTCGTCGCATAGCCGAGAAGCTCATGCGTGCCGGCGCCAAGCGACGCGCCAACGAAGCCGAATAGCCCGCCCGCCATCGCGCCGATAAACTGATCGCGCGACAGGTTGCGCGTATCCGCGTAGGTATGCTGCGTGACGGCGATAGCGGTGATCGCAGCCCAGAAAGCCTGCTGCGTGTGCAGCGCGATAGCGAGGCCGTACGCAAGACACGCCCCGCACACCGCTTGCAGTGCGACGAGGCAACCTTCGACGACGCGTTCGCGAAACGGCTGGTTCTTCAGCAAGCCGGCCAGCGCATCGGCGGCCCGGGTTCTCGCTTCGTGTCGCCTTTCCCTGGTGTCAATCCTCGTTCCGTTCTGGTCCTCTGTCATCTGCGCGATTCCGAATGGGCATCGCGGCAATCATGCCATGCAACCGGGAGCATTGCGGCACGCATATCGCCACACCCCACCCGCCTAAAGACTCGCGTAAGCAGGCGCCGGTTTCGTGTCAGGAATAACCGCGTTCGCGCCGAAGTACGGCACACAAAAACCAGGCGGCCCGACGCAGTCTCCTGGTCCGTCCGGCTGCCCATGCAAGTTGGCGCAACTCGACAATGCGATCGCCATGGCGACACCGAAAGCGGTCCGCCCTACCATGCAGACAATGCGTCGTTTCATTTCGCTATCCTGATCTAATGATGCGCGTAGATCGTACGATCGAGATAGTTGACCTGGCCATCCTGCTGCGCGTGCACCATGTCATGGTAGACCTGCGCCCGCGTCAGGTCAGTCGACGCATCGGGTTGCCAGTTTCCCGCCTGATTCACAGGCGGCTGCGCAGCATTTGTGTTCTGGCTTGTCGTAAAAGGCTCGCTCGCCGACAAATCTTTCGCTTGCGCGCACATCGGCAAAGCAACTGCCACGGTCATGCAAAGCGCAACCCATCCTCTGATACTGGCGTTCATGCTGAAAACTCCTATTCGGGAATCCCGATCAGTCACTTCCGGTCGCTATTCGGCAGCAACCCGTGGAGACAAGCATAGTGACGTGAGGCTTCATTTACGCCAGCACAAACATGAAGAGATATTTAAGTTGATCTGTCGCGCGACCGCGGCAAGGTCTTGCCGTACCGGCAATGACCAAACAAAAGGCCCCGCGAGCTTCCACTCGCGGGGCCTTCCTTGTTGCTTCGAAGCGAACCGCTAAACCGCGGTAAACGGCTTACTTGCCGCCCACGCTCTCGAGTGTCGTCCACTTGCCGTCGACCACCTTGTACAGCGTGATGCCGCCGTTCTTCAGGTCGCCCTTGCTGTCGTACGAAAGATCCTTCGTCGTCACAGCCGGCATGCTCGTCTTCGCGAGCACCGGCAGGTACTTCGCCGGGTCGGTGGAGTTCGCCTTCTTCATCGCGTCGAACATCGCCATGGCGCCGTCGTAGGCGTATGGCGAGTACGTCTGAACGTCTTCGCCAAAGCGCTTCTTGTACTTTTCGACGTAGTCCTTGCCGCCCGGCATTTCCTCAAGCGGCAAGCCCGCCAGCGACGCCACCGTGCCGTTCGCCGAATCGCCCGCCACTTGCAGGAAGGTCGGCGTGTGAACCATTTCGCCGCCCATCAGCGGCGCCTTGATGCCGAGCGTCTTCATCTGCTTGACCATCGGCGCTGCTTGCGAATCCGCGCCGCCGTAGTAGATCAGATCCGGGCTCTGCGACTTCAGCTTCGTCAGGATCGCCTTGAAGTCGACGGCCTTGTCGTTCGTGAATTCACGGTCGACGATCGTGCCGCCCGCGGCCTTCGCAGCCTTCTCGAACTGATCAGCCAACCCTTGACCGTACGCGGTGCGGTCGTCGACGATCGCGATCTTCTTCATGCCGAGCTTCTTCACCGCGAACGTGCCGGCCACCGAGCCTTGCTGCGTATCGGAGGTCATCATGCGGAACGTGGTCTTGAAGCCTTGTTGCGTGTATTCCGGCGCGGTCGCCATCGAGATCTGCGGAATGCCGGCGTTCGCGTAGATGCGCGAGGCCGGAATCGTCGTGCCCGAGTTGAAGTGGCCGAGCATGCCCTTGATGTTGTCGTCGACCAGTTTCTGCGCAACCGTCGTGCCGGTACGCGGGTCGGCCTGGTCGTCGGCGACGTCCAGCACGAAACGAACCGGCTTGCCGCCGATCACCGGCTTCGTCGCGTTCATGTCTTCGACCGCGAGCGTGATGCCGTTTTCGAAGTCCTTGCCGTAGTGTGCCTGCGCACCCGTCATCGGACCGGCGAAGCCGATCTTCACGTCTTCAACCTGCTGAGCGTGCGCTGCCCCCGCAAGCGACATAGCGGCAACCAGCGTTGCGCTTGCCAGCTTTTTCATCGTGTGTTGCATATCATCTCCTTGGTACCAGGTGTGGATTGGAGCGGATGTCGGGCTCGCCGTGCCGCTGCCGTTTTTTTGAATCGATTGGCGAAGGTTCGCTCAGCCGATCGTCATCAAATTTGCATTGCCGCCTGCCGCTGCCGTATTCACGCTCACCGAACGTTCCGTCAGCAGACGTTCGAGCGCGTAATCTTCGTCGCCGCTTTCCAGCGCCCGTGCCGCGACACCCTGCACCGAGACGATCGGACCGGGCCGCTTCGCGACCTCCTTCGTCAAAGTGAGCAGTTCGTCGCTGTCTCCTTCGAACAGCACCGCGTCGAACGACGCGTCGCCGTTTTTCTTCGCGCTCGCATAGCGCTTCAGCGAAGCCGGCAGTGCTGCGACCAGTTGTTCGCCCGCCGCGCCATCGAACAGCGCGTGATTGTCCGTTGCCAACGCCGCCGCGAATTGCACCCGCGCGCCGCCCGCCGTCGACGCAATACACAGCACGGTGCCGCGCGCGCCCAGCGAATACGTATTGCGTTCACCGGTCGGGCCAGCCAGCACCGCGGTCGCGCCAGCCGGCACGTGCGCAAGGTAACCGTCGCAGCGCGCCGCGAGCGACGGCTCGCGTTCGGCGATCAGCCAGTCGCGCAGCGCGGTCAGTGCGGCCGACGGTTTGTCGTGCGTGAGCGCTTCGCCGTTCGACGCGGACGCGGCCGGCTGAGGCGCGTCCGCGATCAGCGTTTGTGCAAGCGACTTCGGCAAGCCCGCCGGCCGTTTCGCCAGCAGCCGCTGCAAATACAGCGCCCCGCCCGCCTTCGGCCCGGTGCCCGACAACCCTTCACCTCCGAACGGCTGCACGCCGACCACGGCGCCGATCACATTGCGGTTCACGTAGATGTTGCCCACGTGCGCGCGGCTGATCACATGCGCGATCGTCTCGTCAATGCGCGTATGGATGCCGAGCGTCAACCCATAGCCGGTCGCGCGGATCTGCTCGAGCAGCTTGTCCAGTGCGCTGCGCCGATATCGCACCACATGCAGCACCGGCCCGAATACCTCGCGCTTCAACTCGTCGATACTGTCGAGCTCGATCAGCGTCGGCGGCACGAACGTGCCCGCCGTGCAGCCGTCCGGCATCGGCAACTGCACGACCTTGCGGCCCTTTTCGCGCATCGCGGCAATATGCGCATCGATGCCGCGCTTCGCGTCCGCGTCGATCACCGGGCCGACGTCGGTCGACAGACGGTCCGGATTGCCAACGGTCAGTTCCTTCATCGCACCGGTCAGCATCTCGAGCGTGCGGTCCGCGACATCGTCCTGCAGACAAAGAACGCGCAACGCCGAACACCGTTGACCGGCCGAGTCGAACGCCGACTGCAGCACATCCGCGACGACCTGCTCCGCGAGCGCCGACGAATCGACGATCATCGCGTTCTGGCCGCCCGTCTCCGCGATCAGCGGAATCGGTTTGCCGTCCGCGTCGAGGCGATCGGATAGCGTTTTGTTGATCAGCCGCGCAACTTCGGTCGAGCCGGTGAACATCACGCCGCGCGTGCGCGCATCGGCGACCAGCGCCGCGCCGACCGTTTCGCCGTCGCCCGGCAGCAGTTGCACCGCGCCGGCCGGCACGCCGGCTTCGCGCAGAATGCGCACGCCCTGCGCGGCGATCAACGACGTCTGCTCGGCCGGCTTCGCGAGCACCGTATTGCCTGCGGCCAGCGCCGCGGCCACCTGGCCCATGAAGATCGCGAGCGGGAAGTTCCACGGGCTGATACAGACGACTGGCCCAAGCGGGCGGTGCGTGTCATTCGAGAATTCGTTGCGGATCTGCGTCGAGTAATAGCGCAGGAAATCGATGGCTTCGCGGATTTCCGACACCGCGTTCGGCAGCGACTTGCCCGCTTCGCGCACCACGAGGCCCATCAAAGTGTGCATCTGCGCTTCGAGCAGGTCCGCCGCGCGCGCGAGGCAATCGGCGCGCGCATCGACCGGCGTCGCCTGCCAGATCGGCGCGGCCGCGAGCGCATGCGCGAGCGCCGCGCTCACGTGCTCAGGCGTTGCATCCACCACCGTGCCGACGATGTCGCGAAGATCGGCCGGGTTGCGCACATCGCGCGTCGCGCCCACGGCGATCGCATCGTCGGCCAGCATCGGCGTGGCGCGCCACGGATGATGCGCGCTCGCGAGCAGCGCCGACGACAGCGACGCGAGCCGGTGTTCGTTCGACAGATCGAGGCCCATCGAATTGACACGCTCGGCGCCGTACAGGTGACGCGGCAGCGGAATCTTCGCGTGCGGCGCGCCAAGCGGCACGATCTTCGATGCTTCCTCGACCGGATCGGCGACGAGGTCCTTCACCGGCACGCTTTCATCGGCGATCCGGTTCACGAATGAGGTATTCGCGCCGTTCTCGAGCAGACGACGCACGAGGTACGCAAGCAGCGTCTCGTGCGTGCCGACCGGCGCGTACACGCGGCACGGGCGGTTCAGCTTGTCGCGGCCAGTCACTTCCTCGTACAGCGGCTCGCCCATCCCGTGCAGGCACTGGAACTCGTACTGGCCCGGGTAGTAGTTCTGCCCCGCGAGGTGATAAATCGCGGACAGCGTATGCGCGTTGTGCGTCGCGAACTGCGGATAGACCGCGTCGGGCGCGCCCAGCAGCTTCTTCGCGCACGCGAGATACGAAACGTCTGTGTAGATCTTGCGCGTGTACACCGGATAGCCTTCGAGACCATCGACTTGCGCACGCTTGATCTCGCTATCCCAGTACGCGCCCTTCACGAGCCGCACCATGATCCGGTGACGGCTACGGCGCGCGAGATCGACGAGATAGTCGATCACGAACGGGCAGCGCTTCTGGTACGCCTGCACGACAAAACCGATGCCGTTCCAGCCGGCGAGCTCCGGATCGAAGCACAGCGCCTCGAGCAGATCGAGCGATAGCTCGAGCCGGTCCGCTTCTTCCGCGTCGATATTCAGGCCGATGTCGTAGCGGCGCGCGAGAATCGCGAGCGCGCGCACGCGCGGCAGCAGTTCGCTTATCGTGCGCTCCTGCTGCGAGCGCGAATAGCGCGGATGCAGCGCGGACAGCTTGATCGAGATGCCAGGGCCTTCATAGATGCCGCGGCCACCCGCCGCTTTGCCGATCGCGTGGATCGCCTGCTCGTACGACGCGTAGTAGCGTTGCGCGTCCGCTTCGGTGGTCGCCGCTTCGCCGAGCATGTCGTACGAATAGCGGAAGCCGCGCGCTTCGTATTTGCGGCTGTTCGCCAGCGCCTCCGAAATGTTTTCACCGGTGACGAACTGCTCGCCCATCAGGCGCATCGCCATGTCGACGCCCTTGCGGATCAGCGGCTCGCCGCCCTTGCCGATCAACCGCGTCAGCGCCGACGACAGCCCCGTTTCGCTATTCGTGGTCACCAGTTTGCCGGTGATCATCAGCCCCCACGTCGCCGCGTTGACGAACAGCGACGGCGCGTGGCCGACGTGCGACTTCCAGTCGCCCTTGCTGATCTTGTCGCGGATCAGCGCATCGCGCGTCGCGCGGTCCGGAATGCGCAGCAGCGCTTCGGCGAGACACATCAGCGCGACGCCTTCCTGGCTCGACAGCGAAAACTCGTGGATCAGCCCTTCGACGCCGCCGCCCGAGCGCTTGCCGCGCAAGGTTTCGACGAGCTTCGCCGCCATCGCCTCGACGTCTTTTGCGAGGTTCGCGGGAAGGCGGGCCTGGCCGAGCAGGAATGGCACGCACTCCGGCTCAGGACGCCGGTACGCGGCCGTGATCGCCGCGCGCAGCACCGATTGCGGCTGCACGTTCTGCGCGAATTCGAGAAACGGATGCGTGGCGCTGTCTTCCTCCGATGCGCCCGCCGGACCGTCCAGATCGACCGCGCCGTGACTGCCCGACAGTTCGGCCGGAAGCTGGCCGTGCTCGATCTTTTCGAGGTACGCGAAGATCGCCTGCTTGATCAGCCAGTGCGGAGTGCGTTCGAGGCGCGTGGCGGCGTCTTTCAGCCGTGAACGCAACAGGTCATCGACTTTGACGCCAAGGGTAGTGCTCGCCATGTTTCCTTCTTGATGCTGATGCGCCGGCGCACGGACGCCGGCCAAAGACTGAAAGGTTGGCGAATCGTACCAATCTCAATAAAAAGGTGCAACCAATTTGCAAGCGTGGTTGCACCTCGCGTCAAGCCTTGCTGGATAAGGGTTTGCGCGGTTTGCGATGGGTTCTTCGCGAGGTTGGGAGGCTCGGTATTTTCCCTGGCGAGATTTCTTTTGTGGACACCCTAAGTGAATCGCGCGTCGCGCCGTTATACAGGTAAGCAATACGCGCAATCACATAGAACAAGTAAAAACGACCGGAAATCAGGGAAGAAACGCAAGGAAGAAAGGCAATGGAAAAGTGGTGGGTAGTCGCAGCAATCTGGACCATGTGCGCGATGTGCGCGGTGCTGTTTATCCGCGGCGCCACGTGCGAGGCCACGCGCGGCGTGCGCGCAGATCGTCGGAACGAGCGTTCCGGCGATCTGCGCGAGTACAACTCAAACGACGCGTAAGCGAACGTCGCGTGGGTCGTGAGCCGGGCGCGCGTGCGTCCGGCTGCCGGGTCAGTCCAGCGGGGTGAATTGATGGCAGGCGTCGTCGGGCGAGACGAAGCGGTCGTGCCGCATGCACAGCCGCGTCGCCGCTACGCTCGCGCCGAAGCCTGAACCGAAGACAGCGAGGCCGGGAATGCTTTGTTCGATTGAATGCCGATCATCGGCGCGGTATCGGCAACCGGCGCAGCTCGGCCGGCGCGTAGCGGCAGCGGTGAGCGGCGCGGGCCGCTCGGCAACGGCGGCGCTCACGAGCCCTGCCCCAAGCTATTCCAATACGGTGCGAACACGTGCGCGGACAGCACGTAACCGATCACGATATTGACCGCGACGCCCGCCGTAAAAGCGACGAACGGCTTGACGCCGGTAGCGGTCAGCGAGCGCAGACGCGTCGTGAGGCCAATGCTGAGGAAGCAGAAGATAAACGCCCACGTGCGCAGCACGGTGATCGGCGCGACCAGGTCGGGCGTGACCACCTTCCGGTAGTCAGCCAGTGTGTAGTGGCTCGCGATCCACGTGACGAGCGCCGATGCGATCACAAAGCCGATCACGAACTTCGGAAAGCGCGCCCAGATCTCGCCGGCGTCGGCTTTCGCTTTGATCGCGCGACCGTCGCGTTCATCGGTTTCCCAGCGGGTGGTCGCGACGATCGCCAGCAGGAACGCCCAGATGCCGATCCAGATGTCGCGGCCCACGACTTTCATCAGCGTGAACGCCTGTAGCGAGGCTTCCGGTGCGCCGGCGATCGCGCCGCCCGCGTGCTTCGCGAAGTCGCCGTAGGCCTGCGCGGCGGCGATACCCGCCGCGTCCGCGAATTCCGACGTGCCGATCCACGCGCCCGCGACCGCCGTCGATAGACCGAGCGAGCGCGATACAAACGGCAGCACGAAGATCATCACGATCGCCCAAAGAATGACCAGCGTGATCGCGACCGATGCATGCTCGCGCTTCGCGCGCACGGCGCCCGCGATCGCAATCGCCGCGGACACGCCACACACCGCGCCGCCGACGCCCAGCACGGCCGCGAAGCGCTTGTCGAGGCCGAGCGCTTTCGCGACGGTGAAGATCACGAAAAACGTGACGACCGATACGATCGTCGCTTGACCGACCGCGACGGGACCGGCCCAGACAAGCAGCGTGAACGGCAGCGTCGCGCCAAGCAGCACGATCCCCACCTTGATATAAAACTCGACGCGCAAGCCGGCGGAGAACCATGCCGGCAGCGTAAACACGTTCGAGATCAGCAGGCCCAGCGCGAGCGCGACGAGCGGCGGCTCGAGGTTGTACTTCGCGGCGTTGACCCACGCGCCTAGTACGAAGATCAACACCGACGCGATGAAGAGGATCACGAACGATGGCAGAAAATGCGCGACGCGTTGTTTCAACGCGCTCAGCCCGATGCTGAACAGCAACGCGAACACGGCGAACAGCGCGACATAGTTAGGCAGATGGGCGGCAACATCCCGCGCGGCCTGCTCGAGGTTCGTCCATTTTGCCGGCGCGACCGCCAGCCATTTGATGCTGCTGCCCGACGCAAACAGCGCCCACGCAACGACGATCACCAGCAAGCCGATCCATACGGCCCACCAGTCTTCCGTCGAAAAGAGCCCACGTCCGCCAGGCGTGCTGCGCGCCGCGTCATCCTTCGGTGGATGGGCACCCGCCGGCAACGTATGTTTCGTATCACTCATCTTTCATTCCCCGCAGTCGAATGGTGACAGGCCGCATGCCGATTCAATTGTTGTAAAAACACGCGCCGATTCGGCGAAATATAGGTGAGCGTGTCCGCGAAACGAAACGATCTTTCGCTCTATCGATATGACTGAAAGGGATTTGTGAAAGCGCGGGTTTGCCGCCGTGACGGCGTACGCGTCGCTCGATTCAGATGTCGAGCGGATCGACCTCGATGCTCCAGCGCAACACGCCTTTGAGCGCGCGCAGCATCGGCTGCCACGCGCGCAGCGTCGCTTGCAGCGCAGCACGCGACGCGCTTTCGATGAGCAGTTGCGCGCGATGCACGTGCATCACTTTGACGATTGTTAGTGGAACGGCGTCGTAGACTGTCACGCGTTCGGCGGCCGGAATCTCGCGCAGCGCCGTCGCGGCCTGCAGCAGGAACGCGAGCGCGGCTTCGAGCGTTCGGCCTTCCGCACGCAGCATCGCCTGGTAGACGAACGGCGGCAGATGCGCATCGCGACGCTCGGCAAGCGTCGCGTTCGCAAAGCCGACGTAATCGTGGCGCGCGAGCGCGTGATAAAGCGCGTGACGCGGATAGCGCGTCTGCACCAGTACTTCGCCCGGCAGACCGGCGCGGCCCGCGCGGCCGCTCACCTGCATCAACTGTGCGAACAGACGCTCGCTGGCGCGAAAGTCGTGTGAGAACAGCGCGGTGTCCGCGTTCAGCACGCCGACCAGCGACACGCGGCGAAAGTCGTGTCCCTTCGCGACCATCTGCGTGCCGACCAGGATATCGACTTCTCCCGCATGCACATCCGAGAACAGCGCCTGCGCGCTGCCTTTACGGCGCGTACTGTCGGCATCGATGCGCAACACACGCGCACCCGGCACGACCTTCGCAAGCGATTCCTCGACGCGCTGCGTACCGCGTCCGAGCGGCGCGATATCGACGTTGCCGCAGTCAGGACACGCGCGCGGAATGCGCGTCTCCCACCCGCAGTGATGGCAGCGCAGCGCGCGCTCGGGCTTGTGCAGCACGACGTACGCGCTGCAGCGCGGGCAACCGGCCACCCAGCCGCACGCGTCGCATGCGAGCTGAGGCGCGTAGCCGCGACGGTTCAGAAACACGAGGCTTTGTTCGCCGCGCTCGACGCGCGCTTTCAGCGCCGCGACCAGCGGACCGGAGAGACCTTCGACCGACGCGCGGCCGCGACGCCGTTCGTCTTCGAGATCGATCAGCTTGACGGTCGGTAATACCGCGTCGGCGACCGCGCGCCGCGCGAGCGTCAGCCGTGTGTAGCGCGCTTGGTCGGCTTGCCACCAGCTTTCAAGCGACGGCGTCGCCGACCCGAGTACGACCGGAATGCCGAGTTGCTTCGCGCGCCAGATCGCCAGATCGCGCGCCGAATAGCGCAGGCCTTCCTGCTGCTTGTAGGCGGGGTCGTGCTCCTCGTCGACGCAGATGATCGCGAGGCGCGGCAACGACGCGAGCACCGCGAGACGCGTGCCGAGCACGATGCGCGCGCGTCCGGTGTGGGCCGCGAACCAGTTGCGGGCGCGCTCGCCTTCGGCGAGGCCGCTATGCAACGTGACGATCGAGCGGTCGTCGAACGCGGCGAAGCGGCCGCGAAACGCGGCCTCGAACTGCGGCGTCAGGTTGATCTCGGGGACGAGCACCAGCGCTTGGGCGGTGGGATCCGTTGCGAGCAGTGCGGCGAGCGCGCGCAGATAGACTTCGGTCTTGCCGCTGCCGGTCACGCCGTGCAGAAGGAATGGCGCGAAGCCGTGCGCGTTGTGGATGGCGGTGACCGCGGCAGTCTGTTCGTCGGTCAGGACGGGAAGCGCCGCGCTGTCGCGGGCGTCGTCGCTCGGCGCGCGGAGTGCCTGTGGGACCGGCATTCCATGTTCAGCGCGTGCGGTTGGCTCGGCCGTTGCGGCAGCATTGATGAGTTCCAGCGCCACCCAGCCTTTCGATTGCCACGCATCGAGCGTGGCCACTGCCTTCGGATGCAGCCCCCGCGCGTCGGCTGCGGTGAGAAAGTCCGCGCGCGCGAGCTCGTCCGCTAGCCGTCGCAGTGCGCTCGCGCGCGCCGGCAAGCCGTCGGGCAACGCGCTTCTTCCCGCCGGCAGCAGACGATAGCGCTCTTGCGGCGCGAGTAGCCGCGTCCATCGGGCCGCGTCGCGCAGTGCCTGCGGCAGCGCGGGCAACGCGACTTCACCGAGACCGCGCTGGTAGTAGTCGGCGGCGAATTCGGCAAGCTCGAGCCACGCTGTGGACAACGGAGGACAGGCGGTGCAGATGTTATCCACAGCGCGCACGCGGTCGTCGGCGACTTCGCTGTGAGCGGTCACTTCGCACACGAGGCCAACCACCGTGCGTTTGCCGAACGGCACACTGACCAGCATGCCGGGCTGCGGCGCCGCCAGGGGGTCGCAGCGGTAGTCGAATAACGTCGGCAGTGGATGGTCGAGCGCAACCCGGACGAACATGTGACTCACCCGGCGATCCGCCGCGACGACGATGCGCAGAACAGCACAGCCGGCAAACTCGGGGCTCGCGTACCGAACTTAAAGTGAAACATCACATTCGGTGCTAAGTTTTGGATTCGGCAGAACAATTATCTGCTTCCGCGCTCTGTGGATAACTTTGTTGAGAACTTCGCCCCGCAGGCCCGCAAAGGGCGTCGCAACAGGCTTTGTGTGGTTTTCCGCACACTTGGTCCGGCCCCGGTCAAACCCTTACTGGAAAAGGCGCTCACACGAAGTTCCGTGATTTGACAAGGAAAATATGGCGACCCGGCCTTCTACCGCGCCGCAGCGTGATTAATGTGTATAAGTCAAGCCTTGACAACCAGCAGAACGCCATTCGACGGCCTTTGGAATGTTATTTTCCCTCCGGAACCGATGCCGCCGTCATTGCGACGCAACAAATCTGTCACGTTTTCGACACGGCTCCGGGCACTTGCGTCTGCCCTGTCGCGCGTATTGCACGACTATGCCGATGCACTTCATCGACCAGTTCCGCGACGTGTTCCGGCGGCGTGAACTGCGAAATGCCGTGCCCGAGATTGAACACGTGACCGGGATAATTCCCGTAGCTGTCGAGCACCGCGCGCGCCTCGATGCGGATTGTCGATGGCGGCGCGAACAGCACCGACGGATCGATATTGCCCTGGAGCGCGACCTTGCCCGCGACGCGTTCACGGGCGCGGCCGAGGTTCACCGTCCAGTCGAGGCCAACCGCGTCGACGCCCGAGGCGGCGATCTCTTCGAGCCAGAGGCCCCCGCCCTTCGTGAACGTGATGACCGGCACGCGACGCCCGTCATGCTCCCGCTTGAGCTGGCTGACAATCTGCTCGATGTAGTGCAGCGAGAAGCGCTGATACGTGCCGTCGGCGAGCGTGCCGCCCCAGGTGTCGAAAATCATCACCGCCTGCGCGCCCGCTTCGATCTGCGCATTCAGGTAGGCGGTAACCGCGCGTGCATTGACATCGAGAATACGATGCATCAGGTCCGGCCGGCCGTACAGCATCGACTTCACCGTGCGGAAGTCGTCCGAACCGCGGCCTTCGACCATATAGCATGCAAGCGTCCATGGGCTACCCGAAAAGCCGATCAGCGGCACGCGCTGGCGGCCTTGCGCATCGGTCAACGCGCGGCGGATCTGGCTCACCGCGTCCGTCACGTAACGCAGCGTCGCGTCGATGTCAGGCACTGCGAGACGCGCAACGTCGTCTTCGCTCCGGACCGGGCGCGCGAACTTCGGACCCTCGCCGGTCGCGAACTCGAGGCCGAGGCCCATCGCGTCGGGAATCGTGAGGATGTCGGAAAACAGAATCGCCGCGTCGAGCGGGTAACGCTCGAGCGGCTGCAGTGTCACTTCGGTCGCGTAGTCCGGGTTCTGCGCGAGGCCGAGAAAACTGCCGGCACGGCCGCGAGTCGCGTTGTACTCCGGCAGATAGCGGCCCGCCTGGCGCATCAGCCAGATCGGCGTGTAGTCCGTCGGCTCGCGCAGCAGCGCGCGCAAGAAGGTGTCGTTGATCAGTTGTTGAGCCACGTTGCGTGCGTCTGGAAGCCGGTAGGCAAAGGGCCATTCTACCGGACTCGGCCCCTCGCCAGACGTCGGCTGGGCTTCGGCGACGCGTGTGCTTCACGTATCTGAAGCGCGTCGGGATCGCGCGACCCACCCGAGCGTTTCACGAATGGACGCACTTTATCGACAAGCGTAAGTTGCAGCGCTGGCGACGGTTTTCAGCGCTCACTACGTACAATAAGGCCGCCGACGAGGAGATCCCATGAGCAAGGCCGTTTCCATATCGCTGCATGTGTTGTCGATCACGTTTACAGGCGCGCTTTCGTTGGCGCTGTCGGGCGCGTTGCTGTGCGCCGACCCGGCGCACGCGCAGTCCTCCGCCCCCAGCGCAAGCGCGCCGCAGTCGCGGCTCGACGAGATCATTGCGCGCGGCACGCTTCGAGCCTGTACCACTGGCGACTACAAGCCTTACTCGTACTACAGGCAGGACGGACAGTTCGAAGGCATCGATATCGACATGATCGAGTCGCTCGCGAAATCGCTCGGCGTGAAGGCGGAGTTCGTCAAAACGAGCTGGCCGAACCTGTTGAACGACTTCGTCGCGAAATGCGACGTCGCGGTGGGCGGAGTCTCGACCACGCTCGATCGTCAGAAACGCGCGTTCTTCACCGAGGCTTACCAGGTCGACGGCAAGACACCGATCGTCCGATGCGGCGACGTGAAGAAGTACCAAACGGTCGAGCAGATCGACCAGCCGTCCACGCGGGTGATCGTGAACCCGGGCGGCACCAACGAGCGCTTCGCCAGGCAGTACTTTCCGCATGCGACGCTGAACGTCTACCCGGATAACGTCACCGTGTTCAGGCAGATCCTCGATGGCAACGCGGATGTGATGGTGACCGACGCATCCGAGACGCTGCTCCAGCAAAAGCTGAATCCGGGGCTGTGCTCGGTCCACCCGGACAAGCCGTTCCAGTATGGCGAAAAGGCATGGATGGTGCCGCGTGGAGACGTCGTGTTCCAGCAATATGTCGACCAATGGCTGCATCTTGCGCGCGAAAGCGGTGAATATCAGGCTATTTCCGATAAATGGCTGAAGTGACCTATGCCGCGCCGTCGCGACGGTGGCGGATTTCGACAGCATCGACCTGTAACCGTACGACCGCAGACAGCGCGCGCTCCTTCGCCGCCCTTATGTTCGGCCGACCTCACTGCACCGCGTCCCCGATCGCGCCGTTTGCATTGCATCATTTTTCACCGCGCCGCGCTTTCCGACCTTGCAAAACCTTCGGAAGCGACTACGCTTCAACCAACTCCACCCGGCATGCTAGCTATTCCGCGGCAAAATTTTCCGCCGACGATGCACTGCGAAGCAGTGCAATAATCCGTGCGAATCAAATCGGTAAATATAGATTTATTAATTTTCTGCTGGTCGGTAAAAACGAACTTTTAATCGGCAAATAACGGCAAAAAATCCCGGAGAGCCTTATCTGGCGGGCGTTACAACCTGAAACACTTTGTTACCGCGTTCCCGGTTTAATTCGCCCACAATGCCTCTCACGGGTTCAACACGGATGTGGCTTGGTGTGCGGTGTGAGCGGACATCTTTCATCAAGCCGGTCGGCAAATTGCCGGGTCCCTGAGAAGGGGCATCCCTGTTGGAGTCGTGGTCGACGGCGATAGCGTCGTTCCAGTCGATTCCTCCTTTGGTCTCCTCGCGCTAACCCCGTAGCGTGTGGTTTTTAGCGGGCTCCAGGCCCGCTTTTTTTTTGCTCCGCTTAACGTTTGCGCAGTGCAGCGTTTGGCGTGTCGCGGCACCTGTTTTCGGGTGCCGTTTTCTTGCGCGGCGTCCGGTTTTGCATCGTCGTTGGACGCCGCCCCCCTGCGATTTGTGGACGTTCGGGCGTGTCCGCCTAAGCGGTCTTGTCCGGGGTCAGCTTCAGCTCTTCGATCATCCGCTCACGCATCACGAATTTCTGCACTTTGCCGGTCACCGTCATCGGCAGTTCGTCGACGAAGCGGATGTATCGCGGCACCTTGTAGTGCGCGATCTGTCCGCGGCAGAACGCCTGGACTTCTTCCGCCGTCGCGTGCTCGCCGGCGCGCAACACAATCCACGCGCAGACCTCCTCGCCGAATTTCGGATCCGGCACGCCAAACACCTGCACGCTCTGAATCTTCGGATGACGGAACAGGAATTCCTCGATCTCCCGCGGATAGATGTTCTCGCCGCCACGGATCAGCATGTCCTTCAGACGGCCAACGATGTTGCAGTAGCCATCCGCGTCGATCACCGCGAGGTCACCGGTGTGCATCCACCCGTCGACGATGCTTTCGCGTGTTTTCGCGTCGTCGTCCCAATAGCCGCGCATCACCGAGTAGCCCTTCGTACACAATTCGCCCGTCACGCCGACTGGCACCGTATCGCCCGACGCATCCACCACTTTCACCTCGAGGTGCGGCTGCACGCGCCCGACCGTCGTGGTGCGCTTGTCGAGTGGATCGCTGGCCGAGCTCTGGAACGACACCGGGCTCGTTTCGGTCATCCCGTACGCGATCGTGATCTCGGATAGATGCATCTTCGAGACGACGCGCTTCATCGTCTCGATCGGGCACGGCGAGCCGGCCATGATGCCGGTGCGCAGATGCGTGAGATCGAATGTGTCGAAATCGGGGTGGTCGAGCTCGGCGATAAACATGGTCGGCACGCCGTGCAGTGCCGTGCACTTTTCGTCGGAGACGGCGGCAAGCGTCGCGGCGGGATCGAACGCTTCACCCGGAAAGACCATATTCGCGCCGACTGACACGCACGCGAGCACCGCCAGCACCATCCCGAAGCAGTGATAGAGCGGCACGGGGATGCACAGCGAATCCTGCTCCGACAGCCGCATCGCCATCGCGATATAGCGCGCGTTGTTGATCACGTTGCTGTGAGTCAGGGTCGCGCCCTTCGGGTTGCCGGTGGTGCCGCTTGTGAACTGGATGTTGATCGGGTCGTGCGGCGACAGACTCGCGGTGATCGCGTCGAGCTTCGCCGTGTCGCGGGTCTGGCGACCCAGTTCGATCAGCTCGGAAAAACACAGCATGCCCGGCGTCTCGGTATCACCAACGCGGACCACGATGCGCAGATCAGGTAGGCGCGCCGCGTGCAGGTCGCCGGGAGCTTGCTTCGGAAGTTCCGGCGCAAGCTCCGTGAGCATATTCAGATAGATCGACGACTTGAACCGCTCGGCCGAGACGATCGCCTTGCAGCCGACCTTGTTCAGCGCATAGTCGAGTTCGGCGAGCCGGTACGCGGGATTGATGTTGACGAGGATCGCGCCGACTCGCGCGGTAGCGAACTGCGTGAGCAGCCATTCAACGCGATTCGGCGACCAGATGCCAACCCGGTCGCCCTGGCCGATACCAAGCGCCGTGAGAGCCGACGCCACAATATCGACTTCGCCGGCGAATTCCCGCCAACTCCAGCGAATGCCCTGCTCACGGAAAACAACGGCCGGCCGGTCGGGGAAGCGTCGGGCGGTGTCGATCAGGAACTGGCCGATGGTCGCCGTGCTGAGCGGGATGTCCGACGAGCCACGCACGTACGAGAGCCCATCCTTTGGCGCGATCAACGCGTCGTCACCCGCCGCCTGAGACCTGCAGGGTCCACCTTCGGTCGCTGCCATGTTGCTTGTCTCCTATGTCACCCGGACCTGGCGCTTTTGCGCTTTTTGGGTCATGCGGGGCCTGGAAGGCATTCCCGCTTGGCAGAAATGGGTTTGGAAGAGATTGTGCCACTCGCCCATTCGTCGACGGCATCAAGTCTTTCCCTCACCGTTCGGCCCTCAGTCTGCGCGAAAGCCGTTGGATGGTGATTCTTCGAAGCCTTTACGTTAACGTCAAGTAGCGTGCAAATAAAAAGCAGCCGCTAAGGCTGCTTTTTATCTCATCGTGTGACGCTTCGACCGCGTCGCTTAGTGCTGGCCGCGCAGTTTGCGCAGTCGCTGAATTGCCGCGAGCTGCGCCGTCGCATAAGCCAGCTCCGCCTGCGCGGTTGCGTATTCGAGGTTCGAGCCGGTGTTCTGCAGCGCCTCTTCCGCGCGCTTGCGGGCCTGCTCGGCCTTCGCCTCGTCGAGGTCCTTGCCGCGGATCGCGGTATCGGCCAGCACCGTCACCGCGCCGGGTTGGACCTCAAGAATGCCGCCCGCGACGAACACGAACTCCTCTTCGCCGCTCTCCGATTCGATGCGCACCGCACCCGGACGAATCCGTGTGATCAGCGGCGTGTGGCCCGGCAGAATGCCGAGCTCGCCCGCCTCGCCTGGCAGCGCAACGAACTTCGCCTGGCCCGAGAAGATCTCTTCTTCCGCGCTGACGACGTCTACCTTGATAGTTGCCATAAAGTCTCGACTCCTGTCGACGGGAGTTGGCGCTTTGGCGCTTACTCCCGTCCCATGCAAAGCAGCTGGTTGAGCGTGTTGCGTGCGACGCGGCCTTCCTGCGATGGATGCGGCGGCTTTCACCGCCGCATCCGCTGAACACCTGCGCCTCGTTGCCGACGCGTCAACCGTTACTGGATCTTCTTGGCCTTTTCGAAGGCTTCGTCGATCGTGCCGACCATGTAGAACGCCTGCTCCGGCAGGTGATCGCATTCGCCGTCGACGATCATCTTGAAGCCGCGGATCGTTTCCTTCAGCGGCACATACTTACCCGGCGAGCCCGTGAACACTTCCGCGACGTGGAACGGCTGCGACAGGAAACGCTGGATCCGGCGTGCGCGCGCAACCGACAGCTTGTCTTCCGGCGACAGTTCGTCCATGCCGAGAATCGCGATAATGTCGCGCAGTTCCTTGTAGCGCTGCAGCGTCTGCTGGACCGAGCGCGTGATCGTGTAGTGCTCTTCGCCGATCACGTGCGGGTCGATCTGGCGCGACGTCGAGTCGAGCGGGTCCACCGCGGGGTAGATACCGAGCGACGCGATATCACGCGACAACACGACCGTTGCGTCCAGGTGGCCGAAGGTCGTGGCCGGCGACGGGTCGGTCAAGTCATCCGCAGGGACGTACACGGCCTGCACCGACGTAATCGAGCCGGTCTTCGTCGACGTGATGCGCTCCTGCAGCTTGCCCATTTCTTCAGCCAGCGTCGGCTGATAACCCACCGCCGACGGCATCCGGCCGAGCAGTGCCGACACTTCGGTACCGGCCAGCGTGAAACGGTAGATGTTGTCGACGAAGAACAGCACGTCAAGGCCTTCGTCACGGAAGTGCTCGGCCATCGTCAGACCGGTCAGCGCGACGCGCAGACGGTTGCCCGGCGGCTCGTTCATCTGGCCATAGACCAGTGCGACCTTGTCGAGAACGTTCGAGTCCTTCATTTCGTGGTAGAAGTCGTTCCCTTCACGGGTCCGCTCGCCCACGCCCGCGAACACGGAGTAACCACCGTGCTCCTTCGCGATGTTGTTGATGAGCTCCATCATGTTGACGGTCTTGCCCACCCCTGCACCGCCGAACAGACCCACCTTACCGCCCTTGGCGAACGGGCAGATCAGGTCGATCACCTTGATGCCGGTTTCGAGCAGCTCGGTCGAAGGCGACAGCTCGTCGAACGCCGGCGCCTTCTGGTGAATCGCGCGCATCGTGTCGCTCGCGATCGGGCCCGCTTCGTCAATCGGGCGGCCCAGCACGTCCATGATGCGGCCGAGCGTCGGCTTGCCGACCGGCACGCTGATCGGCTTCGCGGTGTTCTTCACCACGACGCCGCGGCGCAGACCGTCCGACGAACCCAGACAGATGGTCCGTACGACGCCGTCGCCCAGCTGTTGCTGGACTTCGAGGGTCAGTTCCGAACCTTCCAGAATGAGCGCGTCATACACCTTCGGCATGTGTTCACGCGGGAATTCCACGTCGATCACCGCGCCGATGCACTGTACGATCTTGCCTTCTACCAAAGCAGTTGTACTCATCGCTTTTCCTTTAGATACTCAATTCTTCACTCGCGCCACGGCGCGGTTGGTTGCCCGCAGCTTGTTCTTTCGTGCGCAGACGCGTTCGGTTGCGGTCGCTACGCTCAGACTGCCGCCGCGCCGCTGACGATCTCCGACAGTTCCTTCGTGATCGCCGCCTGACGGCTCTTGTTGTACGACAGCTGCAACTCGTTGATGACCGTCTTCGCGTTATCCGAAGCGGCCTTCATCGCGACCATCCGGGCCGACTGTTCCGACGCCATGTTTTCCGCGACGGCCTGATAGACCAACGCCTCGACATAGCGCACCAGCAGTTCGTCGACGACCGTTTGCGCGTCTGGCTCGTAGATGTAGTCCCACGATGCGCTCGGCGTCGCCTTGTCGCTTTCCTCAACCGCCTCGAATTTGTCGGCCGACAGCGGCAGCAACTGCTCGATCACCGGCTCCTGCTTCATCGTGTTGATAAAGCGCGTGTACGCGAGGTACACCGCCGACACCTTGCCTTCCGAGTACATGTCGAGCTGCACCTTCACCGCACCGATCAGCCGTTCGAGGTGCGGGGTATCGCCCAGCTGCACGACATTCGACGTGACCTTCGCGTGCAGGCGGTTCAGAAACCCGAGGCCCTTGCTGCCGATCGCCGTTGCATCGATCGTCTTGCCTTCGCCTTCGAGCTCCTTGAACTTCTGCAGCGACGCACGCATCACGTTCGTATTCATCCCGCCGCACAGACCTTTGTCCGTGGTGACGAGAATGAAGCCGGCCACCTTCGCGCTATCGTTGGCCACCATGAACGGGTGACGATACTCAGGATTCGCACGGCTCATGTGCGCGGCGATGTCACGGACCTTGTCGGCATACGGACGGGCAGCGCGCATGCGCTCCTGGGCGCGGCGCATCTTCGATGCGGCGACCATCTCCATCGCTTTGGTGATCTTGCGCGTGTTTTGCACGCTCTTGATCTTCCCGCGAATTTCCTTCATTCCAGCCATTGCTTGCTCCTTGATCGAAGCGGCGCGAGCGTGTTCATCTGCTGCGCGCGCGGCTTCGAGGTCCGGTTATGTCTCGCGGATCGGATCAGTAAGCGCCGGACTTCTTGAAGTCCTTGAGAGCCGCATGCAGCGCAGCTTCGTCGTCCTTCGACAAATCCTTGTTGTCTTCGATGCGCTTGATCAGATCGGCATGGCTCGCCTTCAGGTATTCGCGCAGGCCACGCTCGAATGGGAGCACGTCCTTCACGTCGAGATCGTCGAGGTAACCGTTGTTCGCGGCGAACAGCGCCACGGCCAGTTCCCACACCTGCAGCGGCTGGTACTGCGGCTGCTTCAGCAGTTCCGTCACGCGGCGGCCGCGCTCGAGCTGTTTGCGGGTTGCTTCATCGAGATCCGATGCGAACTGCGCGAACGCGGCTAGTTCACGGTACTGCGCGAGGTCGGTACGGATACCGCCCGACAGCTTCTTCACGACCTTCGTCTGCGCCGCACCGCCCACACGCGACACCGACACGCCGGCGTTAATTGCCGGACGGATACCGGCGTTGAACAGGTCGGTTTCAAGAAAGATCTGACCGTCGGTAATCGAGATCACGTTGGTCGGAACGAACGCGGTCACGTCACCGGCTTGCGTTTCGATCACAGGCAGCGCGGTCAGCGAACCGCTCTTCCCCTTCACTTCACCCTTCGTGAACTTCTCGACGTACTCTTCCGACACGCGCGCGGCACGCTCGAGCAGACGCGAGTGCAGATAAAACACGTCACCCGGATACGCTTCACGGCCCGGCGGACGGCGCAGCAGCAGCGAGATCTGGCGATACGCCCAAGCCTGCTTGGTCAAGTCGTCGTAAATGATCAGCGCGTCCTGACCGCGGTCGCGGAAGTATTCACCCATCGTGCAGCCTGCGTACGGCGCGAGATACTGCAACGCAGCCGATTCCGAAGCCGACGCGGCGACCACGATCGTGTATTCGAGCGCGCCCGTTTCTTCGAGCTTGCGCACCACGTTCATGATCGACGAAGCCTTCTGGCCGATCGCGACGTAGATACAGATCAGGTCCTTGCCCTTCTGGTTGATGATCGTGTCGACGGCCACCGCGGTCTTGCCGCACTGACGGTCGCCGATGATCAGCTCGCGCTGACCGCGGCCGATCGGCACCATCGAGTCGATCGACTTCAGACCCGTTTGCACCGGCTGCGACACCGACTTACGCCAGATCACGCCCGGCGCGATCTTTTCGATCGCGTCGGTCATCTTCGCGTTGACCGGGCCCTTGCCGTCGATCGGGTTGCCCAGCGTATCGACCACACGGCCGATCAGTTCCGGGCCCACCGGTACTTCGAGAATGCGACCCGTCGTCTTGACGATGTCGCCTTCCGAGATGTGCTCGTACTCACCGAGAATCACGGCGCCGACCGAATCGCGCTCGAGGTTCAGCGCGAGGCCGAACGTGTTGCCCGGAAACTCGAGCATTTCGCCCTGCATCACTTCCGACAGGCCGTGGATACGCACGATACCGTCGGTCACGGAGATCACCGTGCCCTGGTTGCGAACGTCTGCGCTCGCTTCAAGGCCCTGGATCCGGCTCTTGATCAGCTCGCTGATCTCAGAGGGATTGAGTTGCATTATTCGCTCCTGATAGTCAATTCTGTTGCGTGCCAGCCGCTATGCGCGTGCTACGCCGACGTGTGCAAAATCAGGCGGTCAGCGCCGTCTGCATCCTCGCCAGCCGCGCGTGGACCGAGGTATCGAGCACTTCGTCGCCCACTGTCACGCGAACGCCGCCGATCAGCGATGCGTCCACCTGAACGGTCGGCTTCAGCTTGCGTTTGAACTTGCGTTCGAGCGCCGCGACGAGTTCATCCAACTGCTGGCCTTCGAGCGCAAACGCGCTGACGATCAGCGCATCGGCCGCGCCGTCACGGGCGTTCTTCAGCGCTTCGAACTGCGTCGCGATTTCCGGCAGCAACGGCAGCCGATGGTTGTCGACCAGCATCTGCACGAAGTTCTTCGCCTGTGCATCGTCTTTCAACGGTGACCTCACGGCCGCCAGCACGAGGTCGACGACCTGCGCGCGGCTCACTTTCGGGCTCGTCGCGATCGACTCCACCTCGGGCAAGCTCGAAACCTGAGCCAGTTCCTGCGTGAGCGTGGACCAGCCGGCGGCGTCACCCGCTTGCGCGACGGCAAACAGCGCTTCAGCGTACGGACGGGCGATAGTGGCAAGTTCGGCCATGATCAGAGCTCGGTTTTGAGTTGATTCAGCAGATCGGCGTGAACCGACTGGTTCACTTCACGCTTCAGGATCTGTTCGGCACCCTTCACCGCGAGCACCGCGACTTCGCCGCGCAGCGCTTCGCGCGCCTTCACGATTTGCTGGTCAGCATCGGCCTTCGCCTGAGCAATGATCCGGGCGGCTTCGGCCTGCGCCTGCGCCTTGATTTCATCAGCGACCGCGACCGCGCGCTTCTCAGCTTCGGCGATCCGGTGCTGGCCATCGGTGCGTGCCTGCGCAAGCTCCTGGTCGACCCGCTTGTGCGCGGCTTCCAGTTCCGCCTTGCCCTTTTCGGCGGCCGACAGGCCTTCGGCGATTTTCTTTGCGCGCTCGTCGAGGGCGTTGACCAACGGCGGCCACACGAACTTCATCGTGAACCACGCGAGGATCAGGAACACGACCATTTGCGCAAACAGAGTTGCGTTGAGATTCACGGTGTTTCCTCAAATGTTGCTAGTTCGGACGGGGAAACGGGAAACGGCAAGGCGCTCATCGAATCAGTGCTCGATCAGCGCCTGGTGCCCGTTCCGCTTAGCGCCATTCCCTGTTATAGGTCAGGCGCGCAGTTCCGAGGAACCTCAGCCTGCCAGCTTCGACAGCAGCGGGTTCGCGAACGCAAACAGCATGGCCACACCGACGCCGATCAGGAACGCCGCATCGATCAGACCTGCGAGCAGGAACATTTTCGTTTGCAGCGGGTTCATCAGTTCCGGCTGGCGGGCGCACGCTTCAATGTACTTGCCGCCCATCAGGCCGATACCGATACAGGCGCCGATAGCACCCAGGCCGATGATGATGCCGATACCGATGGCGGTCAGACCCTGGATGTTGGCGATGAAAGCTTGCATGATCACTCCTTTGTGAAAAGTCTTTTTGGAACTGGGATTTAGAAAAATTAAAGCGATTCTTTTTTAGCCGACAGGACCGGGGTTAATGGCTGTCGTGTGCCTGGCCGATGTAAACCAGCGTCAGCATCATGAAAATGAACGCCTGCAGCAGAACGATCAGGATGTGGAAGATCGACCACACGCTGCCTGCGATCACGTGGCCGATGAAGCCAAGCACCGTCGTGTCCGCGCCGAAATTCCAGATGCTGCCCAACAGGGCAATCAGCAGGAACAGCAGTTCACCCGCGTACATGTTGCCGAACAGCCGCATGCCGAGCGAAACCGTCTTCGCGACGAACTCGATGATGTTCAGTGCAAGGTTCGGGATCCACAGCAGCGGATGCGCGCCGAACGGAGCGGACAGCAGCTCGTGCACAAAACCGCCTGCGCCCTTGATCTTGAAGTTGTAGTAAATCATCAGCACGAACACGCCGAGTGCGATACCGAGCGTGCCGTTCAGATCGGCGGTCGGCACGATGCGATGATGCGGAATGATGTTCGACAGGCCCAGCCAGCCGATGATGCGGGGCGGCAGGTCGACGGGGATGAAGTCCATCGAGTTCATCAGCGCGACCCAGACGAACACGGTCAGCGCGAGCGGAGCGATGAACCTGCGGTTGCCGTGGATCATCGATTTCGATTGGTCTTCGACCATCTCGACCAGCATCTCGACCGCGCACTGGAAGCGACCCGGGACGCCCGGCGTGGCTTTGCGCGCCGCGAGACGCAATATGAGAATGGTGACGAGGCCACAGACGATCGACCAGAAGAGCGTGTCCAGATTCCAGACATGAATGTCGAAAATCGACGTCTGATGCGCGGTGGAGAAATTCTGCAAGTGGTGCGCGATGTACTCGGACGGATCCAGAGCGCGCGTTCCTTCGCTAGCTGCCATGTCTTTATTGCCACCCAAATTGTCGAAAATCGATCGAGGCCGCCCGCCGCCGTTCGCGTCGCAGGCCTGCCCGGCACGGGCCGTCTCGAGCCCGCACGCCTTTTGCCGACGCCGCAGTCGTGCTACCGCGTCAGCCAGTGTTCTATACCTTCGTTACCGCCAGGCCAGTGCAATCCAGTACGTCTTGAGCGCAACCAGGTATGTGACGAGCAGCGGCACCCACTGCACCCCGTGATACCAGAACGCGATGGCAACGAACATCGCGATCGTCGCCCCCATCTTGAGCGCTTCACCGATCATCCAGCTCATCGCCGTCTCAGCGCCGCTCAACTTCTTAAGACGTGCCGCGAACAACGCGCTCGGCACCCAGCAAATCGCCCCCCCAAGGAATGCGGACAGCGCAGCATCACCCGGCGGCTTGTAGAACAGCCACCACAGCAGCGTCGCACCCAGGGACAAAACCATTTGCGCCGCCACCACCTTGTAAGGCGTAACGCGCGATGGACGACTCACGTTCGGACCGAATAGCTTTTCTGCTTCTGCCCGAGTGAGCGGAACGATGTTGTTGTTATCTTGCTGCTCGGCATCCCACGCATCAGACTGCGCGGCAGGCAAACTTCGAGACGAATCTGAATTAGTCTCAGAGACAATAGGCTCGGTACGGTGCTCGTCGTCGCTTTGCTTCGGCGCATGATGCGACGCCGTGCCCGACTTTTGTACCGCCATTGCAGTGTCCCGCCAAGTTCTGTTCAGCCCGCGAGCTTACTCACCGCTTACGGGGGTGCCTAGCAAATAAATCCGGGGGATTGTAAGCGATAGTTGCAGGCAATTCAAGACTTTAGGGTACTCAATAAATACCCGCCGACCGTCTCCCGTGATACGAAAATCTGTCTCTTTTGCGTCAAACAGGCGTCAACTGTAAGCGGCGTGCCGGCATGCCGGGGCCGTTGCGGCTTCGAAGATTTTTCGCTGCCTTTTCAACGCGCGGCAGGCGCTTTTATGCGGTGTGAGTGAGTGTCAGAAATGCAACAGCAGCCACGCGCCGAGCATACCGCTGACGAGCCAGAACGGCACGGAATAAAGGTGGAACAGCGTCAACATGCCGCGCTCGTTCGACAGCCGCATCGCAATCAGATTGGCGAGCGAACCAATTGCGATACCGAAGCCGCCGACGCTCACGCCGAACGCCAACGCGCGCCAGTCGCTGGAAAATTCCGCCAGCATGATCGCGGCGGGAACGTTGCTGATACCCTGCGACAGCACGGCGCCCGCCACATAAGTTCTTAACGGCGTGGCGAGTTGCCATGCGCTCACCGTCTCGTGCACGTGCGGCAGGGCGGCGACGCTGCGCAGCACGATAAACATCAGCACGAAAATCAGCAGCAACAGCCAGTCGATCTTCAGCACGATCGACGGACGCCAGATCAAAAAGCCGAGCGCGACGCCAGCGAGACCGATGCCGGGCCGATGCGCGTCCGCGAGTAGCACAAACGCGACGAACAAAAAAGACGCGATGCCCATCAGCGGGCGCTCGACCGGATGCGGCTCGACGTCTCGCGACAGATCGAGCGGCGTGGCACGAAAACTCGCGATAGTCAGCAGATACAGCATGACCATTAACACCGCGCACAGCGGCGCGAGTGCCCAAACGAAATGGCCGAACGACACACCGCTCGTTTGCCAGAGAAACAGATTCTGGGGATTGCCCAGCGGCGTCAGAATCGAGCCCGCGTTGACCGCGAGCGCGACGAATACGACGAGGCGCTTCATCGGCAAGGGTGTCAGCTTATGCAGTGACAACGCGAGCGGCACGACGACGAACAACGCGACGTCATTGGTCAGCAGCGTCGACAATGCCGCGGCGAGGCCGACCAGCAGACACGCAAGCGCGCGCTCAGTATGAATGTGATGAACCACACGATGCGCGGCCCACATCAGGAATCCTGACGATTCCACTGCCTTTGTCAAGATCAGCAAGCCCGTAAGCGTCAATACAGTCTGCCAGTCGACGAGTGCCGGCAGCGACGTCCATGGTCGCGCGTGAAAGATCTGCAGCAGGATCAGCGCCAGCGCGAGGATCGCCAGCACCGGCTCCTTGATGACGAGTCGCCAGGTTGCCCGCAGCACTGCGTGCGCGGGCCTGAGCGCGCGTTCCGCGGGCGGCACGATCGCAGCGCTTACGCGGTCGCGTTGCCGCGAAGGCGCACGAGAATGCCTTCCAGCGCGTCGAGGTCGCCGAATTCGACGGTCACCTGGCCGCGACCGCGGCGGCCGAGCTTGATTTTCACCGTGGCAGCGAGCAGATCCGACAGTTCTTCCTCGAGTCGCCGCGTGTCGCGGCCGCCGTCGTGGTCGACGCGCGTTTTCGGCGCGGGCGCGGCCTTGTTAGTCGCGGTCACGAGCTTCTCGGTTTCGCGTACCGACATGCCCCGATTGACCACCTGATTCGCGAGCGTAATCTGCGTCGCCGAATCGACCGCGAGCAGCGCGCGCGCGTGGCCCATGTCGAGATCGCCGGCGAGCAGCATCGTCTGCACCGGCGTCGCGAGATTCAGCAAACGCAGCAGGTTCGATACCGCACTACGCGAGCGACCGACCGATTCGGCCGCCTGTTCATGCGTGAAGTGAAATTCGTCGAGCAGACGCTGAATGCCCTGCGCTTCTTCAAGCGGGTTCAGGTCTTCGCGCTGGATGTTCTCGATCAGCGCCATCGCCGCGGCGGCCTGATCCGGCACATCGCGCACGAGAACCGGCACTTCGTCGAGGCCCGCAAGATGCGCGGCACGAAAGCGGCGCTCGCCCGCAATGATCTCAAACTTCTCGCCACCGATCGGGCGCACGAGAATCGGCTGCATCAGGCCCTGCGCACGAATGCTGGCCGCGAGCTCCTGTAAAGCGCCCTCGTCCATTCGCGTACGCGGCTGATACTTGCCCGCCTGCATCCGCGACAGCGGCAGCGTATGGGGCGCGCTATCGATCTTCACGGCTTCGGTGATGTCCGCACTTCCGCCAAGCAGCACGTCGAGTCCTCGGCCAAGCCCCTTCTTTCTTGCCACTGCGTTCATCGTCTTTCCTCGGTCCGCTTTGGATGATTGGCGTTGTGTGGTCACAGCGTGCGCACCCGTTCGATCATTTCCGCGCCGAACTGCACGTACGCCTGCGCACCGCGCGACGCACGGTCGAATACGACGCCCGGCAGGCCGTAACTCGGCGCCTCCGCCAAACGCACGTTGCGCGGGATCACCACGTCGAACACCTTGTCGCCGAAATGTTCCTTCAATTGGTCGGAGACCTGCTGCTGCAACGTGATGCGCGGATCGAACATCACCCGCAGCAGGCCGATCACCTTCAGGTCGCGATTCATATTCGCGTGCACCTGCTTGATCGTGTTGACGAGATCGGACAAGCCTTCAAGCGCGAAATACTCGCATTGCATCGGGATCACCACGCCGTGCGCCGCGCACAGTCCGTTCAGCGTCAGCAGCGACAACGCCGGCGGACAGTCGATCAACACGAAGTCGTAGTCCTGCGTGACGTGCTGCAACGCTTCCTTCAATTGACGCTCGCGATTGTGCACACCGACGAGTTCGATTTCGGCGCCGGCCAGTTCGCGATTCGCCGGCAGCACGTCATAGGAGACCGCCTCGGATTTCACCCTTGCATCGGCAACCGACACGCCATCGCACAACACTTCATAGACGGTGTTCTCACACGCGGCCTTGTCGACGCCGCTGCCCATCGTCGCATTGCCCTGCGGATCGAGATCGATGAGCAGAACACGTTGTCCCTGCGATGCGAGGCTCGCGGCGAGATTGACAGCCGTCGTCGTTTTGCCGACTCCGCCCTTCTGGTTCGCAACGCAGAAGATTTTTGCCATCTTGGATGTGTCCCTTTGCAGCCTGAATGTTTGGTATGGATGTGCTTCTGTCGCGCTCGGCCGGCGTTATGCCGGCGTCAAGGCCGACGACTGCCCCTCAACCCGCACTTCGACCAGATGCCGTTCAGCATCCAGTGATGGCACTTCGAGCCAGATGATCTGCTTCGCTTCAGTGCCGGCCGGCAAACGCGCGATCTCGGCGTCCGGACGCACGCCCTTCATCGCCCAGATCGCTCCGTTTTCCGCGACCAGATGACGGGCCAGTGTAACGAAATCCGCGAGCTCTGCGAATGCGCGCGACACGATCACGTCGAATTTTTCCGGTACTTCGACACCCGGGCGCAAGGTTTCGACCCGTCCGGTCACGACCGACAGGTTTGCGAGCGCCAGCTCGGCCTTCGCCTGAGCCTGGAACGCGGTCTTCTTCTGCACGATGTCGTTAAGCGTGATCCGCCAGTCCGGCAGCGCGATCGCGAGCACGATACCAGGCAAACCGCCGCCCGATCCGACATCAAGCGCCGACGATGCTCCTCGCCCCGCAAGATGCGGAACGATCGAAAGCGAATCGAGAATATGTTGGATCAGCATCTGCCGCGGGTCGCGGATCGCCGTCAGGTTATAGACGGCGTTCCATTTCGCGAGTAACGCGACGTAGTCGAGCAGCTTCGTGGATTGCGTATCGGTCAGATCGATGCTCAGTGCGCGGGCGCCTTCGGCCAGCATCGCCGCCAGTGTTTCGCGGCTGGCAGCGGCTGGACTACCGTGGCGCGCCGTCATTGAGCCGTCGGCGTGCTGTCGACGCCGGAGTCGATCGGCTTGGCCGAACGGCGACCCAAGCCCCGCTTCAGATGAACCATCAGCAATGAAATCGCGGCTGGTGTGATGCCGGATATTCGCGAAGCCTGGCCGATCGTTTCCGGCCGGAATTGTGTGAGCTTTTGACGCGCTTCGAACGACAAGCCGCGCACCTCCGCGTAGTCAAGCCCTTCCGGCAGTCGCGTGTTTTCGTGCGCCTCGTTCCGCTCAATCTCGTCCGCCTGGCGCTCGATATAACCTTGGTACTTGATGCCGATTTCAATCTGCTCCTTGATCTGCTCGAGCAGCACCGGATCATCAGACAGCGCGTCAGTCGGTGCGCATGCGCCTTCACGCAACCCACACACGCCATCGTACGTAACGCCCGGCCTGCGCAGCAGTTCAGCAAGGCTATATTCGTGATCGATTGGTTTGCCGAGCAGCGCGGTCGCTTCATCAGAAGAAAGCGTCTTCGGCGTCACCCATGTTATCCGCAGACGTTCTGTTTCACGTGAAACAGCGTCGCGCTTGCGACTGAACGCATCCCAGCGGTCGTCATCGACGAGGCCAAGTTCACGGCCGATTTCCGTCAGACGCATATCGGCATTGTCTTCGCGCAGACTGAGGCGATACTCGGCCCGGCTCGTGAACATCCGATATGGCTCCAACACGCCGCGCGTCACCAGATCGTCGACCAACACGCCAAGGTATGCTTGGTCACGGCGTGGACACCACGCGTCCTTGCCCTGCACCTGCAGACCAGCGTTGATCCCAGCGAGCAGACCCTGAGCGGCCGCCTCTTCATAGCCAGTCGTGCCGTTGATCTGTCCCGCAAAGAACAGTCCATGGATCGCCTTCGTTTCCAGCGACGCCTTCAGTGCGCGCGGATCGAAGTAGTCGTATTCGATCGCATAACCGGGCCGCAGGATATGAGCGTGTTCAAGACCGCGCATCGAGCGAACCAACTCCAATTGCACGTCAAATGGGAGACTCGTCGAGATGCCGTTCGGGTAGAACTCGTTAGTGGTCAAGCCTTCCGGTTCGAGAAAAATCTGATGCGATTCCTTCGATGCAAACCGATGGATCTTGTCCTCGATCGACGGGCAATAGCGCGGCCCGACGCCTTCGATGACCCCGGTGTACATCGGCGACCGATCAAGGCCACCACGGATGATGTCGTGCGTACGCGTGTTCGTATGCGTGATCCAGCACGGCACCTGGCGTGGATGCTGTTCGGCGCGGCCGAGGAAAGAGAACACCGGCACCGGGTCGAGATCGCCGGGTTGCTCTTCGACCTTCGAAAAGTCAATCGTCCGGCCGTCGATACGCGGCGGCGTGCCCGTCTTCAGGCGGCCTTGCGGCAGCTTCAATTCCTTCAGACGAGCCGACAGCGACACAGCCGCCGGATCACCGGCACGACCACCGGTGTAGTTGTTCAGCCCCACGTGAATTTTGCCGTCAAGAAAGGTCCCGGCCGTCAGCACGACCGCGCGCGAGCGAAAGCGGATGCCGACCTGCGTCACCGCGCCGACGACCCGATCGCCCTCCACCATCAGATCGTCGACCGACTGCTGGAACAACCACAGATTCGGCTGATTCTCCAGCCGACGGCGGATCGCCTGCTTGTACAGCAGCCGATCGGCTTGCGCGCGCGTCGCGCGAACTGCGGGTCCCTTCGACGAGTTGAGGATGCGGAACTGGATGCCGCCTTCGTCGGTAGCGGCCGCCATCGCACCACCAAGCGCATCGACCTCCTTCACGAGGTGGCCCTTGCCGATGCCACCGATCGACGGATTGCAGCTCATCTGGCCGAGCGTCTCGATATTGTGCGTAAGCAGCAACGTCTTGTTGCCCATGCGCGCGGAGGCCAGCGCCGCTTCGGTGCCGGCGTGCCCGCCGCCGACGACGATTACGTCAAACTCTGTGGGAAAAAGCATCGGAGACCTCACGCAGACCGTTCGCGTGAGCCTTTCAGAAAAATGTATGGGCGAATTATAACGGGTTCGCTTTTGGCCCGATTTTCGTTGAATTGATCGAGGGCGTAAAAAACGCGGCGTGTTTCACGTGAAACACGTCGCCGCGGCTTAATGTTCGCGAACTCATCGGCGCGCGCCGCCGTCACCTTAACGCGATTTCAAGGTCTGGCCAGCTTCTTCGCCAGCCCCAGATACGTTTCGATCACCTGCGGGTTTTGCGCAAGATCCTTCGCCGCACCTTTGAGCGCAAGTTCACCGGTCTCCAGCACGTAGCCATAGTCGGAGATTTGCAGCGCCGCGCGCGCGTTCTGCTCGATCAGCAGCGTCGCGACGCCGGTGGCTCGCAGCGCACTGATGATGTGAAAAATCTCCTTCACGATCAGCGGCGCGAGCCCGAGGCTCGGCTCGTCGAGCATCAGCAGATCCGGCTTACCCATCAACGCGCGCCCCAACGCCAGCATCTGCCGCTCGCCGCCGGACAACGTGCCTGCGGCCTGCTTGCGACGCTCGTTGAGTCGAGGAAACAGCCTGAATACCGGGTCGAGCTGATCGAGATAATTTCGCTCCCCGGCCTTCCTGCGACGATAGGCACCGAGCACCAGGTTGTCCTCGACGGTCATCGTCGCGAACAGCTCACGCTTTTCCGGCACCAGGCACATGCCGCCCGCGACACGCTGTTCGACCGGCAACGCACTGACATCGTCTCCGCGATAGCGGATCTCGCCCTTCGCCTGCCCGGTCGCCGGTAGCGAGCCCATGATCGCGTTCAACAGCGTCGACTTTCCCGCGCCGTTCGGCCCGATTACTGAGACGATCTGCCCCGGCCGCACCTGAAGTCGCAGGCCATGTAGCGCCTCGACTTTCCCATATCGGGCCGACAAGCCGTTGACTTGCAAAATGGGCGCGGACGTCGAATCAACCGATGTCGCCCTGTTTGCCGTTGTCATCATTCCACCCCGCCGAGATAGGCTTCCAGCACAGCCGGATCTCTCTGCACTTCATGCGGCAAGCCCTCGGCGATACGTGTGCCGAACTCCATCACCACCAGTCGATCCGTCAGGTTCATCACGAAGTCCATGTCGTGTTCGACGAGCAGGATGCTCATCCCTTCCTCGCGCAACCGACGCAGCAGCGCAGCCAGTTGCTGCTTCTCCTGATAACGCAAGCCCGCGGCCGGTTCGTCGAGCAACAGCAACGTCGGGTCGCAGCACAGCGCACGCGCGATCTCGAGAATCCGCTGCTGGCCGAGCGCGAGGCTCCCGGCTTCGTCGTACAGATGCTTCTCGAGCCCGACGCGCCGGATCTGACGTGCGGCTTCCGCCATCAGGCGCGCTTCCTCTGACCGGTTTAGCCGCACAATGCTGCGCCAGACGCCAGCACGGCCACGCAGATGCGCGCCGATCGCGACGTTCTCCAGAACGGTCATACCCGGCACCAGCTTCACGTGCTGAAACGTGCGTCCGATGCCGCGCCTCGCGATCTCTCGCGAATTCAGCGCATCAATCCGCTCGCCGCGAAACGTCACCGTGCCACGCGTTGGCTGCAGCACACCGGTCACCAGGTTGAAGGTGGTCGACTTGCCGGCGCCGTTCGGGCCGATCAGCCCGATGATGTGTCCGGACTTCACGTCGAAACTGACATCGTTCACGGCGACAAGCCCGCCGAATTCCTTGCGCACCTTGTCGACGGAAAGCAGCCGCTCGCCGGCCGCCGGTTTGCTGCGCATCGGCAGCGGATGCACATCGTTCGGCGCGCGCGCTTGCGGGCCGCGCGGGAAGAGCCGCGCAACGAACGGCCAGACACCGCCGCGCGCGTGTTGCAGCAGCAGGACCATCAGAATGCCGAACACGATCATTTCGAAGTTGCCGTTTTCGCCGAGCAGCTTCGGCAACAGTGTCTGAAGGTAGTCCTGCAGTAGCGTCAGAATCGCCGCCCCGAGCACCGCGCCCCACACGTGCGACACACCGCCGACCACCGCCATGAACAGATACTCGATGCCGTGATTGAGACCGAACGGCGTCGGATTCACCGCGCGCTGCAAATGCGCGTACAGAAAGCCGGAGATTGCCGCGAGCACGGCCGCATAGACAAAAATCACGACCCGCATCCAGCCAGTATCGACACCCATCGCCTCCGCCATCGATCCGCTGCCACGCAGCGCGCGGATTGCACGGCCAGGTCGACTATTAAGCAAATTCTGAACAGAGACGACTGCGCCTAAGACGACGATCCAGATCAGGTAGTAGATATGCCGGCCCGTCTCGAGATCGATGCCGAGCAGGTTCAACACTGGAATGCCGTTGATGCCGTCGTATTTACCCAGTAGTTCGAGGTTGCCGAACAGAAAGAACAGCGCGAGTCCCCAGGCGATCGTACCGAGCGGCAGGAAATGCCCGGACAGCCGCATCGTCACCGCGCCGAGCACCCACGCGATCAGCGCGGTCAGCAAGACACCGGCAATCAGCCCGAGCCACGGCGACACGCCGAACTGCGTCGTCAGATACGCGGTCGCATAGGCGCCGATGCCGACGAACGCGGCCTGCCCGAAGCTCGTCATTCCGCCGATGCCGGTCAGCAGCACGAGCCCGATTGCCACGATTGAATACAAGCCGATGTAATTGAGCAGCGTGATCCAGTACTCCGGTACATGAAGCGGCTTCGGCAGCACCGGCAGCGCGAATAACACGATCAGGAACATCCAGAACGGTCCGTTCTTCACGATACGTTTCATCGCGTCACTCCTCCGCTTCTTCAGCATGCGGCGTCGTGAGACTGCGCCACAGCAGCACCGGGATGATCAACGTGAACACGATGACTTCCTTGTACGCGCTCGCCCAGAACGATGAATACGATTCGAGCAGCCCGACCAGCACGGAGCCGGCCGCCGCGAGCGGATAGCTGACCAGCCCGCCGATGATCGCGCCGACGAACCCCTTTAAACCGATCAGGAAACCCGAGTCGTAGTAGATCGTCGTCAACGGTGCGACAAGCATGCCGCACAACGCGCCGAGGCCCGCGGCGAGCGTCAATGCGAGACGTCCGGCCTGCGTCGGACCGATTCCGACCAGCTGCGCGCCGACGCGGTTCACCGATGTCGCGCGTAATGCCTTACCGGAAATCGAACGATCGAAGTACAGATACAGCGCGACAATCAACACGACAGCGGTGCCGATCACCCAGAGACTTTGCCCCGAGATCGCCAGCGTGCCGACGTTCCACGTCGCATCCGAGAACGCATGGGTGCGCGAGCCTTCCGCGCCGAACATCACAAGCCCGAGGCCGACCATCGCGAAGTGCACCGCCACCGACACGATCAGCAGCAACAGCGTCGGCGTCCCGGCGATCGGCTCAAACGCGAGCCGGTACACGAACGGTCCCATCGGAATGACGATTAGCAACGCCAGCGCGATCTGCACCATCATTGGCAGTGGCTGCATGAACAGGCCGCGCGTAACTGCGCACACGGCAATCGGGAACAGCAGATATTTGCCGGCGAGCGTGACGAGCGTGCGCGCCCCATGACGACATCGTTCGGGACGCCGAACGAGTCCGCCCGCTTCGACGACAAAGCATGCGGCGCCCATCGCAACCAGCATCCAGCAGGTGGCGGGAAACTTCTGTGACTGCAGCGCGGCCAACGTTAGCGCGCCGTATGAAACGAACTCCCCTTGCGGGATAAAGATCACGCGCGTGACTGAGAACACCAGCACTAGCGCGAGTGCAAGCAATGCGTAGATCGCGCCGGTCGTGATGCCGTCCTGCGCGAGGATCGTCGCGATTGATAGGTCCATACAAACTCGTCCTGGAGCGTCGAAAACCGAAGCGGGAAAAGCAAACGGAACAGCCGGAAGACCGAACGTGTCAGAACCGGCAGTGAAGCCTTGAAGGCTGATTCGTGCAGCAGGGGCGCAGCGCGTTCAACGCGCGGTTCGATCGCCACTGCTGCTGCGGCGGCCGCTGGTGCACCGACCCTCGCCGAGACCGACTATTGATGTGGCAGCGCCTGCCATTGTGCTTGATACGACGCTTGTTCGCCGCAGTTACGGCGCGTTCGTTCTAGTTCTTTGAGATGCTTTTGAGCCCGGACCGCGCTGCACGCAGGCAACAAAAAAGGCGCGTCGATGATCCGCACGCGCCTCTTTGCTCCGGAAGCTCCGACAGCCGATGTGACCTAGTCGGACACGAGTTTCCATTTCCCGTCGACGATCTGCACCATCACGCGCGCCCGCTGATCGAGGCCGGCGTGATCATTGACGCTCATGTTGAAAATGCCCTGCGATGCCGGCAAATCCTTGGTGTTCTCAAGCGCTGCGCGCAGCGCTTCGCGGAACGCCGGCGTACCCGGCTGCCCCTTCTTCAACGCGGTCGGAATCGCGCGCTGCAGCAGCAATCCAGCATCCCACATATGGCCGCCGAATGTCGACACCGAACCCGGGCCGAACGCCGCTTCGTACGCGTGCTTATACGTTAGTGCGGGCTGTTTGGCCGGATTCGAATCCGGCAGTTGATCCGCAACCAGCAGCGGCCCCGCCGGCAGATACGTGCCTTCGCAATCCTTGCCGCAGACGCGCAGGAAGTCGTTATTGGCGACGCCGTGCGTCTGGTAGTACTTCCCCTTGTAGCCACGTTCCCTTAGCGTTTTCTGCGGCAGCGCGGCGGGCGTGCCGGCGCCGGCGATCAGCACCGCATCCGGGTTCTGCACCATCATCTTCAGCACCTGGCCGGTCACCGATGTGTCGTTGCGCGCGAAGCGCTCGCTTGCGACGATCCTGATCTTCGCAAGCTCGGCGGCCCTGGAAAATTCCTTGAACCAGCTCTCGCCATAAGCATCGGCGAAACCGATGAACGCAACGGTCTTCACGCCATGACTGGCCATGTGCCGCGCAATCGCCGTCGCCATCAGAATGTCGTTTTGCGGCGTCTTGAAGACCCAGGCGCGCTTCGCATCCATCGGCTCGACAATCGCCGCCGCGGCCGCAAGCGAGATCATCGGCGTTTGCGTTTCGCTCGCGATGTCGATCATCGCAAGTGAATTCGGCACGACCGTGGAGCCGATCAGTGCATCGATATGATCTTCGCTGGTCAGCTTGCGTGCGTTCTTGACGGCCTGAGTGGAGTCCGTCGCATCGTCCAGCACGATGTAGTCGACTTTCTGCCCGGCGATCTCTTTGGGCAATAACGTGGTGGTGTTCTTCTCCGGGATACCGAGGGAGGCTGCCGGACCCGTCGCCGATACGGTAACGCCAATCTTCACGTCCGCTGCCGCCGGGCCGCTGTACGCCGCACTCAGGCCCGTCGCGACGAGTGCCGCGCTGATCCACCGCAATGCCGACTTCATTCCGCTCCTTTTGCCCGTGTTCGAAACGAAGTCGAAATAAAGGGCCGGTATAGAAGGGCCGACCCTATGGTCTGGCCGCTATCAAGGGAATCGCGAGTGTAGCGGAGCGTTGTTCGATGCGGCAAGCGTTTGCCGATCTGGACAAAGCGCGCGTAAAGCGGGGTTCGCACCCTCGTCGGCAGTCATGCAGCGGACGGAAATATTCTGCCGGGACGCGATTCAACGACGCGGCACACTGAATGTGCCGGAAAGAGGGCTACAAATAAAAAGCGCTGTTGGACCCAGTCCAACAGCGCTTTCGTGTGGGCGCTTAGCGCCTCATGTCTCCTCGTTCTCCACCTGCAAAATTCGGGTGCAGCAGAACTGTGTGAAGATTAAACAACCGGTCTTTTCCAAACAACTAGCATTTACCCTAGTGGTGCAGTTTCGCACCGCAATGGGGCGCGCTGTCGACACTTTAGGGCGCTCGCCGAGCGCACCCGATCGCTTCGCTTTTTATATCGGACGCCGAAACAACACACGAAGGCAGGAAGCGTTTCCACCCGCTTATGCCCTCAGCGGCTTCACCCGCGCGACGATCTCACCGACGATCCCGCGCCGGAACGCGAGCACGCACGCGATGAAGATCAGGCCCGTCACAATCGTGACCGACTCGCCGAGCGAGTGAAACCAGTCGATTCCGGTCGCCGACGCGATCCCGTTGCCGATGTCGCCGAGCCGGTCTTCAAGCGCGACGATCAGCGCGGCGCCAAGCAGCGGTCCAAACAGCGTGCCCATCCCACCGACCAGCGTCATCAGCACCACGAGGCCGGACATCGTCCAGTACGCGTCGCTCAGGGTTTCGAAGCCAAGCACCAGCACTTTGAGCGAACCGGCGAGGCCAGCGAGCCCGGCGGACAGCACGAATGCGAGCAGCTTGAAGCGGTTCGTGTCGTAGCCCAGTGAAATCGCCCGCGGCTCGTTCTCCTTGATCGCGATCAGCACCTGCCCGAACGGCGAGTGCACGATACGCACGATCAGCAGGAACGCGAGCACCATGACCAGCAGCACGACAAAGTACAGCGTGAGATCCGACGACAGATTGAGCAAACCGAACAGCTTGCCGCGCGGCACACCTTGCAGACCGTCCTCGCCATGCGTGAATGGCGCCTGCAGGAACACGAAGTAAACCATCTGTGCGAGCGCGAGCGTGACCATCGCAAAGTAGATGCCCTGCCGGCGGATCGCGAACAACCCGACGACGAGGCCGAGCAACGTCGCGGCTGCGGTGCCGGCCAGCACGCCGATTTCGGGCGTTGTGCCGAGCGTCTGGATCGCGTAGCCCGTCACATACCCGGCCGACGCGAGAAACATCGCATGCCCGAACGACAGCAGCCCCGTATAGCCGATCAAAAGATTGAACGCCGCCGCGAAGAGGGCGAAGCACAGCACTTTCATGACGAACACCGGATACGCACCTGCGAACGGCGCGACGATGAGCCCGATCAGCAGCAGCACGTAAAGCGCTTTTCTCTGCATCATTTTTCCTTGCCGAAGAGACCCGTCGGCCGCACCAGCAGCACGAGCGCCATGATCACGAACACGACTGTCGCCGATGCTTCCGGATAGAACACGCGCGTGAATCCCTCAATCACGCCGAGCACGAGGCCGGTCACAATCGAGCCCATGATCGAACCCATCCCACCGATCACGACGACCGCAAACACGGTGACGATGAACGGCTGCCCCATCAGCGGCGAGACCTGGATCACTGGCGCAGCGAGCACGCCCGCGAACCCCGCAAGCGCGACACCGAAGCCATAAGTGAGCGTGACCATTAGCGGCACGTTGACGCCAAATGCCTCGACTAGCTTCGGGTTTTCCGTGCCCGCGCGAAGATACGCGCCAAGGCGGGTCTTCTCGATCACGAACCACGTCGCGAAGCAGACGACCAGCGATGCGACGACCACCCACGCGCGATAGTTCGGCAGAAACATAAAGCCGAGATTGGTCGCACCGGACAGCGCAGCGGGCACGTCGTATGGTTGGCCGGACGCGCCATAGATCGAGCGGAACACGCCTTCGACGACAAGCGTGAGGCCAAATGTCAGCAACAGGCCATAGAGGTGATCGAGCTTGTACAGCCAGCGCAGCATCGATCGTTCGATCAGCATGCCGAACAATCCGACGATGATCGGTGCCAGCGCGATCATCACCCAGTACGGCAGGCCGAAATACGCAAGCCCCATCCATGTGAGCATCGCGCCCAGCATGAACAATGCTCCATGCGCGAAGTTGATCACGTTAAGCAAGCCGAAGATCACCGCGAGGCCCAAGCTCAGGATCGCGTAAAACGAGCCGTTCACGAGACCCAGCAGCAACTGGCTCAACATGGCCGGCAGCGGGATGCCAAAGATATCCATTGAACGCGTCGTCAAAGTGAAAGCGAAAGCGCACTGGGCGCATCGGACCCGCTTCGGCCCAATGCGCCCAGCACGCGGAACGTGCTCACCTGCCGCGTGCTATGCGCGCGGCAGGCAGTCACCGCCGGCGCTTATTTCCACAACGCACAGCGCGTTTCCTGCTTTGTCGTAAATGCCTGCTCGCCCGGAATCGTCGCCGTTATGTTGTAGTAGTCCCACGGCTCCTTCGACTCGGCCGGCGTCTTTACCTGCATCAGGTACATGTCATGGATGAAGCTGCCGTCCTGACGGATATAGCCCTTCCCGTAGAAGTCGTCGATCTTCGTCTTCTTCAATTGCGCCATCACCTTGTCCGGGTCGGTCGAACCGACCGCCTGCACCGCCTTCAGGTAGGTCATCGTTGCCGAGTAGTCGGCGGCCTGCAGACTGGACGGCATCTTTTTCATCTTGTCGAAGTAGCGCTGCGCCCACTTGCGCGTGTTCGGGTCCTTGTTCCAGTACCAGCTGTCCGTTGCAACGAGACCTTGCGTGGTCTCGAGCCCGAGGCTGTGGATATCGTCGATGAAGATCAGCAGCGCGGCGAGTTTCATCGTCTTCGTAATACCGAACTCCTTCGCGGCCTTGATCGAGTTGATCGTATCGCCGCCGGCATTGGCCAGGCCGAGAATCTGCGCCTTCGACGCTTGCGCCTGCAGCAGGAACGACGAGAAATCCGATGCGGATAGCGGATGCCGCACTTCGCCGAGCACCTGGCCGCCGTTCGCCTTCACGACATCCGCCGTGTTCTTTTCGAGCGCCTTGCCAAACGCGTAATCGGCCGTGAGGAAATACCACGTCTTGCCGCCCTGCTTCGTGATCGCGGAGCCAGTGCCTTTTGCGAGCGCCGTCGTGTCGTACGCGTAGTGAACCGTGTACGGCGTGCATTGCTCGTTGGTCAGCGTGTCGGCGCCCGCGCCGATGTTGATGTACACCTTGTGCTTCTCGCCCGCGACCTGGTTGGTCGACAGCGCGGTGGCCGAGTTCGTGCCGCCGATCACCGCGTCGACGCCGTCGCGGTCGAACCACTCCCGTGCGCGCGATGCGGCGATGTCGGCCTTGTTCTGGTGGTCCGCGTAGAGAATCTGGATCGGTTTGCCGTTCACCTTGCCGCCGAAATCCGCGACTGCCATACGAATCGCTTCGAGGCCGCCCTGGCCATCGATATCCGCATAAAGCCCCGACATGTCCGTGATGAAGCCGATCTTGACGGCGTCATCGGCTGCCCGCGCGCTGCCCACGGTCAGCGCGATACCGGCCGCCGCCGCGCAACACAATGTGGTCAGGCGCGCGAGAGTCTTCCTTTTCATGTATGTCTCCTTCGTTCTGCGTTGTGGTTATCAGAGGCAATGTGTGCTGCGCGAGCGGCCCGAAAAGCGTCTGCGCCGTTCACACCCCGAGCAGGTCATGCAGGACCGGCATCTTGCTTTCGAGCTCCTTCGCACCGAAATGTTCGACGATACGGCCGTGCTCCATCACATAGAAACGGTCCGCCAGCGGCGCGGCGAAGCGGAAATTCTGTTCGACCATCACGATCGTGTAGCCGCGCGCCTTCAGCGTGACGATCATCCGCGCGAGCGCCTGCACGATCACCGGCGCAAGTCCTTCCGAAATTTCGTCGAGCAGCAGCAGGTGCGCGCCGGTGCGCAGAATGCGCGCGACCGCCAGCATCTGTTGCTCGCCGCCCGACAGCCGCGTCCCCTGGCTCATCCGGCGCTCGTGCAGATTCGGAAACATCTCGTAGATTTCGCCGAGCGACATCATGTGCGCCGGATCGCCCACTGGCGGCGGCAACAGCAGGTTTTCCTCACAGGAGAGACTCGAAAAGATGCCGCGCTCCTCGGGGCAATAGCCGATACCGCAATGCGCGATTCGGTGCGTGGCCAGGTCGATCGTCTCGCGGCCGTCGATGCGGATCGAACCCGTGCGCCGGCCGGTGAGACCCATGATGGCGCGCAAGGTCGTGGTGCGCCCGGCGCCGTTGCGGCCGAGCAGTGTGACGACCTCGCCGGGCGCCACCGTCAGGTCGACGCCGTGCAGGATATGCGACTCGCCGTACCACGCCTGCAGCCCGGCGATCTCGAGCGCGGGCTGCGCGCTTATCGACCCGTTCGTCGCGGTGTTCTCGTTCTCGGTCACCGTGCTCATGCATGGGCTCCGGCCAGCGTGGCATCGGCACTGCCCATGTAGGCCTGCGTCACGAGCGGGTTCTTCGACACCTCGGCGTACGTCCCTTCCGCCAGCACTTCACCGCGTTGCAAGACCGTGATCGTGTCCGAGATGCCGGCAATCACATTCATGTTGTGCTCGACCATCAGGATCGTGCGGCCCGTCGATACTTTTTTGATCAATGCGGTCACACGATCCACGTCTTCATGGCCCATCCCTTGCGTCGGTTCGTCGAGCAGCATCAGCTCGGGCTCCATCGCGAGCGTCGTCGCGATTTCGAGCGCGCGTTTGCGGCCATAGGACAGTTCGACTGTGGGCACGTCGGCGAAATCGGCAAGGCCGACTTGTGTCAGCAAATCCAGCGCGTTGTCGTCGAGCTGGCGTAGCGTGCGCTCGCTCTTCCAGAAATGGAACGCGGTGCCCAATGCGCGCTGCAAGCCGATCCGCACGTTCTGCAATGCGGTCAAATGTGGGAAAACCGCGGAAATCTGAAACGAGCGAATGATGCCGCGCCGCGCGATCTGCGCCGGACGCTCGCCCGTGATGTCGATGCCATTGAAGACGATCTGCCCCGCGGTCGGTTCGAGAAACTTGGTGAGCAGATTGAAGCAGGTGGTCTTGCCCGCGCCGTTTGGTCCGATCAGCGCATGAATCGAGCCACGGCGCACCCGCAGGTTGACGCCGTTGACCGCAGTAAAACCTTTGAACTCCCTCGTGAGCCCGCGCGTTTCGAGTATCGTATCGCCGAGAATCATGTTCCCTTCCATGCGAAGTAAGGCGAAGCACTACGGTAATCCGCGCAGAACTTGCGCAAGGTCGGATGGCGGTAAAACCCCCGTTGCCGTTCGTGACGTGATGCACCAATACGAACGGCAAGCCATGCCGCGCTACGCAGCATGGCTGCCATTGTCGCGCCAATGATGCAGCGCATTCATTGGGATTTGCACTAAGTACGCGGCGACTATCCGGTGCATGCATCCCGCACTGGTGCGCCGCCGCGAATATGACACTGTCACGCGACCGACATGGGCGTGCTCACTGCGGGTGTGGGTTCGTTCGACATCGTGCTGCGTTGCGCGCGTCGATCGGCACGGATCATTTCGCTTGCGCGCTCCGCGATCATCAACGTCGGCGAGTTCGTATTGCCCGATGTAATGACAGGCATCACCGATGCGTCGACCACGCGTAAGCCTTCGACACCGATCACGCGCAACCGGGTATCGACCACTGCTGCGGGATCGTCGGTTGTGCCCATCCGGCAGGTGCCGACCGGATGAAAGATCGTCGTGCCGACATTGCCGGCTGCACGTTGCAACTCTTCTTCTGTCTGGAACTGCATGCCGGGCAGAATCTCCTGCGGCGAGTAGCGCGCAAGCGCGGGCGCCGCGACGATACGGCGCGTCAGACGCAGTGCATTCGCGGCGACGTGCCGGTCATAGTCGGTCGACAGATAGTTGGGGGCGATCAGCGGCGGTGCATGCGGGTCTGGCGACCCGATGTGAATGCTGCCGCGCGAAGTCGGCCGCACGTGACAAACCGAAGCGGTAAACGCGTTGAAACGATGCAACGGTTCGCCGAAGCGTTCGAGCGACAGTGGCTGTACGTGATATTCGAGGTCGGGACGCGTGATCGACTGGTCGGCAGGGTCCGACTTCGCAAATGCGCCGAGCTGCGACGGCGCCATCGACATCGGGCCGCTTTGCAGCAGCAGATACTGCAGCCCGATCACCAGCTTGCCCCACCAGTGCGCGGAAGTCGTATTCAGCGTGCGCACACCACGCACTTGATAAGCCATCCTCAATTGCAGATGGTCTTGCAGGTTCTCGCCGACCCCGCGCAAATCCTGAACGACGTCGATGCCGAGGTCTTGCAGACGCGCCCCGTTGCCGACACCGGACAGCTCGAGCAATTGAGGCGAATTCACCGCGCCGGCGCTCAGGATCACTTCGCATTTTGCTTTTGCGATGTAATCCACCTCATTGCCGCGATACTCGACACCGACGCAGCGCTTGCCGTCGAACACGAGGCGCTCGGTATGCGCACCGGTGATGATGGTCAGATTCGGGCGGCCCATCGCAGGCCTCAGGAATGCCTTTGACGCATTCCAGCGAATGCCGTGCCTCTGATTCACGTCGAAATAACCGACGCCACAGTTATCGCCGCGATTGAAGTCGTCGGTCGCGGGAATCCCCGTTTCCTGCGCCGCGTGCGAAAACGTTTCGAGTATTTTCCATTTGAGGCGCTGCTTTTCGACGCGCCATTGTCCGCCCGCGCCGTGCCACTGGTTCGCCCCGCCGTGATGGTCTTCGCTGCGCTTGAAGACCGGCAACACCGCGTCCCACGACCACGACGGGTCGTTTGTCACGCGCGCCCATGCGTCGTAGTCCTCACGCTGGCCGCGCATGTAAATCATTCCGTTGATCGACGAACTGCCTCCGAGCACTCTGCCGCGCGGATACGACAGCACGCGGCCATTCAGACCCGGTTCGGGACAAGTCTTGTAGAGCCAGTCCGTGCGCGGATTGCCGATGCAATACAGGTATCCGACTGGCACGTGAATCCAGTGGTAATCGTCCTTCCCACCGGCCTCAAGCAGCAGCACCGACACGTCGCGATCCTGGCTCAGACGGTTTGCGAGCACGCATCCCGCCGTGCCCGCGCCAATCACGATGTAATCGAATTCGCCTTCGACGGTTCGGGCGCGCGCCGTCTGGGCGGCTGCCGATGATGCGTTGGTTGTGGTCATCGTTGGTCTCCTTTTGCAATCCCGCGCACCATCCGGGGTGTTCGCGCTTTCACTTCGAATCAAATGACACGCTGCCGCTTCGGCTTATTTCGCCACCGGCATCGCGAACTCGGCGCCTTTCGCGATGCTGTCCGGCCAGCGCTGCATGATGCTCTTGTAGCGCGTGTAGAATCGCACGCCTTCTTCGCCGTATGCGTTGTGATCGCCGAACAGCGAGCGCTTCCAGCCGCCGAACGAATGCCAGGCCATCGGCACCGGAATCGGCACGTTGATCCCGACCATGCCGATCTGGATCTGCCGCGAGAATGCGCGAGCCACTCCGCCGTCAGTCGTAAAGCACGACACGCCGTTGGCAAACTCGTTTCGGTTGATCAGTTCAACTGCCGAAGCAAAGTCGGGCACGCGCACGACGCACAGCACCGGCCCGAAGATCTCGTCGCAATAGATCGACATATCGGTCTTCACGTGATCGAACAGCGAGCCGCCGAGGAAGAAGCCTTGTTCACGACCGGCCACTTCATGATCGCGGCCATCGACGACCAGCGTCGCGCCTTCCTTCACGCCGGCGTCGACATAGCCCGTCACCTTCGCGCGATGCGCGCCCGTGACGAGCGGACCCATCTCGGCCGCCGGGTCCATACCGTTTGCGATCTTCAGCGCTTTCACGCGCGGCGTCAGACGGTCGACCAGTTCGTCGGCGATATGACCGACCGCCACCGCGACCGAGATCGCCATACAGCGTTCGCCGGCCGAACCATATGCGGCGCCGATCAATGCGTCGACCGCCTGATCCATGTCCGCATCCGGCATCACGACGAGGTGATTCTTTGCACCGCCGAGCGCCTGCACGCGCTTGCCGTGCTTCGTGCCCTCCGTATAGATGTACTCCGCGATCGGCGTCGAGCCGACAAACGACACCGCGCTGATATCCGGATGCACGAGCAACGCATCGACTGCCACCTTGTCGCCGTGCACGACATTGAACACGCCGTCGGGCAAGCCGGCTTCCTTCAGCAATTCGGCCAGCCGGACCGACGCGGACGGGTCGCGCTCCGACGGCTTCAGCACAAACGTGTTGCCGCATGCGATCGCGACCGGGAACATCCAGCACGGCACCATCATCGGAAAGTTGAACGGTGTAATGCCGGCCACGACGCCTAGTGGCTGGCGCAGATTCCAGTTATCGATGCCGCCGCCGATCTGATCGGTGAAATCGGTCTTCAGCAGGTTCGGAATGCCGCATGCGAATTCGACGACTTCGATGCCGCGAATCACCTCGCCCTTCGCATCGGAGAACACCTTGCCGTGCTCCCGCGTGATCAGTTCGGCGAGCTCGTCATGATGCTTGTCGAGCAGCTCCTTGAACTTGAACAACACCCGCGCGCGCTTGATCGGCGCGGTTTCGCTCCACGCGGGAAACGCCGCCTTCGCCGCGGCGACCGCCGCGTCCACTTCGGCGACGCTCGCGAGCGGCACGCGCAGCGCCACGCTGCCGAGCGCCGGATTGAACACGTCGCCGAAGCGCCCGCTCGTACCTTCGACCGCGCGTCCGTTGATCGCATGCGTCAGTGCGCGCAGGCGCGAAGGGTTTTGATCTGTCTCGCTCATGTTTTCCTCGTCGAAAAAGTCGATGAATGCGGCTCGTTGGCGCGCTTATGACCTGCCGCTTATGACCGGCAATACACCGAAGCGTAATCGCGTTCCGGATGCGAAATCCAATGAGTATTGCTCAATTGCGATATAAGCTGCGCTAATATCAGCGGATGGACCTGACACTGCTTAGGGCATTTGCGACAGTCGCGCGCGAGGGTAATCTGACGCGCGCCGCCGCGCAGCTGCATCTGACCCAACCCGCCGTCAGCCTGCAGATCAAACATCTGCAGGAGGCCCTTGGCGTGACGCTATTTACGCGCTCGTCGCACGGTCTGACGTTGACCCGCGACGGCCAGGCGCTGCTGCCGCACGCGGAACGCGCGCTCGCCGCCGCCGGCGACGTGGAGCGCGCCGCGGCGACATTACGCCACGAAGTGCGCGGCCGGCTGCGCATCGGCACGATCCTCGATCCTCAATTTCTACGCCTCGGCGGCTTTTTGCGCCAGTTGGTGGAAACCTGGCCGCATATCGAAACCGCCTTGCGGCACGGCATGTCGGGCTGGGTGCTCGAGCAGGTTCGCGCGGGCGAACTCGATGTCGGCTACTACATCGGCCAGCCCGCCGATGATGACCCACGCGACGCGGCGATCTTCCATACGCTGACGCTGATCCGCTTCCAATACCGCGTGCTGGCGCCGGCCGGCTGGAAAGACCGCGTGAAAGCGGCGCACGACTGGCGCGCGCTCGCCGCGCTGCCATGGATCTGGGCGCCGCCGGCGTCGGTGCACAACCGGCTGCTGTCGCGGCGCTTTGCCGCAGCAGGCGTCAAACCCGTGAAGGTCGCCGAGGTGGATCAGGAGCAGTCGATGCTCGATCTGGTCAAATCCGGAGTCGGGCTTTCGCTGGCGCGCGATGCGACGGCGCTCGCCGAGGCCCATGCGCACGCGTTGACGATCGTCGAAGGGATCACCGTTCCGACCGAACTCAGTTTCATCACGCTAGCCGCGCGCAAGGATCAACCTGCGATTGCAGCCGCATTGAAGCTGATCGACGCGCAGTGGGCGATATGAGCGACGCTCATGTCAGTTGCGGATGTCCGCCGCGTCAACGCGGGGTCACGCGCTTTTTGCTAGATTGTCGGTTCCCCGTCTTCTGCCGCTCTCCCGTTTTCTCCCGTTTGGCCCTTCGTCCGGTATCCGGCACGCATTGATCTGCGCAAACGCAGATCGCCGCCGTCCGCGCTCGATGGACTCCGGGACGTTCGTGCTTTTTGTCTGTCAACCGCCGACTCTCTCAACAGGAGCTCTACATGGCCCGCAACATCGAAATCAAAGCCCGCGCCCCCCAGTTCGACTTGCTTCGCGAGCGCGCCGCCGCCCTTTCGCCTGATGCTCCGTTGATCTTCCGACAGCAGGACAGCTTCTACGACGTGCCGCGCGGCCGCCTGAAGCTGCGCCAGTTCGACGACGGCACGCCAGCCGAACTGATCTTCTATCAGCGCGACGACCGCGACGGTCCAAAGGTTTCGTATTACACGAGAAGCCCGGTGACCAATGCCGACGCGATGCACGCGCTGCTCGCGACCGCGTTGACGACGCGTTGCGTCATATCGAAGGAACGGCATGTGTATCTGGTGGGCCGCACGCGGATCCATCTGGATCGCGTCGATGGGCTCGGCGACTTCATCGAGCTCGAAGTCGTGCTCGCGCAGGACGACGACGAAGAAGGCGGCGAAGCCGAAGCTCACGCCATGTTCAGGAAGCTGGGTGTGCCGGAGTCGGATCTGGTGGCGGTCGCTTATGTCGACCTGCTGAATCCGGTGCAGGAGCCGTTGAAGGTAGCCTGAGCGGCGCCGGGCGCAGCCGGCCATTTCGGCTATTCGGCCGCGGTGCCCGGCGACAGATGCCCGAGCGGCAATGGCCCATTGCGCTTGAACGTGGTCAGCACGATGTTCGAGCGCACGCTATCGACCCCGGGCACGCGCATCAGTTTCTTCATCACGAACGCGGACAGCGCGGTCAGATCCGGCGCGACGATGCGCAATAAATAGTCCGCATCGCCGACCACCGCGTGACATTCGAGCACTTCCGGCAACGCGTCGATCTGCTGCTGAAACTGTTCGATGATCGAATCGCCGTGGTGCTTGAGCTTCAGGCTCGTGAACGCGGTCACGCCAAGACCCAGCTTTTCGGGCCGCAGCACGACGCGATACCCGTCGACGACGCCGATCGCCTCAAGCCGCTGCAAGCGCCGGCCGATCTGCGAGGGCGACAGCGGCACCTGCTCGCCAAGCTGCTGATGGGTCGCGCGACCGAAGCGCTGGAGCACATCGAGCAGCGCGAGATCGAAATGATCGAGCTCCATCATAGAATTTCCCCGCATATTCCGCCGATTTAACGCGCAATTATCGCATCGGATCAAGCCAGCGAGCGTTCGCGCGCCACACCTGCCGCATTGCCCAGCTCACTGCAGGGTATTTTCTTCCGTGAAAGAATAGAACGGTCTTATACGATGGGCTGATGCCCCGGAGACTCGCCGATGAGCCGCAAATTAAGCCCCGACGAACGTGCTGCGCAACTGCGCGAGTTGAAGGACTGGCAAAGCGCCGCGAATCGCGATGCAATCGAGCGAAATATCGAGTTCGCCGACTTCAACGAAGCATTCGGCTTCATGACGCGCGTGGCCATCAAGGCCCAGGAAATGGATCACCATCCGGAATGGTTCAATGTCTACAACAAGGTGCGAATCACGCTGTCGACGCATGACGCGAACGGCATTACCGGGCGGGATGTCGAACTCGCACGCTTTATCGATAGCGTCGTGAACCGTGACTGATCATTCATCCGCGTCGCATGCGGTGAAAGGATTTTGGAGGTATTCAGGCCACCAAACCTTCACTTCTAAAGGCCATTCTTAAGGCGAACGTAAGAGTTCCAAGCGTCCCGTGCAGCCCCGTCCAACGCTTCCTGCGACACCAGGTGCTGTCGCTGTACAATCATCAACGCATATGGCTTGGAGAGCGCGTTTGCCTCCTCGCACAGTGCCAGTTCGTCGCCTTTTGAAGGTGAACGGGCACGCCAGAAGTTGATTGCGGCTTCGAGTTCGTTGATCGTGATTTCGGACATGACTTTCGTGATCATCCCCGCCGCGGCATGCGGCGGCCTCCTGTGTAGCAGGCGCACCGGCGAACCGCGTGCCTGACATGCCTAACCCATTGTACTTGAGCGAAACCCATGCGACTCCTTCTGATTGAAGATGACCGCCCCATCGCACGCGGCATCCAAAGCAGCCTCGAACAAGCCGGCTTCACGGTCGACATGGTCCACGACGGCATCTTTGCCGAACAGGCTCTCACGCAAAACCGTCACGAGCTCGTGATCCTCGATCTGGGCTTGCCCGGCATCGATGGCATGACGTTGCTGTCGCGGTTTCGCCAGAGCAACCGGCATACGCCGGTCATCGTGCTGACCGCCCGCGACGAATTGAACGACCGTGTGCAAGGCCTGAACTCCGGCGCGGACGACTATATGCTGAAGCCGTTCGAACCCGCCGAGCTCGAGGCGCGCATCCGCGCCGTGATGCGCCGCAGCGGCCCGCACGGCGATATGCCGCGCCCGGAAGTGTCGCTCGGCGGCGTGCGCCTGTCGGGCGTCGATCGTCGCATCTTCAATGACGACAAGCCGCTCGAGTTGTCGCCGCGCGAGTTCGCGGTACTCGAAATGCTGCTGCTGCGTCATGGCCGCGTGGTCAGCAAGGCGCAACTGCAGGATCACCTGACGCACTTCGGCGGCGATCTCGGCGACACCGCGATCGAAGTCTATGTCCACCGGGTCCGCAAAAAGCTCGAAAACTGCCGCGTCGAGATCGTCACGGTGCGCGGTTTCGGTTATTTGCTGCAAGAGATCCGTCAGGCTGCATAATGGCTGCATGACCGCAGTCGCCTGACGGCCTGGCGACGCGCATTGCGCGAGTGCCGGTTTGGCCCGTCCGCCGCCGGCACCGCAAGCGTGTCCCAGACGTCAGGCGCCCTGCACCGCGCCGTGCTTCACGTCAACACGGCGACGTGAACCCGCCGGCGGTGCTTTGCCGCCGTTCATGGGTGTAACGGGCCCGCGGTCGACGCCCGCGGGTTATTTCTCGCGGTTCTTCGCCGTATTTGTTCTTTCGCGGGTTCGAGCATGTCCTATCCGGCCGCGAACAGTCTGCGCCGCTCGTTGCTGCGCCGCCTCGCCGCTCCTTTGTCGCTGCTCGCGCTGATGAGCGGCCTGATCGCGTACTGGCTCGCGTGGCAATACACGCAGCATGTCGTCGACCGGTCGCTGGCCGATCTGGCGACCGCGATTTCCAAGCAGATCCAGATCGCCGGCCCCAACGCGCGCATCGCCGTGCCGCCGCTCGCGCAGGCGATGTTCTCGGACCCGGTCGAGCATCTCGTCTACCGGATCAGCAACGGCGACACCGAGATCGCCGGCGATCCGAACCTGCCGCTGCAAGGCACCAGCGTGCGGCGCATGCACTACGCCTATGTATTCGAAACGGAGCACAACGGCGTGACGGTACGCGTTGCGCAGGTGCGCGTCGATCAGCCGGTTGGCAACCCAATCGTGATCGAAGTCGGCCAACCGGTGCGGCATCGCTTCCGGATCGCCGCCGAATTCCTGATCGCGATCATGATGCCGCTGCTGCTGCTGCTGCTCGCGGGCTGGGTGATCGTCTGGCGCGTCGTGAACCAGCAGCTGAATCCGCTCACCGACCTCGCCGATTCGCTGAACCGGCAGACCCACACATCGCTGGAACCGGTCGACGAAACCTACGTGCCGGTCGAAATCCGGCCGCTGACCGGTGCACTCAACGGTCTGCTCGACCGCCTGAAAGCCGCACTCGATTCGCAACGCAAATTTATCGCGGATGCGGCGCATCAATTGCGCACGCCGCTCACCGCGGTGAAGCTGCACGCGGAGCAAGCCGCGGTCGCGCGCGACCCGCAACAGACACTCGCCGCAGTTCGTGAACTGCGCGCCGCGGCGGACCGCGCGGTGCGGCTATCGAACCAGTTGCTGTCGCTCGCGCGCGCGGAGCCGGGTGAACAGGCCGCGCGCTTCGTTAATATCGACATCGCCGCGCTCGCCTTCGATACAGGCGCCGAATGGGTGCCGCGCGCACTCGCCGTACATGTCGACCTTGGCTTCCAGCGTCTCGACGATCCATCGAATGACCGCCCGCTTATTGCGCGCGGCAATCCGGTGCTGCTGCGCGAAGTGATTGCGAACCTGCTCGACAATGCGCTGAAGTATGTGCCGCTCTCGCGCCTGCATGGCGGCCGCATCACGATGACCGTCGAACAGATGGTGATCGACGGCATAAGCATGGCGGAGCTGACTGTCGACGACAACGGTCCTGGCGTGCCGGCGACCCAGCAGCCGGATCTCTTCAAGCGGTTCTTCCGCGGTGACCGGCATGGCGAGACACTAAGCGGCGTGGACGGTGGCGCGGGTCTCGGGCTTGCGATCGTCCATGACATCATGGTGCTGCACCACGGCAGCGTGCATTACGAAGACGCGCCCGAAGGCGGCGCGCGTTTCATCGTGCGGATTCCGATCGTACTTGGCACGACCCGGCGCGATCCGGACAAGGATCAGGCCAACACGGACGCTAGCCGCGCGGAGCGCGGCGTACCCGAAGCGACGTCCGAGGCGACGGCCCCTCAGGATGCAAAAAAATCGGCGCATAACGCGCCGATCGATCTATAACCGCAGTGACCATTCAAGCGGCAGTGAAACGGCGGCGAACTGGTGAACGGCCCGCTGCAGGCCCGTCGCCAATGGTCACTTCTTTTTCTTCTTGCTTTTCTTTTCCTTCGCGTCCTTTTCCGCCGGTGCGAGCATCGTGCCGCGGCACTTGCGCGCACCACACCGGCATTCGTATTCGCGCTTGAGCTTCTTGGTCTGGCGCGCGTCGATGACGAGCCCATAGTCGTAAAACAGCTCTTCGCCGGCTTCGATATCGCGAATCGCCGCGATATACACGTGCCCGTCGATCTCTTCCGCTTCGCAATTCGGCGCGCATGAGTGATTGATCCAGCGCGCGCTATTGCCGTTGACCTTGCCGTCGATCACGCCGCCATTGTCGAGCGCGAAGTAAAACGTGTGATTCGGTTCGTCCGGATTATGCGGATGACGCCGCAGAGCCTCTTTCCACGAGATCCGCTCCCCCTTGTATTCGATCAGGCGCTCGCCCGTGGTGATCGGTTCGAGGGCAAACACGCCTTTGCCATGAACGCCCGATTGGCGCACGGCGATCCTGCGTGAACTCATTGAATGAATCCTTCTTAAAACCTAAGGTGGACTTCCCGTCTGTTCCGGCTCTTGCGGGCCTTGACCGGTTCCTGATACCCGATTGCATGACCTCGCTCTGTTCGTGCGCCGCTGCTACCCGATCAGCCCCGCACGGCCTCGCGCCGCTTTCCTGACCTGGATAGCAAACGCGGCGCCTTGCTGGCGCCGCGTCGACTGGTGATGCGCAACCGCATCACAACCGGCATCGTACACGTTCGGGACGGCTTCGTTCAAGCGTCGGCGCATGCCGTGCGCCGCTTCCCGCGAGAACTCCGCAACGTCAGCGCTGCCCGAACGAAATATCGCCGAACAACGCCTTCTGTTCGCGCGGCTGCGAACGCCAATACTGCGGCGGCGCCTTCACCGACGCGCCGAGCTGCGCGGCTGCATGCCATGGCCAGCGCGGATCGTACAGCATGGCGCGCGCCATCGCGACGAGATCGGCATCGCCGTCTTCGATGAGCCGGTTCGCGTGTTCGGGATCGCTGATCAAACCGACCGCGATTGTCGGCAGGCCGGTCGCCTGCCTGATCTCCTTCGCGAACGGCGCCTGATAGCCCGGCTCGAGCGGAATCTTCTGTAACGGCGATACGCCGCCGCTCGACGCGTCGATCCAGTCGCAGCCGCGCTTCTTCAGTTCCTGCGCGAACGCGATCGTCGCATCGATCGTCAGGCCGCCATCGACCCAGTCAACCGCCGATACACGTACGCCGACCGGTTTATCAGCCGGGAATGCGGCACGCACGATGTCGAAAATCTCGAGTGGAAAGCGCATCCGGTTGTCGAGCGAACCGCCATACTCGTCGCCGCGCTGGTTCGCGATCGGCGAAAGGAATTCGTGCAGCAGATAACCGTGCGCGCAGTGGATCTCGATCGCATCGATGCCTAGCCGTGCCGCGCGCCGCGTCGCAGCGCCAAAGGCATCGCGAATACGGTTCAGCCCTGGATAGTCGAGCGCCAGAGGCGACTCTTCGCCGGCCTTGTGCGGCAACGCTGAAGGCGCATGCGGTAGCCAGCCGCCTTCGGACACCGCAATCAGCTGTCCGCCGTCCCACGGCGCGTGGCTCGATGCTTTGCGGCCGGCATGCGCCAGCTGCATCGCGACCGGAATGTCGGAATGCTTGCGGATTGCCGCCAGCACCGGCACGAGCGCCGCTTCGGTCACATCGTCCCACAGGCCGAGATCGCCCGGTGTGATGCGTCCGTCCGGTTCGACGGCGGTTGCTTCGATGCACAGAAGACCCGCGCCGGACAGCGCGAGATGTCCGAGATGGATCATGTGCCATGCGGTCGCTTCGCCGCGTTCGGCGGAGTACTGGCACATCGGGGAGACGACGATGCGATTCGGCAGCGTCACGCTACGCAGCGTGAGTGGAGAGAACAAGGCGCTCATAGGATGGGGTCCGGACGCACGGGGAGGAAGGAGCGTTCGAGAATAGCACCTGCCCAAGACAGCTGCAGACGAGTCCGGACACGCTTCCCGCGCCTGTGCGCGGGAGCGTTCAGTCAGCTCGCCGGCGTGTCGAGTCTACGGGTCCACGACTCGACGGTGCCACTCGCGAGACGTTTTGCGGCAGTCGCACGCCACGAAGGTGTCAGGGTTTCCAGATTCGCCATCTGCTCGAGCGCCGCGCGATCATCGCGTTCGACATACAGCACGCGTAACAACCGCGCGATCGTCCAGTCCGCATGCACACGCGCAAGCCGCTCGATCCGATCGCCGGCGCCGATTTCGCCGGCTTCGAGCACGCGGTAATACCAGCCGGTGCGAAGCGTCTGCTGAACGCGCCGCGACATGTTGTCGCGGGCAAAGCGCAGGTTCAGTTTCCAGCATGGCTGACGCGGTTGCGAGATCTGCACGATCGCCGCGCCGATCCGGTAGACATCGCCGACGCATACGTTCGCTTCAGTCATGCCGCGCGTACTAAGGTTTTCGCCGAACGCGCCGCATGCTGCCATGCGTGCAAGACCGATTGCAGCCTCGCTGCCGCCGCTTTCCCATTCGCTACGCCAGGCGGCGTAGTGGTCGAATGGATAGTGATGCAATGCTTTCTCCGGCCCACCATGATGCTTGCGTTCGGCCTGTTCGTCGCCGTCGAGCCCCGTTTCACCAAGACGAATACGCGCAGCCACCGGATACTTGTCGATTGCGCTGGTCTTGCCGAAGTCGCCCAGCGGCGCAACCTTGCCGGTCAGTACGGCGTCGACGCGGCAAACAGGGTTGTTCATAGCGCTAACGGGAGAGAGGGGATCCGAAGGATATCCGTTACGACCGCGTGTCGAGCTGATCGAGCCATTCGTCGAACATCCGCCATGCGGCGACCTCGAGCGATGGACCGAAGTGCGCGGTATCCGCGCGCAATTGCTGCACGCTCAAGCCGTGCGCAGCCAGCTCGCTCGCATGGCCGATCAGCCAGGGTTCGAACCGCTCGGTGCGAATCTCAGGATGGCATTGCAAACCGAGTACGTGATTGCCGAACGAAAATGCCTGGTTCTCGCAAAGAGACGTAGACGCAAGCCGCGTCGCACCCAACGGCAAGTCGAACGTATCGCCGTGCCAATGCAGCATCGACGTCAGGTTGCCATCCAGATGACGAATCGGTGACATCCGTCCGGCGTCGGTCAAGGTCAGCGGCGTCCAGCCGATTTCCGCGTGCCCCGACGGATACACGCGCGCGCCCATCGCACGCGCGATCAGCTGCGCGCCAAGGCAGATGCCGAGCGTCGGCAAACCTGCTGCGACGCGTCTTTCGATCATCGAAAGGAGTGGCCCGAGCGTCGGGTAGCGCTCGTCGTCATAGGCGCCGATCGGGCCGCCGAGCACGACCATCAGCGACGGCGCGACCGGATCCGGCGCCTCGATGCGCGCGAACCCGACGTCGAGATAACGCACTGGCCAGCCACGGTCGCCCAGCACGCGTTCGAGACTGCCCAGATCTTCGAAGTGCACATGGCGAATGGCCAGAACTTCGTGATTCATCGGCACATCCCACATCACGTTGACAAAAGAGGCGCCGTCCCGCCAATGCGAGAAAGCTCACCGCGCAACGCCGCCTGATACGACGTCGCAACCGCATTGCGAAGCAGCAGGGCTCGGAGCATTCCATCGGCCCCGCTACTTCGTTACCCCTGGCGTCTTCACGCAGCGTCAAACGTCAAACGCTGCCGCCGCAAGCCGGCTCCGCAAGTCAGCGGTGTCAGGCCTGCTGCGCGAAGATCTTCCAGGTTTTCTTTTGCGTCGCGATATCCGCGGTTTCGTGGACCGAGCAATCGAGCCGCAGGTCGGTATCCGACATCGTGATGTCGAGCAGCGCGCAGCGGTGCAACGACTTCTTCGGATTCTTGCTGGGTTCGAAATGCGAGCAGGTCACGCACATCCGGTGTGCCGGGATGTGGCCTTGCACTTCCAGTTGCCGGACCGTCTTCAGCAGCGTGCGATAGAACATGGCCTGTTCATCGTCGCGCAACGTACCGACTGCCTTCGACAGGAAGTCGGGCCATTGCGCCGCGCGCTTGGCGGCCGTGCGCCCGCGCGCCGTCAGACGGACCGCGAGTGCGCGACCGTCATCCAGCGCCCGCCGCTTCTCGACAAGGCCTTTGCCTTCCAGCGTGCTCACCGCATCGCTCGTCGTCGCGGCGGTCAATGCCGTTTCACGTGCGATCTCGCCGAGACGCATCGGGCCCTTGCGCTGCATCAGCAGCACAAGGATTTCGCCCTGGGTGGGCGTGAGGCCTGCGCCTTCCGCCCATTCCCATGCCTGGCTACGCATTGCCGTGCTGAGTCGCAACAGGCTGTGGGTCACCCGCCCGGTAGCCTGCTCTCCGTAAACGCCTTCGCTCATAGTCATTCGTTGGTTATGACAGCGTGCCGCAGCGTGTTGACTTCAACGCAACGCGCCGGCAGCCGTGTGGGGTTGTCCCGCCAGAAAAGCCGGCGAGCCGATTCCTACTATCTCAAAAATTTCCTGCTCTGCACGCCTGTCCCGGCGTGTTATTGGAGAGTCGCACACTCTCTTTTTGTCCGCAGCGACCATTGCACCCGGTTGACCCTCCGAACCCGCTGGACCCGACGATGGAACTGTCGTTGGACCTGCTGTTGGATCAACCTCAAACCGGATGCAGCGGGACCATTCACTGCAGCGAAGTCGTCATTCTATTCGAGAGCGGCAAATCGTACAGCTAAGTTGTCCAACGCAATCTGTGGATAACCACGGGAAAAGACTTGTGACCGCCTGTGCGTGAATATTTGATAACGGTCGCCGCGGTCAATTACTTAACCAGGTTACCCGCGGTTACCCACCACGGTCCAGCCCCGCTCCATATGGTTATGATTTACGCAGTGCTTTGACTTTTCAGGAGATTATTCTGTTGTCCACAGGCAAGTGCAATGCTTGTTAACTACTACTACGTTTGTATATGTAAACATTGGAAAGAAGCTCGGAGCCCGAAGCTGGGACCGTTTAAACGAAAAAACCCGCTGGAAGCGGGTTCATCAAGATGACAGAAAATGACTTCGGCCGTTGTATGCGTCAGGCACGCCACTGCAGACACTGCTGACGCACCGCTTCGTGAAGTGATTTTTCATGGCTGTAGACGCTTCGCAACCACGTCGCGTCGTTGACCTGGCCACGCGCGATCGAGCCGATCTCGTCGAGCGCCTTCATCGAACCCAATACTTCGGCATGCGGCGCGATCTGATCGAGTGTTTGAATGATGTCTTCCGAAATGGTCCGGCGTTCCCCGGTCTGCGGATCGATACAGGTGCCCGCGAGGCCAAACCGGCATGCCTCGAAACGGTTAAATGTATAGACGAGGTAGTCGTCCTCTTTTGGCGTAAGGGGCTTATCCAGAAGAAGATGGCGCGCGAGCGTCTGGATATAGCAGGCAATCGCCGCCGCGCGATCAACCGAGAGCGGCGTATCCATCACACGCACTTCGATCGTGCCGAAGCCGGGCTTGGGGCGGATGTCCCAATAGAAATCTTTCATGCTGTTGACAACGCCCGTGTGGACCATCTTCGAGAAGTACTCTTCGAAGCTGTCCCACGTCAGCACGAACGGCGCGCGGCCCGACAACGGAAACGCAAACACCGAATTCAGACGTGCCGAATGAAAACCCGTGTCGACGCCCTGCACATACGGAGACGAAGCTGACAGTGCAATGAAATGCGGAATGAATCGGGACATCGAATGAAGCAGAAACAGCGCGCTGTCTGAATCGGGGCAGCCGATATGCACGTGCTGGCCGAACACCGTGAACTGCTTCGCGAGATAACCGTAGAGTTCGGACAGGTACTGAAAACGCGGCGTATCGACGATCTGCCGTTCGCTCCACTGCTGGAACGCATGCGTGCCGCCACCGCACAGACCGACGTTCAGGCGATCCGCCGCGGCAACCAGCGTGTCGCGAATCGTGCGCAGATCGGTAATGGCCTGTTCGTGCGACGTGCAAATGCCGGTCGACAACTCGATCATGCTTTCGGTGATTTCCGGCGTGATATTGCCGGGAATTTTCTCGTCCTTGATCAGGCGCAGCAGATCCGACGCCGCTTTGGTCAGATCATAGTCATGCGTGTTCACAATCTGCATTTCGAGTTCGATACCGAAGGTGAACGGTTTCGAATCGACGAAGGGTTCGAGTGACATGGTGTCCCTTGACTCTGGGTTACGTGTTCGTGTTCCTGGTATGGCTAACTTATTCGCGCCGTTCACCGACCAGTGCAAGGCTTCGGTAAACGAGCCACGGCCCGACAAGCTGCAGCACGACGATTGAGCACATCACGACCGCGCGAAGCTTCGGGTCAAAATTCGGATACAGCGTATAGGTATCGTCCACCAGCAAATAGGCGAGCGCGGACATTGGCGACAACGACAGCCCGAGCGCGGCGCCCTGCTTCCAGTTCAGCCCGCTCGGCTTCGCGAACATGAGCACGCCGACCATCTTGCCGACAAGCCGCGCGACGATCAGCCCACAGGCCGCCACACCGCCGAGCGCGATATCGCGCCATTCGAACGTCGTGAGCGTGAGCACGAACAGGATCACGGTGAGCAGCCACCCTGCGGTGCCGAAATGCTGCGGCCACAGTTGCGGGCGCGCTTCCAGATTCTTCACGATGATGCCGGCGGCAAGCAGCGCGAGAATCGTCGACAGCTTGAACACCTGAGCAATGGCGATCGCCAGCAGCACGAGCCCGAACAGCGCGACGAACGAATGCTCGTCCTGCATGTTCACGCGTCGATAAAAGAATGTGCAGGTACGCGCCAGCAGATACGCAAGGATCAACGAGCCGACCAGCAGATAGAGCGGCTGCAGGATCGTCGCGAACACGTTGCCATAGACCTCCTGATGCAGCCAGCTCGACGCGAGCTTTTCGATCACGACCGCGTACATGCTGTTCAACGCGGTGAGCGTCATCAGGCGCTGCGTGACCTGGCCTTCCGCGCGCAGTTCGGTTTTCAGCTGGATCACCATCGCCGGCGACGTCGCCATGGCAATCGATGCGAGCACCATCGCCGTCATCACCGGCACGTGCACGAACAGCAATACGGTCAGCACCAGCACGAAGGTTAGCGTCGCTTCCGCGATGCTAGACAGGATCAGCCACGGATTGCGGCGGATCCAGCGCAAGTCCAGACGGCTGCCGAGCTCGAACAGCAACAGCCCTAGCGCAACGTCGAGCAATGGGCGTGCCGCGCTCGCTGACTCCGCATCGATCACGCCCGACCCCGCGGCGCCGGCAATCAAACCGATTACTGCATAACCGGAGATGCGCGGCAGATGCCAGGCGCGATAGCACAACTCGCCGCACAGACCCGCGGCGAGCAGCGCGAGCCCTGCCCAGAACAGCGCATCGGGCGTCAGAGGCCAGGCGGGAAAGAATGAAAACGCCGACTTCATCGTGGTGGGTTCTCCTTGGGCAACAACCGCAACAGGCCCCGGTCGGCGCAAAGGGATTCGCCGATGAGCAAAACCCTGAGCCAGCCCCGGGCCAGGTGCGAAGCGGGTTCGTTGCAGTGATCGCTTCGCGCCGACCTGCGTTGCGCGTTGTCAACGATCGGGTGAAAAACAGGACGAACACGCCGACACCGCGGTCACTACAAGCGGCGTCGACACGGGGGATAGAACGCCGTCGACTTTCGGATCAGATTCTGATGAAGCGGCAACCGTTCCTTAGGTGCGCTGCGCCACCCAAGGCGGCACTCGACGCGTGAAGAACGGCGATTGTGCCATAGCTTTCCGGAAGCGGTTGCAAAAGCGTCGAACTTACCGTCAAAGACGGTAAAACGTACGCGATCTGGATAACAACAGGAAAAAGCGACCTTTGTTGGCATGTACCGGGGGCGGTTCTACCGTCAAAAGGTTGCGCCTGCAATCGATTCGGCAGTCGGCAGTGGCTTCTGGTTTGGGCTCGGTTTTTTTCCGAAAGTTTGCGACGAACGCACTCGGCCGACCGACCATGGGTCTGCTATTCAAAGGTTTACCTGTATGTATACGTAGTAGAAGTTAACAAGGGTGCGTCGCTTTTGTGGACAACGCCGGTTTACCAAACCAAATCATTGGCTTGAAGCGCGCATAACCGATCGTAAAGCGTGTGCGCGCGTGGGTGGCTTCTGCGGGTAACTTTTGGCCTTTAACGGGCAGACTCCCACTTACCCCGTTTACGTCCACATCGATTCCACACGCGTTTCGCGTTGAATTCGACCGGTTATCCACAAACCCGAGTGGATAACCGGGGTCGGTCCTTCGCCTGGGCAAACCGCTTACTCAAAAGCGTCGTGCCGCAACGCACGCAGCAGGAAACGAGCAGGATCGATGGCTTCGGCCAGTTCGCGCTCGATCGGCCACGGTTCGCCTTCCAGTTGCGACGCAATCAGTTCGGCGCCAAGCGCCGCCCAGACAAGCCCGCGAGACCCGAACGCAAATGCACCGCAGAGTCCGCTCGCACGTGGCAAGTCGCGCGGCCACGCGCCGCGTAGCTTCGCGGCATCGGCGATCGCGGCGGTTTCGTCGGCCAGGGTGCCGATCATCGGCAAGCGGTCGCTCGTCACGCAGCGAAATGCGACGCGTCCGGTCAATGTGGGTGATGTGAGGAATTCGCCGGCTTCAATGGGTACGCGCATGGACCCGTCGGCTAGCGAAGGCAGCATCTGTGCCACACGCTCGATGTTTTCGATATGTGCTTCGGCGCGCAGCGCCGTATCCGGGTCGTCGATGTCGTAGGTCGCGCCGGCAAGTGTGCTGCCTTCGGCGAGCGGCACCGCGTAGCCTTCGCCGATCACCGGAACGCGTAGTCCTGCCAGCGTGCCGTTCGGCACCAACGTCAGCTGCCCGCGCACGCTGCGTGTCGGCGCGTGATTCAAACCCGCGAGACGCGCCGCGTCGTGAGCATTGGCCATGATCACGACCGGCGCGCGGGCAAGCGTTTGTCCAGCGCCGTCGAACACGGTCCATTGATCGCCTGAGCGTTCGATTCGCGCCGCTTGAACGCCGTAACGCCGCTCGAGGCGCTGGCCGGCGCTCGCGCATTGCGCTGCACACAACTGCGCAGGGTCAACCCAGCCACCATGACGGAAATAGCAGCCGCCACGTGCGACCGGTACGCCGGCGATCCGTGCGGCGTCATCGCGCGAAACGGGAATCACGAACTCGGGTGGATAGCCAAGCGCCGCAAGCACTTGTGCGAAGGCCCGCGCTTCGTCTTCCGATTCGGCGATCTGCAACAGGCCTTCGCTACCGCGCGCGGGACGCCACGCTGAAGTCTCCAGCATCGACCAGCGCCGTAACGTGTAGAGAAAACCTGCGCGTGTGATACGCGATGCGACGCTGTCATCACGCGATAGCATCGGATGGAATACGCCTGCCGGATTGCCGGATGCTTCGCGCGCCGCGGCGTGATGCCGCTCGAGCAAAGTGATGTGCCAACCGCGCGCGGCGAGCCGTTCGGTTAGTGCGCAACCGGCCAGTCCCGCGCCGATGACAATCGCGTGCCGCTCGCTGACGGAAAGCGCAACCGGCGGTTCGTAGCGCCGAACGCGCCAGCGCGGCGCGAAGCGGCCGACGAGCATCGCGCGCTTACCGGCGAAACCTTCGACCTTGCGGCATTCGAAGCCCGCTTGTGTGAGCCCGCGTTTGACGTCGCCGGCGCTCGAGTAGGTCGCGAAGGTCGCGTCGTCGGCTGCGACGCGAGTGAGCGATCTGAAAACCTCAGGGCTCCACAGATCCGGATTCTTAGCGGGCGCAAACCCGTCGAGGTAGAACGCGTCGGCACGCATCCATAGTGACGGCAGCGTGTGCTGTGCGTCACCGAATACAAGCGTAAGCGTGACGTGGCCGTTTTCGAATTCGAGCCGGTGCATGCCCGGCACCAGCATCGGCCACGCATCCACGAGTGCGCGCGATAGCTTCGCGATTGATGCATCCGCAACGATCGCTTCGTGTGCGGTGCGCAAATCCGCTTGCGAAAACGGATGCTTCTCGATCGACACGAAATGCAGCCGTTCGCAGCGCGCCGGATCCGCGCGCCAGTGCGCCCATGTCGCCAGAAAATTGACGCCTAGCCCAAAGCCGGTCTCAAGAACGCTGAATACCCGGCGGGCGCGCCATCGTTCGGGCAGCGCGTTGCCCTGCAGAAACACGTGGCGGGCCTGCGCAAACGCGCCGGCGGCGCTGTGATAAACGTCGTCGTGCAGCGGCGAGTAAGGGGTGCCGTCCGTCCGAAAAACGAGCTTAGCGGGTGTCAGGGAAGCGGTCATGCTGGCGAAAAACAGTCGGCGGTTCGGAACCGGTGCTGCGCGAAACCTTGCTGGAACGGCTTGCAGCGGGCGTCTTGCGGCGGCTCGACTGCTCAAAACGTTGGCAAAAACCAACGCTGAACTGCGTCGAAACCCGGCCTGGAGTGCGAATACGGCGCTATCCGAGCGCAATTTGCCGGTTTCCATGCTGGATCGGGCAAAGCGCGATGTAATTCTTCGAAACCCTTGTCCTGATTGGGTTTGCGCTGAGCTATCATAGCAAGCGCCGCGAGGGAAGCGGCAGCACGGTGTTCGATGCAGTGCGGCAGCGCGCTGCTTAGGTCGGGGAATTCCCAAGCCGTCGCTGCTCGACGGCGCGGCGCGCGCACGTATAATCGGCGCGTTCGCGCTGTTCGTGTCAACCTAAACCAGAAAGGAACCTTAATGAACAAACAGGAACTGATCGACGCCGTCGCAGGACAGACGGGCGCCAGCAAGGCTCAAACCGGCGAAACGCTGGATACGCTCCTCGAAGTGATCAAGAAGGCAGTGTCGAAGGGTGACTCAGTTCAGTTGATCGGCTTCGGCAGCTTCGGTTCGGGCAAGCGCGCAGCACGTACGGGCCGCAACCCGAAGACCGGCGAAACCATCAAGATTCCGGCGGCCAAGACGGTCAAGTTCACCGCCGGCAAAGCATTCAAGGACGCAGTCAACAAGCGTTAAGCGAGCTTTTCTTTAGCTTCGCGTCATGTGTTGACACCCGCCGCTCGGCGGGTTTTTTTTGCCTGCGACTTTCCGGATCGATACGCAGGGGCGATGAGCGACGGTAGCCGGCATTCAGCCAGCCGAAGCAATCGGCAATCGAACCGTTGCCGCCCTGCCTGCTCAGTGCGGATCACGATGCACGATTTCGCCTTCGCCATGATGGTCATCGTGATCGTGGCTGTGGTCGTGCGCGTCGCTCTCGTCGAAATTGGCGTCCCAGGATGGGAATGGGTCGGCGAACTGAAGCCAGCCTTCAGGGCCCAGCGCGTATTCGTCATCGGTCAGCAGGCACGCGTCGAACTTCGCCTGCCAGTGCGCCGGATCGATGTCGATGCCGATCATCACCAGCTCCTGACGGCGATCGCCGATTGTCGTATCGTCGAGCTCGCCGTGCCAGTCCGCGACGATTTCGGCCATCAGTTCGTCGGCGCCGTCCGGCCATTCACTGCGATCCTGCGCCGCCCACCAGGTGCCGGCCGGCCCATGCCGGCACGCGCCGCCCGCTTGCGACAACATGCCGCCCATATCGTTGCGAGTCGCCAGCCAGAAAAAACCTTTGGTGCGCAGGATACCTTGCCATTCTTCGTGCATCAGCGCCCACAGCCGTTCCGGATGAAACGGCCGGCGCGCGCGATAGATGAAATGGCCGATTCCGTATTGATCGGCTTCGCCGGCATGGTCGTGGTCGTGATGCAGCGACGCGAGCCAACCCGGCGCATTCGACGCGCTATCGAAATCGAAGCGCTTCGTGTCGATCACCTCGCCAAGCGGCACTTCACCGAAGCGACTCACGATTTGCGCGGCGCGCGGATTGATCTGCGCGAGGATGCGTTGCAGCTTCGCCAGTTCGTCCGCGCTGACCAGATCCGCCTTGTTCACGACCAGCACGTCGCAAAACTCGATCTGGTCGATCAGCAGTTCGACGAGCGTGCGATCGTCTTCCTCCGATGCCGCGATACCGCGCTCGGCCAGTCCGTCGGCACAAGCGTAGTCGCGCAGGAAATTGAACGCGTCGACGACTGTGACCATCGTGTCGAGCCGCGCGACGTCGGCTAGCGACGCGCCGTCGTCGTCGACGAACGTGAAGGTTTCGGCGATCGGCATCGGCTCGGCAACGCCGGTCGATTCGATCAGGATTGCATCGAATCGCTGTTGTTCCGCAAGACGCCGGATCTCGGCAAGCAGGTCGTCGCGTAGCGTGCAGCAGATGCAGCCGTTCGACATTTCGACGAGCTGCTCCTCGACGTGCGACAACTCGGCGGCATCGCGCACCAGCGTGGCGTCGATGTTGACCGCGGCCAGATCATTGACGATGACGGCCACGCGCAACCCGGCGCGGTTCGCGAGAATGTGATTGAGGAGCGTGGTCTTGCCGGCACCCAGAAAACCGGAGAGCACGGTGACGGGTAGGGGCGGCTGGTTCATCGCAATACGGAAAACGTGATCGGAAAACCGAAGTATCGGTCAGGAAGCGAGTGTGCGGCCGGAATTTCGGCCAGCGCAAGATGCGTCGGGGTTCTGCCGGAGCGCGTCTTGCCGCTTTTTGGCCGTTAGCGGCGTTTCGCTGCGATAGCGACGCAAACGGGCAACCGCGGCGCGAAGCCGCATTGTGCATCAAATATCGGGATGCCGTTGCGCTTAGGTGAGTTAGGTTAAAATGCGCGCAGCGTTCGTTCAGGTCCTATACCGCTCATCCCGCTTACCCCGGTCCCTTCGACGGCGGCATCAGATTCCACTTCTGCAAAATCGCGACGATCTGCCGGGCGTACTTGTCGCGCAGCGCGGGTGTTTCCGAGTGATACGCGCCGACTGCCTGCCAGGTGTTGCCGTATTTGTTCATCTTCTGGCGCAGATGCCAGGCGGCGATGTAGACGTTCTTGCACGGCTCCATCAGCGTGCCGCTGGAAATGCCATATTGAGCAAGCACCGGCAGATGCACCGAGTTGATCTGCATCACACCGTAGTCGGTCGAGCCGTCGGCGTTCTTATGGAGCGCATCGGGCCGGTTATGCGATTCCTGCCATGCGATCGCCCGGAGAATCAGCGGGTTCACCTTCTGGTACTGGGCCGCTTCGTCGAAGCAGTCCGCCCGTGCGTTGCCGGCCGCGAGTAGCGCGGCGAGGGCGGCGGTAACGGTCAGAAGAGTCGGCTTCATCGGGCGATAGCAAAGTAAATGGTAAACAGTTTTAACGGCGAACCGTCAACGGCAATCAGACAAACGGACCAGCAACGGCACAGACAACTGACTCACAGCGACCAATCAAGATGACTAAGCAAATCAAAAATCGAAAGTAAAGACGGTGCGGGCGCTCACAAAAAAAGCCCGGTATGGCGCCAATAAAGCGCGCCATCGGGGAAAACCCGCTCTAGCCAGGCGTCTTCACCGCATCGAACCGCCCGTATCATACCGGCAGTCAGCGGCGCGTCAATGTTGGCCGACGGACATATACCGCGCAAACCGTGGCGTCCGTGTGTCATTGCGCACGCAACCAGGCTCAAGGCTTTCAAACCCTTACGGAGCCTGTGGGCGTGAGAGAGTCTTACGGAACCACTTAGTTTTGTGACATTTCCGACACGAAAAGCTGTTACTGTTCCTGCTTTTCCGAATACCGGAGCGCTGGCGGCCGAATGGCCATCGAGACCCATCGAGTGTGCCAGCCGACGACGGGGACGATGTCTTACCGGGGTATTCGCTGCGAACAGTCGGCGCAGCGCGCCGGCATTCATTTCACATCCATGAGAAGAAACCGTTTTGTATTGCGTCGCTCGGCAACGGCGCTGGTGATGGCTGGTCTGTTCGCCGCGCAGGTCGCGCAAGCGCAGGTCACGCTCAACTTTGTCAATGCCGACATCGACCAGGTGGCGAAGGCCATCGGCGCCGCGACGGGCAAAACCATCATTGTTGACCCGCGTGTCAAAGGTCAGCTCAATCTGGTGTCGGAGAATCCGGTCCCGGAGGATCAGGCGCTCAAAACCCTGCAATCCGCATTGCGGATGCAGGGCTTTTCGCTGGTGCAGGATCATGGGGTACTGAAGGTCGTGCCGGAGGCCGATGCAAAGCTGCAAGGCGTACCGACGTACGTCGGCAATGCGCCGACCGCGCGCGGCGACCAGATCATCACGCAGGTTTTCGAACTGAAGAACGAGTCGGCCAATAATCTGCTGCCGATCCTGCGGCCGCTGATCTCGCCGAACAATACGATTGCTGCCTATCCGGCCAACAACACGCTGGTCGTCACCGATTACGCGGACAATGTGCGCCGCATTGCGCAGATCATCGCGGGCGTCGATACGGCGGCCGGGCAGCAGGTGGTGGTCGTGCCGCTGAAGAACGCGAATGCACTCGACATCGCGCCACAGCTTTCGAAAATCATGGATCCGGGCGCGATCGGCAGCACGGACGCGACGCTGAAGGTGTCGGTGTCCGCCGATCCGCGCACCAATTCGCTGTTGCTGCGGGCCTCGAACATCGCGCGGCTTAACGCGGCGAAGACGCTCGCGAAGCAACTCGATGCGCCAACCACCGAACCGGGCAACATGCACGTCGTCGCATTGCGCAACGCGGATGCGGTCAAGCTCGCGAAAACCTTGCGCGGCATGCTTGGCAAGGGCGGCGACAGCTCTTCGGGGGGTGGCGCCGGCGCAGGAGGCGGTGGCGCGAGTTCGTTCAGCCAGGGTCAGGGCGGCGGCAGTTCGACCGGTACGTCCGGCACGCCGCCGCTGCCGGGCGGATCGAGCTCGTTCGGCACTTCCTCGATGAGCGGCGGCAGCTCATTTGGCGGCAGCAGCGGTTCGTCGTATGGCGGCAGCGGCGGTGGCGCCGGCGGCAACGCGCCGTTTCTCAGCAGCGACAAGGATGGCGACGAGGACAATCCGGCGGGCGGCATGATCCAGGCCGACGCCGCGACGAATTCGCTGATTATCACCGCGCCGGAACCGGTGTACCGCAATCTGCGCTCGGTGATCGCGCAACTCGATGCACGCCGCACCCAGGTGTACATCGAGGCGCTGATTGTCGAGCTGAACTCGACCACGAGCGGCAGTCTCGGCATTCAGTGGCAGGTCGCGAACAATTCGCTGTTCGCCGGCACCAATTTCCCGCCGAACAGCATCATCAATCTGACGGCCGCCGCAGCCGCGGGGACGCCCCCCGGTCTTGCCGCGGCACTTGCAGGTCAGGGGATCCAGAATGGCCTGAACATCGGCTGGATTCACAATATTTTCGGCGTGCAGGGGCTCGGCGCGTTGCTGCAGGCGCTGTCGACGAACCAGGACGCCAACGTGCTGTCCACGCCTAACCTGATTACGCTGGACAACGAGGAAGCGAAGATTGTCGTTGGCACGAACGTACCGATCACGACGGGTTCGTTCTCCAACCTGACCAGCGGCAGCACGTCCAATGCGTTCAACACGTTCGACCGCGTCGACGTCGGCATCGTGCTGCACGTGAAGCCGCAAATCACCGACGGCGGCATTCTGAAGTTGCAGCTTTACACGGAAGACTCAGCGATCGTGGCGGGCACGAACAACGCGGCGACCAACCCTGCGGGTCCGGAGTTCACCAAACGCTCGGTGCAGTCGACGGTACTCTGCGACAACGGCGAGATTATCGTGCTGGGCGGCCTGATGCAGGATAACTACGGAACCAGCAACAGCAAGGTGCCGCTGCTCGGCGACATTCCGTGGATCGGGCAGTTGTTCCGCTCGGAGCAAAAGAACCGCACAAAGACGAACCTGATGGTGTTCCTGCGGCCCGTGATTCTCACGGACAACGCCACCACGCAGGCGGTGACGTCGAATCGCTATGACTATGTTCAGGGCGTGCTGGGCGCGTACAAGTCGGACAACAACCTGATCAAGGACAAGGACGACCCGGTGCTTCCGTCGATGCCGCTGGGTCCTAGCCAGGGTGCGTCGCCGGCCTTGAATCTGTTCAATCTCGATGAGATGCGGCGTCAGCAGATGGCGCCGCCAGCGGTGGTGCCGGCGCCGGCGCAGGTTCCGTCTCCGAGCCAGGCCACGGTGCCGGCCCAAGGTCAGGTTCCGGCGCAGGCTCCAGCCCTTGCGCCGGCACAGGCTCCGACGCCAGCGCCGGCGCAGATGCCGGTCCCGGCCCCTGCGCAGATGCCGCCGGCGACCAACACCGCACCGGGCCTCCAGTCTCCGGGAGCGCAGCCGTGACACAGGCGCTTGCACAGGCAGCGGATCCTCGTTCGGGCGGCGATCCCGCCAGCGAGCGGGGCACGTTGCCGGCCGCCGGCGAGCGCGCGGCGCCCTCGCCGCTCGCGGCGCGGCTCGTCCCGTACAGCTTTGCAAGGACCGGCCAGATCCTGGTCGCGCACCAGCATGCGGACGGGCTCGAAGTGTGGATCAGCGAACGCACCAGCGACGCGGCGCTCGCTGAAGTCGCGCGCAATCTCGGTGTGCTGTCGGTCGTGCGGATGCCCGCCGACGAACTCGCGCAGGCCATTAACGCCGCGTATTCGCGCCAGGACGGCAGCGCCGCGCAGGTGGTCGGAGAAGTGGAAGGCGAAGTCGATCTGTCGCGGCTGA
>NZ_CADIKH010000027.1 GCF_902859855.1 Paraburkholderia humisilvae
CCCGTCAACACTTCCATCACTTCGTTCTTGTTGTTAGTCATATACACAGTCTTATGCCTACCCGCTATTGTAAGTGGGAGACTGTGTCCGGACTTTCAGGGGGCTGTTCCACCGACCACAACAGGAAGGAAGTTCCATACCGTGAGATAAGGAGCCCATCGTTGTGAGGGGAGCGCCCAGCCGATGATTCCCGGTCCATCGTATGCGTCAGGCTTATGAACGTTCCACCAGTTCAGTAGACGATCTGTGGCAATTGCGCTACCCAAAAGTCCAAGAAGCGAAATAACAGCGACACCCAGCCCTGCGTAGCAGATTGCCTTCATCATTGGAACTGCAGTCTCTCGTGGCAATTCTTTAGATACCAGTGCACCAAATCCGGCAAACAAGAATCCTTCGAACGCAGTCAGCCACGTAATCCGATGATTTAAGACAGTTGACTCGTGCACCAACATCTGACGGACGTCCTCGGACATCTGCCGTGCGGCTACACGATCGATATCAGTGCCTGGATTCGTACTCATCTATCCCCTCCATGTCCGCGCGTCGAGTTCAGAGCAGAGTATCGGTTCAATAACCGGGCCTATGTGGGATCGGTCACACGACTTCGATTTTTGGCGGGCTCTATGGTGGGTACAAAATAAAAACGGGCCGATGGGCCCGTATTCACTGATGCTCTGGCGGAGGGCGTGGGATTCGAACCCACGAAGGCCGTAAAGCCTTGCCGGTTTTCAAGACCGGTGCATTCAACCGCTCTGCCAGCCCTCCGAGCCCAAAATTATAACCTGAACTGCGCCGCCGACCTCCGCGCAGTGAACCTTTATGGCGATTCTTTAAGAAACAGCGCCTGCAAATCATTCAGAAACGCTTGGCCCAGCGGCGTCGGCGCGATCTTCTCATAGTCCCGCGTGATCAGCTTGCGCCGTTCCGCTTCCTGCAACGCGGGTTCGATCGACGTCATCGTCAGTCCGGTGCGCTCGATGAAGCGATGCACCGGAAAGCCCTCGACCAGCCGCAGCGCGTTCAACATGAACTCGAACGGCAGATCGCGTGTGCCGACCTCGTGCTCTTCCTGCACCGCGCGGCCGGCTTTGGCTTCCTCGATAAACGTCGACGGATGCTTGTAGCGCATTTGCCGCACGATCCGGTTCGGAAACGACAGCTTCGTATGCGCGCCCGCGCCGATGCCGAGATAGTCGCCGAAACGCCAGTAGTTCAGATTGTGCTTGCATTGCCGATGCGGCTTCGCATACGCGGACACCTCATAGCGCTCGTAACCCGCGTCGGCCGTACGTTCGTGGATCCAGTCCTGCATGTCCGCGGACGCATCGTCGTCGGGCAGCGGCGGCGGAAACTTCGCGAACAGCGTGTTCGGTTCGAGCGTCAGGTGATACAGCGACAGATGCGGTGGCGCGTAGGACAGCGCCGTTTCGACATCCGCCTGACATTCGGCGAGCGTTTGCTGCGGCAGCGCAAACATCAGGTCGAGGTTGAAGTTGTCGAACGTGTGCGCGGCAACGTCGACCGCATGACGCGCCTGCGCCGCATCGTGAATGCGGCCAAGCGCTTTCAGATGCGTTTCATTGAAGCTCTGGATGCCCACCGACAACCGGTTGACGCCACTCGCGCGAAACTGCGCGAACTTTGCTGCTTCAAACGTACCGGGGTTCGCTTCGAGCGTGATCTCGGCATCGGCATCGAGCGGCAGCAGCGCGCGCACGTCGGACAACAGCCGGTCGAGCCCCGGCGCGGACAGCAGGCTCGGTGTGCCGCCGCCGATAAACACCGTATGCACCTGGCGGCCCCAGACGAGCGGCAACGCGTGTTCGAGATCGGCGCGCAGCGCATCGAGGTAGTCGTCTTCCGGAAAACGATCGCCTTTCCATTCGTGCGAGTTGAAGTCGCAGTACGGACACTTGCGCACGCACCATGGGAAGTGCACGTAAAGCGCAAGCGGCGGTAGCGACGTGAGGCGGATGCTGCCCGGAGCAGTAAACGTCTGGATCACACCGCCGCCGCCGGCGGACGCGGCGCTCACGCGTCCTCCTCGAGCCGCGCAAGCAATTGCCGCAGCGCAATCGCGCGATGGCTCGTCCTGTTTTTCACCGACGGTTCGAGCTCGGCGGCCGTCGCGTTGAGGGCAGGAACATAGAAATGCGGATCGTAGCCGAAGCCATGCGCACCGCGCGGTGCGTCGACGATTTCGCCTTGCCAGCGCCCTTCGGCAATCAGCGGCTCGGGATCGTCGGCCGCGCGCACGAGGACCAGCACGCAGAAGTAATACGCGCGGCGGTCCGCGACGTCCGCGAGCTGCGCGACCAGGCGCGCATTGTTCGCGGCGTCGCTTTTCTCGCCGCCGGCAAGCTGCGCATAGCGCGCCGAATAGACGCCAGGCGCGCCGTGCAACGCGCGCACGCATAGGCCGGAATCGTCGGCGAGCGCGGGCAGCCCGGTGAGCCGCGCCGCGTGACGTGCCTTCGCCAACGCGTTTTCGACAAACGTCTGATGAGGTTCTTCTGCCTCAGGCACGTTGAGCGTGCCCTGCGCGATCAGTTCGATGCCCGCCGCGGCCAGCATGGCCGCGAACTCGCGCAGCTTGCCGGCGTTGTTCGATGCGAGTACCACCTTGCCCCGCGTCGGCTTCACTGTGCCGCCGTAGCCGGCTTCCTGACGATCATTCACCCTGTAACTCCAATGCTTCCTTCTGCTTCGCGATCAGCGTTTCAATGCCGCTTTGCGCGAGGTCGAGCAGCGCGTTCATTTCATCGCGCGTAAACGGCTCGCCTTCCGCGGTGCCCTGGATTTCTACAAAGCCGCCGTCGCCGGTCATCACGACATTCATGTCGGTATCGCACTGCGAGTCTTCGTCGTAGTCGAGATCGAGCACCGGCAGCCCGTCGAACACACCGACCGAGATCGCCGCGACATAGTCGGTGATCGGCGATGCTTCGATGCGGCCGGTGGCGAGCAGCTTCGCGATCGCATCGTGTGCCGCGACGAACGCGCCGGTGATGCTCGCCGTGCGCGTGCCGCCATCCGCCTGGATCACGTCGCAGTCGATATGCAGCGTGCGCGCGCCCAGCCGCTCGAGGTCGAACACCGAGCGCAGCGCGCGGCCGATCAGCCGTTGAATCTCCTGCGTGCGGCCGGTCTGCTTGCCGCGCGCCGCTTCGCGGTCGCTGCGCGTATGGGTCGCGCGCGGCAGCATCCCGTATTCGGCGGTGAGCCAGCCCTGGCCGCGGTCGCGCAGAAAGGCGGGCACCTGCTCGGCGATGCTCGCCGTGCAGATCACCTTGGTATCGCCGAACTCGATCAGCACGGAACCTTCGGCATGTTTCGTGTAATGGCGCGTGATGCGCACGTCGCGTAGCTGGTCGGCGCGGCGGCCGCTCGGGCGGGTCGTGAGGTCGTTCATTGTGGTCGTCGGAAGGAGGGCGCTCGGGAAACGTCGATTTTACCGCCGATCCCGCCGCTGGCCGCAGACGCACGTCCGACGGGCACTTCCGCCAAAAATGGGATAATGCGCGTTCCCCGCCCCGCGTCTCGTACACGCCGGGCGGCCCGCATCCGGGGCCGTGCGCAGCGCCGCACGCCCCTCTTCGCGAGACGAACGATGATCTACAGCATGACTGGTTATGCGAGCGCCACACGCGAGCTCGCCGCGGCGTCCGGTAATGGCGGCGTCAGTGTGTCCGTTGAACTGCGCACGGTGAATTCGCGTTTTCTCGATCTCAACTTCCGCATGCCGGAAGACGTGCGCGTCTGCGAACCGACGCTGCGCGAAATGCTGATGAGCAAGCTGTCGCGTGGCAAGGTCGACATTCGCGTGAACCTGCAGCGCAGCGAACAAACGGCTAACGCCGGTGCATTGAACCGCGACGCGCTCGATCAGCTGGCCGGGCTGGAACGCGCGGTGCTCGAAGCCTTTCCGCAGGCTGCGCGGCTGCGCACCGGCGAAATTCTTCGCTGGCCCGGTGTGCTCGCCGAAAGCGGTGTATCGGCCGACGTGCTGCGCGACGCAGTGCTCGAATGCGGCAAACAGGCGATTGCCGAGCTGATCGACGTGCGCGCGCGCGAAGGCGCGCAGCTTGCGGCGATGCTGCTCGCGAACGTCACCGAAATGGAGTCGATCGTCACGAAGATCACGCCGCTCGTGCCGGAGCTGATTGCAAAGCACCAGCAGAAGATCGTCGAGCGCCTGCAGGAAGCGCTAGGTGTCGCGGCGCCCGATGCTTCGGCGACGATCGTGTCGCGCGAGGAAATCGCCGAACGCATCCGTCAGGAAGTGACGATGTACGGCATTCGCATCGATATCGCCGAAGAACTGTCGCGGCTCACCGCGCATCTGAACGAGACGCGCCACGTCATCCAGAAGGGCGGCAAGGTCGGCAAACGGCTCGACTTCATGATGCAGGAGTTGAACCGCGAAGCGAATACACTGGGCTCGAAGGCGGCGGCGAAAGAGCTCGCCGATTCGTCGATGACGCTGAAGCTCCTGATCGAGCAGATGCGCGAGCAGGTGCAGAATCTCGAATAAAGAGGCGCACGCGAGCGGACTCATCGGCCGCTTGCGAAGCGCAGATCAAAGAGCAGGTTACAGGCAGGAGCTACGGGCATGACCGACCCTACTCGCGAAACCACCGCGCCGCGCAATCCTTACACGGGCGTTTATCCGGGCAACCTGTTCATGGTTGTCGCACCGTCCGGCGCGGGCAAATCGACGCTCGTCAATGCGCTGCTCGCGCGCGATCCGGCGATCCGTCTGTCGATTTCGTACACGACGCGCCCGCCGCGCCCTAAAGAGCAGGACGGCGAGCACTATCACTTCACCAGCGTCGAGGACTTTCTCGCGCGCCATGCGTCCGGCGAGTTTCTCGAAAGCGCGGAAGTGCATGGCAACTACTACGCGACGTCGCGGCTCTGGATAGAAGAGCAGATGAAAAGCGGCCATGATGTGCTGCTCGAAATCGACTGGCAGGGCGCACAACAGGTGAAGCGTCAGTTTCACAATGCCGTTGAGATTTTCATCCTGCCGCCGTCGCTCGAGGCACTCGAAGATCGACTGAGAAAGCGCGGCCAGGATGAGACGAACGTGATCACGCGGCGGCTGCTCGCGGCCGGTGGCGAGATGGCACATGCGGCCGAAGCGGAGTATGTCGTGATCAACGAAAATTTCGATCGCGCGCTCGCCGAATTGCAATGCCTCGTCGCGGCGACGCGCCTGCGCTTCGGATCGCAGTACGCACGGCACACGAACCTCTTCGTGCAGCTTGGCATCCATTTGCCGCACGCGGGCTGACCGGGCGTCGATTCGAACACATAAGGTAGAATAAGCAACAACCAGAGAAGGAATTTCAACATGGCCCGCATTACCGTCGAAGACTGTCTGAAACAGATCCCGAATCGCTTCGAGCTGGCGCTCGCCGCGACGTACCGCGCGCGTCAGCTCGCACAAGGCCACACGCCGAAGATCGAAAGTCGCGACAAGCCCACCGTTGTCGCGCTGCGTGAAATCGCGGCGGGCCAGGTCGGCGTCGAAATGCTGAAGAAGGTGCCGGTATAAGCTTGCACCTTCACCCGCTGTCGTTCGTCATGTAATTCACCCACGCGTGCGGACTTGCGCGTCGCTAGCGTCGATTAACCCGGTCAGGAGGCGGACATGAGCTCGAATCCCTCGTCCTCCATGTCGGACGTCGCATCCCACACGGACCACACGGACGACGCGCACGATACTGACGCACCTTCGTCCGCACGCAAGTACATCGACGCGGTCCTCGAACAATCGTTTCGCCATCTGTTCGGGCCGACCGCGACGCCGGAGCAGCCACGCCGGCACGACGTCGTCTCGATCGCCAAGCTGACCGCCGCGTTATCCGGCTACCTGTCGCCGGAAGACATCAAGGCCGTCAAGGCGGCGTTCCACTTCAGCGACGAAGCCCACCTCGGGCAATACCGCCAAAGCGGCGAACCCTACATCACGCATCCGGTTGCGGTCGCGGAAATTTGCGCCGGCTGGAAGCTCGACGTGCAGTCGATCATGGCCGCGCTGCTGCACGACGTGATGGAAGACCAGGGGGTGACCAAGGCCGAGCTCGCCGAGCGCTTTGGCGCGAAGGTCGCGGAACTGGTCGACGGGTTGTCGAAACTGGATAAGATGGAGTTTCGCAATCGCGAGGAAGCGCAGGCGGAGAACTTCCGCAAGATGCTGCTCGCGATGGCACGCGATGTGCGCGTGATTCTCGTCAAGCTCGCGGACCGGCTGCACAACATGCGCACGCTCGGCGCGGTGCCGCCTGAGAAGCGCCGGCGCGTTGCACGCGAGACGCTCGATATCTATGCGCCGATTGCGCATCGGCTCGGTTTGAACAATACGTATCGCGAGCTGCAGGACCTGAGCTTCGCGAACTTCAATCCGCATCGGTACGCGACGCTCGAGAAGGCGGTGAAGGCCGCGCGCGGCAACCGGCGCGAAGTGGTCGGCAAGATTCTCGAATCGGTGCAGCGCGCGCTGACCGATGCAAAGCTCGATGCGGAAGTCACCGGTCGCGAGAAAACTATCTTCAGCATCTACAAGAAGATGCGCGACAAGCAGTTGTCGTTCTCGCAGGTGCTCGATGTGTACGGTTTCCGCGTGGTTGTGGAAAGCCCGCTCGAGTGCTATACGTGTATTGGCGCGCTGCACGCGCTCTACAAGCCGGTGCCGGGCAAATTCAAGGACTACATCGCGATTCCGAAGGTCAACGGCTATCAGTCGTTGCATACGACGCTGGTCGGACCGTTCGGCGCGCCGATCGAATTCCAGGTGCGCACCCGCAAAATGCATGAGATCGCGGAGGCCGGCGTCGCCGCGCACTGGCTGTACAAGAACGGCGGTGCGGATCTGAACGATGTGCAGAAGCGCGCACACCAGTGGCTGAAGTCGCTGCTCGATATTCAAAGTGAGGTTGGTGATTCGAGCGAGTTCCTCGAGCACGTCAAGATCGATCTGTTTCCGGATGCGGTCTATGTGTTCACGCCGAAGTCCAAAATCATGGCGTTGCCGCGCGGCGCGACCGCGCTCGACTTCGCGTATTCGATTCACAGCGACCTCGGCAATCAGTGTGTCGCGGTGAAGATCAACAATGAATTGCTGCCGCTGCGCACCGAGTTGAAGAGCGGCGACATCGTCGAGGTGATCACCGCGCCGTATTCGAAGCCGAATCCGGCGTGGCTCGGCTTTGTGCGCACCGGTAAGGCGCGTACCGCGATTCGCCACTATCTGAAGACGATGCGGCTCAATGAGTCGGTGCAACTGGGCGAGCGGCTCGTCGACCAGTCGTTGAAGGGCTATGGGTTATCGCTCGCCGATGTCACGCCCGAAGCGTGGGAAAAGCTCGTGCAGTGGACCGGCAACAAGAATCGCCAGGAAATCTTCGCCGATATCGGCTTGGGCCGACGGGTCGCCGCGGTGATGGCCAAACGCATCGAAGTGCTGATGAGCGGCCACGATGGCGACGATGACGGTCATCATCCGCGCGCCGAACATGGCGCTACGAACGCACCGCCTGTCGTCATTACCGGCACTGAAGGCATGTCGGTTCAGTTGTCCGCATGCTGCCGGCCGATTCCGGGTGACAACATCATGGGGTATATCGGCATCGGCCTCGGCATGGCGATCCACACCACCGATTGCCGCGTGGCGCAGCGAATCCATCGGCGCGATCCGGGTCGCTGGATCGACGTTGCGTGGGCGCCGCAGCCGGGGCGTCTGTTCGATGTCGCGGTCAAGGTGCTCGTCAAGAACACGAAGGGTGTGTTTGCACGCGTCGCGGCGGATATTACCTCTGCCGATGCGAATATCGTCCATATCGCGATGGACGAAGATCAGTCGCAGGAATCGACGGTGCTACGCTTTGTCATTCAGGTGAGCGACCGCGTGCATCTGGCCAACGTGATGCGGCGCGCGCGGACCAACCCTGATGTGATGCGCATCGCGCGCGAGCGGCCGAGCGAAGAAGGACATCATCGCCACGATGGCGGCATGCGGATCGATCGCGAGCGGGCCGACTACTGACGCTTGCGACGTCTCTGGCGCCTCGCGCCGGGTTGGATTGCCGGATGTCTGTGTGTGTGTCCACCAGGTTCTCGTGCAGCTTGCTGCAATGCAATGAACCTGCGTTTGTTATCGGGAGCGAACCCAGTGAACGTAGCGGACTTGAGCGGTTTAGCGCTCGACTATTGGGTCGCGCGCAGTCTGCACGACTTCGTGCGCGAAATTCACTTCACCGACAGCGGCCGCACCGTGTCGATTCGCGGCAATGTCTGGGGGCGGCCGTGGGACGGGCGCTTTACGCCATCGACGTCGTGGGAGGTCGCGGCGGTCGTTTTTGACCGCGCCCGACGGATCGAGGTGCGCGAGCGCTTGCGCAGCGGCGCGGTGCATTGTGTGGCCGAATTCGAAGGCGACGACGACATGGACGGTCAACGGGTCGCGCAAGCGCGTGGTGAATCGCTGCGCATCGCGATGCTGCGGGCATTCGTTGCAAGCCGTTTCGGCGATACCGTCGACGATGTGCTGCGGCAGTCGCAAGCGTTGTTCGGCATGCGCGCGGAGCCGGTCGGCGAGCAGACGGCGATGAGCGCCATTGACGACCCGCCGATGCCCGATGCGCAGATCGGCGACATCAAGTCCGCCCCGCGCTAGGTCCCGCGCCAGGCGCCGCGCAAGGAGCAAAGGACAGCCTGGAAAAACAAAGGGCCTTCCTGATGGAAGGCCCTTTCGAGAATGGTGCGGCTGGCAGGATTCGAACCCACGACCCCTTGGTTCGTAGCCAAGTACTCTATCCAACTGAGCTACAGCCGCACGCAGAAACGGGATTATAGCAAAGCTGAGGGAAAAGGGAAGCAGCAATCGGCGATTTGTCCCGCTGCGGCGATCGTGTAGGCTTGATGGGCAGGGCGTTTGAGCATCCGTCCGGGCTTCGTATGTTGTGTGCTTCATTGCTTCATTGCCTGGCGCAAACCAGACGTCATTCAGGGTTGACGCTGATTCGATGGGCGTTGACGGTATGGGTGGATCATCATGAACAAGGCTTTTGTCAAAGAATCGAGTGACGACAATGACGACGATCTTGACGTCGCGCAACCCGACGTTCCCGCGGGAACGAAAAACTACATCACGCCAGCCGGCTATCGCAGGTTGCGCGACGAATTGCTGCATCTGATCGATGAAGAGCGGCCAGAAGTCGTGAAGCTCGTGTCGTGGGCCGCATCGAATGGCGATCGGTCCGAGAACGGTGACTATATCTACGGCAAGCGCCGGCTGCGTGAAATCGACCGGCGCATCCGCTTTCTGACAAGGCGCCTGAATCTTGCGGAAGTGGTCAACAGCAGCAGGCAGGAGAACACCGATCAGGTGTTCTTTGGCGCGACCGTCGACTATGCGACCGGCAATGGCGAATCGCATACGGTCACGATTGTCGGTGTCGACGAGGTCGATCTGGATCATGGGCACGTGAGCTGGATTTCGCCGATCGCGCGTGCGTTGTTGAAGGCGAAGATCGGTGATCAGGTCACGTTGCACACGCCGGCCGGGCCGGAGTCAATCGATGTGCTGGAGGTACGGTATCCGTCCGCGGCAGAGGAAGGGGCGTAACCGCCGGCGTGTCGCTGCGGCGACACCAATAAAAAAGGCGCCGCAAGCGGCGCCTTCAAAACTGCGGATACTGCTGTAGTGCTTAGAAGCGGTGACGCAGACCAGCCGTAACAGCGACCTGGTTGCTCGTCGACGACTGACCGCTCAGGCCGTTGATGATCGGGTGAAGGACCGCGTTTTCGTTGGTGACCTGGTATTCAGCCTGCAGGTACACGTCCGTACGCTTCGACAGCGCGTAGTCCGTCTGCAGGTTGACCTGGTTAAAGTGCTGGCTCGTCGCGTCGACGTTCGTACGCGTGTACGTGTACGAACCGGCGATGCTCAGGGCCGGCGTCAGAGCGTAGCGCGCGTTAGCTTCGAAGTTCTGGAAGCGTGCGCCCTGCGGATTGCCGGTGAAGGTCGCCTGCGTACCAGCGCCGGAGCCGAGGCCGGCGAGGTCCTGCAGATTGGTCTGCGTGTACACGAGGCCGAACGTTGCCGGTCCGAGCGTGTAGTTGGCACCCGCGCCCCACGTTTGCTGGCGGGTAGCGAAGAACGTGTTGTCAAGCGCGACCGCGCCGGACGAGTTGATCGTGCCCTGGCTGATTGCGCCGGCGCTGTTGTTGAGCTGCAAGTAGCCCGCGCCGAAGTTGAAGCCCGCGAAGCTATACGACGCGCCCGCGCTGTACACGCGGTTGTTCGCGAAGCCGTCGGCCTGGTTCGAGAAGCCGTACAACGCGCCGAACTTGAAGCCCGCGTAGTTGACGCTCGTGAACTTCACCGAGTTGTTCACGCGGAACGAGTTGTTCAGGTTGTCGTTATCGAACGGGTGGGCAAACTGCGTGCCGCCGTATTGCGTGCCCGTCAGTGCCAGCGGAGCGACGTAGTCGACCATGCTGTCATATTGACGGCCAAGGGTAACGGCGCCGAACTGGTCGCTCGCAAGACCAACGAACGCTTGACGGCCGAACATCCGGCTACCTTGCTTGAGCGTACCGTCATTGATGCCGAAGCCGTTTTCCAACGTGAAGATTGCCTTCAGACCGCCACCGAGGTCTTCAGCACCGCGCAAGCCCCAACGGCTACCGTTGATCGAGCCGCTCGTTTCTTGCCAGTTGCTGTGGCCCTTCTGGTTGTTCGTATAGGTGATGCCGGCGTCAATCAGGCCGTACAGCGTAACGCTGCTCTGCGCGTGGGCGGCAGTAGCAAACACGCCCGTCAGGGCGGCGACCATGAGTGTCTTTTTCATCTTTGTAACTCCGAGAACAGGATGGGTTTTGGAAACCCAGGCTTGAAGAAAACCTACACGCGAGGCGCTGCGAGAGGCGAATTTCGCGTGAAAACGCGCTTACACCGAGCGCGTTCGTTTTCCGGTAGGCAAAGTGTAGAGACGCTGGTCGCCACGTGACCGTTCCAGTTTCCGCAATAAAGTATTACGAGATGGGAAATGATGAGGATTCCCCCTCGAAGCCTTACTGGCAAAGGCCTTACAGGTATTCGGGATGACCCTGGGGTATGATTCAGCGACGTGGCGTTGTGTAATTGCTACGTCAAATGATGCGGAAAAACAACAAAATTCCCGGCAAAGTTCAGATTATTGCCGAAAGGGGAATGATCGATTGTGGGCGGTGCGGATAATTAAATTCAAATGGGGCGCTATACTGAAATTTCTGCTTTCCGAAGCAGACTTTTTCGTTGACGAAAAAGATCTCCAAACTTTGTCAGCGCGACTTTTCAGTCGCGCTTTTTTTTGCTCGTCCGTTCGGGGATTTCCGGAGTTCAGCGGCGCCCGGCCTTGACCTGGACCGGCACGCATTCGAGACCCGGAGCCACGCTCCAATCCTCCATAACGTAGTGGCGTGCGTCCATTGGGGAAGACAGCAGGTTCTGCCAGTGATCGCCGTGCCAGACCGGATCGATCTGGAACGGGGTCGGCAGCGTCGTGGCTTGGAGTTGGGCGGGATTTTTCTCAGACGAATCAGAGAACAGTGCCGTGAAGCGGCGAATAACGTGTAACAGCATGACAGCCTCCCTAAAACCTACTGCTGTGGACCATCATGTAATGCGCGTTAGGCTTCAACAACCCGTAGAAACACTTACGAATCTCACGTTTTGTTACATGTCGGCATAAATTTCCCATTTAGCCAGACGCGGCGGTAAGAATGCCGTTAACGACTTATTGCGCCGTTTAAAAGAAAAGCACGGAATGCCCGCTGCATTAGTCAAACTATCATTTGACACTGGTAAACGAGTGCTTGACGATTTGTGGCATTTACACGTATAAATGCGAGGCTGATATCGAGTGAGGTTCGGTTCGGTGCAATGTGTTGTTCGTCTCAAAAACAAATTCGAGGAAATGGATATGGAAACCGGTGTCGTCAAATGGTTCAACGATGCTAAGGGCTTTGGTTTTATCACCTCCGATGCGGGTGGCGACGATTTGTTCGCGCACTTCTCCGAAATTCGCGCTGAAGGGTTCAAGTCGTTGAAGGAGAACCAGCGTGTCTCCTTCGAGGTCAAGACCGGCCCGAAGGGGAAGCAGGCAGCGAACATCCAGCCGCTGTAACAGCATCGCGCGAACCCGGCGCCTGACAGAAGCCCTCGCATTGGCGAGGGCTTTTTATTTTTTTGCCTTGAAACGGCATTACGTGGAAAACCGGATCAGGAATCGGTAGGCAGTGAATCAGATAATCTCAATTAATTATAAGATTTATCTCATAAACAATAAATTCATTACTTGAAAATGCGCTGGGACATTACGTTTGGCCAAAGCCCATGAGGTTGATCGGCGCACCCGCGGCGGCGAGGCTAACACAAAACTTTCGCGCCGGCCGGCGGGTCGATGGTGCATACTTGGGCTGAAATAGTCGCACTTAAACCCTTTCTTATTCATGTCTGAACAGTTCCTGGCGGCGTCGGCTGCGCTCGATGTGCCGATCGCGTTTGTCGACCTTGAAACGACCGGCGGCTCGACCGGTGTGCATCGGATCACCGAGGTCGGTGTGGTCGAAATCGGTCCGCAAGGCGTGTCCCGCTGGAGTTCGCTGGTCGATCCGCAACAGCCGATCCCGCCATTCATCCAGCAATTGACCGGCATTACCGACGCGATGGTACGAGGCGCGCCGACCTTCGACGCGATTGCGCCCGAGCTGTTTGCCCGCCTCGAAGGCAAGCTGTTCGTCGCGCACAACGCGAGTTTCGATCGCGGCTTCCTGCGCAGCGAGTTCGAGCGCGCTGGACTCGCATTCAACCCGGACGTGCTGTGCACGGTCCGCCTGTCGCGCGCGCTGTTCCCCGCCGAAAAGCGCCACGGGCTCGATGCGTTGGTCGAGCGGCACGCGCTCGTGCCGTCGGACCGGCATCGCGCGCTCGCCGATGCGGATTTGCTGTGGCAATTCTGGCAACGCCTGCATGAGCTCGTGCCGCTCGACGCGCTTCGCGCCCAGATCGACCGCACGTTGCGGCGCTACCGGCTGCTCGGCGACCTCACCGAAGACTCGCTCGACGCGGCCCCGGCTGGCTGCGGCATCTATATGTTTTACGGGGAAGGCGACGTGCCGCTGTATGTCGGCCGTAGTGTGCGTGTCCGGCAGCGGATTCGCGCTCATCTCACCGGGGAACGACGCTCGTCGAAGGATCTGCGGCTTGCCCAGCTGGTGCGTCGGGTCGACTGGCGCGCAACCGGTGGCGAACTGGGCGCGCTGCTTGCCGAAGCGCAATGGATTGCCACGCTGCGCCCGAGCCACAACCGCGCGCCGCGGTCGTCGAGGCACGATCCGGTCGACGCGCCATGGCCATTCGACGGCGCGATTGTGTTCGAAGAGAGTGGTGTGGACCGCGGTGAGCCTGCGGGGGAACGCGCGGGAGAACATGCGTGCACCCTTCACGTCGTCGATCGTTGGTGCTATCTCGGCCATGCGCGATCGCTCGCGCAAGCCGATGCGCTGCTCGCGCAAAACGCGACGCGTGCGTTTGAGCTTTCGACTTACCGGATCATGCAGACCCATCTCGCACGCGGACTCCGTGTGATGCCGCTCGTGCCGTCGGAGTCCCTGGCGTCGCGCGAGTCTCCGGCCACGCCGGTCGTCGAGGACGCCTCCACGGTGGCAAACGCCGGTTAGCCCGTCGCGCCGACCCCGCCCGATTCGCAGACATGCCCGAGCGCCCGGGTAAGCGCGGCCGATTGCGCCGCGTCGTAACGCGTCAGCGATTTCCAGTTAGCGACGCCCTGCGCGACTCGCGTCGGGCAATCGGGCATCGAGCGCATTGTTTGCACACGCGCCAGCCCCGCGAGCATCGATTGCGTCAGGCGGTCCAGCTGTGGACGCGTGCGCGAGTCGAGATCCGGCGCCGGTCCTTCCGGCGGCCGCAGCTTGCGCCACTGTTCGAACAGCGCATTCTGGATATCTTTGTTCGCGTCGATCTGATCCTGGAAGAACGCGTGCGCGAAGTCCGGGTCGATGCCGACTGCCTGCGCGCGCTTCGCAACGTCGGCGAGCAGCGCGGTTTCGCGGCTTGCGTCGTCGACCGGGCGATGATTCAGCCACTTCCACTGCGCGACAGGTTCGGCAAGTGCCAATCGCTGCGAGACAAGCGAAATCAGGTTAGTGAGGGCGGTGTCATCGGAGTCGGCTTGAGCGTGGGCGGACGCGAACGCGATTGCGAACGCTGATCCCAGCGCGCATAGTGCGCCGACGCGACGTGAACTTGCCATAGAAGAGAGGAAGGACGGAAAACGGGTAGGGCCAAGGGTAGCCCGCCCGGAGGGTTGTGCCGCTACGACGACTACCGTACGCGACGGGGCAAGGTTCGAACGATACGCGCATCGGCGCGCTTACGCCAACCGACGCAGCCGCATAACGTGCGCTCACGCTGGTCCGACCCGCCAGCAACGCGTGCGATGACGCGGCGCATCAGCTTATAGCGAAGCTCGCGAACCCACGGTCGCGTGCGGAAGGACGCGAGCGTGCAACGCAACCCGCGGCATCGCACGTGCAGCATCGCCCCTCGCGAAGTCCCCGTTCGTCGTTACTTCGGTTCGCACGACTTGCGCTGCTCGTCGAAAAACGCTCGCACGTGCTCTGGCAATTCGGCCCCGAGAAATTCGACGCCTGCGGGTTCCGGATCCGGGCTGAACACCTTGTCGGGGGTCGGAATCTTCGGCGGTTTCGTGTCCATGATCTTTCTCCTTTACAAATCAATTATCTGCCTCAGTCCCCGTTTGCCACTAGTGCGGTTGACCGCAAAACGACTGTTTGAACACGTTGTTGTTGCTTTAACGGCACATCGGTTTCGCGATTGAAGATGCTTGAATAAAATTTATCGCTTGTCCTTAGTACTTCGCACGGACCACTTCCACACCACTTCAAGTCCACTTCGAACAGGGCCTGCTCGAGCCCTTGCTACACCGCGTGTTTACTTTTGCCCAGGTAGCGATGAAACGTTCAATGCGCTAGAAGGGCTTCGTATGCGTTCTCTTCTACGAACGTTCGAATCGCCGTCGTTTTTTGTGCGTCGCAGCGTTCGCGTGCCTTCCACGTGGGCCGACCCGGACTCCGCGCAAGTGCATCCGCGCGACGCGCACGCGTCTTCCGGCACACCGCTGCCTTCCACCATAACGACCGATTCGGACAGTACGTTGACGTCGCCGCAAACGCTGAAGGCGGTCAACGTAACCGCTGCGTCCGCGCAACCGGCGTTCGACCTGGATACATCGGGCGTTGTCGAGGCGATCGGCCGCGACCCGATCGACGCACGCAACGTGGTCGCGACGGACGACGTATTCAAGTACGCGCCGGAACCTTCTAGTACGTAAACGCTTCACCGGCGATCGCAATTCCGTCTTCGCAGGTCGTGAATTCAACGAGCTGCAAATCGCGCGCAGCAGTAGAACAAAAGCGTGCGAATGGGCTATGCGATCACCGATCACGTTGACGCGACGCTCACGCTCGGCCGTTGCGCGTACCTCACGACACGGACGTGGCCAAACGTTTCTGACCGTTGTGGCAGGAAATGCCGTTTATGCCGGCAATGTGACATCCGGAGGCACGAATTACAGCACCGCGTCGAGCGCGTTCGCGCTGCGCAACGGTGATCAGGAGAACTGGTCCTGCGCGTTCCGCTTGCGACCCGCGCCGCGTTCGATGCGCGGCGTCGGCTGTGGGTCGCGTGGCTCGGAGGGCAGCACGGGGTTGTCGCGCAGTCGGATGATCGGGGCCACACGTTGTCCGCGCCGGCGGTAGTGAATGCAATTGCCGGAGCCGATCTGCACGAACGCGCGCAACCCGCCGGAAATCCCGGCGAGTCCCGATGCGCGCACCGTCTATATGAAGTGGTCGATGCCGCTCGCTCGATATGCGGCGCCAATAGCCGCAATCAGCTAGTCGGTAACCATTGAAGGACGTCAACGGGTCGTCGCGTTGGCCGCGTTCGCTTCCGGCGCGGGCACGACCACCGGTCGATCGTATGCGGCCGGCTTTGATGCCACTTCGACGTGCCCGTGAATGCGTGCCTGATGTCCGTCGGCGAACATGTAGTAGGGGAATGGCCGGGCCGGTGCCGATACCGCATCGAGCCGCGCGATCTGTTCGGGGGCGAGCATGAAGTCGAGCGAGCCCAGCGTCTGTTGCAACTGCTCGGGCTTTGTCGCGCCGACGATGATGCTCGACACGCCGCGCTTCTGATAAAGCCAGTTCAGCGCGACCTGGGCCATCGGCCGGTTCACGTCGTTCGCGACTTGCTCGAGTTCGGCGACGATCCGGAAGTTGCGTTCGGTCAGCTTGTCGAAGCCCGGCGGCGGCGCGCTCGCGAGCGATGCAAGCCGGCCGCTGCCGGATACGTGCGAGGGCGCGCCGTCACGCGACGGCCGGTATTTGCCCGACAGCACGCCCATGCCGAGCGGGCTCCAGGGCACAAGACCCATACCGAGTTGCGCGGCGAGGTCAGCGAACTCGTGTTCCGCGTGGCGCTCGATCAGCGAGTATTCGAGCTGCATCGCCGCGACCGGTTCGAAGCCGCGCCACTCGGCGAGCGTCTGCGCGCGGCCCGCAAACCACGCGGGCGTATCCGACAGCCCGACATAGCGGATCTTGCCGGCGCGCACCGCATCGTCCATCGCGCGCATGACCTCGTCCACTGGCGTCATCCGATCCCATGTGTGCAGGTAGTAGAGATCGATGTAGTCGGTGGCGAGGCGCTTGAGCGAACCGTCGAGCGCGCGCAGCAGATTCTTGCGATGGTTGCCGCCGGCGTTCGGATTGCCCGGCTCGGCGTTATACGTGTACTTGGTCGCAATCACGAGGCGATCGCGCAGGCCGCGTTGCGCGACGAACTTGCCGACCCAGCGTTCGCTCGTGCCCTCGGTGTAGCCGTCGGCCGTATCGATGAAGTTGCCGCCTGCGTCGACGTAGAGATCGAACAGCCGTTGCGCGGTCTGTTCTTCGGCGCCCCAGCCCCATTCGGTGCCGAACGTCATCGTGCCTAGCGAAATGGGGCTGACGCGCAGGCCGGATCGGCCCAGCAGCGTATAGCGGTTCATCGTCATCGCAGTCTCCTGATTTGTCTGAGTGCCGGCGCAGCGCCGGTTCATGGGTTCATGCTTCGTGCTCGTATTGCGATGCCTATCGTGCACCGGATCGTTTCGTGGAAAAATCGGGTCCAGCTACAAGGATTATGAAGATTTGCTTCGTAATGGAAACGATATGGACTCGACCCAGCTACCGGCTTTGATGGCGTTCGCGTCGGTCGCGCGACACGGCAGCTTTACGCGTGCGGCGGGCGCGTCGGGCGTGTCCGCGTCCGCGTTGTCGCAGACGGTTCGTGCATTGGAAGCGCAAGTGAACGTGCGCCTGTTCAACCGGACGACGCGCAGCGTTTCGCTAACCGAAGCCGGCGCACAGTTTCTCGAACGCGTGCAGCCCGCGCTTGCGGCGCTCGAGGCGGCGTTCGACGCGCTCGACGAAACGCGCGAGCATCCGGCGGGCACGTTGCGAATCAATCTGCCGCGCATCGCGAGCGAAATGCTGGTGTTGCCGCATCTTGCGGAGTTTGGCCGGCTGTATCCGCACATTCGTCTTGAGATGACGCTCGACGATGGGCTTGCGGATCTGGTTGCGGAGGGTTTCGACGCGGGGATTCGTCTGGGTGAGCGGCTCGCGCGCGATATGGTCGCGATACCGCTGAGCGGCGAACTGCGCGCGATTGTCGCCGGCGCGCCCACGTATTTCGAGCGCTATCCGGTGCCGCTCACGCCGGATGACCTCGCGATGCACGATTGCCTTCAATATCGCTTTGCGACCCGTGGTGGCATTTATCGATGGGAGCTTGCACAGCCTGATGAGCGGTCAAGGGTGTTCGAGGTGGAGACGCACGGACATTTCATCACGAACGATCTGCATACGATGGTGCGCGCGGCGGAGCAGGGCGTCGGCCTGCTGCATGTGATCGACGATTATGTGCGTGCGCAACTGGATGACGGCAGGCTTATCCGTGTGCTGGATGACTGGTGTCCACGGTTCCCGGGGTTTTATCTGTACACCGCTAGCCGGGCCCATATGCCGCTCAAGCTACGGGCGTTGATTGATTTCCTGCAGAAGAAGCGCAAGGGGGCGGTGCTTTGATGGCAGTGGCGCGGGGCGGTGAATGTGCAAACGGCGCCCTGAACGCAAAAAGCCCAGTCGCAACGACTGGGCTCCGTGCTTGATTCTGGTTGGTGCCGGAAAGAGGAATCGAACCCCCGACCTTCGCATTACGAATGCGCTGCTCTACCGTCTGAGCTATTCCGGCATCAGAAGAACCGCGATTATAGGGACTTCTTTATCCGTTTGACAAGCCCCAAGCCTATTTTTTTCTTTCGAGATGGTAGCGGGTCACGCGGTCGACTTCGTTCTTCGAGCCAAGGAATACGGCGACACGCTCATGCAAATGTTGCGGTGTGATGTCAAGGATGCGTTTTTCGCCGTTGGTCGCCGCGCCGCCCGCCTGCTCGACGATAAACGCCATCGGATTGGCTTCGTACATCAGCCGCAGCTTGCCGGGCCGATCCGGCGTGCGCTTGTCCGCCGGATACATGAAAATGCCGCCGCGGTTCAGGATGCGGTGCACATCCGCGACCATCGACGCGATCCAGCGCATGTTGAAGTCCGCCTGCCGCGGGCCGTCCTTGCCGGCGTTCAGCTCATTGATGTACTGCTGCACCGGCTCGTGCCATTGGCGCGAGTTCGACGCATTGATCGCATATTCGCGGGTATCGACTGGAATGCGCATATCGCTTTGCGTGAGCACCCACGAGCCCAGCTCGCGATCGAGCGTAAAGCAGTTGACACCATTGCCGGTTGTCAGCACCAGCACCGTTTGCGGACCGTACACCGCGTAGCCGGCCGCGACCTGCTGCGTGCCCGGCTGCAGGAACGATTGTTCGGTCGGCTGCTGGCCGTCCGGACAGCGCAGCACCGAGAAGATCGTGCCGATCGATACGTTCACGTCGATATTCGACGAGCCGTCGAGCGGATCGAACACGAGCAGATATTCGCCGCGCGGATAGTTGGCCGGAATCGGAAAGAACTGTTCCATCTCCTCCGACGCCATCCCGGCGAGATTGCCGCCCCACTCGTTCGCTTCGAGCAGGATTTCGTTCGACAGGATGTCGAGCTTTTTCTGCACTTCGCCTTGCACGTTTTCGCTGCCGGCGGTGCCGAGCGCATCGCCGAGCGCGCCCTTGCTGACGTGATAGCTGATCGCCTTGCACGCGCGTGCAACGACTTCGATCAACAGGCGCAGATCGGCAGGCAGATTGTTGTTTTCGCGCTGCTGCTCGATCAGGTACTTCGTGAGAGTGGTGCGGCGTTGCAGGGACATTGCAGTGCTCCGAACAGGCTTGGGGAATGTCCCGATTTTACCCGCTCGCCTGACATGATTCCGCATAAAGAAAATGCGCGTCGCAGGTTGCCGCAATTTTGCGACGAAGCATTGACAGGGGCGCGTGCAGCAAAGCAGGTCACGTACGCTGCGTACAGTTCGCCGGCGAGCGCCGCCCCGTCGGCTTTGCATACCGGCCGCGCGCTCACATGACGCTTGTCGAGACAGGTCGTGACGGCCCGGAGCGCTGCGCCGCAGTCCCGCGGCGGCTGGTTGCGCGTCAGGTCTTGCGCGACGACGTGATGGCCGTACTTCGCGTCGCACTCCGGGTTGCGCCGCGGGCCGTACTGCGGCTAACCCGCTGCGCCGCGCTGGTCGCGAGCGCGGCGGCGCGCGCATGCGCGGCCTGCGTTTTCGGCGGCTTCGGCCGCTCGCGCGGCGGCAGCGGTTCGATTTCGCGTTCGATTTGCGCGCCCGATTCCTCAGTGACGACGCGCAGGTCGTACGCGATCTGCAGGTTCATCCAGAAGAGCGGACTGGTGCCGAAATAGCGTGCGAGGCGCAGCGCGGTTTCCGGCGACACTGCACGCTTGCCGCGCACCACATCGTTGATGCGCGGAGCCGGCACACGTAGCGCGAGTGCGAGCGCATTCACCGACATGCCGCGCGGGTCGAGAAACTCCGCGCGCAGCACTTCGCCGGGGTGCACCGCGGCGATGCGCTCGCCGGTAGCAATGTCCGAAAAATCTGTGCTGGCCAGTTCGGAACGTTTGATGACCATACCGCCCTCCGTTTGTATCAGTGATAGTCGACGATTTGCACGTTCAGCGCTTCGCCTTCGACGAAGTAGAAACAGATTCGCCATTGGTCGTTGATGCGAATGCTCCATTGGCCGCTGCGCTCGCCCTGCAACGCCTCGAGGCGATTGCCCGGCGGCGCGAACAGATCCGATATCGACGCGGCCGCATCGATCAGTAGCAGCTTGCGATGCGCGATGGACTGAATGTGCGCCGGTAATGTGCGAGCAAAGCCACCCGCAAAAACGAGGGCAGTTGCCTTATCGCCAAATGTTGAAATCATAGGTAGTGTATAACGCACGACGTTAAATGTGAAGTGTTATCAGGGTGCGTTTACTTTGACCTCTTTGCGCGTGCTCGAGTAGTCGACCGAATGGCCAGGGTGCGTGCAAATAAAAAAGCCGGCAACATGTGCCGGCTTGTGTGCTGCAAGAACGGAAACGGGTCGTGCGGGTCGCTTCGTCAGGCGAGTGCCTTCTCGACAATCTCCCGCACGTCGCGCGACCTCACGTGTGCGGCGACCTTTTCGAGCGCGCCGCGCATCTGCTCGCGCAGCGCGGGCGTAAAGCGGCGCCACAGCTCGAGCGTGCGCGCAAGGCGCGCGGCGACTTGCGGGTTGAGCGCATCGAGCGCAATGACCTGCTCGGCCCAGAATGCGTAACCGGAGCCGTCTGGCGCGTGGAATTGCGCCGGATTCGCTGCGCAGAAGCTGAAGATCAGTGAGCGAGCGCGATTCGGGTTCTTCAGGTTGAACGCGGGGTGCGTCATCAGCCGGCGCACGATGTCGATCACCGGGCGCTGTGGCGTGCCGCGCTGGGTTGCCTGCAACGCGAACCATTTGTCGATCACGAGCGGTTCCTTTTCGAAGCGCCGGTAGAAATCGTCGAGTGCGTGCTGCGCTTCGCCATTGCCGGAGTTCGCCGCCGCGGTGAGCAGCGCGGACAGCGCGGCCGAGCGGTCGGTCATATTGTTCGCCGCCGCATATTGCGCGGACGCGAGGCGCACCGCGTCGCGTGGGTCGTCGAGCTCGGCGAGATACGCGAGCGCGAGATTCTTCAGGCCGCGATGGCCGGCGTCGTCCGGCGTCGACTGATAGGCGCCCGGCGTCTGATGCCGTTCGTAGATCGCGAGCCAGTCGCGCTGCAGCGCGCTCGCGAGGCGCTGACGAACGAACTGGCGCGCACGGTGCACCGCCGCCGGGTTGGATTCGTCCATCTGCTCGGCCAGATACGCTTCGGACGGCAGCATCAGCGCCAGTTCGCGGAACGCCGGCGACAGCGTCTCGTCGTTCAGCACGCGGGCGAATGCGGCGACCACCGCGTCGGCGAGCCTGAGCGGCGCGCCGCTGGACGCATGGTCGGCCAGCGTCAGCAACTCGCGCGTCGCGAGGCGTTGGCCCGCTTCCCAGCGGTTGAACGGATCGCTGTCATGCGCGAGCAGGAACGCGAGTTCGTCGTCGCTATAGTCGTACTCGACGACAACCGGCGCCGAGAAATTGCGCAGCAGCGACGGCAACGGCTTTTCGGCGACATCGATGAACGTGAAGGTCTGTTCGCTTTCACTGAATTCGAGCACGCGCGTGGTGGCGGAGGAGGGCCCGCTTTCGCCTTCCAGGCGCAGCGGCAGGTCTGCGCCGTCCGCGCCGATCAGGCCGATCGCAAACGGAATCAGCAACGGCCCTTGCTGTGTTTCGCGCGCCGCCTGCGAGCTGTCGCCATAGCCCTGTTTGAGCGTGACGCGATAACGGCGTTGCGCCGCATCGTAGCCGGTCGACACGGTCACGCGCGGCGTGCCGGCCTGGCTATACCAGCGCTCGAATTGCGCGAGATCGCGGCCGTTCGCGTCGGCCATCGCCTCGCGGAAATCGTCGCAAGTCACCGCGTGCCCGTCGTGGCACTTGAAGTACAGATCCATCCCGCGTCTGAAGCCGTCGCGGCCGAACAGCGTCTGATACATCCGCACGACTTCCGCGCCTTTTTCATAGACGGTCATCGTGTAGAAGTTGTTGATTTCGACATAACTTTCCGGCCTCACCGGATGCGCCATCGGACCCGCGTCTTCGGCGAACTGCATCTGACGCAGCACGCGCACGTCTTCGATACGCTTCGTTGCGCGCGCGCCTTCGTCGCCGGCATGGCTGTCGCCGGCGCCGCCCGCCATGTCGGCGGAGAATTCCTGGTCGCGAAATACCGTCAGACCTTCCTTCAGGCTTAGCTGGAACCAGTCGCGGCACGTCACGCGGTTGCCGGTCCAGTTATGGAAATACTCATGGCCCACCACCGCTTCGATGTTCGAAAAGTCGGTATCAGTGGCCGTTTCCGGGTTCGCGAGCACGTACTTCGTGTTGAAGATGTTCAGGCCTTTGTTCTCCATCGCGCCCATGTTGAAGTCGCTGACCGCGACGATCATGAAGCGGTCGAGATCCAGTTCGAGCCCGAAGCGCCGTTCGTCCCAACGAATCGAATGGATCAGCGAGTCCATCGCATGCCGCGTCTTGTCGAGATCGTGCGGTTCGACCCAGACCTGCAGCAGCTTTTCCTGGCCCGAGCCGCTCTTCACGCGCTCCTCGAGCGCGACCAGTTTGCCGGCGACGAGCGCGAACAGATAACTTGGCTTCCTGAACGGATCTTCCCAGCGCGCAAAGTGCCGGCCGTCCGGCAGATCCCCTTTTTCAAGCAGATTGCCGTTCGACAGCAGCACCGGGTACGCCTCCTTGTCGGCGCGCAACGTCACCGTGTAGGTCGCCATCACGTCCGGGCGGTCGAGGAACCAGGTAATGCGGCGAAAGCCCTCCGCCTCGCACTGCGTGAAAAAGTTGCCGCTCGACACATAGAGGCCCGACAGCGTCGTGTTTTCCGCGGGATTGCAGGTGCCGACGAGCGTTAGCTCGAACGCATCGGGCAGGTTCTCGAGCGTCAGGCCGTGCTCGTGCACGCGCACGGCGGCGTGCGGCGTGCCCTCGACCGTCGCGCTCACGAAGTCGAGTTGTTCTCCCATCAGTTCCAGGTGCGCGGCGCGGGCTGCGTCCGGGTTACGGCGCACACGCATCGTGTTGCTGATGGTGGTGCGTTCAGGCACGAGGTCGAACTCCAGCGCGACGGTATCGATCAGGAAGGCGGGCGGCGCGTAATCGGCGCGGCGGATGACGGGGGGCGTAGCGGTATCGGCCATGGTCGGTAGAAAATGAGAGTCTCGAAGCCGGCTTGCGCAGCGCGCGAGCCGGGCGGATCGGGTTATTTTAAAAGCAAAGGCGCGCTTCGTCCGGCGCGGGCTTCCCGGTCCGTTCCAGCGGCTTGCGGCAAAAGGGTTAGCGCCGCACGGACAGCCGCTGCGCGGCCCGAACTTTTCGCGCGGCCGAACGGTCAGCGTATTATCTGGGCCGCCTGCGCGGCGTGCGCGGGCGGCGACAGCGACAGAAAGGAATGGCGATGAAGCTCGATCGATGGACCCGTCAAGCGGCGCTGATGTTGACCGCGCTGGCTACGTTACTGGCAGGCTGCACGTCATATGTGACGACCCAGGTGACCGCGTTCTCCAACTGGGAAGGCGGCAGCGACGCGAGCCGCACCTACGCATTTGAGCGCAACCCTTCGCAGCAGAACAGCCTCGAAGACTCAACCTACGAACAGGTGGTGGCGAACGAACTGGCGACGCATGCGTTCACCCAGGCCGATCTGCAGCACGCGCATTACCTGGTCGCGATTGCTTATGGCACGCGCTCCGACATGGCGGTGTCTTCTACGCCGGCTTACTACTACGACCCGTGGCCGGGCCCTTATTACTGGGGCCGCCCGTACGGGTGGGGCGGCTGGGGTCCCTGGGGGCCGTACGGCCCGTACGGCGGCGGATATGTGACACAAAGCTATCCGGTGTTCACGCATACGCTCGGCATTCGTATCACCGACCGCGCAAGCGGCAAGGAAGTCTATAACGTGACCGCGCGCAGCTCGGGCGATGAACCGTCGCTCGTGTATGCGATGCCCTACCTCGCGCGCAGTGCATTGGCGGATTTCCCGCTCGGCAACGGCGTGGTGCGCACCGTGAAGCTTCCGGTCGATCAGCAGAGCGGCGCGCCGAACGAAGTCGCAGCGGGCGTCGCGGCGCCCGCTGCGCCGGCGTCAGGCGCAAAAACGGTGCAGTAGGCGGCCGCGCGGCGGGCGGCGGTGCGATAGCGGTTCAGCAGCAGGTCGTGGCTCAGATCCCGACGCCGCATAGCGCGAGCACGCCGAGCACGACGAACATCACTGCGGCGATGCCGTGCACGAGCCTGGTCGGAAGCTTGTGCGCGAAGCGATCACCGAGCAGGATGGCCGGCACATTCGCGATCATCATCCCCAGCGTGGTGCCGGCGACGACGCCAAAGAAGTCGTGGAAGCGCGCAGCAAGCGCGACGGTGGCGAGTTGCGTTTTGTCGCCCATTTCCGCGAGGAAGAACGTGACGACCGTCGCACCGAATACGCCGAGATGCGAGCGGTTGGCATTGGCCTCGCCTTCCTCGAGCTTGTCGGGCACGAGAATCCACAGCCCCATGCCGACAAACGATGCGGCGAGCGCCCAGCGCATGACGGTTGGCGTGACGAGAGAGCCGAGCCACGCACCGAGCGCGCCGGCGCCGGCGTGATTGACCAGCGTTGCGGCGAGCACACCGAGAATGATCGGTATTGGCTTGCGATAGCGGGCTGCGAGAACGAGCGAGAGGAGTTGTGTCTTGTCGCCGATTTCGGCGAGCGCGACCGCGCCGGTCGAGACCAGAAAGGCTTCATTCACGTTTTATTGATTTCCTCGGGCCGGATGTGAGCGAGCGACGATCCATCGCGCACCGGGCCCTATTGCAGCGCGCTTTGGATCATCGGTCTCGCCAGGCCAGAGGCTGTGTCTGCCATGGCCGCACGGGCCAAGCTTGTTGACAGACACCCCCGCTGACGACGCAGCAGGGCGGCTACTCCCCAATGAGCGGCGAAGTATAGCACGGCAGTTTGCGTGGAGCGCCCCGTTTGTCGCGCTTTTTTGTCAAGCTGGCCTTTCGGGATATTTCATTGCGACGCGGCTTCTTTCAAACTCCGTCTTCGCCAGGCGCGTCGGAATCCTGAATGCCGGGTCATGTTTCGTAAAGCGATGCGTTTTGAATACCGTGTCATTGTTTAACGTTTGCTTCGGCGCGGCCTGCGTGAGTCCGCCGTCTGCCGCGTCGCATGGGCGAGACGGACGATCGCGAACGGGCCCGTTTCTGGCTGATTTATTGACGAATGTTGAGTATGATCACGGCCTGTCGCGAACATCGCGACAAGACACCATGAAGGTTTGGCGACACGACGCTAAATAAATATTGGTTTGTGCCGTTATATATCGCTAAACCGAAGCAGGACCGGACGACCTGATCGGCGATCGATCTCGATGAAGGATGAGCCTGTGCGCCGTCATGGGCCGGCTTACCTTTCGCAGGCCCCCGCAATCCCATTCGCATGAGCACCGAAATGACCAATTTGCACTGGAGCCTTCCGGTCGCTCGGTGGTCCACATGGCCTGTCGCCGCATCCGCCGCCCCCGATATGGGCTTTATCGAGCCGATCGTACGGCGTCGCCTGAGCAGCCTGTCGCGTATCGCGTTGAAGGTTGCGCACGATTGCGCGGCAGGCCGCGATAGCGTTCGCGTGCTGTTCGCATCCCGGCACGGAGAATTGCGTCGGACTACCGAGATTCTGCGTTCGATCAGCGCAGGCGAGCCGGTATCGCCGACTTCGTTCAGCCTGTCCGTGCTGAATGCGATGTCCGGTGTGTTCGGCATCGCACGCGGTGACCGGTCGGTTGCGGGCGCGTTGTCGGCGGGCGCCGAGACGCTCGGCTACGCGCTGCTCGAAGCTTACGCGCAGTACGCGACGCAGCCGTCGGAACCGGTGCTGCTGGTGTATGCGGACGAGCCGGCGGATCCGGCGTATGGCGCGATCGAAGACGAAGTGAACGGCGGCGCGCTGGCGATTCTGCTCGACGCGTCCGCAGCGGCGGGACGCCTGTCGTGCAGAACGGTGAGTGCAGGCGCGTTGGCCTCCAGCGACGCGAACACGGACAGGACGTCCACCGGCATGGCAGCCGGTGCGCTCGCGCCGGCGGTCTTCGCCACGCAAAGCGAGGCGCTGCTGTATTGCCTCACAGCGCGGACCGCGGCGCAGTGGCGGCGGGGTTTCGTAACATGGGAGTGGAACTGGCATGACGGCCAGGTTTGACTACTACTGGCGCTTGTTTGCCACCGGCATGAGCTTCGTGGCATTCGGCATCTGCGGGCTCGCCTTTTCGCTGCTGGCGTTCCCGTTCGCGTGCCTTTGGCCGGACCGCGCAGCGCGGCAGCGCGCGGTATCCGAACTGATCCACGCGTACTTTCGCGCGCTGGTCGCCGTCCTGCGGGCCATCGGCGTGATGAAGCTCGACGCGGTCGGCGCACAGGCGCTGCGTGTGCGCGGACCCGCCATCGTCGTGGCGAACCATCCGACGTGGCTCGATGTGATGGTGCTGCTGTCACTGACGCCGCGCGCGTGCTGCGTCGTCAAAAGCGCGCATTGGGGCAATCCGGTTTTCTGGGGAATCGTGCGCGCCGCCGGATATGTGAGCAACGCCGATCCGGTCGCACTCGTCGAAACGGGCGCGCGCCAGCTTGCCGCCGGCTACACGATGATCATTTTTCCAGAAGGCACGCGCAGCCCGGCGCCGAACCGGTTGCATGCGTTTTCGCGTGGCTTCGCGTACATGGCGCTCGGCACCCGCGCGCCGGTGTTGCCGGTGCTGATGGATTGCGATCCGCCGGCTTTCTCAAAAGGGATGCGCTGGTACGACGTACCGGCGCGCGCGTTTCATATGCGTGTCAACGTGCTTGCGCCGGTCGCGGTCGAAGGGTTCGCCGCGCCTGACGTGCCGGCGGCGCTCGCGGCGCGCCGCATGACGAATGCGATCGAAGCTCACATTACCCAGCATCTGCTCGACTATGGATTCTTTAAAGCTTGAGATCAAACAGCTTCTGATCGAAGCGCTCGATCTTGAAGACCTCGCACCCGCCGACATCGACGACGACGCTCCGTTATTTTCGACCGACGGCGTGGGCCTTGATTCGATCGATGCGCTCGAGATCGGCATCGTATTGCGCAAGCACTACCAGTTGACGATCGCGGCGAACGATGAAAGCACGCGCGAGCACTTCCGTTCGATCAACACGCTTGCGGCGCTGGTGGCGAGCCAGCGCGAACCGGCGCAGGCCGGCAGTCAGACAATAAAGAAAGGGGAGTAGACCGTGACCGACACAGAAATTCTTGAGCGCATTCGCGCGATCTTCAAGGAGAACTTCGCGATCGAGCCTGAACGCGTAACGCCTGATGCCCATCTGTTCGAAGAACTCGATCTGGACAGCATCGACGCGGTCGATCTCGCGATCAAGCTGCAGGAAATGACCGGACGCCGGATCAAGCCGGAGGAGTTCAAGTCGGTGCGCACGGTGGGCGATGTGATCGTGGCGGTCGAGTCGCTGCTCGCGGCGCAGGGCTGATGCAGCCCGACCGTTCGCGCACGTTGCCCGCCGGCGGCGCGGTGCGGCGGCGCGCGGCACGTACGCTGAGCGTCGCGGCGAAGCTCGCTTATCCGGTCGTGATTCTGGGCGCGTGGCACGGGCATGCGCCGCGTTATATCGGCGGCATGCTGTTTGCGTTGTTCTGTCTGCAGCAGTTGCCGCGCAGCCGCGCGTTCGCGGCATCGATCAAACGTTTCTCGCTGCTCGACTGGACGGTTGCCGCACTGCTCGGGTGCGGCTCGGCGCTGATCGTGCTGACCAACAGCGAACTGCTGCTGCGCATCTATCCGTCGCTCGTGAATCTGGGCTTGCTGATCGCGGTCGGCGCGACGCTCGTGCACGGGCCGTCGATGGTCGAGAAGTTCGCCAGACTGCGCACGCCGGATCTCAGCGCGACGGCGGTCCGCTACACCCGCCGCGTCACGCAGGTGTGGTGCGCGTTCTTCCTGCTAAACGGCGCGTTTTCGCTCTACACCGCGCTGTGCTGGCCGCGTCACGCATGGTCGCTGTATAACGGCGCGGTCGCGTACGGCCTGATCGGCGCGCTGCTGGTTGCCGAAATCGTCTGGCGCCGTCTGGTCGTGCTGCCACGCGTTGCCCGCTCGGAGGCGGCATGAGCCTGGTCGCGCTGCACGACCTGCTGCGCGCCACGCGCGCGTCGCAAACCCCGGTTTGCCGCGATGCGGTGCACGCGGCATCCATCGATTTCGCCGCGTTCCGCGCGCGGGTCCACGCGCTGGCCTCGTGGTTGCGCACGCACGCCGGAGCGCGCTGCGCGCTATGCATCGACGACACCTATGACTTTGCGTGTGCGCTCTTCGCGCTGTTCGCGTGCGGCAAGGAGCCGGTCATTCCGGCCAGTGCGACGCCAGGCTATCTGGCCGATCTTGCCGGCGGCTACGACACAGTGGTGACCGATGCGGACCTGCAGGCGATCGGCAGCGAGCTGACAGCAGACCGCGCCGCGCACGGCGATCGCGCGCTCGACCCGGATGCGCCGCTGACGCTGTACACATCGGGTAGCAGCGGCGCACCGAAGGCGGTCCGCAAGACGCTCGCACAGTTCGACGCCGAGGTCCGAACGCTCGAGCGCGAGTGGGGCGCGCTCGCCGGCGATGCAACAGTCGTCGCGAGCGTGCCGCATCGCCATATCTACGGCTTGCTGTTTCGCGTGCTATGGCCGCTGGCGGCAGGGCGTCCGTTCGATCGCACCGCGCTTGGCGAGCCGCAGCAGTTGCAGGCGCGCATCGACGCCTATCACGCGACGGTAGTCGTGTCCGCGCCCGCGCAGTTGTCGCGCTGGCCCGCGTTGCCTGGATTCGCGACACTCGCGCCGGCGCCGCGTGCATTCTTCTCGTCCGGCGGTCCGCTCGATCGTCCGGCTGCCGATGAATACGCTACGGCATTCGGCACGGCGCCGGTCGAAATCTACGGCAGCACCGAGACCGGCGGTATCGGCTGGCGCCGTCAAAGCGAGTCGTCCGCATGGCGGCCGCTGGCCGGCGTCGCCGCGCGGCGCGGTGCGGAAGGCGCACTCGAAGTGCGCTCACCGCATCTGGGGCATGACGGCTGGCATCGCACCGACGATGCCGTGACCTTCGACGGCGACGGCCGCTTCAGTCTGCAAGGCAGGCTTGATCGCATCGTGAAGCTCGATGGCAAGCGCGTGTCGCTGCCGGAGCTGGAAGCGCGGCTCGCGTTGCATCCGGCCGTCGCGCAGGCAGCGGTGGTGCTGCTTGCCGGTGCGTCGCGCGAGCGCGTCGGCGCGGTGGTGGCGTTAAGCGATGCGGGCAGTGCCGCGTTGCGCGGCAGCGGGCGTGTTGCACTCGCGAAGACCTTGCACCGACACCTTGCCGCGTATTTCGACGCGGTCGTGCTGCCGCGTCGCTGGCGGTTCCGTATCGCGTTGCCGTTCGACGCGCGCGGCAAACTGCCGGCCGTCGCCTTAACCGATGCGTTCCGGCCGGACGCGCAGGGCGTTGAAGTGCTGGCACAAACGCGCAGTGGCGACGACTTCCATTACGACCTGCGCGTACCGCCGACGCTGGTGCATTTTGCCGGCCACTTCCCGGGCGTGCCGATCCTGCCGGGCGTGGTGCAGCTCGACTGGGCGATCCGCTTTGCGGCCGAGCACGTGCCGGGCGTGCGCGCGGTCGCATCGGTTGACCGGTTGAAGTTCATGGCGCCGGTGCGACCCGGCGCGCTGCTCAGCCTGGCGCTGTCGCACGACGCGTCGCGGCGGCGCGTTCAGTTCGCCTACCGGCTCGGTGAGCGGGATTGCGCATCAGGTGTGATCGTGTACCGGGAACAAGCGGGAGAGCGCGCATGAGCTTTGCCGCCTGTATCGTGATTCCGATCTACAACCACAAGGATGCGATCGGCGACACCGTGGCGCGGCTCGCGGTGCATCGGCTGCCGATCTTCGTGGTCGACGACGGCAGCGATGACGCGACGCAAAAGGTGCTGCAGGCGCTGTCTGCGCAATACGCGCCGCAACTGACGCTGCTGCGCCTGCCGGAAAATGGCGGCAAGGGCGCGGCCGTGATGGCCGGGCTGCGCGCCGCGCGCGATGCCGGCTATACGCACGCGCTACAGATCGACGCGGACGGCCAGCACGACGCGAACGACGTGCCCCGCTTCGTCGCGGCGGCGCGCGCGGCGCCCGCGGCCGTGATCATCGGGCGTCCGGTGTACGACGCGAGCGTGCCGAAGGCGCGGCTGATCGGCCGCTATCTGACGCATCTGTGGGTGTGGATCGAAACGCTGTCGTTCACCATCCGCGATTCGATGTGCGGCTTCCGGATCTATCCGCTCGCCAGTGCGTGCGCGCTGATCGAGCGCGTCGCGCTGCCAACCCGCATGGACTTCGATATCGAGATTCTGGTGCGTCTGTACTGGCGGCGCGCGGCGTTTCGCACGATTCCGACGCGTGTCACGTACGCGGCCGACGGCGTGTCCCACTTCGATGTTTGGAGCGACAACCTGCGCATCTCGCGTAGTCATACGCGGCTCGTCTGCGGCATGGTGGTGCGCTTGCCGATGCTGCTCGCGCACAAGGCCATGCCGCGCGATGCGGGCATGCCGCTCGACGCGGACATCCGCACCGGCACCGGCCTTAACACAGCGACGCATGAAGTCGCGCGCGTCGACAGCCGTCACTGGGCGCGTATCGCGGAGCGCGGCAGCCGCGCCGGCATGCTGACGCTTGCGCTGAGTTGCCGCTGGTTCGGCCCGCGCGCGACGGGCTGGTTGCTGCATCCGATCGTTGCGTATTTTCTGCTGACCGGCCGCGCCGCACGCGCGGCGTCGCGACTCTATTTCACGCGTCTCGCGAGCGCCGCACAGGGCGAGCCTGTGCCGCGTCCAGGGTGGCGCTCCGCGTATCGCCAGATGTTCGCGTTCGCGCAGGCGGGGCTCGACAAGCTTGCCGCATGGTCCGGGCGCGTGAATGCCGATGCGGTCGAATTCGACGACCCGCGCATCTTCGAGGCGCTCGCGGCGAGCGGACGCGGTGCGCTCGTCATCGGCGCTCACCTCGGCAACCTCGAAATGATGCGCGCACTCGCGATGCGCGGCGCTTATACGAAGATCACCGCGATCGTCTATACCGAACACGCGCGGCGTTTCAACAGCGTGCTGGCTGGTGCGAACAGCCGCTTCGCACAGCGCCTCGTCGAAGTGAGCGACTTCGGCCCGCAGACGTCGATGATGATGCAGGAGCGCATCGAAGCCGGCGAACTGCTGGTGATTGTCGGCGACCGTGTGCCCACAAGCGAGGCGGGCCGCACGGTGAATGCGCAGTTTCTCGGCGCAAGCGCGCCGTTCGCACAAGGGCCCTACGTGCTCGCGCATGCATTGCGCTGCCCGGTGTATCTGTTCTTCTGCCTGAAGGAGCGCGCCGGCCACCGCGTGTACTTCGAGCCATTCGCCGAGCGCATCGATCTGCCGCGCGGCGAGCGCACCGCGCAGATCGCCGCATGGGCGCAACGCTATGCGCTGCGTCTCGAATACTACTGCCGCAAGGCGCCTTATCAATGGTTCAACTTTTACGATTTCTGGTCCCGTGCCGCGCACGCGCAACCGGCTCGGCGGGGTGTCGTCGACCCGCGCGCGCCGGCGAGATCGAATGGAGAAGCGAATGGCCGAGCATGATCTGATCGACGGCGCGCACACGATGGGCGAGTACACAACCGATGCGCACGCAACCGGTGCGACGGCTGCCCCGTCGGCACCGGTGGTGGTCGGCGGCCGTCGCATGACGATCGAAGAAGTGGTCGCGATTGCGCGGCACCGCGCGCCGGTGGCACTGAACGCCGATCCGGCGTGGCGCGCGCGGATTGAACGCGGCGCGGCGTTCCTGCGCCGCCATCTCGCGTCCGGCGCGACGGTCTACGGCGTGACGACCGGTTATGGCGAAGCGTGCGTGGTCGACGTGCCGATGGCGCTCGTCGAAGCGCTGCCGCTGCAACTGACGCGCTACCACGGTTGCGGGATGGGCGCGTATCTCGACGACGGGCAGACGCTCGCGGTCATCGCCGCGCGACTCAATTCGCTGGCGTACGGTCTGTCGGGCGTGCGGCCGGTGCTGCTCGAACGGCTCGCCGATCTGATCAATCATCGCGTGCTGCCACGCATCCCGTCGGAAGGCTCGGTCGGCGCGAGTGGCGATCTGACGCCGCTGTCGTATGTCGCCGCCGCGCTCGCCGGCGAGCGCGACGTGCTGTTTCGCGGCGCACTGCGCGACGCACGCGGCGTATGGGCCGAGCTCGGTCACGCGCCGCTCGTGCTGGCGCCGAAGGAAGGGCTCGCGTTGATGAACGGCACCGCGGTGATGACCGGGCTTGCCTGTCTCGCGTTCGCGCGAGCCGATCATCTGACCCGTATCGCGGCGCGATTGACCGCGTTGTCGACGGTCGCGCTCGACGGCCGCGCCGCGCATTTCGACGCACTGATCTTCGCGGCGAAACCGCACGCGGGTCAGGCCGAAGCGGCCGCATGGATTCGCGCGGACCTCGCCGGCCGCGCCGATACACCCGGGCATCGGCTGCAGGACCGCTATTCGGTGCGCTGCGCGCCGCATGTGATCGGCGTGGCGCGCGATGCGCTGTCGTGGGTCCGGCGCGATATCGAGAACGAACTCAATAGCGCGAACGACAATCCGCTGATCGATCCGGACAGCGAGCAGGTGCTGCACGGCGGCAACTTCTACGGCGGTCACATCGCGTTCGCGATGGACGCGCTGAAGACGGCGGTCGCGAATCTCGCGGACCTGATGGACCGGCAGTTCGCGCTACTGGTCGACGATAAATTCAACAACGGCCTGCCGCGCAACCTGTCGGGCGCGGCACCCGAGCGCGCACCGATCAATCATGGCTTCAAGGCGGTGCAGATCTCGTCGTCCGCGTGGACCGCCGAGGCGCTGAAGCTGACGATGCCCGCGAGCGTGTTCTCGCGTTCGACCGAATCGCACAACCAGGACAAGGTCAGCATGGGCACGATCGCCGCGCGCGATTGTCTGCGCGTGATCGAGTTGACCGAGCAGGTGGCCGCCGCGCATACGCTGGCCGCGATCCAGGCGTTGCGGCTACGGGTGCGCGGCGCCGCGTCGACGCTGGTGCCCACGCCGCTCTGTGCGTTCGCGGACAGCGTGAGCGCGCAGTCGCCGTTCGTCGACGAAGACCGGCCGCTCGAGCACGATCTGCGCGCGCTGACCGCGCGGATCGCCGATTGCGCGCTGGTCGATGGGTTTGGCGGGGAGGGCGGCGATGCACGCAATCGTTAAGCCGGTGCCCGCGCTCAGCGCGAGCGCATCCGTCGAAGTGCCGTTTCACGACGTCGATGCGATGAACGTCTGCTGGCACGGTCACTATCTGAAGTACTTCGAGATTGGCCGCGCGGCGTTGCTGCGCGCGTTCGACTACGACTATCGCGAGATGCAGGCGTCCGGCTACCTGTGGCCCGTCGTCGAAGCGCATCTGAAGTACGTGCGGCCGGCCACGTATGGTCAGGCGCTCGACGTGCAGGCGGAACTGCTCGAGTATCAGAACCGGCTGAAGATCGGTTATCAGATCGTCGATCGCGCGTCCGGCACACGGCTCACGAAGGGCTACACGATTCAGGTCGCAGTCGAGGCGGCGACGCAGGAATTGCAGTTCGTGTCGCCGCCGGTGGTGTTCGACAAGCTGGAGCGCGCATGGGCACGCTGAATCGACGGTCATCCTGGCGGGCGACGCCTGCACGGCTGCTGTGCGCGACCCGGGTCGCCGCGCTGTTCGCGGTCCCGCTGGCGGGCGTGAGCGCGCTTGCCACGCTGTGCATCGCGCCTGCGGGCGCCGCGACGAGCGCGAGCGTGGCCGGCAATCCGTCGCTGGTCGCGACGATCGCCGCGCACCTTGCCGAAGCGAAAGGCGTGCGCGCGCAATTCAAGCAGACGCAGACCCTCGCTGCAATGCGCGAGCCGCTGGTCAGCACCGGTTCGCTGCTGTTTGTCCGCGACCGCGGCGTGCTGTGGGAGATCGATACGCCGTACCGGACCACCTATGTGATCGACGACGCCGGCGTGAATGAAGTGAACGCGAACGGCCAGCGCACCAGGGGTTCAGGCGCGCGTGGTGCGGGCGGCGCGCACGGCGTCGCGCAGGTGTCGCGGATGATGCGCGCGATGCTGGGCGGCGACCTGTCGGCGTTATACGCGCAATTCAACGTCGATGCGCGCGGCACGACCGCGCATTGGCAGATGCAACTGACGCCGAATCAGCCGCAGCTCGCGCAGTCGATCCGCAGCTTGCAGATGGCCGGCGGCGCGTATCTGCAGACATTGCGCATCACGCTCGCGAACGGCGACGTCACGCAAATCGACTTCACCGGCAGCACCGCGGTCGATGCGCCGAGTTCCGCTGAACGCGCGCTGTTCGGGGCGTCGTGATGGATCTTCTGGCGCAACAGCGGTTCGTGTGGCGGCGCTGGGGCATCCGTGCCGCATGGCTGATGATCGCGCTCGCCGCGGCGCTCTTTTGCGTGTGGCGCTTCGCCGGTCCCGCGCCGCTGCAGACGAATCTGCTCGCACTGCTGCCTGAGACCGAGGCCGACCCGGTCGCCGAGAAAGCGGTGGACACGCTTGCCGCCGCGCTTGGCGAGCGCACCGTGCTGGTCGTCACGAGCCGCGACGCCGGTCACGCGAAAACGGCCGCCGCCGATCTCGCCGCGACACTGACGGCGAGTGGCGCGTTTCGCTCAGTGACGGCGAAGTTGCCGCCATTCGATCTGTCGCAAATCGGCGGCCTTTATCTGCCGTACCGCTTCAATCTGCTGACGCCGGCGGACCGCGCGGTGCTCACCGACGGATCGGTCGCGCTGCACGACGCGCTGGCACGGCGTCTGTACAACCCGCTGCGCGGCGGTCTTGCGACTCCACTCGCCGACGATCCGTTCGGCTGGCTCGAACACTGGCTCGCGGTGTTGCCGCTCGCGACGTCGAACCTCGACGTGGAAGACGGGCTGCTGGTCGCGCACCGGGGCGACGCCACCAGCGTGCTGGTGGTGGCGACGCTGCCGGGCTCCGCGTATGAAACGCAAGTCGAGCAGGCGGTGCTGGGCGCGGTATCGCGCGGCGAAGCGCAACTTCGCACGCAGTTTCCCGATGTGTCGCTCGCGCGCACCGGCGCGGTGTTTTATGCGCAGGCGGCGCGCAGCGCGGCCGAGCGCGACGTGCATCTGATTGCCGCGGTTTCCGTGTGCGGCATCGCGTTGCTGATGCTGTGGGTGTTTCGTTCGCCGCGCCTGCTGGTGCTTGGTTTCGTGTCGACCGCGCTGGGGATTGTCTGCGCGCTCGCGGCGACACTGCTCGTGTTCGGCAAGCTGCATCTGGTGACGCTCGTGTTCGGCGCGAGTCTGATCGGTGAGGCGGTCGACTACTCGATCCAGTATTTCGTCGTCTATCTCGGCGCGTCGCGCGCCCAGCGCGTTCGCTGGAATCCGTGGCGGGGCGCGCGCGCGGTGCGTCCGGCGCTGACGGTTGCGCTCACCACGAGTCTGCTCGGCTACGCGATTCTCGCGTGCGTCCCGTTCCCCGCGTTGCGGCAGATCGCCTGCTTCGCGATCGTCGGGATCTGCGCGGCGTTCGCGTCAGTGCTGACGTTGCTGCCCGCGTTGCTGCCGCACGCGCCAAAACGCGATTCGCGGCGTCTGTTCGACGCGGCCGCGCGTCTGCTCGAACGCTGGCATCGGTGGCTCGGCGGGCGTCGAGCGTGGCTCGTCGCCGCGTTGCTGTGCGCGGTGTCGGTGCCGGGATGGCTGCGTCTGTCGGGTGACGACGACATCCATTTGCTGGTCCAGCGCGATGCGACGCTTGCCGCCCAGGAGCAGGTCATCCGTGCGGCAATCGGCGTTGAAAACACCGCACAGTTCTTCGTCGTGCGCGGTGCGACGCCCGAGCTCGTGCTGCAGCGCGCGGAGGCGCTCGGTGCCGCGCTCGACGGGCTCGGCGGCACGCAGTCAGTCGACGGCTGGCAGTCGGTCACGTCGTTCGTGCCATCCGTACAACGTCAGGCGGACGATCGCGCGCTGCTCGCGCAGCACGTCTTCGGTGACCCCGCCGGACTGCGCGCGACCCTCGTCGCCGCGGGCTTTCGCGATACCGTGGCCGATGCGTGGCTCGATGCGTACCGGCAGTCGGCGAACGCTGGCCCGCTGACGCTTGATCACTGGCTCGCCGCGCCGTGGTCGACGCCGTTCCGCCATCTGTGGCTCGGCGCGACCGATACCGTGCCGCCCGGCTACGCGGCGCTCGTGATCCCGCGCCGCGTGAACGACACGAACCGGCCGTTGCTCGAGCGCACCGCGCACACGCTGCCCGGTGTCGTGCTGGTCGACAAGGCGGCGAGCGTGTCGAAGCTGTTCGGCGCGTATCGGCTCGACAGCATGCTGTGGCTGGCCGGCGCACTGGCGCTTGTGCTGATGCTGTCGATGTTCCGCTACGGGCTGTCCGGCGGCGTCGCGGTCGTGCTGCCGGTGCTGCTTGCGATGGGGGTGACGCTCGCGGTATTCGGCTATGCGCGCATCCCGCTCAACCTGTTCAACTGTCTCGCGCTGATGCTCGTGCTCGGCGTCGGCTCGAACTACGCGGTGTTTCTGCGCGAAGGGTGTCTGCGCGACGGCGCCGATCTCGGCGCGGTATGGACCGGCGTGCTGTTGTCCGCGGCGACGACGCTGCTGTCGTTCGGCATGCTCGGCGCCAGCTCGATGCCCGCGCTGCATAGCTTCGGCGTCACGCTTGCGCTCGGCATTGCCGTGTCGGTGCTGCTTGCGCCGATCGGCATGTCCACGCATTCACGGAGCACCGCATGAGCGCCTGGCATCAAACGGGACCCGCGACGCGGCCCGTCTATCTGCACGCCCCCGGCATGATCAATGCGCTTGGCCACGATGTCGAATCGATCGCGCACGCGCTTGCCGCCGGACACGCGCAAGGCATGACCATGATGCGCACCGGCATCGGCGACATGCTGGTCGGCCGTGTGATGGACCCGCTCGAGATCGCGCCGCCGGAAACGCTGGCGCGCTACGACTGCCGCAACAACCGGATACTGCTCGCCGCGCTCGCGCAGATCGCGCCGCACGTCGAAGCGGCGCGCGCGCGCTTTGGCCCGCACCGTATCGGTGTGGTGCTCGGCACCAGCACGTCCGGCATCGCGGCCGCCGAGGCGGCGTTTGCCCATCAGGCGCGCGAAGGCACGCTGCCCCGACATTTCGACTACCGGCAAATGGAAATCGGCGCCGCCGCGCCATTTGCCGCGGCGGCGCTTGGCGTCGACGGTCCGGCCTTCACGGTGTCGACCGCGTGCACGTCGAGTGCGAAGGCGTTTGTGTCCGCGCGCCGGCTGTTGCAACTGCAGTTGTGCGACGCGGTGGTCGTGGGCGGCGTCGACTCGCTATGCGAGTTGACCGTGCAAGGCTTTGCGTCGCTCGAATCGACCAGCGCGACGCGCACCAATCCGATGAGTGTGAACCGCTGCGGCATCAACGTCGGCGAAGGCGCGGCGGTGTTCCTGATGAGCCGCGAGGAAGGCCCAGTCGCGCTGGTCGGCGCGGGTGAGGCGAGCGACGCTCACCATATTTCCGCACCGGACCCGCACGGCATCGGCGGCGAGCTTGCGTTGCGCGAAGCATTGCGCGACGCGAATCTGTCGCCGTCCGCGATTGGCTATGTGAATCTGCACGCGACCGCGACGCGCAAAAACGATGAAATGGAAGCGCACCTGATGACGCGCGTTTTCGCGCACGGCGTCGCGGCGAGCGGCACGAAGCCGTACACCGGCCATCAACTCGGCGCGGCCGGCGCGACCGAACTCGGCTTCGCGTGGCTCACGCTTGCGCGCGACGGCATTGCGCTACCGCGCCATTGCTGGGACGGACAGGCCGACCCTGCGCTGCCGCCGCTTGACCTTGTCGAAAACGAACGCTATCTGCCGCGCGGCACGGGTCCGCGCTATGTGATGAGCAACTCGTTTGCATTCGGCGGCAGCAATGCCAGCCTGATTCTCGCAGGGTGAACCGACCATGGCCGAAACGAATTCACTGATTGCGCATTGCGTCGACGCCGACCCGGCGTTCGCGCCGATCGACGAGATTCTGCCGCATCGCGGAACGATGCTGCTGATCGAGCGCGTCAGCGCGTGCACCGACGACACGCTGACCGCGCACGCGACAGTCGACGCGCACGCGTGGTATGCGGACGCCGACGGCGCGATGCCCGCGTGGATCGGCGTCGAACTGATGGCGCAGGCGATTGCCGCGCATGTGTCGGTAATCGCGCTGCGCGCGGGCGGCCGCGCGCGGCCCGGCGTGCTGCTCGGCTCGCGCAGCTATCAGGCGCACGTGCCGGCCTTCACGCGCGGCGCGCCATTGCGCATCGATGTCAAGGAAGTGCTGCGCAGCACCGAAGGGCACGGTGCGTACGAATGCACGATCGATCACGACGGCGCACGGGTGGCCGAAGCGGTCATCAAGGTGTTCCAGCCGACCGATTTTCACGCATTTATCGAAGGGAGTATCGAGTCATGAGTCGCCGCGTTCTCGTTACCGGCGCAAGCCGCGGCATCGGCCGCGCGATTGCTTATCAACTGGCCGCGGATGGCTTCGCGGTGAGCGTCGGCTGTCGCACCGGCCGCAGCGAAGCGGAGGCGATCATCGCCGGTATCACCGCGCAGGGCGGCGCCGCGCGCGTGCTGCAGTTCGACGTGCGCGAGCGCGCCACGTGCCGCGCGGTGCTCGAAGCCGATGTCGCGGCGCATGGTCCGTACTACGGCATCGTGTGCAGCGCCGGCGTCACGCGTGACGCCGCCTTTCCCGCGCTGACCGACGACGACTGGGACATCGTAATCGAAACCGGGCTCGATGCGTTCTACAACGTCGTCCATCCGCTGACCATGCCGATGGTGCGCGCCAAGCAGGGTGGCCGCATCGTCACGATCGCATCGGTATCCGGCGTGATCGGCAATCGCGGCCAGGTCAACTACAGCGCGGCGAAAGCAGGCCTGATCGGCGCGACCAAGGCGCTGGCCGTCGAACTCGCGTCGCGCGGCATCACGGTCAACTGCGTTGCGCCCGGCCTGATCGAAACCGGCATGCTCGACGACGTGCCGCTCGAGCATGCGCTGAAGACCGTGCCGATGAACCGCGTCGGCCAGCCCGCCGAAGTGGCGGCGGTGGTCAGCTTCCTGATGTCGGATGCGGCGTCTTACGTGACGCGCCAGGTGCTCGGCGTGAATGGCGGGATGGTGTGATGAAGCGCGTCGTCATTACCGGCATGGGCGGCGTGACCGCATTCGGCAGCCGCTGGGACGAGATCGAAGCGGCGCTGAAGGCCGGCCGCAACGCGGTGCGGCGCATGCCGCAATGGGATTACTTCGAGTCGCTGCATACGCGTCTGGCGTGTCCGCTGCCGGCCTTTGATACGCCTGCGCACTACCCGCGCAAGAAGACGCGTGCGATGGGGCCGGTTTCGATGTACGCGGTGCGCGCCAGCGAACTGGCGCTCGCGGACGCGGGCCTTGCCGACGATGCCTCGATTGCCGACGGCCGCATGGGCGTTGCGTACGGTTCGTCGTCCGGCTCGGTCGAGCCGATTCGCGCGTTCGGCGCGATGCTCGATACCGGCTCGATGACCAGCGTCACGTCGAACAGCTACGTGCAGATGATGCCGCATACCACGGCCGTCAACGTGAGCCTGTTCTGGGATCTGAAAGGCCGCATCGTGCCGACGTCGTCCGCGTGCGTGTCGGGCAGCTAGGCAATCGGCTACGCGTACGAGACGATCGCGACCGGCAAGGCTGCGCTGATGCTCGCAGGTGGCGCGGAGGAGCTGTCAGGGCCGGCGGTCGCCGTGTTCGACACGCTTTACGCGACCAGTACGCGCAACGATGAAGCGCATCTGACGCCGCGCCCGTTCGACGCGGCGCGTGATGGCCTTGTCGTCGGCGAAGGCGCGGCGACGCTGGTGCTCGAAGAGTATGAGCATGCACGTGCCCGCGGCGCGCGCATCCATGCGGAGGTGGTCGGCTTCGGCTGCAACTCGGACGGCGCGCATATGACGCAGCCGAGCGCCAATACGATGGCGCGCGCGATGCAGCTGGCGCTCGACGACGCACAGTTGCATGGCGACGCGATCGCATACGTGAATGCGCACGGCACCGCGACGGACCGTGGCGATGTCGCCGAAAGCGCGGCGACCGCACAGACGTTCGGCGCGCGCATGCCGATCAGCTCGCTGAAGAGCTATATCGGGCATACGCTCGGTGCGTGCGGCGCGATCGAGGCGTGGTGGACGATCGAGATGATGAAACGCAACTGGTATGCGCCGACGCTGAACCTCACGCAAGTCGACCCCGCGTGCGCACCGCTCGATTACATCACCGGCGCCGGCCGTGAGATGGATGCCGAGTACGCGATGAGCAACAACTTCGCGTTCGGCGGCATCAACACGTCGCTGATTTTCAGGCGTGTTCGATGAACGCACCGCATCAGCCCGAACTCAAGCGCGGAACTCAGCGCGAAACTCAGCGCGAAATCCGCCGCGTCGTCGTGACCGGCATGGGCATCGTGTCGTGTCTCGGCAATTCGCTCGAGCGCGTGTCGGCCGCATTGCGCGACGGCACGAGCGGCATCGTGCGCGTCGACGCGTGGCGCGAACGCGGCTTCGCGAGCCAGGTGGCGGGCGTCGCGTCGACTGACGACGCGCCGCCGTTTGCGCGCAAGCTCGAACGCTTTATGGGCGACACCGCGCGCTTTGCCTGTCACGCGGCGCGCCGCGCACTCGACGACGCGGGTCTGCCGCCCGATGCGCTCCGATCGCCGCGCGCCGGCGCGGTGATCGGCTCGGGCGTCGGCACGATGTCGACCTACGACGCGGCGATCTCGGCCGCGCTCACGCGCGGCGTCGACAAGGTGCCGCCATACACGGTGCCGCAGGCGATGAGCAGCACGGCGTCCGCGAATGTCGCCCAGCTGTTCGGCATCGAGGGGGTCGCGTATTCGCCGTCGTCGGCGTGCACCACGTCCGCGCTCGCGATCGGCCAGGCGATGCAACTGGTCGCCAGTGGCGCGCAGGATATCGTGCTCGCGGGCGGCAGCGAAGGGCTGCACGACAACATGACCTTGATGTTCGATGCGATGCACGCGCTGTCGCGCCGCTCGAACGACGAACCGCAGCGCGCATCGTGTCCGTACGACATCGCGCGGGATGGTTTCGTGATCGCATCCGGGGGTGGTGTGCTGGTGCTCGAGTCGCTCGAGCATGCCCGCGCGCGCGGGGCGCGCATCCACGCCGAACTGACCGGGTTCGGGCAGTGCACCGATGGCGCAGGGATGGTGACGCCGCGCGCACAGGGCATCGCGCGCGCGATCAACGGCGCGCTCGCGGATGCCGGCCGGCCGATACCCGATTACGTGAACACGCACGGGCCGTCGACACCGCTTGGCGATCTCGAGGAACTGCGCGCGATGCAGACGGTATGGGGCGCGCGCGTCCCGCCGTTTTCGTCGACGAAAGGATTGACCGGGCATCCGCTCGGCGCCTGCGGCGTGCACGAAGCGATCTATGCGCTGCTGATGATGCGCGACGGGTTTATCGCCGGTACGCCGCGAATTGCGACGCCGGATCCTTGCATCGACGGCATGCCGCTGGTTCGTGCGACGCGCGCAGCGACGCTCGACCGCGTGATGTCGATTTCATTCGGGTTCGGCGGCAGTTGCGCGAGCCTGATGTTCGAGGCATGGAAGGGCTGCTAGCGCGAACAGGTCCGTGGTTTTCTTCACAACGAGGTGAACAACAATGAAAGTCAGAAGCACGATCGGGGTGCTGGCGGTGGTCGCCATGACGCAAGCCGGCTGTGCAACGCACGTCGAGTCATTGCCGTTGCAAGCGGTGACGAGCCAGAGTGCCGCGCAGACGGACATCGCGCTGTATTTCGGCACGCAGGCGCATCCTGAGGTGAAGCGCTCGCTGGGCGAGCGGACGCAATCGGTCCATATCGCGCGCAAGAGCGATGGCAAGGCGTCATGCGATCAGGCGCTTGCCGATGCGTTGCAGAAGCTGCGCGGTTATGCGCACGAGCATCAGGCGAACGCGGTGATCAATATCTCGACGCGCTTTCACAGCACCGAGACATCGTCCGATACGAACTACACGTGCGGCCTGAGCACCAGCGCCGCATCCATCATTGTGCGCGGCGATGTCGTCGTGCTCGAAGCGCAGTAAAACCACTGACGGAGAATGAAAAATGAAAAAGCAATTGAAACGCCAGTTGACCATTGCCGTTTTGACTGTTGGATGCGCGGCATCGTCGCATGTGTTCGCGCGCGATACGATCGGCACCTATGCGATCGACCCGGCGCTGAAGAGCGACGCCGGCAAGGTCAGCGATGACGTTGCGCTGTATTTTGCCGGTCAGAAACATCCGGGCGTCGCGAAGTCGTTCGGCGAAGTCGCAACCAACAAGAAGACCAACGCGTTCGGCAAGACCGACGAGGTCGCCTGCCAGCACGTGTTCCTGTCCGCGGTACTCGCACTGCAGGAGCGTGCGCGCAAGGAAGGCGGCAACGCGGTGATCAATATCAAGAGCAACTATAAGAACGAGGTGCGTGAGAGCGCAACCGAGTTCACCTGCGGCGCGGGCGCGATGGTCGCAGGCGTTGCGCTGAAGGGCGACATCGTGACGCTGAAGAAGTAATGACGTGGCGGGCCACGCCCGCCGTTCGTCAGGCGCGCTTGACCGCTGCGACGTTGACGAGCGTCTCGCGACGCTTACCCGGCTGCGGACGATGCAGACCGAGACGCTCGAAGAGACCGAAGTCGGTCGCGCGGCTCCACCACAGATACGGTAGCGACACATTGCGTTCGCTAAACGCGAAGCCGCCGTTGCGGATCATGTCGAGGTAACCCTGCGCGCTCTTCTGCACGTGCATCGGGTGACGGAACAGCAGGCGTATCACCCACGACTTGATGTACGCATCGGTCGATTCGGCGAATAGCAGCAGGCCGCCCGGCTTCAGCACCCGATGAAATTCGGCGAGTGCGCGTTCCTGCTCGACAAGGTGATGGAAGGTCTGATGGCAGAACACGATGTCGGCGCTCGCGTCTTGCACCGGCAGCGTCGCGCAGTCGCCGTGCAGCAGTTCGAAGGCGGTGACCAGATGGCGCTCGCGACACGCACGGGCCGCCTCGGCCGCAAGCGTCAGCGACGGTTCGTGAAAGTCGACGCCGACGATGCGCGATGGTTTGAACGCTTCGGTGAGCAGCCGGAACGAAATGCCCTGTCCGCAGCCCGCGTCGACGAGTACCGGTTGCTCAGGCAGCGGCACGTCGATAAGCCGTTTCAGGTCGTTGATCGCGACGCGCAACACATGGTGTTCCCACGTGTGGGTGCGCAAAAACCAGACGCCGAATGCCGACTCGGGCACATACGGCACGCTGGATGTTTCGGACGACGGCATAAGCTTCCCCGTGGGTTGTTCAGTTCATTGTGTGGTCGCGCGACATTGTAATCGCGGCGGCAAAACCGCGTGGCGGATGCCGTATTGAACGCAGTGATTTTTGATCGGAGTCAATGCAGCAAAATGAATAACGATAATGCAAATAACATCGTGACTGACGTCGCGATTATCGGGGCCGGTCCGTCGGGTGCAGTCGCGGCGGCGCTCCTCAGGAAAGCCGGGCGCTCGGTGCTGGTGCTCGAGCGTCAGCACTTTCCGCGTTTCTCGATTGGCGAAAGCCTGCTGCCGCAAAGCATGGCGTACCTCGAAGAAGCGGGCATGCTGCAGGCGGTGGTCGAAGCGGGCTTTCAGTTCAAGAACGGTGCGCACTTCGTGCATCGCGAACGTTCCGCGGCATTTGACTTCCGTGACAAGCATTCGCCTGGCTGGGGCACCACTTATCAGGTCGAGCGCGCGGCATTCGACGATCTACTGATCCGCTGCGCGATGCGCGACGGCGCCGACGTGCGCTTCGGCCACACGGTCCGGGCGATGCAAACGGGCGATGCGCCCGTGCTCGACGTCGAGGATGAAGCGGGCGTGGCCTATCAGGTACGCGCACGTTTCGTATTCGACGCGAGCGGCTTCGGCCGGGTGCTGCCGCGCCTGTTGAATCTCGAGGCACCCACCCGCATGCCGACCCGCGCCGCGATTTTCACGCATGCACGCGATGCGAACCCGCCGGGTGCGTATGACCGCAACAAGATTCTGGTCGCGGTGCATCCGGAACATCGCGACGTCTGGTACTGGATGATCCCGCTCGCGGGCGGCCGCGTGTCGTTGGGTTGCGTCGCCGAGGCGAGCTTTCTTGACGTGCCGGAGGACGAGCGTGAAGCGCGGTTGCGTGCGCTGCTGCGAGCCGAACCGACCTTTGCCGCGCTGATCGGCGACGCGCCGTTCCTGATGCCGGTGCGCCAGATCGGCGGCTACGCGGCGAACGTGGAGCGGCTGCACGGGCCGGGATACGTACTGCTCGGCAACGCAGGCGAGTTCCTCGATCCGGTTTTTTCGTCAGGCGTGACGATCGCGCTGCGCTCCGCGCATCTTGCGGTTCAGACGCTGCTGCGGCATCTGAATGGTGAAGCGGTGGACTGGCTCGCGGCCTACGATCGGCCGCTGCGTAAAGGTATCGATACGTTCCGCGCGTTCGTCGAGCGCTGGTATACCGGGCAATTGCAGGACATCATCTTTTATCCGGAGCAGACGCCGTCGATTTGCCGGATGGTCAGCGCCGTGCTGGCCGGCTATGCGTGGGACGAATCGAATCCGTTCGTCGCGGACCCGGCACGGCGACTCGATGCGATCTATGAGCTTGCGTGCGCGCCGGCAAAGTGACGTGATGAGCGATGCGGCCGGTGTCGGCGTCGCAGCGCTGCGTACGCAGCGCCCGGCCGCATCGCGATGCGCTCAAGCGGCGACCTTCGTCTTCCTTGTCGCGTGTTCACGCGCCGCATCGCGCCGATGCACACGCTGGCCGGCCGCGTACGTTTCATAGACTGCCCGATCGTCGCCAAGCAGCGCGAACGCGAAAAGCAGCTCGTCGAGCGAGTTGCTGCGCGACGTGCGGCGCGCTAGCAGCGGCGTCGCTTGCGGATCGAGCACGACGAAGTCCGCTTCGGTGCGCGGCTTTAACGTGCCGACGCGGTCGGCCAGATCGAGCGCCTGCGCCGCGCCCGCCGTTGCGAGCCAGAACATGCGCGTCGCGCTCAGGTGATAGCCGGTCAGGCGCGCGACCTTATGCGCCTCGTTCATCGTCTGCAGCATCGAAAACGACGTGCCGCCGCCGACGTCGGTCGCAAGCGCGAGCGGCATGCCGGTTTCATCCGCCTTCGCGAAATCGAACAGGCCGCTGCCAAGGAACAGATTCGACGTCGGGCAGTGCGCCGCGACAGCGCCGGTCTGCGCCATCCGCTTGCGGTCCGTGTCGTCGAGATAGATACAGTGGCCGTACACCGCGCGACGGCGCAGCAGCCCGTAGTGATCGTAGACGTCGAGATAGCTGCGATGTCCGGGGAACAGCTCGGCGACCCATTTGACCTCGTCCGTGTTCTCCGCGACATGGCTTTGAATGAACACGTCCGGATACTGACGCGCCAGCTCGCCGCACGCACGCATCTGCGCGTCGGTCGAAGTCGGCGCAAAGCGCGGCGTGAGCGCGTACATCTGCCGCCCCTTGTTGTGCCAGCGGCCGATCAGCTCCGCGCTATCGTCGTAGCCGGACTGTGCGGTGTCGCGCAGGAACTCAGGGCAATGACGATCCATCAGCACCTTGCCCGCGACCATCCGCAGGTTGCGCGACGCGCTTTCGCTAAAGAGCGCGTCGGCTGAATCCTTGTGCACCGTGCAGTAGACGAGCGCGGTCGTCGTGCCGCACGCGAGCAGCTCGTCGACGAAAAAGCGCGCGGTGTCGCGTGCGTATGCGGGGTCTTCGAAACCGCGCTCGGTCGGGAACGTGTACGTGTCGAGCCACGGCAGCAGTCCGGGTGCCGGCGACGCGATCATGTCGGTCTGCGGATAGTGGATGTGCGTATCGATGAAGCCCGGCACGATCAGCTTGTCGCGCAGCTCGTGCACCGGCGTGCCGGGCGCGAGCCGCGGCGCGCCCGACGCATACGCGCCGGCCGCGACCACATGACCGTCTTCGACGATCAGCAGGCCGTCTTCGTCGAAGACCGCCGCGTGGGACGATTGCGCGGGATCGCCGTTGAACGTGAGCAGTTGTGCGCGAAAAGCCGATTGAGTCATGACTGAACGTGTCTCCGTAGTGTAGGAATGATGGCGCGGTTTCAGCGCGCAGGCACCGCATGCCAGTGCGTGTCGAGTTGCGCGATCAGCGCAGCACGCTCTTGCGGCGTGACGAACGACGCATCGAAGCCGTTGCGGATGATTGTGTAGACCTCCGCGTCGGTCAGATTGAGCGCATCGATCGTCGCGAGATAGTTTTCGTTCACATAGCCGCCGAAGTAAGCCGGGTCATCCGAATTCACGGTGACCGCCACACCTTGATCGAGCAGGTCCTTTAACGTGTGCTTGGTCAGGTCGTCGAACACGCACAGCTTGATGTTCGACAGCGGGCAGACGGTCAGCGCGACGCGCGTGTCCGCGAGGCGCGTGACGAGCGCAGGGTCTTCGATGCTGCGCACGCCGTGATCGACGCGGTCGACGTACAGCAGATCGAGCGCTTCATAGATGTACGACGGGGGCCCTTCCTCGCCGGCATGTGCGACGAGTTTCAGCCCTTGCGCGCGCGCCTTCGCGAACACGCGCTCGAATTTCGATGGCGGATGGCCGCGCTCGGACGAATCGAGGCCGACACCGATCAGCCGGTGTGGATACTGCTCGAAAAGCGGCAGCGCGGCGTCGAAGGTTGCCAGCGCGTCCTCTTCCGACAGGTGGCGCAGGAAGCACAGAATCAGTTTGCTCGACAGGCCGCGGCGCTCGGCGTCGGCGAGCGCGCGTTCGATGCCGGCGACCACGGTCGCGATCGACACACCGCGTTCGGTATGCGTTTGCGGGTCGAAGAAAATTTCCGCGTGCACGACGTGGTCGGCGAGCGCGCGTTCCGCGTAGGCCATCGTCATGTCGTAGAAGTCCTGCTCTTTCAGCAGCACACTTGCGCCGGCATAGTAAATGTCGAGAAACGATTGCAGATCGGTGAAGGCATAAGCGGCGCGCAATGCGTCGATCGATTCATACGGGAGCTTGACGCCGTTGCGTTCAGCGAGCCGGAAAATCAGCTCGGGTTCGAGCGATCCTTCGATGTGGATATGCAATTCGGCTTTCGGTGCGCGCGCAACCTTATCGGCGAGCGGCGAGCGTGCGGTTGTCGTTGTATTCATCGGGCGGCCCATGATGCGTTTCTGGTTGGTTTGAATCGGGTCAGGCGGTTTGCGTCGGCGCAGCGTGCGCGTTGGCTTCGACGGCGCGCAGTATCTGTGCGGCCGCCGAGATCGCGATGATTTCCGGCGACTTGTCTTCGATGCCTTCGACGCCGAGCGGGCATTGCATCCGCGCAATACGCGCGGGATCGATGCCGCGCGCGGCGAGCCGGTGTTCGAACTGCTTGCGCTTCGTGTGCGAGCCGATCATGCCGAAGAAAGCGAAGTCGCCGCGCTGCAGGATGCGTTCGGCCAGCGCGAGATCGCGCTGGTGGTCGTGCGTCATCACGATGAAGTACGTATTCGGTGCGGCGCGATCGACGGCTTCGTCGGGCGCGTCGTTCGCATCGATCGTCGCGTTGTCCACCTGCAGCGTGTCCGGCGGCGGGAACTGCGCGTCGCGCTCATCGACCCAACGCACATGGCACGGCAGCGTGCCGAGCACACGCACCAACGCGGCGCCGACATGCCCGGCGCCGAACAGCACGACGGCGAAGTCGCGCGGCGCGATGGTTTCCGTGAGCAGCGCGCCGCTCTCGTCAAAGCCCGCGCCGTCCCATAGCAGACAGTCGGCGCTTTCGACGCCGGGTTCCGGGTCGGATAGCATCACCGCGTCCCGCGTGGCACCGAATGACACGCTGCGCACGGTCGACTGGCCCGCTGCGACGCGCTTGGCCAGCGACGTGACCCAGCCGAGGTCGCCGACATCGAGCCGCTCGAACGCGAGCACGACCGCGCCGCCGCAACATTGCCCGAGGCTCGGGCCGAGCGCGAAACGTTCGAGTCTGCGCGTATGCGGCGTGCGCATCCCGTCGCGCAGCACCTGGCGCGCGGTTTCGATGGCCTTCCATTCGAGATGGCCGCCGCCAATCGTATGTCGGGCCGCTTCGCGCGTGACGATCATCTTCGTGCCGGCTTCGCGCGGCGCCGAACCTTCGGCGCGCGCGACCGTCACGAGCACGACGGCGTCACCGTGCGCGAGCAGATGTTGCAGGTCGGTAAGCCACGCATGCATCCGGCTGTTCTCCATGCATTGCCGCGGCGGGGGTGCGCGCGCGGGCGGTTGATCGGTGCGCGGCGCGCTGGTGGCGCGTCGCACGGTGTGGTTCCGGTTCTCGTGCTGCCGTTCCAGCTGTGATTCACGCTGTCTCCGTCGGTTTTGCGACTGGGCCCTCGCCTGAATCTCTGCTTGAACCTTCGTTCGGGGCGCAGCTTGGACCTTCCCTCGCCGCGACCGTTGTGTCCGCACGCAATGTGTCCAGCGCGTCGAGGATCGCCTCGGGTGTCGCGGGCGCGCGCAGCGGCGGCGCGTGGCGTGCGTCAGGCACCGCTGCGGCGATCGCATCGCGAATCGCGAGCAGCACCGAAAACGATAGCAGCAGCGGCGGCTCGCCGACCGCTTTCGACCGGAACACGGTCGGCTCCACATTGTCGGTCCGATACAGGCGCACGTTGAACGCGGCGGGCGTATCGCTGACCGCCGGAATCTTGTACGTCGACGGCGCATGGGTCATCAGGCGTCCGTCGCGGCTCCACCAGAGCTCTTCGGTCGTGAGCCAGCCCATGCCCTGAATGAAGCCGCCCTCGATCTGGCCCAGATCGATCGCCGGATTGATCGAGCGGCCCGCGTCGTGCAGCAGGTCCGCGCGTAGCAGCTTCCATTCGCCGGTCAGCGTGTCGATCACCACTTCGGATACCGCTGCGCCGTACGCGAAGTAGTAGAACGGATGACCGGTCAGTGTGTTCGAATCCCAGTGCACCTTCGGCGTCGCGTAGAAACCGTCGGACCACAACTGTACGCGCGCAAGGTAGGCGGCGTTGACGAGTTGCGCGAATGGCCAGACCGTGCCGTTCGATTGCACTGTACCGCCTGCGAACGTGACGTGTCGCGCATCCCCGCCGAGCAGCCTCGCCGCAAGCGCGGCGAGGCGCTCGCGTATCTTGCGCGCCGCGTCTTCGGCGGCCTTGCCGTTCAGGTCGCTGCCTGTCGAAGCGGCGGTTGCCGATGTATTGGCCACTTTCGACGTGTCGGTTGCCGTGACCCGCACGCGCGACAGCGGCAAGCCGAATTCGCTCGCGACCACCTGCGCGACCTTCGTATTGAGTCCTTGGCCCATCTCGGTGCCGCCGTGATTGACGAGCACGGAACCGTCCCGGTACACGTGCACCAGCGCGCCGGCCTGATTCAGGAAAGGGACATTGAACGAAATGCCGAACTTGACGGGCGTCAGCGCAATGCCGCGCTTGAGCACGGGGCTACGCGCGTTCAGTGTGGCGAGCGCCGTGCGCCGCGCGCGATAGTCGCTCGATGCGAGCAGTTCGTCGACGAGCGGCTCGAGGATATTGTCTTCGACGCGCTGCCCATACGGCGTGACATCGCGCTCGCCGACACCGTAGAAGTTTGCGCGGCGTACGTCGAGCGGGTCGAGCCCGAGTTCGCGCGCAATGCTGTCGATCAGCACTTCCATCACGAGCGCGCCTTGCGGTCCGCCGAAGCCGCGAAACGCGGTGTTCGACTGCGTATTCGTCTTGCAGGCCAGCGACACGATTTCGACGTCGGACAGATAGTACGCATTGTCGAAATGGCACAGCGCGCGCGTCGCGACCGCGCCCGACAGATCCGCCGAGAAGCCCGCGCGCAGCGCGATCTCGACACGCACACCGAGGATGCGGCCGTGCTCGTCGAAGCCGGCTTCATACGCGTACACCGCATCGTGCCGTTTGCCGGTGATCATGAAGTCGTCGTCGCGATCGGCGCGCAGCTTGATCGGGCGCTGCAGCCGATGCGCGGCGAGCGCCGCGATGCACGCGAAAATCGCCGATTGCGATTCCTTGCCGCCGAAGCCGCCGCCCATTCGCCGGCATTCGCACACCACGTTGTGCGCCGGCCAGCCGAGCATATGCGCGACCACCAGTTGCATCTCGGTCGGGTGCTGGGTCGAGCTATAGACGTGCATGCCGTCCATTTCCTTCGGTAGCGCGTACGCGATCTGTCCTTCGAGATAGAACTGTTCCTGGCCGCCGACTTCGAATGTGCCCGCAAGCCGATGCGGTGCCGCCGCGATCCGGTCGGCTGGCGTGCCGCGCGTCAGATGCAGCGGCGGTATCACGAACTGTTGTCGCGCCTTGGCGTCACTCGCGGTGAGCACCGCTTCGAGCGGTTCGTAGCGCACGACGTCTTCGCTTGTCGCGAGCGCTGCGGCGCGGCGCGCGAGATCGTGGCTGGTCGCGATCACGACGAACACCGGCTGGCCGAGGTACAGCACTTCGCCGTCGGCGAGAATCGGGTCGTCGTGAACGACCGGGCCGCAGTTGTTCTCACCCGGGATGTCGGCCGCGGTGAACACCGCGATCACGCCGGGCGCGTGCTTCACCGCGGTCAGGTCGAGCGACACAATCCGCGCATGCGCATGGCGCGACAGCCCGAGTGCGGCATGCAGCGTGCCGTGCAGTTCAGGGATGTCATCGGTGTAGGTCGCTTCGCCGCTCACGTGGAGCGCGGCGGATTCGTGCGGCAGCGGCACGCCGATCGCGGCGGCATCAGCGGCGGCGTGAGGCGGGGATGTATCGGCGGACATATGAGCGGACGTGTTAGCGGCCGCCGCGTCCTGCGTCGAATCAGGCCCGGAACGCGCGGCCGGCGCGATGAACGGATCGGATCGCGGGTTCATCACAAAGGCTCCTCCAGCGTCGCGTCGGTGTCCGCTCCGAACGCGAAAGCGCTGACGTCGACGAGCGGCAGTGGTGCTTCGTCGCGGGTTTCCAGCTGGAAGCGCCAGAGCAGATTGCGCGCGACTTTCAGCCGGTACGCGCTCGACGCGCGCATGTCGGTGAGCGGCTGGTAGTCGGTGGCAAGCGCGTCCATCGCACGGCGCGCGGCTGTTTCATCCCACGCGGCGCCGGTCAACGCCGCTTCGGCACGTCGCGCGCGCTGCGGCGTTGCGGCCATGCCGCCGAAGGCGACGCGTGCCTCCGCGATCACGCCATCGGCGATGCGCAGCGCGAATGCGCCGCATAGCGCCGAAATATCCTGGTCGTAGCGCTTCGACACTTTGTAGGTACGAAAGCGCAGATGGGTATCCGGCCGCGGCACACGGATCGCGGTGACGAATTCGCCCGCCGCGAGAGCGGTTTTCTGGTAACCGGTGTAGAACGCATCGAGCGGCAGCGTACGGATAGCCGATTCGCGCCGCAGCACGACCTGCGCATCGAGCGCGAGCAGCGCGGGCATCGAGTCGCCGATTGGTGAGCCGTTCGCGACATTGCCGCCGAGCGTGCCCGCATTGCGGATCGGCAACGACGCGAAGCGCGTCCACAGTTCGGCGAGTTCGGGGTAGTCGACGGCGAGTGCCGCGTACGCCGATTCGAGCGACGCCGCCGCGCCGATCGTCAGCATTTGCGCATCGCGTTCGATCGTCTTCAGTTCAGCGACGTTGCCGATAAACAGCAGGTCGCCTAAATCGCGGAACTGTTTGGTGACCCACAAGCCCACATCGGTGCCGCCCGCGACGATGCGGGCGTGCGGATATCGCGCGCGGAGTGCGGCAAGCGCATCGGCGGTGAGCGGCGCATGGAATGTCGGCGTGCCGAATCTGTCGCCGCGCGCGTCGGGTCCGCTGAATTCGAACGTCTGCGTGCGTTTGATCGATTCAAGCGCGCGCGTGAGCGCGACACGGTCGAGCACGTCGCGTGGGTAGTCGAACATTTTTTGCGCGGCTTCGACGATCGGCCGGTAGCCGGTGCAGCGGCACAGGTTGCCGGACAACGCGGCATTGATTTCGTCGCGGGTCGGCAAGCCGGCGTCCGCCGGCTGGTTCTGATAGAGCGCCCACATCGACATCACGAAGCCCGGCGTGCAGAACCCGCATTGCGAGCCGTGACAGTCGAGCATCGCCTGTTGAACCGGATGCAGCGCGCCGTGCTCCGTGCGCAGGTCTTCGACGGTGAACAGCGCACGGCCGTCGAGGGTCGGCAAAAACTGGATGCACGCGTTGACCGCCTTCAACTCGAGCGCGCCGTGCGCATCCAGTTCGCCGACGACGACCGTGCACGCGCCGCAATCGCCTTCCGCACAGCCTTCCTTGGTGCCGGTGCAGCGCAAATCCTCGCGCAGGTACTGAAGCACCGTGCGCGTCGCGGGCACGTCGCGCACTTCGTGCACGGCGCCCTGACGATAGAAACGGATGGTGTGCTTTGTCATGGCAAATCCGGAAGACATTGCGGACCGGGCGCGCGTTACGCATGGGCCCGTATCGGCCGGGCTCGCGCACGTAGATCGCCATCCTTGTTGCGAAGATAGCACCACCTCGTCTCGAAAATATTCCCCGATGGTGATGAAGGCTATTCCGGCGCGGCCATGCGGGATGGCTGAAACGGCGGTGCGAACCTCGTCAGCGCGCGCGGAAATCGCGCAAAGCCGCGTCGCGCAAGGCGATGCGGCCAGTATGCGAAAGCTGGCCGGCGCGCGGCGCGGCGCAAGCGCACGGCCAGGTGTTTACGCGAACACGCGGTCGCGTTCGCAAGAAGGAAAGGTGGGCCGCGCGTGGAGACGACACAGCGAACTCAGCGAACTCAGCGAACGCGCCGGTGCCGCCACAGGCTGGTTGCAAGCGCGACGAAAGCGAGTGCGAAACCGATCAGCGACCAGCCCGGCAACGAAATGCCGAAGAGCGGCGGATACGACGTTTCGCACAGCCCCGCGACCTTGAACACCGAAGGCAGCCAGTGCGCGGGCGGCAACCCGTCAACGATCGGTTGCAGCTCGTCGAACCCGCAGCTGAAGTTCGGATGCGCCTGGATATAGACATGCCGCGCGGCGGTCACGATGCCGCCCGCGGCGGACAGCAGCGCGAGCAGTTCGAGCAGGCGCACGCCGCGCCAGCCGTGAAAGCGCGAGCCGAGCCACGCGAAAATCGCGATCAGCAGGTAAAAGTAGCGCTGGATGATGCACAGCGGGCACGGGTCCTGATGCTCGACGAACTGCAGATAAAGCGCGCCGCCCACCAGCGCGACGCAGATGAGGGCCAGCAGGACCAACAGGTTGCGCTCGCGGCGCAGCAGCAGGGCGTTGTCGTTGTACATGGGTCGGTAGCGTTGCATGGATCCCGGACGGGTGCCGCGATTCTAGCGCGAACATCCGGCGGTTCGTCGAACGGCTAGCGGATCGTGTTCAGCACCGCTTCGACCGCGCGCCCGAGTGCGAGCAGCGCATCGTCGCCATGCGGCGCGCCGGCGAGCATCAGGCCCACCGGGGCGCTGCCGCGCGGATGGCACGGCAGCGACAGCGCGCAGGCGTCGAGGAAGTTGAACGCGCTCGGATTGCGCAGAATGCGGCCGTTGATGCTGAAGAACGCGTCGTCGTCGCGCGTCACGTCCGCGACGCGCGGCGGCACCATCGGCGTGGTCGGCGCGACGAGCGCGTCGAAGCGCTGCCAGAGCGGGCGGGCCGCGCCGATCATCGCGGCGCGTTCGGCCAGCAGATCGAGGTAGTCGACGGCGCTGGCGGGCTCCCCCTTCATGATGCGCAACAGCACGTGCGGGTCGTATTGATCGCGATGCCGCTCGAGCAGCGGGCGGTGCCACGCATAAGCCTCAATCGACGAAAAGCCGATCCGATTGATCTCGGGCAACCGGTCGAGCGCCGCGAAGCGTACGTCCGAGACGATCGCGCCCGCGGCTTCGAGATGCTTGAGCGCGGTGTCGAGCGCCTGCTCGACCTCGGGGTCGAGACCTTCGTTCATATAGTTGGTCAGCACGCCGAGGCGCACGCCTTCGAGCGGACGCGCCGCCGGGATCACCGGTTCGAGGCCGGCCAGCATCCGGTCGACGAGCGCACAGCAGGCGACCGTCACGCCGATCGGGCCGAACGAATCCAGCGTGGTCGACAGCGGCACGCCGCCTTCCCGTGGCACGCGCGCCGCGGTCGGTTTGAAGCCGGTCAGCCCGCAGAACGACGCGGGCACGCGGATCGAGCCACCGGTATCGGTGCCGAGCGCAACCGCCGCCATGCCGTCGGCGACCGATGCCGCCGCGCCGGACGACGACCCGCCCGATACCCGTTCGTCGCCTTTCACGTCGCGCCGGTACGGTGACAGCGGATTGCCGTAGTGCGGGTTCAGGCCGACCGCGGAGAACGCGAACTCGCTCATGTTGGTGCGCCCGATCAGCACGGCGCCCGCGCGTTTCAGACGTGCGACGCTCAGCGCGTCGGTCCGCGCGGGCGGCGCGTCGGCGAGCGCGAGCGACCCGGCGCGCGTGCGCTGGCCGGCGATATCGAACAGGTCCTTGATCGAGACCGGAACGCCGGCGAGCGGCGACAGCACCGTGCCGGCCGCGCGCAGCCTGTCGTGCGCGTCGGCGGCGGCGCGTGCGCCTGGCGCGTCGACGTCGATAAACACGGTCGACCCCTGGCCGGCGGGATCGGCGATCCGCTCGAGCGCGGTTTCGATGAGCGCGCGGCTCGTCGTGCGGCCTGCGGCCAGATCGGCGGCGAGTTGGGCGAGGGGCGGGAAGGGTGTGAATTCGGTGGTCATGGTGTGAAGTCGCGATCGGGAGCCAGAACGGCTCCTATTGTGACGTGTCCATTAATTGGACCGCTGCTCATGCGCATCAATCATTCGGCGATATCGCTTTGTGCGATACCATCGCAGCTTGAAGTTTACTTTTTGTAAGGAATTCGGCTATGCACCAAGGTATCGGCTTCATTCAGGATCTGGCAGTCGTGATGGCGTTGGCAGGCGTCGTCACGGTACTGTTCCATCGCCTGAAGCAGCCGGTGGTGCTCGGCTATATCGCGGCTGGCGTGATCATCGGCCCCTATACGCCGCCTTTCCAGCTGATCCGCGATCAGCAGACCATCCAGACGCTCGGCGAACTCGGCGTCGTGTTCCTGATGTTCTCGCTCGGGCTTGAGTTCAGCCTGCGCAAGCTGTTCCGCGTCGGGGCGACAGCGATCGTCGCCGCGCTGTCGGAAATCGTGTTGATGGTGTGGATCGGCTACGAGATCGGCAGCGCGTTCGGCTGGAGCTTGATGGATGCGCTTTTTCTCGGTGCGATTCTCGCGATCTCGTCGACCACGATCATCGTGAAGGCGCTCGCGGAACTCGGCTTGAAGCGCGAAGCATTCGCGCAGTCCGTGTTCGGCATTCTGATTGTCGAAGATATCCTGGGCATCGCGATCCTCGTGCTGCTGTCCGGCATCGCGCAGACGGGCTCGCTGTCCGCGGGCGTTGCGTTCGTCACGCTCGGCAAGCTGCTGCTCTTCATGACGGTGTCGCTCGTGATCGGCATTCTGGTCGTGCCGCGCGCACTGAATTACGTGGCGCGCTCGCGCAGTGACGAAATGCTGCTCGTGTCAGTGCTCGGCTTCTGCTTCGGGTTCTGCCTGCTGGTCGTCAAGCTCGACTACAGCATTGCGCTCGGCGCGTTCCTGATCGGCGCGATCATGGCCGAGTCGCGCCATCTGCATCGCATCGAGCATCTGATCGCGCCGCTGCGCGATGCGTTCTCCGCGATCTTCTTCGTGACGATCGGGCTGATGCTGAACCCGGCGGTCCTCGTTGACTACGCGTGGCCGATCGCGGTCATCACGGTCGCGGTGATCGTCGGCAAGATCGTGTCGTGCGGTCTGGGCACTTTTCTCTCCGGCAAGGACGGACGCACCGCGATGCGGGTCGGCATGACCGTGTCGCAGATCGGCGAGTTCTCATTCATCATCGCGTCGCTCGGCCTGACACTGAAGGTGACGAGCGCCTTTCTGTATCCGATCGCGGTTGCCGTCTCGGCGCTGACGACGCTGTTCACGCCGTATCTGATCCGCGCGGCCGATCCGTTGACCCAGCGCCTCGCGCGGTCGATGCCGCGCGCGGTGTCCAATGTGTTCGGTCTGTACGGGCAGTGGCTGCGTAGCCTGCATCCCGCGAGCGGCGAGCCGACGCTTTTTGGCATCACGCGCCGGATCATTCTGCAGATCGCGGTGAATCTCGCGCTGGTCGTGGCGATTTTTCTCGGTGCGTCGTACGGCGCGCCGGTCGCGAGCCCGCTGCTGGCCGGCTGGGTGCCAGCCGAACCGATGCAGCGTGTCGTGCTGTGGAGCGCGGCGCTGATCGTGTCATTGCCGTTTCTGATCGCCGTTTACAGGAAGACGAAAGCGCTCGCGCTATTGCTGGCCGAAGTCAGCGTGCAGCCGGCGAATGCAGGGTTCCTGACGCGCGCGCTGCGCTACGCGATTTCGGATCTGGTGCCGGTCGTGTCGATGATTGGTGTTTTTCTGCTGGTGGCCGCGCTGTCGGGCACGATCCTGCCGCCGACCGGCCTGCTGATCGCGGTGCTCGTGTGCGCGGCGGTACTGGTGACTGTGCTGTGGCGCTGGTTCGTGCGCATTCATGCATCGATGCAGATTGCGCTGCGCGAGACACTTGATGAGCAGCCCGATCCTTGACGGGGCGATTTCGGGTCGTGCTGCGGGTATGCGCTCGCGAGCTTCATGCGCCGGGCTACGGGCTTGCAGCGCGGTGACGCGATGTAACGTGTGGTGAACCCGGGTGTGACCGGATGTGACCAAATGTGTGCTGGTTTGCCGGTCACCGCGTGCTGGCGGATAATCAGGGTATATCCATTCGTTCGCGCGCCGCTGCGTGCCTGACATATCGTCATGAGCGAAAACAAGCCCGATAACGCCGGACCGTCCGGTACGCCATCCGCCACCATTCCGCCGGACGCTTCAACGTCCGCTACCCATTCCGCTTCGGCTTCAGGTTCCGCTTCGCCGGCCGGTTCACAGGCTGGTTCACAGACCGCTTCACAGGCTGCTCCACCGTCCGGTTCGAAGGACGAAGCAACGCCGGCGGCGTCCACCCCGCTGGCGGCCAAAGAAGCCGCCGCCACCGATGCTCCCGAAAGCGCGTCCAATGTGACACCGCAACGCGCGGCCGGCGCGGCGCAAACCGGTGCGATGTATCAGGGCCGTGCCGCGGCGAGCGGTGCGACGGTCGAGCGGCCGGCTCCGCTACGTGGGCAGCAATCGGCGTATGCAACCGAAGCGCCCCGGCCCGCGGTGGGTGCCGCGGCATCGCCTTTGAATGCTCCGCCGAGCCCGCAGCTAACTCCACAGCCGTCCGCGCCAAACCCGGCGGCCGTGGCGGCCGCTGCCGATGCCGCTAGCACGCAGGCCGCCGCGGCTGCCGCAAGCAGTGCCGCCGGCGAGGGCGCAGCGGCCGGCTCGCCACCGCCCGGCTTCGGCGCGGCGCCGGATTTCGGCGCCTACCATCCGCCGCCGCCGGGCTCGATTCCGCCGAACCCGGCGTATCTGCGGCGCAACGATTCGGCGTGGTCGGTATTCGGCCGTGTGCTCGCTGCGCGTGCACGGCGAATCTTCGATCGCGCGGGCCAGCGAATCACGCAACGTACCTTGCGCATCGGTGTGTCGGCGCGACTCTTCCACCCGGAACCCGGCGCGAAGGGACTGCGCGGCAAGACGCTGCAGTATCTGGAGGAATCGATCGCGCACTGGGTGATGTCGCGCGATGTGCTCGTGTTCATGATTCCAACCGTCGGCCACGAAGGGATGCTGCACCCGAGCAACATCCGTTTGCGCGACTATGCAAAGACTCTCGACGGACTGCTGCTGCAAGGCGGCGCGGATGTGTCGCCGCAGTCGTACGCGGAAACGTCGACGCGTCCCGAATGGCCCGGCGATCGCGTGCGCGACATGTACGAGCTCGAGCTGCTGCATGAGTTCGTCGAATCGGGCAAGCCGGTGCTCGGTGTGTGCCGCGGCTGTCAGCTGATCAACGTCGCGTTCGGCGGCACGCTGTATCAGGATATTGCGACCGATGTGCCGACGGCCGGCGTGCATGTGAGCGAGCAATACGATCAGCATCGGCACGCGGTTCACTTTCCGGAGGGTTCGACGCTCGCGAACATGTTCCCCGGCCGGCAAGAGGCGATCGTCAACTCGATTCACCACCAGGCGGTGAACGTACTGGGGCGGGATCTGAATATCGAAGCGGTGTCGGCGGAAGACGGCATCATCGAGGCGGTTCGCTACCGGCGCGCGCCGTTCGTGGTTGGCGTGCAGTGGCACCCGGAGTTTCACCGCGCAGGCGGCGCCGAACTGCTCGATTGCACGCCGCTGCTCGATACGTTTCTGCGGGTCGCGCGCGAAACGCGTTTCTGATGAGTCCTGGCGTTGCGGCGGGCGTGGCTCGCCGGTGACTGACCGGCCGATGCCGGTCGCCGCACGCCACTGATCCGTTGTTTTATCTCGATTTAAAGTCCCGTCAAACCTCGTTTTTTCACTGTCAAACCGCGCGATAATCCACGGCTGTTTTCTGGAATCGCATGGAGCATGCAGTGAACAAGCACCCGTTATCGGTTCGGCGCGCGATGCTGCTCGCAGTCGCCTGCGCGACGGTTCTGTCGCCGGGCGCCACCTTCGCAGCCTCCGGGTTCGACGCCGCGGCCAATATGGATCACGCAGGTATCGGCGCGAACCCCGCCGACGCTGGCGCGCACGGGGACGTCGCCGAACTGACCCGGCTGATTCAAAGCGCGTCGCTTAACGAATTGCGTACGACGTACAACGGCGGCTATGGCGCGTCGCTCTTTTTCCACGCGCGGGATCTAACCTACTACGTCGCGCTGTTTCAGGACAAACATTTCTGGCGCGTGATCAAGCTGCCGGACGAAGCGCGCGCGGAAGAGATCTACGTGAGCTTCGCGAAGCAGACTGAACAACTCGCCGACGTCGACATTCGGCGAACGAAGCTGCAGGCGCAGACCGCTTATATCGAACGGATGATCGGGCTGTCCGAAGACCGCGCTAAACGTCTGCAGGCGGATCTCGGCGTCGCACGCGATCAGCAGGCGAAGGTGGCCGAATATCAGCGCCAGGCGCGCAGCGAAGCGCTCGTGCTGCGCGATGAAAAGGAAAAGGCGCAATCGCAGTTGCGTCTGTTGCAGCAACAGGTGCAACAACTGCAGCAGCAGAGCGAAGCAGGGTTGCCTGCGGCAAGGTAGCGGGTAGCGCATCGGGTTGAGGCGTACCCTGAAACGTCAATATTCCGGTCGAAGTGCCGGGCTGCTGGCGGGTGGTGGTAAGAAAGCGCGTGTGCAGCCTGAGTGTGCTGTCTGATTGACGCGCCTCGTGCCGAGAAAAAGTGGGAGGGGCCTAAGACGATGGTTATCGGGAGAAGAGCTCCGGCACCTCGGTCACGCGCCGCTGCGACATGTGGTTCATCCACGAAGTGTCATTGGCGATCACGTTGTTGCCTTGTGGGCGTTGCGTTGGTGTGGCGTTTGCACCGGGGGTTGCAGCGGAGTTTACATGATAAGTGCGTGCAGACATCATCACCGATCCATAATCGTCGCTCGTAAGCGCAGACGGTGTCGGCGGCGAATACTCGCCCGCCGGTGACGGTTTCGCGTTCGTTTCCGCCGAACGGCTCACGGCCGACCGGGCCAACGCTACTGCGTCGCGGCCCGTCCATGTCGCGGTCTTGCTGTGGTGTGGGGTAACCGGTGCGGCTTCGCGTGACGCGACCTTGATTTTGAGTGGCGACGCAGTGGCCGAAGCGGCCGTCGCTTGCGGCGCATCGTCGTGCGCTGTGCTTGCCGTGGCTCGACTGCCGGCAGGCGAACCCGTCGCGTGCGCGTGGGCCGGCGCGACTGAACCCGGTTGCGACGCTTTTGCGAATGGTCTCGACGCGAACGAATCGACATTCGCGACCGTGCTTGTATCGACAGCATGAACGTTGTCGCGATCTGACTTGCCGACTCCGGTCGACCGGGTCTCGTGCGAAACCGGGTTGCCGGACCGGTTGACGCTCGCAACTGCCGCCACGCGCGGCGTTTCGATTTGGGCGGCGCGCGACGGCGCGGGCGTATGCGTCGCCGGGGCCAAGGTGTTTGTGTGTCCGCGTTGCGGAAGGTCGAGCACGATCCACGCAAGCATCGCCGCGCCGCCGATTGCCACTGCGCTGCCCAGTCGCAGGTTCGACGGGCCGTGCGACGCGCGCATAGCGGGCTGCACGGTCCGCATGCCGGCTGCCGATACACCACAAGAAGCCGCTACGCCGCCGGCTTGCGCTGCGGCATCCCCCTTCGCGGTAACAGGCGCGCTTGCCACGGCCCGCGCGGGGTGCGGCTCCCATTTGCACATTGAGCGAATCGCCTGTGACGACAGACAGAACGTGCGCAATATCGCCGCGTACAGCGCCTTTAGCTCGATGCGCAAGCTGACGTTAGGCGGCAGCAGCGCCCATTCGCGTCCAAACGATTCAGAGATGGCACCGAGTGGACGCAGCGAAGGCAGCGCCACGGCACCTTCGACCGGAATGAAAGGGATACTCGTGGACATCGCTCGGCAAGCCTCCGTCTGAAAAGAGATGCGTGGCCTTGCCGGGATCAGGAAGGGTTGGCTGGACACGCATGCCGGCCTTTGGGATCGACGGTGTCTCAAAATAGCCAGCGAGTGCGTGATGATGCCGTGGCCCGCGCGTCCGCACGATCGGACGAGTCCGAAAACGGGCGGCGCGAAGGCCGTGACTGGCCCGCGCGTGGGCAGCCTGCTTTATCTGTGTGGTGCGAGGCGCGGTGCGGCGTCGTCGAGGCGGTACAGATAGCGAAGCATCGTGATATCGACGCCGCCGACGCGATCCGGCTCCGTGCCTGACAGCCGCCAGCCGCGCCGCTCATAGAATGCGATCGCGGCGGTGTTGCCTTCGATCACATACAGGCACAGTTGCGTTTCACCCTGCTCGCGCGCCCAGCGCTGTACCGCGTGCATCAGCAGGCTGCCCGCGCCGTTGCGTTGATGGGCTGGCAACGCATGCAGATTGTCGAGCAACGCACCCCACGGCGAGCCGGGCTGGCGTTCGACGCACGCGAACGCGATCGGCTCGGCGCGGCGTTCGGCGATCAGCACAAGGCGCTGTTCCGCGCCGGGGGCGTTCATCCGTGCGTGCCAATAGGTCGCGCGTTCGCGAACCACTTCGCTATCGAGGAAATCGTCCGGCAGCAGCCCGCGATAGGTCGCCTGCCAGCTCGCCGCATGGATCGACGCGACGAGATCGGCGTCGGCTGCGCTCGCGGCGCGCAGCGAAAGTGAAGGGGTGGCATGCATCGAGCTGGGATCGAGCGGAAGTCCGGGACGAAAACGTGGGGCAGCGTGTCGAGACGCCCATACGACGATTCTATGGGCCGCGATGCGCCGCCGCCAGTTTCGTGTGCCCGCTGGTTGCGTCGATTTGCACGGGCGCGTCGCTGGGCGTTACACGTCGTCGCGTAGCGCGAGCGCGACGGCGCCGACCACCTCGTCCCATGCGCCGGGCCGTGGCTGACGCACGAGTCGTGCACCCGGATACCACGGGCTGCGCGTGTCGCCGGTGAACCAGCGCCAGTCTGCCGAAAACGGCAGCATCAGCCACAACGGCTTGCGCAGCGCGCCCGTCAGATGGGCAATCGACGTGTCGACCGACACGACCGCGTCGAGCCGTTCGACGACCGCCGCGGTATCGGCGAAATCGCCGATACGCGCGCCGAAGCAGTGGATCGACTTCGCGCGCGGGTGCGCCGCCAGCGCGGCGCGTTCGGCGTCGCTCAATTCAGGCTGCAGCACGATCCAGTCGATGCCGTCGAGGGCGAACAGCGGATCGAGTGCCGTGAGCGGCAACGCGCGATTTTCCTGCTTCTGAATGCGGCCGGACCACGCGAGACCGATCTTTCGCTTCGCGTGACCGCCGAGCGAACCGCGCCATTTGCGCCGGTAAGCGGTCGTCGCGCTGAGGTACGGCGTGCGCGCGGGAATCGTGTCGAACGTCGTGCCGAGCGCGAGCGGCAAGCTCAGGAGCGGGATTTGCAGATCGGTGCGCGGGCGCGGCACGCCTTGTGCGATCAGATCGACGCCCCATTGCTGCGCGGCGGGCGCAAGCAACGGGACGAGTTGCGGTTGCACTTCGAGCACGACGCGCGCGGCACGCTCCGCGGCGAGCGGCACGAAACGCACGAACTGCAGCGTGTCGCCGAAGCCCTGTTCCGCGTACACGAAGAGCGTGCGCGTGTCGGCCGGTTCGCCGCGCCAGCGCGGCAGCGCCGGGGCGCCCGGCTGGGTCGCCGATTCAAGCCGCCATTCGTACTCGGGCAGACCGCGCTCGAAATTGCCGAGCGTCAGATGCGTGACCGCGCGATGCAGATGCGCGAGGCCGAGATCGGGCCGCAGCCGTAGCGCTTCGTCGAAGGCGCGCAGCGCGGCCGCGTAGGCGCCGAGCGCCTGGTGCGCGGTGCCGAGGCCTAGCCACGCAAGCGCGAACTTCGGATCGAAACCAATCGCGCGCTCGAAACGCGGTAGTGCATCCGCATGCCGTCCCGACGCGGCAAGCGCATTGCCGAGACCGAATAGCGCCGGCGGCAACTGCGGCTGCAGCGCGAGCACCGCATCGAATGCGCGTGCGGCGTCGACGTAGCGGCCGGTTGCATGCAGCGTATTGCCCAGGTTGAAGTGCGCGGCGACGAAGCGCGGCTCGACGGCGAGCGCCGCGCGAAACTGCTCGATCGCCTGATCGGATTCGTCGAGCGCGTTCAACGCCATGCCGAGGTTGTTGTGCGCGCCCGCGTGGCCGGGCCGTAGTTCGAGCGCGCGCCGGAACGAGTCGATCGCTTCTTCGTGCTGGCCGAGCGCGTGCAACGCGTTGCCGAGATTGTTGTGCGATGACGCGTCGTCCGGCTGCAGGTCAAGCGAGCGGCGAAACGCGTCGGCCGCATCTTCATGGCGGCCGGCCGCGGCATAGGCATTGCCGAGGTTGTAGTGCGCCATCGGAAACGATGGCGCGAGCGACAGCGCATTGCGAAAACGCTCGATCGCATCGTCGAGCTGGCCCAGCGCCTTGAGCGTGTTGCCAAGATTGAGTTGCAGCGCGGCATCCTGCGGGCGCAGGTCCGCGGCGCGCTTGACAAGCGCGGCGGCCTCCGCGTGCTGGCCTTGCTGGTGGCGCAGCACGCCGAGCAGATGCAGTGCATCGACATGAACAGGATCGACTTCGAGCGTCGCGCGGTAGCCGCGTTCGGCGTCGTCGAGGCGGCCGTCACGATGCGCCGCGAACGCGCGGTCGAAAACTGGATGCATGACGGGTAAAGCGGGTTGTGCAGGCAAACGCGCATTCTCCCACACTCGGAAAGCACGACTGCAATTTGGCGGACGATACTGTTGCAAGTAACATATGAATGACCGCTTATATGATGGGTCTTCCATGCGACGGAGCATGGCGGTTCGGGCGACCCGGCGCATGCCGCACGTCGTCAAACCGTCACGGCTCATGCGAACCGCGCAGCGCACGATCATTCGGATGACGAAGCGCACGATCACAAGCGATCACCATCGCGACCACGGCGGTCACGGTGACCGCGGCCACACGCACCACAGTCTATGGACTCGCATTCCGCATCGCGCACGCAGTCGTGACGCGGTCCTGCAGGCGTCAATCCGCCTGATCGGCGGCGGCACTTGCGCGTCGTGCGCGAGGCCGGCGGCGTACACTAGGCGGCATGTTGATTTCCGGAGGTCTGCATGGCCGCCGTTTTCTTCGACATGCCGCCGGTGCTGATCGTCGGCGCGGGTCCCACCGGACTCGCTGCGGCGATGAGTCTTGCCCGTGCGCGCATCCCGGTGCGGCTTATCGACAAGGCGGCACGTCCCGATCCGCATTCGCGCGCGATCGGCATTCAGGCACGCACGCTCGAACTGCTCGAACAGCATCGGCTGATCGAACCTTTTCTCGAACTCGGGCATCGCGCACGGGCCGCGAATCTGTATTCGAACGGGCAACGGCTCGCGCGGCTCGACTTCGATCCGCTGCAGACCCGTTACCCGTATCTGCTGTTTCTCGACCAGTCGGTGACCGAGCGTCTGCTGACCGAGCATCTCGCAACGCTCGGTGTCGAGATCGAACGCGGCATCGAGCTTGCGATGTTTTCGCAGGGCGCGGCCGGTATCAATGCGACGCTGCAGCACTCGAATGGCCATACGGAGACGCTGCATCCGTCGTACATGATTGCCGCGGACGGTGCGCATAGCGGCATCCGTCATCGGCTCGGGTTGAATTTCGCGGGCAAAACGTTCGAGCAGACGTTTCTGCTGGCCGATCTGCTGGGCGATACCGACTGGCCCGACGACGAGTTCCATATCTTCGCGTCCGGCGACGGATTGGCCGCCTTGTTTCCGATGGGCAGCGGCCGCTACCGTTTGATCGCCGACCATCCGGCGCCGGGTGTCGGCGATAGCAAGACCGCGCCAGCGGGCGCAGCCGGCTCCCGTGATGCGCCGCCGCGGGCGGCAGAGGCCTCCGGCGGAGCGTCCGCGCAGGCCGCTGCGCGAACGATATCGCATGGGTTGCCGCATGCGTCGCCGCAGTCATCGGGCGACGCGCACGCCGCGTCCGCGCCGGCGACTGCCTCTCCGTCTGCGCCTCTCCCTCCACCGACGCTCGATGCATGCCGCACGCTGGCCGCGGCGCGCGTGCATCATCCGCTCGCGTTGACCGATCTCAAGTGGTCCGGGTACTTCCATCTGAATAGCCGGATCGTCGAGCAGTTACGTGTCGGCCGGGTGTTTCTCGCTGGTGACGCGGCGCACGTGCATAGCCCCGCGGGCGCGCAGGGGATGAACACCGGCATTCAGGAGGCCTTCAACCTCGGCTGGAAGCTCGCACGCGTGCTGGGCGGCGGCGCGCCGGACCGGTTGCTCGATACGTATCACCTCGAGCGCCATCCGATCGAGCGCGAAGTGTTGCGGCAATCGAGCTTTGTTACGCATATGGCGGAGGCTGACCATGGTCCGCTCAAACTGCTGCGCGATCGTGTGATGCCGGTGCTTGCGTCGCTCGGTCCGCTGCGCGATGCGGCGCGGGCGCAGATCAGCGAACTGGCGATCCAGTACCGGCGCAGTCCGCTGACGCTCGAACGCGTGCTTGACGGCGGTCCGCGCGCCGGAGAGCGCGCGCCCGATGCGCTGGTTCATGTGATCGATGGGCCGCTAGGCCGTGCGCCGGGTATCGGCTGTGTGTTCGATCTGCACGACCCCGCCTTTTTCTCGCTGTTCGTGCTCGTCGCGCCGGAAGAGACCGACGATGTGCCACTCGACAGACCCGAACTTGCGTTGCGCCGCAAGCCCGTGCGCGCGGAAGATCTCGATCGCCTGACAGCGGACGTCGATGCGCTGTTGCCCGGCGCGGTGCGTATCTGGCGCGTGACTGATGCGGTGGGCGATCGCGGACCGTTACTAGCCGAGTCGTATGGACGCACCCGGCCGTCGTTCTATCTGGTCCGGCCCGACGGCTACGTGTGCGCACGTGGGCGCGTGTCGTCGGATCTGCACGGCCTGCTGCGTCACTGCGAATCGTGGTTCGCGAAAGGCGCGGTGCCTGAGCCGCCGACGCCGCTGACGTAAGCGGGTTCGCGTGCGCGTTTCGCGGCGCGTGCCACGTTGCGGCGACGTAGAAAGCAGAAGGCCGCCCCAGCGATGGGGCGGCCTTCCGGTTAAAACTGCCTGACGGCGAAACGGGTCGCTTACGCCGCGGCGGGCGCCGCCGGCATCAGCTTCTCGCGATGGCAGGCCAGTGCTTCCCGCGTGAACGCGGTCAACGCGTCGGCCCGACCTTCGTCGAGCGCGACGATCAACTGCCGCCGCATGCGCGGCTCCCAGAAGCGGCGAATGTGATCGGCAACGCCGGCCAGCGCCTCTTCATGATCGGGCATCGACTCGAAGAAATCGCCGATCCGGTTCGCCATGTCGATCAGGTTATTTTCGTCCATCGTTCACCTCATTTCCCCGACGTCACGGCCAGTTCGCGCTTTCTCAACAGATCGAGCTGCTCGGTATTGAAGCGCGAGTAGTCCTTCTGCCATTGCGACGGCTGTTCGACCGGCATCACCTGCACCGCGGTCACCTTGTACTCCGGACAGTTGGTTGCCCAGTCGGAGCTGTCGGTGGTGATCACGTTCGCGCCGGACTCGGGGAAGTGGAACGTCGTGTACACGACACCCGGCTGCATCCGCTCGGTGACCTTCGCACGCAGCACGGTCTGGCCCGAGCGCGATTCGATACCGACCCATTCGTCGTTTTTAATGCCGCGCTCTTCCGCGTCGTGCGGATGGATCTCGAGCCGGTCCTCTTCGTGCCAGCGCGAGTTCTCGGTACGGCGGGTCTGCGCGCCGACGTTGTACTGCGACAGAATGCGGCCGGTCGTCAGGATCAGCGGGTATTTCTGCGTGACCTTTTCCGGCGACGCCACGAACTTCGTGATCACGAACTTGCCCTTGCCGCGCACGAATTCGTCGATATGCATGGTCGGCGTGCCGTTCGGCGCGTGCTCGTTGCACGGCCACTGGATGCTGCCCTGCTGGTCGATCTTCGCGAACGATACGCCATGGAACGTCGGCGTGAGGCGCGCGATTTCATCCATGATTTCCGACGGATGGTTGTAGTCCATCTCGTAGCCGAGCGCGCGCGAAAGCAGAATCGTCACTTCCCAGTCCGAGTAGCCGGCCAGCGGCGGCATCACCTTGCGTACGCGCGAGATCCGGCGTTCCGCGTTGGTGAAGGTGCCGTCCTTCTCGAGGAAGGTCGAGCCCGGCAGCAGCACGTGCGCATACTTCGCAGTCTCGTTCAGGAAGATATCCTGCACGACGATGCACTCCATCGACGACAGTGCCGCACCGACGTGCTGCGTATTCGGGTCGGACTGAACGATGTCTTCGCCCTGGCAATAGAGGCCCTTGAATGTGCCGTGTAGCGCCGCATCGAACATGTTCGGAATGCGCAGGCCCGGCTCCGGTTGGAGCTGGACGTTCCACGCGTCTTCGAACAGCGCGCGCGTGATCGGGTCGCTGATATGGCGGTAGCCCGGCAGTTCGTGCGGGAACGAGCCCATGTCGCACGAACCCTGCACGTTGTTCTGGCCGCGCAGCGGATTCACGCCGACACCTTCACGGCCGATGTTGCCGGTTGCCATCGCGAGGTTCGCGATGCCGATCACCATCGTCGAGCCTTGCGCGTGCTCGGTGACGCCGAGGCCGTAGTAGATTGCCGCGTTGCCGCCGGTTGCATAGAGGCGCGCCGCTTCGCGCACCTGCTCGGCGGGCACGCCGGTGACGTCCGCCGTCGCTTCCGGCGCGTTTTCCGGCAGCGCGACGAAGTCGCGCCACTGCTGGAATGCACGCGTTTCGCAGCGCTCGGCGATGAACGGCTCGTCCAGCAGACCTTCGGTGACGATCACGTGCGCCAGCGCGTTGACGATCGCGACGTTGGTGCCCGGACGCAGCTGCAGGTGATACGACGCCTGCACGTGCGGCGTATCGACAATATCGATGCGACGCGGGTCGACGACGATCAGCTTCGCGCCTTCGCGCACGCGGCGCTTCAATCGCGAGCCGAACACCGGGTGGCCGTCGGTCGGATTCGCGCCGATCACGACGATCACGTCCGCCTTTTCCACCGACGCGAACGTCTGCGTGCCGGCCGATTCGCCGAGCGTCGTCTTCAGGCCGTAGCCGGTCGGCGAGTGGCATACGCGCGCGCAGGTGTCGACGTTGTTGTTGCCGAACGCGGCGCGCACGAGCTTCTGCACCAGATATGTCTCTTCGTTCGTGCAGCGCGACGACGTGATGCCGCCGATCGAATCGCGACCGTACTTGTCCTGGATCTTGCGGAACTGCGACGCGGCATAGTTGAGCGCTTCGTCCCAGCTGACTTCGCGCCACGGGTCGGTGATCTTTTCGCGGATCATCGGCTTCGTGATGCGGTCCTTGTGCGTCGCGTAGCCCCATGCAAAGCGGCCTTTCACGCACGCATGGCCTTCGTTCGCCTCGCCGTTCTTGTTCGGCACCATCCGCACGACCGTGTTGCCCTTCATCTCGGCCTTGAACGAGCAGCCGACGCCGCAGTACGCGCAGGTCGTCACGACCGAGTGCTCGGCCTGACCGAGCATGATGACGGTCTTTTCCTGCAGCGTCGCGGTCGGGCATGCGGCGACGCACGCGCCGCAGGACACGCACTCGGAGTCCATGAACGGCTGGTTTTCGCTGGCCGCCACGCGCGACTCGAAGCCGCGGCCGGCAATGGTCAGCGCGAACGTGCCTTGCGTCTCTTCACACGCGCGCACGCAGCGGTTGCAGACGATGCACTTCGACGGGTCGTACGTGAAGTACGGGTTTGACTCGTCTTTCCTGTCCTTCAGGTGGTTCTCGCCTTCGTAGCCGTAGCGCACTTCGCGCAAGCCCGTGACCCCCGCCATGTCCTGCAGTTCGCAGTCGCCGTTCGCGGGGCAGGTCAGGCAGTCGAGCGGGTGATCGGAGATATACAGCTCCATCACGTTGCGGCGCAGCGACTGCAAGCGGTCGGTTTGCGTGCGCACCTTCATGCCGGCTTCGACGGGCGTCGTGCACGATGCCGGGTAACCGCGCCGGCCTTCGATTTCGACGAGGCACAAACGGCACGAGCCGAACGGCTCGAGCGAATCGGTGGCGCACAGCTTCGGTACGTTGACGCCGGCCTCGATCGCCGCGCGCATCACCGACGTGCCGGCCGGCACCGTGACGGACTCGCCGTCGATCTCGAGCGTGACGTCGACGTCCGCGTGACGCAGCGGCGTGCCGTAGTCGGTGTCATCGAAGGGCGAACGGTTCATCGCCTGCGATTTACAGCTGCAATTACCGGAGCCGCAGCCGCCGGCGGAAGGATTGAGCGCGTCAGACATGGTTGGGGCTCCTGGTGTCTCGTGGATCAGGCGGCCGCTTTCGGTGCGGACGTCGCGAGACCGAAGTCTTCGGGGAAATGGTCGAGGGCGGATACCACCGGAAACGGCGTCATGCCGCCCATCGCGCAGAGCGAACCGGACACCATCGTATCGCACAGATCGCGCAGCAATTGCACCTGCTTCGCCGACGTGTCGCCATTGCGGATGCGCTGGATCACTTCGACGCCACGCGTCGAGCCGATCCGGCACGGTGTGCATTTGCCGCACGATTCGAGTGCGCAGAAGTGCATCGCATATTGCGCGAGGTCGGCGAGGTTCGCGGTGTCATCGTGAACGACGAGGCCGCCGTGGCCGACCACCGCGCCGACTGCCGCGTACGCTTCGTAGTCGAGCGGAATGTCCCATTGGCTTTCCGGCAGATACGTGCCGAGCGGGCCGCCGACCTGCACCGCGCGCGCCGGCCGGCCGCTTGCCGTGCCGCCGCCGTAGTCGAACATCAGCTCGCGCAGCGTCACGCCGAACGCGAGTTCGACGAGACCGCCTTGCTTCACGTTGCCGGCGATCTGGAACGGCAGCGTGCCGCGCGAGCGGCCCATGCCGAAGTTCTTGTAGAACGCGGCGCCCTTCGCGAAGATGATCGGCACCGTGGCGAGCGTGATCACGTTGTTGATCACGGTCGGCTTGCCGAACAGGCCTGCGAGCGCCGGTAGCGGCGGCTTGGCGCGCACGATGCCGCGCTTGCCTTCGAGCGATTCGAGCAGCGCGGTTTCTTCACCGCACACATAGGCGCCCGCGCCCTTCGCGACGAACAGCTCGAAGCGGTGCTGCGAACCGAGCACGCTATCGCCGAGCCAGCCGGCGGCGCGCGCGTTGCCGATCGCGGCTTTGAGCGTCGCGATCGAATGCGGATACTCGCTGCGCACATAGATATGGCCGACGGTCGCGCCCGTCACGATACCCGCGATGATCATCCCTTCGATCAGCACGTACGGGTCGCTTTCCATCACGAGGCGGTCGGAGAAGGTGCCCGAGTCGCCTTCGTCCGCGTTGCAGACGATGTACTTCTGATCGGCTTTCGCGCCCAGCACGGTGCGCCATTTGATGCCCGCCGGGAATGCCGCGCCGCCGCGGCCGCGCAGGCCCGATTCGATCAGCGCGGCGCAGGCGTCGGCGCCGTCCATCGCAAGCGCGTTTTTCAGGCCTTCGATACCGCCATGGGCGATGTAGTCGTCAGTCGACAGCGGATCGGTGATGCCGATGCGTGCGAACGTGAGGCGCTGCTGCTTCTTCAGATACGGAATGTCCTCGACGAGGCCGACACCGCGCGGATGCGCTTTGCCTTCGACGAAGCCGGCATCGAACAGCGACGCGACGTCGCTCGCGTCGACATTCGCGTAACCGACGCGGCCGGCAGGCGTTTGCACTTCGACCAGCGGTTCGAGGTAGAGCAGGCCACGGGAGCCATTGCGGATCAGCTCGATCGCGACGCCGCGCGCGCCGGCTTCCCGGACGATCGCGGCAGCGAGTTTGTCGGCGCCGAGCGCGAGTGCGGAAGAATCGCAGGGAACGTAGATGCGCGTCATGCCGGCTGCTCCACTTGTTTCATCGCTGCGGCCAGCAGCATATCGAACTTTTGCGGCGTCACTTTCGCGTGCAACTCGCCGTTGATCATCAGCGCCGGCGACAGCGCGCACTGACCCAGGCAGTAGACCGACTCGAGGCCGACCGTACCGTGCTCGTGGCCGCCAGCGCCGTGCTTGTGCGCATCGAACTGACAGCCGGTACGCGATTCGATATGCTTCGCGAGCGCCTCGGTACCCATGCTGCGGCAAGCTTCAGCACGACAGAGCTGTACCGTGACGGGCGCGGCCGGCTGCTGGCGGAAGTGGTGGTAGTAGGTGATCACACCATGCACTTCCGCGCGCGACAGATTCATCGTGCGTGCAAGCGGGACGACCGTGGCGGGCGGCACGAAGCCGACGTCATCCTGAATCGCGTGCAGCACGGCAACGAGCGACATGCCCGGCCGCGCGTGACGCTGTACGAGATCGTCCGGCGCAATGGCGGTGGATGATTCCACAGTGGGGGCTCCTCCAAAGTCACATATGCACTTGTGTTTCATAAAGTGTGCATCTATGCTTTGCTTGTTCAGTATGAATAGAGCGAACGATAGGCGTGTGACCCGCCTTTCGCAATAGGAACAAACGCGCCATATATGATCCGAATTGAATGTGAGGCACAGCTAATCGTGCGCGATCAGGAAGGGCGAAGCACCAGCCTGACTGACGTTGTGCCACTTTTAGCGCTCGTCGCCGAGACGGGCAGTATTGCGCAGGCTGCGACGCTTAAGGGTTTGTCCTACCGTCACGCGTGGGGTTTGCTGCGCAGCATCGAGACCCATCTTGGCGGTGCACTGGTCGAGAAAGAGCGTGGCCGCGGTTCCGTGCTGTCGGAACTCGGCCACGCGGTGCTGCGCGGACAGCGTCTGTGCGGCGAGCGGCTCGACGGCAATATGCAGGCGCTCGCGAGCGAAGTCGCGAGTGAGCTGAACCGCTGGCTCACTCCGCCGCGCGACGACGTACGCATCCACGCGTCACATGGTTATGCGGTGGCCACGCTGGTGACCGCGCTTGTTGCGGACGACGTACCGCTTGACATCAAGTATCGCGACAGCGCCGAAGCGATCGTCGCGCTCGCGCGCGCAGAGTGCGACCTTGCCGGTTTTCACATGCCGCGCGGCGAGTTTCGCGAGGCGTTCAGCGAGAAGTACCGCCAATGGCTCGATCCGCAGCGCCATGTGCTCGTGCATCTGACGCGCCGCAAGCAGGGCCTTTTTCTTGCGAAAGGCAATCCGAAGAAGATCGCTGGCCTAAGTGATCTTGCGCGCGACGATATTCGCTTCGTCAACCGGCAACCCGGGTCCGGCACGCGCATGCTGCTCGATCTGGCGCTGCGGCAGCTCGGCGTCGATCCGGACCGGGTGAACGGTTATGCGTCGACTGAACTGACACACTCGGCGATCGCGGCCTTTGTCGCGAGCGGAATGGCGGACGTCGGCTTTGGCGTCGAGCCGGCCGCTCACCACTTTGGGCTCGATTTCGTGCCGATCGTCGATGAAGACTATTACTTCGCCTGCGAGCGCGCGCGACTCGAGCGCGCGCCGCTCGCCGCCGTCATTGAAGTGCTGCGCGGCGAATCGTTCCGGCAGCGCGTCGCGCAGCTCGATGGCTACGATCCGCAGGATTGCGGCAAGCTCGTCGAGCTCGATCAAGGGTTGACGAGCAGCGCGGTTGATACGTCAGCGTGAGCGGTGCTGCGGCGCACAGCGGTGAGCGACGGGTGTCGCACCGGTGAATGTGAGCCTGCGCGGTAAGAGGGTGTAATAGTCGGATGCGACTCAAAGGTGCGTCGGGCGGTACTTTGCGCTAATCTTTACAATTCCGTATTACGTTTGATGCGCGGTTTATGCGCCGCGCCCGATCCGACATGAAATATCTGATTCAGGGTATCGTAGCCGCCGCCTCGGCTGGCGCACTTCTCGCCACGGTTTCCGTGGCGTTCGCTCAGAATTCGCCGGGCGTGCCCGGTGGCATCCTGTCGGACGAATTCCACTTGCAGGAACATCCGCAGATGCCATTTGCCGCGTCGGCGCCCTCGAAGAAGTATCAGCGCGGCGCGCCGTCGAAGCTGCGCAAGCGGGGTGACGATGGCGACCCGGACGGATGCAATCTGAAGTGCCCGGACGATCCGAGCTGAGCAGCGCGCTCGCCGCGTGGTTTCGCTTCGTGACGTGCGCTGACCGATCGCGGTACAGCGCGTTGTTCGGCGCATTTTTCGGCGCATTTTTCTGCGCATTTTTTTGATTGACCGGCCAGGACTCATTCATGCGCCGCCGTTCGGCGGCGCGTCACTTTATTACGGCTTTGCGATGTGCCATACCTCGCGGAAGCCGTCGCCAGCCGTGTCGCCCGGTTTCTTGTCGTCGGCAAAGCGGTAGAGCGGATGGCCCTTGTAGGCCCATTGCTTCGCGCCGTCGGCGCCGTTGATCACCGTCCAGTCTCCCATCGCCTTGTCGCCCGCGCTGGCTTGCGCGGCCGGCCACTTCTTCGCGCAGCCGCCGCTGCAGGTGCTCTGGCCCGGTGTCGTGTCCTTGTCGAACGTGTACAGCGTATAGCCTTCGGCGTCTACGAAACGGCCATCCATGGTCTTCGGCATGTCGGCGAATGCTGTCTGCGAGAGTGCGGCGGCAACGAGAAAAAGAAGAGTCTTGCGCACGATGCTGCTCCTGTTATGAACGTTGTGTGCTGGAGTGTCTGCGTTGAGTGATTGCGCATGAGCCGGGTTTCGGCCGCATGCGGGCAATAAACGAACGGCGGCGCATGATTATTCCGCGCATGTTCAATCGTTGCGCATGGCATCCGTCACCCACGATGACGCGAAAATTCAGCAGGACCGGGTGGACAAATACGAAACGCGTTAAATGATGTCAAGCGCGATTTTTTGCGACAGAAGCGGCATCTATGATCGTCGTGGTTCGTCAGATACGGAATCTGTCTGACGGGCCGTTATTTAACTCGCTATTCAAAGGTATTCAAATGCAAAAAATCGACCCTAACCAGTTGGCAAAATCGACCGTCGCAGGCGGCTGCAACAAGAGCAGCACCACGGTGAGCAACAACTTCAATAATGTGGTTCCGGTTTCGCGGCGCTAAATACTGAGCTCGCGCGAAAGGTGAAAATGGCCCCGTCCGGGGCCATTTGTGCGATTGATGTTGCCGCGGAAGATGCGCGCTTTACGCGCTTGCGTGCGCGGCTGTCGCATTGAAATGCGCGCGCGAAAAATGATGGTGGAGGCGGCGGGAATCGAACCCGCGTCCAGTAGCGCTCTACGACCAGTTCTACATGTTTAGTTCTGTCATTTGATTTAACCGGAGCGACGCGGACGAACACGCTGCGCTACAGCGATTCACTAGATTTTCGACCCTGATGTCGTGACGCCACCCGGGCTTAACTGACGTAAATGACCTCTGGCGGTATTGCTACCGGTCTTGCGACGCTAGCCCGTCAGTGAGCCAGGCAGAGGACGGCGGCCCTTAGGCTGCCAGTGCGAACGTATCGTCGTTTGCAGTTACGTTTTTCCCATTGATTAACGAGGTGACGGGTCCTCGACATGCCCTGACCGCTTCGCAACCCCTGTCGAAACCAGGTCGCCCCCGCAGTAGGAAAGACCCACAACACAAGTGTGGGTCCAAGCTGATTCTACAGTAGCGGGGGTGTCACGTCACGGACATATCGACATCACGCGCCACGCGGCGCGACGAATCGCTCTGGCCGCCGACCTTCGGGTGTTTAGCAGATGTCGCGTAACAACTGCTGCAGTTCCGCAGGCGATCGAACCACGTGCTTCGCGTGCCATTGCGTGGGCGGCAGGTCGTTACCGCAATAGCCGTATGCGGCCGCGACGGTGACCATGCCGGCCGCAAATCCCGCCTGGACATCGCGCAGGTCGTCGCCGATATAGACGACCCGCTCAGGCGGCAAATTCAACTCCTTCGCTGCGTGCAGCAGCGGCGCCGGGTGCGGCTTCGAATGCGGCGTGGTGTCGCCGCTGACGACACACCCCGCGCGCGTGCCGAGTCCCAACTGGGCGACGAGCGGCTCGGTCAGTCGCGCGACCTTGTTGGTCACGATGCCCCAGCGCACGCGTCGCTCGTCGAGGTCGTCGAGGAGTTCGTCGATACCGGGGAAGAGGGTTGTTTCGATGCAGAGGTCGGCTTCGTAGTTGGCGAGAAACTCGTCGCGCATCGACGCGAACTGATGGTCTTGCGGGCCGATGCCGAATCCGCCTGCCAGCAGGCCACGCGCACCCGCCGACGCGAGCGGCCGCAGCCGCTCGAGCGGCACCATGTCGAGCCCGCGCTCGTGACGCATCTTGTTGACGGCGGCGGCGAGGTCGGGGGCCGTGTCGGCAAGCGTGCCGTCGAGGTCGAACAAAATGCCCTGGCAGAGACCGACTGACGTGTCGTCGTCTTCGCGTTGCGGCAGAGGAGTGGGATCGCTCATGAAGATGCGGGGCAAGGGTTGTTCAGGCGCCGCGATCAGGCATCGCGACGGCAGGCAAGCATATAGTTCACGCTCGTGTCGGATGACAGCGCGAAGTGCTTGCCAAGCGGGTGATAAACGACACCCTTGATCTCCGTCGTGGTCAGGCCCGCGGCGCGCACAAAGCCGGCCAGTTCGGACGGACGGATAAAGCGGGCGTAGTCGTGCGTGCCTCGCGGCAGCATCCGCGCGATGTACTCGGCGCCAATCACGGCGAACAGGTACGACTTCACGTTGCGGTTCAGCGTCGAGAAGAACACCCAGCCGCCGGGTTTCACGAGCGTCTTGCAGGCCGCAACGATTTGCGATGGGTCCGGCACGTGCTCGAGCATTTCCATGCAGGTGACGACGTCGAAGCTCGCCGGCTCGCGTGCGGCCAGCGCCTCGGCGGCGATTTCTTCATATTCGACGGTAATGCCGCTTTCCAGGCTATGCAGGTCGGCCACGCCGAGCGCTTCATGGGAGAGGTCGACGCCCTTCACCGACGCGCCCAGTTGCGCCATTGACTCGGACAGGATCCCGCCGCCGCAGCCGATATCGAGCACGCGCTTGCCGGCAAGATGCGCATGCCCGTCGATCCAGCCGAGCCGCACAGGGTTCAATTCATGAAGCGGTTTGAATTCGGCATTGGGGTCCCACCACCGGTGCGCGAGATCACTGAATTTCTGCAGTTCGTGGGGATCGGCATTGGTCATGTTCATGCGGCCTTGATGGCGGATGAGCAGGTCAACGAAGACAAGCCCTGAGTATATAGGTCACCGCCAGACGCAGCAAAAAGCCCGCCCGATGCGCCCGCCGATCGTCCCCGGGGGGCGCTCGCCAGCCGGACCCGTGTCCCGTGGCGGTGCGCATCACATTGGATAAAAAAAGCCCCGCCGTAGCGGGGCTTTGATACTGCGGTAATTTGACGCTTACTGCTTCGCGGTACCGACCACTTCGACTTCCACGCGGCGATCCGGTGCGAGGCAGGCGATAAGTGCTTTGCGGTTCTTCTGGTTGCAGCCCGTCGTGACCGGGTCGCGCTTGCCCTTGCCTTCCGTGTAGATACGGTTGGCGTCGACGCCCTTGCTGACGAGGTACGCCTTCACAGCTTGAGCACGGCGCAGCGACAGACGGTCGTTGTACGCGACCGAACCGATACGGTCGGTGTAGCCCGTTGCGACCACCACTTCGAGGTTCAGGCCCTGGATACGCGTTGCCAGTTCATCCAGTTTTTCCTTGCCAGCCGGCTTCAGGATAGCCTTGTCGAAGTCGAACAGCGTGTCAGCCTGATAGGTAATCTTTTGGCTCGTGATAGCCGGAGCGACCGGCGCCGGTGCCGGCGGGGTCGGAGCCTGTGCGACGAGTGCGCCGTCGCACTTTGCATTAGCCGTTGCCGGCGTCCAGAACGCGTCGCGCCAGCAAAGCTCGTTCGTGCCGTTCATCCACACGTATTCGCCGGTGCCGTTCACCCAGTTGTCGTTAACAGCCTGTCGCGACGCCGGCACCGACTGTGCCGACGCCGATGCAGCCATCACTGCGGTAGCTGCAATGAACGCGAGCTTTGAAAGTTTATTCATATTTCTCCTCTCGAAATTGAGATTACCGCAGGTTTACTGCGAGCTTGTTGACTTTAGACACGTCATACATTGCTCGAAGTATAACATCGGTGCGGAACAAAAGACGCGCTGTCTAGACTTCGAGCAGTGTCTGACTTTGTGCGTTGGCATTTTGCCATATCGTTCCCTTCCGACGATAAAAAAATCCCTCCCCTATATCCAGCCTCGTTCGAATGTGGTGCATGCGCAACAAAAGCCGCGCCGCGCCTGGCTCGGCGGGAAGCAGAGCAGAAATCGGACCTGCCGATTGATGCGAAAACGGATGCAAATGCGTAGGTGCAAATGCGGGTGCAAATAGGGATGCAAATGCGGGTGCAAGCGCGAGTATAAGACGGTGGCCGAAGCCGTTCCCGCACATCTCACTAATAGGTATACACAGGTCGGAGGCGCGGTTGCGCCGCATGGTAGAATCGCGTGATGCGCTGAGATCGCGGCGCCGCCGCGGGGTCCCATTTTACAGTTTTCTTTCGAAACCTGAACTGCGCGAAAACGGCAGGAAACTGCACCGTGAACGTCAGTTGGGCCGCCGCATGTAAACGACACGGACAATGGATCAATTCGCCAAAGAGACTCTGCCAATCTCCCTAGAGGAGGAAATGCGCCGCTCGTACATCGAGTACGCGATGAGCGTGATCGTAGGGCGCGCGCTTCCCGATGTCCGCGACGGCCTGAAGCCGGTGCACCGCCGCGTGCTGTTCGCGATGCACGAGCTGAACAACGACTGGAACCGCCCGTACAAGAAGTCGGCGCGTATCGTCGGCGACGTCATCGGTAAATATCACCCGCACGGCGACACCGCGGTGTACGACACGATCGTCCGGATGGCGCAGGACTTCTCGCTGCGCTACATGCTGGTCGACGGGCAGGGCAATTTCGGTTCGGTCGACGGCGACAACGCCGCGGCGATGCGGTACACCGAAATCCGCATGGCGAAGATCGGCCACGAACTGCTCGCCGACATCGACAAGGAAACGGTCGATTTCCAGCCGAACTACGACGGCAGCGAAAACGAGCCCGCCATTCTCCCGGCGCGCATCCCGAACCTGCTGATCAACGGCTCGTCCGGCATTGCGGTCGGCATGGCGACCAATATCCCGCCGCACAACCTGAACGAGATCGTCGACGCTTGCCAGCATCTGCTGAAGAACCCGGAAGCGACGCTCGATGAACTGATCGAGATCGTGCCCGCGCCGGATTTCCCGACCGCCGGCATCATCTACGGCGTGTCTGGCGTGCGCGACGGCTACCGCACCGGGCGTGGCCGCGTCGTGATGCGCGCGCTCACGCACTTCGAGGAAATCGACCGCGGCCAGCGCATGGCGATCATCGTCGACGAGCTGCCGTATCAGGTGAACAAGCGCTCGCTTCTCGAGCGCATCGCCGAGCTCGTCAACGAGAAGAAGCTCGAAGGCATCTCGGACATCCGCGACGAGTCCGACAAGAGCGGCATGCGCGTGGTGATCGAGTTGAAGCGCGGCGAAGTGCCGGAAGTCATTCTCAATAACCTGTACAAGGCGACGCAGCTGCAGGACACCTTCGGCATGAACATGGTCGCGCTCGTCGACGGCCAGCCGAAGCTGCTGAATCTGAAGGAAATGCTGTCGCATTTCCTGTCGCATCGCCGCGAGGTGCTGACGCGGCGCACGATCTACGAACTGCGCAAGGCGCGCGAACGTGGCCACGTGCTCGAAGGTCTCGCGGTCGCGTTGGCGAACATCGACGAGTTCATCAGTATCATCAAGGCCGCGCCGACGCCGCCGATCGCGAAGCAGGAGCTGATGGCCCGCTCGTGGGATTCGTCGCTGGTGCGCGAAATGCTGCAGCGCGCCGAAGCCGAAAACGCGGCCGCGGGCGGTCGCGAAGCCTATCGTCCGGAAGGGTTGAATCCGTCATTCGGCATGCAGGCCGACGGCCTGTACCACCTGTCCGACACGCAGGCTCAGGAAATCCTGCAAATGCGCCTGCAGCGCCTGACCGGCCTCGAGCAGGACAAGATCATCAGCGAATATCGCGAGGTCATGGCGCAGATCGCCGACCTGCTCGACATCCTCGCGAAACCCGAACGCATTGCTAGCATCATCTTCGACGAACTCACCTCGATCAAGGGCGAATTTGGCGACAAACGTCGCTCAAAGATCGAAATGAATGCGACCGAGCTGAACACCGAAGACCTGATCACGCCGCAGGACATGGTCGTGACGATGTCGCACACCGGTTATGTGAAATCGCAGCCGTTGTCGGAATATCGGGCCCAGAAGCGCGGAGGTCGCGGCAAACAGGCGACGTCGATGAAGGAAGACGACTGGATCGACGCGCTCTTTATCGCGAACACGCACGATCACATCCTGTGCTTCTCGAACCGCGGGCGCGTCTACTGGGTGAAGGTCTACGAAGTGCCGCAAGGTTCACGCAATTCGCGCGGCCGGCCGATCGTCAACATGTTCCCGCTGCAGGAAGGGGAGAAGATCACCGTGGTCCTGCCGGTCAAGGAGTTCTCGGCGGACAAGTACGTGTTTATGGCGACGGCGCTCGGCACGGTCAAGAAAACCCCGCTCGAGCAGTTCAGCCGGCCGCTGCGCAAAGGGATCATCGCGGTCGGTCTCGACGACGGCGATTACCTGATCGGCGCGGCGATCACGGACGGCGAGCATGACGTGATGCTGTTCTCCGATTCGGGTAAGGCGGTGCGTTTCGATGAAAACGACGTGCGGCCGATGGGACGCGAAGCGCGCGGCGTACGCGGCATGCAACTCGACGAAGGGCAGCAGGTCATCGCGCTGCTCGTTGCCGGCGATGAGCAGCAGTCGGTGCTGACCGCAACCGAAAACGGTTACGGCAAGCGCACGCCGATCGCCGAATACACGCGCCACGGCCGTGGCACGAAAGGAATGATTGCAATCCAGACGTCGGAGCGTAACGGCAAGGTGGTCGCCGCGACGCTCGTCGACCAGGAGGCGCAGATCATGCTGATCACCGACACCGGCGTGCTGATCCGCACGCGCGTATCGGAGATCCGTGAAATGGGCCGTGCGACGCAAGGTGTTACACTCATCAGCCTTGATGAAGGCACCAAGCTTTCCGGTCTGCAGCATATTGCCGAGGCGGAAGCCGATGTAGACGTCGACGCCGACAATGGCAACCATGGCGGCGGTGATGACCACGGTCCTGACGGCGACGCAGGCGTGTCGGCCTGATTCCCCGGTCTGAACCGTTCGGATGCTTTCCTTGTAACCAGTATGAATCGCACGCGCGTGAGCCGGCGCATCGGATAGACCGATGCCCGGATCCGCGCGGCGGGCATGTGAATCAAATTTCTCTTAGGGAGTAGTGATGCAAAATCGATTCAAACTGTGGATGATGCTGGCCGCTTTCGTGCCGACCTTCGCGATGGCGCAGGCGCTGCAGAACCAGCAGCCGGCCGCGCCGGGAGCGGGCGCTCCCGCGGCGCCGATTGCCGCGCCGGTCGATCCGGCCAAGCAGGCCGCGATCAAGGATCTGCTCGCCGCGATCGACGCGCAGAAGCTGGTCGGCGCGATCGGCAACAGCGCGCAAATGCAGGCGAAGCAGCTCGTGCCGGCCATCCTGTCGGACGCGCTGTCCGAGAACAAGACGATGACGGACAAGCAGAAGCAGGCATCGGTGCCGACGCTGCAGAAGAACGCGGTGCCGAAGCTGGTTGATTCCGCGGGCCAGGTGTTCGCGACCGACGCGTTCCGTCAGGATGCGATGCAAGCGCAGTACGACGCGTATGCGAAGTACTACTCGACGCAGGAAATCAAGGATCTGACCGCGTTCTACAACAGCCCGACCGGCCGCAAGTTCATCCAGGTGCAAGACCAGGTGGGCCGCGACGTCGTGAACGGTCTGATGCAGAAGTACATGCCGCAATCGATCAAGGCAACCCGCGACCAGGCAGACAAGGAAGTTGCTTCGGTCTCGTCGGCCAAGCCGGGCACCAAGTAAGCGGTAGCGTGAGCTGACGGCGGGCCGCCGGCGTGGCGGGTTCCCGGCGTCGATGCGATAATGGCTGTTTGCGCAAGGGCGCGGACGGCCATTATCTTTTTTGCGTGCGATTTCGGTCTTTTTACCTTCCGCGCGCCCGTTTCCGGAATTCTCTCAATGCGCGTCTTCAATTTCTCTGCCGGCCCTGCCGCGTTGCCGGAAGAAGTGCTGCGCCAGGCGGCCGACGAAATGCTCGACTGGCACGGCAGCGGCATGAGCGTGATGGAAATGAGCCATCGCGGCAAGGAGTTCATGTCGATCCACGAAGAAGCGCTCGTCGATCTGCGTGAGTTGCTCGCGGTGCCGTCGAGTCATCAGATCCTGTTCCTGCAGGGTGGCGGGCTCGGCGAAAACGCGATTGTGCCGATGAACCTGTTCGGCACGAAGCCGCGCGCGGACTTCGTTCTCACCGGCTCGTGGTCGCAAAAGTCGTTCAACGAAGCGAAGAAGTACGGCACGGTGCACCTTGCCGCGAGCGGTCAGACGGCCGACGGCTTCACCCGCGCGCCGGCACATGCCGAATGGCAACTGTCCGCGGACCCGGCTTATGTGCACCTGTGCACGAACGAGACGATTCACGGCGTCGAGACGTTCGACATTCCCGACCTCGGCGACATCCCGCTCGTCGCCGATGCGTCGTCGCACCTGCTATCGCGCCCGATGGATGTCGCGAAGTACGGCGTGCTGTTCGGCGGCGCGCAGAAGAACATCGGCATCGCCGGCGTGACGGTCGTGATCGTGCGCGAAGACCTGCTGGATCGCGCGATGTCCGTGTGCCCATCGGCGTTCGAATGGAAGACCGTCGCGCTGAACAATTCGATGTACAACACGCCGCCGACGTACGCGATTTATATCGCGGGGCTCGTGTTCAAGTGGTTGAAGAAGCAGGGCGGCTTGCGCGCGATCGAAGCGCGCAATGTCGAAAAGGCGAAGCTGCTGTACGACACGATCGATGCCGGCAGCTTCTATAAGAACAAGGTCGAGCGCGGCGCGCGGTCGCGGATGAACATCCCGTTCTTCCTCGCTGACGAATCGCGCAACGACGATTTCCTGGCCGGCGCGAAAGCACGCGGGCTGGTGCAGCTGAAGGGCCACAAGTCCGTCGGCGGCATGCGGGCGTCAATCTACAACGCGGTAGCGCTCGACGGCGTCAAGGCGCTCGTCGAGTACATGAAAGAGTTTGAACGACGCGGCGCGTGACCGGATGTCCGGTTTCCGCGCGCGCATGGAACGAAATAGCCGCGGCAAGTCACTAGCATGGACGACGAACTTAACTCACGACTCAAACCGCTGCGCGACCGCATCGACGCGATCGACGCGCAGCTGATCGCTTTGCTCAATCAGCGCGCCGCAGTCGCGCTCGAAGTAGGCGAAGTCAAGAAGCATTTCAACGCGCCGGTGTTCCGCCCGGAACGCGAGCAGCAGGTGATCGCGCGGCTGCAGGAGATGAGCGACGGACCGCTCGTCGACGAGCATATCAGCGCGATCTGGCGCGAGATCATGGCCGCGAGCCGCGCGCTCGAAAAGAACACCCAGGTCGCGTTTCTCGGGCCGGTCGGCACGTATAGCGAGCAGGCGATGCACGAGTACTTCGGTCAGTCGATCGAAGGACTCGCGTGCCCGTCGATCGACGAGGTGTTCCGTTCGGTCGAAGCCGGGAGCGCCGAGTTCGGCGTCGTACCGATCGAGAACTCCACCGAAGGCGCGGTGTCGCGCACACTCGATCTTTTGCTCCAGACGCAACTGGTGATCGGCGGCGAACTCGCGCTGCCGATTCATCACAATCTGCTGACGTTAAGCGGTGGCCTGACCGACATCCAGCGCGTGTGCGCCCATCCGCAGGCGCTCGCGCAATGCCAGCGCTGGCTGTCGACGCATGCGCCGCATCTCGAGCGCCAGTCGGTGTCCAGCAATGCGGAAGGCGCGCGGCTCGCGGCGCAAGACCCGACGGTCGCCGCGATCGCCGGCGACCGCGCGGCGTCGCAATACGGCCTGCAGATCGCGTACTCGCTGATCCAGGACGACCCGCACAACCGCACGCGTTTCGTGATGATCGGCAAGCAGCCGTCGGACCCGAGCGGATACGACAAGACATCGCTGGTGGTATCGGTCGCCAACGAGCCGGGCGCGATGTTCAAGCTGCTCGAGCCGCTCGCGCGCCATGGCGTGTCGATGACCCGATTCGAGTCCCGTCCGGCGCGCGTCGGAACGTGGGAGTACTACTTCTACATCGATCTCGAAGGTCATCGCGACGACCCGGCCGTGTCGGCCGCGCTTGTCGAACTGGATCAGAAAGCGGCGTTCCTGAAGATTCTGGGTTCGTATCCGCGCGCACGCTAACGCGCTTGCGCTTGCACGCGCACGGGCCAACGCCGATACGCCGGATGTGCGCCCGTGCTTTATCCAACTATTCAGACAGTCGATTCGTCGACCCGGAGATAACCATGACTACGTCCTACGGCCCTTCGTATGTGCGCGCGATTGCGCCCTATGTCGCCGGCAAGCCGATTTCGGAAGTGGCCCGCCAGTTCGGTCTCGACGAAAAGCGTATCGTCAAGCTCGCATCGAATGAAAATCCGCTGGGTATGCCGGAATCCGCGCAGCGTGCGATGGCGCAGGCGGCGAGCGAACTCGGCCGTTATCCGGATTCGAATGCGTTCGAACTGAAGGAGGCGCTGTCCGCGCACTACGGCGTGCCGGCCGAATGGATCACGCTCGGCAACGGCAGCAACGACATTCTCGAAATGGCGGCGCATGCGTTGGTCGAGAAGAGCCAGTCGGTGGTCTATTCGCAGTATTCGTTCGCGGTGTATGCGCTGGCGACGCAAGGTCTTGGCGCGCGCGCGATCGTCGTGCCGGCCATGAAATACGGCCACGATCTCGACGCGATGGCGGCCGCGATCGCCGACGATACGCGACTCCTGTTCGTCGCGAACCCGAACAACCCGACTGGCACGTTCGTCGAAGGCCCGAAGCTCGAGGCGTTTCTCGCGAAGGTGCCTCGCCATGTGGTCGTCGTGCTGGACGAGGCCTACACGGAATACCTGTCGGTGGACAACCGTTATGACTCGATTGGATGGGTCCGTCGGTATCCGAACCTGCTCGTGTCGCGCACTTTCTCGAAGGCGTTCGGGTTGGCCGGCTTGCGCGTCGGTTTCGCGATTGCGCAGCCCGAACTGACCGATCTGCTGAACCGTCTGCGCCAGCCTTTCAACGTGAATACGCTCGCGCAGGCCGCCGCGGTCGCCGCGCTCAATGACCGCCCGTTCCTCGAAAAGAGTGCGACGCTCAATGCGCAAGGCTACCGGCGCCTCACCGAGGCTTTCGACAAGCTCGGTCTCGAGTATGTGCCGTCGCACGGCAACTTCGTGCTGGTACGGGTGGGCAACGACGACAAAGCCGGCGATCGCGTCAATCTGGAACTGCTGAAGCAAGGCGTGATCGTGCGCCCAGTCGGCAGCTACGGGTTGCCGCAATGGTTGCGCGTGACGGTGGGTCTTCCGGAAGAAAACGAAGCGTTTCTCGCGGCGCTCGAAAAGACGCTTGCTGCGGTCTGAGCGCTTCACGTCGATCCGTCGCCGGTGCTGAACGGCTTCCGGCGCGCTTTTTATCTGGGCTCAAGTGGCTGCGTTCTCTTTTGACAAACTGGTGATTGTCGGCGTCGGGCTGATCGGCGGGTCGCTCGCGCGCGCGCTGCGCGAGCGCGGCAATACGGGTGGCGATACGGGCGGGGCGCGCGAGGTGGTCGGTGTCGGCCGCACCGCCGCTGCGACCGCGCGCGCGTGCGAACTCGGCGTGATCGACGGCGCGGCCGCGCTCGACGACGACCGCGCGCTTGCCGCCGCGCTCGCCGGCGCTGACATCGTGCTGCTGGCCGCGCCGGTCGCGCAGACGCGTCCGCTGCTCGAGCGCATCGCGCCGTTTCTCGACGCCGCGACCGTGATCACGGATGCGGGCAGTACGAAGGCGGACGTCGTTGCGGCCGCGCGCTCGGCGCTCGGCGCACGTATCGGGCAATTCGTGCCTGGGCACCCGATTGCCGGCCGCGAAGCGAGCGGCGTCGAGGCGGCCTTGCCCGATCTTTATGTCGATCGTAACGTGGTGCTGTGTCCGCTACCGGAGAACGCGCCGGCGGCGGTCGCGCGCATCGAGGACATGTGGCGCGCGGCAGGCGCGACCGTGCACGAGATGGCGCCGCCGCAGCACGATCGCGTGCTCGCGTCGGTCAGCCATCTGCCGCATGTGCTGGCGTTCGCTTACGTCGAGCAGATTCTGCAATCGCGGGATGCGGCGCTGCGTTTTGCGTTCGCGTCGGGCGGCTTTCGCGATTTCACGCGAATCGCCGCGTCGAGCCCGGAGATGTGGCGCGACATCTGCATCGCGAATCGCGACGCGCTACTCGAGGAGATCGACAGTTACACTGCGGTTCTCGCCGCGCTGCGCACGGCGATCGAAACCGGCGACGCCGCCGCGCTGGAAGCGGTGTTTACGCGCTCGCGCGCCGCGCGTGCCGACTGGCAACTGCGTGCGGCGCAGCCAGCGGCGGCCAACGGCGAACCGTCGAAATAACAGAAAACTGGACCACCCATCATGGACTATCTCGATCTCGGACCGTTTTCCCGCGCGTCCGGCACGGTTCGCCTGCCCGGCTCAAAGAGCATTTCGAACCGCGTGTTGCTGCTCGCGGCGCTCGCCGAAGGCGACACGACGATCACGAATCTGCTCGATTCGGACGACACGCGCGTGATGATCGCCGCGCTCGAAAAGCTCGGCGTGAAGTTGAAGCGCGATGGCGATGTTTGCGTGGTGACCGGTACGCGCGGCGCGTTCACCGCGCGTACCGCGGATCTGTTTCTCGGTAACGCGGGCACCGCGGTGCGGCCGCTGACGGCCGCGCTGGCGGTGAACGGCGGCAACTATCGCGTGCACGGCGTGCCGCGCATGCACGAGCGCCCGATCGGCGATCTGGTCGACGGACTGCGGCAGATCGGTGCGCATATCGAATACGAGGAGAACGAAGGTTATCCGCCGCTACGCATCCGCCCGGCGCACATCGCGGTCGATGCGCCGATCCGCGTGCGCGGCGATGTGTCGAGTCAGTTCCTGACCGCGCTGCTGATGACGCTGCCGCTCGTTCGCAACGGCAGCGGCGCCACGGTGATCGAGGTGGACGGCGAACTGATCTCGAAGCCGTACATCGACATCACGATCAGGCTGATGGCGCGCTTTGGCGTCGAGGTCGAGCGCGACGGCTGGCATCGCTTCACGGTGCCGGCGGGCGTGCGCTACCAGTCGCCGGGGCGGATCATGGTCGAGGGCGATGCGTCGTCGGCGTCGTACTTCCTCGCTGCCGGCGTCCTGGGCGGCGGGCCGCTGCGGGTCGAGGGCGTCGGGCGCGCCAGCATCCAGGGCGACATCGGCTTTGCCGACGCGCTGATCAGAATGGGCGCGAATGTGCTGATGGGCGACGACTGGATCGAGGTGCGTGGCGTCGGCCGCGACGACGGCAAGCTCGAGCCGATCGACATGGATTTCAATCTGATTCCGGATGCCGCGATGACAATCGCGGTTGCCGCGCTGTTCGCCGACGGCGCGACGACGCTGCGCAACATCGCGAGCTGGCGCGTCAAGGAAACCGACCGGCTCGCCGCGATGGCGACCGAACTACGCAAGGTGGGCGCGAAGGTCACCGAGGGCGACGATCACCTGATTGTCGTGCCGCCGGCGAAACTGACGCCGCATGCCGCGATCGATACGTACGACGATCACCGGATGGCGATGTGCTTTTCACTGGTGAGCCTTGGCGGCGTGCCGGTGCGGATCAACGACCCGAAATGCGTTGCGAAGACCTTCCCCGATTACTTCGAGCGCTTTATCGCGCTCGCCCAGCGATAACTCCGCGATAATTTCACCGGGACCCGCATCCCAATCGAGCTGACGCGCGACTGACCATACCATTAGATGAAATCGACCCGTCCCTTTCACCAGACGCCCGTCATTACGATTGACGGCCCGACTGCCTCCGGCAAGGGCACCGTGGCCGCCCTGGTCGCCGCTCAGCTCGGCTTCCATCTGCTGGATAGCGGCGCGCTGTACCGGCTTGCCGCGCTCGCCAGCATCCGCTACGACATCGTGCCCGAGGATGCCGACTCTCTTGCGAAACTGATCGACGATCTGCATATCACCTTCCGCGAGGGCATTGCGCAGCTGGACGGCGTCGACGTGTCGGCCGAGATTCGTGCCGAAGCGATCGGCAACCGGGCGTCGGCGATCGCCATCCACGCGCCGGTGCGAGCCGCGCTGGTCGCGCGGCAGCGCGCATTCCGCAAGGTGCCCGGGTTGGTCGCCGACGGCCGCGATATGGGCACTGTGATCTTCCCCGATGCGGGTCTGAAAGTGTTCCTGACGGCAAGCGTCGAGGCGCGTGCGGCGCGCCGACATAAGCAATTGATCCAAAAAGGATTTTCTGCTAATATGGATGACTTGCTCCGGGATTTGCGCGAACGCGACGAGCGCGATAGTCAGCGCACCGCCGCGCCGCTTAAGCCCGCGGCCGATGCGAAGCTGCTGGATACGTCCACGCTGTCGGTCGACGAGGCTGTCGATCAGGTCGTCCAGTGGTACAAGGCTGACGTGAAAGCGTAACAAGCGCACACGAGCGGCTGGAGGAAAACCCGGGTTCGGTCGAACGCCGGGTTTGCCCGGGTTTCAAAATTCGCATCGAACGACCGTAGTAGACCGTAGCAACGTTAGCAAAGTAGTAGGAAGCTGGTGTTTCGCCTGTGTGGCGGAACGTGTAACTAACCCCTTAACCCCGTGTGGCATTCGAATCTCGCCGCAGTTTCCGGATCCTTGCCGACTCTTCTGACTCTCCCGGCAACACCGGTCAGGCACCGCGGAAGCCATACAAATTCTGATTTTTATGTCCGATCTGCAAACCTCTACCCCGAATACCGAATCCTTTGCGGCTCTGTTCGAAGAGTCGCTGACCAAGCAAGACATGCGCGCCGGCGAAGTGATTTCCGCCGAAGTCGTGCGTGTGGACCACAACTTCGTGGTCGTCAACGCTGGTCTCAAGTCCGAAGCCTACATCCCGCTCGAAGAGTTCCTGAATGACGCGGGCGAGGTAGAAGTGCAGGCGGGCGACTTCGTTTCCGTCGCGATCGACGCGCTCGAAAACGGCTATGGCGACACCATCCTGTCGCGCGACAAGGCGAAGCGTCTGGCTTCGTGGCTGTCGCTGGAAAAGGCGCTGGACAACAACGAACTCGTGACCGGCACGATCACCGGCAAGGTCAAGGGCGGCATGACCGTGATGGTCAACGGCATCCGCGCGTTCCTGCCGGGTTCGCTGGTCGATACGCGTCCGGTCAAGGACACGACGCCGTACGAAGGCAAGACGCTCGAATTCCGCGTGATCAAGCTCGACCGCAAGCGTAACAACGTCGTGCTGTCGCGCCGCGCAGTGATCGAAGCGACCCAGGGCGAAGAGCGCGCGAAGCTGCTCGAGACGCTGAAGGAAGGCGCGATCGTCGAAGGCGTGGTCAAGAACATTACCGACTACGGCGCATTCGTGGACCTCGGCGGGATCGACGGCCTGCTGCACATTACGGATATTGCATGGCGCCGTGTGCGTCACCCGAGCGAAGTGCTGTCGGTTGGCCAGGAAGTCACCGCGAAGATCCTCAAGTTCGACCAGGAAAAGAACCGCGTTTCGCTCGGTATCAAGCAACTGGGCGACGATCCGTGGGAAGGCATCTCGCGCCGCTACCCGTCGGGCACGCGTCTGTTCGGCAAGGTCACGAACATCACCGACTACGGTGCGTTCGTCGAAGTCGAGTCGGGCATCGAAGGTCTCGTCCACGTGTCGGAAATGGACTGGACCAACAAGAACGTTGCGCCGTCGAAGGTCGTTCAACTGGGCGACGAAGTCGAAGTCATGGTCCTCGAGATCGACGAAGACCGGCGCCGTATCAGCCTCGGCATGAAGCAGTGCAAGCCGAATCCGTGGGATGACTTCAGCCGCAACTTCAAGAAGGGCGACAAGATTCAGGGCGCGATCAAGTCGATTACCGACTTCGGCGTGTTTATCGGTCTGCCGGGCGGCATCGACGGTCTGGTTCACCTGTCGGATCTGTCGTGGAGCGAGAGCGGCGAAGAGGCCGTGCGCAAGTACAAGAAGGGCGACGAAGTGGAAGCGGTCGTGCTCGGCATCGACGTCGAGAAGGAACGCATTTCGCTCGGTATCAAGCAGCTCGAAGGCGATCCGTTCAGCAACTTCGTTGCCGTGAACGACAAGGGTTCGATCGTCGACGGCACGGTGAAGACGGTGGACGCGAAGGGCGCGGTGGTGGCGCTCGGCGCGGACGTCGAAGGTTACCTGCGTGCTTCGGAAATCGCGCAAGACCGCGTGGAAGACGCTCGCAACGTGCTGAAGGAAGGCGACAAGGTCAACGCGATGATCATCAATATCGATCGCAAGTCGCGCGGCATCAACCTGTCGATCAAGGCGAAGGACTCGGCCGAACAGCAGGAAGCGATGCGCGGCCTGCAGGCTGATACCAACGCGGCGGCCAGCGGCACGACGAACCTCGGCGCGCTCCTGAAGGCCAAGCTCGACGGCCAGAACCAGTAAGCCTTAAGAGGTCTGCTGCAGAATGACCAAATCGGAATTGGTCGCCCAACTGGCCACGCGATTTCCGCAGCTTGTGTTGAAAGATGCGGATTTCGCGGTGAAGACGATGCTCGATGCGATGTCGGAGGCACTTGCCAATGGCCATCGCATCGAAATTCGCGGCTTTGGCAGCTTCGGCCTGAATCGCCGCCCGTCGCGAGTCGGGCGCAATCCGAAGTCGGGTGAAAAGGTGCTGGTGCCTGAGAAGTACGTGCCGCACTTCAAGCCCGGCAAGGAACTGCGTGAACGGGTCGACCGGCGCGCCGGCGAGCCGTTGAAAGCTGAAACGCCTGACGGGCCGGACGACGATCAGTAACGCGCTTCGTACGCGTCACAACGCGCGTACGATCCGTTCCAGACCGATCGGACCGGCCGCCCGCAAGCGAGTGTTCAGCGCACGGGCGAGGCAACACGGCAAAGACCAGAAAGCGCCCCCAGGGCGCTTTTTTTCGTTCGCGTCGACGTCCACGCGCATGGCCGCGACGCAGGCGGACAGAATCGATTAGCCGCCCGAGGCAGCTTGCGCGCATGGACGGGGGCTTCATTTACAATACGGGTCACTTCGGCGCGGGCAAACACCGTGGCGCGATGCGTCATCAAGCCGGCGTCCTTCCCGCAACCGCCGTCAAGAGATCCGTAAATGAAATTTATCGTCTGGTTGATCCGCGTGCTGGTGTTCGTGCTGCTGCTGGTGCTCGCACTATCCAACACGCAACCCGCCACGCTGAATTTCCTCGCCGGTTACGCGTGGCCAGCACCGCTGATTCTGATCGGGCTCGCGTTTTTCGTGGTCGGCCTGGTCGCGGGGCTCGTGTCGGCGTTGCCGGGGGTATTCCGGTTGCGGCTCGAAAACGGACGGCTCAAGCGCGAGTTGCGCGCCGCGCGCGAGACGCCGGTGGTGGTCGAAGAACCGCCGCTGCCGCCGCTGATTTAGGCATTCACGCGCCGTGCGCGTCGCGCGCGCGGCATCCGCTTTTGCGCATTTCCGCTCATTTCGCATGGATCTGGACTTCTGGTGGCTGCTCGTCATTCCCGTCGCATTTGCGTTCGGCTGGATTGCCGCGCGTTACGACCTCAAGGCGCTGTTGTCTGAAAGCGCCAATCTGCCGCGTTCGTATTTTCGCGGCCTGAACTTTCTGTTGAACGAACAACCGGACCAGGCCATCGATGCGTTTATCGAGGTGGTCAAGCTTGACCCGGAGACGATCGAACTGCATTTCGCGCTGGGCAACCTGTTCCGTCGTCGTGGCGAGACGGACCGTGCCATCCGGGTCCATCAGAATTTGCTGGGCCGCTCGGATCTGCCGGTTACCGAGCGCGATCATGCGCTTTACGAACTGGGTCAGGATTTCCTGAAGGCGGGTCTGCTCGACCGCGCCGAAGAAACCTTCCGCATGTTGCAGACGGGCGACCGCGCACTCGGTGCGCAGCGCGCGCTGCTCACGATCTACGAGATCGAAAAGGACTGGCACAAGTCGATCGACACCGCGCAGCGCCTCGAAACGATGGGCGCGGCGTCCCTTGAGAAGGAGATCGCACAGTTTCACTGCGAGCTCGCGCAGGAAGCGCTGCAGCAGAAGAAACCAGACGAAGCGCAACGCCAGCTCAACCTCGCGCTGAAGGCGAACGTGCAGAACGTGCGCGCAACGATCCTGTCCGGCGACGTTGACGCGGCGGCCGGCGCATATGAACAGGCGATCGCGCAATGGCGCCGTGTCGAGGCGCAGAACCCGGCGTATTTGCCGCTCGTCGCCGAGAAAATGATGAAGGCGTACGAAGCGCTGTGCCGCCAGGAAGAAGGCGCGGACCTGCTGACGCAGTGGGTCGACGACTATCCTTCGAACGATCTGCTCGATGTCGGTTACCAGCATGTCGCAGCGTTGCGCGGCCTCGACGCGGCGCATGCGCTCGCCCGCACGCAGATGCAGAAGTCGCCGAATGTCGCCGGTATGATGCGGCTGCTCGAAGCGCAGCAGGCAACGGCCGAAGAGCCGCGCCGCAGCGAGCTCGAACTGATGCGCGCGCTGATCCGCCAGCGCACCAAAAATCTGCCACGGTATACGTGCCAGAATTGCGGCTTCAGGGCGCGGCTTTTCTACTGGCAGTGCCCGGGTTGCAGCGGCTGGGAGACGTATGCGCCGCGCCGGGTCGAACCGATTACCGCGTCGAATTGAGCGCGCGGCGGCGGCCGCGGCGGCCGTGACGATTGGCCCATCGGCCTGCCGGCATTCAGCGTCATGGATGGCAAACAGAAATAGCAAACAGAAAACCGCATCAGCATCACAGCATCACCTGATGAAATCGCGCTCCGGCCTGCCGCCGGATGCGCTCACCGGACCCAACTACCGGAAAGCGTATGAAAGTCACCATCATCGGCACGGGTTATGTCGGCCTTGTCACAGGCGCGTGTCTCGCGGAGATCGGCAACGATGTGTTTTGTCTCGACGTCGATCCGCGCAAGATCGACATCCTGAACAGCGGGGGCGTGCCGATCCACGAGCCGGGTTTGCAGGAAATCATCGCGCGCACGCGCGCAGCAGGGCGGATCACGTTCTCGACCGACGTCGAAGCGAGCGTGCGCCATGGTGACATCCAGTTCATCGCGGTCGGCACGCCGCCGGACGAGGACGGCTCGGCGGATCTGCAATACGTGCTTGAAGCGGCGCGCAATATCGGCCGCCATATGGACGGCTTCAAGGTGATCGTCGACAAGTCGACGGTGCCGGTCGGCACCGCGGCACGCGTGCGCGAAGTGGTCGGCGAGCAGTTGTCCGCGCGCGGTCTTGCGGGCAGCCTGCAGCACGCGTTCTCGATCGTGTCGAACCCGGAATTCCTGAAGGAAGGCGCGGCCGTCGACGATTTCATGCGCCCCGACCGCATCGTGATCGGCAGCGACGACGACGTGCCCGGCGAAAAGGCGCGCGAGCTGATGAAGCGGCTCTACGCGCCGTTCAACCGGAACCACGAGCGCACGATGTACATGGACGTGCGCTCGGCCGAATTCACGAAATACGCGGCCAACGCGATGCTGGCGACGCGCATCTCGTTCATGAACGAGATGGCGAATCTCGCGGAACGGGTCGGCGCCGATATCGACGCGGTGCGGCGCGGCATCGGCTCGGATCCGCGCATCGGCTATCACTTTCTGTATGCGGGCGTCGGCTACGGCGGCTCGTGCTTTCCGAAAGACGTGCAGGCGCTGATCCGCACCGGCAGCGAGTCGGGTCACAATCTGCGCATTCTTGAAGCAGTCGAAGCGGTGAATCACGAGCAGAAGGCAGTGCTCGTGCGCAAGATCACGCAGACGCTCGGCGACGATCTGACCGGCCGCACCTTCGCGGTCTGGGGCCTTGCGTTCAAGCCGAATACCGACGACATGCGCGAAGCGTCGAGCCGCCGGCTGATCGCAGCGCTGCTCGCCCGCGGCGCGACCGTGCGCGCGTACGATCCGGTCGCGGTCGACGAAGCGCGCCGCGTGCTCGCGATCGATCTGCATGATGTACCGGAGCACCTGAAGCGTCTGCAATTCGTCGGTACGCAGGACGAAGCGCTGACGGGCGCGGACGCCCTCGTGATCGTGACCGAGTGGAAAGAGTTCAAGAGCCCGGATTTCGTGCATCTGAAAGCGGCGCTGAAGTCGCCGTTGATCTTCGACGGCCGCAATCTGTATGAACCGGACGCGATGACCGAGCTCGGCATCGACTACCACTCGATTGGACGCCCTTATGTCGCAGCAACCGAACTTACAACCGACGGCGCCCGCCGTGCGTGATTCCATCCTCGATACCGCGACGCCGGTGCCCGAAGCAGGCGTGGTGCCGCGCGAGCAGCTCGCGCGGGCGCGCGTGCTGGTGGTCGGCGATGTGATGCTCGATCGCTACTGGTTCGGCGACGTGAACCGCATCTCGCCGGAAGCGCCGGTGCCGGTCGTGCATGTGCAGCGGCAGGAAGACCGCCTGGGCGGCGCGGCGAACGTCGCGCGCAATGCCGCGGCACTGGGCGCGAAGGCGGGCCTGTTGTGCGTGGTCGGACACGACGAGCCCGGCGAGCGGATCGTGCAACTGCTCGGCGACAGCGGGGTTGACCCGTATCTCGAGCGTGATCCCGCTTTGCCGACCACCATCAAGCTGCGCGTGCTGTCGCGCCAGCAGCAGCTGCTGCGTGTCGACTTCGAGAATCTGCCGGCGCATGAAGCGCTGCTCGCGGGTCTCGCCCGCTTCGATGCGCTGCTGCCCGGGCACGACGTGATCCTGATGTCCGATTACGCGAAGGGCGGCCTGACGCACGTGACGAAGATGATGGAAAAGGCGCGCGCAGTCGGCAAGCCGGTGCTGGTCGACCCGAAGGGCGACGAATGGGAACGCTATCGCGGCGCCACGCTGATCACGCCGAACCGTGCGGAACTGCGCGAGGTGGTGGGCCAGTGGAAATCGGAAGCGGACCTGCTTGTGCGCGTGACGAAACTGCGCGCTGAACTCGACATCGCCGCGCTGCTGCTGACACGTTCCGAAGAGGGCATGACGCTCTTCACGAACGACGGCGTGCTGCACGCGTCGGCGGTGGCACGTGAAGTGTATGATGTGTCGGGCGCAGGCGACACCGTGATCGCGACGCTCGCGGTGATGCTCGGCGCGGGCCGGCCGCTCGTCGAAGCCGTATCGCTCGCGAATCGCGCAGCGGGCATCGTGGTCGGCAAGCTCGGTACCGCGACAGTCGACTACGACGAACTCTTTCACTCACACTGATGCCGCGCGCTACCGCACACGCCGCGTCGAACCCGACGCGCACGGTGGCGCCCATCCGCTCATCACCATTGCCCCATTGACATTCATCAGGCAGGGACGACCATGACTCTCATCGTCACCGGCGCGGCCGGCTTTATCGGCAGCAATCTCGTCAAGTCGCTCAACGAGCGCGGCGAACACCGGATCATCGCCGTCGATAACCTGACGCGTGCGGACAAGTTCAAGAATCTCACCGACTGCGAAATCGACGACTACCTCGACAAGACCGAGTTCGTCGAACGCTTTGCGCGCGGCGATTTCGGCAAGGTGCGCGCGGTGTTCCATGAAGGCGCCTGCTCCGACACGATGGAGCACAACGGCCGCTACATGATGGACAACAACTTCCGCTATAGCCGCGCGGTGCTCGATGCGTGTCTCGCGCAGGGCGTGCAATTCCTGTATGCGTCGTCGGCGGCGACGTACGGCGGGTCGGACCGCTTTGTCGAAGAGCGTGAGTTCGAGCGGCCGCTCAATGTGTACGGCTATTCGAAGTTTCTGTTCGATCAGGTGATTCGCCGCGTGCTGCCCACCGCGAAATCGCAGATTGCCGGGTTTCGCTATTTCAACGTGTACGGGCCCCGCGAATCGCACAAGGAGCGGATGGCGTCGGTCGCGTTCCACAACTTCAATCAGTTCCGCGCCGAAGGCAAGGTCAAGCTGTTCGGCGAGTACAACGGCTACGCGGCCGGCCAGCAAACGCGCGATTTCGTGTCGGTCGAAGATGTCGCGAAGGTGAACCTGTTTTTCTTCGAGCACCCGGAGAAGTCCGGCATCTTCAACCTCGGCACCGGCCGCGCGCAGCCGTTCAACGATATTGCGTCGTCGGTGGTCAATACGCTGCGCGCGCTGAACCATGAGCCGGCGGTGTCGCTCGCGGAACTGGTGCAACGCGGGCTGATCGAGTACGTGCCGTTTCCGGACGCGCTGCGCGGCAAGTACCAGTGCTTCACGCAGGCGGACCTCACGAAGCTGCGCGCAGCCGGCTACGACGCGCCTTTCCTGACCGTGCAGGAAGGGGTCGATCGTTACGTGCGCTGGCTATTCGGCCAGGTGTAAATCCTTCGCATACCTCTCTAAACTAGCTCCTGCGGTCGGTGATCTTCGCCGGCTGGCAGTTGAAGTCGATTGAGTCAGTTGAGCAAGTCGAGTTAGGGAGGTTTCACATGCTTCGAAAAATTCTGGTTACCGCGGCCATGCTGGCCGCGTTCGGCCACGCGTACGCGGTTGTCGACGTCAACACCGCGAATGAGGAAGCGCTTCGCACGATCAAAGGCATCGGTCCGGCGAAGGCCAAGTCGATTCTCGATGAGCGCGAAGCGCATGGGCCGTTCAAGGATGGGCCCGATCTCGCGAAGCGCGTCAAGGGTATGGGCGGCCACACCGTCGAGCGCCTCCAGGCGGAGGGACTCGCGATCGGCGCTAGCGCGCCGGCTGTCGCTGCTTCTGGCGCGCAGAATGCGGCTTCTGCAAACACGAAGGTCGCGCCGGCCGGCAAGACCGAAACGGCCGTGGTCGTGAAGAAATAGCCGTCAGGGCACGCGTGCGGCCGTGATGCACGCGTGCCTCAGCGCCACATTATCTGTTTTCTGGTGAGAGCAGACACGCGTCCACTCCTTCAGCTGTCATTTCGGATGACTGGCTCCCGCGGCTTCGGCTGCGGGCTTTTTGCGTCGACGTCTTGCGTCGACTTTTGCGCCCGCCTTCCTGCACACACTCCTTGCACCGATCAGGCGGGCCGCGAACTTCCGCCCTGTGCCGCGCGCCGGCAGGCTCGCGCAGCGTGGTTTAGAATCGGTCCATCCCAGTCCCTACGCGCACCATCCGTACGCAACCCGACATGACTTACAAAACGATTGAAGACACGATCGGCAACACGCCACTCGTGCAACTCGTGCGCCTTGTCGACGACGATATCCGTAGCCGCAACAACGTCGTTCTTGGCAAGCTCGAAGGCAACAATCCGGCGGGTTCGGTGAAAGACAGGCCGGCGCTGTCGATGATCAGAAAAGCGGAGGCGCGCGGTCGCATCAAGCAGGGTGATACGCTGATCGAAGCGACGAGCGGCAATACCGGTATCGCGCTGGCGATGGCCGCGGCGATGCGCGGTTACAAGATGCTGTTGATCATGCCGGAAGACCTGTCGCTCGAGCGCAGGCAAAGCATGGCGGCGTACGGCGCGGAAATCCTGCTGACGCCGCAGACCGGTGGCATGGAGTACGCACGCGATCTCGCCGAACAGATGCAGCGCGAGGGCAAGGGCATCATCCTCGACCAGTTTGGCAATCCTGACAATCCGCTTGCCCACTACGAAGGGACAGGTCCGGAAATATGGCGCGATACCGAGGGACGCATCACGCACTTCGTGTCCGCGATGGGCACGACCGGCACGATCATGGGTGTGTCGCAGTATCTGAAGGAACAGAATCCGAAAGTCGAGATTGTCGGTGCGCAGCCTGAAGAGGGTTCGCGCATTCCGGGTATCCGCAAATGGCCGGAAGCGTATCTGCCGAAAATTTTCGATCGCAGCCGCGTCGATCGCGTTGAGAACGTAAGCCAGGCTGCGTCTGAATCGACGGCGCGCCGGATGGCGGCCGTCGAAGGTATCTTTTGCGGGATCTCGTCAGGCGGTGCGTGCGAAGTTGCGCTGCGCATTGCGCGGCAGGTCGAGAACGCGACAATCGTATTTATTGTCTGCGATCGCGGTGACCGTTATCTGTCGACGGGCGTATTTCCCGCCTGAGTCGTCGACTTGGGGTATCGATCAAGTCGGCTGAAAAAATGCCTGCAGCGAGGTCGCTGCAGGCTTTTTTCATTGACCGCGCCAGCCAGGCCGCGCGGCGCGCCCGTGGCGCGTGAAGGTCACTGCACTGCGGGCGCAGGCGCCGGTGCGCCGATCCCGTTCGAATTCAGATCGCTGGTGGCCGCAAACTGCGATTTGACGCGCTCGCCCAGTTGATAAACCGCAAGTGCGTAGAAAAAGCTGCGGTTGTAACGCGTCAACACATAGAAGTTCTTGAGCCCCAGCACATACTCGGTCGGACGCCCCGGCGACGGCAGATCGACCACCGTCACGGGGGTTCCCGCTTCGGCCGCTGTATCCAGCGATGGCTCGTTCATCAGCATGCCGGCACGCAGCAGTTGCTCGAGCGACCAGTGCGGCTCGGGCTGGCCGTTCGCCGCGGCCTGCGCGATGCCCAGACTGCCGACATCCGACGCGATATTCCACACCACGGGCCGGCCCGTTTCCCAGCCGTTCTGCTTCAGATAATTCGCGACACTGCCGATCGCATCGGCCTGGCTTGTGCGCAGATCGATCGAACCGTCGCCATCGTAGTCGACTGCATACTGGATGATGCTGCTCGGCAGGAACTGTGGAATGCCGATCGCGCCGGTGTACGAGCCGAGCACCGATGTCGGATCGATCTGCGAGTCGCGCGTCCAGACGAGAAAGTCTGCGAGATTCTTGCGGAATGTCGTCTCACGCTCGGCGCGATTTGGCGTGCTCGGGTAGTCGAACGTGAGCGTGGTCAGCGCGTCGAGCACGCGGAAGTTGCCCATATAGCGGCCGTAAATTGTTTCGACGCCGATGATCCCGACGATCACCTCCGGCGGCACGCCGAACTGCTCGTACGCGCGCTGCAGCGTGGCCTGATTGGCGCGCCAGAATTTCACGCCAGCATTGATCCGCACCGTGTCGAGAAAGCGCGCCTGGTACGCGCGCCAGTTCTTGACCGCCGGTGTGGGCGCGGGCGTAACCAGCTTGACCGCGGTGGCCGAATAGCTGACACGTGAAAACAGGTCATGCAGCATCGCCGGGTCGAAGTCGTAGCGCGCCACCATTTCGTTGATGAACGCGTCCACGTCGCCGTTGTTCGCGTAGCGCTGCGGGATGATCTCTTCCTCGAACGTCTGTCCTTGCTGCACCGGCGGCTGCGGCTGCGCTTGCGCGATGGTGAGGCGCGGTCTCTGCGACGGGCTTGCCGCGGGCGTTTGCGCTGCGGCCAGGCCGGCTCCCGCGAACATGCACGATGCGACGATGGATAGTGCGGCGAGGACGCTGGTGCGTAGCCGGTATCGTGCGAGCAGAGCGGGCAGGGCAGGCTTATCGGTCATAAGGTCGAGGTGTGCGATGCGGATTTGACAGATCAGTGACGAAGCATGCGTGGATGCACGAATGTGTGCGAAAGCGATCCGGGGCAGTATACCCGACGATGGTCAGGCAAAATCATGCAAGAGCATTGCGGCAAGCGGCCCGATTGGCGGCTGTGGTAACTTGGTCATAGGCGGCGCCGCGTGGCGTCGCGGCGCGTTACAGGGCAACGACTCATGGCAACTGGTTTCTATACCCATGCGGACTGTCTGCGGCACGAGATGGGGAACTGGCATCCGGAATGTCCGGCGCGGCTGCAGGCGATCGAAGATCAACTGATTGCAGGCCGTATCGACGCGTTGATCGAGCGCGAGTCGCCGCCGCTGGTCGATGAAGCGGATCTGCTGCGGGTTCATACGCAGGCGCATATCGACCATATCCGCCGCGCTGCGCCAACCGAAGGCTATGCGGCGATCGACCCGGACACGTCAATGAACCCGCATTCGCTGCAGGCGGCGTTGCGTGCGGCGGGCGCGGCGGTCGCGGCCACCGATGCAGTCATCGCCGGCCGTTTTGACAACGCGTTCTGCAGCGTGCGGCCGCCCGGACACCATGCGGAGCCGGCTCGGGCGATGGGCTTCTGCTTTTTCAATAATGTCGCGATCGCGGCGCGCCATGCGCTCGATGTGCATGGGCTTGAGCGGGTCGCCGTCATCGATTTCGATGTGCATCACGGCAACGGCACCGAAGCGGCGTTTTCGGGTGACCCGCGCGTGCTGATGTGCAGCATCTTTCAACATCCGTTCTATCCGTACAGCGGCACCGAGAACCAGGCGAAGAACATGGTCAACGTGCCGATCGCGGCCCGCTCGAAAGGCGATGTGGTGCGCGAGGCGGTCGATCTGCTGTGGTTGCCGCGGCTACACGAGTTCAAGCCGCAGATGCTGTTCGTGTCGGCGGGGTTCGACGCGCATCGCGAAGACGATCTCGGCAACCTGGGGCTCGTCGAGGACGACTACACGTGGCTGACCGAACAGGTTCGCCAGATCGCGGCCCGGTACGCCAACGGGCGTATCGTCAGTTGTCTCGAAGGCGGGTATAACCTGTCGGCATTGGGGCGCAGCGTCGTCGCGCACGTGAAGGCGCTCGCCGGACTGTGAGCCGCGGGTGCGTATGCATCCCGGTGCATGCATACCACGGAGGCCATCATGAGCGCGCAGCTTCAGCCGCAGTCGCATGCTCACCCGGCAGGCGCGACGGCGCCCGAGTCCGGCCCACTCGTCGAGGTCACGTACGATGCGTTCGGCACACCCGGCGTCGTGCGGTTGACGCTGAACCGGCCCGCGGCATTCAATGCGCTGTCCGAGGCGCTGCTCGATGCACTGCATACGCAACTGACCGCGCTTGAAACGTCCGATGCGCGCGTCGTCGTGCTCGCGGGGGCGGGCCGCGCATTTTGCGCGGGCCACGATCTGAACGAAATGCGCGCGACGCCTTCGCTCGAGTACTACCAGGCCCTGTTCGCACGTTGCACGAAGATGATGCTTGCGATCCGGCGGCTGCCGCAGCCGGTGATCGCGCGCGTGCACGGCGTGGCGACCGCGGCGGGCTGTCAACTGGTCGCGATGTGCGACCTCGCGGTGGCCGCCGACACCGCGCGCTTTGCGACATCGGGCGTCAACCTTGGCCTCTTCTGTTCGACGCCGTCGGTGCCGCTGTCGCGCAATCTGTTGCCGAAGGCCGCGCTTGAGATGCTGTTGACCGGCGAATTTATCGATGCGCTGGCCGCGAGGCGGCAAGGCCTCATCAATCGCGTCGTACCGCTCGATGGGCTCGACGCGGAAATCGCCGCGCTTGCCAGCAGCATCTGCGCGAAGCCGCGCGATGCGGTCAGTGCGGGTAAGGCGCTGTTCTATCGTCAGCTCGAGATGGGCGCCGAGGCCGCCTATCAGCTCGCTGGCCAGACCATGGCGTGCAACATGATGAAGGACTCGGCGCTCGAGGGCGTACAGGCATTTGTCGACAAGCGGCCGCCGGACTGGCGCCGCTAGTGTGCGCACGCGTTGGGTCAGCGGCGTTGCGCTAATTCTGTATGGTTATGAAAAAATCGAAAACGATTATTAAAGCGCATGACGCCCGTACGGTAAACTTGCAGCTCCAATCCGAATAAGAGCAGCGGCGGAGATTGCCGGGGCGCACGACGCTCGCGGGCAATAGTCCGCCGTTTTTTCATGATCGAACTTCGCAATATTTCGCAGCGCTTCGCGGGACCGCGGGGCTGGGTCGAAGCGCTGCACAACGTCAATCTGTCCATTCCGGCGGGCGAGGTGTTCGGCATCATCGGGCGCAGCGGCGCTGGCAAGAGCACGCTGGTGCGGACGATCAATCTGCTCACGCGGCCGACCGAAGGCAATGTCGTGATCGGCGGCCGCGATCTGACGACGATGTCCGCGCGCGAGCTGCGCGAAGCGCGTCGCGAGATCGGCATGATCTTTCAGCACTTCAATCTGCTGTCGTCGCGCACGGTATTCGACAACGTCGCGTTGCCATTGGAGCTGGCGGGCCTGAAGCGCGCCGAGATCGAAGCGGCCGTGCTGCCGCTGCTCGATCTGGTCGGGCTCTCCGCGCAGAAGGACCGCTATCCGGCGCAGATCAGCGGCGGCCAGAAGCAGCGCGTGGGCATTGCGCGAGCGCTCGCGAGCAAGCCGAAGGTGCTGCTGTCCGATGAGGCCACCTCCGCGCTTGACCCGGAAACCACCCGTGCCATTCTTGATCTGCTCAAGCGTATCAATCGCGAACTGGGGCTGACCGTCGTGCTGATCACGCATCAGATGGACGTGATCAGGCAGGTGTGCGATCGCGTCGCGGTGCTCGATGCGGGGCGCGTCGTCGAACAGGGCAACGTGATCGATGTATTCCTTCAGCCGCATCACGAGGTGACGCGCGCGTTGATCGGCGATGTGATCGCACAAGAGTTGCCGCCCGCGATGAAGGCGCGTGTCGCCGAGCGTCTGCGGACCGGCAGCGGCCACTTGCTGCGGCTGGCGTTCAGCGGTTCGGGCGTCGATCAGCCCATCCTGTCGGAAACGATTCGCCGCTACGAGCTTGACTTCAACATCCTGCACGGACAGATCGACGAGATCCAGGGGCAGGCGTTCGGCTCGCTCGCGGTGCTCGCGGGCGGCGATCCGGCAAAGGTCGCGCAAGCGATTGCGTTTCTGCGCGAACAGCACGTCGTCGTCGAGGAGTTGGCGTATGTCGAGTGAAATGATCGATATGTTCGTGCAGTCGTTCTGGGAGACGCTCGTGATGGTCGGCATTTCCGGAGCGATCGGCGCGCTGCTCGGTTTGCCGCTCGGCGTGCTGCTCTATCTGACCGACCGCGACGGCGTGCTGCAGAACCTGGCGCTCAATCGGGCAATGGGTGTGATCGTCAACGCGGTGCGCTCGACGCCGTTCATCATTCTGCTCGTCGCGGTGATTCCATTGACGCGGCTCGTCGTCGGGTCGTCGATCGGCACGGCGGCGGCAGTTGTGCCATTGACGATCGCCGCCGCGCCATTTATCGCGCGGCTCGTCGAAACAGCACTGCGCGAAGTCGACCGCGGCCTGATTGAAGCGGCCCAGTCGATGGGGGCGACCACCTGCCAGATCGTGTTCAAGGTGCTGTTGCCCGAGTCGCTGCCAGGCGTCGTCGCGGGGCTGACCATTACGTTCGTGTCGCTGGTCGGCTACTCGGCGATGGCGGGCGCGATCGGCGGCGGCGGGCTCGGCGATCTTGGCATCCGCTACGGGTATCAGCGCTTCTTGCCCGAAGTGATGGTGACGGTGGTCGTGATTCTGATCGTCTTCGTGCAACTCGTGCAGTCGTTCGGCGACTGGCTGGTGCGGCGTTTGGGCCACAAGTAACCGTCACCGGGATAACGCGTCGGCAGGGAACGGGAAGGTGATGCGATTCAGGTTTATCTTCGAACGGGTTGCTGGGCTGGGCTCGACCGTCTATTTCGCGGCCGTCGCTGCGTAGGCGGACCGGCTGTTAGAGGCGCCAGACCATTGCGATGCTGGCGTGCCGCCTATTTTTGAGATTAAATAGTACGATCGTTCGCTATTGTCGTCACACCGCTGGAGCGCGCTGTTCCTTGACATGCACCGCGTGGGGGCGGTCTTGCCGGACGCGCCGGCGGGTCGCTGAGGGGCTGTCGTTATAATGTCCGTCAGGTTGACGTATTCGTAACTTTGGAGCGTGTGCATGAAAATTCTGGTGCCAGTCAAAAGAGTGGTCGACTACAACGTGAAGGTGCGCGTGAAATCGGACCAAACGGGCGTGGACATTGCGAACGTGAAGATGTCGATGAACCCGTTCGACGAGATCGCGGTGGAAGAGGCG
>NZ_CADIKH010000028.1 GCF_902859855.1 Paraburkholderia humisilvae
AAATCGTGCATCCAGTTGTTATCCCATCCTCGCATCGCATCCGACGTTCGACATTCACAACCAGCCCTGCACCGATTCAATTCCCATAGCCACCGGCAGCGGAGCGGCTTAGCTCAAAGAATTTTTAGCGCAGCGGAAACGGTTCGTTCGCCATACCCACGAATAGCTCTCTGCGCCCGTTTCCGCTGCGCTAAAAATCCTCTGGATTATCACAGATATACACTCGTTCTTGAGAGCCTGAATCCGGAACGGCACACGGCATGATTTTTCCCTGAAGCCTTGCCCGGAGTCGTACCACACGCTGCGCCCGTGAACCCGGAAAACGACCGAAACCGGAGCGCGGCCATGACGCGATGATGGGTGCATTCGGAGCACCTCGTGTTAAAGACGTTGTTTAACCCGTCGGCTCCGCAACCCACAGAGAAATCGATGAACAACAACACCCTGAACCTCGACCAGCTGGCCTCCAGCATTCATGCCTGCAGCGACTTCGTCGCCCAGCTCGACACCCATCTTGCCGGTGGCATCCTGTTCCTGTGCTGCCTGCTGCTGTTACCATCGTGATCGCGCGCCTGACGCACTGAGGCCCTGTGAGACACCCTGCGCCACCACCTAAATGTAGGGTTGCATCATTAATTTGCACAGTCACCCTGTTTCATCCGGTATCACCCCGTCTCATTTTTGATCATCGATGTGCCATGATGAAGCCGTTCCCAGAAATGTCTTTGAAATCCTTCCGCCGCTTCGGCGCGAGCCAACAGCCTGCGGAAGGTCCGGTCCAGACTTGGACTGGCAAGGCTTAGCAGCTAGCGGGGTGTCTGTGTCAAAAGCTAAGCGCCGCCTTGACCTCGGTTCTGCCGTGGTTGAGGTCCCACCTGGAGTGGGATACCCAAGAGAAGCCCCCGCGACCTATTCCGAACGCCCCCTCCCAGCAGGGGGCGTTTTCTTTACCGCTTGCCTTTCTTCTTCGGTTTGAGTTCGGGTGCGTTGTAGTCTCGCTCCTCCCAGATGCACGCCAGCAGCTTCCGGAAATTGAATGGCTTCTTCTGCACCAGTTTGTCGTAGATCGCATCCTCAGGGTAGGCTGTCTCGACGCGCACGTTGATGCGCTTAGGCTTGTTGGGTTCGGAAATTTTCCGAGTCTGCATCAGGACGTAGTACGTGACCTTGGTGACGGTGCCATCGGCCCTCCTCCTCGACCAGTTCGACCTGGGCAAAGTTGTTTCCCGGAACGCTCCAGACATGGTTTTCGCTGCGGATCAGTTCGTCCATGATCCTGGGCAAGTTCAGCGAAAGTCGATGCCTGCATTCACAGAACATGCGCTGCTTGCCACCATCCATGACCAGATGACCCTCGGGGATCTGTTCGTTGATGTCGCTGCGCGACGTACGCGTGTACGGTCGCCGGCCAAATTAAACCGGCGGTGAGGCGGATATGCACCGTTCATATCCTGACAAAAAACACCTCCAATCACTCCGTTATGAAAAACGCTAGGGTTGCGGGATCGTTGTCCGAAATTTGTCGTGTTTTTTCGGACATTTTCAATTGACTTTCGTCCGAAAAAAGTATACAAATTTCGGACAGGAGTCCCTCATGTCGAACATCAGCGCCCGCATCATCTCACTCGTTAACGCAGCAGGCCCCAGTTCAGTCTGGGTACCTACTGATTTCGCGCATCTTGGACCGCGCGACGTGATCGACAAGACATTGCAGCGTCTTGTCGCCAGCGGGACGCTCCGCCGCATCGACCGTGGCCTCTACGACCTTCCAGGCGTCAACCAGTTAACCAGACGGCCGACGGCGCCTGATTATCGCGCGGTGCTGGATGCAATCGCCCGCCGCGATCAACTGCGTCTGCTGGTCGATAGCATGACGGCCGCCAACGATCTCGGGCTGACGGACGCGGTTCCTGCGCGCGTAACCATTCATACCGACGCACGCCGCCGCGCTGTTCAGTTGGACAATCTGCTAATCGATTTCAAGCAAACAGCCCCCAGCCGCCTTTACTGGGCTGGGCGACCCGCCATGCGCGTCGTGCAGGCGCTCCACTGGCTCAAGGACACCCTGCAGGACGACGGGGATCGTATCCGCACCAGACTACAGTCCGTCCTAACGGACCCGAAGCATGGGCGACTCATTGCCCATGACCTCGCGCAAGGCTTTGCGCATGTGCCGACATGGATGCAGGAGTTCCTGCGCTCGATCCCTGCCTTTGATCCGAGGTTGGCCGATTCCCCTTTGCCGCCGGCCTCCGAAAAACCGCGTCAAAAACTAATGCCGCCGGATGCTGATGGAGGCTCGCAATGAACGACGCATTTCGGGAAATCATCGCAGCCAGCGACGCGGATCGCCGCGACTTGTTCGTCGGCACAGCAACGCGTCTTGGCACGGCGGTGCAGAACGTCGAGAAAGACTTCTGGGTGTGCTGGGTTCTGGACGCACTGTTTAACGGACTTCCTGCGGACGGCCCGCGTCTTCTGTTCAAGGGCGGCACGTCATTGCCCAAGGGGTTCGGGCTGATCTCCCGCTTTTCAGAAGATATTGACATCACGGTGTTTCGGGACGATCTCGGGCAGCATGTCGAGCCGGCAGATCTAGAAGCCCTGAGCGGAAAGCAGCGCCGTGTCCGACTCGATGCGATACGTGAGGCTTGTCAAGCGTTTATCCAAGGCGATTTCAACGCCGGTTTGCGCGCATGCGCAACGGAGTTTATCCCCCAAGGCTTTACGCTGGCAGCCGACCCGGACGATGCGGACGGGCAGAGCCTGCTTTTCTGGTATCCCATGGCAACAGCCGGGCAAGACGACTATATCCGCTCTGCCGTCAAGATCGAGTCGGGCGCAAAGTCGGCGCTGGACCCGCATGCGATGGCGATAATCAATCCCTACGTTGCTGACGATCTGCCACATCTTGATTTGCGCGTGACGAGTGTAACGACAGTTCAGCCCGAACGAACTTTCTGGGACAAAGTCATAATTTTGTATGGCCTGCGACAATGGTTCGAGCGGCGCGGGGAGCTGCGCCACGGCGGTCAGCGAGTTTCTCGGCACTACTACGATGTTCACCAGCTCCTCCGCAGCCCACATTCGCCGGAATGGATGGCAAATCGTGAGCTAGCTGAAGACTGCGCTCGCCACGCCCGGCTGTTCTTCGGTAGCTCAGATCTGCGACTGGACATCGCCGGTTACGGCACTTTCACCCTGATGCCTTCCGCCGGGATGCTTGATGCGCTGAGGCGCGACTATGTGGCTATGACGGGAATGATCTTCCACGAGATACCCACTTTGGCCGACGTCTTGGCGAGTGTGGAACGCGCGGAAGCAACGATTAATGCCTGATCCCGAGGATGGCCTCACACCACCCTTGGCCCGCTCGTCGTTTTGACGTGCGGCGACCGGACTGAAATCGAAGCCGTATAGCAAAAATTTTCGCCACAAACTCGCCACATACCCAAAAAGGCCGAAGCGGAGAATGGCGGATTTCTGCGGGTTGCGGCGAACCGGCTTTGTGGCCAAAACTGGCCCCGATAGGCTGTGTCCGGTGACCGAACCGCATCTAACCTATTAATCTAATTATGGAGCGGGCGACGGGTCTCGAACCCGCGACCTACAGCTTGGGACGCTGAAAAAACCAAGGTAATTTCAGCACCTTAGCCAACCTTCGCCTCATATTCGCCACGGCAACTTCAGTTCTTGAGTCTGGAGATCATGCGAGTACGCTGGCTCTTGCCAACTTCCGCCTGCCGGATGAGATGGGCATAGACATCGAACGTGGTGCTGATGTCCGTACGGACCATCAGAGTCTTGATCTTGGCAATGTCTGTCCTGCGGCGATCAGAACCGACGCGAAATGATGGCGGAGGGCGTACGGCGTATAGTGTGGTTTGGCTACGTCCTCGCCGCCGATACGCTCTATATCCATAACCTCGGCCTTCTCGCAGGCAACGTCAATAACGCTTCCGCCAATTGTCCAGTGACTGCCAGTGACCGTTGCTGGTGGGAAAAACCAAGCCGAATTCATTCTCACGAGCAACATGGTCGCGGTAGTACCGCACCATATCGACCGTTTCCTGACCCAATTCTATAAATCTGCACGCCGCGGGAGTCTTCGTTGCGGACAATTCGCTGCTGCGGTCGGATTAAGAGTCCGCTTGCTGGCAGGGGAAGATAGTGTGCCAGCGCCAAAAAAGGAATTTAGCATTATATTTATCAAACGAACGATCGCTCTATTGCAATGTGCATCCGTGCATAACATGACAGATGAGGAGATGAGGCGCCTTACGCCCCTTGCAGCCTGTCGCGGTGCTCGACGTTGAAAACACCTACCGATCGCAAAACAGCCACTCGTCGAAGGTGATGCAGAGTTGATTTGACAGGCGCTTGGCCGATAGAAGCAACATGGCGGGCGATTTTGGAGCGATCTAGATCTGGCCGATATCCACCCTTTCTGCCAAGAAGTCTAGTAATGCGCGCACGCGTAGCGGCAGGTAGCCGCCTTGGCCTACATAGACGGCGTGGACTTCCTCGACATCGCCCGGATTGCAGTCTTCGAGCACTGGCAATAGCCGTCCGGTAGCGATGTCGTCGCGCGCCTGAAAGGCAGCCAAACGTGCCAGCCCCAGGCCGGCCAAAGCCAAATGGCGTAACGCTTCGCCATCGCTGGCCTGCGCGTTGCCAGTTACCGGAAGCATGACATCTTTATTCTGATATCGCAGCGGCCATCCGGCCTGCGTTCGTACATAGTTAGCCCCCAGGCGATTGTGCGCGAGCAGTTCTCCCGGTGTAGCAGGCGTACCGCGCCGAGTCAGGTAGCCTGGTGCGCCTACGATGATCATGCGCGTGACGCCCAGCTTGCGCGCCAATAAGTTCGAGCTTTTCAGCGGACCGGCACGCACGGCCACATCGGCACGTTGCTCCAGAATGTCGATGACCTCATCAGTCAGTACGATGTCCAGCGTCACATCGGGATGACGTTCCAGGAATTCGGGGGCCAGCGGCAGCAAGAAGTGGTGCCCAAAGGGTACGTTGGCGTTTACACGCAGGCGACCGCGAGGCACGGTGTGCTCGCTTGCGCAGCGTTCGGCTTCTTCCAGGTCGGCCAGGATGCGCACGCCGCGTTCGTAGAGCGCGCAGCCTTCAGGGGTGAGCTGGAATTGTCGGGTAGAGCGATTCACCAAGCGCGTACCCAAGCGTTGCTCCAAACGCGCAACCAGCTTGCTGACGGCCGAGGGTGTCATGTCACAGGCGCGGGCGGCGGCTGAGAAACCACCTAGCTCGATCACTCGCACAAACACTTCAAGTTCACCGGATCGGTTGACTTCTATGCGGGCCACGACCGCCTCCTTAGTGAATCCGATTCACAAATGCTGTTCTTGTGGCGAGTCTATTCCAATTTGGTCTTTGAAGTCATTATTCATACATCTACGGTTGATGAATTCACATACATGAAGAAATCCACGAAAGCACTTTCCCATGCCTCGGCTGCGCTGACTTTGACACTAGCGGCAGCGAGCGCGATGAACATCGCACCGGCGATGGCGGCCTCGCCAACCTGGGTAGCAACGTGGCAAGCCAGCCCACAGCCGGTCTGGGGATCGGACTTCCTGTTTCCCACTAATGTCCCGCCGGTATTACACGACCAGACCGTGCGCCAAGTGGCGCGCGTCAGTCTGGGCGGCCAACGCCTGCGCATCGTGTTATCCAATGCCTACGGCAACAAGCCGCTTACCGTAGGCAAGGCTACTGTCGCACAGCCCAAGCAGAACGGTGAGGTAGCCGCCGGCAGCCTGCGTACAGTGACATTCGGTGGTCGAGAAGTAGCGAACATCCTTCCCGGCGCCTCATTGATCAGCGATCCTGTGGTCTTATCGGTATCTGCACGGGCACAGGTGGCGGTAAGTATTTATTTGCCGAAGACAACCCCGATGAGCACGTTCCATTGGGACGGCCGACAGACGGGCTGGATCGTGCCCGGCGATCAGACTTCAGCCCCGGCTCTGACGAAGGCAGATGGCGCCATACAGAGCACCACGGCCCGACCGCTGTTGACGGGCATTCAGGTCGAAACCGAACAACCCGCACGAGCGATCGTGGTCGTCGGTGACTCCATCACCGATGGCGCGGCGGCAAGCCTTGACGAAGACAGCCGCTGGCCGGACTTTTTAGCTGCCCGACTGGCCCCACACGGCGTTGCAGTCCTCAATGCCGGCATCTCCGGTGCACGCCTGCTGTCCGACGGCATGGGCGTCAACGCGCTGGCGCGGCTGGATCGAGACGTGCTGGCGCAACCGGGCGTGCGCAGCGTAATCGTGATGCTTGGCATCAACGATATTTCCTGGCCGGGTACTGCATTCGCGCGGGATGCACAGCGCCCCACGCTGGACACCCTGACAGCGGGCTATCGTCAACTGATCGAACAGGCCCACGCGCGGGGTGTGCGTGTGATGGGTGCCACACTGACACCGTTCGAGGGTGCTTTGCCCGGCACACCGCTGGACAACTACTACCACCCGGATAAGGAAGCCCTGCGCCAGCAGGTGAATGATTGGATTCGCCATAGCGGCGAATTCGATGCAGTCATTGACTTCGATGCGGCCCTGCGTGAGCCCACCCATCCACTTCGGATAGCTGCGCACTACGACTCCGGCGACCACTTACACCCCGGCGACGAAGGCAATCGCGTAATGGCCAAAGCCGTCGATCTCGAAGCACTTGTACCCGGGCTAGATGCCTTGCACGAATAAGCGACTCACAACGGCCGTTCGCAATGCGACGCGCGCGTGAGGCATGATTGGGGGATGGGCTCTCGCCAGTTGGCAATCAGCGCCGTTGCCGTGTGAGTTGCGTGAGCGGTTACTGCGCGAGTGTGAGCGGCTAGCACTTGTCGCACAGCAACTTGCGACGCTGGAGAGGAACAGGGAAATCGGCGGGTACGCGCGCTGCTCATCGAGATCGCATGGAACTGGCTGCGCTACCAGCCTGCCAGCACATTAGCGAAATGGTTTGACCAGCGCACACAAGGTACGGGACCGAACCGTCACGCGCGACGTCTCGCCATTGCGCTGTGGCGCTATCTGAAAGACGGCATCATCCCCGACGGCGCACAGCTGAAGTCCACATAAGCCTTAAGGTTTGGCAGGAAGGAGGTAACGCCCGGCTCCCAGGCAGTTTCGTAGCAAAGATGGTTCAAGTGATCATGCCGGGTTGCTGAGGCAACCGAATATTTTCAGATGGGGCATGTTCCCGGAAAACATTCCGGTGTAACGCGCATGCAGGATAAGGCTGGCGACGCGCCAGCGGATAGGAGGTGGTGAGAAGCTGGTTCTTTCCACGAGCGCAAGGCAGCTTCGGACCAAACACAGCCGGACACGGACACGCTACGGCAATTTCGGGACAGCGATCTTTACAGGAATCTCGCTCATAGAAGGGCGCTGCTATTCGTCTACTGGCCGAACCACTTGACAATACCGTACGCATATTGGCGTCCCACATCGGCCGGAAGCACCCGCCGACCGGCGGCCGTCACGACACCTCGCTCAATTTGCCGGTTGTCTACGATGTAACGTATCGGACGGCGCTTCGTTGAACTGTCGCTTATACGCGTTGAGCAGCGTCGAGCGATTCGGCACGCCCCAGCGGTTGCCCGCGTCGTGCACCAGCAGTCCACCTGCTTCGCGATTGTCCTCAAGATCCTGCTGGATCCGCTTCATCCGCTGCTGCCGGATCACCTCGCACGGCGTCGCGCCCAGATGTGACTTGAATGTGCTTTGCAGTGCCCGTACGGTCACGCCGATCTCCGCGGCGATTTCGTGAATCGACAGATCGCTACGATCAAGATTGTTGAGCAGATACTTGTAAGCACGCCGGTATTTGACCGGCAGACGTGCGGCCACATCGTCGACGACCACCGCATCGTGCCGCCTGTGATTGATCCTCGCCAGATCGCATGCGCCCTCACGCGCGCAATGGATCGCTGTCATCGCATACTTGCTGTACATCTGCCGCGAAAGATGTGCACGGCCTTGCGCCTGATAGATCCTGGCGACGCAATACTGCAGCTCCAGTTGCCGATGATCGAAACCGATCGGCATCTCGTTGATAATCGGCCCGAGTGCCCTCTCCGCCACTTGCGGCAAATCAGCAATCAGACCCGCGAGCGCGATTTCGAGGCGTACGTTGCGCTGGTAACGCGTCAAGTTGTTCGTATCGGCCCAGTCCAGATGTTCGAGCAACGGTGTGAGCGCATCGCGCTGTCCGCGCGTGAGCCGGTCGAGAGATTCCTTGTATTCCAGGCGACCGCGCAGCACCGGTACACGGATGTCGGTTTCGATCAATAACCGCTCGGCAGCGAGTTCAGGCTTCGCGTCAAGCCGGCTCGGATCGCTCAGTTGGCCGGAATGCCAGAACACGTGATCAGACAACTGTGGCGCATGGCGTAGCGTGCGCTGAAGCGAAAGGTCTGCGCGCATCGTATGAACGATCTCGCCCCATGCGCCCTTATCGTCATCAAGTTCGCCTATCTGATCAACCTCAAGTTCGATCTCGTCAAGCATGCCGCCGGCCTGGTTCAGATGACCAAGCTCGAATAGCACGCTCATCGATCCAAAGAGCGCCTCGATGCGGCGCCGGCGATCAACGCCGGGATCGTTCGCAACGAGTTCGAAGCACGCCATGGCGGTGCTGAACCGGCGACGGTAGAACGCCTCCCAGCCAGTGGTTCGTGACGACAGCACGCGAATCTCGTCCTTCGACGCCCGACTGATCTTGCGCGCGTGCCGATACGACTCTTCCGCGTCGGAATCGAGCCCCATGGCCAACTGGATATCCGCATACAGCAGTGTCCAGCAGGACGCACCTTGTTCGGTGCTGGGGTTCTCCACCAAACGTCCGAGGTCCGCCGATGCGGAGAGGATTTTGGCATTACAAATCTTTTTCCAAATACCAGGAGGCTTCGATGGAGAAGCAAGGCAGGAAATCAGAGGAAAATAAAAGTCATTAAACATTTAAAATCCCAGAAATAAGACAATGAAAATGTGTGCAGCGCCGACAAAACAAGCTGGACATCAGGCCATGAGCGCCGTAACTTGGCGTGACGGCAAGACGCAAACCCGGTGGCGAACTGTCGGGTGGGCAAAAGCGGTTGATTCCAGTTTTCCTTGCGTCCGGCCAAACGTGGCGTCGCCGCCATACGGTGGACGACCGCACAGCATTGAACCGCGGCAGCACGGGAAAACGGCACACATTGCCCGGCGCGGCCAAAACGGCCTCTCGCACGGTCGAGCGCACCCATGCGCCGTTTGCCCCGCTCGGCGTGCATCCGCTTCGAGCGGCGTCCCGACATTCATGCCGGATGGCCGTCTCTCGCCACTGCGATTACCTGTTTTCGATGTGTATGAATTGCGTTAGCGGCTCTAGCCGATCGCACTGTAAGGACAGTTCATGTCTCATCCGAAATTCTTATTTAACAAATTTTCATAAAATCGAATTCCTTAAATATTCGCTTTCAATTGGATAAAATGATATAAATTTTCACTTATAATTACGGTAAAAATACGTAAACAAATGAAAAACGAATATTTGTCAACAATTTGACACGCACGCCCTGTTAGTTGCAATCACAACTATCTTGTCGATCGATGTGGAACGAAGAAGGGACCTGCTGTTCTGCCGGCAGTGGCCTTGCTCGACCGTGCGTCGCCGGTCACCGCGAGGTGCAAAGCATCGAGGGCAACGACCGGGGCCGGGAGGCGTAGTCGAGTCGCGAGGCAACAACGAAAAGCAGCCCATGTTGCGTGTTCAAACGATACGGCGACAGGGCCAATGCATCTACTCGCCCTTGATCCCGTTCAGAGGCGTGTCTCCGACGCAGTACGATGGGTTTCGAGCAGAGCGGTCGATACACGACAAACCCAGCAAGCTCTGACATGCCGCTGTTCGCTTGTATTCTCCATGCTTCGTTTCATCTGGCGATTCCTGAGAAGCGTTTGATAGAGTGCGTGCAAATCGATGCGACGTACGCAAAAGGCTTGCCGGATGGAGACTTCGTCCAGACACGCCGCGTTTCAACGCGTGCCGTCCTCCTCGGTTCCACGGCGCGATAGCAAAGCGGATATGCAGCGGCCTGCAAAGCCGTCCACGCTGGTTCGATTCCAGCTCGCGCCTTCAACACGTACTGGACCGTCGGTATCGCGTCATTCATGCGACACGGGCGGACCTTCCGGAACAGATGGGTACAGGCGTGGCGATGGGTAACCTGGTTCGCCCCGCGGTTCCGACCGATTCCCGACGCGACTTGAGGATGTGCGATGCTGTCGTCCACGTTGCCAACAAAGCGCTTTTACATTTTTGGCGTCAATGCTCCCGACGGCCATACGCTGCTGATTGACTATAGTGCCGATGATCCTGACCGGAACGGGTTCGCTGTGCTCGAACGCATCCGGCGTTCGGCCGATGGCGGCATTGCAGACTGGCGCGAGCGTGAACGGCTTGGTGTAGCCGACGTGTTCGGCATCGAATCCGTTGGCAGCCAACAGGCGGCGCAGCTCGCGGTCGAATTTTGGCGTGCGTATTTCCGCGCGCTAGGCGAGATCGTCATCGAGGCCAGCCATCTCCCGGACTCGCCCGTCTGACGACGCACGGGCCAGATGCGCATCGCGCGGCGGCCCTGCCCGCTCACGCCGTGGTCGCTTTTCGATCTTCACTTCATGCACCTATACGGAAGGATGCCCGATGCCGTCCCACCGGACCGTCTTCATGTTTTCCGGCCAAGGATCGCAGTACTTCCAGATGGGCCGGCAACTACACGATGCGCACCCCGTGTTTCGCCACTGGATGACAAGGCTTGACGTGCTCGCGCAGCGCCTCGCGGGCGTATCCGTTGTGAACGCGATGTTCGCCGGGAAACCGGCTGATCCATTCGATCGCACGCTGCATACGCATCCGGCGATCTTCATCGTCGAATATGCACTCGCGCAATGCCTCATCAGCGAAGGTATCGAGCCCGACCTGACGCTTGGGGCGAGTCTCGGCTCGTTCGCCGCAGCCGTTTGCGCAGGCAGTCTCGCCGTCGAGGATGCACTTGCCGCGGTGATCGAACAGGCGAGGAGCTTCGAGGCGTCGTGTGAACGCGGCGGAATGATCGCCGTGCTCGAGGATCGCGCGCTGCACGACGACGGCCCGCTGACGGGCCTCGGTGAACTGGCGGCCGACAATTTCTCGGGCCACTTCGCGCTCGCCGCCCCGCAAGCGCGATTGCCCGACATCGAGGCGGCACTGCGCGTGCGCGAAATCTCGTATCAGCGGCTCGCCGTATCGTTCGCCTACCATTCGCGCTGGATCGAATCCGCGCAGCCGCATTTCAATGCGGTTATGCGGAGCATACCGACGCGAACACCCACTCTGCCGGTTATCTGCTGCGCGCAGGCAAAGCAACTGGATGTGCTGCCTGACGGATTCTTCTGGCAGGTCGTGCGCGAACCCATCCGACTGCGCGACACGATCACGGGTCTTGAACGATCGGGCGCCAGCCGGTTCATTGACGTGGGTCCGTCGGGATCGATGGCGACCTTCGTCAAGTATGCTTTGCCGGCGTCGAGCGCGTCGACGTTCCACGCAGTGTTGACGCCATACCGGCGCGACCTCGACAATCTCGCGGCACTGCGCTCTCTCACGACCTGAGCGTGCCTGCCCGCGAGGGCCGCCGATCGCCGCGCATGCGCAGTCCGGTCAGGCAATCCGCTGCGCTGCCCCGTCATGCGCGACGTCGATCGCGACCTCGCATGACACGGTCGACCTCAGCACCGGCAGTGGCCATTCGTCCGTGCCGGCCGGCCCGACCCGCCGCACCCGTATACGCGGCTCCGCGTGACCGATGCGCTCCGCGCAGACCGCGAGCACAAACTCCGCGGTAGGCCGGAACTGCCAGAACGACCAGCGGTCGGCGTCGTCGCGGAGAGTGGGCAACACCGAAAAACGCACGGTCCGGCGGTCGGGAAAATCGAAACCGAACCGCTCGAACGGGATCGACAAGCCCATGCCGCGCGCCTTTACATACGCTTCCTTGAAAGTCCAGTACTCGAAGAAGCCTTCCATGCGTGTGGCTCGCGGCATATTCGCGAGCGCCGCCACTTCCCACGGCGCAAAGAAACGATCCGCGAGGCTTGCCGAGACCGTACGCGCGCCCAGATGTTCGACATCGACCCCGAGTGCACGGCGCCGTGTGACGCCGAGCACGATGAGGCCACGCGTATGCGAGAGGTTGAACCGCAGACCCGTCGCGCAACAATGAGTTGCGGCGATCTCGGGCCGACCGTAGCGATTGGTCGCGAACTGCCAGGCCTGCGGCTCGACCGCCGCATAGCGCGACAACACAGTACGCACGAGCGCGCGCGTGACCAGATAGCGCTTGCGGTCGTTGGCAAGGTGATATCGTGTCTCCTGACGGCGCTCGGCACGCGTCAGGAACCTGCGCAGGCCGGCAAGCTGCGTGGCGTCGATGATCTCGTCATAGAACGTTAGCCATAAATCGATGTCGGCATGGCCGGCATCCGTGTCGAATTGATGCGTCGTTTTCATCCAGAGCATCCCGCTCGGCATAAGGTCGGTTCGTGCGATCGGATCCCTGCCGACGCGCCGTACGAAGGCGCGTCGCAGTGCAACTGCGGGATCAGATCGCGACTAGCTCATCGAGCTCGAAGTAGCCGTTGTATCCGTTCATGTAGACCGCGGCCCGATGACCGAACAGCACCATCGCCGCGGTGCGGGTTTCGAGATCGTGATAGTCGAATACCAGCGATTTCACTTTGGTGCCGACTGGAAAGCAGCTGTTCCACGTCGCGACCTTGCTGGCTGCGTCTGCTGAATCAGGCATGCCGCCATCGCCGGCCGGCCCGCGTGCGGACGCGGACACGGACCGGGGTGATGAGGAGCCCGGCGTCAATATCCGGATCGTCTCGACGAGCCGGGTCAGAACGTCGCCGGGGCCAAGTTCGGCAAACGTCACGTCCTCGCCGCGCTCTTTCGCAAGAGCCAGCAGATACTGGACACTCTCGCTCCATCGGACGGTATTCGCGATCTGCTTCGCAAGGTTGTCGGCAATTTTCCGGCGCTCATACGGTTGCGCCGTGTAGTTCGCAATGACCGGAATGGTGGGATCGGCGAACTTGAACGATTTGAGAAACTTCGCGAACGCGTCCATGGCCGGCTGCATGAATCGCGAATGGAAAGCACCACTCGTGTTAAGCGGATAAAAGCGGGTGTTACCTTGCTTGAACAACGGTTCGGCCTTCGCAATCTCGTCTGCGAGACCGGAAATCACGATCTGTGTGGGTGTGTTGTAGTTTGCGATACCGATCTGGGTCAGCTTGTGTTCGACGAGCGTGCTTTCGATCTGCTCCTTGCTCACATTGACAATAGCGGCCATAGCCCCCTTCTCTGCTCGACTCATCAATTCCCCGCGCTTCTTCACCAGCTTGACACCGGTTTTGAAGTCGAAGCAGCCGGCCGCCAGCAGCGCATTCAATTCACCGAGACTGTGGCCAGCGACGAAATCGGGCGTTTCCTCACCGTCCTCGAGCTTGGCGTAGTTCGTCAGTGCGTTGACGACGAACAGAGCCGGCTGGGTGAATTCGGTACGATTCAACTCGCCGCGCGGATCCTCGACGCACAGTTCCCTGATCGAATAACCGAGTACCTGATCGGCCTGTTCGACCAGCTCACTGAAGCGGTCGAACAGCGGTTCGCCCATGCCCCTGATCTGCGAACCCTGGCCCGGAAACATGAATACCTTCACTTTTTACCTCCATGGACCGTGTCGTCGGTGACGACTCAGTAATTGCTCACGCATACGGCGGTGTTGATACCGCCGAAACCCATACTCAGATTCAGCGCATGCCGGATCTCATGCGGCCTGCTGCTGTCTCGTACCCAGTTGAAATCCGCGTCCATCGGACGCTCGAGATTGAGGCTCGGATGCAGCTGCGCCGCGCGCATCTGCACCAGCACCGCGATTAGTTCGATGGCGCCCGCGGCCGTCAGTCCGTGCCCGGTCACGGACTTGGTCGTGTTCAGGTGCGCGCCGCCGAGCCCACATACGCGCAGCGCCTGAAGTTCCACCATATCGCCGAGCGCGGAACCCGTACCATGCGGATTCACGTAGTCGATCTCGCCCGGATGCAGGCCGGCGCAAGCGAGCGCGCCGCGTATCGCCGAGACCTCGCCGTCGAGCGACGGGTTCGGATCGCGGTTGCCGTCGATCCGGACCGCCCAGCCAGCGAGCCGCGCATACGGCGTGACGCCCGCGCGGGGTGCGGCGCCGTCGCGCTCGACCACGATCGCCCCGCAAGCCTCACCGAAGATGAACCCGTCTCGGTCTTCGTCAAACGGGCGGCAGGCCCGTTCGGGTTCGTGCGCGTAGTGGTACGAGCCCATCGCGCCGGTCGCGCGGAACCCCTGGCATTCCCAGTAGCCGAGATCCATCAGCGCGCCGATCGCGATGCAGACGTCGGCGCGACCCGCGCGGACGGTCTCGATCGCCTCGATCACCGCGAGCTGCCCGCTCGCCGACGCGCCGCCGACCGTGCGCGTGACGCCGTGGATGCCGAACGCGGCGGAACACAGCCCGCAGACATCGCTGTCCATGAACGACACCGCATAGCTCGGCCGCAGGAACGGCACACGATCGCGATAGGCATCATGTAGCAGCGTGAGCTCGCGCTGCTGAAAGTTCGAGCCGCCGATCACGAGCGCGATGCGGTCAGGATCGATGTCGAACAGGCATGCGTCACGCCACGCCTCGTCGAGTGCGGCGAGCGCGGCGCGCCCCGACAGCGACGCAGTGCGCAACAGGCGCGGCTCGATCGTGCAGGACAGCGCCGGTTCGTCGATCTCCGCGCCGAGGAACGGCGTAGCGCACGCGCCTTCCGGCATTTGGCGGCCTGGCCGCCGCATCACGCCGAAACGATGCCGCCCGTGCAGTAGCGCATCGGTGAACGCCGCCTGCCCCTGGCCGATCGCCGAGACGACGCCGATGCCGCTGATAAGCAGCGGTCCGGGCCGCTCAGTACTTCCCATGGATGATCCTGGCCAGCTCGCCGATGTTCTCCGCCCTCGCCATTTCGATCAGCGGAATGCTCAGCGACAGCGATTCGAGCGTCATCATGATGATGTCTGCGCGATCGATCGAATTCGCGCCGAGCGTGCGCAGCGAATCGGTCGGTTTGAACGTGTGCGACCGCAGATGCGGCAGCGTTTCGCGGGTGTGGCGGACGATGATGTCGAGCACTTGGTCATGTTTCATAGTTTGCCTTTCCTCTGCCATGCGACGGATCGTCATTGTCCGAACAGGGTCTCGATCCGTTCCCGGACTTCGGGTTGTTGAAATGTCAGCGCATGCAGCGCGACTTCCTGCTCAATGAACGCGGGGAGCTTTTGCCGCAGCGGCGCCGCGAGATGATCCTTCAGCGCGACGAGCGACATGCGCGGCTTCTGTGCGAGGCTGCGCGCGAGCTCCAGCGCATGCATCAGCACCTGGTCGCGCGGCAACACCGCGAACGGTACACCACGCCGCTGCAACTCCTCACCGCGATAGTTCGCTGCGCTCAGCATCATTTCGCCGGCTAGCGCGATGCCGAGCTTTTCCGGCACGATGAATGTCGAGCCCATTCCCGGCGTGAAGCCGTATCTCATGAAATTCGCGGTGTAGACGCTCTCGCGCGCGAGGATCACGATATCGGCAAACAGCCCCATCACGAAGCCGCCGCCGATCCCGTGCCCCTGCATCGCGGCGATCACGGGAATCGGACAATTCAGCGCGACGCTGTACAGATCGCGGTCGGTGAACACGAACTTGCCGTCGAACAGGTCGCGTAGCCCCTCCTGCGTGCCGCCGCTGGAGAAGTAATTGTCGTAGCCCGTCAACACCACCGTCTTCAGGTCCGCTCGCGTGCCGAGCGCCGCGAACGCGCGCGTCAGTTCGGCGATCAGTGCGTCAGTGAAGGCGTTCTTGTGGATCCGGTCCTGCATCGTCACGAGTGCGACGCCCGCGGCGGGTTCGGTAATCGCGACGATGGGCGAGCTCGTCATGAAGCCTCCCATGGAAAACGGCCGGTGCTCACGTAGCGCGCTATGTTGCGCAGGTTGTGCGGATCGGAGAACACCTCGACGTTCGCCGCGAGTGCGGCCGGCTTCGCGGCGGCGAGCGAGCCGTCGAGCGTAGTCGCGTAGCGCTTGTAACGTGCGATCGCGGTGCGTTCGAGACGCCGCAGCCGCAGCAGCAGGATGCGCAGCGTGCTTTCGGTGTTCGCGTCGCATACATCGACGAGCCCCCACGCCTTCGCCTGAGCCGCGCTGACGGGCTGCGTCGTCAGCGTCATCGCGTTCGCCCTTGCGGCGCCGATCCGCCGGACCAGGAACGGCAACACGCACGCGGGCATCACGCCGAACAGGAGCTCAGACAGGCTGAACACCGCCTTCTCATCGCTGACCACGAGGTCGCACGCGGCAACGAAGCCGACGCCGCCCGCATTCGCGCGGCCGCGCACGTGCGCAATTGTCATAAACGGCCCTTGCGCGAGCCGCAACCAGAGGTCGTAGAGCGGCCCTGGGTCGTCGTGCGCGGCACCGCCGCCGTCGAAGCGCGACTGGATCTCGCGGAAGTCGGCGCCGTTGCAGAACACGTCGGGCAGCCCTTCAAGCACGACGATCTTCGCGTGCGCCTCGCAGTCGCGCAGCACGGCGGTCAGGTCGGCGATCAACTGCTCGTTGATCGCATTGCCTGCGGCCGCGCGGTACATCTGGACGAAACAGACCGCGTCGTCGAGACGCACACGCAGAGTCGTATAGGAGCGTGTCAGCCAATCCATTCGTATTCCCGGTGAAATTCCTTGATCTGCTTCAGGAGCAGGGTCGGTGCGCTGAGCGTCGTGCGCGCCTCAGGCACGAAATCCGCATCGGTGACGAGGTTGCGGATACCGAACTTCAGCTTCCGGCTGCGTTCGAGCAGCTCGTCGTACTGACTTAGCGACAGCATGAAACGCCGGTCGAGCCGCTCGCCGATCCGCATCGCGCGCATTCGTTCTTGCGATTCAAGGCTTGCGACACCGCTGAAAAACTCGGAGCAGCAGCCCGAGCCGTACGAGAACACGCCGATCCGCTGCGGCGTGTCGAACCTGCCGTTGTCGATCGTGCTCGCGAGCGACAACGCGGCGGTCGCACCCATGATGTTACCGACGCGCTGGCAATGCACGAGACCCGGCATCACGCGCTTTCTGAAATCGTCCTCGATGTCGTCCGGTGTCGCCTTCGCCAGCTTGCGCATCATGTTGCGGTGGGCGCCCTTCACCATTCCGCCGAACGGCGTGTGGTACGCGATGTAGGCGAAGGTGCGCGCGAAATCGGCGCCCATCACGCGCTTCTGATATTCGAGGTACGCATTTTCGTAGCAGTTCAGATAGGACAGCAGCGACAGGTCCGTGTCGCCGGCGTCGGTGTCCGGCGACGGGCGGCAGGTGTCCATCACCTCGTAGCCGTAGTAACCGTTCGCGCCGGCGTCGATCTGGAAGATGTGCGGCCGGTCGCTGACGAGCATCGCAACCGCGCCGGAGCCGCCGCTCGGTTCCGCGAACGACCAGTCGGCGGACAGCGCGTCCCCGCCCTCCTCGACCATGAAGCGCGACACGTCGGTCGCGATCACCAGCGCCTTGCCGCCCGGCGAAGTCTGCGACAGGACGAAGTTGATCGCCATCTGCAGGCCCGCGACGCCGGAGTAGCAGGCGTTCTTGACCTCGAACAGACGGCAGTTGCGGTTCAGGCCGAGCAGATCGTGGCAATAGGTGCTCATCGACTTGCCGAAGTCGAACGCGGACTCCGTGCAGGTGATCACCAACTCGATCCGATCCTTTTCCTCGGGGCTCAGCGCGTCGACGATCGGCTTCGCCGCGTTGACGGCGAAGGTGATCGGATCCTCGTACGGCAGCGCGACCGATTTCTCCTTCATCAGCAGGTTTTCGAACCGGCTCATGTCGAGACCTCGGTGCGCAGCGAGCCGGGTGACGTCGATGCACGCGGTGCCTGCAAAGACATTCATCGCTTCGATACCAACAGTGGTCACGTTCTCTTTCTCCCAGGGATTGATGCGCGACGCAGATCGTGGTCGCGCGTAAAACGGCTAATGAACATCGCTAACGAAAATCGAACAGCTTGCGCGGATCCTGTCCCGGTCGCAGGCGGTACGCGGCGAAACTCTCGCGGTCGCGAAACTGCAGATACAGGTTGCGCTCGAGCACGCTCGCGAACGTCAGCCCCGGTGGTGCCAGATACGTATGGCCGGGATAAATGCGCGTGTGCGGCGCGACGCTCGCCTTCAGCAGTTCAAGGCTGTCGTACATCGCGTACGCGGCGTCGAGGTCCGGGCAGATGCCGCAGCCCTCGTTGAACAGCACGTCGCCGGTAAAGAGATGCGAGCCGATCCGGTAGCAGACGCAGCCGGGCGTATGGCCAGGCGTTGGCAGCGGCTCGACGCGCAGACTGCCCGCCTGCCACGGCGCCGCGTCGAACGCGATCAGCCGCTCAGCCTGGAAGCCTGATGCGGCGACTTCCCGCGCCGACATCCAGACCGGGCACCGGTGCTGTTCAGACAGCGGCCGCGCAAGATGCACGTGATCGGGATGCGCGTGCGTGAGCAGGATCCCGCGCAGCCGCCCGCCCGCGTCGGCGAGCGCTGCCCCGATCGTGTCGGGTTGCCAGGCGGGATCGATCAGCAGCGCGTCGCGCGTAACCGGATCGACGACGAGGTAGTTGTTGTTCTTTATCGCCAGATGCGCCACCTTCAACACGGTGACGACCGGCTGCGGCGCATGCTTGTCGAGGGGGTTATGGTTCATCGGTTAACGCTCCATTCATGATGTCAAAGGCTCGCGCGGCGCAGCGGTCATCGGCAGCGCGGATTGCACCGTTTCTGCCGGGTTCGGCACAAGCGGACGCACACACAGACGCGTCAGCATCACCAGCGTTTCGCCGCGCGGATTCAGCAGCGCGATGTCGAACTGCCGGACCTCGCCCGGCGCGCGATCCGTGGTGGCGCTCGGCCGCGCGAGCGCGTAGCAGACGGGCGGCAGCGGCCGCCAGCACTCGATCCTGCCGAGCATGAACGGCACGTGCGGCACCGCCGGGTTGCGGCCGTGGCCGTTGCCGCCCACAACGCCGAGCACCGCCTGCAGGGCGCCGTCGATCAGTGCCGGGTGCAGCAGGTAGTGTCCGAACTCGGCGGCGCAGCCTGCGGCGAGGCGCAGTTGCGCGAGCGCGAAACCGTCGCTCGCGTGCAGTGTCTCGATCGTCCGGAAGCTCGGCCCGTAGTGCAGGCCGAAGCGCGCGAGCGTGGCGTAGCACTGCTCGCCCGACCACACCGTCGCCGCCTGCGCGCGCAGCGTGTCGAGCGCGACGCTGGCGTGCGCCGGGCCGTCGCGATGCGCGCCGCGTTCGGCGTACAGCACGCGTCCTTCCGCGTGGACGATCTGCTCGTTGTCCGCATCCAGCGACGCGATCACGAACTCGGCGCCGTCGCCGGCCGGCTTCAGGATCGTGTCGACACGCTGCAGTCCTGCCGCCAGAGGCAGCGGCCGGTGCCAGACGACATCCTCGAACGCAGCGACCGTCTGCTGTCCAGCGAGCGTCGCGGTCGCCCAGGCGATCTCGACAAAACCCGCGCCGGGCAAAATCGGCGTGCCGCTGACGTGGTGGTCGCGCGCATACCATGCCTCGGCGCACAGGCGCGAGGCGAACGTCACTTCCTTCAGCGTCGACGTGTTGGCCGTGACGAGCGGATGCAGCGACGCTGTCCTGGGCGGGACGTTCGCCGCGCGCGCCGCGTATACCGAATCCGGTGTCGCAGGCGGCGTGTCCGACAGGCGATGACGCGTCTTCTCGAACGGATAGCCGGGCAGCGACACCAGCATAGGACGCGAACCGGACGCGAGATCGTCCCAGTCGAGATCCTGACCGTCGATCCAGCATTGCGCGAGCGCGCGCAACTCGCCGGCCGCGTGCAGCGCGCGCAGCCGGGCGCGCTCGTGGTCCGGCTGCGCCTTCCTGCGGCGATGCGGCTCGACGCGGCTGCGCAGCGCGGCGGCCGACGGCGTGCCCGCGGCCGCGAGCGTCAGCTCGTCGAGCAGCGTCGTGCGGTCGGCGACGACGATCGCGAACCGTTCCTCCATCGTCTCGCGCCCGCTTTGCAGCGTGCGGGCGACCGCGTCGAGCGGTGCATCGCGATGCGCGGCGAGCCAGTCGCGAAGACGTCCCGCCTGCTCGCGCAGACGCGCGGCGCTGCGCGCGGACAACACGATCAGTTGCGGCTGGCCGGCGTCCGCCGGCGCCTGCGCTGCCGTAACGTATTCCTCGAGAATCAGGCAAGCGTTCACGCCGCCTGCGCCGAACGAATTGATCAGCGCGCGGCGCGGCGCACCTTCGGGCGCCGGCCAATCGGCAAGCTCATGCTGCAGGCGCAGCGGCGACGCCGCGAAATCGATGCTCGGATTCACGTCGCGTGCGTGTAGCGTCGGCGCGAGCTGCCGGTGCCGGAACTGCAGCAGGATTTTCGCGACACCCGTGATGCCGGCTGCGGATTCGGCGTGGCCGACGTTCGATTTCACCGAGCCGAGCGGGCAACCACGCGCGCCGTGCGAATTGGCGCCGAACGCGCTGGTCAGCGCCGCGACCTCGAGGCTGTCGCCAAGCTGCGTGCCGGTGCCGTGCCCTTCGACGTAACCGATCGCGTCCGGCGTCAGGTTCGCCGCGCGCAGCGTGCGGGCAATCAATTGCGCCTGTGCGTTCGGGTTGGGCACCGCGTAACCGTTCGCGCGGCCAGCGTGTTCGTGCGCGCTCGCGGCGATCACACCATGGATGCGGTCGCCCTCCGCGAGCGCACGCGACAGCGGCTTCAGCACCACGGCGCCGACGCCCTCGCCCGGCACGAAACCGTCGTCGCCCGCGCCGTAACTGCGGCATTGCGCGCCGCGCGCAAGCATCCTCCGGTGGCATAGCGAGTAGTACTTCGATGGGTGTAGATAGAGATTCACGCCGCCCGCGACCGCGACCTGGCAGTCACCGCGCCGCAGGCTCTCGGCCGCGAGATGCATCGCGACGAGCGACGACGAGCACGCGGTGTCGACCGGCATGCTCGGCCCCTGGAGATCGAACAGGTAGGACACACGGTTCGTGATCGACCACGGCATCGACGCCGGCGCACTCAGGTTACCGCGCCGCCATTCGTCCGGCGCGAGCATCTGGTACGAGTGCGTGGTCACGCCGCAGAACACGCCGACGTCGGCGCTGCGCGCCTTCGGATGGCGCCGTTTCAGCGTGTCGCGCGTGTAGCCGGCATCCTCGAATGCATGCCAGACCGATTGCAGGAACAGGCGTTCCTGCGGGTCGATCAGCTTCGCGTCGTCCGTTGCGATGCCGAAGAAGGCCGCGTCGAACGCGTCGACATCCTCGAGGAACGCGCCCCAGCGGTTGTAGATCTTGCCGTGTCCGGCCGCGTCCGGGTCCGCGTCGAACGCGGCTACCGCGTCCCAGCGCTCGGCCGGCACCTCGCGAATCAGGTCGCGGCCCGCGCGCAGGTGGTCCCAGAATGCGTCTAGGTCGGGCGACCCGGGGAACTGGCCGTGAATGCCGACGATTGCGATCTTTTCGCCGGCGGCAAGCGGCGTGCCGGCGGGCTCGCCAGTTGGTACTGCTGGTGCACGGGACGGCGACGAAGCCGCCGCATGCGGCGCGTCGGCTTCGCCCGCCGCGTCGGCCGGCACGTCGTGTCGCGTGGTGGCGGGCGATTCGAACCGGCGCATCAGCGCAGCACGTGAGTGTCTCAGCAGATACGCGACCAGCTCGCCGACCGACGGATACTCGTAGAACAACGTCTTCGGCAGCGCGCCGAGATCCTCTTCCAGTTGCGCGTTCAACTGGTTCACGGTGATTGAATCGACGCCGTACGCGTCGAAGCGCTCATCCGCGTCGATCCGCTCGACCGGCAGCCGGATCTGCTCGCCGAGCAGCCGCTTCAGGTATTCGATCGTCGAACGTTCGATATCGGCATCGGTTCGCAGCGCGGTGCTGCGTTGCGCCGCGCGTTCTGCAGCCGGCTCGGCGACCGGGCCCGGCGCGGCCGCACGCGCGAGCAGCGAGCCGACGCGCGCCGGCTCGCCGTACACCGGGATCACGTTGACGTCGTCGCCGCGCAGGCAGCGGTCCCAGCCTTGCAGGCCGAGGGCGGTCGGCAACGGATGCAGCCCCGTCCGCACGCGCAGTAGTTCGATGTCAGCAGGCGCGATCCGCATGCCGCCGGCTTCCCAGAACGGCCAGCCAATCGACAGCGTCCGGCCGGAACGCGTGCCTGTGCGGACCTGCTCTGCGCGTTCGCACGCGTACGCATCGAGGAAGCGGTTCGCGTAGGCATAGTCGGTCTGCCCCGGATTGCCGGTCGTGCCGGCGATCGACGAGAACAGCACGAACAGATCGAGCGGTACGCCGGCCGTCGCGAGGTCGAGATTCACGGCGCCGTGGATCTTCGTCGCGAAGACCGTGTCCATCTCCACCCGCGTCTTCATCAACGCGAATGAGTCGCGATGCACGCCCGCGCTGTGGATCACGCCGTCCAGCCGGCCGAAGCGCTCTTGCGCGGCGGCGACGAGCGAACGCGCCTGCCCGGCATCGGCGATGTCGGCCTGCACATAGATGGCGTCGCCGCCGTGTTCGCGCAGCTCGGCGAGCTTGCGTTCGAGCGCCGTGTCCGACGCGCGACGGCCGCTCAACACGAGACGTGCGCGGCAGGTCTTCGCCAGATGCCCGGCGAGCGCGTAACCGATCCCGCCCATCCCGCCGGTGATGAGGTAGACACCGCGATGCCGGATGGCCACGCCCGTATCCGCTATGGCGAGCGTTTGCGCATCGACGCAGCGCTCGATCGCGCGCACTTCGCGCCGCAACGGAGTATCCGCGCGATCGCCCGTCGGCGTGTAACGGATTTCAGCATCGCGCCACGCCGTTTCGCGCAGTTCGGCCCACACACGGGACGCCCCTTCGCCGGCCGTGACGGACGCGGGCAGCGCGAGCGTCTTGCCCGCGATGCGCGGCGTTTCGAAGGCGAGACTGCGCAGGTAGCCGCTCGTCGCCGCGTGCAACGGCGCGGCGTCGCCGGCATGGAGCGCGACGATGCGCACTACGGCTTGCGTGCTGTCGCGCAGCAGCGCCTGGCAGAGCGCGTGCAGCGCGAACACGCCGCACTCGAGCTGCCGCGCGATGCCACCGTCCGTCCGGTGACACAGCACGACTCCGCACGGCTGCGACGCGTCCTGCCGCAGCTCGTCCAGCAGGCGATCGATACCAACGCCGGTCGCGGGATCGATCGCGTATTGGGTCGGACCGGGTTCGCGATGCGCGTCGCCGCCGCTCGTCGCACGCAGTACCGTGTGCCCTTCGCGCGCGAACGCGTCAGCGAACGCGTCGTCAGCGTCGATCAGCAGCACCGGACCGAGGGTTTGCGTGGCCTCCGGCGCCGTCGGCAGCGCGGCTTCCCGCCAGCGCGGACGGAAATGCATCAGATCGAGGGCACCCCCGGAAGGCGTCCGCGCCGCCGCCGTGCGAACGACCGGCGCGGCGGCCGTCATCGGCATCGCCGCCAACGTCGGCTTGCTCGCGGCAGCGCTCGCGATCCAGTAACGCTCCCTCGCGAACGGATAGGTCGGCAGAGACACGCGCCGCACGTGACCGGCCTCGTGCAGCCGCGCCCAGTCGATCTCGACGCCCGCGACCCACAGCTTGGCGAGCTTCGTCAGATCACGTTGCCGCAGCGCGACATCGAGGAACGCGGCGCCCGCGTCGCCATCGATCAGCGCCGCGCCGGCCTGCGCGTCGCGCACATTGCCCTCGATCACGTCATGCGGTAGCGCCGCGCCACCGTTCGCGTGGTCGAGCCACTGCGCGAGCCTGCTCCGGAACCCGGCCGTGTCCGCCGCGATCACGACGACACGCGCGGCCATCGGCGTGCGCCCGACCTGCGACGTGTACGCGATGTCGGCCCATGCCGGATCCGGCTCGCCCTGTCCGGCGTCGCCGTCCGCGAAGAACGCAAGCACCCGCCGCGCATACACGCATAGCGACGTGCGATCGCGCGCCGACAGCACGAACGACTCGAGGCGCGCGCCGACCGACGGGCCGCGCGCAGCGTCGAATGCTTCCAGGATCAGATGCGCGTTCGCGCCGCCCGCGCCGAACGAGCTGACACACGCGCGCAACGGCCGGCCGGGATAATGCGGCAGCGCGGCGAGCGTGGTCTGCACGCGGAACGGCGTGGCGTCGAAATCGATATGCGGATTCAGCGGCTCGGCATGCAGCGACGGCACGAGCTGCCGGTGCCGGAACTGCAGCAGCACCTTGGTCACGGCGGCAATGCCGGCCGCCGACTCGAGATGACCGATGTTCGACTTCACGGAGCCGATCGGGCAACTCGCGCGTGGCAGCGGCGCCGCGCCGGGTACCGGCGAGAACGCGCGCACAAGCCCGTTGATTTCGATCGGATCGCCGAGCGACGTGCCGGTGCCGTGCGCCTCGACGTAGTCGATCTCGTTGGGCGCGACGCCGGCCTTCGCGAGCGTGTTGCGGATCAGCTCGGCCTGCGCGACCGGATTCGGAACCGTATAACCGTTGGTCTTGCCGCCGTGGTTCAGCGCGCTGGCCTTCACGATCGCGAGAATCCGGTCGCCATCGGTGAGCGCGCGCGCGAGCGGCTTGAGCAGCACCGCACCGACGCCTTCGCCGGGCACGTAGCCGTCGCCGCCCGCACCGAAGCTGCGGCAGTGTCCGTCGCTCGACGCGAAGCCTCCCTGGCTCAGGCTCAGGTACTTGCCGGGGTGGACCGTCACGTTGACGCCCCCTGCAAGTGCGAGCTCGACGTCGCCACTGCGCACAGCCTCAGCCGCGAAGTGCAGCGCGCTCAGCGACGACGAGCACATCGAATCGAGCGCGAGGCTCGGCCCGTGGAAGTCGAAGAAGTAGGACACCCGGTTCGCGATCGACGCGAACGACGAACTCGGCACACCCGTACTCCCCGCGTTCACGCCGTACAGCTCGTACTGCCCCCACATCGCGCCGACATAGACGCCGACGCGCCGGCCGGCGAGCGACTGCCGGCTGTAACCGGCGTCCTCGAACGTTTCCCACGCGGTTTCGATAAACAGGCGCTCCTGCGGATCGATCAGTTCGGCCTCGCGCGGCGAGATGCCAAAGAACAGCGGATCGAACCGGTCGACGTCGTTCAGGAAACCGCCCCAGCGGCTGTAGGTCTTGCCCGGCTGGTTGCGGCGCGGATCGAACAGGCTTTCGTGATCCCAACGCCCGGCCGGCACCTCGGTGATGCAGTCGATGCCGTCGCGCAGGTTGCGCCAGAACGCGCGCAGGTCGTCGGCTTGCGGGTAGCGGCCCGCGACGCCGATGATCGCGACCGCATCGTCACGCGAGGCCGTCGGCGCGGCGAACCGGTGCGGTGGCCAGGCCGGCGCGTGAGGCGCGGCGATCGGCGCGCCTTGCGCCGGTGCGCCGGCTGGCGGCGCGCAATCCGGCGTGCGTTGCGCCGCGACGTCGGCGAGCTCGCGGACGGTCTGCGGATACGTGTCGGCCAGATGGTTCGCGACCGCGGTCAGCGTCTGGTACTCGAAGAGCAGCGTCTTCGACAGCGGGCCGAAGCGGTGTTCGAGCTGCTGCGTGAATTTCACCGTCAGCACCGAATCGATGCCGTACCTGTCGAGCGACGCGCGGCTGTCGACGTCATTTTCGGCGAGCTTCAGCAGCGCGGCGAATTCGCCGACGACAAAGCGTTTCGCTTGCTCGCGCAGCGTGCCGTGTTCGCTGCTGCGCGTGGTGTCGGTGGCTTCGGTGGCTTCGGGCGCTTGCGCCGGCCGCGCCGGTCGACGCGGCTGCACCCCAGTGAGCGGTGCCGGCGCGCTGCGCAACTCCAGCACGCGCTGCAGCCGTTCGACGTCGCCCGCGACGACGAGCGCATGAGCGGCGCCGCTTGCGAGTGCGTGCGCGAACGCGCGCATGCCGGTCGCGGTCCGCATCGGCCGCATGCCGGACTGGTCGGCGAGCCGCGCAGCCGCCTCGTCGTCGATGCGCATTCCGCCTTCCTCCCACAACGGCCAGCCAATCGACACCGTGCGGCCGTGCCGCTCGCTGGCCGCGACGAGTCGGTTGCGCCGCGTGGCGAAACGGTCCATGAAGCCGTTCGCGGCCGCGTAGTCGGCCTGCCCCGGATTGCCGAACGACGCGGCGACCGACGAGAAGAGCACGAAGAACGCGAGTTTGACCGCGCGCGTCGCGCGGTCGAGATGGAGCGTGCCGGCCACCTTCGGTTCGAGCACCTTGGCGACGCCCTCGTCGGTCTTGTTGATGATCAGGCTGTCGTCGGTCAGGCCGGCGCTGTGCAGTACGCCGTCGAGCGCGCCGAATTCAGCGATGAGTCCGGCAACGAGCGCCTCGACATCGGCTTCACGCATAAGGTCGGCCTGCCGGTAGACGAGCCGCCCGGCGCCGGCCGGCAGCGAGCCGGCCAGCGCATCGAGCTGCGCGCGGCGCGTGTCGTCGAACGCCGCGCGGCCGGTCAGCACGACGACCGCGTCCCGGACTTCGCTCAGGATCTCGCGGGCAAACAGCCGGCCGAGGCCGCCCAAACCGCCCGTGATCAGATAAACGCCGCGCTCGCGGAACGAGGTGGGAAGTACTTCGCCGATCGGCTCCGTGCGCCAGCGGCGCACGCGCGGCGCCTCGTGTTCGAAACGCAGCACCGATTCGCCGGCATGGCGCGCCGCGAGGTCGAGGCGCTCGGCAAGCGCGTCGGTGCCAGTCGACGAATCGGTCAGCACGAGTTGCGCGCGCACGCGCGGTTGTTCCGCGCGCGCCGTGTCGAGCAGGCCGGACAGTCCCGCGAGCAGCGGCTCGTCGTCCGTGCCGATCGTGCCGATCGCAAGTTGGAACAACAGCGGTCCGCTCGCACTGTCGGTCATCTGCGCACGCAACTGCGCGAGGCACGCGAGCGTCGCAGCGCGATAGCGCCCGGCACCGTCAGCGGCCGAATCGGACAGCACGAGGGACTCGATCGCGCTGCCCGGCAGCCGTTGCGCGAGCCTGACCGGATCGACCTGCGGCAGATCGCAGAACACGACACGACGATGCGCGGCATCGCCGGATGTGTCCGGAGCAGGCGCGTTCGCCGCAGCGGTGACTGCGTCCTCCCACGCCTCCAGCGCAATCAATGCACGCTCTTCGCCGTCGCGCCATGCGCGCGACGTGACACCGCTCGCGCGCACTCGCACGTGGCCGTCGGCATCGCACAGATCGACGTCGAGCTTCGCGATCGCGTCGCCGCTTTTCGTCCCGGCCGCACGGCGCACCCACGCGAACATGCGCGGCGCGCACGGTGTGAGCACGACCAGCGAATCGAGCGCGAACGGCACCGGCGGCTTGTCCGGCAGACCGCGCCAGTCGTCGATCAGGCCTAGCGACGCCTGCAGCGCGCCGTCGAACAGGCTCGGCGGCAGTTGCAGCGCGGCATCGGGCGCGGCCGGCATCGCCAGTTCCGCGAGCACCTCGCCGTCACCGCACACGAGCGAGCCGATGGTGCGCAACGACGGCCCATAGTGGATCCCCATCGATGCGAATGCCGCATAGACCTCGTTCGCATCGCGGCGAACCGCCGTCATCCGCCCGCCGAGCGATGCGAGATCGAGTACCGGCACCGCGGCGGCGGCGAGCGGCAACGCGTGGCCGTGACAATGCACGGTGCGCGCCGTGTCGCCGGTGTCGTCAAGGCTGACGCCATGGACCGTGAAATCGATCCGGCCGCCGTGCGCGGGCGTCAGTTCGACGCTCAGTTCTACCGGCCCGTCGACGACGAGCGGCTGCACCCATGCGATATCGCGAAGGTCCCACGCAGCCGGCTTCGCCCTTGCCGGCATCGCGCGGTCGACAGCCGCGCGCACCATCTCGAGATAGGCGGCGGCCGGCAGCACCTTGCGCGCGTCGCCAGCGCCCGCGTCGATCCGGTGATCGGCGAGGAACGGCTCCTTGCCGTCAAGACGCGTCGTGTAGCGCTGCTGGAACAGATCCGATTCGTTCTCGTGCAGTAACGGATGCAGGCCGGCGCCTCGCGCGGCGAGCGGCGCGGCCGCACCGGCGGCGGGGGCGATCCAGTAGCGCTCTTTCGCGAAAGGATAGACCGGTAGCGACAGCAGGTGAGGCGTGCGCGCGCCGTGCAGCTTGCGCCAGTCGAACGCAAAGCCCTTGGCCCACAGTTCCGCGAGCCGCGTAAGCTTGCCGCGAGCGATCCACTTATCGACCGTGCCGTCCATATCCTCGTCGCGGCTGAGCGCGGCGAACTCGTCGCGCGCTTGCGCGTCGGCGCCCTCGAAGCAGCCGTCAACGCCGGATTTGCCGTCGCAGTACGCGCGCAGAGAGGCGCGCAATGTGTCCGACGAAGCGGCGACGAATGCGACGCGCGCGTCCATCGCCTCGCGGCCGACCTGCAGCGTGTAAGCGAGCGCGGACAGATCGACGGCCGTGCCTTGCGGCCCGGCCGCGCGTTCGAGCCACGCGATGAGATCGCGCGCCTTCTGCCGCAACTGTGCGTCGGTGCGCGCCGACAGCGGCACGATCGCTGCGCCGCCGGGCGCAGCGATCGGCGCAGGCATCGCAGTAACATATTCCTCGACGATCAGATGCGCGTTCGAACCGCCCGCGCCGAACGACGAGATGCCGGCGATGCGCGGCAGCACGCGCGCGCCATCGACGGGCGTGTCCCAGTCCCGCAGCCTCTGGTTCACGACGAACGGCGTCGCCGCGAAGTCGATATGCCGATTCAGCGTCGACGAGTGCAGCGACGGCACGAGCTGGCGATGCCTCATCTGCAGCAGCACCTTGGTCAGCCCGGCGATGCCTGCCGCCGATTCGCAATGCCCGATGTTCGACTTCGCGGAGCCGATCGCGCAGGTCTGGCGCGCGTCGGTGAACTCGCGGAACACCTCGGTCAGCGCAGCGATCTCGATCGGATCGCCGAGCTTCGTGCCGGTGCCATGCGCCTCGATGTAGCTGACCTGGCGCGGATCGACGCCCGAGCGCTTCAGCGCCTGGCGGATCACGCTCGCCTGCGCCCTCGGATTGGGCACCGAGTAGCCGTTGGTCTTGCCGCCGTGGTTCAGCGCGCTGCCGCGCAAGAGCCCGTGGATCGGATTGCCGTCGCGCTCGGCATCGGAAAGCCGCTTCAGCACGACCGCGCCGACGCCCTCGCCCGGTATGTAGCCGTCGCCGCCGATGCCGAAGCTCTGACAATGGCCGTCTCTCGAGATGTAACGGCCGGCGCTGAGGATCAGGTACTTGTTCGGATGGATCGTCACGTTGACGCCGCCGGCGATCGCAAGTGATGTGCGCCCCGACTTCAGGTCCTGGCACGCGAGGTGGATCGCGCTCAGCGACGACGAGCACATCGAGTCGAGCGTCAAGCTTGGGCCATGCAGATTCAACAGGTAAGACACGCGGTTCGCGATGCTCGCATAGCTGACCGGCACGCCGATCCGCCGGCCGGCTACGCTCGACTCGGCGCCGAACAACTGGTATTCGCCATACATCACGCCGACGTAGACACCGACCTGACCCGGTAGATCGTCATCCTGCGGAATCTGCAGGCTCGCGCGCGTATAGCCTGCGTCTTCGATCGCCATCCATGCGTGCTGCAGGAACAGGCGCTCCTGCGGGTCGATCAGTTCGGCATCGACGGGCGCAATGTTGAAGAACAGCGGATCGAACTCGTCGACACCATCGATAAAGCCGCCCCACTTGCTGTAGTGCGCACCCTCGCGCGTGCCGTCCTCGCTGTAGTAGTCGCGCCAGTCCCAGCGCCCGGCCGGAATCTCGGTGATACAGTCGCGACCGTCGCGCAGGTTCCGCCAGTACGCGTCGAGGTCGGGCGCCTGCGGGTAGCGGCCGCTCAGGCCGACGATCGCGATGGGTTCGTCGTACGCGGCATTCGCGGCGCGCCGGGGTGGACGCAGACGCGTTGCGCGCGTGGCTACCGGCGTGGCGGCCGGTGCGTGCGCTTGTGTCTGTGACTGCGCCTCTTCGCGAGCCGGGAGCAGCGCCGCGAGCTTCACCCGATGCGCGCGCAGGAAATACGCGGTCAGTTCGTCAATGCTCAGGTATTCGAAGAACAGCGTCTTTGCCAACGGCCCGAACGTCCTTTCGAGCCGCCGCGTCAGGTCCATCGCGAGGATCGAATCGATTCCGTACTTCTCGAGCGGCGCGTGCGCATCGATCTTCTGATGCGGCATCCGGAACAGATCGGCGAACTGCTTGCGCAGATAGTCGCGCGTGCGGTCCGCAAGATCGCCGGCGGCGATCGCGCCGCCTGACTCGGCGTCTTGTGGCGCATCGCCGGAAGTCACGATGCCGGCGCGATATGCGCCATCGTCCGTCGCTGTCACGGATTCGAGCACGAGCGGCTCGCCGAACAGCACGTGGCGAACCCGTGCAAGCTCGCCCTCGATCACCAGCACGCGTGGATACGGCGACGCGAGGCTGCGCTCGAACGCGGCGATTCCGTTTGCGGTCTGCAGCGGCACCATCCCCGCTGTTTCGCGCAGCGCGTCGAGGCTCGCGGCCGGCATCCGCATCCCGCCGTCGGCCCACAGCGGCCAGTCAACCGACAGCGTCCGGCCGCGGCGGCAGCCGGCGGCGACAAGCGCGTCGCGCCGCCGCGCAAACTCGCCCATGAAGCCGTTTGCGGCCGCGTAGTCGGCCTGCCCCGGATTACCGGTCGCGGCCGCGCCCGACGAGAACAGCACGAACAGGTCGAGATCGAGATGCGCGGTCGCGCGGTCGAGGTTCACGGTGCCGCGGACCTTCGGCGCGAGCACGCTCGCGAACGTGTCGGCCACCTTGTGCGCGATGAGGCTGTCGCTAATCATGCCGGCCGCGTGAAGCACGCCGTGTAGCCGCCCGTGTTCGGCGACGATCTGCGCGACGACGCCTTGCACGCTAGCCGCGTCGACGGGATCCATGCGCCTGTAAGCAACGCGCACACGCGTCGCCGCGTTGGGTGCGAACGCGTCGAGCCTCGCGTCGATCTCCGGGGACGGTGCTGCTCGCCCCGTCAGCACGACACGCGCGGCGCCGGCGCGCGCGAGGATTTCGCGCGCGAACAGCATTCCGAGCCCGCCGAGCCCACCCGTGATCAGGTAGACGCCGCGCTCGTTAAACGGCGAGGGCGAGACGCTGGCCTCGGCCGGCAGCTCTTCCCAGCTAGCCAGCTCGCGGATTCCGTCGCGATAGCGCACGAGCGCGTGCGCGCCGGGCCGCGCCTCGGCCCGCAGTCGGATCGCCAGTTGTTGCGCGACGGTCTGGGTGTCGACGAGCATCAATTGCGCGCCCAGCGCGGGATGCTCGCGTACTGCCGACATCAGCAGCCCGGACAGTCCGGCGAAAAGACGCCCATCGTCGGTGTCGGCGATCACGAGATGCACGAACGCACCCGCTTCCGGCAAGTTGGCGAGCAGTTCGCGCAGGGTGTCGAAACACGCGAGCGCGGCCGCCGCGTAGCGATCCGCTTCGTCGCCGCCGCCGGCCGGCAGCGCGCGGCATTGTGCTCCCGGTAGCGCCGCTTCGAGCGTTTGCGGCGATATGCCGGGTACGCCGGCCAGCAGCACAAGGTGCATGGATGACGCGATTTGCGTGATTGCGTTTCCGGCCTGCGGCGCCGCGCGCCATACCGGCCGCGCGAGCACGACTCCGCGCACCGCGCCGTCCGCGCGCGCCTCGCGCGGCGTGCGGGCGCGCGCGACGAAGCCGCGCAACGTCGCGCAGATGCGGCCTTCCTCGTCACACAGATCGAGATCGAGCTGTCCCGCCGACGCATCGTTTGCCTCGCGGATCCACGCGAACATGCGTGGCGTACACGTGCCGAACACCTGTAGCGTGTCAAGCGCGAATGGCAGCGACGGCTCTCCCGGCAGCGCATCGAGCGAATCGAGCAGACCGATCGACGCCTGCAGCGCGCCGTCGAACAGGCTCGGATGCAGATGAAACGCGTCGAGCGTCGCGCGCAGGCCGTCCGGCAGCACCAGTTGCGCAAGCGCCTCGCGCTGGCCGCGATAGACGCATTCGAGCGCCTGATGCGCGGGTCCGAAACGCATGCCCATCTTCCTGTACGCCGGGTAGATCCGGTCTGAATCGAACGTATCAGCGCGCATGCGCGCCTTCAGCGCGCCGAGGTCGAGCGGCTCGGGCGCCGGCATCCGCGCGATGCGCGTGACGCCGCGGCAGTGCACGAGATCGGCGTCCTCCTCCGTGCCGTCGGCCGGGGCGCCGATCACTTCGAATCCGATTGCCTGCGTCTGCTCGCCGTCGTCCGCGCCGCTGCTCAGCACGACCAGCACCTGCGCGCGCGGCGCCACCACGATCGGCCTCAACCAGACGACGTCCTCGAGCCGCACGAACGCGCCTGCGTCGAGGCCGGGTAACGCGTCGACGATCGCGGCCCGCACCATCTCCAGATACGCGACCGCCGGCAGCACCTTGATCGACGTATCGCCGTCGACCGCAACCTGGTGATCGTCGAAAAAGAACTCGGTTCCGTCGAATGTCGATCCATAACATTGCCGGTATAAATCCGACACGTTCCGCTGCAGCAGCGGATGCAGCGCGTGCTCCGGCGACGCCCCTTGCGGGTTGCGCGAGAACTGCCGGAGCAGGTCGAGGACGTCCGCCTTCGACAGGCGACCCTGCTTCAATTCCGCGACGACGTATTCGATGAAATCCTTCATGGCTGTGTTCCTTGCCTTTCCAATTCCCTGCCGCGCGTATCGGGCGGCACGGTTCCTTCAAACCAGACTTCTGATGAGGCGCGCGGCATCGGCCACGTCGAGCTCGGCGCGGTCGATCCGCGCGAGCACCGCCTCGACTTGCGCGAACCCGTCGGTCGCGGCGTACGATGCGGCCGCGACCGCTGGCCGCGCCGCGCTGGCGGGCTCGACCCAGTACTCCTCCCGCGAGAATGGATACACGGGCAGCTCGATGCGCCGCGGACGCGCGCCGTCGTACAGGCGTTGCCAGTCGAACGCGTGGCCGTTCGCCCAAAGCTCTGCGAGCATCGCGTATTCGCCTTCCGCGAGGCCGCGTTCGATCGCCGCGCCCGCGTCGCCGCGGGAGACGGACCCGATGGGCTCGACAGGCGCCGCGGCACGCGAGCTTGCGCGCGGCAAGTGCCCACGCCATGCGCCGTCGCCGACGCGCTCGCCATCCGCATACGCGGCGAGCCGATCGATCAACTGTTCTGCACTCGACGCGACGATAGAAAGCCGCTCCTCCATCGCCTCGCGCCCGACCTGCAACGTGTAGGCAAGCGCGGCAAGATCGGCGCGCTCGCGTTGCGCGCGCAGGAACGCAAGCAGACCGGCGGCCTTCGCGCGCAACTGCTCGGCGGTGCGCGCCGACAACGGCACGATCACCGGTTCGGGCCGCGCCCGCATCGGTGCCGCGGGCGCGGCCCGATACTCCTCGACGATCACATGCGCGTTCGCGCCGCCCGCACCGAACGACGAAATGCCGGCGATCCGCGGCCGCGCGACGCCGTCAATCACCGGCGGCGTCCAGTCGGCGAGGCGCTGGCTGACACTGAACGGCGTGCGCTCGAAGGGGATGTGCGAGTTGACGTCCTGCGCGTGCAGCGACGGCGCGATCTGGCCGTGACGGAACTGCAGCAGTACTTTGGTCAACGCCGCAATGCCGGCCGCCGCCTCGAGGTGGCCGATGTTCGATTTCACCGAACCTATCGCGCAGAAGCCCGTGTCCGCGGTGTCCGGCGCGAACGCCTGCTGCAGCCCGCTGATCTCGATCGGGTCGCCCAGTTCAGTGCCGGTGCCGTGCGCCTCGACATAGCTGATCTCGCGCGCGCTGATGCCGGCCTTGTCGATCGCCATGCGGACCAACTCGGCCTGCGCGACCGGATTCGGGATCGTGTAGCCGTTGGTCTTGCCGCCGTGGTTCACCTGCGTCGCGCGAATCACGCCGTGGATCGTGTCGCCGTCGTCGATCGCGCGCGCGAGCGGCCTGAGCAGCACGACGCCGACGCCCTCGCCCGGCACGAAGCCGTTGCCGCCCGCACCGAAGCTCTTGCAGCGGCCGTCCGGCGCGAGCATGTGCTGCGACGACATGTCGATGTAGCTGGTCGGATGCAGGTACAGGTTCACGCCGCCCGCGAGCGCGAGATCGCAGTCGCCGTTGTGGATGTGCTCGCACGCCTCGTGGATCGCCGTCAGCGACGACGAGCACATCGTATCGACCGGCAGGCTCGGGCCGTTCACGTCGAGGAAGTACGACAGCCGGTTCGCGACCGACGCGAACGAGGTGCGCGGCCAGAACTTCGCCGCGTCGCCCGGCAGCGGACGATGCAGGTTGTAGCCGACGCGCGTGATGCCGGCAAAGATGCCGACACGGCGGTGGTACGCGTCGCGAAGCGTCGCGCGGGTATAGCCGGCATTCTCGAGCGCGTGCCAGGCGCCCTGCATGAACATGCGCTCCTGCGGGTCCATGTTCAGCGCCTCGCGCGGCGGAATACCGAAAAAGAGGCAGTCGAACTCGGCGAACGAATCGACGAAACCGCCCCACTTCGAATAGCTGCGCCCCGCGTCGACGGCGGTCTGCTCGTCGGGTTCGTAGAAGCCATCGAGCGCCCAGCGTCGCGCCGGAATCTCGACGATCGCATCGTGCCCGTCGCGCAGGTTGCGCCAGAACGTGTCGAGATCAGCCGCACCGGGATAAACGCCGCTGATGCCGACGATCGCGATCGGGCCGCGCTCGCTACGACGCGGCCCGATCGCTACAGCCGTTGACGACGACGTGGCGCGCGAGGCCTGCCGTGCGCCTGCCGGCCCCGCCCGTAACGGCGCGCGTACGGATCCGCCGGCTGGGCGGGCCGACGCCGGCGCACAAACCGCAACGGGTGCGCCTGCCGGCTCTACCTCACCGAACAGCGCGGCGAGCTGCTCCCGCCGCGTTACGACGAGATGCGCGGCCAGCGCGTCGACAGTGCGGAATTCGAACAGCAGCGTACTGCTGACGTCGCCGAAATGCTGCTGGAGTTGCTGGTTCACGAGGCCGATCACGATCGAGTCGATCCCGTAGCGTTCGAGCGGCTCGTGCGCGTCGATCTGCGTGCTTTCGAGCTTGAGCGCCTTGCCGATCAACCGCTTGCACAGTTCGACGGCAGATGCATGGATGGATGTGCTGGAGCGGGCCGGAGCGGCAGTAGCCGCGCTCGCGCGGGGCGGGGCCGCCGGAACCGCGACGGGTGCTGGCGGTTCGGCGATCCGCTGCCGCACGATGCCATCGCTGAGCGCGACGATGATCTGCTGGCCGAGCGCATGCGTCTGCGGATGCGGCAACCACACTGGCGCGAAGCCCTCTGCGCCGAGCACGCGCTTCCACACCTGCGGTTCGAGCCCCGGCGAGCCCGGAATGCGTAGCGTCTCGTCCTGATTCAGCCACCAGCCTTCGAGCAGTCCGAAGGTCACATGCCCGCAGATCGAATGGCCGCTGATCTCGTTCATCAGCAGCATGCCGCCCCGGCGCAGCAGCGCCTTCGTGTTACGCAGCGTACGGCGGATGTGTCGCGTCGCATGGATCACGTTCGCGGCGATCACAAAGTCGTAGGCGCCCGCGTCGATGCCCTGCCCCTCGAGCGGCCGTTCGACGTCGAACAGCCGCGTGCGCAGGAACGGCGCGTTCGGCGCGTATGTGGTGTCCGCGTGGAACAGGAACGCCTTCGACAGATCGGTGTAGCAGTACTCGGCGATATGGTCGCGATACTCGCCGAGGCGTTCGAGGATGCCGGCCGACGTCGCACCGGTGCCCGCGCCGATCTCGAAGAGCCGCAGCCGCACGCCAGGCTCCGCATCGATGCGCGCGCGCAGCGCGGCGACCAGCGTTTCGCGCAGGCTCTCGTTGAACGCGAGCGAATGCGAGTCGGTCTTGTAGACCTGCTCGACCAGTTCGAGCGACGCGCCCGGGAAGATCACGTCGGTCGCCTTGCGCGCGCCGCTCAGGATCTCGGGCAGCGCCCGCATGCACCGGTCAACGAGGTGCACGAGCGCGCGCTGTCCCGCATCGGCGAGCCACCCCGGCAGCGCGTCGTCCCAGGCGCGCCAGGCCGCGTCGAGACTCGGCGCACCGTGCTGGCCCAACGCGGCCGCGATTTTGCGACTCTCGGCGAGCCAGCGCGACTGCGACGGCACATGACGCGGCGTCGCGGCGGTGATCGCGCCGAGCAGGCGCACGAGCAGCGGCTCCATTGGCTGCCCGGCGCCGCCTTGCAAGCGCTTGAATGCCGTAGGCGCCGGTACGCGTTCGAGGTCCGGCAGCAGCGCTGCCGGGACGGCGTTCGCGTCACGGCCGTCGTACACGCGCAGGAACTCGTCGCCGCTGGCGAGCCGCAACGCGGCGTCCGGCGCGAGCTTCGTGATTGACCACTGGCGGAACGGACCGGCGAGGAGCGCGTCGAGCGCGCGCATTGCCTGCACCGGGTCGAGTGGCTGGTAACCGCTGACCTCGAAGAAGGTCTTCATCGCGTCCGACATCGCAACGCCCGCGCCGACGCTCCAGTAGCCCCAGTTGACGACCTTCGCGACGCCCGGCCACAGCCGGTTCAACTGCAGCGCGTAGGCATCCTTAAATGTGCAGCCGGCCGAGTAGCCGCCCATGCCCGCGCCATGTACGAAAGACGCGTTCGAAGAGAAGAACAGCGCGAAATCGAGCGCCTCGTTCGCGAACACCTGCGCGATCCGGACGCTGACGTCGATCTTGGCGCGCAGGATCTCGCGGAAATCGGTCTCGGACACCGTTTTCAGGCTCTGGTCGAACGCGCCGACCGCCGAGTGCACGACGCCGTGGATCGCGCCGTGGCGAGCCTTGATCTGCCGGTAGGCAGCCTCGAGCGCGACGCGGTCGCCTGCGTCTGCCTGCACGTACTCGGGGCGCGTGCCGTTCACCGCGGCCCGCTCGATCCGCGCGGACAGCGCCGCGTCGAGCGGCCGCCGGCCGATCCAGACGACGGCCGCCGCACCTTGTGTCAGCGCGTGGCGGGTCCATACCTCGCCGATGCCACCCGCGCCGCCGATCACGACATAGACGCCATCGGTGCGATACGGCGACGGCGCGTTCGCGGCCGGCAGCGCCGCCCGGACCGCGACCAGCCGCTGGCCGAACCATTCGCCATCGCGCCACGCAAAGACATTGCCACGCGTGGCCGCCGGCGGCGCGGCGAGCGCCGCGATCGCTTCAGTTGGCGCCGGAGCCGGCAGATCGCAGAGCCGCAGTGCCCAATGGGCGTACGTGTCGGCGAAGCTGCCGCACAGACCCTGCAGCCCCGCATGCGTCGGATCGGCCAAATCGGCGGGCGGCATCGCGACCGCGCCGAACGTGATCCAGTCCCACGCGAGCGGACGCGATTCGTAACCCGCGTCGACCAGCGCGCGTGCGATCCGCAGCGCGAACGTCAGGCCGCGCTTCTGATCGGCGACGAGCGATTCGTCGGTCAGGCCGGGATTGCCCGGGCCATCGACGATCCAGATCAGCCGGGCAAACTGCATGCGGTTGAGTGTGTTCGCGATATCGTCGATCGGCGTGTGCTCGTTCGCGTCGACGAAGATCGCCTGCTGGAAACACGACGATAGCGCCGCCACGTGCCGCGGCGCGTTCGCGCCGATGACGACGACGCGTGCGTCGGAACTGGCCGGATGCGGCTCCACGACGCCTTCCACGCAATCCCAGACGGGCGCGGCGATCGTCAGCCCGATATCCGCCGAAACCGGTGCGAGTGTCAGACCGCGCAGTTCGGCGACGACGAAACCCTGCGGGTCGAGCAGATCGATGTCGAATGCAATGCCCTCAGCCGCCGCCGAGCGGGTCACCCAGGCGTGGCGGACCGGCGCGTGATCGGGTGCGAGCGTCAGCGAGTCGAGCCTATCGGGCAGGCACAGCGCGTACGACGCGTGCTCGTCGAACGCGGCGAGGCATCCTGCCTGCCACGCAGCATCGACCATACCAGGCGGCAGCGCGCAGCCGCGCACGGATTCGTGCTGGTCCGCGCGTTCGTCGAACGTCACGAGACATTCGCCGTCGCCGAACTCGAGCGTGCCGAGCGTGCGCAGCGAAGGCCCGATTTCCAGTTCCGCACCGGCGAGCCGCGCATACGCACCGTCCGCGTCGAGCCGGCCGCGCGTGCAGCGTGCGCTTAGCGCGTCCGTATCGAAACGGCGCCGCGGCTGCGTCTGCTCGAGCCACGCGACAGCCCGCGCGAGCGGTTGCGACTCGGTCTCGCCTGTGCCCGCCGCGACGATTTCGATATCGATGCAGCCATCGTCGCGCGCGACGAGGTCAACCGTCAATTCGACAGCCGCGCCGGTCGCGAACGGCGACGCCACCGAGCGGATCCAGCGCACCTCGCGCAATGTCTGCATCGCGGTGCTGCCGAGGTCGGCGGTCGCATCGGCGGTCGCATCGGCGAGCGCGTAGCGTGCCATTTCGAGCAGCGCAGCCGGCGTCATTTCATGCGCGCCTCCCGCGCGCAGACCGACCCAGAACGCGTCGGATCCGAAATGCGAGCGGTAGCGCTGACCGCTCAGCACCGACACGTTCCGGTGGACGAGCGGATGCAGCTCCGTGCGTGCGGCGCCCTTGCGTACCGGCGCGTGCGCAATCCAGTAGCGCTCGGCCGCGAATGGATAACCGGGCAGCGCGACGCGGCGCGGCGCCGTCTCGCCGTATAGCTCGCGCCAGTCGAAATCGAGGCCCTTCACCCACAATTCGAGCAGCTTGTTGAGCCGGCGCTGCACGAGCCATTTCGCGGTCAGCGCCGCGCGCACCTCGGCGTCCTCGCTGAAGATGCGAATGCTGTCGCGGTACTCGCGAACTTGTCCTTCGTAGACACCATCGGGCAGCGTGCCGCCCGTCAGATACTGGTCGAGCCGTTCGGCCAGCTCGACCGTCGACGCGATGAGAAAGCCTGCGCGCGCGTCCATTGCGTCGCGGCCCGTCTGCAGCGTATACGCGATTTCGGTGAGGTCGGGCGTTTCGCCGCGCTCGTTTGCCTCGCGCAGGAAAGCCAGCAGGTCCCGCGCCTTCTGCCGCAGCTGCTCGCTCGTGCGCGCCGACAGCGGCACGGCGGTACGCCCCGCCGGATCGAGCACGCCGGGGGCCGCGGCCGCGTGTGCGTGCGCCGTGTATTCGCCGAGCACGATATGCGCGTTGGTGCCGCTAAAGCCAAATGAGCTGATCGCCGCGACGCGCGCGCGGCCAGCTTCGACCGTCCACGGCGCCAGCCGGTCGTTCACGTAGAACGGGCTGTTGTCGAGCCGGATGTGCTCGTTGCAGGTGCGGTAATGCAGCGTCGGCGGCAACTGGCGGTGCCGCAGCGCCTGCACGAGCTTGATGACGCCGGCCGCACCTGCCGCGGTCAGACAGTGGCCGATGTTGCTCTTGACCGAGCCGAGAGCGCAGTAGCCAGCGCGGCGCGTGAACGGCGCGTACGCGGCTTTCAGGCCCGCGACCTCGATCGGGTCGCCGAGCTTCGTGCCGGTGCCGTGCGCCTCGATCAGGTCAATCGCATCGGGATCGATGCCGAAGCGGCGGTAGACCGACTGAAGCAGCTGGCTCTGCGCATCCTCGTTCGGCGCGGTGATGCCGTTCGTCTTTCCGTCCTGATTGACGCCCCAGCCGCGCAGCACCGCAAGAATCCGGTCGCCGTCGCGCTCGGCGTCGTCAAGGCGCTTGAGCATCAGCACGCCCACCGCCTCCCCCGGCACGAAGCCGTTCGCGCGCTGATCGAACGTGTAGCAGCGGCCGTCCGGCGACAGCATGCCGGCCTGGGCTGTCATCACGTGCATCGAGGGACCACCCATCACGTAGACGCCGCCCGCGAGCGCGGCGTCGCAGTGTCCGGCGTTCAGGCTGTCGCACGCGTTCGCGAGCGCGACGAGCGCCGACGAGCATGCGGTGTCGATCGACACGCACGGGCCGTGCAGATCCAGGAAGTACGCGATGCGCGCCGCGAGGATCGACGTCGCCGCGCCCGTGAAGCCCTGCGCGCTCAGGCGGGCGTCGTCGGCGCCCTGGTGATAGTCGCTCGGGCCGCAGCCGACGTACACACCGCATGCGCTGCCGGCCAGCGCTTTCGCGCTGTAGCCGGCGTCCTCCATGCAGTGCCAGGCCGACCGCAGGAAGAGTCGCTGCTGCGGGTCCATGCACTCGGCCTCGGTCGGCGAGATGTTGAAAAACAGCGGATCGAACTGGTCGTAGCCGTCGAGCGCGCCGAGCCAGCGGCTATACGTCTTGCCGGCCGCCGGCGCGCCCGGCTGGAAGTAGTCGCGCAAACGCCAGCGCGCTTCGGGGACTTCCTCGATGCAGTCGAGGCCCGCCGCGAGGTTGCGCCAGAACGCGTCCACATCGCGCGCCTTCGGAAACTCGCCGGCCATGCCGATCACGGCGATCGGTTGGGGGGCGGGGGGGGCGGTTTGAACCTGCACGGTCTGGCTCGATTGAGAGGCACGCTGACCGGAGGTGCTGGCCGGTTGCCCATGGGCGTCGATGCGCGGCGTCCTGACGGCGCGACGCATCGACGTCAGCGCGGCACGCGCCGGCAGTGCGGCATTCCTTACAACGACCGCGTGCGCTGCGGCAAGCGGGGTGACGGCAGCGGGCGCGGCCGGTGCGATTCGCGCGGATGGCGCCAGCGGGGTCGTCTGCGGCGGCGCGGCCGACGCGCGCGTGCCGGCGTCCACGGCGCCCGCGGTACCCGCCTCGCGTGCCGCGTCCAGCACGATGCCGCCGATTCGCGCCAGCGTCGGATGGCTGTAGATGCGCGTCGCCTCGAGATCGATCCGGTAGCGCTCGTTGATCCTGCGCACCCACGTGACGCCGCTGATCGAGTCGAGGCCGAGGCTCACGAACTGCGCGTGCTCGTCGATTTCCGACGCCTGCAAATGCAGTTCCTGCGCGAGCAGCGTACGCAGCGTATCGATGACGCCGGCCAGCATGTCGCCGGCCGCGGCGGGTACGTGCGCCGTATCGGCGTTGCTCGCCAGCGCGGACGCCACGGCCGGCCGCGGCTCGAACGCCGGCGCCGGCGATGTCGCCCGCACCGGCGCCAGCGCGCCGTCCGCGAAGTACGTCTCGATCCGCGCGAGCGTTTGGGCGTCACGGACGAAGGTCGCCTCGTGCATTCCCAGTTCGCACGCGTACACGTCCTCGCGCACCCGGCGCGCCGCGTCGGTGAAGCGGTGCTTGAGCCGCACCAGCCGGCTGCGCGGCTGGCGGGCGATTCGCTGCGCGAGCGCGAGCGCATGCGCAGCAACGTCGCGGCGCGGCAGCACGGGCAGCGCAACGCCGCGTGCGCGCAGCCCGGCGCCGGACGTCTCGGCGCCGGTCAGCAGCGTCTCGCGCGCGAGATCGAGGCCGATCCGGCGCGGAAACACCAGCGTCGAACCGGCGCCCGGCGTGAAGCCGTAGTTCATGTACGGACTCACGTAATGGCTTTCGTCGGCCAGCACCGCGAGGTCCGCGAACATCCCGAACGACCAGCCACCGCCGATCGCATGCCCCTGCAGCGCCGCAATCACCGGCACCGGGCAGTCCATCGGCAACTGGAACACGCGTTCGTCGGTGAAGCGCGCCCGGCCTTCCTGGATCGCGATCAGCGTGTCACGCGTGCCGCCAGTCGCAAAATAGCTGTCGAAGCCGGTCACCACGACGGCCTTGCATGCCGGATTGGAGCCGGCATGCGCGAACGCCTCATTGATACCGTCGATGAGCGCGGGGGTGAACATGTTCCTGCCGTCGCGGTCGTGCATCGTCACGACGACGACGCCGTCCGGATGCGCGACGGCCGTGACAACGGCCGAGCGCAGCGGCACGGTGACGGGCTCGTCATCGGCAAGCATGGTAGGGGCGCGAACCGTCGCGTTGGACGCGTCCGATGTTTCCGCCGATGCCGTTGAGTCGTCGAACGCGACGGCGCAAGCCTCGTCGATCGACGTACGCACGCGAGCAGCCTGCGCGCGCTTCCACGCGCGCACCCGCGCGAGCGGCCAGCGTTGCCAGCTCGCCGCGAGCGCCAGCGCGCGCGGCAGCACGTCGGCATGCTCGACAACACGCAGCGCGAAGCTGTGTACGCGCAGGTCGTCACCGGATAGGCGATCGCCGGCCAGGCCGATCAGCATGTTCAGCGCAGCGCCTGCACGAATGTCGCCAAGCGCGGCGGCGAACGGTTCGAGCGCAGGCAACGCATCGAGTCCGGCGACGCCGTAGTGCGCGTCGCGCCGATACACCGCCGCGTCGCACGCGAGGCTCGCCAACCATGCGAGCCCTTCGGCGTCCGATTCGCATGCGGCGATGAGCGGTAGCGGACTAGCCAGCAGCGTCTCGAGCAACGCGGTGGCCGCGCCTTCGCCGGCAAGGCGCACGGCATCGGCGAGACGGTCTGCAGCACTCATCGTCAGCACGATCGAACGGCAGTGATCCAGCACGCAGGCGCGCTCGAACGTGGCGTTCAGGCCGGCAACCAGCGCGGACAGATCGAAACTGTCGAGGCCGGCACCGAGGCCGATCACGAGCGCGCCGTTTTCCAGTTCGGCCGTGATCGCGCCGGACGCTTCGAGAGAAGGTGCAGCGGCGTCGGCACTTGGGGCGCCTGTATCGTTGACTATCGTCCCGGCATCACCGCGTTCGGCGCCGTCAGCACGGAGGGCATCGACGGCCGCCGACACGCCGCGCCGCAAATGCGTCGCGAGCAGCTTCAACGCGACCGCGGGCTTTTGCGCGAGGTCGTTCGCGAGTTGCAGCGCGCTCGCCTGGGCATCCGCGACCGGCGCGATACGGCAGGTCCAGCCACGTTCGCGCAACTGGCGCCCGGCCGACGGTGCGGCGCAGTACAGGAAATCGTCGGTCAGTACGTCGCCGAAGCGCTCGCGCATCAGGCGGTCCTCGCCCGCGCTCGGGAACAGGCCCGACGCAGCATCCGTGTAGCCGTACACGGACTCGTCGCCAAGCACGATGAAGTCGCCGACGACGCTCAACAGCCAACCCGCGCCGGCCGCGCCGAACGGCGCGAGCACGACGACCGGGCACGCAATCGCGGCGAGCGTCGCGAGCACGCGTCGAGTCGCGAGCGCATCGCAGACTGCTCGCGCGCCGGACCAGCCTTGCCCCGACGTATCGGCGAGCAGCAGCACCTTCAGTCCGTCTTCGCCTTGCACGAGGTTCAGTGCGTGAGACAGCGGCGCAATCGCAGGCGCGAGGTCGGCGGTGGCGATGTCGATCCGGAATATGCCGCCGCCGAGATCGAACAGCGCGACCGGCGAGGCGTGCGCGCCAGAGGCGCTGCCGGCCGCTGCGAGATCGACCAGCGTCACGGCCGGCTTCGCAAGCGTCACGGCCGTTGCCGTGCTGGCTGCTACGCTCGCCGCTGGCGCCGGCGCCAGCGCGATATCGGCCGGTTTGCCGCGCAAGGCGGGCCAAGTTTGTGCAATTGGCACGGCGGTATGGCGGGCATCGCCCCGATCCCGTGCGCCGGCGATAGGCCATGCTTCTTCGTCCGCCGGCTGCACTTCAATATGGGACGCGTCGACGCACGGCTGCAGCTGCACGCGCAGCCCGCGCAATTGCATGAAGGCCTTGCCCTGCGCGCCGAGGGCGTCGACATCGACGCTCCCGTCCGCGCCGGTCCGCACCCAGACCGCCGTACCGACCTCGCACACGCTTGCGATCCGTGCAATCGCCGCCGACACCGGCACGACCCGCGCGTTGCTCGACATGTCGAGCAACGCGCCAATCCGCCTGAACAGTTCTGGATGCAGCCCCCAGGCGGCCCCGTCGGAAGGGGGTTGCGGGGAACTATCGAATTCGGCTAGCCACTGGCCGCCGCCGTGATAGACGCGCGCGATCCCGTCCGGCAACGCTCCGGCGTGTGGCGTCAGTTCTGCGCGCAGGCCTGAACGATCGATCGCGTCGTCCGGTCGTGAAGCCATTAACTGCGCGTGCGCCTGAAGATGGACCGTCTCGTCGCCGGCCGCGTCGACGCCGTAGATCTCAATGCCGACCCGGCCGCCGTCATGCGCGAACACAGCTGTGTGCAGCGTATTCGCGGGCGTCGCGACCACCGGCTCGCCCCATTGCAGCGCGTCGATTTCCCAGCTATCGCCGCCGTCGTTCGCCACGCCCGACGAAACGAGCGCAAAGCGGACCTGTTCCAGCATCAGCAGTGCGGGCAACAGCCGGTATCCGTCGCCGTCCACGGTTTCGACGAATGGTTCACTACCCGTGAAGCGCGACGTATACCGCTGCTCGCAAAGATCCGAAGTGTTCGCATGCACGAGCGGATGCAGCGTCGCTTGCGTGCGGGAAGCTGATCCGGACGTCGGTTCGATCCAGTAACGCTCGTCGGCAAACGGGTAAGTCGGCAGGCTGATCAGCGACGGTATCGAGCTTGATGCATGCAGCCTGCGCCAATCGATGACAAGGCCTTCGACCCAGCCTTGCGCGAGCGCCGCCAGCGCGCGCGCAGTGATATCTCGCTCGATGTCGTTTTGGCGCACGGGGTCTGCGACGGGATACGCGTCATGCGCCTTCACTTGCCCACGCCAGTACGGTGCCGGCGCCGGCACGCCGCTCACGAACGCGTCGAGCTGAGCGATCAGGTTCGCGATCGAGTCGGCGACGAACGCGATTCGCTCCTCCATCGCCTCGCGCCCGGCCTGCAAGGTCCATGCGAGTGAATGCGCATCGACTGCGTCGTTACGGCGCAGGAACGTGAGCAGATCACCCGCGCGGCGCTGCAGCTGCCCGGCCGTGCGCGCCGACAGCGGCGCGACAAATGCTTCGTCATCCGATGCATGTACTGCGTCGAGCGCCTGATACTCCTCGATGATCACATGCGCGTTCGAACCGCCCGCGCCGAACGACGAGACGCCCGCGATGCGCGGCGCGCGCCGTCCGTCGTGCTCCGGCTGCACCCAGTCGACGAGCGCCTGGTTCACGACGAACGGCGTCCTGTCGAAATCGATATAGGGATTGAGCCGCTGCGAATGCAACGACGGCACGATCTTGCGGTGCTTCATCTGCAACAGCACCTTCGTGACGCCCGCGATTCCGGCCGCCGATTCGCAGTGGCCGATGTTCGACTTTGCGGAACCGATCCGGCAGAAGCCATTGCGCCGCGCGGCCGGATCGAGCCCATCGTTGAACGTCTTGGTGAGCGCCGCGATTTCGATCGGGTCGCCGAGCTTCGTGCCGGTGCCATGCGCTTCGATATAGCTGACGTCGCGCGGATTGATGCCCGCCTCGGTGAGCGCGGCGCGAATCACCGCCGCCTGCGCGTGCGGATTCGGCACGGTGTAGCCGTTGGTCCGGCCGCCATGATTGAGCGCGCTGCCGCGGATCACACCGTAGATGTGGTTGCCGTCTCGCACTGCGTCCGACAGGCGCTTCAGCACGGCCACGCCGACGCCCTCGCCGGGGATGTAGCCGTCACCGCCCTCGCCGAAGCTCTGGCAGTGACCAGCGCCAGAGATGAACTGCCCCGCGCTCAGCATCGTGTACTTGTCCGGATGGATGCTGACGTTCACGCCGCCCGCAAGCGCGAGACTCGTGCGGCCGTCGCGCAGGTCCTGGCAAGCGAGATGCAGCGCCGTGAGCGACGACGAACACATCGTGTCGAGCGTGAGGCTCGGGCCGTGCAAATTCAGGAAGTACGACACGCGGTTCGCGATGCTCGCGAGCGTGCCGGAGCGGTTGTACTCGCCGTACATCACGCCGGCGTAAACGCCGACCTGGCCCGGCTCCCGACGGTCCTGCGGAATCTGCAGGCTGGCACGCGTGTAGCCCGCGTCTTCGATCGCCATCCACGCATGCTGCAGGAACAGGCGCTCCTGTGGGTCGATAGCCGCTGCGTCGCGTGGCGCGATGCTGAAGAAGCGCGGATCGAAGCGGTCGACGCCCTCGATGAAGCCGCCCCACTTGCTGTAGTGCGCGCCCTCGCGCGCGCGGTCCTCGCTGTAGTATTCGCGCCAGTCCCAGCGCTCGGCGGGGACTTCGGTGATGCAGTCGCGGCCGTCGCGCAGGTTGCGCCAATAGGCGTCGAGATCGGGTGCCTGAGGATACCGGCCGCTCAGGCCGATGATCGCGATCGGCTCGTTCGTCTCGTCATCGACCGCACGCGCGGCGCGAATGGCCGTCGACGGCAGTTGCCGGCGCGCACGACGCGCGCGGCGGCGTCCGATGCCTCGCAACGGCGCTTCTGCCGAGGCCGGCACCGCAGTGGCCGGTTCGATGGACGCATTCGCGGCCGGCGTCTCGACGGCCGGCGAGATCAGCCGCGCGGCGAGCGTCTGTCCATGCGACTCGATGAAGTAGCCGGCCAGCTCGTCGAGCGTCCGGTATTCGAAGAACAGCGTTTTCGCGAGCGTGCCGAACGTTTCCTCGAGCCGGCTCGTCAGGGTCATCGCGACAATCGAGTCGATACCGTACTGCTCGAGCGGCGCGCGCGGGTCGATGCGCTCGGCGGGCATCTTCAGCACCGACGCGAGCGATGCGCAGAGGAACGCGCGTGTCAGGTCCGGCAAGCCCGGATGTCCGGCCGCCGAAGTCTTCGGCTCGATCCGCACAGGCGGCACGGGCTGCGTTTGCGGCGCATTCAGCGCGGCACGCATGGAGGTCGCCTCGCCGTGCATCACGAGCAGTTGCGGCCGGTTCAGCGCGATCGCGCGATGGCATGCGAGCATTCCGGTGCCCGTGATGAGCGAGCGCAGCCCGGTCCGCCGCTGCAGCGCTTCCATGCTGGCGACGTCGACATGCATGCCCCCGTCGCGCCAGTGCGGCCACGCGATCGCGAGCGTCTGGCCGCGCCGCTCGCCTGTCGAGGCAAGCCGTGCGCGATGGCGCGCGAATTGCTCGACGAAACCGTTCGCGGCGGCATAGTCGGCCTGTCCGACGTTACCGGCCCACGACGCGATCGACGAGAACAGCACCATGAAGTCGAGGTCGAGCGTGCGCGTCGCGGCGTCCAGATTGACGGTGCCGGTGACCTTCGGCGCGAGCACGTCCGCAAACGCCTGCGCCGTCTTCCGGATAATGAATTCGTCGCGTAGCTGCCCCGCGCTGTGCACGACGCCGTGCAGGCCGCCGTGGTCGCGCACGATCGCGCTCACGAGCGCATCCGTTTGCGCGGCATCGGTCACGTCGAGCGTACGAAATTCGACCGTGCCAAGCGCGCGCAGCGCGTCGAGTTCCGTATCGCCGGGCGCGCGGCGGCCGGCAAGGATCACGCGCGCGTGCGCCCGCTGCGCAAGGATCTGCTGTGCGAACAGCCGCCCGAGCCCGCCGGCGCCGCCGGTAATCAGATAAACGCCCTGCTCGCGAAACCATTCGGGCATGCCGCCGCCGTCGCGCTCCCGCGCCAGATCGTCGACGATCTGCCAGCGGCGCGCGCGGCGCCCGTCGTCCGCGTAACGGAACACCGTGTCGCCCGCTGTTCGCGATGCGTCGTCGATCTGCCGCGCGATCGCTTCCGGCTGCGCGTGCGCGGGGACGAACACGATCTGTCCACGCACCAACGGGGCTTCGAGGCGAGCGGTTTCGAACAGGCCAGCGAGACCCGTGGCCCATTGCGCGTCATCATCGCCAGCGACGACGAGCTGCATGAGGTGCCGCACTCGCGGCTTCGCGGCGAGCAGCCGCAGCGTGTGCTCGAACACGGCAAGCGCGAGCCGCGTGTATGCGGCGCCGACGTCACCCTCCGGCCCCGCCGCCAGCACCGTGGACGATTGCACGGCCAGACGCGACGCGACAGCCCGAGCGCCCCCGTCCGCGAATCCGGTCAGCAGCACGTGCCGCACCTCCTCGGCCGGCGTGATCGGCGCATCGTCGCGCCACGCGTCCGCCGGCGCCCATTCCGGCGCCGCGAACCACGTGCTCGCCCGAGCCGCGTCGCGCACGGCGCCGATCCGCTGGAGCGCGTCGTCCTTCGACAGTGCACCCGCAGCCAGTTCCCGATAGATGCTTTCCAGTTCCTTCTTCATGACTGCAACCTCGTCAATTCCGCCGCTTGGTCAAACGAAAGATTGTTGTTAAGGACGCGTTCGAGGATCGGCAGCAGGTCCGCGTCGCGCTGCCTGGTGCTGCTCGCCATCGGCCGCGACGAAAAACCCCGCATCCGCGCGCATACCGTGCCGTCGCTGTCGCAAAGGTCGATATCGATCTTCACGAGCGCGTCCGGCAGCGGCGCATTGCCGGCCGTGTAACGGACCCACGCGACCATCCTGGACCCGCACCGCGAGATCACGTCGAGCGCCTCGAGCGCGAACGGCAAGACCGGGCGGCTGCCGCCCGCCATCGCGAGCGCGATCGTGCCCTGCAGCGCGCCGTCAACGACGCCGGGATGCAGCACGCAGTCGCGCAGCGTTTCGTCCGTCGGCATCCGCAGCTCGACGAGCGCCTCGCCGTTGCCCTGATGCAGCGCGACGACGCTCCGGTACGCGGGACCGTAGTCGAGGCCCAGTTCCGCAAAACGCGCGTACAGCGAGGCCGGTTCGAGCCCCTCGCCGCGCATCCGCTCGCGCAGCCCCACGAGATCGAGCGGCTGCGGCGCGGGCTCGTGCGCCGCGAAGCATTGCCCATGACAATGCACAGTGGTGCTGCCGTCGTCGGCGACACTCTCGACCTGGAAGCCGAGGCTGTCGCCACCGATGTCGTCCTCGTCGTAGAGATCGATCGTCACGCTGCGCTCGCTGCTGACTGCGAGCGGCTGCTCCCAGACGACGTGGCGCAGTTGCACGCACAGTCCGTCGAGCCCGCCCGGCATCGCATCGGCGAGCGCCGCGCGCACCATCTCCAGATACGCAGCCGCCGCCAGCACCGGCGCGCCGTTCACGCGATGCTCGGCGAGCACACGTTCGCGGCCGCCAAAGCAGCTCGTGTAGCGTTGCCCGTCGAGATCGGAGCTGTTCCGGTGCAGCAGCGGATGCAGCACCGTGCCGGCGGGCGCGGCCGCGCCGCGCCGCGGCTGTTCCTCGCCGCTCGCCCAGCAGCGTTCGCGCGCGAACGGATAGGTCGGCAGCGCCAGCCGGCGCGGCCGATCGTCCGCGTACAGCGCCTGCCAGTCGACCTCGACGCCGCGCACCCACAGGTTCATCAGCTTCGGGAAGTTGCGGTGCACGAGCCAGTCGCCGACAAGGCGGCGCAGGTCGTCATCCGCGAAGAGATCCTGGGCGTCCGCGTCGCGCGTCGCCGGCCCGTGATGGATGCCCGCCTCGCCTCGCGCGCCGTCGAGATACATGCGCAACTGGCCGGCGAGCTGTCCGGCCGACGCAGCGACGAAGCCCGCCCGGTACGTCATCGCATCGCGGCCGACCTGCAGCGTGTACGCGACGCGTTCGAGGTCCACGGCCTCCTTCGCATCGCTCAGGTACGCCAGCAACGCGGCGACCTTCTCGCGAAGCTGCGCCTCGCCGCGTGCCGACAGCGGCAGCGCGTGAGGCGCCGCCGTTGCGGCGGGCATCCGCCGCGGCACGTCGCCCGTGCCTGCATGCCCGGCGATCACAACATGTGCGTTCGTGCCGCTGAAACCGAACGAGCTGACCGCCGCGCGCCGTGCGCCGTCGCTGTCCCAGTCACGCAGTTCGGTGTTGACGAAGAACGGCGACGCCGCCAGCTCGATGTGCGGATTCGGCGTCCGGTAGTGGATCGACGGCGCCAGCTTGCCGTGCCGGATCGAGAGCAGCACCTTGATGATCCCGGCGATGCCGGCTGCGAAGCCCGCATGGCCGATGTTGCCTTTCACGGAGCCGAGCGCGCACTGGCCTTCGGCAGCGCCGTGCGCGCCGAAGGCGGCGACGAGCGCGGCGACCTCGATCGGGTCGCCAAGCGGCGTGCCGGTGCCGTGCGCCTCGACGTACTGGATGCGGCGCGCATCGACGCCGAAACGGCCGTACACCTCGCGCAGCAACCGTTCCTGCGCGGTCGAGCTCGGCGCGGTGATCCCGTTGGTCCGGCCGTCCTGATTCGTGCCCGACGCCTCGATCACGCCGAGGATCTCGTCGTTGTCGGCGAGCGCGTTCGACAGCGACTTCAACAGCAGCACGCCGCAGCCCTCCGAAAACACGATGCCATTCGCACTTGAGTCGAACGGCGCGCAGCGGCCGTCTGGCGAGAGCATGCCGACCTGCGAGGTCAGGATGTGGCCAAGCGGCGTCGCGAGCACGTTCACGCCACCGGTCAGCGCGATCTCGTTTTCGCCGTTGCGGATGCTCTCGCAGGCGAGATGCAGCGCAACCATCGACGACGAACACGCGGTATCGACGGCGACGGCCGGCCCCTTCAGGTTCAGCAGGTACGCGATGCGCGCAGCGAGGATCGCGCTCGAGGTGCCCATGAACGCGGCCCCCGCCGTGTCCTGGCCTGCATGGCGCAGCACGCGTGCATAGTCGCCGTTCGCGCAGCCGACGTAGACGCCGCATGCGCTGCCCGACAGCGCTCCGGGCGCGTAACCGGCGTTCTCGATCGCCTTCCAGCATTCCTCGAGAAAAATCCGCTGCTGTGGATCGATCAGTTCGGCCTCGGCGGGCGAGATGCCGAAGAACAGTGGATCGAACGCGTCGATCCGGTCTAGCAGCCCCGCCCATCTCGAATACGAAGTGCCGGCATGGCGCGGATCGGTATGGAACCAGTCGGCGTCGTGGGGCCAGCGTTCAGCGGGTATCTCGCTCACGCAGTCAATGCCCCCCGCGAGATTGCGCCAGAACGCATCGGCGTCGGGGCTCTGCGGGAAGCGGCAGGCCATGCCGATCACCGCGACCTTGCCGGCTTCGGTGCCGCGGCGGCGAGCCGGCGCGGCTTGAAGCGCGGTCTGCGGTGCGTCGTGACGCGGCGCCGATTGCGCGCGCAGCGTGTGTTCGGCGACGCGGCGCAGGCTGATCGCCTCGACGCTCAGCGCGAGCATGCCGGTTTCGTCGACGAGTTCGAAATCGAACTCGGCGACGTCACGTTCGAGCGCGCGCACGCGCGCGTCGCAGCGATACGCGCGGCCGTCAAGCGGACGGTGCGCGACGATCGCGCCGATCCGATGCGGCAGGAACTGGTCTCCGCTTGCGCCGTAGCGCGTGCCGATCAGCCAGGCCGCATGGTTGATCACTGTGCAGAGCCCGCCGTAAAGCGGGAACGGACCGATCAGGAACGCTCGCGCGTACGTGGCCGGACGGATGTCGGCGCTCGCGTGCGAAGCTCCGAACGCCAGCGATTCGAGCGGCGCGTAGAAGCTGCCGGTGTTGGTCGGGATCTCGGCGCGGGCGAGCCTCTGTTCGATCTCAAACGTCGCGGGCGCCACATGGCGCGGCGGCTCGTTCCCGTCGCCAGGCGCGGCCACGATGAAGCCCTGCATGTGCAGCCGCTCGCCGCAGCGGTCAGTCGACGGGCCGGACCGGACGAAGAATTGCAGCGCGTCGCCGTTGCGCCGGAACACGACCTGGACGTGGCAGTCCTCGCCCTTCCTGCCGAGCAGCGGGCTGACGATACTGATGTGTTCGATGCGTACCGAGCCGGCGTCGAAATACGTGCGGAACGCGCTGTAAGCCAGTTCGATATAGGCGTCCGTTGGCAACAGATGCTCGCCGAACACGACGTGCTCGCGCAGACTGACGTCCGATTCCGGGCTCAGGCGGAAACGCACGGCGCATTCGCCGTCAGCATCGAAATCACCGTCGTAAGCGGCGCCGTAGTAGGCCAGATCGCAGTACGGGCTCGTATCCTTCGGTGCGAACGCGATGGCCCCCGATGCCGCGCGACGGCCTGATGCAGGCGCAGCAGGCAGTTGACCCGCGATGAACGCCGCGAGCGCCTCGACGTTCGGATAGTCGTAAATTCGCATCGCCGTCAGCGCGAGTGGGTATTGACTGTTCAGCGCGTTCACCCATTCGACGCCGATGATCGAATCGAGCCCGAGTTCGGTGAACGACCTTTTCACGTCGATGTCGGCGGGCTGCATCAGCAATGCCTGCGCGAGACTCACGCGCAGGTGCTGTTTCACCGTTTCGATTGACCGCGCCGCAGGGTCCCGCGTACTGCCGGTTGCCGCGCGCGACGCTTGCGGGCGTGGCGCCGGCGTTGCGCTCACCCCGCCCTGGCCCTCGCGAGCCGCCGGGCCCACGCGTTCCGCGAGCATCGCGTGAAGATGCGCGGCCAGCGAGTCAAGCGTGGGATAGTCGTAGACGTGGGTCGCCGCGAGCTGGACCTCGAGCTGCGCGTTGATCGCCTTCACCCACTCGACGCCGAGAATCGAATCGAGGCCGAGTTCGATAAACGGCTTGTCGATTGCGATGTCGAGTGCGTTGACCAGCAGCACTTCGGCGAGGCTCGTGCGCAAATGCTCGCGCAGCGACGCGATCGACATGACCGGGACCGTATCGGCGGTCATCGAAGCCGGTGCGCCGGCGGGCGCAGACACAAAGGCCGACGCGGCTTCCGACGCGTCCGGACCGCTCTGATCGATATCGACGCCCGCGCCGTTCGCGGCCGGCCTCAAGTCGCCGGGCGCGCCACGCGGCGCGTCGTCGGCCGACAGCCAGTGGCGCTCACGCGCGAACGGATAGAGCGGCAGCCCGATCCGGCGCGGTGCGCCGTCCGGATAGAAGCGCACCCAGTCTAAATCGAGCCCCTTCGACCAGAGGTCTGCGAGCCTCGACAGCGCGCGCTGCGTGATCCACTTGCCGATCATCGCGCGGAAGTCGGCATCGTCGTTCAGCTCGCGCAGCGTATCGCGGTTCGCGGCTACGTCGCCGCGATGGATGCGGGCCGACGAGCCGTTGCCGCCGTCCTTGTGCGCGACAAACGTGGCGAGCTTCGCGCGCAGATCGTCGCGCGACGACGCGATGATCGCGACGCGTTCGCTCATCGGCTCGCGTCCCGTCTGCAAGGTATGAGCGACGCGCGTGAAATCACCGTCCCTCGCCGGCTCAGTGTCGAGCCACTCGAGCAGATCGCGAGCCTTTTGCACGAGCGCGGCGGGCGTGCTCGCGGACAGGGGCACGAGTGCATCCTCGCGCGGCGCCGCGTGGTCTGCGCGGCCGCGATACTCGGCGATGACCGCGTGCGCGTTCGTGCCGCTGAAGCCGAATGAATTGATCGCGGCGCGGCGCGGCGCATCGCCGTCGGCCGGCCACGGGCGCAACGTGTCGTTCACGTAGAACGGGGAATCCTGCAGGCGGATATGGCGGTTGAGCTGGCGAAAATGCGCGGCCGGCGGCAGTTGCCGTTGCCCGATCGCAAGCAGTGCCTTGATGAAGCCCGACACGCCGGCCGCCGACAGGCAGTGCCCGATGTTGCTCTTCACTGAGCCAATCGCGCAGTAGTTCGTGCGCCGCGTATGCTTCGCGAACGATGCCTTCAACGCGGCCACCTCGATCGGATCGCCGAGCGCGGTGCCCGTGCCGTGCGCCTCGACAAGTCCGATGCTGGCCGGATCAATGCCGAACCGCTCGTAGACCTCCTGCTGCAGCCGCGCCTGAGCCTCGGCGTTCGGCGCGGTGATGCCGTTCGTCCTGCCGTCCTGGTTGACGCCCCAGCCCTGCACGACGCCGTAGATGCAGTCGCCGTCGCGCTCCGCATCGGCGAGACGCTTGAGCACGACGACGCCGACCCCCTCGCCGAGCGCGATGCCGTCCGCGCGGTCGTCGAACGTGTAGCAGCGGCCGTGCGGCGACAGCATGCCCATCTGCGAAGTCATGATGTGCATCGCCGGGCCGGACAGGACGGTGACGCCGCCCGCGAGGGCGAGATCGCTGGCGCCGGCGACGAGGCTGTCGCACGCGTTGGCGATCGCGACGAGCGACGACGAGCACGCGGTGTCGATCGCGAGACTTGGCCCCTGCAGGTCGAGCAGGTACGCGATGCGCGCCGCGAGAATCGACGGCGCGGAGCCGGTGAAGCCAGGGCCGCTCAGTTGCTCGCGCGGCGAGAGCTGGTGATAGTCGCCCGCTGCGCAGCCGACGAACACGCCGCAGCGGGTGCCTCCGAGCGACTTCGGATCGTAGCCGGCGTGCTCGATGCCGTGCCAGCACGTCTCGAGAAACACGCGCTGCTGTGGATCCATCGCGCGCGCCTCGCGCGGTGAAATCCGGAAGAACCCGGCGTCGAAACGGTCATGGCCGTCGAGTGCGCCGAGCCACCTGCTGATGGTCTTGCCCGGCGCGACCTCGCCGGGCTGGTAATAACGCGCGACATCCCAGCGTTCGCGCGCCACCTCGTCGATAGCGTCGTGGCCGGCGGCGATGTTGCGCCAGAATTGATCGAGCGAGTTCGCATGCGCGAAGCGGCCGGCCATGCCGATCACCGCGATCGCGGGCGTGTCGCGCTGCGCCGCGCGCGCGGACGCGCGGCCGCTGCCGCGCTTGCGCCAGGACCTCAGGGGGGCCGGCCCGAAGGCGGCACGTTCGTCGCCGCGCGGTTCGGCGTTCGCGTTGCCCTTGCGCGCCAGCGCCGCAGCCGCGCCGGCGTTTGCACCCGTGTTCGTATCGGCTGCCGGCGCTTGCCCGATCCGCGCGCGGACTTCGCTCGCGACATGCTGCGCCAGTTGCGCGAGCGTCGGATAGCTGTAGACCTTGACGGCCTCGATGTCCGTTCCGTAGAGCTCGTTGATGCGCCGGATCCAGGTCACGCCAGTGATCGAGTCGAGGCCGAGCGACACAAACGGCTCGTCCTCGCCGATCTCGTGCTCCGACATCCGCAGCTCGTGCGCGAGCAGCTCGCGCAGACGCGCGGCGATTGCACGCAGGTCCGCCGCCGGCTCGGGCGCCGGGCCCGCTGATGGCGCCGGATCGGCATGGCGGGTAGCCGGTGCGTTCTGTGCCGGTTGGACGGCCGGCACCTCCGCGAAGCCTTGTTCGATCCGCGCGAGCGTGTCCGCCTGCCCGACGAAGGTTTCCGAGTGCATCGCAAGTTCGTGCGCAAGCGCGGCGTCGATTTGTTGTCGCAGCGAGGACGCCCACTGCTGTTTCAACGCGACGAGCGTCGTGCGGCTCGCACTCGCGAGCCGGCTGGCGAGCGCCAGCGCCGTATCGCGCACGCGATCGCGTGCCAGCACCGGCTGTGCGACGCCGCGCGCCGCGAGTTCCGCGCCGCTGTATTCGCGCGCGCTCAGCAGCGACTCGCGCGCGAGATCATGGCCGACCGTGTACGGGAACACGAGCGTCGCGCCAGCCCCCGGCGTAAAGCCGTAGTTCATGTACGGGCTCCGATAGCGGCTCGCTTCGGAGAACAGCGCGAGATCGGCGAACATCCCGAGCGACCAGCCGGCGCCGATCCCGTGACCCTGCATCGCGGCAATCACGGGAATCGCACAATCGAGCGGCAGCCGGAACAGCGGGTTGTCGGTGAAACGCGCGCGCCCGCTGTGGATGGCGATCAGCGTGTCGCGCGTGCCGCCCGCAGAGAAATACTGGTCGTAGCCGGTCAGCACGACGATCTTGTACGCACGACTCGCGGCGATATATTCGAACGCTCGCATCAGGTCACGCGACAGCGCGTCGGAGAACATGTTCCTCGCGTCGCGATCGGCCATCGTGATTTCGAGCACGCCATCCGGGTGCGCGATTGCCGTGACGACGTCGGAGCCGAGCGCGACAGGACCGAGCGGTGCGCTTTGCGCGGCGTCGGCTTGCGCGCGCTCGGGCAGCGCAGCCTCAGCCGGCCGCACCGGGAGTTCCGGTGCGGCTTCGTCCGGTTCGCCCCCCTTCAACGCGGCCAGCGCATCGCCCGGCCACGCAGCCAGCGCGTCCGCGAGCTCGAGCGCGTCCGCAAGCGCGCGTTCGCGAGCCGTGACCCACGCCGCACCGAACGATTGCTGTAGCGACGCGCCCGTCTGTTCGTCGCTCGCCATCAGCCACTTCATCGACGCGGTATCGAAATGGCGTGCGAAAGCACCGACCGCGCGGCTGGCAAGCACCGGATCAGCGAGCAGACCGTCCACCGAATAGCGGCCGTCGTCCGCGTAGAGGCACAGGTCGGCGCCTAGCGCGGTAAACCATGCCGCGCCCGACGCGCCGCGATCCAGTACCGCAATGAGCGGTTGCGCGAATGCGCGCAGCGCTTCGTGCAGCGCGAGCACGGCTGTGAGGTCGCGATCGGACGCGCCGAGCGGCGCGAAATCCGGATGCTCGCTCGCGAGCACGATGCAGCGCGGCGCGGCCGCGGTCGCCGCCGAGGCGAGCGCCGCTCGCACCTGTGCAAGCTCTACCGCGAGCGCGTGAGGGTCGAACTCGCGGTGAGCGGCACATAACGTGATGGTCAGCGCACCCGGCGCGTCGTGCTGTAGGCGCAATTGCGTGAACGCGGCGGTATCGGGCGGCGCGATCGATGCCGCATCCGCGCTCGGCGTCATGGACCGCGTCTGCACCGCCGCATGCAGCGTCTCGACCGCGCCGAGCATTGACCGCGCGAGTTCCTGTTTCAGGAGCCGCAGCGCGAGCCGTGACTTGCCGGCGAGATCGACCGCGAACGCCTGCGCAAGCGCCTCGACGTCGCCGGCCGCCGCCAGTTGCCCGCCCCAACCCATCTGGCGCAACCGCGAACCGCTGACGAGCGGGTCCAGATACAGCAGACCCGCCGCACAGCGGCGGCCGAAGCGCTTATCGAACAGGGCGCGAATCTGGTTCGGGAACAGCTGCGCGTCGGGCATCGTGAACCCGTAACGCGCTGCTTCGCCGCAGATCATGAAATCGCACAGCGCGCCGACGAGGAAACCCGCGCCGCGCGCGTCGCCGCGCATCGCCGCGATCGTCGGATACGGGAACGCGGCCAGTGCGCGGTAAAGCCCCAGCGCGATTGCGTCCGCGTGCGCATCGCGGGCGCCGCTCAGGAAGACATCGCCGCCCTTCAGCATCAGCACCTTCAGGTCCGATGCCGCCTCGGCCGCGCGCAGCGCGGCCAGCAATGATTCGATGCACTGCGGCGCGAGTTCCGACGTGTCGAGCTCAATTGTGTAGACGCCGTCGCCGTCATCGAACAGTTTGACCTGTGCGTGGTTTGCGTTCGGACCGAAATACGCGTCCGCGCCCGCATGGCCCGGCGCGAAGACCGGCTTGCGCAATACCTCGGTGGCGACCGAAGTCGACGCGAACACAGCCGGCGCACTCAACGTCACGCCGCGCGATCGGGAAAGGGAAGCCTGCGTGATGGTGGTCTGCGCGATGCCGGCAGGTGCTGCGGCGGCAATCGGCACCCGCCTGCGAACCGCCGGCGCGGGTGCAGCCGGAACGCGCAGCACCACAGCGGACGAGCGCGACTGCGCAACGCTTGCGGCCACCGGATAGCGCAACCCGCGCAATTGCAGGCAAGGATTGCCGTCGCGGTCACACAGATCGATATCGAACGCACTGTCGAATGCGCCCTGAACGTCGGCCGTTGGCCGTATCCAGGCGAATTCCGGCTGCACGCCCGGCAGCACGATCCGGGCAGTGGCGAGCGCGCTCGGCTGCGCCTGCGTATCGGCGAGCGCTGCCGCCACCCGCAAGGCATCGGCGACGAGCGCTGGATGCAGCACATAGTCCGCCCGGCCAGCATCCATCTCGACCGGCAGTTGAAGAGGGACGAGCGCTTGCGCTTCATCGGCGGCGGCGCGCAGCGCGGCGAGATCGAGCCGCGCCGGTGCCGCTACGTGGACCCACGCCGCCTCGCCTTGGCAATGCACGGTTTCGTCGTCGGCGCCGGTGCGATGAATCTCGAAGCGCGCCGCGTCGCCGTGCTGGTCGAACAGAGCGATTGCGAGCGAGTGCGCGTCTGTGGCGACCCCGGGTCGCGCCCACGCGATGCCGCGCAGTTCGATCACGCCCGCCGTTCGCGACCCAGGCAGAGACGCATCGAACGCCGCGCGCGCCATCTCCACCGTCGCGGCGGCCGACAATGCACGCGCGCCCGGCTCGCCCGTCAGGAAAAATTCATCGCCGTCGAAGCTCGACGTGAAGCGCTGGCCGTCGAAGTCCGAGGTGTTCCGCTGCAACAGCGGATGCGAGGCACGCCTGCCGACCTGCACCGCATGGCGGCGAAGCGTAGCCGCATCGGCTGCGACGTCGAACCAGTACCGCTGCCGCGCGAACGGATAGGCCGGCAAACTGATCAACGCCGGTGCCACACGGTACAGGCGGCGCCAGTCGATGGGGTGGCCCGCGACCCACGCATCGAGCACGCGCGCGAGCTCGTTGTCGCCCATGTCCGGGCCGGCTTGCGATGCGCTTGCCGTGGCCGGGATGGTCGGCGCGCCGCGCACGGTGCCACGATGGACACTGACACCGCCTGTCCCATCCGCGGCACCGTCGACAAACGCCTGGAGCCGCTCGCGCAGCGTCTCCAACGAGTTCGCGAGCACCCCGACGCGCTCGGCCATCGCCTCGCGCCCGACCTGCAGCGTGTACGCAACCGACGCGAGCGATACGCTCGAAGCCGGGTCGCGCAGCATCGCTAGCAGGTCGCGCGCCTTCTCCTTCAACTGCTCGGGCGTGCGCGCGGACAGCGGCACAAGAACCGTCGCCGGCGTTTGTGCCACCGCCTGCGGCGCGACATATTCCTCGACGATCAAATGCGCGTTCGAGCCGCCCGCGCCGAACGACGAGATGCCCGCGATGCGCGGCAGCGCGCGTCCGTCGACGACGGGTGCGTCCCAGCCGCGCAGCGCCTGATTCACGACGAACGGCGTCGCGTCGAAATCGATGTGTTGATTCAGCGTCGACGAATGCAGCGACGGCACGAGCTGGCGGTGCCTCATCTGCAGCAACACCTTGGTCAGCCCGGCAATGCCGGCAGCCGCCTCGCCGTGGCCGATGTTCGATTTCACCGAGCCGATCGCACAGAACGCGGTGTCGGCAGTCCGCTCGCGGAACACGCCGGTCAGCGCGGCGACCTCGATCGGATCGCCGAGCTTCGTGCCGGTGCCATGCGCCTCGATGTAGCTCACGTGGCGCGGATCGACACCGGCATCGTCGAACGCGTCGCGAATCGCGTTCGCCTGCGCATGCGGATTCGGCACCGTGTAGCCGTTGGTCTTGCCTCCGTGGCTCAGCGCCGTGCCGCGGATGACCGCGTAGATGCGGTCGCCGTCGCGCGTGGCGTCGGCGAGCCGCTTCAGCACGACGACGCCGACGCCCTCGCCCGGGATATAGCCGTCGCCGCCCTCGCCGAAGCTCTGGCAATGGCCGTCGCCGGAAATAAACTGGCCGGCACTCAGCATCAGATACTTGTTCGGATGGATCGTCACGTTGACGCCGCCGGCGAGCGCGAGCGCCGTGCGCCCGAGCCGCAGGTCCTGACACGCGACGTGGATCGCGGTCAGCGACGACGAGCACATCGTGTCGACGACCATGCTCGGCCCATGCAGGTTCAGGAAGTACGAGACGCGGTTCGCGATACTCGCCGGATTGCTCGCGAAGCCGGCGCGCCGGCCGGCGAGGCTCGCCTCGGCGCCGAGCAACTGGTACTCGTTGTACATCGCACCCGCGTAGACGCCGACTCGGCCCGGCAGGCCGTCGCCGTGCGGAATCTGCAGCTGCGCGCGCGTGTAGCCGGCGTCCTCGATCGCATGCCACGCATGCTCGAGGAACAGCCTTTCCTGCGGATCGAGCCTTTGCGCCTCAATCGGGGAGACGTTGAAGAAACGCGCGTCGAACCTGTCGACGTCCTCGATGAAGCCGCCCCACTTGCTGTAGTGCGCGCCCGGCTGCGAGCGGTCCTCGCTGTAGTAGTCGCGCCAGTTCCAGCGGTCTTCCGGCACTTCGACGATGCAGTCGCGGCCGTCACGCAGCACGTCCCAGAACGCATCGATCGAGCGTGCGCCCGGATAGCGGCCGCTCACGCCCACGATCGCGATCGCGTCGCCCGGCGCGCCGCGCCCGGATCGCACGGCTGCCCGGTTCGCGCGCAGGCTCGTCACGTGTGCAGCGGTGGTCTTCGCGCGCGCTGAGGCGGTGGCGTCGCCCGGCGCGGTGCTCGCTCCGGGCGTGGATGCGGCGAACAGCGCCGCGAGCGTGGCGCCGTGCGCACGAACGAAATACGCGGCTAGATCGCCGAGGTTCAGATATTCGAAGAACAGCGTCTTCGACAGCGGACCGAAGGTCTTTTCGAGGATCCGCGTCAGGTCGAGCGCAACGATCGAGTCGATCCCGTAGTCCTCGAGCGCCGCACCCGGCTCGACGCGTTCGGCGGGCAGTTTCAGCCGCGCGGCGAGTTGCGCGCCCAGCCAGGCCTCGGTGCGCTTCGCGAACGCTTCCGGCGTCTCGGGCGAGGCGGCGGAGGTCACGGAACAAGTGTCCGGCGTGTCCGCGGTGTTCGATGCCGGCGTTGCTTCAGCTGCGCCGAGCCCGCCCGCTGCCGGCGCCGCGCATCCGAGCGCACGCCGCATCGCGGCCGGTTCGCCTTCCATCACGAGCGTCTGGTCCGGACCACCGGCGAGAATGCGTTCGAACATCCGCAGGCCGGTCGCGCTGCTCATCGGCCGGATGCCGGTGGTGCGCTCGAGCTGCGCGCGGCCGTCGGCGTCGAGCTGCATACCGCCGTCGCGCCACAGCGGCCAGCGAATCGTCAAGGTGCGGCCCCGGCATTGGCCCGCTGCGACGAGCGCATTGCGATACGCGGCGAAACGGTCCATGAAGCCGTTGGCAGCCGCGTAGTCGCCCTGCCCAAGATTGCCGAGCGCCGACGACAGCGACGAGAACAGCACGACGAAATCCGGATCCGCGTCGCTGAGCGCTTCGTGCAGGTTGAGCGTGCCGGCGACCTTCGGCGCCAGCACCGCGCGAAACGTGTCGACGGGCTTGTTGAGCAGGAACGCGTCACCGGTCATGCCGGCGCAGTGGAATACGCCGTCGATGCGGCCGTGATCGCGCAGGATGCCCGAGACCGCGCCACGCACCTGTTCGGCATCGTCGAGCAACATCTGCCGGTAAACGGGCTCGCCGCCGGATGCGCGCAATTCGGCGAACAGCGCGTTCGCGCGTTCGGCTACCGCCTCGTCATCCTGCGGCGCGCGTCCGGTCACGACGATGCGCGCACTCGCCGCACGCCGTGCGATATCGTGCGCGAACAACGCACCCAGGCCGCCGAGGCCGCCCGTGATCACATAAACGCCGCCCGCGCGGTACGGCCCGCCGGCGCCGAACGGATCGGACTGCGCAGCTTGCCGTGCATCGTCGAGCAGCCGCCATTGCGCGACGCGCCGTGCGCTGCCGGTGCGGTCGATCAACGTCTGATCTGGCGCATTCGCATCCTCGGCGAGCCATGCGGCGAGCGTCGCGCCGTCCGTCGTACCGTCAGCGAAAATCAGTTGTGCGGCGAGCAGCGGATTCTCGGCACGCGTGGTTTTCAGCAGACCGGAGAGTCCGGCGAAAAGCCGATTGTCTGCCGAAGCCGGCACGACGAACTGAACCAGGGTGTCCGACGCTGGCTTGTCGCGCAGCATCGATTGCAGCACCCCGAAAACGTCAAGCGAAAGTTGCGTATAGCGCGCCGCGATGTCGACGCCTTCGAGCATCGGCAAATGCGTCGTCGCGACCGGCGCGCCGGCCGATGCCGGCAACGACGCGAACGCGGCCGTATCGACTTGCGGCAATCCGCACAGCACGATCCGCCGTTCTTGGCCCGACGTCGTCCGCGCGTCGCCGTGCGCGGCCGCCGCTTCCCAGGTTTCGGTCGCGAGCAGCACGTCGTGCGGTGCACTCGCGAATCCGCGTGCCGCGAAACCACGCAACTGGACGCACACCTTGCCGTCGAGGTCACACAGATCGATGTCGAGTTTCGCCAGGCGTCCATGCGCGGGCCGCTGCCCCGCAAAACGCACGCGCACCTCGATATCTGCCGGGCACGCAGCCAGCAGGCGGACGGCATCCAGCGCGAACGGCACGACCGGCTGGCCCGGCGGATCACCGAGATCGACGAGCAACGCGGTCGCGGTCTGCAGGGCACCGTCGAGCAAGCCCGGATGCAGCCCGAACTCCTGCGCGCCGGCCCGTACCGAGTCCGGCAGCGAGACACGAGCGCGGGCGGCGCCGTCGCCGATCGACAACGTGCGAATCACACGAAACGCCGGACCGTAACGGAGTCCCATCGACGCAAACACGGCATAGACGCGCTCTGCGCCCCAGACTTCCGCGGCCGCTTCGTCGACGGCGGGCAACGCGTCGCCCGTCTCATCACTCCAACCGATGTGCCCTTGGCAAAACACGGCCGAATCGGCGCCGAATACTTCGAACGCGATATCGTCGCGCCCCGGGATCAGCGCGATGTCGACACGGGTCGGCGCGCTCACCTCGAGCGGCTGCAGCCAGACGATATCGCGCAGTGCGGCCACACGGCCCGCTTGCGGGACGTGACCTGAGCGCTCGAAGGCGGCGCGCGCGATTTCCAGATACGCGGCGCCCGGCAGGATACGGCGCGCGGTCGCAGCGCCGTTGCCGTCGTCGGGCGTCACCAGCAGGTGATCGCGCAGGAAGATCTCATCGCCACCGAACATCGAGCTGTAGCGATGCTCGTGCAGGTCCGACGTATTCCCGTGCAGCAGCGGGTGAAGCATCGAGCTCGCGGGCGCCACCGGCATCTCATCGATCCAGCAGCGTTCCTTCGCGAACACGTAGGTCGGCAGGCTCACGCGCCGCGTCTTCGCATCGCGCGGACGCTCGCGCCAGTCGACCGTCTCGCCGGCGGTCCAGGCCGCGGCGAGCGCGCCCGTTTGATCGTTTGCGTCCGGGGCCGCGATCTCGCCGCGCTCGACATACGCAAGCAGCGCGCCGCGCAATTGCTCGACCGATTTGACGACGAACGCGGCACGGCACGCCATCGCCTCGCGACCGGTCTGCAACGTAAACGCGATATCGGCAATGTCGAGCGCTGCGCCGGCGTGTTCGAGGAACCCGGCGAGCCGCGCCGCGTAAGCGCGAAGGCTATCGAGCGTGCGAGCCGACAGCGGCACGAGCACCGGCCGACTGGAGCGCTTCGCGCGCACGCGCTTTTGCTGCGGATACTGTTCGAGCACGACGAACGCATTCGTGCCGCCGACGCCGAGGCTGTTCACGCCGGCACGGCGCGGTGCGTTGTCCGACTGCCACGTCACCAGTTCGCTGTCGATCCGGAACGGCGTGTTCTCGAAACGGATGCGCGGATTCGGCGCCGTGTAGTGAGTCGCGGGTGGAATCACGCCGTGCTTGACCGCGAGCGCGGCCTTGATCAGGCCAATCACGCCGGCGGCGGCCTCGGCATGGCCGACGTTGGCCTTCACCGCGCCGAGCACACAGAAGCCGCGGCGATCGGTGTCTTCGCGGAACGCAGCCGACAGTGCCTTCACCTCCTCCGGGTCGCCCATCGCGGTGCCGGTGCCGTGCGCCTCGACGAAGCCTAACGAGCCGGCATCGACGCCGGCGTTCGCGAGCGCCGCGCGGACGCAGGCGATCTGGCCTCTCGCGCTGCTCGCCGTGTAGCTCATCTTGCCCTTGCCGTCGTTGCCGATCGCCGAGCCCTTGATCACCGCGTAGATATGGTCGCCGTCGCGTTCGGCTTCCTCGAGCCGCTTCAGCAGCACGAGTCCCAGCCCGCTGCCGAACACGACGCCGTCGGCGGCCACGTCGAACGGCCGCAGCCGGCCGCTGCGCGAGAAGATGTAGCCCTCGCGGTACACATAGCCATGCTCGTGCGGCACACGCACGGTGACGCCTCCCGCGAGCGCCATCTCACACTCGCCGTTCAGGAGGCTCGTCCGCGCGAGATGCAGCGCCACAAGCGAGGTCGAGCACGCGGTCTGCACCGTTACGCTCGGCCCCGTCAGGTTCAGCTTGTACGACAGGATGGTCGCGAGAAAATCCTTGTCGTTGCCGATGTGGGTCGCCCCAGCGGTGATACGATCGAAACGCGCGTGGCGGTTCACGAAGTTCGCGAAATAGCTGCTCGTCACGCCGCCCGCGCCGGCGAACACGCCGATCCGCTGCGGCCCGGCGCCCGCGTAACCTGCGTCCTCGAGGGTCTCCCACGCGCACTGCAGCATCAGCCGCATCTGCGGATCCATCAGTTCTGCTTCGAGTGGCGAGACCTTGAAGAAGGCAGGATCGAAACGGTCGACGTCGTTCAGCGCCGCGGCCACCTTCACGTAGTCCGGGTTGGCCAGTTCGTCGTCGCGCACGCCGGCGCCACGCAGCGCGTCGCTAGAGAGCGTACGCAGCCCGTCGCGGCCCGCGCACAGGTTGTCCCAGAAACCAGACACGCTGTCGGCGCCCGGGAACTTGCCGGCCATACCGATCAACGCAACGTTTTGATCCTTCATAGTCATCTGCTCAATCTCGTAGTGGGATGGTCCTGCTGTCCGGCTCTCAGCGGACCGGCTTTGCGAAGCACACGTAGACGCTGCACAAATCGCCGACGGTGCGGATGTCGGTGATCATCACGTCCTCGTGCGAGAACGGGTCGACGCCGAGTTCTTCCTCGAGCATCGCGATCAGCGCCGCGACGGCGAGCGACTTGAAGCCGAGCCCTTCGACGATCTCGGTCGAATCGGTCAGCGGCGGCAGGCTCAGCCCGCGCTGCACGGCGATCGCACGGATCGCGTTCACGATCGTGTCCTTTACTGCCTCGTTCATAGGTTCTCCAGTCAGGCCGATAGATCGGCGGCCTCAGGTAGTCAGGCCGCCGTCGACGACAACGGTCTGGCCGGTTACGAAACGCGCTGCGTCCGACAGCAGGAACGCGACGACAGCGGACACGTCGTCGACGGTGCCGAGCCGCCCGAGCGGCGTCTGCCGCACGAGTCGGCCCTTCTGCTGCTCGCTAAGGCCCGCGACCATCTCGGTTTCCATGAAGCCCGGCGCGACCGAATTCACGCGGATGCCAAGCGAGCCCAGTTCTTTCGCGAGGCTGCGAGTCAGGCCGTCGAGCGCGGCCTTGGTCGCGCTGTACACACCGACGCCCTTGTAGCCGCGCACGCCAACCACCGACGAGATGTTCACGATCACGCCGGAGCCGCCCACCATCATCTGTTTCACGCACTGCTGCGCGAGGCTAACCGCGCCGCCGAGATTGATAGCCAGCATCCGCGACACGTCGCTGCCCTTCATCATCGTCAGCAATCCTTCGTGCGCGATGCCCGCGCTGTTCACGAGATAGCCGACGCGGCCGAAGCGCGCGCGCACGCGCTGCAGGTAGCTTGCGAGCGACGCGTCGTCGGCGACGTCGAGCGGCTCCCAGTAGAGGCGCCCGTCGTGCGCGCCGCAGGCGCGCTCCAACGCGGCGCTCTGCCGGCGGCTGAAGGTGGCGACGCGGTAGCCCTCGGCCAGCAGCGTTTCGCAGATGGCGAGGCCAAGGCCGCGGCTTCCGCCGCTGACAACGGCCACCCGTGTGCTCGTATTACTCATGGTCAGGTTTCGCTCGGTTGGGGAGATTGCGGATCGCCGGATGCGGCCATGGCCGGCGTCGCGGCGGCTTCCTTGCGGATCTTCTTGAAGCGCGAGCCCACAAGGCTGTCGCGTTCAGCGATCGTGATGTGGCCCGGCACCTTGTACGGGCTCAGTTGGGCCACGCACTGCGAGGTGATGCGGCGCCGGAACTCGGCCGGATCCTCGTCGCGCTCGAGCACGAACTCGGCCCAGATCATCTGGCCGACGACCGGGCTGCGCTTGCGCCGCACGATCACGTCGCGGACGTTGTCGAGCGTCAGCAGGAAGCTCTCGATCTCGGCCGGAAACACCTTTTCGCCGGCGACGTTGATCACCTCGGAGTCGCGGCCGAGAATCCGGTAGTACTCGCCGTCGGTCTCGACGCGGTCGCCGGTGTCGTACCAGCCGTCTGCGTCGAACGGGCTCGGCGCATTCAGGTAGCCGAGCATCGCCTGCTCGCTACGGATCCACAGCACGCCGTCGCGCACCTGCACCTCGAACCCGGCGCCGCCCAGCTTGAGCCACGGCGACGACGAATCCTTCGATCGGGTCGACAGGATGCCGAGTTCGGAAAGCCCGTAGGTCTGCTTTAGCGTCACGTCCGGAAACACCTGGTGCAGGCTCGCAAGCGTCGACGCCGGCATCACCTCGGTGCCGTAGGTGATCGTGCGCAACGACGACAGGTCGTGCTCGAGGTAGACGCGCGACATCAGCAGCATCGTCAGGAACGACGGCGTCGTCGGCAGCAGCTCTACCGCGTGGGCGGCGATGCACGCGCAGATGTCGCGCGCGTTGCGCGACGCACAGGTGACGATCGTGCCGCCGTTGAGCAGCACTGCGAACAGCGTATTGATGCCGCCGATATGGTCAAGCTTCAGGAACAGCAGCGTGCGGAACGCGTGCCGCACGCGGTCGCGGTACTTGCGCGTGATCCGCTCGAAATCGAGCAGCACGGCTTTGCCCTTCCCGGTGCTGCCCGACGTGAAGATCACGAATCCGGCGCGGCCAGCCTCGACGAGCGGCGCGAGAAGTGGATGCGGCTCGCCGGGCGCGGACAACGTCACGCAGCGCGTCGTCTCCGGCGCAATCGGCCCCGACGCGGCGACGGCGATCATGCGCGTCGCGCTGGTCGTCGTCAGCCGCTCGTCGAACAGCGTCCTGTCGTCTTCGGACAGCGGCGCGACGATGCACCCCGCCTCGATGAGCGCCATCAGCAGCGCGACCGCATCGATGTGGTAGTCGGCGACGAGCCCGACGCGTTCACCAGGCACGATGCCCCAGCGGTCGAGTGCGGCGCGCCAGCGCGCGATCCGCGCGGCCAGTTCCGCGTATGTAACGCCCGAGGCCGCCTCATCGCCGGCGTGCTGCGAACCCGTCTGGCCGACCGCGGCCTGCCGTGTCCCGAATTGTTCGAATCGTTCGGTGATCCAGCCCATCGAATGTCTCTCCGTGTGCGCGAACGCGTCGCGCGACGCCAGCCGCGCGGTTACCCGTCAGTGCGCGGCAAAACCGCTATCGTCAATGAAATCCAGATGTGCGCTGCGATAGCGCCGGTCGCGCAACTTCGCCGGGTTCGCGACGCTCACCTCGTTGAAGAGCTGCGCCGGTGCGCCGAGATTGAGCAGCAGTTGCGGAAACGCACCGCCCATCGCCATGTCGTAGACCATCTCTTCCTGGATCGAGCCGTCCGGCAGCGGCGAATAGCGCCAGACGTTGTTCAGGTGTTCGATGCGTACGCAGCAGTCGTCGGGTGGCAGCCGGTTCGGCATCGCGAGCGTTTCGAGCGTGACGGCTTTCGTCTTCGGGTCCTGGGTGATCTGGTTCTGCACCAGGATCTCGCGCGGCGAGAGCGGCCCCGGCATCGCGATCGTCCACATCACGATGTTCGTATGCGTGCGCGGATCCCACGGCTGCACGATGCGCAAGCTCAGGCAGCCGGTGACCCATTTCGAGCAGTCCTGCTGGACGCTCTCGTCGAGCACGGGCGCGAGGTGGGTGCCGATGCTGAATTCGCTCGACTTCGAGACAACGCGCACCTTGAGTGCCTCGAGGCCCGGCGTCTTCATCGTGTAGACCTGCACGCCGTCCTTGTCGATCTTCAGCTGCCACTGGTTCGAGCCGCTCAGGAGCCAGAGCCAGTTCGCGATCGAGACGAGCGTGACGATCGCGAGTATGACGATCGCGATCCACCTGAACGTGCGCCCTCGCCGCGAGCGCTTCGCGGGATACGGCGCCGCGGCCGCCGCGGGTTTGGCCTCTGGGTTCACGCGAGGCATGTTCATGTTTCTCTCCGTTCCAGTGGTTCGTGTCGTTGCGGTCTGCCGCGCGGCGCTTCTCGCCCGCGCGGCGTTGGTCTTCAAGGCTTCGCGGGCACCGGGCCCGGCCCTTCCGCAAGAAATGCGAGATGCGCGTTGCGATAGCGCGGCTGGCGCAGCAGCTTCGGAATGTCCGTGGACAGCAGCTCGTACACGATGTCAGGCGCGTGCAGGTTCTGTAGCAGCTGCGGGAAAGCGCCGCCCATGTCGAGGTCGTAGGTCACCTCGACCTCGATCAGGCCGTCCGACAGCGGCGTGTAGCGCCAGATGTTGTGCAGGTGCTCGAGGCGCACGCAGCAGTCATCGGGCGGCAGCGCGTTCGGCACCGCGATGTTCTCGAGCGTGACGACGTGTGTCTGCGGCTCCTGATGCAACTGCCCTTGCAGCAGCATTTCGCGCGGCGCAAACGGCGGGAACAGCGACACGGTCCACAGCGTGGTGTTGCGCTGCGTCTGCGCATCCCAGTGTTTCAGGATCCGGTAGCCAAGGCAGCCGGTCACCCACTTCGCGCAGTCGGTCGGATTCTGGATGCTCTCGTCGAGCAGCGGCGCGATATGGTTGCTGAGGCTGAATTCGGGGAATCGCTTCACGCCGCGCACCTTCAGCACAGCCGAGCCCGGCGTCTTCATCGTGTAGACCTGCACACCGTCCTTGTCGGTCTTCAGTTCCCACTTGTTCGAGCCGCTCAGGAGCCACAGCCAGTTCGCGATCGTGACAAGCGTGACGAGCGCCGTCACACCGAGTCCGACGCGCGCGACGAGTCGCCACAGCCAGGCGCGGCGGGCCGGCTGGGCCTTGCTGGCCGCGTCGACGACCGGCTTCGTTTTCGTACCCAAGACCTGCATGTTGTGTCCTCTTCGATTTAGTTCACGGCCGGCCGCGCGAGAGAGTCGACTCTCGCATTCCGGTACTTGTTCATGTTCATCAGGTCCTGCATCCCACGCAGAATCTGGTAGGTGCCCGCCGTCAGCGCGACGTTCGCGAGCACGTCGGGCAGGCCGCCGAGGTCGGTGTCCTGTGTGAACTCGATGTCGAGTTCACCGTCAGGCAGCGGCCTCAGCCGCCACGTGTTGTTCAGGTGCGCGATCCGCACGCAGCACGGATCCGGCGGCAGCCGGTCCGGCGCGGCGAGGATGTGGATCGTCATCGCACCCGTGCGCGGGTCCTGGCTGTGTTCCTGCAGCAGTACGTACTGACGCGTCTTGAGCCCGGTGATGTCGAACTTGAATGTCACGTAGGCGGCGTAGCGGCCCGGCACCATGGGCAGGTGCTCGATCACCGCGCCGTCGTAGCAGTGCGCGTCGACGCAGCTGTTCAGGTCTTCGAGCAGCTTCACCATCCCGTCAAGGCTCGACTTGATCCGCGTGTGCGCCTTAACGAGCAGTAGGCCCGAGCCGGGCGTCTTCAGCGTCCAGAGCTGCACGCCGTCCTCGTCCTTCGCGAGCCGCCACTCGTTGGAGCCAGAGGCGACCCACGTCCAGTGCGCGACGACCGCGAGCGCGATCAGGAGCGGCACGCCATACAGCACGTACTTGCGCAGCCTGGTGCGCCGCCGGATGGGCGCACCAGGCTGGATGACGGTGCGCAGATCGTTTTCAGGTGTCATGGTTTCGTGTCCATGCGTTGAGAAAGAAGGAGTACCCAGCGCGCTGTTCAGGGCGCGAGCAGGCGCCGCGACAGATAGTGCGCGAGGCACAGCAGCGTAAGAGTCGGCGTGCCGCGCATCGCATCGGGGATCACCGAGCCGTCGCAGACGTGCAGGTTGCGCACGCTGGTTTCGAGGTTCGCGTCGACGTGCTCGCCAATCTGCAGCAGCCCGCCAACGCGGCCCGCTGCGGTCACACCGAAATCGACGATGTGCCGCGCGCCGGACGCCTTCAGCACCTCGACGGCCGCGCGTTTACCCTTGTCGAGCTTGTGCAGGTCGTCGGGGCCGAGCTGCTTGTCGAAACGGCCGTCGGGATGCAGGCGGCCGGACAGCGTGTCCTCGACCTTCACGCCGATGCCGATCGTTTCCGGGAACGATCGCAAGTGCCGCAGATGCATGCCGCCGAGCATCATCGGCCGATGGATCGCATGCACGACATTCGCATCGCCGAGTTCGATGCCGTCCTCGAGTTCGCCGCCCATGCAGCCGACAAAACCATCTGTGCCGCGCAGGCCGCGCACGAGGCCATAGATCGCGTAACCGGGATTGCAATAGAAGCCGCGTGCGCCGATGCCTTCGATTCCGCAGCCGCGCAGCATCTGCGGCGACGCGAGCTCGCCCGCCGCGAGCACGATCTTCGGCGCGCGCGCCTCGCGCGGCGTACTGCCGAACGGCGTGCGCCGCTCACGGTAGACGACGCCCACTGCCTTGCCGCGTTCGATGAGAATCCGCTCGACGTTCGCGCGCACGACGAGCGTCGCGCCGTCGCGCATGGCGTCCTCGACGTAGCGCCGCGCCTTCCACTTCGCGTCGTATGCGTAACCGGACGCGCAGCGCGACGCGTCGACGAGCATGTCGTACTTGCGCCATGCGTGGCCAAGCGAGCGCGCGGCGTCGGCAAGGTGCCGCGCCTGCGGGCTCAGTAACGCGTCGGGCAGCGGTGCGATCGGCAGTTCGGCCCGCACCGCCGCGAAATCGCCAGCGAGGTCGATGCCCAGCGCGCGGAACACGTCGAGCGGCGGGTCGTTGACCACGCCGAAATACATCGCGGTCGAGCCGCCGGCCGTCAGCGCGCGCACGGTGCCGAGCGTGCCGGCGCCGAGCTTCACCTGGTCGGCGATCCGGACGATGCCGCCGAGCGTTTCCTTCAGCGGCGCATTGCCGCCGCGCTCGAGCATCAGCACACGCTTACCGGCGCAGCTCAGGTCGCGCGCGATGGTCGCGCCGCAGGTACCGGAGCCGATCACGATCATGTCGAATTCGCGGGTGGCCGGGTTCATCATTTGCTCACCGCGGGTTCGGTGTCCGGCATCGGCGGGTTCGCCGGCTCGGGTTCACGCGCGTCGATCAAGCGCGCCAGCGCGTCGGCCTGCTGCGCTTCGAGCAGCGTGAAATGATCACCGGCGACCTCCCGGATCCGCAGCGCGCCGCGGCAGAACTCGCCCCAGCCATAATCGGCCGGTGCGCCGGCGAAACCGTCGCGCGCCCGCACGAGCAGCACGTCGATGCCGTCCGGCAGCACTTGCGGCGCGTAGGACTGGCACGCGCGTTCGCTCGCGGTCGCGACGTCGAAGGTAGCGATGAACTGCGCGCGCGGCACATCGAGGCCGAGCGCGACGATCGTGTCGTACAGCCAGGCGCTGCGTGCAGGCTCGGGAATCTGCCGCAAGCGGTCCGCGCCGAGATCCGTGTGCGCGCCGAGCGACTTCACGAAGTTGCGGAACACGGCGGCCGTCATCTCGCACATGTCGTCATCGCGCAGCGTCGGGCATAGCGTGTCGAGCAGCACCAGCGACGACACCGTCTCGCCAAGCGCAGCCAGTTGCCGCGCCATTTCGAATGCGACGACTCCGCCATTCGAATAGCCGAGCAACCGGTACGGCTTGTTCGACTGCAATGCGGTCAGCAGGCCGATGTTGAGCCTGGCCATCGTTTCGAGCTGCGACATCGGCGGCGTCAGGCCGTCAAGGCCCACCGCCTCGATGCAATGAAACGGCTGCCCGGCGCCGAACGCGTGGCTGAGCCGGTGCAGCGACAGCACACTGCCGCCGGCGCCCGGCAGCGCGAAGATCGGTACCGCATCGCCGTGCGGCTGCACGGTGATCAGCAGGTTCGAATGGTCCTGCGTGCGGACGGCGAGCGCCGCGCTGTAGCTTGCTTCAGCCGTCCTGTTCGCCCCTGCCGCATCGGCTGCGGCCTCGCGTGCCGACGCATCCAGCGCGCGAGGCGCTTCCGGGCAGATCTGCGCGAGATGCGCGGCCAGCATGTCGATCCGCGGATGGAGAAAGATCGTGCTTGGTGCGAGGTTGACGCCGAGCACCACGGCGATGTGTTCGATCATCCCGGCGAGCGCGATCGAGTTCATGCCGAGCTCGATAAAGCCGAGATCGACCCGCACCGCGTCGGCAGGCAGCCGGACATGGCGTCCAATCTCGCGCTGCAGGAGACGCTCGATCGCGCGCGAAGGTGTGGGCGGCAGCGCGTCGTCGGACGGCGCCGCGGGCGCCGGCGGCCCAGACGCGCTCGCGTGGCCGTGGCCGGCGATCGGCGCGGCGACTGACGAGCGACCCTCGTCGTACCAGTAGCGATGCCGCGCGAACGGATAGCCTGGCAATGAGACCGGGCGCGCGCCGGATGCGTCCCAGAGCGTTTGCCACGGCATCGCGACGCCGTTCACCCACAGTTGCGCGACAGCGTCCCATTGACCGGTCCGCATCGCCTGTTCGAGCTGCATCCGCGCGATGTCCTCGCCGATCAGCCCGGCGAGCGGGTTCGCGTGCGACGCGGCGGGGTACGCGTAATGGATGCCGTAGGCGGCGAGACTGCCCACTGCATCGAGGCCCGTCGTGGCGACGCGCGCGAGCTTGTCGCGCAGTTCGTCGCGCGACGCGGCGACTACGGCGAGCCGCGCGACGAACACCGCGCGGCCGTTCTGCGCGGTGTAGAGCAGATCCGCGAATGAACCCGGTGCGTCGTCGCCCCGCAGCCAGTCGACGTAACACGCCAGATAGTCGGCGAGACGTTCCGGATTGCGCGCCGACAGCACGAACAGCGGCGCAACGTTCGCGGCGGCGGGCACCGCCGCGCTCGCGGCCGGCGTCTCCTCGAGCAGAACATGCACGTTCGTGCCGCTGTCCGCGAACGAATTGACGCCTGCGCGCACCGGTGCGTCGCCGTTGCGGATCGCGTCGAAGCCGATCGCGTGATCGGCGATGTAAAGCGGATGCGCGTCGCTGCCGACGTCGATGAAGCTGCTGATCTCGCGCATCGACAGCGTCGCCGGAAAACGGCGGTGGTAAAGCGACAGCGCGACCTTGATCACGCTGACGACACCACTCGCAGCCTCGACGTTGCCGATGTTGCCCTTTACGTTGCCGAGCGCGCAGCGCTTTGCGCCGGCCGGCAGCGCGCCCTTCACGCCCTCGAATTCGAACGAATCGGCCCACTTCGTCGCGTACCCATCGACCTCGATGTAGCGGACCGATTCCGGTTCCACCGCCGCGCGACGGTAGCAGGTCGCGAGCACGTCGGTGATCGATTCATGACGCACCTCGGACAGGCTGCGTGCCGCGCCGCGATAGTTCTGATGGCAGCCGCGGATCGACGCGTAGACGCGCCGGCGCGCGCGGTGTACGTCGGTGTCGCGTTCGAGCACGAGCACGCCGACACCTTCTCCGCGTGTGAATCCTCGCGCCGCATTGTCGAACACGCCGCTCGTGCCGTCCGGCGACAGCAGGCCATACTGCGTCGACGCGATATAGTCCTGCGCGAACAGGTTCAGCGAGACGCCGGCGACGATCGCCATGTCGCATTCGCCGTTCAGGAGCGCATGAAAGGCCCGGTCGAGCGCAACGGCCGACGACGCGCAGTTCACGTTGACCGCCTCGCTCGGACCGCGCAGGTCGAACGCAAACGAGATCCGGTTCGCGAGATAGTAAGTCGGGCTCGACGAGGTGAACACCGGACCGTCGTTGAGTCGCTGGAAGTCGAGGCCGCGCAACCGCTGTTCGTATTCGGAATACTGGTAACCGACGAACACGCCGGTGTTCGAACCCGCGAGCGAGCGCGGGTCGATGCCTGCGTCCTCGATCGCATGCCAGGCCTCCTGAAGCAGCAAGCGCTGCTGCGGGTCCATCATGTCCGCCTCAGCAGCGGCGATTCCGAAGAACGGCGCGTCGAAACGGTCGACGTCGTCAAGCAGCGCGCCCCACTTCGACACCGTCTTGCCCGGCGCCGGCGCGTCAGCGTAGTGATCCTGCCAGCGCCAGCGCGAAGCCGGAATCTCACGCACGCTGTTCCTGCCGGCGACAAGGTTGGCCCAGAACGTCCTTGCATCAGGCGCGTCGGGCAGCCGGCAGCTCAGGCCGACGAGCGCAACGCCGTGCGTCGCGGACTGCGCAGGCACCGGTTGCGGCTTCATGCCGTAGTGGCGCATCAGTTCGTCCGCATGGCCGGCGACGAGCGCGTCGGCGAGCGCGTCGACCGAGTCGAAGCGGCCCGTCGGCGGGTCGATTGCATAGGTGCGGCTGACGAAGCTGAGCAACGCGTGCACGTCACTGCCAGCCGTTGTGGCGACAGTCGCCGCCGGCGCCGGCGCGTGCAGCAGCCCGGCGAGCTCGCGCAGCGTCGCGACGTCCATGAACTGCGCGGGCGCCAGACTGACCGCGAACTCGCGGCCGATCGCGTCGATCAGTTCCATCGCGATGATCGAGTCGATGCCGAGACGAATCATCTCGACGTCGGGATCGACCTTGGTCAGCGGCAGCTTCAGCGTTGCCGAGACGATGCCGGTCAACCGCTCGAGCACGTCCGTCATGTCGCTCACGTCCTTCCGTGCCTTACTCAACATCCGTCACCCCCAACTTCTGAAAACCGTGCAAATCGACGAGCACCCGTTGCCGGAGCCGGGCCAGCAGTTGTCCGGCGTCCGTCGCCGGCTGTCCTTGCGTGTCCACCGGCCGTGCGCCGCGTGGCGCCACCTCCGACAGGCCGGGCACGATCCGCCGCAGCCGCGCGGTTTGACCTTCCATCACGAGCAGTTGTCCGAGCTGCGCGGAGAGGGCGCGATGCCATACGTGCACCCCCGTGTCCGTGCGCATCGGCAGCAGCCCGGTGCTCGCGAACAGACGCGCGCGCGCCTTCGCGTCGAGCCGCATGCCACCTTCGTCCCACAATGGCCAGTTCACCGACAGCGTGTGGCCGCGCCGCTCGCCCGCGCGGGCGAGCGCGTTGCGCATCCGCGCATAGGCGTCCATGAAGCCGTTCGCCGCCGCGTAGTCGGCCTGGCCGACGTTGCCGAGCGCCGCGCTGAGCGACGAGAACAACACGACGAAATCGAGATCGAGCTCGCGCGTCGCGACATCGAGGTGAAACGTGCCCGCCACCTTTGGCGCCAGCACCTGCGCGAACGATTCGGCATCCTTCTTTACGATCAGGCTGTCGTTCGTTGTGCCGGCGCCGTGCAGCACGCCGTGCAGCGCGCCATGACGCGCGACGATCGCGTCGATGCACTCGCGCACGGAGTCGAGCCGTTCGAGGTCGAGCTCGCGGTAGTCGAGCCGTTCGGCCGGAACCGACCACTCGGCCGCGAGCGCGTGCAGGCGGTCGCGGCGCGTGTCGGTCAGTGCCCCGCGGCCGGTCAGCACGACCGTCGCATGTGGCACCTGTCGCAGGATTTCGCGCGCGAATATCAGGCCGAGGCCGCCGAGGCCACCAACGATCAGATAGACACCGCATTCGCGCAGCGCGATCGGCACGCCGGACCGCGCGAGTTCGCCGGCCACGTCCCGCCAGCGCGCGACGCTCGCCTGTGCGCGTTCGTAGCGGAACACCGCCTCGCCGGGTACGGTGCGGCAGTCGCGCAGCCGTTGCGCGAGCGCGGCTTCGTCTGCGGCTTCGTCGACGAGCACCAGTTGCGCGATCAGGTTCGGCTGCTCGACGCGCGCGCTGCGCACGAGCCCGGCAAGTCCTGCATAGAGCGGATTGCGCTCGTCGTCGTATGGCGCGACGATTTGCAACAGCACCGGCGCCGACGGCTTTGTCTTCAGCACGTGCTGGATCCGCTCGAATACGGCGAGCGCGGCGATCCGGTAGCGTTCGGCATGGTCGGCTCCAGCGGCCGGCCGCGCGACATGCGCGAGCCCTGGCAACTCGGCGCGCAGGCGTTCGGCGTCGAGATGCGACAGGTCGCAAAGCACCGCTTCATACAGTTTGGGCGCCTGCAGCGGCGTATCCGGACGCAGCGCGGCCGCGGCGTCGGTCCAGACCGGTTCGGCGAGCACGGCGCCGACGTCGGCGCCTGTCGCTTGCGGCGATACCGTCGTGGCGGCGGCCGGCCCAGTACGGTCGTTCTGCGTGGCATCACCGACCCAGTAGCGTTCGCGCGCGAACGGATAAGTCGGCACGCTAAGGCGCCGGCGCTGCGCCGAATGCAGCTGGCGCCAGTCGATGCGGCGGCCGCCGGTCCAGCCGCGCGCAAGTTCGGCTAGCGCCACGCTTGCGTCCGCAAACCGAACCGGGTCGGCATCTTCCATTGCGCGCCGGCGCGGCACGCGTGCGCTCCAGCAACCGCCGACCTCCGTCTCGCCGGCGGCAAACGCGCTGAGACAGCCCAGCAGTTCCCCGTGAGTGCGGGCGACGATCGCGAGCCGTTCGTCCATCTCGTCGCGGCCGACCTGCAGCGTCCAGGCCAGATCACCGAGCGCGACGTCGTCATACGTGCGCAGGTACGCGGCCAGCGCGCCTGCATACTCGCGCAAGCGCTCGCCGTCCCGCGCGGACAGCACGAATAGCTGCTCGTCCTCGTCGTGCGACGGAACGGGGTCGTCCACATACTCCTCGAGCACGACGTGCGCGTTCGCCCCGCCCCAGCCGAATGCGCTGACACCCGCGCGGCGCGGCAGCGGCTCGCCGTCTGGAGCTCGCGGCGCATCCCACGGTGTCGTCTTGTCGACGACGTAGAACGGCGAACCACTGAGGTCGATATACGGATTCGGCATGTCGAAATGCAGCATCGCCGGAATCTGCCGATGCCGGATCGCGAGCAGCACCTTCAGCAGGCTCGCGATACCGGCCGCCGGCTCGAGGTGCCCAATGTTCGTCTTCACCGAACTGAGCCCGCAATGCGGCACCGGAGGCGCTGCCAGTCCGTGCCGCGCATACAGGTCGGCGAACGATTTCTTCAGCGCCTGGATCTCGATCGGATCGCCGAGGCTCGTGCCGGTGCCGTGGCATTCGATATAACCGACCGTCGACGGATCGATTCGCGCGTGTTCGTAGGCTTCGAGCAGCAGCTCCGTCTGCGCCTTCGGGTTCGGCGCGGTCAGGTTCGTCACGCGTCCGCCGTGGTTCTCCGCCGTCGCGCGGATCACCGCGTAGACCGGGTTGCCGTCGTTCCTCGCCTGCGACAGCCGCTTGATGAAGATCGCGCCGACGCCCTCGCCGCGCACGTAGCCGTCCGCGCCCTTCGTGAAGGTCTTGCACTTGCCGTCGGGGCTCAGCATGCCGGCCGCGCTCAGCGAGATGTGACCAGTCGGCGTCAGCATCACCTGCACGCCGGCGACGATCGCCATCTCGCTGCTGCCGGTATGGATCGACTCGATCGCGCGATGCAGCGCGACGAGCGAGCTCGAACAGGCGGTGTCGAGCGGTGCGCTCGGGCCGCGCAGGTTGAACAGGAACGAGATCCGGTTCGCGAGGATCGAATGCGCGTTGCCCGATGCGGAATAACCGTCGAGCGCGGACTGATGCTGGGCCAGCACGTCGATGTAATCCTGCGACGACGCGCCGACGAACAAGCCGGTGCGCGTGCCGGCGAGGTCGGACACGCGATGGCCGGCGTCCTCGATCGCAGACCAGACGGTCTGGATCAGAAGGCGCTGCTGCGGGTCCATCATTTCGGCCTCGCGCGGCGTGATACCGAAGAACAGCGGGTCGAACTTGTCCACTTCCTTCATGAAGCCGCCCCAGCGCGAATACGAGCGGTTCACGTCCTTGACCGGGTCGCCCGCGACGTCCTCCCAGATCCAGCGCTCGCGCGGGATCTCGGTCACGAGGTCGCGCGCGTCGCGCAGGTTGGTCCAGTATTCGTGTACGTCGCTGGACTGCGGCATGATCCCGGCGATGCCGACGATCGCGATCGGGTCGGCGGCGAAACGCGAACCGGATGGGCGCCGCGGAGCGGGCGCGGCGCCCGGTGCACGCCAGCCCTTGTCGATGCCGTCCGGTAGCGGCGCGCGGGTTTCGTCACGAGCCACGGCGGCGGCCGGCGCGGACGGCGCCGGCGCCCGGACCGTCGAGGACGCCTCGCTGGCACCGTGCACCGCGCGCGCTGCCGTCGCGTGTTCGCTCGCGAGTACGCCGGCGATCGCATTGATCGACGGGTATTCGAAGAACAGCACCGGGTTCAGATCGAGTCCGTAAATCCGGTTGATCGCATCGGCAAAGGTCGAAAGGCCGATCGAATCGAAGCCGACGTCGAGCAGCACGCTGTCGCGCGACAGGTCGTCCGCGTCGAGCTTCAGCAGTTCGAGGACCGTGCCGCTCAGCTTCCTGACGATCGCATGGAACAGCGCGTCCGTTTGCGGCGCCTCACCGCGGGACGCGGCACCAGGTCCGTCCCCAGCTGCTTCAGGTTGCTTTGCCGCGCCGCCGATGGCGGACGCGGATGACTTCGGCCGCTGCGCGTCGGATTGGGTCAGGCCCCACGCACGTTCGACTTTCGTCTGCACGCCGCTCAGCACCGCGAGCTGCGGCACCGCCGCCGACAGGCCGGCCGTGAACGCGGCAAGGCCATCCTCGCTGCGCAGCGGCGCAATGCCGAGATTGCGTCGGAACACCCGCTCCGTCTGCGCGTCGAGCTTCATTCCGCCCTCGGCCCACAGCGACCAGTTGATGCTGAGGCTGCGGCCGTTACGTCGGCCCGCCGCACGCAACGCGTCGCGGCGGGCGGCGAACGAGTCGAGATAGTGGTTCGCGTACGCGTAATCGCATTGGCCAACATTGCCTCCGACTGCCGCGAGCGACGAGAACAGCACGAAGCAGTCGAGCGCGTCGTCGCGCGTCAGTTCGTCGAGATGATGGACACCGAGGATCTTCGGCGCAAACACCGCAGCCATCTCTTCGCGCGTCTTGTTGCGTAGTAGCGAATCGCGCAGCACGCCAGCACAGTGCAGCACGCCATCGATCCGGCCGAAGCGAGTGCGGCACGCGTCGACCGCGCGGCGGGCGTCGTCGACCCGCGCGACGTCCGCCTGCACGTACAGCACTTGAGCGCCGTGCGCACGCAGTGCGTCGAGTTCCGCGTCCAGTTTCCCGGACGGCGCGGACCGGCCGGTCAACACGAGCCTCGCGTGACAGGTTTTAGCGAGATGCGCGGCAAACAGAAGACCGAGGCCGCCGGCACCGCCGGTGATGAGATAGACGCCGCCCTGCCGCAGCATCGGGCCGGCTTCGGCGCGTAGTTCCTGTTCAGGCAGCCGCCTCAGAGTGCGGACTTCGCGGCCTTCCGGCCCATAGCGGACCGCGCGGGACGCCTGCGCGCCCGCGTCGAACTCGGCGAGCAGCGCGCGGGCGGACACGTCGGCGCGATCGGCGTCGAGCGAAACGGTGCGGATTTCGAGCACCTTGCATGCGAGGCGCGGCTGTTCAAGTTCGACGCAGCGAGCGAAGCCGTTGATCGCCTCGTGGTGCGGCTGCGGATCGCGCGACGCGTTGCGGTACAAGTAGACCAGTTGCGCGCCGTCGGCCGGGCGCGTCGCGGCCCACGCCCGGCTCAGCGGCAGGAATGTATAAACGCCAAGGTCCAGCGCAGCTTCAGGTGCGGCGCCGAGGTCGTCCGTCGCGTTGTCCACGCGGTCGCCGCACGCGTGACAGATCCGTTGCAGCGACCAGCCGTCGGCCCGCAGCGCCTCGAGTACGCGCGCGTAGTCGTCGGCATTCGCGGCATCGATCGTGTAGGCACCGTCGCCGTGCGATTCGAAGCGCGTGCCGTGCAGCACAAGTGCCGCCGCGCGCCCTTGCCGGACGCATGCGTCGCGTAGCTTCGTGTCAGTATCGAACAGCACGAGCGCGTCGCGGCCCGCTGCCGCGTCGAGAGTTTCCGGGCGCCACGCGCGCGTGTAGTGGAGCATCGCGAAAGTGTCGCCGTGTTCGGCCGGCGCGGCCGTTTGCCTGTCGTGCATGCCCGTGATCGGCACGCCGACTGTCTCGTGGATCCGCACGAGCACCTTGCCCGATCCGTCGACGATTGCGACATCCTCGCGCGACACGCCCCCCCGCGAGCCGCCACGCTTCGTCACGTAGCTGTAGCAGTCGCGCGTCAGCGGATGCAGGATTTCGACCTCGCCGAGAGAATACGGCACCCGCATCTCGCCCGCGCCGCCGTCGAGCTGCGCGGCGATGCCGGCCTGCATCGCCGCGTCGAGCAGCACCGGATGCAGCACGAAGCTCTCGAAATCCGCCTCATCGAGCGGCGGCAACTGCAGCCGGCCGAGCACTTCGCCGTCGCCCTTGCGGACCTCGCTCAACGCCTGAAATTGCGTGCCGTAGTGCATGCCAGCCTGATCGAAGCGCGCGTAGATCGATGCCGGCGCGCCATCGGAAAGCGGCGCGCAGCGCTCGCGCACGGCGGCCAGATCGACGGCATCGACGTTCATGTCGGCCGCGCGGTAGGCCAGCTCGTAAATCAGCCTGCCCTGTGCATGCAGGCGGCGCACGCCGTCCGGCTCGCTGTACACCTCGAACGCGACCGTCTCGCCGTTCGGCTTCAGCTCGACGAACGCCTCCGTCACGCTGTCGTTGGCGACCGTCAGCGGGCTTAGCCAGGTCACGTTGCGGATCCGGCGCACCGGGCGCCCGGCCGCGAGCTCGGCGGCCTTGCGCGCGAGCTCGAGATACGCGGTGCCGGGCAGCGTCGGGACTCCCGAGACAACGTGATCGCGGACCACGAACTCGCGCGGCCGGAACGTCTTCCTGAACAGTTGACGCTCGAACGTCGATTCGTTGCTGTCGAGGAGCGGATGCAGGACCGGCGGCGCAAAGGCCGTTGGACGCGCGGCGCGCTCGACCCAGTGGCGGCGGTCCGCGAATGGATACGGCGGCAGCGGCGTGCGCCGGCCTTCCCGCATGAAGCCACGACAGTCGGCGAGCAGGCCGTTCAGCCACAATTGCGCGAGCTTGCGCTGGTTGCCGCCCTGTGACATCAGCGCGACGAACTGGTCGGTCTCAGTGCGGCTCAGCAGTTTCGTAATCTGCTCGGCATCCTTCGCATGACCGGTCAGCGTCTCCGCGCCGGGCTTGCCTGTCGCGAACGCGGCGAGCCGATCGGCAAGCTGCACGAGATCCGTCGCGAAAATCACGAGGCGATGGTCGAACGATTTGCGGCCGTTCTGCAGCGTATAGGCGACGTCGGCGATGCGCGGCGCGTGATCGTCGCGGCGCAAGCGCGCGGAGAGTCGCGCGGCCATCTCACGCAACTGCTCGTCGTTGTGCGCCGACAGCGGGAACGCCAGTTCGCCGGTAACGGGCGTGCCCTGCTCCTCATACGGCAGATATTGCTCGAGCACCACATGCGCGTTCGCGCCGCCGGCGCCGAACGAGCTAACGCCGGCTCGCAGCGGTTCGCCAGCGCGGCGCGGCCGCCACGGCGCTAGTGTCTGCTGGACCTCGAACGGTGTGCCGGCGAAGTCGATATGGGCGTTCAACTGCGCTGAATGCAGCGAAGGCACCAGTTCGCCGTGCCGCATCTGCAGCAGCACCTTGGTCACACCGACCACGCCGGCCGCCGCCTCGAGATGACCGATGTTTGTCTTGACCGATCCGATCGGGCACGACCGCGCCGGCACGGCCGCCGACGCAAACGCGTTCGACAGGCCAGCGATCTCGATCGGATCGCCGAGTTCGGTACCCGTACCATGCGCCTCGATGTAGCCGATCGTGTCGGCGGTGACGTCAGCCCGCTGCAGCGCGGCCGCGATCAGATCGCCCTGCGCCTTCGGGTTCGGCACCGTGTAGCCAGCCGTGCGCCCGCCGTGATTGACCACGACGCCGCGGACCACGCCATAGACGTGATCGCCGTCGCGCAGCGCGTCGTCGAGCGGCTTCAGATACAACGCGCCGACGCCCTCGCCCGCGACATAACCGTTCGCGTCGGCGCCAAACGTACGGCACACGCCATCGGGCGACAGCGCGCCGCCCGCGCGGTTAATGTCGAACTTGTGCTGATGCAGGTCGAGATTGACGCCGCCGACCAGCGCGCTCGAACAGTTGCCGTTGCGGATCGCCTCGCACGCGAGATAGAGCGCCGTCAGGCTCGACGAACATGCGGTGTCGACGGTCAGGCTCGGCCCGCGCAGATTCATCCAGTACGACACGCGGTTCGCAATGCTCCAGAGGAACGAATTCGGATTCGTATCCCGGCCGGCAAGCTTCGCTTCGACGCCGGCCATCTGGTACATCGCCCAGACCGCGCCGACGAACACGCCGACGTCGCGCGTCCCGGTATCGCGGCCGAGGATTTCCGGGTAGTAGCCGGCATCCTCGAGCGCTTCCCACGCGACTTCCAGAAAGAGCCGCTCCTGCGGGTCGAGCATCTCGGCTTCGCGCGGCGAGATGTTGAAGAACAGCGAATCGAAACGGTCGATCGCGTCGATGAAGCCGCCACGATAGGTGCGCATGAACGGGGTGCGCGCACGCAACGCGAGTCGTTCGGCGCCGATCTCGTCAACGCAGTCGCGGCCGGCGCGCAGGTTGTCCCAAAACTGGTCAAGCGTGGCCGCCTTCGGATACCGGCCTGCCATCCCGACGATCGCGATCGCGCGCGGCGCAGACGATGCCTGCGCCCGCGCCGCGACGTCGCGAGACGGCAGCCTGGCGGTCGCGGAAACAGCGGTGCGAGCGGACGCCGTGTTCGGGCTGGCATCGGCACCGCCGGTGACGAGCGCCTTCGACGCTCGGTGATAACGGATCATCCGGTACGCCGCATGGAGATTGCCGAGCGCGTCATGCCGGCTGCCTTCGAGCGCGAGTTCGGGGATGTCGGAGAGCGTGTCGAAACCGCGCGTGAGACGCGTAATCAGTTCATCGACCTCGCCGTCCTTCAGCCCGGCGGGAATCGCGAGCCGCGCCATCCCGCCAAGCGGTCCGTCCTTTCGCATGCCGATGCTGTGTGCGCCGCCGCGAATGCCGGTCTGCTGATAGAGCCAGGCGAGAAACGACGCGACGGGATGATCGAAACCGGCGAAGTCCGGCAGGCGCTTCACGTCGATCAGCACGCAATGGCCGCCGGCCGGCGCGACCAGCGGCACGCCGCGCGCGACCAGCGCATCCCAAACTCGCCCGACCGCGCGAACGCGCTGCGCGACACGCCCGGCGATACGCTCGCGCTCGCCGAGCGCGACACCGACGAGCTGGCGGCCAATAGCGTCGAGTCCGCCGCCGTCATGCTGCTGCCGGCCGGCAAAGGCCGCGTACAGCGCGCCGTCGTTCGTCGCGATCACGCCGCCGCGATCGACGCCGAAGTCCTTGGCGAGCGACGCGGTCACGACGTCCGCGCACGCCAGCAGTTCGCGCGCGACCGTCCAGAGGTCCTTGCCGGCCTGTGCGCCGTCGCGCGCGATCAGGTAGCGCGCGTTTTCCAGTACGCGCGTGGCGTCGATTACGAGCGCGATCCGGTGCGGCGCGAGCAGCGCCTTGACCGCGCGCAGATGCTCGAGTGATACCGGATGGCCGCCGGTCGCGTTGTTGCAGAGCTCGATCCAGACACAGCCGATCTCGTCAGCGTGACGCTCGATCTGTTCCGCAAGTGCGCTCGGGTCGAGTTCAGCCTTGAACGGCGTGTCCGCGTCGACGCGAAACGCGTCCGGATGCGGCAGTTCATGCGGACTCAGGCCGGCGTCGATCTGGTGATAGAGGCCGGACGGGAATAGCAGGTTCTGCAGTACGCGTCCGCGTTTCGGCCATGCGCCGCAAAGCAGCGACTCCGCCGCGCGGCCGGATCCGGTCAACAGCACGTGATCGAAGCCGAACGTGTCGCGCAACACCGCATCGACGTCAACAGGCGCCTGCAGTTGCGCATGCAACTGTTTGATGCCACGCCGCACGAACGCCGTATCGAGTTGCGCCCACGAATCGGTCTTCAGATCGAACTCGATATGCGCGGCGGCGACATTCAACGGGTTGTAACCGTGTTCAGCGAGTACGCGCGAACGCGTGTCGCCTTCCACCCACGCTTGTGAGGCGGCGCCATACACGTGAGCCTCGCCACCGCCGTCTTGCGGCTGGCTGCCTTGCGCGGAGCCGGCGACTGCCGCGCCAGCCGCCGGTTGCTGACCGGCCACGAGCGTATGGTTCTCGCCGTCCGGCGTCTGCAGCCGGTCCGGATCGGCGACCATCAGGATGATGTCGATCACGTTGTCCGCGCGACCGCTGCCGGCGGGCCGGCACAGATAGATCGTGCGGTTCTCGGGCCGAAACTTGTTCTTGAACTGGAGGTTACCCTCGTCGTTGAAGATGTTCTGCCTGTGCAGATCGTCGAGCATCCGGTCGACATCGGGATCCGCGTTCTCACATACGGTTAGCCGGCAGCCATAGGTGCCGCCGAGGCTCAGCACGTCGTTGCCCTCGCCCGCTAGCGTGCGGATGATGTTGACGATCGCGTACTCGAGGCCGCCGAGCGGCATGTCCGGCGGATAGAACTCGAGGTCCATCAGATAGCCGTTGCAGTCCGCAGTACGGATCGCCGAGATCAGGATGACGTTCTGCAGCACGTCATCGAGATAAGTCAGGAACAGCCGGTGCTGCGGATCGAGGCTCCCCGCGAGGATCTCGTCCTTCACGATAGGGATGAGCGGATTGACCATCGGCCGCGTCGCACACCAGCGCTCGATCACGCTCGCGATATCGCGATCGACGCCTGGTTCGGTGCCGCAACGATATTCGGCGGTACGGCACGTACCGGCCTTCTCGAACTTCGATACCTGATAGCGCAGCCGGCGCATCGCGCCGCCTTCGAGCGAGAATGCGCGGATGCCGAGCACGCGTTGAACGACGCCGAACGGCGTCGACGAGAAGCGCGCACCGCCGATTTCCTCGACGACTTCGTCGGTCAGGATATTGAGCTGATAGCCGCGCGATTCGCAGTAGTGGTGCAACTCCGCGGCGATTTCGTGAAAGTAGCCGCTCGGGCCCGTGTACGCGTAGCCGAGCACCAGATCCTTGCAACGGCCATAGTGGAAATAGCCGCGCCGCGCGCTACCGATGAACAGGTTCGGCGCGATGTTGCGCGTGCCGCGCGACATGCTGCCTTCATTGCGGTGCGCAACGAACAGCGACTCGATCTGCGCGTGCAATTGAGGGAACGCGGGCAGATCCTTCCCGAGCATCCGGATGCTATCGCCCGCTGCCGTCACCGGCATGTCCCGCGCGGCCGACGCTTGCGGCACGGGCGACGGCCGCGCCGGCGCGTCGCCCGGTGCGCGGTGGGACGTCGGCGCAGCATCGGCTGGTGCGCCGAACTTCGCGGCGACGACGGTGCGATGCCGGTCGACGAAATAGCCGGCCAGCGTTTCGATATTGAAATACTCGAAAAGCAGCGTCTTCGGCAGCGTCCCGAAATCCTCCTCGAGCTGCTTGATCATCTTCAGGATGCGAAACGAATCAACACCGATCTCGCCGAACGGCGTCGTGATGTCGACGTCGGTCTGCGCCGACGCAGTATCGGCAATAAGGCCGATCGTCAGCGATTTCAACCACGACCGCGTCAAGTCGACCAAAAGCTCGCGATTCTGCAGATCCCATTCCGCCGTTGCCATAGACCTTCAACCATCATCGAATACATAAATATGGAATGCTTATCAGTTGGAAAACCCCGCTGATGCACAGCGGCATGGTTGCTGGAATTCCCCAACCCGGCCCGGATGCGAATCGACGCGGCTCCGTCGTCACGCGAATGCGACATCGCGCGACCGTAGCCCGGCACGCCGGGTGTCACCGATCATCCCTCGGTTCATCGTCGCGCGCCGCATCTCGAGGATGTGCGAATCGACACCTTGAACTCGACGGCGACGACTATAACAAAGGGGGTTTGCACGCCGAGGCCGTTCGGCGAAGGCCGGCGGGATGGCGCGAAGGCGCTTCGCTTCGCGCAGAACCGCCAGGTTTCGCCGTGGTTTTCGTCAAGATTGCAGACCATCGATATAGTGCGTCCGACGCTTTAAACGAGAGACGAGGCGGCATCGCGCCCGGCGCCTCGCGGCCCGATGATGCGAGAGAACCTCCAGCAGCTCGTTGGTCAACCCTGACCCTGTCCGTCACGTAGAGAGGTGCCTGAATGATCGAAGGTTTGCGGCGCCGCGCCGGCTTGACGGTTCGGCTGCGGATGCCGCTTGTGCCTTGTGTGGCGATGCTTGCGACGCTGCTGCTGTCAGCGTGCGCGCTCGGCCCGGATTTCCGCCCACCGGCTGCGCCGCAGGTGGCGCGCTATACGGCGGCGCCCATGCCCGAACTCACCGTCGATGCGCCCGGCCCCGGCGGCACCGCGCAGCGTTTCGCGATCGGCGCGGACATCCCCGCCGCCTGGTGGACGCTGTTGCGCTGCGAACCGCTCGATACGCTGATCCGCGACGCGCTCGCGCAGAGCCCGAACATCGCGGCCGCGCAGGCCGCATTGCGTCAGGCCAGCGAAACGTGGCACGCGCAGTTCGGCGACAGCCTGCTGCCCCGCGTCGACGGCCAGTTGAGCGCACAGCGCGAGAAGATCAACGGAATCGCGTTCGGACAGCCGAATTTCGTCGAGGCATTGAATCTTTACAACGCGTCGGTCAACGTGTCGTACGACCTCGACCTGTTTGGTGGCGCGCGGCGCCTGGTCGAGGCATCGAAAGCGAATGTCGATGTTCAGAACTACCAGTTGCGCGCCGCATACCTGACGCTCACGTCAAACATCGTGACGGCCGCCGTACGCGAGGCGTCGCTACGCGCGCAAATCGAGGCGATCGAGGAGATCGCCGGCGACCAGCAACGCCAGCTCGCGTTGCTCGACAAGCAGTTCGCCTTCGGCGGGACCTCGCGTAGCGCGGTGCTGCTGCAGCAGACCCAACTCGCGCAGACGCGCGCGAGAACTCCACCGCTGTCGCTGCAGCTCGATCAGGTGCGGCACGAACTCGCCGCGCTCGCGGGCCGCCTGCCGAGTGACGCACACATCCCCGAATTCCGGCTCGAGATGTTCACGTTGCCCGACTCGCTGCCCGTCAGCGTGCCCTCGGCGCTCGTGCGCCAGCGGCCCGATATCCTCGCGTCCGAGGCGTTGCTGCATCAGGCGAGCGCACAGGTCGGTGTCGCGACGGCGGCGCTCTATCCGCAGATCTCGCTGACCGCGAGCTACGGGACGTCGGGCGTGACGCCTGCGGATCTGTTTAGCGCCGCCGGCGTCATCTGGAGCATCGGCGCGGGTCTCGCGCAGCCGATCTTCCACGGCGGCGCGCTGCGCGCGAAGAAGCGCGCGGCCGAGGCCGCATACGAACAGGCGAGCGCGCAATACCGCGAGACGGTGCTGCAGGGATTCCAGAACGTCGCCGATTCGCTGCGCGCGCTCGAACACGATGCGGCCGGCCTGCGCACGCAGACGGACGCGTGGTCCTCCGCGAGGAATTCGCTTTCGATCACTCGAGAGCAATACCGGCTTGGCGCGGTCGACTATCTCGCGCTGCTCGATGCACAGCGCCAGTACCTCAACACCACCGTCGACGTCGCCCAGGCACGCGCCGCGCGCTTCGCCGATACGGCCGCGCTGTTCCAGTCGCTGGGCGGCGGCTGGTGGAACGCCGACGAACCCATGCAGGCCGCCGTCCGACCGGCCGAGGAGCCACTCCGATGAACACCACGCCCGTCCCGCAATTCCGCTCGCTCACGAAAGGCATGCTCGTGATGCTGATCTGCCTGGGCCTGCTGTTCGCGGCGCTGATCGGCCTGAACGTTTTCAAGAACAAGATGATCGCGAAGTTCGTCGACAGCATGGCGACCGAGCCCGCCGCCGTCAGCGCGACGCGCGTCGGCTACGAGACCTGGCAACCGCGGATCGACGCGGTCGGCAGCCTGCGCGCCGCGCGCGGCGTCGACGTCACGTCCGAAGTGACCGGGCTCGTGCGCGCGGTGCGCTTCTCGTCCGGCGAGGACTTGAAGGCCGGCGCCGTGCTCATCGAACTGAATGACGATACCGATGCCGCACAACTGCAATCGTACAAGGCGGCGGCTGAACTCGCGCAGACGGTCTACCGCCGCGACGCCGCGCAATACCAGATCAACGCGATCGCGAGGGCCGTGCTCGATGCCGACGCCGCCGATCTGAAGATCAAGAAAGCGCAGGTCGTCCAGCAGCAGGCGCTGGTCGACAAGAAAACGATCCGCGCGCCCTTCGCAGGCCGGGTTGGAATCGCGACGATCAATCCCGGCCAATACCTGAAGCCGGGCGATCCGATCGTCACTTTGCAGGCGATCGAACCGCTGTTCGCCGATTTCAGCGTCCCGCAGGATCAGGTCAGCAAGCTTGCGGCCGGCCAGACGGTGACGATCCGGACCAGTGCGCGCCCCGGCGAATCGTTCATGGGCCGCATCACGTCGACCAGTCCGAAAATCGACACGGCGACGCGCACGGTCCAGGTGGAGGCGCGCATCGACAATCGCGACGGAAAACTCCTGCCCGGCATGTACGCGAGCATCCACATCGACGCCGGCGCGCCGCATCGCTATCTGACGCTGCCGCAAACGGCCCTCACCTACAACGCCTACGGGACGACGCTGTTCGTCGTACAACCGGGCAGGCAAACCAACGAGCAGGGCAAGGTGTTGCCGGTCGCGCAGCAGGTGTTCGTCACGCCAGGCCCGACACGCGGCGATCAGGTGGCGATCGTCAAGGGCATCTCGGAAGGCGCGCAGATCGTGACGAGCGGCCAGTTGAAACTCAGTAACGGTACTCCGCTCATCATCGAAAACAGCGCGCTGCCCGGGAACGACGCGACACCGGCGCCGCAGGAACAGTAACGGAGACGCGATGAATTTCACCGATATCTTCATCAGGCGGCCCGTGCTCGCGTCGGCACTGAGCCTGCTGATCCTCGCGCTCGGTGTGCGCGCGCTGCTGACGCTGAGGGTCAGCGAGTATCCCCAGACTGAGAACGCCGTCGTGACCGTCACGACCGTCTACTACGGCGCGCCGGCCAACACCGTCGCCGGCTTCATCACTCAGCCGCTCGAGGCCGCGATCGGCCAGGCGCAGGGAATCGACTACCTGTCGTCGACGAGTCGTACCGGCGTGTCGACGATCGTCGCAACGCTGCGCCTGAACTACGACTCGACGCGCGCGCTTTCGCAGATCAATACGCAGATCCAGTCGGTGCGCAACCAGTTGCCGCCGCAGGCACAGCCGCCGACGGTGGCGGTGCAGGTCGGCCAGACCACCGACGCGATGTATCTGGGCTTCTACAGCGACGTGCTGCCCGGCAACGGCATCACCGACTACCTGCTGCGCGTGATCAAGCCGAAGCTCGATGCGATCGAGGGCGTGCAGACGACCGAGATGCTCGGCGACCGCCAGTTCGCACTGCGCGCGTGGCTCGATTCGGACCGGCTCGCCGCACACAACCTGACGGCCACCGACGTCTACAACGCGCTCGCCAGCAACAACTATCTCGCGACGCTCGGCACGACGAAGGGGCGTATGGTCAGCGTCGATCTGAACGCAGGCACCGATCTGCACTCGGTCGACGAGTTCAGGAAGCTCGTCATCAAGCAGCAGGACGGCGCGCTGATCCGACTCGAGGATGTCGCCGACGTCGTGCTCGGCGCCGACAACTACGATTCGAGCGTGTCGTTCGGCGGCAAGCGCTCCGTGTTCCTGGGCGTGAAGGTCGCGCCGGGTGCGAACGCACTCGACGTCGCGAAGCGCGTGCGCGACGTGTTCCCTCAACTGCAGCAGCAGTTGCCGACCGGATTGACCGGCACGATCGTCTATGACGCGACCGACTTCATCGATGTGTCGATCAACGAGGTCATGAAGACGCTCGTCGAGGCGTTCGTGATCGTCACGCTCGTGACCTTCCTGTTCCTCGGCAACCTGCGCGCGGTGATCGTACCGGTGATCGCGATGCCGCTGTCGCTGTTCGGCACGTTCTTCCTGATGCAGTTACTCGGCTACACGCTGAACCTGCTGACGCTGCTCGCGCTCGTACTCGCGATCGGGCTCGTCGTCGACGACGCGATCATCATCGTCGAGAACGTCGACCGGCAGATCAAGGAGCGCGGTCTGTCGCCCGTCGAGGCGTCGATCGTCGCCTCGCGCCAGCTGGGCGGACCGATCATCGCGATGACCGTCGTACTGATCGCCGCGTACATCCCGATCGGACTCCAGGGAGGCCTGACGGGTGCTCTCTTTACCGAGTTCGCCTTCACGCTTGCGGCCGCCGTCACGGTGTCGGGCGTCGTCGCGCTGACGCTGTCGCCGATGATCTGCGCGCGCTACCTGCGCGTCGAGGGCATGCAGGGGCGCCTTCCCGACTTCATCAACCGTACGATGGAGCGGATCGGCGCCCACTACCTGCGGATGCTGAAAAAATCGCTCGACATGTGGCCGGTGTTCATCGTGATGGGCGTGCTGATGCTTGCCGGGCTCGTCTATCTGTTCAACACGTCGATGTCCGAACTCGCGCCGCAGGAGGATCGGGGCATCGTGCTTGCACAGGTACAGGGGCCGCCGACGGCGACGATCCAGCAGATGCAGGGCTATGCGGACCAGGTGTTCGCGCTGACGAAGACGATGCCCGAATACGCGCAGATGTTCCAGCTGACGGGCACACCGACGCTCAATTCGAGCATCGGCGGAATGCTGCTGAAGCCGTGGAACCAACGCAAGAAGAATTCGAACGCGTTGCAGCAGGAGATGCAGAAGCGCTGGTCGACGGTCGCCGGTGCGCGCGTCGCCGCATTCCAGCTCCCTTCCCTGCCGGGCTCACAGGGCCTGCCAATGCAGTTCGTGATCGGCACGACCGGCTCGATCGCGAGCCTGAACGAAGTTGCGCAGGCGGTACTGCGCAAGGTGCAGGCGAGCGGCAAGTTCTTCTTCGTCGACTCCGATCTGAAGATCGACAAGCCGCAATCGACGCTTGTGGTCGACCGCGACAAGGTCGCGTTGCTCGGACTCACGCAGGACGACGTGGGCCGCGCGCTCAGTTCCGCGCTCGGTGGCGCGTACGTGAACTACTTCTCGATCGACGGTCGCTCGTATAAGGTCATTCCGCAGGTTCGGCAGACCGACCGGCTGAACCCGTCCCAGGTGCTCGACTACTACGTGCGGACACCGACGGGCGGGCTCGTGCCGGTGTCGACGTTCGCTCATCTGCGCGAGGAGATCGTGCCAGAGGCGATCAACCACTTCCAGCAGTTGAATTCGGCGACCATCTCGGGTGTGCCGGTGATCGGTCTGTCGCAGAGCGAGGTGCTCGAGTTCATGCGCAAAACGCTCGCCGAGGTCGCGCCGAACGGCTACGCGGTCGACTACGCTGGCGCTTCGCGCCAGTTCATGCAGGAATCGGGCGGCTTCACAATCACACTGCTGCTCGCGATCCTCATCGTCTACCTGGTGCTAGCCGCACAGTTCGAGAGCTATCGCGATCCGCTCGTGATCCTCGTGACAGTGCCGATGGCGCTGTTCGGCGCGATGGTACTCATCAACGTCGGGCTGACGACACTGAACATCTATACCGAGGTCGGACTCGTCACGCTGATGGGGCTGATCAGCAAGCACGGCATCCTGATCGTCCAGTACGCGAACGTGCTGCGGCGCGCGGGCCGATCGAAACGCGGGGCGCTCGAGGAAGCGGCGCACGCGCGGCTGCGGCCGATCCTGATGACGACGGCGGCGATGGCGCTCGGCGCGGTGCCGCTCGTGCTAGCGTCGGGCGCCGGCGCGAGCGGGCGTAACGCAATGGGAATCGTGATTGTCTCCGGGCTGTCAATCGGTACCCTGTTCACGCTGTTCGTGCTGCCGGCCAGCTATATGCTCGTTAGCGCAGATCGCAGGCAAGCTCGCCGCAAGGTGTCGATCGAATCCGTGCCTGCGATCGAGAGGCATTGAGTCGTCGAGGCCGGGCCGCGCCGGCTTCGGGGCGGCCTGTTGTCGATTGGTATTGTCGACCCGAAGGGGTGGACTTGTGCAAACAGGAATCCTCATGAAAAAAATTTGCATTGTTGGTGCATCCGGGAAACTCGGCCAATACCTCGTGCAGCATTCACTCGATCGAGGCTACCAGGTCGTGGGCGTCTGCCGCAAGGTGAGCGTTCAGAAGCTCGACAGGTTCAAGGGGCGTATCACGCTTTTTCCCGGCGCCACGAACGATCGCGAGGTCATTGCGAAGGCTGTCCAAGGGTGTGACGCGGTGCTCACCGTGCTGGTGCCCTGGGGGGTGAACCAGTATTCGACAGGCACGGCCCAAGCGGTGCTCGATCATGCACAGCCAGGGGCGCGCCTCGTCTTCTCCTGCGGCTGGCACATTACCATGGACGGCCGGGACGTCTACTCGCCATTGTTCACAACGCTCGTCGCGATCGGCGGCTGGATCGGCCGGCTGCTTCGCATCGGTGACATCGATGACCAGGTCGAGGCGTGCCGGCGCGTGTTTACGAGTAACGCCCGATGGACTGTCGTGCGCGGCAGCAAACTCGAAGAAGGCGAAAGCCAGGGCCTGCCCGTCTGTAGCGCGCACGTTGGCGATCCCATCCTCGCCAGTAACATCACGCGCCGCGTGGACTTCGCCCTCTTTATGGCTGAGGCGCTCGAGAACGACAAACTGCTCCACCGTGCACCTGCGATCGTCGGATGCCAGACGCCATCAGCGCTCGCCATGAAGAGGACGGTCTAGCAAGCGTTGCTGCGCCCGTTTTACCGTACCCGCTGCAGCGATCTGCTGGCGCTCTGCTCGGACACTGCGCGACCGCCCCCCCGTTTCGTCGCCCGGGGAAAAGACGGAGATCGTCGCACATTCAGTAGGTGTCGAATTCGCGTGCAGACGCGAGGCTGCGCCTGTCCAGTTCAGCCCTGGTTCGTTCCAGTTCCCGCGCGATCATTGTTCTCATCCGGGAGCACGGGCGGTTCTGTCGCATTAGGGCGGTCGGGTAGAATTGCGAAGACCGAACACATGAACGAACCCCTTGGCAGAGACGCCGAAAACGCCGCGCAGGACGCTGCCGGCCGGGATTGGGAAGGCGTTGAAGCGGCTGCACTATCCGCTGGGGAAGCGTTGATCAATAACCGTTTGTGTCGACGAGACTCTCGACCTGATCATCTAATTTTTCGATGCGAAATATAAGTGCGTGTCGAGCGGGGGTTTTTCCGAAAAGGGCCGGTTTTGAGCCCACTCCTGATGCGCTTTGCGCACTCAGGACGGATGACTCCCATGACAGGTCAACAACGATCTTTTGGCTAGCACCAAATTTTCCAGTGCAAACAGGCTCAACAACTGCGTCGTGTTCTTCGCCAGACCTTTGTAGCGTACCTTGCGATGACCAAACAGATTTTTGATCACATGGAATGGATGCTCGACCCGCGCCCGGATCTGGGTCCTGGTTCGCTCCGCAGCAATCAGCAGCTCCTTCAATGCGCCTTCGCGCATCGCCTTGATCTTGCCGCGCTTGATGGCAACATGCCCCTTTACGGTGGCGCCTTGCATGTTCTCACGCTTGTGCACCCCTGTATAGCCTGCATCGCCGAATGCGTGCCGCTCATGACCATGCAGCAGGGCATGCGCCTGTGAGACATCCGATTCATTGGCGGCCGTCCCCACCATGCTATGCACCAGCCCCGAGTCGGCATCCACGCCCACGTGGGCCCTTCATACCAAAGTGCCACTCGTTACCTTTCCTGGTCTGATGCATCTCTGAATCGCGCTGCTTCCCGGCGTTCCTGGTCGACGAGGGCGCTTCGATGATCGTCGCATCCACCAGTGTGCCTTCTTTCATCATCAAGCCGCGTTCGCACAGCGAGATTCCCATCTCGTCGAACAGTCGGCGCGTCAGGTCATGCATAAGCAACAGGCGGCGGAACTTTAGCAAGGTAGTCGCATCCGGAACGTTCTCGACCGCCAGATCAATTCCGGCACAGGTGCGCATCGCGATGCTGTCGTACAGCGCGTCTTCCAGACCTTCGTCCGACAGCCCGTACCACTGCGCTCATGAAGTACACGCGCAGCATGCGCTCCAGCCCGATCGGCGGCCGCCCCCGCGCGCCCTTGGGATAGTACGGTTCAAGCGCTTCGAGCAGACGCGCCCGAGGCACGACGCTGTCCATCTCGGTCAAAAAGCGCTGTCGACGCGTCACGCGCTTCTTGCCGGCGCATTCCGCTTCCGCAAAACTGATCTGCCGCTACATTCGATATGCCAAGTCTGCGTACGCGAAGCAGTTCCGGCGCATGAAGAGGTCCTTGCGCACGTTGCGCCCGCGCGTGGGCCGTGTGATGCGCGATGTCCAGCGGCAGCTGGATCAGGTTGACGAGGCTGCACGCGAGGCCGGGCGAGCTGATTAGCCGGACGAAGCGCATCTTTACGCGGAAGCCGAAAGACAAAAACAAGCTGTACGCCTTACATGCAACCGAGGTGGAGTACCTGTCGAAAGGAGCCTGGAGGCAACTCAAGATCTGCGCAAGGTTTCTCTGTGGCGTGGACACGCGCATACGCAAATGACGGCGATATACCCGAGCCGCCTTCTCCTTGAAACTGGAGACGCTTGAGGCAGTCGCCCCACCGACGCTGTGATCCAACGGGTTAAAGCGGCCGATGCACTGATTACCTCATTGATGCCATCGACTGGTATGCAGAGAGGAAGCATCAACCCTGAAGCACGGGCGGGCCTCTACGAAGGGACCCCGCATAAACCGACTCTGCATTAAACCTGGACTTCAACGAGTGGGGCGACGCGTTCCCGGCCAACCGAATGCTCGGCGCCGTAACGCTTGATCGGCTGCGCCACGGCGCCTACCGGATCATCCTCGAGGGCGACAATTATCGCGTGCCCAAAAACAAGCCAGCCTTGATTGCCCGTTTTAGGCATTGAATACCGGGCCAAAAAATAGCATTCCTGACGGTGTTCGAAACCTCGCTGCCAAACCCTTCCAGGCGGCGCCTTTACGCCGATCTTCCCCGGCTCCATTACACTGATCCGTGACACGGACTTTCCCTCCGTTCACATCAGCCACAGAAACCGCAATCGTTGCTTTGTGGCCCACCCACCCCAACGAACTTGCTAAACTGCTTCGCGACCTGCCTCCTCAATTGCGGCTCTGAGCCTTGGGTTCTTCGGAGCCCAGCTTAACCCGCGTCGCTTGAGGTGCGACAGGTCCAATACATTACGTCTATATCTTCAAACGCGTTACTTTTGTGCCATCCAGCGACACATCGGCCATCAACCCCGCGTTGGTCAGCACGAACACTTCAACTGGTGTAGTGGCCGTGTCGGTGTCGACTACGCCGTTCGCGCCGATTTTCACAATGGCGACCGACGCGTCGGCGCCGGCCGACCATCCGTCCGCATTGCGGAAATCATCCAGCGCGTCCTGGGTCATAAAGCAAAATATGAGTGCTTTGGACTGAGCGCCCGCCTCAAGTCCAATAGAGGCCGATAAGGTGCTGTAGTACCCCACCGACTTGCCGTCGACGCGCAGCGCACCCTCGCCGTATTGTCCACCGACGATGAAGCCGGCCTGAATTACTGAAGGGAACACAAGTATGCCCTGCGCCTTGGAGACCAACTCCTGCGAACCGCCGATAGTGCTGAAGAGACGTGACATGGTGCCATCGACACTTGCATCGATCGACTGTCGTTTCGACCTGTTAGTCGCAGCCGATGCTCCAGAGTCTTGTGTGACAGTACAGCCAACCAGTGCGAGGCTTCCAAACGCGATGATGGCACTACTTTTTGAAATGAACTTTCGTCTTTGCATTGTTTTCTCCATTAGAGTCATAGATCTGGCCGCGGGTGTGCAGCAGCACTGCAGGTCTTTCCCACATACGAGATCGCCTCGATTGAGAAGTCCCTACCGCTGAGCATTCCCGGTATTGCCGTCATCACGGACCAGCAACGACAGTCACATCGTCCACGCATGCGTAAAACCACGACCAGACTGTTTTGAGCTTCCTCATTCAGTCTCCCGCAACGGCGCCCTTTGGTTGCGTTCGCAGCTTACAAACCAGCATCGCTTGAGCAACGAGGTCTGTCAATCGCGCATTCGATCATCTATTTAACTTACGCAAGAAAATGCTGAACCAATATGCCGTTCTGACCGGATATAAATTTGGAAACAAAACCCTCAGAAAACTCATGATAACAAGCGCATCGAACCGTTACGAAGTAACGCTGCCTTTAGGGTGCTAACGGCATTGGGTTATCCTTTGTAGTTGGTATGATTTTCTGCGAGACAGCGGCTGACCAGCCGCAAGCAATCAGACTCTCGTTGGCGTTGCTGCAAGAGCTGCATGGCCCCGGGACAGGACCATATCCGCAAGTTCCGCCCAAAGCCGGCGTGTAGAGGCGACGAATTGCCGCGTCGTCACCCCCTCCAAGAACGCAGGGTGCGATTTTTCACCGCACACCCAAGCAAAGGTCGAACAGGTGCCCGGCAATCGCCCGTTCAGGAAGAGGAAGGATAGCGCGAACGCCGCCGGCGTCTCTCCAATGCGTCAGTACGGCGTACGCTGCTGTTTTATGTACTGGCGCACGACCGCAATTAAAGCACCATCACCATTGCCGACAAAAAGGGGCGGCGACCATGGCGCGCCCCACAGCTTCCTGCAGATGCCCGGATAGTTCTTCCGGTGGCTCATCCGGCTCGAAACGCCTTTCAGGCTATCCACGAGCGCCGATACGGAGAGCTTCGGCGGATAGTTCGCGAGCAGGTGCACGCGATCGTCGTCGGAAGGAAATAATTGATGACCTTCGTGTGATTTTTGCATGCGCCTGCCGCGACTTCGCTACGAATTGGCGCATCTCGCGCGCTTGTATATCGGTCGGCATGGTTCGTACCGGAACGTCTAGAGTCGTTGCATATCGGTGTTATTTAGTCTATGGCGACAAACAATGATCTCAGGCGCGGACGACATTTGCCTCGGTCTCGCATCCCGAACTCGTACTTCACTAAACAGATCGTGTTGCTTATCGTCCAGTGACGATACTTTGCGAGCCGTGCTAATCGCTTCGTCAGGGTTGCGTTAGAGGATTTTATCGGCAATGCGTCTTCGCGACAGCCTCTTTAGCCCGGGATATGTCAAGTGTTGCCCCGACATTGACCATGTTCTGTACGTAGGCTTCGCATACGTCTCATCGCTGATTCACCACATTGCCAAGGTGAGAGGCGCCGAACCGTCGTGATGCCGGTTCCTTCTAGACTTCCTCACGAGGACGCTCAGAGCCGGCACCCTTTCAGGGACGAGGCAGATCTCGAGTGCTTATGGCGCCCCATTACAAGCCGCCATTCGCTTTTTCCGCAATCCCCGTTCCGGGAGCTTGCCCGCAAAAAAGGATCTTTTGCTGAGGCGCAAGATTCAGAAAAGGAAGAGACAACAACAGCCGAGATTACGGTACGCGTGTTGGCAACCGAGGAGGTGGCGTGCGACATATTCGAACAAGCCTCGACGAACTTCGCAAAGGCGTCGGGGGTGAAGTAATGCAACCCCGCCACTCGGACGACAACAATCACGACTTTCCAAGAAGGACGGCAAGCACGAGCCACAACTGATCGGGCCCGACATCGCGGAGAATGTGACTCCGGTTTCACAGAGTGAACGCGGCCGGCGCAGCAGTACAGACGAAGCGCCTCAAACGGTCTCAAGTCCTCAAATTTCGCATACCTGTTGACCTGCCCGATCACTATAGAGGCCTGCACCGGCCTGCGCGGCCCCGCCTTTCGAGCGGTGGCGTGTGCATCTCGTTAATGGCCGCCTCATCGAAGAAAAGCCTGAGTCACAGCCGATCACTTCTTGCCTGTGTTCGCGTCGGGACGCGGTGGTGCTTCGTTGCTGCTGGCGTCCAATACCACGTGCACGAGCGGCTCGGGCAGGTCCTGCTGATGCGGGGTCGCCGCCTCGGGGTGCAGCGGCTGCGTCATATAGC
>NZ_CADIKH010000029.1 GCF_902859855.1 Paraburkholderia humisilvae
GCGATTCCAAGCCGTACGGCACTCGGTCTCGTGTTGCTACACAAGGGATGGCCCAAGAGGCCACCAATGGGACGGCTTGCGCCGTCCAGTCGATGCGACGCGTGTCGCACAAAAGTCGTTATAGTAGCAGGTTTAGTTTCCCTTCTTCCCGCAGGTTCATGGAACAAATCCGTATCCGTGGGGCTCGCACCCACAACCTGAAAAACGTCAATCTCGACCTGCCGCGTCACAAATTGATCGTGATCACGGGGCTGTCGGGTTCGGGCAAGTCGTCGCTCGCGTTCGACACGCTGTATGCGGAAGGGCAACGGCGCTATGTCGAAAGCCTGTCGGCCTATGCGCGGCAATTTCTACAGCTAATGGAAAAGCCCGACGTCGATCTGATCGAAGGGCTATCTCCGGCCATTTCGATCGAGCAGAAGGCGACGTCGCACAATCCGCGCTCGACCGTCGGCACCGTCACTGAAATTCACGACTATCTGCGTCTGCTGTTTGCGCGCGTCGGTACACCTTACTGCCCTGATCACGGCATTCCGCTCGAAGCGCAAAGCGTGTCGCAAATGGTCGACACGGTACTCGCGCTGCCCGAGGACACGAAACTGATGATCCTCGCTCCTGTCGTCACGAACCGCAAAGGCGAGCACGCTGAGTTGTTCGAAGAGATGCAGGCGCAAGGTTTCATTCGGTTTCGCGTGCGCTCGGGCGGCGGCACCGCGAATGAAGGGGTCGCGAAGATCGTCGAAGTGGATTCGCTGCCGGCGCTCAAGAAGAACGACAAGCATTCGATCGACGTGGTCGTCGACCGTCTGAAGGTGCGGCCGGACATGAAACAGCGCCTCGCCGAATCGTTCGAAACGGCGCTGCGCCTCGCCGACGGCCGCGCCATCGCGCTCGAAATGGACACGGATAGCGAGCATCTGTTCAGCTCGAAGTTCGCCTGTCCGATCTGCTCGTACTCGCTGCAGGAGCTCGAGCCGCGCCTCTTTTCGTTCAACAATCCGATGGGCGCGTGCCCGGAATGCGACGGGCTCGGCCAGATTACGTTCTTCGATCCGAAGCGGGTGGTCGCGCATCCGTCGTTGTCGCTCGCGGCGGGCGCGGTGAAGGGCTGGGACCGGCGCAACCAGTTTTACTTCCAGATGCTGCAGAGTCTCGCGGCGTTCTACGAATTCGACATCGACACGCCATTCGAGGAACTGCCCGAGAAAATCCGCAAAGTCCTGCTGTATGGTTCGGGCAAGCAAACCATTCCGTTCTCGTACATCAATGAGCGCGGCAGGACGTCGGTGCGTGAGCACGTGTTCGAAGGGATCATTCCGAACCTCGAGCGACGCTATCGCGAAACCGATTCCGTCGCGGTTCGCGAGGAACTCGCGAAGTATCAGAACAATCAGGCGTGCCCGGCGTGCGAGGGCACGCGTCTGCGCCGCGAAGCGCGCTTCGTGCGCATCGGCGCGGACAGCGACGCGCGCGGCATCTACGAAATCAGCGGATGGCCGCTGCGCGACACGCTCGGCTATTTCCAGACGCTGCGTCTCGAAGGCGCGAAACGCGATATCGCCGACAAGGTGATCAAGGAAATCGTCGCACGGCTGATGTTTCTGAATAACGTCGGGCTCGACTACCTGTCGCTCGAGCGCAGCGCGGAAACACTGTCGGGCGGCGAGGCGCAGCGCATCCGGCTCGCGTCGCAAATCGGTTCCGGCCTGACCGGCGTGATGTACGTGCTCGACGAGCCGTCGATCGGCCTGCATCAGCGCGACAACGACCGGCTGATCTCCACGCTGAAGCACCTGCGCGATCTCGGCAACTCGGTGGTGGTGGTCGAGCACGACGAAGACATGATCCGGATGGCCGACTATATCGTCGATATGGGTCCGGGCGCCGGCGAGCACGGCGGCATGATCATCGCCGAGGGCACGCCGGACCAGGTTCAGGCCGATCCGGCGTCGCTCACCGGCCAGTATCTGAACGGCACACGCCGCATCGAGTACCCGGAAGACCGCAAGCAGCCGGATGAGCGGCACCTGCGCATCATCGAAGCGTATGGCAACAATCTGAAGCGCGTCACGCTGGATCTGCCGGTGGGCCTGCTTACCTGCGTCACGGGCGTGTCAGGCTCCGGCAAGTCGACGCTGATCAACGACACGCTGTACCAGGCGGTCGCGCATCACCTGTACGGCTCGGCGACCGAGCCGGCGCCGTTCGAAGCGATCGAAGGCATCGAGCACTTCGACAAGGTGATCAACGTCGATCAATCGCCGATTGGCCGCACGCCGCGCTCGAACCCGGCCACCTACACCGGCTTGTTCACACCGATCCGCGAACTGTTCGCCGGCGTGCCGGCGGCAAAGGAACGCGGGTACGATCCGGGCCGCTTCTCGTTCAACGTGAAGGGCGGCCGCTGCGAGGCGTGTCAGGGCGACGGCGTGCTGAAGGTGGAGATGCACTTTCTGCCGGATGTCTATGTGCCCTGCGATGTCTGTCATGGCAAGCGCTACAACCGCGAAACGCTGGAAGTGCAGTACAAGGGCAAGAACATCAGCGAAGTGCTCGACATGACCGTCGAACATGCGTATGACTTCTTCAAGGCCGTGCCGGTGATCGCGCGCAAACTGAAGACGCTGCTCGACGTCGGCCTCGGCTATATTCGCCTCGGCCAGTCGGCCACCACGCTGTCGGGCGGCGAAGCGCAACGCGTAAAGCTGTCGCTGGAACTGAGCAAGCGCGATACCGGTCGCACACTATACATTTTGGACGAACCGACTACCGGGCTACACTTCCACGACATCGCGCTGCTGCTCGAAGTGATTCACCGGCTCCGCGATCAGGGCAATACCGTCGTAATCATCGAGCATAATCTCGACGTGATCAAAACCGCCGACTGGCTAATCGACCTCGGTCCGGAAGGTGGCGCGGGCGGCGGGCAGATCATCGCGCAGGGCACGCCGGAGCAGGTCGCGCAGTCGAAGGCAAGTTTTACCGGCCGCTATCTCGCACCGTTGCTGAGCCGGGAAGCGCAGACGGCGGAATCCGCCAGTGCGAGCAGCGACGCGGCAAGCAGCGCGGCAAACAAGTCAGCGAGAGCCGCCAAACAAAGCGCATAACCCTGTAGTTTGGAGACTGGACAACGCCAATGGCCAAGCGTAACGAGGCGACCGACGAAAAGCCGGTACAAGACCTGCGCCCCCGCCCGGTCAGGCTGACGAGCGATATGAGCCTGCCGAAGCTATCGGCGGTGGAAATCGGCAGTTATGTCGTCGCGCTGCTGGGGATGTGGGCAGTGCTCGAGCTCAAGCTGCTCGGCGCGCTGCTCGCCGGCATGCTGGTGTTCCAACTGGTCCATACCATCTCGCCGCGCATCGAGCGTCACATGTCGAGCCAATGGGCGCGCTGGCTGGCGGTTGTCTGGCTGTCGATCCTCATTGTCGGCACGCTGACCGGCTTCACGATCGGCATCATCGAGCACTTCGAACACGATGTGCCAAGCGTGCAGCAACTGCTTGGCCAGGCGATGCAGCTGATCGACCAGGCGCGCGGCCGCGTACCGCAATTTATCGCGGACAATCTGCCCGTCGACGTCGATCAGATGAAGGAAAGAGCCGCGTCGATGATGCACACGCACGCGGGCATGCTGCAGCAAAGCGGCAAGATGGTCGCGCGCGGCTTCACGCACGTGCTGATCGGCATGATCATCGGCGCCATCGTCGCGGTCGGCGCGCAAAGGCATGTGCAGCGGCTGCCGCTTTCGACCGCGTTCATCCAGCGCATTTCGCGCTTTTCCGATGCGTTCCGGCGCATCGTGTTCGCACAGGTGAAGATCTCCGCGATCAACACCGTGTTCACGGCGCTTTTTCTGCTGCTGTTGTTGCCGCTCTTTCACGCGCAACTGCCGCTTGCGAAAACGCTCGTGATCGTCACGTTCATCGTCGGCTTGCTGCCGGTGATCGGCAATCTCATTTCGAATACGCTGATCGTCGCGGTCGCGCTGTCGGTCAGTTTTCCGGCCGCGGTCACGTCACTCGTGTTCCTGATCCTGATTCACAAGCTCGAGTATTTCCTGAATGCGCGTATCGTCGGCGGTCAGATCGAGGCGCGCACGTGGGAGCTGCTGATTGCGATGCTCCTGATGGAAGCCGCGTTCGGCATTCCCGGCGTAATCGCCGCGCCGATTTTCTATGCCTACGTCAAGCGCGAGCTGATCTATCTGCGGCTCGTCTGACACAGCCGGCCACTGGGTCAGGGCTGGGAGGTCCGGGCCGCTACGTCAGAAATCGAAGCGCGCGTTCAGCGACAACGTGCGCGGATCGCCCGGTCCCACATAGTCGGCGTACTGGAACATCCAGTAACGGCGGTTGAACAGGTTGTCGACGGCCGCGCGCAAGGTGACGTCGTGGCCGGCCAGGCGTGTCGCGTAGCTCGCGCCCGCATTCACCAGCAGATATCCGCCCGTTCGCAGACCGCCCGCCGGACGCACCTCCGTGTTGCCGGTGTACTTTGCGTCGACACCGAGCCGCAGGCCCGGCACGCCCGGCACCGCATAGCTGACGTAACCTGCGCCGACGAAAGTCGGCGCACCCGCGACACGGTTGCCGACGTTCGCCGCGCCGCGCTGATATCTCGTGTTGATCCACATTACGTCGCCACCGACGGTCCAGCTTCTGCCGAGCCGCACATCCGCGCCCGCTTCGATGCCCTGGAAAATCTGTTCGCCATCCTGTACGAAGACGTTCGCACCGTTCGGATATTCGGCGCCGCGCTCGGTGCGGAACAGCGCGGCCGTCGCGCTCCAGCGCTCATGCTCGCTTTTGACGCCGACCTCGTACTGCTTGCTGCGAATCGGCGGCAGCAACGCGCCGCCGTTCGCGTAGGTCGGCGCGACGATCGAACCGGGCTCCAGCGATTCGACGTAGCTGGCATACAGCGTCGTCGTGCGCGCGAGCTTGAACATCAACGCGACGGTCGGCGTCAGCACGCCGTTCTTGCCATACGTCGAGGTTGTCGAACCGTCGAGCGCGTAGCCGTTCTGCTCGTAGTCGGTGTATCGCACGCCGCCGAGTACCGACCAGCGCTCGGTCAGCTGGATCGTATCGCTGGCGAATAGCGCCTTCTGGATGATGTCGGAGCTCGGGAAAGTCGTCAGGCCTTCCGGGCTGTAGAACACGTTCGTGTTCGGCTGATAGAGATTCCCGGTGCCGATCTGATCGTAAAAGCTGTTCACCTCGTAGTCGTTGATCTGCTTCTGGTACGCCGCGCCGAACACCAGTTGATGGGCGAAGGGTCCGGTCTTCACATTGCCCTCGACCGTCGCCTGCCAGAACGTCAGCCGATGCCCTTCCTTGCCGGCAAAGCGGAAGTCGTTGTAGTCGCCGAGATAGTTCTGCAGGAAGAAGGTGCCCTCGTTGCGGTCGCGAAAACTCTTGCTGAAACCGTAGGTCAGACTCGCGGTCCAGTCGGGCGTCAGGTTATAGCGCAAGCCGGCGGTGTACCACTGCAAGTTCGTGTTCAGGTGCTGGTCCGGGCCCGACAGATTGGAGCTGCCGCCGCTCACCGGAGGCGGCAGGTTCAGGCCGGGGTATTGCGCGGTGTAGATCGCGCTCGTGATGCTGGTCGAGTGACGCTCCTGCCACAGCAGACCGAACGTCGCAGTCAGGTCACGTGTGAGCCGCGCGTCGAGCGCGAGCGACACCGCATCGCGTCTGACATGGCCGTCGTTGTAGGTCTGCCCCTCCTCGTGCGTCGCATTCAGCCGGTAGCCGAACATTGCGTTCGGGCCGACGCGACCGCCGAGATCGATGTGCTGGCTCCATATGCCGTCGGTCCGGTAGCCGACGTCGACGCTGCCGAGAAACGTCGCTGAACCGGGCGGTTTCTTCGTCACGTAATTGACGATGCCGCCGGGTGCGCCGAAGCCATACATAAAGCCCGACAACCCCTTGAGCAACTGGACGCTCTCCAACTGCTCGTACGGCATCGTGATGCCGTACGCGTTGAACGGCAGGCCATCGATCTTGAAACCGTTCTGCCAGTCGAGTTGCATGCCACGCACCGTCACATAACTGGCCCACGCGTTGTATGGATTGCTGTTGTCCGATACCGACGCGTCGCGCATGAACACTTCGCCGAGCTTGGCCGGCTGCATCTCCTGCAGTTGTTCGTCGGTCACGATCGTCGTTGAAAACGGCGTGTCGAGCTGCGAACGGGTCCCGAGCGCACCATTGCTGACGTCTTCGTTCAAATTAAGCGGTGTGTCTTGCGATGCCGTGATGCGCACCGCCGGCAATGCTTTTTCAGCCGCGTCCGCTGTCGCATCGGCGGCCGGTTGCAGCTGCGCGAATACGGTTGGCGTCGCGGCCGCGATTGCGAACAGGACTGCCAGGTGAGTCGGCGTCGCCGGGAGCCGGGCGTCGAATGTGTGTCGGAATCGGGATGACCGTGTGTGTCGTTCGGTGTGCTGCATTGTTGTCTGAACCCCTCGTCGCGCCCTTGCTAAGTTATTGAGAACAATTCTCATTTACAAGAGACGCGATGATGCCCAATCCCGTCGGAATTTTGAAAGGAAAGATATGCGGCATTTTGTCGCATATGTCTGTAACGCAGATGGGGCAGGGGCTTCGAGGTAACGGCAGGAAGTGAGTCGGTGACCGCCTACTTTCCTGGCTGTCTACGCGACAGTCCTTGCGGCAACCGTTCACAATCTTTAAGATGCGAACAATTCTTATTTACGCAAGATAGATGCTGGTTATGGATTTCATTTCGCGCGCCGTCGCGGTTTTGCCGGGTTCACCGGGCGCTTCGTTTCGCGCATGAGGCCGCTTCTCGTCCACTTGCATCGATGGTTCGGCATCGCGACCGCGCTGTTCCTGTTCATCGCTGGACTGACAGGCGCGTTGATCGCGTGGGATCACGAGCTCGATGCGATGCTGAACCCGTCGTTCTTCCACGCACGCACAGACGGCCCTGCGCTGTCGTCGCTCGAACTGGCGCGACGGATCGAAGCGGCCGATCCGCGTCTACGGGTCACCTACCTGCCGCTCGCGGTCGAACCCGGACACACGTTGCAAGTGATGGTGTGGCCGCGCGTCGACCCGCGTACGCAACAGCCGTACACGCTCGGCTTCAATCAGCTAGCAGTCGACCCGGCGACCGGCAAGATTCAAGGTCGCCGCGAATGGGGCGCGGTATCGCTCGCGCGGCTCAATCTGATCCCCTTTCTGTACAAGCTGCACTACACGCTGCATTTGCCGTTCACACACGGCGTCGACGTCGGCACGTGGCTGATGGGCGTCGTCGGCATCGTGTGGATTGTCGACAGCGTGATTGCGCTCGTTCTGTCGTTCCCGAGCTTCAAGACCTGGCGTAAGTCGTTTGTGTTTCGCGTACAACGCGGCGGCTACCCGCTCACGTTCGACCTGCATCGCTCCGGCGGCGTATGGATCTGGGGATTGCTGCTGATGATGGCGGTGACGTCGGTGTCGATGAATCTCGGCAATCAGGTCGTGCGACCGCTCGTGTCGTTACTGTCGCCGCTGACGCCGACGCCGTTCTCGGATCCGAAACTCGCTGGCACGCCACAGCCGGGCCAAGCCGACCTCAGCCGTGAGCAGATTCTCGAAGACGCGAGCCGGATCGCAGCGGAAAGACACCTCAGCGCACCGCCGGGCGCACTCTTCTACGCGACCACGTTGCATACGTACGGTGTGGGCTTCTTCACCGCGGGCAACGATCACGGCGAGGGTCCGCTTGGCAACGCGTGGCTGTATCTGAATGCGCAAACCGGTCGGCCGGTGAGCGCGACGATCCCGGGTGAAGGCTCCGCGGGCGACATCTTCATGCAGGCGCAGTTTCCGCTGCATTCGGGACGGATTGCGGGACTGGCCGGCAGGATCGCGATCAGCGCGCTTGGGCTTGCAGTAGCCGTCTTGAGCGTGACGGGTCTGATGATCTGGCTGAAGAAGCTCGATGCGCGGCGACGCCAGACACGCACTCCGCTGAAAACATCGGATCCGGCGCTAGCGAGCAAGCAGCGGACCGAACGCGCAAAGCGCGGCGAGCGAGTCGAACAAGCCGCGTCGCCGCAGTAATGGAGAGGCGAACCGCCCGCCTCGCCTCTCACTGTCCACCTAGCGGAACACCACCGTCTTGCTGCCGTTCAACACAATCCGGTGCTCGACGTGCCACCGCACCGCGCGCGCCAGCGTCACGCATTCGACATCCCGACCGATCGCCGTCAGCTGCTCCGGCGCCATGCTATGGTCGACACGCTCGACCTCCTGCTCGATGATCGGGCCTTCGTCGAGATCGGTCGTCACATAGTGCGCGGTAGCGCCGATCAGCTTCACGCCGCGATCGAATGCCTGGTAATACGGCTTCGCCCCTTTGAAGCTCGGCAGGAACGAGTGGTGAATATTGATCGCGCGTCCCGCGAGCCGGTCGCACAGGTTTGGCGAAAGAATCTGCATATAGCGCGCGAGCACAACCAGGTCCGCCTGATGCTCGTCGATCACTTCGAGCACGCGTGCTTCCTGCGCGGCTTTCGCATCGGCATGGGCATCGCCCTTCGCCGCGCCGGGCGGAAAGTGATGGAACGGAATGTCGTAGCTCGCGGCGAGTTGATAAAAATCCTTGTGGTTCGAGATGATCGCCGGAATCTCGATGTTCAACTGCCCAGTGCGATAGCGAAACAGCAGGTCGTTCAGGCAGTGCCCGATCTTCGACACCATGATCACGACACGCGGTTTCACCGTCGCGTCGTGCAATTCCCAGCGCATCCCGAACTGTTCGGCCAGCGCCGCGAATGCCGCGCGCAGTGCGTCAAGCCCCGGATCGCCGCCGACTTGCTGGAAGTGCACGCGCATGAAGAACTCGCCGGTGCGGCTGTCGCCGAATTGCGCGGAGTCGAGAATATTGCTGCCGCGCTCGAACAGAAAGCCCGAGACCGCGTGGACGATGCCGGGCCGATCGGCACACGACAGTTTGAGGATAAAGCTGTGATCGGTCGACATGACCCAGATGACTCCCTTCTGCGAAACCTTTGATTCGTTCAATTCGACGTGAGACCGGATTCGGCTACGGGCGGTTCGAACAACGCGTCGATGCCCGCACACGCGTCTTCATCGATCCATTGCCGACGCAGCATGCAATCGAGCGTCGCAAGGCTCGCATCGACGGTCATTGCGTCTTCTTCGATCCAGCGCGCCACTTCATCGATGCGCGCGAGCCGATGCTCGCCTACTTCGCCATCCTGATTGCGTGGCGCGAAGTCTTCCGGCAATACGAGATCGTAGATAAAAATCTGTTCAGCCTGCGTGCCCTCAGGCAGCGACTGCAACACATGCACCGCACGCCCTGGTGATGCACGCACGGCGATGTCTTCAGGAATGCCCGCTTCTTCCCAGCACTCCTTGATGATGGTTGTCTCGATGCTGAAGCCCCAGCCAATGCCGCCCGCGACGACGTTATCCAACATGCCGGGGTCGGTGGCCTTCGTGTCGCTGCGGCGGGCAATCCATAGCCGCGGCGCGGCTTGCGCGTATTCTACGATGCCGTTCAAATGCACCGCGTAGGTCATCGTGCCGAAGAAGCGCGACGCCGCGCGTTCGATGTACGCAAGCGGCGGCGCATCGAATGCATTGCGGATCGCGTAGGTTTCGTCGCGCCAGCCGGGAATGTAGCCATCGGCAGCGAGCGCGCCGATAACGGCGCCGAGCGCCGCGGTGCGACTGTCGACTGTCGAATAGCGCGAGCTCAGCACAACGCGTTGCGCGTCGGTCTCGAACACGTCCGGCCAGCGGGCAAGCCATGGCGCGTCCGTCGCGCGTATCCAGCCGACCTGCTGTCCGTCGATCCAGAACGAACGATGCGCGCGTGCATCGAAGCGGCGTGCGGCGGAAATGCAAGGCAAAGTCATCAGAACTCCGGCAATCTCGGTTTTTCGCGTGTCGTCGCGCGTGAAACGGTCAAGCGCGATCAAGCGGCATCAAGCGCAATCAATCGCGCAGCGCGACCCGCAAGCCGATCGCGATAAAGGTCGCGCCGGCAAGGCGGTCGAGCCACACGCCCGCGCGCGGGCGGCGCTTCAGCCAATTGCCGATCATCCCCGCGCATACGCCGAACAGCGAGAACACCGCGACGGTCTGCAGCATGAACAATGCGCCCAGTTCGAGCATCTGCACCGTGACGCTTTGCACGCCGTGAGGATCGACGAATTGCGGCAGAAACACCACGAAGAACAATGTCACCTTCGGATTCAGCATATTGCCGATCACGCTTTGCCGGAAGATCGACGACAACGGCTGCGGCCGCCGCTCGTGCGCGGTCGCCAACCCCTTGCTGCGCAGCGCCTTGATGCCGATCCAGATCAGATACACGGCGCCCGCGAGTTTGATCACCTGGAACGCGACCGGCGACGAGCGCAGCACCGCTGCCACGCCGAGCGCGGCAAGCGTCGTGTGAAACGTGATGCCGGCCGCAAAGCCGAGCGCCGCGACGAGACCGGCCGCGCGTCCCTGTGAAATGCCGCGCGCGAGCACCTGCAGATTGTCGGGACCGGGCGCGAACGTGATCGCAACCGACGTGGCGAGAAACAGCAGGAAGTTGGGCATCGCGCGAACCTTTTTACGTGACGACGACGTGTAGTGGGTCATGCGCAGCGAACTCAATGGCCGCCGAAACCGGTCACCGTATAAAGCGGCAACCCCGCCGAACGCAGCAGCGCCGATCCGCCGAGGTCCGGCAGATCGATGATCGCCGCGCCTTCGATGACCTCGGCGCCGAGGCGCTCGAGCAGCCGCTTGCCGGCGAGCATCGTGCCGCCGGTCGCAATCAGGTCATCGACGATCACGACGCGATCGCCGGGCTTGCATGCGTCTTCGTGAATCTCGACGGTGGCCGAACCGTACTCGAGCTCGTACGACTCCGCGACGCGCTTGTACGGCAGCTTGCCCGCCTTGCGGATCGGAATGAAGCCGATGTTCAGCTCGTACGCGAGAATCGGCGCGATGATAAAGCCGCGTGCATCCAGCCCCGCGACGTAGTCGAGCCGCGCGTCGATATAACGCTGCACGAACAGGTCGATCAGCACGCGCAGCGTTTTCGGGTGCCGCAAAAGCGGCGTGATGTCGCGAAACTGCACACCGGGCAACGGCCAATCGGGCACCGTGCGGATCTGGCTTTTGACGAACTCGGCCGCATCGAACGGTGGGTTCGCAGGCACGTCGGACATGATGTCTCCACAAGGATCGCTGACGATCCGAATCAAACTCGAGAATGTTTCAGTACAGTCGCGGCGCTTCTCGCAGCGCCGGCGCATGGGGGCACGGTTCGCCTCCCGGTCAGCCTCTCAGTTCGCCTTTGGGGCAACCGTCCAGTTCAGGCAAGCGCCGCGACAGACCGGCGCGCCGCTCAGTCAGGCTGTCGCGGCGCTCGCCCGCCGATGTTTCGACAGTCGCTCTTCCGCTTCGGCAAGCGCTTCGGGCATCCCGCGCAGCACGACGATGTCGCTTGCGCGCAGCTTCGTCGATGGGTCCGGCTCGACGCCGCGAATCCCGTGGCGGCGAATCGCGGTCACCTCGACACCCAGTTCGTACAGCCCCAGTTCGTCGAGCGTGCGACCGACCGCGTCGGCCTTTTCGTCGACCGGCACCGATTGTAGCCGCACCTGTTCGTGGCCGTCGTCATCGTCGACGTCGTCGGCGCCGTGGAAGTAGCCGCGCAGCAGGCTATAGCGCTCATCGCGCAACTCTTCGACCCGCCGCAGCACGCGCCGCATCGGCACGCCCATCACGACGAGCGTGTGCGACGCCAGCATCAGGCTGCCTTCGACAATCTCCGGAATCACTTCGGTCGCACCCGCTGCGAGCAGCCGGTCGAGGTCGCTATCGTCGACCGTACGCACGATGACCGGCAGCGTCGGCTCGAGCTCGTGCACGTTATGCAGCACACGCAGCGCCGACGGCGTATTCGCGTAAGTGATCGCGACCGTTCGCGCGCGATGAATGCCCGCCGCGAGCAGCGACTCGCGCCGCGCCGCATCGCCGAATACCACCTGCTCGCCGGCCGCCGCCGCGGCGGCGACACGGTCCGGGTCGAGGTCGAGCGCGACATACGACAGGCCTTCGTGCTCGAGCATCCGCGCCAGGTTCTGCCCCGCGCGGCCGTAGCCGCAGATAATCACATGGCCGCTTTGCTTGAGGCTTTGCGTCGCGATGCGCGTCATCTGCAACGACTGCTGCATCCATTCCGTCGACGACAACCGCAACACGATCCGGTCCGCGTTCTGGATCAAAAACGGCGCGGCCAGCATCGACAGCAGCATACCGGCGAGGATCGCCTGCAGCAGCGTCGCATCGACCAGGTGCTTGTCGAGAATCAGATTGAGCAGCACGAAGCCGAATTCGCCGGCCTGCGCGAGGCCGATACCAGTGCGCATCGCCACGCCGGGCGTCGCGCCGAAAAGGCGCGCGAGCGCGGTCACCATTACCGCCTTCAGCAGGATCGGCCCGATCAGAAAGCCGAGCACGATAAGCGGGTGATGCCAGATCACGGTCGGGTTCAGCAGCATGCCGGTCGTCACGAAGAAGAGCCCGAGCAGCACGTCGCGAAACGGCTTGATGTCCTCTTCTACCTGATGGCGGTACGGTGTTTCCGCGATCAGCATCCCCGCGATGAATGCGCCGAGCGCGAGCGACAGGCCGAACTTGTCGGTCACGAACGCCGCGCCGAGCGTCACGAGCAGGAGGTTCAGCACGAACAGCTCCTGCGAGCGCCGCCGCGCAACCACATTGAACCAGCGTGTCATGAAGCGCTGCCCGACGATCAGCAGCAACGCGAGCGCGACGACGATCTTCATGAACGCCAGACCGAGCGCGGCCATCACGTCTTCGGTCTGGCCGCCGAGCGCCGCGATCACGATCAGCAGCGGCACCACCGCGAGATCCTGAAACAGCAGCACGCCGAAGATATTGCGGCCATGCTCGGTCTCGATCTCGAGCCGCTCCGCGAGCATCTTGCTGACGATCGCCGTCGACGACATCGCCAGCGCGCCACCTAGCGCGATGCAGCCCTGCCAGGACAGATGCACCCAATGCTGGAACGCGAAACCCAGCCCGAGCGCGACGCCGATCGTGCCGAGCACCTGCAGCAGGCCGAGCCCGAACACCAGCGTGCGCATCGCGCGCAGTTTCGCCAGCGAGAACTCGAGCCCGATCGAGAACATCAGGAACACGACGCCGAACTCGGCCAGATTCTGCGCGCCCTTCGAGTCCGGCACGATGCCGAATGCGTGCGGTCCAACCAGAATGCCGACCGTCAGATAGCCGAGCATGGGGGGAAGATTCAGATACCGGAACACGACGACGCCCACCACTGAGGCCAGCAGCAGAAAGAGCGTCATTTCAAGCGGGGAAATCATCGGCGAGAGCGTCCAGGTTCGTCAGCGGCCGCCGCGCGCAAACCACCGCGCAGCAAGGTTCAGAGGCCCGTGAAGGCGACGCCCGGACAAGTTCCGTCCGGCGCGGCGAACATACGCCTTTGTTATACTCCGCGAATGATAGCGAAAATCAATGGCGACCGGGCGCTTGCGCTGGCTCGCGACGTGCTCGACATCGAAGCGGACGCCGTGCGCGCGCTTCGCGATCAGCTCGACGACGGGTTCGTCGAAGCGATCGACTTCATTCTTGGCTGCCGTGGCCGTGTGGTCGTTTCGGGCATTGGCAAATCCGGCCATATCGCACGCAAGCTCGCGGCGACGCTCGCGAGCACCGGCACTCCGGCATTCTTCGTACACCCCGCCGAAGCGAGTCACGGCGACCTCGGCATGATCACCTCGGACGACGTGTTCATCGCGATGTCGAACTCTGGGGAATCCGAAGAACTACTCGCTATCCTGCCGCTGATCAAACGGCTCGGTGCGAAACTGATCGCGATGACCGGCCGTCCCGGCTCGAGTCTCGCGAACATCGCCGATGTCCATCTGAACGCCGGCGTCTCGAAAGAAGCCTGCCCGATGAATCTTGCGCCGACGGCCAGTACCACCGCGGCGCTCGCACTTGGCGACGCGCTCGCGGTCGCGGTGCTCGAGGAACGCGGCTTCGGCCCGGACGACTTCGCCCGCTCGCATCCGGGCGGCGCGCTCGGCCGGCGTCTGCTCACCTACGTGCGCGACGTGATGCGCATTGGCGACCAATTGCCACAGGTGACGCCCGACCAGACGGTGCGGGACGCGCTGTTCCAGCTGACTGCCAAGCGCATGGGCATGACCGCAGTCGTCGACGACGAAACGCGCGTGAAGGGCATTTTCACCGACGGCGACCTGCGCCGGGTACTTGAACGCGACGGCGACTTCCGCAATCTATCGATCGGCGCGGCGATGACACCGCACCCGCGCACCATCGGTCCGGACCGTCTCGCGGTCGAGGCCGTGGAACTGATGGAACGCCACCGCATCAATCAGTTGCTCGTGGTCGATGAAGCCGGGCGACTGATTGGCGCACTCAATATGCACGACCTGTTTTCGAAGAAGGTGATCTGATGGCTGTTTCCCTTACCGCGACTGAACGCGCGAGCCGCGTGAAGCTGATGATTTTCGATGTCGACGGCGTACTGACCGACGGCGGCCTGATGTTCACCGCCGAGGGCGACTGGATGAAGTCGTTCAACTCGATGGACGGCCACGGCGCAAAGCTGCTGCGCGACGCAGGCATCGATACGGCGATCATCACCGGCCGCCAGTCGGGCATCGTTGTCGAGCGCGCGAAGAACCTGCGCATCACGCATGTCTATCAGGGCGTGGAAGACAAGCGTGTCGCATTCGCGGACCTGCTGAAGCAGACCGGCACGAAACCCGAGGAATGCGGTTACATGGGCGACGACTGGCCCGACCTCGCGGTAATGCTGCAAGTCGGCTTCGCCGCGGCGCCGGCCAATTCGCATCCGGAAGTGATTGCGCGTGCGCATTGGGTCAGCGAAGCGCGCGGCGGCCATGGCGCCGTGCGCGAAGTGTGCGACACGCTGCTGCGCGCGCAGAACCGCTACGACGATCTGCTGCGCGCCGCGTGCGGAATGTGAACGGATCGAACGGATGAACAGGTTTCGCTGGACTTCGCTTATTCCGGTCGTCGCGATGGCGCTGCTTGCCGGCATCACGTACTGGCTGCTGCAGGCGACGAAACCGCACACCAACGAAGACGTGATTCGCCCGAAGGCGCACACGCCCGATTACTTCGCCGAAAATTTTTCAGTCTCCGAGCTCGATCAGTCGGGCGTGACGCAGTACCGCCTCACTGCACAGAAGCTGATTCACTACGAAGACACTGAAGACAGCGACCTGACGAAGCCGGCCATCCGCGCGTTCCAGCCCGGCAAGCCGATCGTCACCGCGACCGGCGACTGGGGCACGGTGAATAGCGATGCATCGATCGTCAATCTCTACGACAACGCGCGCATCCTGCGCGCCCCCGGCGACGGCGATCCGGAGATGCAGGCGGATTCGCAGCATTTTCGGGTGCTGGTGAACGACGATGTGATCGAGACTGAAAAGCCGGTTAAACTTCGTCGCGGTCTTTCGGTCATGACGGCCGACGGCATGAATTACAACAATGTTACCCGGGTCATGAAGCTGTTCGGCAACGTGCGCGGCGCCATCGCCGCGTCGGACACGGCCGGCAGCATCTCCAGGTGATCCGGGTGTTTCATTTCCAGCGTGACTGCATGAGCGAATCGTTCCCCCGTTTCAATACCGGCTGCCTGCGCAAGCCGCACGCGTTTCGCGTGTGGCGTGCGCCGCTGGTCGTTCAGCTGGCGGCATTGCTCGCCGCGCTGCCGCTCGCGGCCTTCGCTCCGGTCGCGCACGCGGAGCGTGCCGACAAGGACAAGCCGCTCAATATTGAAGCGGACAATATGACGTACGACGACCTCAAGCAGGTCAATATCTTCACCGGCCATGTGGTCGCGACCAAAGGCACGATCCTGATCCGGGCCGATCGCGTTGAGGTGACCCAGGACCCGCAGGGCTATCAGTTCGCGACCGGCACCTCGACCGGCAACAACCTCGCGTACTTCCGGCAGAAGCGCGACGGCGTCGACGAATACATTGAAGGCAATGCCGAACGCATCGACTACGACGGCAAGCAGGACCTCACCACGCTGACCACGCGCGCAACCGTACGCAGGCTGCAAGGGCTGTCGACGGTGATGGACGAGGTGCACGGCAGCGTCATCACGTACGACGGCCAGAGCGATTTCTATACGGCGAAAGCGGGCCCGGACGTCGCCAGCCCGGGCAACCCGACCGGCCGCGTGCGTGCGATGCTCGCGCCGCGCAATACCGGCGCGCAGCCCGCTTCCGGGCCGCCGGTCACGCTGCAACCGTCGACCCGCTTCCAAGGCCAGAACGCGAATCCAACGCCCGGTACGTCGACCGCTCCGTCGTCCACTGACAGTCAAGGACAAGGAACCACCAAGCCGTGAGCACCCCTGCCCTCCCCAATCGCAAGCCGGCAGGCACCAGCAGTTCGCTCGCCGTGCGCAATCTGAAGAAGCGCTACGGCTCGCGCACGGTCGTCAAGGACGTCTCGCTCGATGTGAAAAGCGGCGAAGTGGTCGGCCTGCTCGGGCCGAACGGCGCCGGCAAGACCACCTCGTTCTATATGATCGTCGGCCTTGTGTCGCTCGACGCGGGTGAAATCGATCTGGACGGCAAGTCGATCAGCCTGCTGCCCATCCATAAACGCGCAGCGCTCGGGCTTTCGTACCTGCCGCAAGAGGCTTCAGTGTTCCGCAAGCTCTCCGTCGAGCAGAACATCCGCGCGGTGCTCGAACTGCAGTACGACGACAACGGCAAGCGCCTGTCGAAGGATGCGATCGCGCAACGCACCGAAGCGTTGCTCGACGAATTGCAGATTGCTCACCTGCGCGAGAACCCGGCGCTGTCGCTGTCGGGCGGCGAGCGGCGGCGCGTCGAAATTGCCCGCGCGCTCGCGACCAACCCGAGCTTCATTCTGCTTGACGAGCCGTTCGCGGGCGTCGACCCGATCGCGGTGCTCGAGATTCAGAAGATCGTCAAGTTCCTGAAGCAGCGCAATATCGGCGTGCTGATCACTGACCATAACGTGCGCGAAACGCTCGGCATTTGTGATCACGCGTACATCATTAGCGACGGCACCGTGCTGGCCGCCGGCGCGCCCGGCGACATTATTGAAAACGAGAGCGTGCGGCGCGTCTATCTGGGCGAGCACTTCCGCATGTAACGTCGCGCGAACCTGCGAACGGCGATGCGGATGTGCGAGGTTACATCGTCCGCGAGCGCGCAGGGAGTGGCTTCAGTAATTTTGACAAGATAGGCTCGATATTTCGCGCCCCGCGCGCCTATCCGCCTCGAAAAATCTCCCCCACCCGCATTTATGCGGTGTCGCAAGGTTTCGCGGTCGTGGCAAACTCTCTACAATGAATTCACTGCCATGAAAGCTAGCCTCCAACTCCGCCTGTCGCAGCATCTTGCGCTGACACCCCAACTGCAACAGTCCATCCGGCTGCTGCAGCTGTCTACACTTGAGCTGCAACAAGAAGTGTCGATGGCGATTTCGCAGAATCCGCTGCTCGAAACCGAGGACGACTGGATCGCGAGTCCGCTACGCGTGGCCGGCGACGGCTCGGTGATCGCACAGGCTCCGGCCAACGCGGCGCCGGAGCCGATGGCTAACGTGCCGTCGTCGTCCAGCTCTTCCGCGTCCGGTGAAAGCGCCGAGAGCAGCGAACCGCAGGGCGTCGACGAATACAACGGACTCGCGTCGGATAGCAACGCGGACGCGAACCAGTGGAATCTGGACGACTACGGCCGCTCGGGCAACGCTTCGGATGACGACGACCTGCCGCCGTTGCAAATCCACGAATCCACTACCACACTGCGCGATCATCTAACCGCGCAACTGCGTGTCACGCAGGCAAGCCCACGTGATCGCGCGCTCATCACGTTCCTGATCGAATCGCTCGACGACGACGGTTACCTGACCGCCACGCTCGAAGAAGTGCTGGCCGACCTGCCTGATGAACTCGAAGTCGATCTCGACGAGTTGAACGCAGCGCTCGCGCTGCTGCATAGTTTCGATCCGGCCGGTGTGGGGGCACGCTCCGCGTCCGAATGCCTGAAGCTGCAACTGTGTCGGCTTGGACCGTCGCCGACGCGCACGCTCGCGCTCGAGATCGTCGCACACCATCTGGAACTGCTCGCCGCACGTGACTTCACGCGTTTGCGCAAACACCTGAAGGCAAACGACGATGACCTACGCGACGCGCATACGCTGATCCGTTCACTCGAACCCTTTCCCGGCGCGGCCTACGGCAAGGCTGAAGCAGACTACGTGGTGCCCGACATCATGGTGCGCAAAACGGCACAGGGGTGGCAGGCCGAGTTAAACCCGGAAGTGGTGCCGAAGCTGCGCATCAACCATCTGTACGCGAATATTCTGCGCAACAACCGCGGCGATCCGGGCAGCGGATCACTGCGTCAACAACTGCAGGAAGCGCGCTGGCTAATCAAAAACATCCAGCAACGATTCGAAACGATCCTGCGCGTGGCGCAAGCGATTGTCGAGCGTCAAAAGAATTTTTTTGCCCATGGTGAAATTGCCATGCGCCCCTTGGTTTTGCGGGAAATTGCTGATACGCTGGGCCTACACGAGTCGACGGTCTCACGTGTAACAACCGGGAAGTACATGCTCACCCCATTCGGGACGCTTGAATTTAAGTACTTCTTCGGATCTCACGTATCGACCGACACCGGGGGCGCGGCCTCTTCCACGGCCATTCGCGCGCTCATCAAGCAACTGATAGGAGCTGAAGACACCAAATCTCCTCTTTCAGACAGCCGCATTGCCGAACTGCTGGCGGAACAAGGTTTCGTGGTTGCACGGCGCACCGTGGCGAAATACCGCGAAGCGTTGAAAATTCCAGCAGTCAATCTGCGCAAGTCTCTGTAGCTCGCTGCCTTCCGCGGCGGGCATTTTCCGGCCGCGCCGCTGGTTGGCGGAGCAGGCTGGCCGATACGACCTGTTGCGCTGTTACCGGGGAACGGCACAGGCAGGCCGGCAGATCGACCGGCGCTGACGCAATCCATGCGGATCCTGGCGGCCATTCGCTTGGAGAAGCACTATGAATCTGAAGATCAGTGGACACCATCTCGAAGTCACACCAGCATTGCGAGAATACGTGATCACCAAGCTAGATAGAGTGCTAAGGCATTTCGATCAGGTGATCGACGGCAACGTGGTCCTCTCGGTCGACAATCACAAGGAAAAGGAAAAGAGACAAAAGGTTGAAATCAACCTGCATCTGAAGGGCAAGGATATTTTTGTCGAGAGTTGCGATAGCGATCTGTACGCGGCAATCGACTTGATGATCGATAAACTGGACAGGCAAGTCATTCGTCACAAGGATCGCCTGCAAGGCCATCAGCACGAAGCAATCAAGTATCAACCCGTGCCGTCCCAGGCGGAGGTGCCGCCGCAATAGGCCACGAAGCCTGGCAGCCAGTCAGGCGACACGAGTCTCACGCGAAACCGCCCTTTTCAGGGCGGTTTTTTCGTTTGGCGAAACCTTCTCCCAAATAGTCGCCATTTTTCAATCGGGAGGGCTCGCGCCTGCTTCGGTTGCGAAATCGACCGGCATGGCGCGGCGCACCATCCGTCGCAACGCTGTTCTATAATGTTTTGGTCACTTTCGGGGTCAATCAGCCCGAGTCCTGCTTTTTGGGCTCAACTGCGCATCGCCGTGAGCATCTGCCGAGCATGGAACGCTATTCAAACGCCACAGCGAGGAGAACCCAGGCGATCAACGCGCCTGCCAACATGAATCGTTTAGCCAAATATCTTCCGCTCGAGAACGTCGTCGTCGGCCTTTCCGTTACCAGCAAGAAGCGCGTATTCGAGCAAGCGGGCCTGATCTTCGAAAACCAGAACGGCATTGCCCGCAGCACCGTCACCGACAATCTGTTCGCGCGCGAGCGTCTTGGCTCGACCGGGCTGGGTGAAGGCGTGGCGATTCCACATGGCCGGATCAAAGGCTTGAAGCAGCCGCTCGCCGCGTTTGTGCGCCTCGCGGACCCGATTCCGTTCGAGTCGCCGGATGGTCAGCCGGTATCGCTACTGATCTTCCTGCTGGTCCCAGAACAGGCGACCCAGCAGCACCTCGAAATACTGTCGGAGATCGCCCAACTGCTGTCCGACCGCGAGACCCGCGAGCGCCTGCACACGGAAGAAAATCGTGAAGCGTTGCATAGCCTGCTGACTCAGTGGCAACCTTGACAGATACCAGCATAGCGGCACAATGCGCGACCAGGGGCTTCGCCCGGTTTGCGCAGCGGCTGGCCAGCCGATCGGCAGTTACCGCACGGGTAATCGTGCGGGCGACCGTTTGACGCACGATCTGCCGTCGCGCACTCGCGCAGGACCGGTGGCCGCCGGAAACCAGCCGGCGGACCGAATGGCAACTGGAATCGCAACCGAACAGGCCCGCGCCGGCCAAACCCGCGGCGCACGCGTCGCGACGAAGAGCAGGTAAGCGGCGCACACCGGAGTCATGGACACATGGATACGTCCAGCATCAACGCCCAGAGTATTTTTGACGACAACGCCGCCACGCTGAAGCTCAGCTGGCTGACCGGGCATGAAGGCTGGGAACGCGGCTTTTCGGCGGAAACGGTTGCCACCGCAACGTCCAGTGCCGACCTCGTGGGCCACCTGAACCTGATTCACCCGAACCGGATTCAGGTGCTTGGCGAAGCCGAGACCAACTACTACCAGCGCCAATCCGACGAAGACCGCTCGCGCCATATGGCCGAGCTGATCGCGCTCGAACCGCCGTTCCTGGTGGTGGCCGGCGGCGTGGCCGCGCCTGCGGAGCTGGTGTTGCGCTGCACGCGCTCGTCAACGCCATTGTTCACCACGCCGATGTCACCGGCGGCGGTGATCGACAGCCTGCGGCTCTACATGTCGCGCATCCTTGCACCTCGCGCGACGCTCCACGGCGTGTTTCTCGACATTCTCGGCATGGGTGTGCTGCTCACCGGCGACTCCGGCCTCGGCAAGAGCGAACTCGGCCTCGAACTGATCAGCCGCGGCCACGGTCTCGTCGCCGACGATGCGGTCGACTTCGTGCGCCTTGGACCGGATTTCGTCGAAGGGCGCTGCCCGCCTTTGCTGCAGAACCTGCTCGAAGTGCGTGGCCTCGGCCTGCTCGACATCAAGACGATCTTCGGTGAGACGGCGGTGCGCCGCAAGATGAAGCTGAAGCTGATCGTTCAACTGGTGCGCCGCCCGGACGGCGAATTCCAGCGACTGCCGCTCGAAAGCCAGACGGTCGATGTGCTCGGCCTGCCGATCAGCAAAGTGACCATTCAGGTGGCGGCCGGCCGCAACCTTGCGGTGCTGGTCGAAGCCGCGGTGCGTAACACGATCCTGCAGTTGCGCGGGATCGATACGCTGCGCGATTTCATGGACCGCCAGCGCCTCGCGATGCAAGACCCGGACAGCCAGTTCCCAGGCAAGCTCATTTGAAATTACGACGGTGGGCGGCGGAGCGGACGAAAAAAGCTGATGCTATGATGAAACCAACCGACCCCTCTACCCCATGCGCATCGTCCTGATCACCGGCATCTCCGGCTCCGGCAAGTCTGTTGCGTTGAACGCGCTCGAAGACGCAGGCTACTACTGCGTCGACAACCTGCCGCCACGCTTTCTGCCTGAACTCGCGACCTACCTCACCGCCGGCGGCCACGACCGCCTCGCCGTCGCAATCGACGCCCGTTCGAGCGCGTCGCTTGACGAAATGCCCGAAATGATCCGCGACCTGTCGCGCGAACACGACGTGCGCGTGCTGTTTCTGAACGCAAGCACGCAGTCGTTGATCCAGCGCTTTTCGGAGACGCGCCGGCGCCACCCGCTGTCCGGTTCAACCGCGCATGATGCGGATGTCGGCCTGCTCAACTCGCTCGCCGAAGCGATCGAGCGCGAGCGCGAACTGGTCGCCGATCTGGTCGAATTCGGGCACCAGATCGACACCAGCAATCTGCGCGCGAACACGCTTCGCGCGTGGGTCAAACGTTTCATCGAACAGGAACACACCGGCCTCGTGCTGATGTTCGAATCGTTCGGGTTCAAGCGCGGCGTGCCGCTCGACGCCGATTTCGTGTTCGATGTACGCACGCTGCCGAACCCGTATTACGATCATCTATTGCGGCCGCTTACCGGTCTCGATCAACCCGTCATCGATTTCCTCGACGCACTGCCCGTCGTGCATCAAATGATCGACGATATCGAGGCGTTTCTCGTCAAATGGCTGCCGCATTTTCGCGACGACAACCGCAGCTATCTGACTGTTGCCATCGGCTGCACGGGCGGACAGCACCGCTCGGTGTTCATCGCGGAGACGCTTGCCGCGCGTCTGAAGGATCATGCGAACGTGATCGTGCGGCATCGAGACGCACCGATCGACGTCGAACAGTCGTCGAAGCTGGTGGCTTAGTCGGCCGCGCGTGCGCGGCCTTAACCGAAGCGTTGCGCCATGTCATCTACCTCGCCCGTGATTGCCGATGTGCCGCTTTTCCCACTGCACACGGTGCTCTTTCCCGATGGGCTTCTGCCCTTGAAGATCTTCGAAGCGCGCTATCTCGACATGGCGCGAGACTGCCTGCGCGATCAATCGCCGTTCGGCGTGTGCCTTCTGAAAAGCGGCGGCGAGGTCGCGAAGCCGGATGAACCGTCGGTGCCCGAGTCGGTTGGGTGCCTGGCGGACATCGATCAATGTGACGTCGACGAATTCGGCATGCTGCTGATTCGCGCGCGCGGCACACAGCGCTTCAGGCTGCTGTCGTACCGGGTCGAACCGAGCGGCTTGCTGGTCGGCATGGCCGAGCCGCTGGGCGAAGACGTGCCACTCGAAGGACAGACGCATCTCGCGAAGTTCGGCGCGTGTGCGGAAGTGCTCGAACGGATCATCGCGAGCATCCGCGAACGCGATCCGGACAGCCTGCCGTTCAACGAACCGTTTCGGCTCGACGATCCGTCGTGGGTATCCAACCGATTGTCGGAAGTCCTGCCTATTGCACTGCGCTCGCGGCAAAAGCTGATGGAACTGCTAGATGCGGGCGCGCGCATCGATGTCGTGCATCACTATATGCAGCAGCACCAGTTGCTTTAGCGATTGCGTAGTGGGCTGCAACGCGGGCTGCAACGCGGGCGCGCTGCGAAACAACCCGGCGCTACAGCAGCGAACCCTGCAGACCGTCAAGCAGCTTTCGCACGGGCGCCGGCACGCCATACGCATCGATGTCGCTCAATGCGACCCACGCCGTCTCGCCATCCGCGAGCGCCGCGTGCGCACCGGCAACGCGATTCAACTCGACGATGCGCGGTTCGATGTCGAGCCGAAAGTGCGTAAACGTATGCGTGAGCGGCGCGAGCGGCGACACCGCCGCGCTTGCGCCAAGCGCGCGCGCGCGTTGCGCGAGCGCGGCTTCATCGGCGGCCTCCGGCAAACTCCACAAGCCGCCCCAGATGCCCGACGGCGGGCGTTTTTCCAGCATCACGGAATTGCCGTCGCGTAACACCAGCATCCAGGTACGCCGTGTCGGCACCGCCTTCTTCGGCCGCGCAGCCGGCAGTTCGCGCTGGCGTCCGGTCACGTTCGCCACACAATCCGCCGCGAACGGGCAGCGTGCGCAGTCGGGCCTGCCGCGTACGCACAGCGTCGCCCCCAGATCCATCAGACCTTGCGTATAGGCGACGACTGCTTCATTTGTCGCGTTCGATGGCAGCAACGACTCGGCGAGCACCCACATCGCATTCTCGACGCGCTTCTCGCCCGGAAAGCCTTCGACGCCGAACACACGCGCGAGCACGCGCTTTACATTGCCGTCGAGAATCGTCGCGCGCGCACCGAAAGCGAACGACGCAATCGCCGCCGCCGTCGACCGGCCAATACCCGGCAATTCGGCAAGCGCCTCGACGGACGCGGGAAACACACCGCCATGCTGCTCGACGACCCCCTGCGCGCAGCGATGCAGATTGCGCGCGCGCGAGTAGTAACCGAGCCCGGCCCACAACGCCATCACATCGTCGGCCGGCGCCGCGGCGAGCGACGCAACGTCTGGAAAGCGCGCAAGAAATCGCGTGTAGTACGGGATGACCGTCGACACCTGAGTCTGCTGCAGCATGATCTCGGACAGCCAGATCCGGTACGCGTCGCGGGTGTTCTGCCACGGCAGGTCATGACGGCCGTGCTGGCGCTGCCATGCGATCAAGCGCACAGAGAAATCGGTCAAAGCGGGTATCGTGGGTAGAACGGACATTGAACAATCAGCGCTGGCAGGTCGGACAATAGTAAGTGGAACGCTGCCCTTGCACGATTTGCCTGATCGGCGTTCCGCATACCCGGCACGGCAGCCCCGCGCGATCATAGACGAAATAATCGAGTTGGAAGTAGCCGCTTTCACCATCGCTGCCGACGAAGTCACGCAATGTGCTGCCGCCTTTTTCGATGGCGGCGGCAAGCGTGACGCGTACCGCATCCGCAAGGAGTTCGTAACGCACAAGCGACACGCGGCCCGCCTGTGTGGTCGGCCGGATCCCCGCGCGAAAAAGGCTTTCGGAGGCGTAAATGTTGCCCACGCCGACTACAATTTCACCAGCGAGCAACGCCTGCTTCACCGATACGGTCCGCCCACGCGTTTTGCGGTGCAAAAGCTTACCCGAGAACGCCGGTGCGAACGGTTCGATGCCCAGTCCGGCAAGCAGCGGATGTTCGAGCACGTCGCCGTCCGCACGCGCGTGCCAGAGCACCGCACCGAAGCGGCGCGGGTCGCGAAAGCGCAAAATAAAATCGTCGAAGATCCAGTCGACATGGTCGTGCTTCGCAGCCGCCGGCGGATGCGGCACATTGCGCAGCACGCGCAACGTCCCCGTCATACCGAGGTGCACGATGAACCAACCCTCGTCTATCTCGAACAGCAAATACTTGCCTCGCCGCTCGACGTTCTTCACGAGCTGGCCGCGCAGCATGCGCGGCAGATCCGCCGGAATCGGCCAGCGCAACGCGGGGGTGCGCACCTCCATCCGCTCGACCCGGTGCCCGGCCACATAAGGCTCGATCCCGCGGCGGGTGACTTCGACTTCTGGCAACTCTGGCATGTCTAACAGGTCTGCAACTTGCGTTGTTGGTTATGCGCGTATTGTAGCGAGCGCGTTACAATCGACCGAAACATTGAACGGATTTCCATGAACCTGTCCTTCGTAAAGCTCTTTCTGAAGCGTCCGGCCGACGCCGGCCGCGAGCCCCACGGCGAGGCGAACACTTTGCCGCGCGGAGCCTTCGCGCGCCGTCTGGTGGGTGCCGCAGCGCTGGCCGCATGGACGTTCGGCGCGCTGCCCGCGCATGCGCAGGACCCGTCTCCCGATACAGATGACAATTCAGTTTCGGTGCAAGATGCGTTCGGCACAGACGCCGATGAGCAAAAAAATCTTCCCGATGTGCCGCTGACGAGTCAGATCGTATTCCAGGTGCTCGCTGCGGAAGTCGCGCTGCAGCGGAACCAGCCGGCCCCCGCTTACCAGACCTACCTGGCGCTCGCGCGCGACACGCATGATCCGCGGATGGCGCAGCGCGCAACCGAAATCGCGCTCGCCGCACAAAGTCCGACGGACGCGCTGGCGGCCGCCCAATTGTGGCAGCAGTACGCACCGGGCTCGGAGCGCGCGGCGCAGCTTGATGCGTCGCTGCTCGTGCTGTCCGGCAAACCTGATGAGGCAGCGCCGCTGCTCGCAAGCGAGCTCGCGAAGATCAAGCCGGAAAATCGCGGCGCTGGAATCCTTTCGCTGCAGTTGCTGATCTCGCGCGGCCCGAACCGCGTGGGCGGCCTGCACGTGCTGCAGGATTTGTTGAAGAACGACATGAACCGGCCCGAAGCACAGCTGGCGATCGCGCGCCAGCAACTGCTCGCCGACGACCCGCCGGGCGCGCGCAAGTCGCTCGAACAGGCGCTCGCGCTGAAGCCGGATTTCCTGCCGGCCGCGTTGACGCTCGCGCAGATGGGCCCCGAGGAGCGCCAGGAAGGGATCGCGTCGCTCGAGAAGTACGTACAGCAGAATCCCAAGTCGCATGACGCCCGCCTCGCGCTGGCGCAAATGTACCTTGCAAGCGACCGTCTCGACGACGCGCAAAAGCAGTTCGAAATCATGCACAAGGACAACGCGAACGACCTCACGCCGCTGATGGCGCTCGCATTGATCAAGATTCAGCAGAAGCACTTCCCCGAAGCGCAGACCTACCTGACGCAATACGCGCAGCAAGCCGAGAAGACGCAAGGCGCCGACCCGGGCCAGGCCTACATCTATCTCGCGCAGCTGGCGCTCGAGCAGAAGAACGAATCGGCCGCCGCCGGCTATCTCGACAAGATCCCGCAGAGCAGCCAGCAATACATCCCGGCGCAGATCACGCGCGCGCAACTGCTTGAGAAACAAGGCAAGCCGGACGATGCGCGCAAGCTGCTGGCCGGCATTCATCCGCTGGACCCGCGCGACCAGGCCCTGCTCGCGCGCACCGACGCGGCAATTTTGTTCGACGCGAAGCGCTATCCGGAAGCCGAAGCGCGGTTGCAGCAAGCGGTGGACGACTTCCCCGATGATCCCGATCTCACGTACGACTACGCAATGGCGGCCGAGAAGACGGGCCATTACGACGTGATGGAAACGCAGTTGCGCAAGCTGATGCAAACCCAGCCGGATAACGCACAGGCTTATAACGCGCTCGGCTATTCGCTCGCGGATCGCAACCAGCGCCTGCAGGAAGCGGACAAGCTGGTCGAGAAGGCATCGGCCCTCGCGCCTAACGACGCGTTCATCATGGATAGCGTGGGCTGGGTCAAATATCGTCTGGGCGACACGTCCGATGCGATCAAGATCCTGCGCAAGGCGTACGATCTGCAGCCGAACGCGGAAATCGGCGCACACCTGGGCGAAGTGCTGTGGAAGAGCGGCGATCAGGAACAGGCGCGCGCTGCGTGGCGCGAAGCGCGCAAGCTCGAACCGGATAACGACACGCTCCTCAAGACGCTCAAGCGCTTTCAGGTGAACGACCTCTGATGCATTTTTTCGCGCCGCTTCACCGCCATCTCATCCGGTTTTTCCGCAGCACCCGGGCGCCGCGCCGCGCGGCGCCCATTCTTACGACTCTTGCAACCGCTGCGCTCGTCGCGCTTGCCGGTTGCGCGAGCGTCAAGCCGCAAGGTCCGTCCACCTCGAATGCAACCACGTCCGTCACTGCGCAGACCACGCGCGCCTATCACGGGCGCTTCGCGGTGCAGTACGTCGACCCGTACGGCCGTCAGCAAAACGCGTACGGGAATTTCGACTGGCGTGAGACCGGCGACACCGTTACCGTGCAACTACGCAATCCGCTTGGCCAGACGATGGCGATCGTGACGTCGTCGCCGTCTTCGGCGACGCTCGAGTTGCCGAACCGCCAGCCGCTCACCGCCGACAACGTCTCGACGCTGATGCAAAACGCGATGGGCTTCGCGTTGCCGGTCGAAGGTCTGCGCTACTGGCTGCAGCCATCGGTCGCACCGACTTCGCAAGCGCGCACGGTTCCCGATCCCGAAGATCCGGCGCGGCCGAAGGAGATCGAGCAGGACGGCTGGACAATCGACTATCTCGCGTACGCGGACGCACCCGCAACCGGCGTAAAACGCTTGAATCTGAACCGCGAGCAACCGCCGCTCGGCATCAAGCTTGTGATTGACCAATAAAATAGCGCGTCGCCACCCACTTACGCGCTACATCCCGGACTCATGACCGACACGAACGATTCGCTGCGCGATTGCCTCGCTCCCGCGAAGCTCAATCTTTTCCTGCACATCACCGGCCGCCGGCCGGATGGTTACCACACGCTGCAGACGGTGTTCCAGTTGCTCGATTGGGGTGACCGCCTGCATTTCACGCGGCGTGCGGACGGCCGCATCGAGCGCCTGACTGACGTGCCGGATGTACCGGCCGAGCACGACCTGACGGTGCGCGCGGCAAAGCTGCTCAAGAAGCACACGGGCACCACGGAGGGCGTCGACATCGAGATCGACAAGCGTCTGCCGATGGGTGCGGGTCTCGGCGGCGGCAGTTCGGATGCGGCCACCACGCTGCTCGCACTAAACCGGCTATGGCGAGTGAATCTGTCGCGTGCCGAACTGCAATCGCTGGCGCTGCGCCTGGGCGCCGACGTGCCGTTCTTCGTGTTCGGAAAAAATGCATTCGCCGAGGGTGTCGGCGAGGCGCTTCAGACGGTAGAATTGCCGCCGCGTTATTTCCTCGTGGTGAAGCCGGAAGTTCACGTCCCGACGGCGGCGATTTTCTCTGAAAAATCGTTGACAAGGAATTCCGAACCCATCACAATTACGGACTTTCTTACACAGCAAAGCCGCAGCGCAGAATGGCCCGACGGGTTCGGCCGGAATGACATGCAGCAAGTTGTCGTGGGAAAATACGCGGAAGTTGCGCAAGTGTTGCGGTGGTTCGAAACCTTATCGAATAGCATCGCGCCAGCGCGGATGACCGGGTCGGGCGCAAGCGTTTTTGCAGCATACCGCAGCATCGGCGAAGCACAGGCGGCTCAAGCCGCATTGCCGGGCGGATGGATTAGCGCAGTAACGGCAAGCCTCGATACGCATCCACTCTTTGGCTTCGCGTCATGAGTTTCGCAACGTCGAATGTTCCTACACATCCGGCGGTGTTCAAAGTTAGTGTAGGGGAGTCGCCAAGTTGGTTAAGGCACCGGATTTTGATTCCGGCATGCGAGGGTTCGAGTCCTTCCTCCCCTGCCAAAATTTCTCGCAGTTCCTCGCCTCCCACAGCCTGAAGCAGGTGCATGATGAGCAGCCATGACGGCCTGATGGTTTTTACTGGCAACGCGAATCCGGCGCTTGCACAGGAAGTCGTCAAGATTCTCGGTATTCCCCTCGGCAAAGCAATGGTCAGCCGCTTCTCGGACGGCGAGATCCAGGTCGAGATTCAGGAGAACGTGCGAGGCAAGGATGTGTTTGTCCTGCAATCCACCTGCGCGCCGACGAACGACAACCTGATGGAACTGATGATCATGGTCGATGCGTTGAAGCGCGCTTCCGCCGGCCGGATCACCGCTGCGATCCCTTATTTCGGCTACGCGCGCCAGGATCGTCGCCCGCGCTCGGCACGCGTCGCGATCTCCGCGAAGGTCGTCGCCAACATGCTGGAAATTGCCGGCGTCGAGCGGATCATCACGATGGATCTGCACGCGGACCAGATTCAAGGCTTCTTCGACATCCCCGTCGATAACATCTACGCCACGCCTGTGTTGCTCGGCGATCTGCGCAAGCAGAATCACGAGAACCTGCTGGTAGTGTCGCCGGACGTGGGTGGTGTGGTGCGCGCACGAGCACTCGCGAAGCAGCTGAACTGCGATCTTGCGATCATCGACAAGCGCCGTCCGAAGGCGAACGTCGCGGAAGTGATGAACATAATCGGCGAAGTCGAAGGCCGCACTTGCGTGATCATGGACGACATGGTTGATACGGCCGGCACGTTGTGCAAAGCCGCGCAAGTGTTGAAGGAACGCGGCGCGAAGAAGGTGTTCGCATATGCGACGCACCCGGTGCTGTCGGGCGGTGCCGGCGAACGCATCGCCGCATCGGCGCTCGATGAAGTGGTCGTCACCGACACCATTCCGCTGGGTGAAGAAGCGCGTTCGTGCGCGAAGATCCGTGCGCTGTCGAGCGCAGGGTTGCTTGCCGAGACCTTCTCGCGCATCCGTCGCGGCGACTCGGTGATGTCGCTGTTCGCGGAGAGCTGAACCCAATTTGCGAAGCTGCCGCGCTAATGTGAGCGCGGCAGCTTCGCACAATCGGCATGAACGAACGAAGGTTCATGCCGTCGAGTCCGATGCCTCACGCCGGCAATAAGCAACATCGCGGCAATGAGGTCCTTTTTACTGCCTGGTCGCGGGCAGTTGTATTGGAGAAGCAAATGAAAGTCATCGCTTTCGAGCGTAATCTGCATGGTACGGGTGCGAGCCGCCGCCTGCGTAACTCGGGCAAGACCCCGGGTATCGTGTATGGCGCAAGCAGCGAACCGCAACTGATCGAAATCGATCACAACGCGCTGTGGCACGCACTGAAGAAGGAAGTGTTCCACTCGTCAATTCTCGACCTGGAAGTGGCCGGCAAGTCGCAGCAGGTTCTGCTGCGCGACGTGCAATACCACCCGTTCCGTCAGCTCGTGCTGCACGTGGATTTCCAGCGCGTCGACCCGAACACGAAGCTGCACACGAAGGTGCCGCTGCACTTCATGAATCAGGAAACCAACCCGGCCGTGAAGCTGTCGGGCGCGGTGATCTCGCACGTCGTGAACGAAATCGAAGTCGAGTGTCTGCCGGCCGCACTGCCGGAGTTCCTCGAAGTCGATCTGGCGAAGATCGAAGCGGGTCAAACGATGCACGCGAATGACATCGTGCTGCCGGCAGGTGTCTCGCTGACCGCGCACATCGTGTCGGAAAACCCGGTGATCGCGTCCGCGACGATCCCGGCTGGCGCCGTTGCAGATGAAGCGACCGATGCGTCGTCGGCCGCTGGTGAAGGCGCAGCTACGCCGGCCGCCTGAGTGGGCGACTGAGCCGCATTGCGCGAGCTATCCTCTCGATCCGTTTCAATGAAACGGTCGACGTGACCCGCCGAGGTTCGCCCCGGCGGGTTTTTTTTCGCGGGTTTCTCTGCGAAGCTGATGGTTCTGTTACCGCAAGTTCTGTTACCGATTACCAGGCTAACCACCGGCTGCCGGAACGTCCGGATAGCCGCCTATCCTCGACAACATGATCAAGCTGATCGTTGGGCTCGGCAATCCGGGCGCCGAATATTCCGCGACGCGGCACAACGCCGGCTTCTGGCTCGTCGATCAACTCGCGCGCGAAGCCGGCGCGATATTGCGCGACGAACGGCGCTTTCACGGGTTCTATGCGAAGGCGCGTCTGCACGGCGAAGAGGTGCATCTGCTCGAGCCGCAAACGTATATGAACCGTTCTGGCCAATCGGTCGTCGCCCTCGCGCACTTCTTCAAGATCCTGCCGGACCAGATTCTCGTCGCGCACGATGAGCTCGATCTGCCGCCGGGCACCGTCAAGCTGAAGCTCGGCGGCGGCAGCGGCGGCCACAACGGGCTAAAGGACATCTCCGCGCATCTGACCACGCCTCAATACTGGCGCTTGCGTATTGGCATCGGTCACCCGCGCGACCTGATTCCGGAAACCGCGCGTGCCGGCGCGAAACCCGATGTCGCGAACTTCGTATTGAAGCCACCGCGCAAGGAAGAGCAGGATGTCATCGATGCGTCGATCGAGCGAGCGCTCGCGGTGATGCCGCAAGTCGTCAAAGGCGAACTCGAACGCGCGATGATGCAATTGCATCGCAACGGTTAGTGCACGACGCGCATCCCACGAACCCACGTGGTCGCGCGATGCACATGATGATTGAGGAGGCCCGCTTGAGCCGCTACTGGAGCGACATCGTTCACCGCCTGACGCCGTATGTTCCCGGCGAGCAACCCGCGCTCGCGCATCCGGTGAAGCTGAATACCAATGAGAATCCGTACCCGCCATCGCCCGCGGTTCAAGCGGCGATTCACGATGAGCTCGGCGGTACGGGCGAGTCGTTGCGGCGCTATCCGGACCCCACCGCACGCAAGCTGCGCGAGACGGTTGCCGCCTATCACGGGCTCGCCGTCGAGCAGGTGTTTGCTGGCAACGGCTCTGATGAAGTGCTCGCGATGGCGTTCCAGGCGCTGCTCAAGCACGATCGCCCGCTGCTGTTTCCGGACATTACCTATAGCTTCTATCCGACGTATGCACGGCTGTACGACATCGACTATCGTACCGTACCGCTCGACGATGCATTTGTGATCCGTATCGACAATTACTCGGTGCCGAACGGCGGCATCGTGATACCGAATCCGAATGCGCCGACCGGTCATGCATTGCCGCTCGCCGAGATCGAACAGATCGTCGCCGCCAATCCGGACTCGGTTGTCGTGATCGATGAAGCGTACGTCGACTTCGGCGCGCAATCCGCGATCTCGCTGATCGGCCGATATCCGAATCTGTTGGTCGTGCAAACGGTATCGAAGTCGCGTTCGCTCGCGGGCATGCGCGTCGGCTTCGCGTTCGGCGACGCCGCCTTGATCGACGCGCTGGTGCGCGTGAAGGACAGCTTCAACTCGTATCCGCTCGATCGCATCGCACAGGTCGCCGTCACCGCTGCCTATACGGACGACGCATGGTTCCGCGACAGTTGCGCGAAGGTGATCGCAAGCCGCGAACGGCTGTCAGCAGGATTGACCGCGCTCGGCTTTGATGTCGTGCCATCGGCGGCGAACTTCGTGTTTGCGCGCCACGATGGTTACGATGCCGCGGCGCTCAGTGCCAAGCTTAGGGAAAGGGAAATTTTCGTACGTCACTTCAGGTTGCCGCGTATCGATCAGCATTTGCGCATCACAATTGGGACCGATGCCGAATGTGACACGCTGCTCGCCGCGTTGCACGCGTTGCTTGACGGTGAAGGCCGTTAGCAGCGCGTTCCGCGTGACGCGGCGACAGGACTCAAGCGCTCAAGCGCCCTTCGCCGCCTGCAGCGCGCGGTACTTGACCATCAACTGTTCCGGCGTTTCCGCGTGCTGCGGGTCACGTGGAATGCACTCGACCGGACACACCTGCTGACATTGCGGCTCGTCGAAATGACCGACGCACTCGGTGCACTTCTTCGGGTCGATCACGTAGATTTCCGGGCCCATTGAGATCGCGTCATTCGGGCACTCGGGCTCGCAGACGTCGCAGTTGATGCACTCGTCGGTAATCATCAGGGCCATGCTGCCACCCACTTCTCTGGAAACAACAACATATTATAGCTTTCCAGCCTTCCGCGCGGACGTGCTGTAGCGACGCGATCGAGTTACAGCGGCATGGTGACGAGTGAGACGACGAGCGGCAGCACGCTCGAAAGGAAATTGAAGATCGCTTCTCTCGTCAGGCCGGGGCTTGAATGCACGCCCGACGCTCTTGTCGACCGGCTTTGCCGCGTTGTTGTTAAATCAACCCTTGTACGGCCATGCGGGTATGCGCCTCTGGCGTTTGGTCGTTTCAAGCAGTGACACCGTGAGGCTCGCCGTCTCGCCGGACACCCTGGGCGGTGGGTCGCCGTGCCCGACGCCGTTGACGCGCTCAACCGACGCTACCCTGCGCGCGGTGAGCGACAGCGCGGTCGCCGCAGCGGCGAACACATAAAAATTCGATCCGAGGTTGAACATCGTGCCGGCGATCGAACACATGATCAGCGCTGCGAACATGCTCTGCCGCATCGCATGGCAGACCATGCGATTAAGCAGCGGCGCCTGCGTCGGGATCCGCGCGGCGAGGCAGTTCCACGCGAACACGCCGAACAGCACGCCCCCGGCAAAGCCGAGGTTCGAAAGCAGCGCGAGGACAAAGCTGGAGGTCCGCGCGCTACCGAGCCCGATGCCAAAGCCATAGGTATCGATGATATTGGTGAGCGCCTGCTGGTTCCATGCGCCGCGTTCGCGCCCCGAATCGCTGTCAGCCTTGGCAAGAACCGTATCGCTGAAAAAGTTGGTCACCGATTCGAGAAGGCCCGGTTTGAATACCAGGCTGAACAGCAGCGCAAGGATCGCGAGACACCCCACGGTGGCGAACAAATACCCTTTTCTCGCGCGGCTTCGCGGGGAAATCCGGTCGTCACGGCTGCACACCAGCACCATCAGGTACGCGGCCATTCCGACATACGCGGTGGTCGAGGTGGACAACATGATCAGCACGGCCGACGCGAAGGCAATCAGGCCGGTGACGCGCGGTCGGTAACCGAACAGCCACATGTTGGCCGTAAACGCGAACAGTTGCATCGTGAAACCGGCAAACGTGGATGCCTCGGTGAATGTCCCGGTAATACGCCGAAGCCCGCCCACCTCTTCGCCGTCGTGAACCGTGTAGCCCGCAGTCTTGATCCAGCTCAGCGCGTTCACGCCGGCGGCGCCCGACACCATATCGACGACACCCGCGAGCACGTTCAACCCGGCGAGCACGAGCATGGCTTGCGCCAGATGCCGGTAGCCATCCTTCCTCGCGAGAAAAATCGTCATGCAGCAGTAAATCGCCACGTCGCTGACGAAATACACGGACTGCGTGAGGTTGCCGGACACCGGGGCAAGCGGTACGGGCCCCACCGCGTTGGGATCGGCGGCGTCGTGGCTGATCGCGAACACGTTGGTCGCGCCCGCGAACGCGCGCGGCAGGAACCACGCGCCCACCAGCGCCACGATGGTCAGGCACAGCAGCGGAAAACCCGGGCTGCCGGGCGCCAGCGGCCGCCACAATCCCGCCGGGCCGCCCATGTTGAACGCGCGGATGAAAAGGAAAATCAGAAACAGCGTTTCGGGAGGAATGGCCATGCCACCCAATGCCGGCAGCGCAAGCGTGGCCGCGCACGAGAACAGCCAACTTACGATGAGAATGTAAACGGTCCAGCGGGAATCGACGTTCAGCGCGAGCACGCCCAACACGAGCACGATCACGGCGAATACCTGAATTTCCATGTTTGTCGATCCTTCGTAGACGCTATCCCCGGTAATCGTTTATATCGCCGGCCGGGTCCGGCTGCCATCTGGATTAATCACTGTTGGTGCGTTGCATAACAAAGCGCTCGCCCCAAAAGAACCGCATGATGCAACACGCGCTTTGCATGCCATCCGGTCGAACGAAATACGACGGAAAAAAAAGAATGGCGGTGAGCCGTCTGGTTTCGATGGCGGCGTGATCAATCGCGCCTTTCCTGATGAAAGGCGACGGGGTACTACGCTGGCCGCCTGAGCTGCAAAAGCGTGTCCGAACAACCGGAGCTGTCACATGCGCTGGAGTTCGCGTTCACGTCCGAAGGGCACGGAACGTATCGTCCGGGCTGAAAGATCGACAGCAGGTAATCCCTCATGCCCGGGTCGAAAATCGGCTGATACACGGTTGCAGGCAACCCTCCGCCAGAACCGAACGAAAACGCGACGGGAAACGACCCGTCGAGGTAACGCTTGAGGTCCCCGCGCGTTGCGAATGACGTGAAATCGATCACGCACGCATGGGCATGACGACCAGCGACGGCCTTCCTGAAATCCGCCACGCTGTCGGGCTTCGAGTACGGGCCCGTACGAATCTCGACGACCGCTGCATGTCCCGGATAGTAGAGACGCGCTTCATCATCCACGGTCTCGGCGACGCGGGGCGGCCGCCGCAATGTCACGATCAGGTCGGCGTCCGTCGCGGGGCTGTGATAGCGCTGCAACGCGGCAACCGGTGACGTATACCCGTTTGCCAGCGCTTCCTTCAGCATCGGCAGCAATGCCCCGCCCGAATACGCGACCGCGTCGGACAGGGCCGCCAGCACGGCGAGCAGGCCGTAGATCAGCGCCGCCCGGGCCGGCATCCTGGACGTCGGGATGCGGGTCCGCAAGCCGACCAGCCCAGCGACGACAAACGTCAGCCCATAGCTGAGCGTTCGGGGGTCATACAGGTCGTACTGGGTCCGCAAACGTAGACAGAACGCAAGCAGCAGAAAGCCCGCGCCCATGAAGGCCAGCAACCGTGCTTCGGGCGCGTCTGATTCGCCCGCGCTTCCGTCCTTCGATCGCTCCAACCAATATTTCCGGGTCAGCCACAACAGCACCGACACCGAAACGCCCAGAATCACCACTTCCTTCGCGAATTGCCGAACGAATCGGAACACCAGGAAACCGGGCGTCTCCGGCGCGGGGAGGCGCGGCATGCCCGTGGCCATGCCGGTCAGCACCGTATTGAACTTCAGGTAAGCCGCGAAGAACAGCGCCGCGACGACAAACGCGGGCAATGTCCTGAGCGCGGTGCGCCAGCCATACGCTAGCCACACGCACAAAAATACCACCCCCGCGAAAGGCGCGAAAAAGTAGCGCGACGACACACCCACGAGCAGGAAGAACGTCAGCAGTGCGATTGCGCCATAGGGATAGGGCGCGTCGCGCCGATGCGCGCGCGAGAGCGCGAACAAGGTTCCGCAACAGGCGAGCAGAAACAGATTCTCGGACCACGTGTACAGAAACAGGCCGATCGTGAACGGGTTGACGATCACGAACGTGGGCACCAGCGCGTTGCGGAACGTGCCTCTGAGCAACACGAATGCGAAGAACAGCAGGATCACGTTCGTGACCTTGCTGCTCAGCATCAGACTCGCCATGTCGGCGGAAGGCGCGGTCAGCGCGAGTGCAAGCGGATAACCGCACGGAAACATCGCGAAATACGAGCCGGCGATGGAACACCCTTCCCCGCGCTTGATCGATTGCGCGAGTAGCAGGTAGTTCCACGAGTCGTGCGTCAGGAAGCCGAATGCCGCCGCGAACGCCGCGCCCGAAGCCAGCACGACGAATATCGCCAGCATGTACGCGGATTTCGTCGAGTACCAGCATGCTCTGGACTTTTCGTCCAGCGGTCGCGAGTCCAGTTGAGCCGTTCGCATCGTTGCGTGAATCTCCAGTTTTGGCGACTCGTTTATATCGCACGCGCAGCATGAATTTAGTGCGACGGAGCACATTCCCCGGCAACGCCTTGCGCGATGCACGCGCGCGGCTTCGGGTACTACGTTCGCCATCCCACAGACCGGCGACGTGCCCGCTTCTACAGTCGCTCGCATCGACCGCGTTCGCGGCGCGGGCCGCACGGGCTTGCGCGGTTCGCGTGCTGGCACGGGATCGTCATGCGTTTTTCGCGCGAACGGACTTGCGGCCGGCACACGACGCAGCACGCGAAGCCGGTCACGGTCATCGGGAGACTCCGGAAATGCCAGCTTCCAGTCCACGCACTCGCATGCCGATCGCGCCCGCCGTTTCCGTTTCGCTGGATCTGCTGCGCTTCGCGCTTGCGGTGATCGTCGCGATCGTGCACCTGACGCAGCGCTATTTTCAGAATGCGTGGCCGGACCTGACTAGCGTCGGGATCGTCGCGGTCGGCGGCTTCTTCGTGCTGAGCGGCTATACGATCCGCTCGTTCTCACCGTCCGTCGCCGAATTCGACGCGCGCCGCTTTTTCATCGACCGTGCGACACGACTCCTGTCCGTGACGCTGCTCGCACTCGTGGCGACGCTCGCGCTCGACACGTATTCATCCACCGTCGCGCCCGCATGGTACAACCACAATTGGGGGGCGCAGGCGGACCATCCGGTGCTGCGCATCGCGGCAAATGTACTGCTCCTGAACCAGGTGTGGAGCCTCGACGTGTCGCCGCTGTCAAACTCTCCGTTCTGGAGCCTTTGCTACGAGGCGGGTTTCTACGCGATCTGGGGCGCGCTGCTCTTTTGCAGACGCACCGGCCGCACACTGCTGATCCCAATCGCGGTCGCGCTGCTGTACGGGCCTAATGTGATCGTGATGCTGCCGTTCTGGCTGACGGGCGTGCTGATCCACGACCGGTTCGTGACGCCGCCGTCGCGGCGCGGCGCGATTGTCGCGCTGCTCGTATCGCTGATGGCTGCACTGGCGATAGCGGCGTCATACAAGCGGATGAGTCCCGCGCTGAACCGGGGGCTCGATGCGATCTTCCTGCCGATCGGCTGCCCGCACCACGTGCAGGCAACGCTCATCGGCGGCTGCCTGCTGTTCGTGTGCGTGCTCGTTGCGCTGTTTGCCGCGCTTGCGCTCGCGGGACCGCGGCTGCATCCCGGCGCGCGGCTCGTCGCGTTCGCACGCAAGCTCGGCGACGCGACGTTTCCGCTGTATCTGCTGCATTTTCCGCTGCTCGTCGCCATCGGTGCGACACGCCAGGGACAGCCTTTGTCGACTGCCGGCAAGCTGATCGTGCTTGTTGTGCTCATCGCGCTCGCGTTCGCGGTCGTGCCGCTCGGGCATCGCCTGAAGAATGCGATGCGTGCACTGGCGAAACGCGACGCGACGACTGCGCCGGTGCGCGGCGTCGCCGGCGCGGACGACGTGATTCGCTGACGCGCCGCGCGCCGGCGCCTAGGTGGCTTTGCCGGGCAATGGCCGGCAAAGCAATCTACGCCCTTCGCTCGTCAATCGGAAATGCTTGAAAGTCTGTCTGGACAGTGCACTTCAAAATTAATCAGGAACGCAAATTGATGCACGCGTCGATAACCCCCAGGGCCATACCTGACTCACCACGCGCCGGCCGGCGGCAGCTCGACGCACCACCGGCTTCATCTTGCGTAAAGGGAATAGTTTGCGCGTGTTACGGCTGGTTCGCCTGCTGCGCCTGGTTTGCTGCGACTTTATCCTGCAGGCGCTTTTCCACCGACGGAAACACGAACTTGCTGACATCGCCGCCCAGTTGCGCGATCTCCCGCACGATCGTCCCCGAAATGAACTGGTACTGATCGGACGGCGTCATAAACATGGTCTCGACGTCCGGCAGCAGATAGCGGTTCATGCCCGCCATCTGGAACTCGTACTCGAAATCCGACACCGCGCGCAAACCGCGCACGATCACCCGGGCGTTATTGCTGCGCACGAAGTCCTTCAGCAACCCCTTGAAGCTCGCGACCTGCACGTTGGGGTAGTGGCCAAGCACCTCTCGCGCGATATCCAGGCGTTCGTCCAGCGTGAAGAACGGCCTTTTGTTGCGGCTGTCGGCGACGCCCACCACCAGCGTGTCGAAGATGCTCGACGCACGGCGCACGAGGTCTTCATGACCGCGCGTCAGCGGATCGAACGTTCCCGGGTACACGGCGACTACCATGGACTTCTCCTCTCTTCCGTCAAACTAAAAGTGCGCCGTGCCGGCGCCACGCCGCGATGCGATTCACCCGCAAGGCGCGACTCCCGGCTGCAGCGCGTGACGGCCGTTATCCGGCACTTGTAATGGAACGCGCATTATTCATCATTTTCGCGTTGCAGCAAATGATAATGGACCGCGCCGGCCTTACCCTGCCGGACGATCGTCCATCCTGCGAGCGCCGGTATCGGTTCGATGTCGAGCGCAGCGCCCGCTTCGACATACAGCAACCCGCCTGCCGCGACGAGCGGCGCCGCAAGTTCGAGCGCGCGGTCGAGCAGGTTCTCGCCGAACGGCGGATCGAGGAAAACCACGTCGAACGAACCGGGGGCAAGGCCTGCGGCAAGCCGTAGCGCGTCCGCCTCGGCGACTTCGATCGCGCGCGCGGCGAGTTTCGCCTGGTTTGCCCGCAGTTGTGCGGCGGCGCGCGCGTTGCGCTCGACCATCAGCACGCGCGCGGCGCCGCGCGACGCGGCTTCGAAACCGAGTGCGCCGCTCCCGGCAAAGAGATCGAGACAACGCTGACCGTCAAGACGCTGGCCAAGCCAGTTGAAGAGGGTTCCGCGTACACGGTCAGGCGTCGGTCGTAGACCATCGAGGTCGATAACCGGCAGCGGCGTGCGCTTCCAGTCACCGCCAATGATGCGGATCGTATGTGCGTAGCCGCGTCCGGGCGGCGGCGCGCTGCGCGCGCGGGATGAGGAAAGACGGGACATGTCAATCGGCGTAGCTGAACGGATACGGGCGGCGCACTGCGCGCCGCCCGGAGCGCCCACGTTACCACACGGGTGGCCGACGTCTCGCCGCGCCGCGAGTGCGGGCGACGCCTGATAAAATGTCAGCCTTGCGCTTGCGGCTTCCACGCAACCTGCCCGCAGTTTCCCCATTCGTGACCTTCGCGCTGTGGCCTTTGTCGTTATGGCCCGCATTTAAGCTTTGCGACCTTCGCCGGCAAAACCCGGCGCGTCTCTTCAACACGCCAGCACATGTTCAGTTTTCTAAAACGATTCAGGGGTTCCAAGACGTCCGACAATGCGCAGACCGAGTCGCCGGATGTCGCGGACGTGGCGCCGGATGCGCCCGCCGAAACGCCAGTGGCCGATGCGCCTGCCACTTCGTCGCGCGCCGACCGCACGCCCCCCGAGACACAGCAGCCGCTGCGCCCGGTGGCGCCGCAGCCCGTGCCCACACCCGCACCACCTGCAGCGGAGGCATCGCCTGCCACGCCGGCATTCGCACCTGAGCCGATTAATTCAGCCGCTGCGCCGCGCGCCGAATCGCAGCCGCAGGCTAGCTCGCCGCCGCCAGCGCCGTTCCGGCCGGCACCACCCGTCGCACGCGAACCGCAGCCTGTGCAGCGTCCCACCAGCCCAGCCGCGCTTGAGCCCGCAGCATCCGACACCTTCGAAACCGTCGAAATCGTTCCCCCGCCGACGCCCGAGCCTGCCGCGAAGCGCTCGTGGCTGTCGCGTCTGAAGAGCGGCCTCTCGAAGACGAGTTCGAGCATCACCGGCATTTTCGTCGGCACGAAAATCGACGAAGACCTGTACGAAGAGCTCGAAACCGCGCTGCTGATGTCCGACGCGGGCGTCGACGCAACCGAGTTCCTGCTCGAGTCGCTGCGCGAGAAAGTCCGCAATGAGCGGCTCACCGACCCGCAGCAGGTGAAAGCCGCACTGCGCGAGTTGCTGGTCGGCCTGCTGAAGCCACTGGAAAAATCGTTGATGCTCGGCCGCGACCAGCCGCTCGTGATGATGATCGCCGGCGTGAACGGCGCCGGCAAAACCACCAGCATCGGCAAGCTTGCGAAACATCTGCAGCGCTTCGATCAGTCGGTGCTGCTTGCCGCCGGCGATACGTTCCGCGCCGCCGCGCGCGAGCAGCTCGCGATCTGGGGCGAACGCAACAACGTGACCGTTGTGTCGCAGGAAAGCGGGGACCCGGCCGCGGTTATTTTCGACGCGGTGGGCGCCGCGCGCGCGCGCAAGATCGACGTGCTGATGGCCGATACGGCAGGACGCCTGCCGACGCAGTTGCATCTGATGGAAGAGCTGCGCAAGGTCAAACGCGTGATCGGCAAAGCGCTTGAAGGCGCGCCGCACGAAGTGCTGCTCGTGATCGACGCGAATACCGGTCAGAACGCGCTCTCGCAGGTGAAGTCGTTCGACGACGCGCTAGGCCTCACCGGCCTGATCGTGACGAAACTCGACGGCACCGCGAAGGGCGGTATTCTCGCTGCGATTGCGCGGCAGAGGCCCGTACCGGTGTATTTCATCGGGATCGGCGAAAAAGTCGAGGATTTGCAGCCGTTTAGCGCCGAGGAATTCTCCGACGCGCTGCTCGGCGGCTAATCGCGCGGCGCGCCGTCTCTCCGCGCCTTCACTCCGCGTCAGGCTGCGCGCCCGGCGCCGCGTCCGCGAACGCGCTCAACTGGTTCGCCTGGTCGTAAATAGCGCGGATCGTCGGAAACCCGCTCATATCGACGTTGAACCGATCCGCGTTGAACACCTGCGGGATCAGGCAAGCATCGGCAACGGTCGGCGTATCGCCGAAACAGAACGCCCCACTACGACGGCTGGCGACCAGATGCTCTTCGAGCGCCTTGAAGCCCGCGCTGATCCAGTGCTGATACCACGCATTTTTCACGTCATCGCTCGCGCCGACCGTGTGCTTCAGATACTTCAGCACGCGCAGGTTGTCGAGCGGATGGATTTCACACGCAACTTGCAGCGCGATGCCACGAATGTATGCGCGTTCAGCGGGCGACCCCGGCAGCAGCGGCGGCTGCGGATGCGTCTCCTCAAGATACTCGATGATCGCCAGCGACTGCTGCAGCACCTTGCCGTCGTCGACGAGCGTCGGCACCACCGCATCGTGATTCAGCTCCCGGTACGCGCCGGCGAACTGCTCGCCGCCGTTGCGCAGCAGATGCACCGGCAGATAGTCGTACGGCAGCTGCTTGAGATTGAGCGCAATGCGCACGCGATACGCGGCGGAACTACGAAAGTAGCTGTACAGCTTCATCGATATGTCTCCCCCAGTCCGCAGACGATGCGCGACCCGGTCTGTTCGCGACCCGGCTGAACCGGGCTTTTTCTCGCAATCCGACTACGTCTGAATGCGCAGTTAAACCACGCGCACACTGAACTCGCCCAGTCCGTCGACGCCCCCCTTCATCAGATCGCCCTTCGCGACCGCGCCAACCCCTTCCGGCGTGCCGGTGAAGATCAGATCGCCCGGCTGCAGTTCGAATAGCGTCGACAGATACGCGATCGTCTCCGCGACCGACCAGATCAATTGCGATACATCCGAGCGCTGTTTTTCCGCGCCATTCACCGACAGCCAGATCGCGCCCTTGCCGATATGACCCACTTTCGACACCGGATGAATCGGCCCGAGCGGCGCCGAATAGTCGAAGCCCTTCGCGGTGTCCCACGGGCGGCCGAGCTTTTTCGCTTCCGCCTGCAAATCGCGGCGCGTCATGTCGAGGCCGAGCGCGTAACCGTACACGTGATCGAGCGCGCTATCGACAGAAATGTCCTTACCTGCCTTGCCGATCGCCGCGACCATTTCCATTTCGAAGTGCAAGTTGCCCGTTTGCGGCGGGTACGGCAATTCGCCCGTTGCACCCGGCGCGACATACAACACCGCATCGGACGGCTTGCAGAAGAAGAACGGCGGCTCGCGATTCGGGTCGTGCCCCATCTCGCGCGCATGCGCCTCGTAGTTGCGCCCGACGCAGTAGATGCGACGCACCGCGAACTGATCGCTCGATCCGGCCACCGGCACGCCGACAACCGGCGCCGGCGTAAAGACGTAACCCATTCCGTTCTCCGTCAAATATGAAACCGCGTGCGCGGCAGGTGAAATCTCAAAACAGCGAGTTTAACGCGCTGATATATCGCGCGCTTGACGCTTGCCCGCTCGCGCGGGAGTCGGTTGCTCCGGTGGATCGCGGCGGGCGTTCATGGGCGCGGACATGAGGCGAACCGCGCACCGTGCGATACTCAAGCTATTCCGATCAGCCGATCAAGCGTTACGGTGACCGCCGGCATCGCTCCGCGTACGGACCGTCGCGTTTGCACCACTACCCCGCAGTACCGCCGATCTCAGTCCGATGAACGATTCCGCCGCTACCGAGTTGCCCCCTTTCCCGTGCGCCCGCTTCATCAAGGAGATCGGGCGCGGTCCGCATGGCGCCCGTGCGCTGACATCCGAAGATACCCATGCGCTCTATAGCGCGATGCTCGACGGCCGCGTGTCCGACGTCGAGCTGGGCGCCGTGCTGCTGGCTTACCGGTTGAAAGGTGAATCGGCGGATGAACTCGCCGCGATGCTGGCCGCCGCGCATGCATCGTTTGAGCCGATCCGCGTGCCGGATCGGGGGTCGCGCGCGGTGTCCGCAGTGTCGATCCCGAGCTACAACGGCGCACGCAAGCAGCCCAACCTCGTGCCGCTGCTTGCGCTGCTGCTCGCGCGCGAAGGCGTGCCGGTGCTGGTGCACGGCGTGACCGAAGATCCGGGCCGCGTCACGAGCGCGGAAATTTTCGCCCGGCTGCAGGTTGCCGCCGCGCGGACACATAGCGATATCGAAGCCGCCCTCGTCGAACGCCGAGTCGCGTTTGCGCCGATCGGGACGCTTGCGCCAAAGCTCGCGCGGCTGCTCGCACTGCGGCGCGTGATGGGCGTGCGCAACTCGACACACACGCTCGTCAAGATCCTGCAGCCGTTCGCGCCGCCGGCGCTGCGGCTCGTGAATTACACGCATCCGCCGTATCGCGAGAGCCTCACGCAACTGTTCGTCGCGCATCCGGACGCGGCTGCGGGCGGCGCGCTGCTTGCGCGCGGCACCGAAGGCGAAGCGGTCGCCGACACCCGCCGCCAGGTACAGATCGACTGGCTGCATGACGGGCAGTGCGAGACGCTCGTGATGCCGGAGCGGTCGTCCGCGGACGCGCCGACGGTCGATCTGCCCGAAGCGCGCGATGCGGCGACCACGGCCGCGTGGATCGCCGACGTGATGCGCGGCGCGGCGCCCGTGCCCGCCGCGATTGAGCGGCAGGTCGAAGTGATCACCGGGATCGCGAAAAAAGCGGCCTGACCGGCGGTATGCGAGACGGCGGCCACGGCGCACCGCGCAATCCGCGGTTGACATATCTACGCCCGCTGTCTTACATTCGCACCATGCGTTCCATCCTGAACTCCCTCCGAATTACCAGCGGTCGCCTAGCGCGGCCCCTATCGCTACGTCTAGCGTAAGCGAGGCGTAGCGCCGCGTTTGCCTAGGGCTCCCGTCCGAAAGCCGCCGCGGTCCTCCCTGCAGTTCCCCGTTGTTCCTGTTTCATCCCAACCGTAGTTCCTTCACAACCTGTAGTCGTCTGTACTCGCCCGTATACCGTTCGGACGAGTCGCGAGGGTCAAATGCACGTTGCAAGCACTCCGTTGCTGAACGTCGCCGGCGTCACCATCGCCATGGCGTTCTCCACACCGTTCTTCGTCCGCGTCCGTTCGTTGCTCCAGCTAGCGCCGGCGCTTCCCGCCGGCGCGCGGTCCGTGCATCCGTGGTATCGAGCCAACCGCTCGGCGCCTCACCCCATCGCATACGACTAAACGAACGAGGCCATCATGTTGCGCGACCCTGCCGAGAAATACCGCCCCTTTCCCACCGTCCGTTTGAACGGCCGAAAATGGCCGAGTCGCACCATCGATCGAGCGCCGATCTGGATGAGCACCGATCTGCGCGACGGCAACCAGTCACTGATCGAGCCGATGAGCATCGCGCAAAAGCTCGAGTTCTTCGACATGCTGGTGTCGATCGGCTTCAAGGAAATCGAAGTTGGATTTCCGTCCGCCTCGCAAACCGACTTCGATTTCGTTCGCAAGCTGATCACCGAGGCGCGCATTCCCGACGACGTCACGATCGAAGTCCTTGTGCAATCGCGCGAAGACCTGATCGCGCGCACGTTCGACGCGCTCGAAGGCGTGCCGCGCGCGATCGTGCATCTGTACAACGCGATCTGCCCGTCATTCCGCAAGATCGTGTTCAACCAGACGAAGGACGCCGTGAAGGCACTCGCGGTGGAAGGCACGCGGCTGATTCGCCAGCACGCCGATGCGCGACCGCACACGCACTGGATCTACCAGTACTCGCCGGAGACGTTCAGCATGACCGAGCTCGCGTTTGCGCGTGAAGTCTGCGACGCGGTCGCACAAACGTGGCGGCCGACGCGCGAGCACAAGATGATCGTCAATCTGCCGGCCACGGTCGAAGCGTCCACGCCGAACGTCTACGCGGACCAGATCGAATGGATGGACGGCAATCTCGGCTACCGCGACAGCATCATCTTGTCCGTGCATCCGCATAACGATCGCGGCACCGCAGTCGCCGCAGCGGAACTCGCGCTGCTGGCAGGCGCGGATCGCATCGAAGGATGCCTGTTCGGCAATGGCGAGCGCACCGGTAATGTCGATCTCGTCACGCTTGCGTTGAACCTGTACACACAAGGCGTCGATCCGGGCCTCGATCTGTCTGATATCGATGGCGTGCGCCGCGTCGTCGAACGTTGCAATCAGTTGCCGGTGCATCCGCGCCATCCGTATGCGGGCGACCTCGTCTATACGGCGTTTTCGGGCTCGCATCAGGACGCGATCCGCAAGGGCTTCGTGCAGCAGGTGCCCGGCGCGGTGTGGGAAGTGCCCTACCTGCCGATCGATCCAGCCGATGTCGGGCGCGGCTACGACGCGGTGATCCGCGTGAACAGTCAGTCCGGCAAAGGCGGCGCGACTTACCTGCTCGAGCGCGGCATGGGTTTCGCGCCGCCGCGCCGCGTGCAGATCGAGTTCAGTCACGCGGTGCAGGCCGTGGCAGACGAGTCAGGCGCGGAAGTCAGCGGGGAAGCGATCTGCGCGCTGTTTGCCCGCGAATATTTCGATGTGGCAGGGCCAGCGCGGCGCGTCGATACAAGCATCGTGCACTGGGAAGGTCGCCCGATCCGCATCGGGGGCGTTCAAACGGGTGCTGCAAGCGGGGCGCACAGCGGGGCGCACGACGCTCATGCGCAATGGGTCGCCGCTGCGATCGCCACGGCCACCGGCCAGCGGATCGAGATCACGTCGTGCGAAACCGTGCGGGCAACGGACGGCCGTATCGCGGTATTCGTCGGCTGCCGGGTGGGCGACGAAACGCCGCGCCATGGTGGGGGAATCGGCACTGACGAAGCAGCGGCGATCGTCGATGCGGTGATCAGCGGTGTCAATCGCGCCGCCGTGTGGACGTCTGCCGAACGCAGCAAGGTCGCGGCCTGATACGCGCAGAGTAGCGGCAAGCATCGGAAAGAGCCGACGGAAAATTCAAGAGAACGGCGGCAGGAAGGCGGTGCGTCAGTCACGCGGGGCAGTTCCGATCGGACTGCCTTGTACGAACGGTCAGCTCAAGAGGCTATACCGGGAGAGGTGACGGGGGGCAGTAAAAGGTGTCTCTCCGTCATTCCAGCGCGCAGCGGGTCGCCTGCCACGCGATCAGGCGCCACTGCCCTTCTTCCTGCGCCTGAATCGCGGTGTACGCAATCGGAAAAAGCAGTGCACCGTTGTTCGCTTCCATCTCGATCAACGCGCGTCCCGTGACTACGCACGTTTCGCGTCCCACCGGCAGCACATCCTGCGACTGGATCTCGATCTGGCGATAGCGACGGCGGCCAGCGGTAATCGCGTCAATGAACTGCCGCTTGGTCTCGCGTTTGCCGTTCGTATGCACGTAGATCACGCTATCCGAAAGCAACGCGTCGAGCTGCGGTCCATTGCCGTCGACCATCGCGCGAAAGCGATCGCGCTCGAGCCCGCGAATCGCCTCGATTACTTTAGCGGCCATCGCATTCGCCCCTTCACCGACGGAGCCGAAAGCGGCCGCGGTCGTCAGAAGTTGTACTGCACGTATATTTGGTGGAAATTTATACCAGGATTCGGCTCTTTGATACTGGCGTTGGAGAGGTGCTGGAAGCGATAGCCGATCTGATAGTGCTGATGCTCGCCGAACGCGAAACCGGCGCCCGCCATATCCGCGAACTGGAATGCGGAGCTCATCGTAAAGCTGCTCGACTCGCGCGGGTGGGTAATCAAACGCACACCGACGCCCAGTTCCACGTACGGGCGCAGCCAGCCGCTGCCCTTGATAAAGCGAACCACCGGCGTCACACCGAATTCGCCGATGTTGTCGTGCACGTTGCCTTCGTCGGTATGCCACCATGCGGCATGTGCCTCGCCGATCAGCGCAAAATGCCAGTCTCCTATCTCCCACCACGTGAGGTTGGGGTCCCACACGAAACCGAGGTCAAGTTTGCGAACATGGTGGTCCGCCGTACCCGCCGCTAATTGAACACCGAACTGATCGGCCGCCGCAGCCCCGGAAAAGCCGAGAAAAGTTGCCGTGCAAACGCTTTTTAGCACCAGATCACGCCAGAACTCTTTGTTTTCGTTCATCTTGTACCCTGAATTGCCAGGTTGAATCTTCAAGTGAGTTAAGAGCAAAACGGTCGTTTTTTGAGATATCCGCGAACATCGTTCCCTAAAAATTCTGCCACTGCGGTGCGGCTCCCCTCGTTTCAGGAAAGAATGATGCCCCTTAGATGGCCCCACATGCAGTGCGGATGAATCCTAACCTGCTAGGGCAATATTCGCAGAAATGGGTACAATACTATTGAGAATTAGGTTTCGATAGGAAATTCTGGAACTTGGATGATTTTAGAGTCTCTAAGTGTTAGCACTCGGTAAAGCAGAGTGCTAACATCTTGGTGGCGCCGCTTAATACGGCGTTTTGTCTGACCCAAAGGAGTACGCTACGTGAGTAACGCAATGACCCTTCCGAATACTCTCAGCCCGTCGTCGGCTAAGTCCGGCTCGGCAGGTGCACTGACGCTCGCGCACGCTTCGCTTCTGCCCGGGCAGTTGGGCAACATCGACGCCTACATCCAGGCCGTGAACCGGATTCCGATGCTGACGCCGGCAGAAGAGCGGCAGTTCGCGACAGAATTCCGCGAGCAGAACAATCTGGAGTCCGCGCGGCGGCTGGTGCTGTCGCACCTGCGGCTGGTCGTGTCGATCGCGCGCAACTACCTCGGTTATGGCCTGCCGCATGCGGACCTGATTCAGGAGGGCAACATCGGCCTGATGAAGGCGGTGAAACGCTTCGACCCGGCGCAGAACGTGCGCCTCGTGTCGTATGCAATGCACTGGATCAAGGCGGAGATCCACGAATACATCCTGCGCAACTGGCGCATGGTGAAGGTTGCGACCACGAAGGCCCAGCGCAAGCTGTTCTTCAATCTGCGCAGCCACAAGCAGGGTTTGCAATCGTTCACGCCGGACGAGATCGACGGCCTCGCGAAAGAGCTCAATGTGAAGCGTGAGGAAGTCGCGGAAATGGAAACCCGGCTGTCCGGCGGCGATATCGCGCTGGAAGGTCAGGTCGAGGACGGCGAAGAGTCGTTCGCGCCGATCGCTTACCTCGCGGATTCGCATAGCGAACCCACCGCGGTGATCGCTCAACGCCAGCGGGACAAGCTGCACAGCGATGGCATTGCCACCGCGCTCGAGTCGCTCGACGCGCGCAGCCGCCGGATCATCGAAGCGCGCTGGCTGCAAGTCGAAGACGACGGTTCGGGCGGCTCGACGCTGCACGAACTGGCTGACGAATTCGGCGTGTCGGCGGAACGCATCCGGCAGATCGAAGCAAGCGCGATGAAGAAGATGCGCAACGCGCTCGCCGACTACGCATAACGCGTGAATACCGGGCTTTGTCCCGGGCAAGAAAACTGAGGCCCTGCCGTCGAAAGACTGGCAGGGCTTTTTTGTCTCAGTTTCTACCGCGCTCGTCACCCCGGCGTTGCTCCCCGTCGTTCCCTTGACGTAGCGCAACGCGGGTCACAATACTTCTGTCTTCAGGACGCCTTCGCGACTTAATGCCGCATCGCGCAATACGCGTCGCGGCAACCGCGCTCCTAGAATCGTTATGCCCTTGCTAGCGGCCGCCAGGCGCCGCCGGCCAGGTGACGTCGTCATCCACCGATCATGACCATAACGCTCAATCTCAGGAACCCGCTGCGCGCCGCATCGTGGGCGCGCATCGCAAGCTGGGCGCGCGGCCCGACCTTCGCACGCGACATCGTCATCGTGCTCGCGATCAAGTTCGCGCTGCTGTTCGCGCTCAAGCTCGCTTTCTTCAATCATCCGCAGGCGCAACACATGTCGCTGCCGCCTGAGCAAGTCGCACAGGCACTGCTATCGGTGCCCGCATCGAATCCGTCCGAAGGTGATCACCATGCCCGTTAACGAAGTCGTCGAGCTTTCGCGTCTTCAGTTCGCCATTACGGCGCTCTACCACTTCCTGTTCGTCCCGCTCACGCTTGGGCTGTCGTGGCTCCTCGTGATCATGGAGTCCGTCTACGTGATGACGGGCAAGCAGATCTACAAGGACATGACCCAGTTCTGGGGCAAGCTCTTCGGCATTAACTTTGCGATGGGCGTCACGACCGGCCTTACGCTCGAGTTCCAGTTCGGCACCAACTGGTCGTACTACTCGCACTACGTCGGCGATATCTTCGGCGTGCCGCTCGCCGTCGAAGGTCTGATGGCGTTCTTCCTCGAATCAACCTTCGTCGGGTTGTTTTTCTTCGGATGGAACCGTCTTTCGCGGGTTCAGCATCTGATCGTCACATTTCTGGTCGCGCTCGGGTCAAACCTGTCGGCGTTGTGGATTCTCGTTGCGAACGGCTGGATGAACAATCCGGTCGGCGCGGAATTCAACTACGAAACGATGCGCATGGAACTCGTGAACCTGTTCGACGTCGTGTTCAACCCGGTCGCGCAGGTGAAGTTCGTGCATACGGTGTCCGCGGGTTATGTGACTGCGTCGATGTTCGTGCTCGGCGTGTCGTCGTGGTATCTGCTCAAGCGACGCGACACCGAATTCGCGCTGCGCTCGTTCGCGGTCGCAGCAGGTTTTGGACTTGCATCGACTCTCTGTGTCATCGTGCTCGGCGACGAATCCGGCTATCGCACGGGTGAAGTCCAGCAGGTGAAGCTCGCGGCCATCGAATCCGAATGGGAGACCTCGCCGGCGCCCGCGCCGTTTACGATCATCGGTATTCCAAATCAAACGGGAGAGCGCACCGACTACGCGATCCGCATTCCGTACGTGCTCGGCCTGATCGCGACGCGCTCGCTCGATGTGCCCGTGGTCGGCCTGAAGGACCTGATTGCGCGGCACGAAGCGCGCATCAGGAACGGCATGATCGCGTACGAAGCATTGCAGAAGCTCAAGCAAGGCGACACCAGCGACGAAGTGCGCGCCACGTTCGACGAGCACAAGGCCGACCTCGGCTACGGGCTGCTGCTCAAGAAATTCGCGCCGAACGTGACTGATGCAACACCAGAGCAAATCAGGCAGGCCGCGAAGCAATCGATTCCACCGGTCGCGCCGGTGTTCTACTCATTCCGCCTGATGGTCGGTCTTGGCTTCCTGTTCCTCGCGACCTTCGTGCTCGCATTCTGGTTCTGCGCACAGCGTTCGCTGCTGCTCGACAAGCGTCGCTGGTTCCTGCACTGGGCCGTGTGGGCGATTCCGCTGCCCTGGCTCGCCGCGGAGTTCGGCTGGATCGTCGCCGAAGTCGGGCGCCAGCCGTGGACAATCGCCGGCATTCTGCCGACCGCGCTGTCCGCGTCCAGCCTTGCGCCGAGCGACCTCTACGTGAGCCTTGCGGGCTTTGTGCTGTTCTACACCGCGCTGTTCGTCATCGAGATCATGTTGATGTTCAAGTACGCGCGACTCGGGCCGTCGTCGCTGCACACCGGGCGCTACCACCATGAAACGCTGCGCGAGCAGCCGATTGGCGCGAAAACGGCGACCTGACGCGCCGCTGTCCGATCCGCCTCTTTCTGTACGGAAAACATCATCATGGACTACGCAACCCTCAAATTGATCTGGTGGGCGCTGATCGGCGTGCTGCTGATCGGCTTCGCGCTCACCGACGGCTTCGATATGGGCGTCGGCATGCTTCTGCCGTTCATCGGCAAGACGGACAACGAACGGCGTATTGTCGTCAACACAGTCGGCGCGACCTGGGAAGGCAATCAGGTGTGGCTGATCACGGCGGGCGGCGCGATGTTCGCCGCATGGCCGCTCGTTTATGCGGCATCGTTTTCAGGCTTCTACTTCGCGATGCTGCTGGTGCTGTTCGCCCTGTTCTTCAGGCCGGTCGGATTCGACTACCGCGGCAAACGCGACAATCCCCGCTGGCGCAACGCATGGGACTGGGCGTTGTTCGTCGGCGGCTTCGTACCGGCGCTGGTGTTCGGCGTTGCGTTCGGCAATTTGCTGCAAGGCGTGCCGTTCGCCTTCGACCAGGACCTGCGCACGACTTATCACGGCAGTTTTTTCGCGTTGCTGAATCCGTTCGCGCTGCTGTGCGGACTCGTCAGCGTGTCGATGCTCGCTGCGCACGGCGCGGCATTCGTCAGGACGAAGTCAGATGGCATGATCGCAAAGCGCGCGGCGCGCGCGCTGCGCATCGCATCGCTTGTCGCCGTTGTGCTGTTTCTGCTGGCGGGCGCGCTGATCGCGACCGCGATCGGCGGATATCAGATCGTCGATGCTCCGCCGCTCGACACGGTGGCAAACCCTCTGCTGAAAAGCGTGATTGGCGCGCCGGGCTTGTGGCTCACGAACTATGCGTCGTATCCGTGGATGACGGCCGCGCCGAGCGCCGGCGTGCTCGGCGGACTGCTCGCATCGTTGCTCGCCAGTTCCCGCTTTGAGAAGACCGCGTTTCTCGCGACGTCGCTCATGGTGAGCGGCGTGATTCTGACTGCCGGGTTTTCGATGTTCCCGTTCATCATGCCGTCGTCACTCGATGCACGCAGCAGCCTGACCGTCTGGGACTCGACGTCGAGCCGCATGACGCTGCAGATCATGCTGATCGCGGTCGTGATCTTCCTGCCGATCATTCTTGCGTACACGAGCTGGGTGTATCGCGTGATGCGCGGCAAGGTGACCGCGCAAGCGCTCGAGCGAGACCATCACTCGATGTATTGACCACCGACGCGCGAAGCCTTGCGCCGCGCGTCGCATCAACAAGGGGTATTCAATGTGGTATTTCAGCTGGATTCTCGGCATTGGCGTCGCACTCGCGTTTGGCATCATCAACGTGATGTGGCTTGAGGCGCGGCGTTCGACCGTCGTGGCAACAACGAAGCGGTAAACGCAACGCGGCGCCCTTGTATCAAGGGCGCCGCGTCTACTTCGCTGCGTCGTTTCCCGCTGCTGGTTCGCGGACTTGCGCAGTTCGACTTTCGACTACGCCGGCTGTACCGCGGCGCCGCCAGTCGCCGGCAAGCGCGCCGACAGCTGCTGCTCATAGCGTTGCGCAGCTCGCCCGACGACCACATGGAACGTATCGGTCGACACCCACGCGACATCGAGCATGCCGAGCCGCTGACGGTCCACCGCCGACGCATCGCGCACGACGATGCGCAGACGCGTCGCTGCGACCACCTGCAGCGACACGATATTCGTCGCGCCGCCGAACACCGCGAGCCAGCGCAGCGGATCCGGGTCCAGCGGACCGCTCGCGGCTGCCGATGCCGCGGCAACCGCCGCGACCGTCTCAGCGGCCGACGTCTGAGCCACCGAAAGCGCGGCATGGCTCGCCGCGGCGGCTCCGCCGCCCGAAGTGCCTGCGGCGTCGACGCCCTGCCCGATCGCCGTGCGGATTTCGTCGGCAATGATGTCCGCTTCCGGCCCGATGATCACCTGCACATTGGTCGAACCGCGCTTCAATACGCCACGTGCGCCGATCGATTTCAATCCGGCGTCCGACACTTTTTCAGAATCCCGCACCGACAGACGCAAACGCGTGGTGCATGCATCGACGACCGTCAGATTGTCCGCACCGCCCAACGCTGCGATATACCGTTGCGCACGCGGCAGTGCTGAGCCGGCCGCCGGCGCGACATAGCCGCCGGCGACGGCCGCCGAAACGGCCTGTACGGAATCGGCGCCTTCCGGCTCACGGCCCGGCGTCGCCATGTTGAACTTGCGGATGAAGAAGCGGAACAGGCCGTAGTAAACAACCGCGTAAGCGAGCCCTATCAGAATCGCCTGCCAGCCTTTCGTCGACAGCCCGTAGTTCAATACGTAGTCGATCGCACCGGCCGAGAACGTAAAGCCGAGATGGATGCCGAGCGCCGAGCAGATCGCCAGCGCGAGGCCGGTCAGCACCGCGTGAATCGCATACAGCACCGGCGCGAGGAACATGAAGCTGAATTCGATCGGCTCGGTGACGCCGGTCAGAAACGACGTCAGCGCCATCGAGAACAGCAGGCCGCCGACCACCGCGCGGCGCTCCTTCGGCGCTTCGTGGAACATCGCCAGACACGCGGCCGGCAGGCCGAACATCATGACCGGGAAGAAGCCCGTCATGAAGGTGCCCGCAGTGGGGTCGCCGGCAAAGAAGCGATGCAGGTCGCCGGTCACCGCGGCGCCGCCGGGCGGCGTAAACGTGCCGAACACGAACCACGCAAGCGAGTTCAGAATGTGATGCAGGCCTGTCACGAGCAGCAGCCGGTTCAGCAGACCGAATACGAACGCGCCGATTGCGCCGGCCGTCGTCAGCCAGTGGCCCGCGATGTCGATCGCCGACTGTATCGGCGCCCACACATAGCCGAACACAATGCCCAGCACGAGACACACGACACCCGTGACAATCGGCACAAAACGCTTGCCGCCGAAGAACGCGAGGTAGTCGGGTAGCTTGATGTCCTTGTACCGGTTGTACAGCATCCCGGCGACGATACCCGCGATGATCCCCGACAGCACACCCATGTTGAGCTTGTCGTTGATGTCCTTCATCACCGCGACTTCGACGAGATAGCCGATCGCGCCGGCCAGCGCCGCGACGCCGTTATTGTCCTTCGCAAAGCCGACCGCGACGCCGATCGCGAACAGCAGCGGCAGGTTGTCGAAGATCGCACCGCCCGCATCGGCAATCATCTTGATGTTGAACACGTCCGGCTGTCCAAGCCGCAATAGCAGCCCGGCGACCGGCAGCACCGCAATCGGCAGCATCAGCGCGCGACCGAGGCGCTGCACCTTCAGAAAAGGGTTTCCATCCATTGTCCGCTCCACTCCACTTTCTTTTCATCGCGACGTCGAATGACGTCCATGCATGGGCATGCGTCAGCGCGGCGTGCGCCGCGCATTCGCGCTTTCACTTAATCGAGCGGCCAGTTTTGCCGGCTCGCCGTTCTTACCGCTTGTGCCGAATCGAGCGCGAGCGCATCCTGCGCGCGCTGACGGCACTGCTGGTAATCGAGGGTGCGCACTCGCGCCTTGATCGCCGGCACCGACACCGGGTCCACCGAAAGCTCGGTCACACCGAGGCCGACGAGTAGCGGCACCGCGAGCGGATCGCCCGCGAGCGCGCCGCACACGCCGACCCACTTGCCGTGCTTCTGTGCGCCGCGCACGGTCGCATCGATCAGCCGCAGCACGGCCGGATGCAGTCCGTCGGACTGTGCGGCGAGCTCCGGCTGACAACGGTCCATCGCGAGCGTGTACTGCGTGAGATCGTTGGTGCCGATCGACAGGAAGTCCGCGTGCTGCGCAAGCTGGTCGGCAAGCAGTGCGGCCGACGGCACCTCGATCATCACGCCCACTTCGACCGGCTCGGTGCGTCCGGCTTCATTTGCGAGTTCGTCGATACGGCGGCGCAAGCGCACCAGTTCGCCGGCGTCGGTCACCATCGGCAACAGAATGCGCACGGCGCTGACCGGCTGCACCGCGAGCAATCCGCGCAACTGATCGTCGAGCAGATCCGGACGTACCTGCGCGAGACGGATGCCGCGCAAGCCGAGCGCCGGATTCGGTTCGGGCGGCAGCGTCAGATAGTCGACCTCCTTGTCCGCGCCGACGTCGAGCGTGCGGATGATCGCCGTGCGACCCGCGAGCGCATCGACAATCACCTGATAGCTCTGCCGATGTTCGTCGACGCTCGGCGCCGCCTGCCGGTGAATAAACAGCAGCTCGGTGCGCAACAGGCCGACCGCGTCGGTGCCGTTGTCGACAGCGGTCTTCGCATCGTCGAGCGTCGCGATGTTCGACGCGACTTCGACGCCACGGCCATCGCGTGTCGCCGCGACCTGATGCGACGCGCGCCGATTCGTTTCGCGCACGCCGGCAAGGCGCCGGCATTCATTGCGCGCGCGCTCGACATCGCGCAGGCTCGGCGCGTATTCGAGCCGACCGTGGCTCGCGTCGACGACCACCTGCGTGTGTTCCGCGATCCGGTGCAGCGCGTCGCCCATCGCGACCAGCGCCGGGAGGCCCAGCTGCCGCGCGATGATCGCCGCATGCGAAGTCGCACCGCCGCGCGCCATCAGCAGCGCGGTCACGCGCGTGCGATCGAGCGACGACAGATCGGACGGCGTGAACTCGTCGGCGGCCAGCACGGCTTCGTCGGGCAGTGCGCGCGCCGCCGTGTTTGCATAGCCGAGTGCGCGCAGCACGCGTTTGCTGATGTCGCGCAGGTCCGCCGCGCGTTCGGCGAGCAGCGTATCGTCAACGTTCGCCAGAACCGCGATCTGCGACTGGATGGCTGCGCGCCATGCGAATCCCGCGCTCTTGCCCAGGCTGATCAGATCGCGCGCTGCATCGACGAGCGTCGGGTCTTCGAGCAACACACGATGCACGGTGAAAATGCCCGCCGCGCCGACCGCGCCGCGCTGCGACGCGTCGCGCACGGTCGCGTTCAATTCCGCGTCGACCGCGGCGATCGCTTTGTCAAGGCGCCGGCTTTCCGATGCAGGGGTGCCTTGCGCGTGCTCGGGCGTCACGATATCGGCGTCGTCCCAACGCACGAGCTTGCCGACCGCGACGCCCGGCGCCGCGCACACGCCCGCAAGCGTGTTCGGCGCGGATGTCGCAGCGTTCGACGCAACGCTCGCCCCCATCAAACCCTCAACCTGCGGCGCCGGCGAGCTTTGCCGCGCCGGCTTCTCTTCGATCTCGCCATGCGCTTCGCGCATCAGTTCATGCGCAACCGCTTCGACTGCCGCCGCCGCCTGCGCGCCGATGCCGACAATCTCGACCGTCGCACCTGCGCCCGCACCCAGCCCGAGCAAACCGACGACGCTTTCGACCGGCGCCTTGCGCCCGTTGTAGCGCACCTCGACATGCGCATCGAAGCCGCGCGCCGCTTCGCGCACGCGCGCCGCGGGCCGCGCATGCAGGCCGCCGGCGTGCGCCAGCGTGACTTGCCGGCGCGCCTCGTCGGTCACCGCGCTGGCACTGCGCGCTGTTTCGGCAGCGGCGCCAGCGCGCGCACGCAGCACGAGTAGCGGCGTTTCGCCAGCTTTCAGCTTGTCGCCGCTGGCGCTGCACTCGACGATCTCAAACGCCTCGGAATTCGCGATCGCGATCACTGACACGAGACTCGGCGCCGTGCGTGCAATGGTGTCCTGATCGAACTCGATCAGCACGTCGCCGGCGCGTACGTGTGCGCCCTGTTCGATCATCGGCGCGAAGCCTTTGCCGTTCAGCGCGACGGTGTCGATGCCGATATGCAGCAACACTTGCGCACCTTCCGCGGTCACGATCGTCACCGCATGCCCGGTACGCGCAATATGGGTGATCACGCCGTCGCACGGCGCAAGCAGCTTGCCTTCGAGCGGATCGACGCCGATCCCGTCGCCGAACATGCCACCCGAGAACACGGGGTCGGGCACGTCCGCGAGCAGCACCGCGGGTCCGGTCAATGGCGCAACCAGAACGATATGGTCTGCTAAATCATTCACCGCCTGGCTGTTCGCAGGACTGGCCGTATGGCTCATCAAAACTATCTCCTCGACACGTCGCATCTGGGTTCCCGATCAGTGAGTTTCTGTGACCTTGTTCAGATGGCGAGGCGCGTCAGGGTTGCGTCCGCGTGCAGCCGCAAGGCCGGCTGCCATCACATAGAAGGAAAGGATCGCGGCGATCGGATCGAGCGCCGGATGGGCCGTCGACACAAGCGGCAGGGTGCGCTCTGCGATAGAGTCCGGTGCCGCGAGCAGCACACGCGCACCACGCGCCTGCATGTCGCGTGCGAGCTGCAGCAGGCCTGCCTGCTCGGGGCCCGGCAGCGCGAACACGAGTAGCGGATAGTCGCGATCGATCAGTTCCATCGGACCGTGCCGCACTTCGGCGCTCGAAAACGCTTCGGCCTGGATGCCGGACGTTTCCTTCAGCTTGAGCGCCGCTTCCTGCGCGATCGCCAGGCCAAGACCGCGACCGATCACGATCATCCGCTCGATGCCGCGTAACTCGTCGATCGCTTTCGACCAGTCGAGCGCGCCCGCCTTCTGCAGCGCATCGGGCAACGATTGCAGCGCGCCGAGCAAGGCGCCATCGCGCTGCCAGCGCGCGACTAGTTGGGCGGAAACCGACAGCATCGCGATGTAGCTCTTGGTCGCGGCGACGCTAACCTCCGGGCCTGCCAGCAGCGGGAGTTGCCATTCGCAGATGTCCGCGAGCGGCGATTGCGGAGCGTTCACCGCGGCCACCGTCAGTGCACCCGCGTTGCGCAGCGCGGCCATCGTGCCGACCAGATCAGGACTCTTACCGGATTGCGAGAACGCGATCGCAAGCTGTTCGCGTACCCGCAGCGGCGCTTGCTGCAGCGTCGCGACCGACATCGGCAGCGACGCGACCGGCACGCCGAGCCGGCTCATCGCGAGGCTCGCGAAGTAGCTCGCGGCGTGGTCGGAGCTGCCACGCGCAACGGTCAGCGCGACATCGCGCGGCCGGGTCGAAAGGCGCAGCGCAAGCGCCTCGACAGGCGACGGTTCCGCGAGTTGCGCGGCGACCGCTTGCGCGGACGCCAGCGCCTCTTTAAGCATATTCGACAATCGATTCTCCTTCGACGTAGGTCGCAGTCAACGCCAGCTCCCGGTCGAACACGACAAGGTCGGCCCACGCGCCCCGCGCGATACGGCCGCGGTCTTCGATGCCGAGGTAGTCGGCGGCATGGCGCGACAGACGGTTTGAAACATCGGCCATCGGCAGGCCGAGCGAACACAGGTTGCGCAACGCCTGATCCATCGTCAGGGTGCTGCCGGCGAGCGTGCCGTCTGCCAGACGCACGCCGCCAAGACACTTCGTCACGTGCTGGCTGCCGAGCCGGTACTCGCCGTCGGGCATGCCAGTCGCCGAGGTGCTGTCAGTGACCACGTAGAGGCGCGGAATCGCGCGCATCGCGGCACGAATCGCGCCCGGATGCACGTGCAGCAGATCGGGAATGATCTCTGCGTATTCAGCGTGCGCCAGCGCCGCGCCGACCATGCCCGGATTGCGGTGATGCAGCGGCGACATCGCATTGAACAGGTGCGTGAAACTGCGCGCACCGTGTTTCATCGCGGCCACCGCATCGTCGTACGTGCCGAGTGAATGTCCCAGTTGAACGCGCACGCCGCGCGCCGCGATCTCCGAGATGATGTCCATATGGCCGGCGATTTCCGGCGCGATCGTGACGACGCGAATGGGTCCGAGTGCGAGGTACTGCAACACTTCGTCGAGCACCGCGGACACCGCGGCGTCCGGCTGAGCGCCGAGCTTGCCCGGATTGATGTATGGGCCTTCGAGATGCACGCCCAGCACACGCGAGCCGCCGGGCGTCCGGTTGCGCGCGGCGCCGCCGAGGCCCGCGACCACATTCATCAGCTCATCGCGCGGCGCGGTCATGGTCGTCGCGAGCAGGCTCGTGGTGCCGTGCCGCGCGTGCGTGCGCGTGATCGCCTCGATGGCATTGCCCGCTTCCATCACATCGGCGCCACCGCCGCCATGCACGTGCAAGTCGATGAAGCCCGGCAGGATGTACGGCGCGTCGTTCGTCGACGGATCGACCACGTGGCCCGACAGCGCCGTGATACGGCCGTTTTCGAATTCGAGTGTGCCGTGGATCCATCCATCGGTGGTGAGTATGTTTCCGGTCAGCATGAGTCTCTCTAGGAAAGCGTGATGCAATGCGTGACTGAGGTCGCCGTGCGATGTTCCGCAGCGTCGGCCGTTTTAAAGGCGGAGCTCCGCGACGAAGTCGTAGTAGTCGTCCCGGCAGTAGGTATCCGTTAGCTCGATGGCGCGCTGGTCCGCGCTATAGCCGACCCGCGTGATCAGCAGCAGCGCGGTACGCGGCTCGACGCCCATCAGTTCGGCGATCTCGCTTGATGCATTGACCGCGCGAAAGTGCTGCAAGGCGCGCACCACGGCAACACCACGCCGCTCGAGATAACTGTATAGCGAGCCGTCGATCGCGACCGGGTCCGGCACGATCGCGGCGGGCAGCGCCGAGTGTTCGACCGCCATCGCGATGCCGTCCGCGCGGCGCAGGCGCCGCAGGTTCGCGACCGCCGCGCCCGGCGACAGCCCGAGTTGCACGATCTCGTCGCGCGTCGCCGCGCGCACGTCGCGCTCGAGCCAGATCGAATCGGGCCGGAAGCCGCGCTGCTCCATCTTCTTCGTAAAGCCGGTCAAGCGCGACAGCGGATCCTCAACGCGCGGCGTGATGAAACTGCGCGCCCCCGGCGCGCGCCGGATCAGGCCTTGCTCGACGAGAAGCGCGATCGCCTTGCGCGCGGTAATGCGCGACACGCCGATCGAATCCGACAGCGTGCGCTCGGACGGCAACGCCTCGCCCGCCGACCAGACGCCGCAGTGAATTGCCGTTGCAAGATTGCGCGCGAGTTGCAGATACAGCGGCGTGACGTTGCGCGCGTCGGGCATCAGGGCAGACCAGCGTGTTTCCATGGGCTGTGGCGGATCGAGAGACGAAGAGATGGCGCATCACACGAAGATTGGAGCCCATTATATAACCACAATAATACCAGTCAATAGACTGGTATCTAGCCGGTCTATCCGCCTCAATGCCTTGCCACATAAGGGTTTTCTTGAATTTTTGGATTTGCATCCGCTGCGGGAAGCGGACCAGGACATACCCGTATGAAGACCACACTGGATACCAGTTGAATTATGTGGTTACCGCCAGGCGGCGCTGGCTGGCCAGCGCAACATGCACGCGCGCGATGCAGAGGACACTGCCAACCTGTGCAGGTTTTTAACTTGCAACGATCGAATATAGTTGCCGCCGGGTAAAAACTACTGGAGTCCTTAAGGTGCCTGATCCTGCCGCACTACGGCGCGCGCAAGCCGTCCGCCACTTCAACCGCTTCTACACGAAGCACATCGGCGAGCTCCACGAACATGTGCACAGCAGCGAGTTTTCGTTGACCGAAATCCGCGTGCTTCGCGAACTCGCGCTCGGCCGCGTCCAGACTGCGGCTTGCCTTGCCCGCGGCCTTGGTCTCGACAGCGGCTACCTGAGCCGGCTTCTGACCGGCTTCGAGCGCCGCAAACTGATTGACCGGAAACCGTCGGTCACCGACGCCCGTCAGTCGCTGCTGTCGATTACTGAAACCGGGCGCGCCGCGTACCAGCCGCTCGACGCGGCGGCGATCGACGACGTGTTGACGACGCTCGCAAGACTCGGCAACGTTTCGCAGGAACAGTTGATCGACGCGATGAAGCTGATCGAGCGTCTGCTCGACACGGGGCCGCGGCACCGCAACGTCACGCTGCGCGCGCCACGCGCCGGCGACTACGGCTGGCTCGTGCATCGCCAGGCGCAGCTCTTCGCGCTCGGACATGGATGGGATCATCGCTTCGAGGGCTTGCTGGCGCAGACGGTCGCCGAATTCTCGGAATGCCACGATCCGCGGCTTGAGACATGCATGATCGCCGAACAGCAGGGAACGGTCGCCGGTTCCGCGCTGATCACGCGGCTGGAAGCGGATACCGCGATCGTGAGGATGCTGTATGTCGAGCCCGACGTACAGCGCCTCGGCATCGGTACCCAGTTGATCAGCGAATGTGTGAGCTTTGCCAGGCGCGCCGGCTACGCGAAGCTTTCGGTGACGACGGAGAGTGCGTTACTCGACGCGCGGCGCCTGTTCGAGCACGCGGGCTTTACGCGGATGAGCGCCGAGCCGGCGCAGCGCTTCGGCCGACGGCTCGTGCTCGAACGCTGGATGCGGAACCTTTGATACAGGCGCCTTGAATGCGGGCGGGAGGACAGGAGGACGTGCCGCCCGAGGCATCCGTTGCACCCGATGCGTCAGAAAGACGGTACCACCGAGCCCTTGAATTCAGTCCTGATGAACTGGCGCACGTCTTCCGACTGATACGCGGCGACCAGTTTCCTGACCCACGGCTTGTCCTGGTCCTGCGCGCGCACCGCGATCAGTTAGCGTACGGGCTGGCCGCAAAGGCGAATGGCGCGCCGTCAGACGCGCCATTCTCATCGATTGCTGGTCGGCTGTTGGCGTTTATACGGCCACTTGGCCGTCGCGCTGAACGCGACCGCGCGTAACGGTCAAAACGTCGTCCAGTCACCTTCGTCGACCGCCTTAGCCGTAGAGGACGGTGTCACTGGCGTTGGGCTCTTTCTGGTTGCGGCGAGTGTGGTCAGTCCCGGTACGGGCAGTTTTTGCGCGACGCGCGCGGTGTCCTCGGATGCGGTTGCGGATGCGGATGAGGCGGTCGCAGCAACAGATGCTGCAGACGTCTTTGGCACAGGCTGCCTGGTGAGCTGCTTTTCGATAGCCGGCTTTGTCACGCCCGGTAATGCCACGCGCTTCGCCGCCACCACCGGCCCATCGCCCACGCGGAACGTGTTGACCGCATCGCGCAAGCGCGCCGCCTGGTCCTGCAACGACGCGGCCGCGGCAGTCGCCTGCTCGACCAGCGCGGCGTTCTGCTGCGTGACTTCGTCCATTTGCGTGACTGCGCGGCCGACCTGCGCAATGCCGCTGCTCTGCTCTTCCGAGGCCGCGGCGATCTCGCCCATGATGTCGGTGACGCGCCGCACCGCCTGCAGGATTTCACCCATCGTCGCGCCGGCCTGCTCAACGAGCGTCGAGCCGTTGTTGACCCGCTCGACCGATGCGCCGATCAATTGCTTGATCTCTTTCGCCGCCGTCGCACTGCGCTGCGCGAGGCTGCGCACCTCGCCCGCCACCACGGCGAAGCCGCGGCCCTGTTCGCCCGCGCGCGCCGCTTCGACCGCTGCGTTCAATGCAAGGATATTGGTCTGGAACGCAATGCCTTCGATCACACCAATGATGTCGGCAATCTGCCGCGAGCTGTCGTTGATCTCCCCCATCGTGCCGATCACGCGGCTCACCACTTCGTTGCCCTTCGTCGCGATATCGGATGCGTTGTGCGCGAGACCGCTCGCCTGACGCGCATTATCGGCATTCTGCTTCACCGTCGCCGTCAGTTGCTCCATGCTTGCTGAGGTTTCCTGCAGCGACGCGGCCTGCTGCTCGGTGCGCTGCGACAGATTGTTGTTGCCGGCGGCGATCTGCTGCGTCGCCGACGCGATCGCCTCGGCCGAATGCCGGATCTCGCCGATCGCGCGTTGCAGGCGGTCCTGCATCGCATTCATCGCCGCCATCATGCTCGACGAGTCGTTCGCACGCAGGCTGACGATCTGCGTCAGATCGCCGGTCGCGATGCGCGCGGCGAGCTGCGCGGCCTGCTGCGGTTCACCGCCGAGACCGTTGCGGATGCTGCGCATCAAGACGACCATCGCGAGCGTGATCAGCGCGCCGATCACAAGCACTGCAATCAGATGCTCGGCGATCGTCTGATAGTAGACCGTATCGACGTCGCGCACGAATACGCCGCTCGTGATGTACCAGTCCCATGGCGCAAAGCGCTCGACGTAGCTCAGCTTGGGCAGCGCGGTTTCGCTGCCCGGCAGCCGTCCGCGATACGACGTGAAGCCGCGGCCGTTCGCCTTTGCGCTGTCGAGCACCGACATGTACAACAGCTTGCCGTCCGGGTCCTTGAAATCGCCGACCGGCTTGCCGACCATCTGCGGCAGCGTCGGGTGCATCAGCACGACCGGCTTCGAATCGATCACGAACAGATAGCCGGCGTCGCCATAACGCATCGTCGCGAGGCGCGCGAGTGCTTCGCGCTGCGCGTCGGCTTCGCTCAGCTTGCCCGCCTGCGACAGCGTGTAGTAGCCGTTCACGACGCCCTGCGCCGCGTCGACGAGATTTACCATGCCGGCCTTGCGCTCGGCCAGCATCGTCGAGCGCGTCTCGACCGCGCTCAGCAACCCGATGCCCAGCAACCCCAGCCAGACAAGCGCGAGCGACAGCCACAGCTTGCGATTCAGACTCATCCCGCTCATTGTTTTGGTCTCTTTCGTGTGGTTTCTGCGGCAATCGCAAGGCCGCGCGAACGCGGCGCAAACGATTGCTTACGAGATAACGGCAGAAATGGTGAGGGACTTGAGGGATGCGCCCGACGCGTAGTTCAAGCGGTTGTCGGCGGCTACTGATAGTTGATCGTGAACGTCATTGACGAATTGGCGCTGCCCGCCTTGGCGGTGCCGGTGCGATAGTAGCGCGCCGTCAGCGGAATCGTGTAGCTGCCGGCCGCGCCGGAAACAAAGTTCGTAAAGGCGATCTGCTTGCTGAGCGGTACGACGTTTCCAGAGCCGTCCAGCAACTGCACACCCGCGCCTTGCGCAGTCGAACCGCTGTCAAACGCGACCACGGAATTCGCGCTGTTCAGCACGGTAGTGGTCGGATCGATCTGGTACTTGATGGTATTGATGCCAGCCGGGCAGTTGTTCAATGCGATGTTGAACTTCGTCGATGACGTTGTCGCGCCGACAGCGGCAAGTTCCGACAGGTTGTGCGTGCCGAGCGTCGCCGTGACATTCGGTGTGGTGCACGATGCCTGGCCAACTGAAATCGAGTTGGTCAGCGACATAGTTAGAACCGCGAGCGTGCCGTACGTCAAGACCGCGACCGACCCGCCGGGTACGGTAGCGCCCGCCGCAATGGGTCCGGTTTTGATCAGTTGGAACGCGTTGGGCAGCGAGGTGGACCCGCCGCCATTGCCCTTGGCGGTGCCATAGCTAACCCAGCTATAGGCCGTCCCGCTGTCCATGTACTTCCATGAGAACGACAACCCGGTGTTTCCAATCGGGTAGACAGTCTGATTTGCAGCGGGCTGAGTACCAATCAGACTTTGCACGCCAAACGGGTCGTTGGCGCAGCTTGTTTTGCCCGTCGGAGCAGAAGTTACATACGATGACGTGTAGACGACCGTGCCATTGGGCGTATCGCGTGGCACGTTGACGACCGTGTTCACCGGGATGGTCACCGTGACGGGCCCGCCTGACGTAAACCGGCAGGCCGCGTTCGCAGCGGGAGCAATCAACCAACATAGCAATGCGATCGCAGCCGTTCGAAGCGCCAACCGTACGAAGCGCGCGGCGGCCGATGTGCGCACACGCAATGAAGTGAGAAGCTTGACATCCATGTCATCTGAAAAGTACATCGTCGAACCTTGAAAAATTGAACCGCGACATGTGCACGCGGTTACTTGCATGGCACATCGACAAGTGCGGGCAGCACCTCACGCTTGCGCTGTTGCAGCAACGTGTAATGAACGGTGCAAACCTTGTTCGTCTGGGCCTCCCATCTGATCGACAAGTCGCCCTCATTCCGGGTCAATCCGGTCACAACCGCCAGGCCGTCCTGACTGACAGTACCGACGTTATTGCCGTCCGAATCGAAGATCTGTGCGCCGAACGGCGGCGCTGTCCCGTCTCTCAGGTGTGCACGCAGCAACGCCGCACGTCCGGCCGCTTCGGTGTCGAACTTCAGCGGCACCACTGCGCCTGCGGTCGGCACCGCACGCTGCACAGTCGACTTGAGCGTCACATTCATAGGCAATCCCTTCGGGTCCAGTTCGACGTCGTTCGACGCATACGGTGTCAGCGAAGACACGACCGCATGCCCCCACGGATCGACGCGCAACCCGCTCGCACTGGTGACACGCGCACCATCCGCGCCCTTGGCCTCGATTACGCCAAGCGTGTCGCCGAGTTGTGGAGCGAACGCGATACCTCCACCGTATGCGACGATCCCGCCCGCGATGCCGGCGCCCGCCTGGGTGTAGCCCGTACCGGCGCCGGCGTTGGCCGTCAAGGTCGCAAAACGCGTCGTGTATGAGACATTGCCGCCCGCGGTCGTCGACGCGCCCGTCGAGCCGCCGCCAGCGAAGCTTGCGTTGACGCCATAGGAAACCGCGTTGTCGTCGCCGAGCGTGCCGGCCACCGACTGCTGCAGCAGCGTGCCGCCGCTCGCGCTATCGTGTTGCAGCATCGACGTGGCAGTCGGCGCGTGGCCGCCCGTGCCGAGCGGAATGGTCAGATTGGCCATCACACGCGTGTCCCATTGCCGGTTCGTCGAGTCGAATTCGCGAGAAATCGATACCCCGTAGCCGATGCGCTTGTAGAAATTGTTGTAGCCCGCCTGGAACTGCGTGTCGGTACCGCCGCGATTCCAGTAGTTCTGTGTAGAACCGGTCAGATAAAGCGTGCCGCGCTTTTCACCGAGGTTCTGATTGAGCGTCAACTGCAACCGCGACTTCTGCAGCGAAGAGTACATATCCGTCTGCGCCATAAAGTTCGGGTCGCGCAGTGCGGCCGCGTCTTCCATGCTCAGGAAGCCCCCCGTCGAATAGCGGTACGCCGCGACCGAGATGTTGGTGTCGGTCGGAGCAACGAGCTTCGAGTAGCTGAACCGATAGCTCTGTCCGCTGCGTGCCGGCATGCGTCCACCGAACGTTGCGTAGGACTGCGTCACGTCGAAGCCGAATGCGCCGTACTTCGTGTTGATCGCCGCACCGAGCACGCCGGACATGTAGTCTTGCGCCACAACCACCCCACCGTATGCGGTAACCGTATTGTTCAAGCCGCGCTGCAAAGTGAACTGGAACACGGGCGGGTTGTTGTGCAGCGACGGGTTGCGGTACTCGCCCGCGACAAAGCTGTACCGCGTCACGCCTGCGCGCAGTGCATTCACGGGTGACGAAAAAGGCACCGAAGAGGTATGGACGCTGCCGTCCGCCTCCGTGACAACGATTTGCAGATCGCCGCCATACCCGGTCGGATAAAGATCGTCAATCGCGAATGCGCCCGGCGCAACGTTGGTTTCATAGATGATGTTGCCGTTCTGCCGGATCTGCACCTTCGCGTTGCTGTTCGCGATGCCGCGCACCACCGGCGCATAACCGCGCTGCGACTCGGGCAGCATCCGATCGTCGCTTGTCAGTTGTATGCCGCGCAGGCCAAAACTGTCATAGACGGCGCCGTCGGTAAACGAGTCGCCGATGGTCAATTGCCCCTTCAGCGGCGTGATCCCGCGCTGCGCGTAGACAGCGACGTTCTGATATCGCGTGGGCGTCCCCGTGTGTTGTGTCACGTTGCCCTGACTGCGAAACCGCCAGGCGCCGACGTTGACGCCCGCGTTGAGGCCGACGTAGCTTTGCGTCGACGACAGGCCGCCTGAATCCGACCGGTACACGTTTGCGTTGTACTGCAGCGTCGCCGCCGTGACGCCGTTGTCCCAGTACTTCGGGTCGACGTAACCGCGCGCCTTGTTGTCGAGCGCGATCTGCGGCACGCTCACGTCAAGCCGCTGCTCCGAGTTGTCGAACGTTGCGGTCGCATCTTTTACGAGCGAGGACAACGTCATGCAGGCGCCGGTCCCGGAAGATTGACCAAGGGCGGCGAGTGCCTGCTCAGGAAGCTTGCGCAGATCGACGCCAACATGCTGCAGCAATTCGTTGTCGAAGCATGGCTCCACACGCCCCGCACCGACATCGCGCTAAGTGACCTCGATGCGGCCGCGCCATACTTCGTTCACGTACAAATCCGATTTGTACGTACCTGGCAACGCGACGTTGCCCTTGTTAAATCGGTCGATATCGACGCGTGTGCCATCCTGCGCGAGCAGAAACTGCTCATTGAACTGCACGTCCGCGCCCTCGGGCACTGAAGCGGTCGGCTCGACGACCGGGGGCAAGGCGCCATAGGCGCCCGCCGCGACGATCGACAGCACGAGCGCCGAAAGGAGCTTCAACCGTGGCGCTCTCGCGCTGGATTCAGATTGCCTTTTCATGGGACGTGTAGCTGAAATAGGGACGTGCGAAGCCACGCGCCGCGCGTAGCGGGGCGCTTGGATCGATGTGTGACTGGGGAGCGGCCGGCGGGTCTGGCGAACGCCTTCGACGCGCGTTTACGTGTTCACGCGTGCCATGAGCGGCGCGGAGGGCCGGCTTCGGAAACGGTCAACGAATCGGCGTCTCGTGCTCGTCTTCACCGCCGTAGTCGTTGATCGAGAAAAAGCGCGCGACCTCACCGGGGTGTGCCTGGGTTTCAGTAACCGGCATGGACTTGCTGGCGCCCGGTGCGATCATGTCGGAGTCGAGCGATTTCGCGACCATCGCGCCGCTTGCATCCTTCACTTCGAATGACGAGACGGTCACGTAATACGGCGTCGGATTGGAAACGGTCAGCGTCGTTTTGCTGTCGTTGCGGGACCACTGCCACGTCAGTTGCCGCGGCGCTTCCGCAGCGGACATCTTCAGACCTGTCGGCCGGTAGAACAGCTTGATCCGTGTACGAAATGCGAGCTGCAGATGGTTCTGCCCGGATTCGTCAGCGCCCGGCTTTGGCGGAATTTCGAGTACGTTCAAGTAGAAGACGGACTCCCGGTCGTTCGGCAATGTGTCGTTGATCCGGAAGATGCGGATGGTCTGCGCCTTGCTGGGATCAATGCGCGAAACCGGCGGGGTCAACGTGAACGGAGTAGCAACTGTCGACGGTGCCGCTTTAGGATCGCCATTATCGATCCATGTCTGGGCTAGCGCTGCCGCTTGACCTTGATTGGAGAGCTTGACAGTGACTTCGCTAGCGTCCGCGCTATAAATCACGCGCGTGGCGCCGATTACGATCGATGCGCGCGCAACGGTCGCACCCGCGAGGCTCGCAATTACGAAACCAACCATTAGGACAACTTTGTATACTGGATGAACTATGCGGAACTTCATTGCTGTTGCCTCATGGCGAGCGTCTGGTGCCCGCGCAGATCCTGTTACACAGGCTGCGCGGAACCGCCAGATCACCGCCGTGAGGCGGTGACAAGTGGGTGGTCGACCGGTAATTGGCCGAATTGGCTTACGGATACGTGATCGTGTAATTGACTTGCGAAACAGCTGCGCCGGGCGTGGTTGCGCCGGTTGCAAAATATTGCGCAAAGTAATTCAACGTAGCGGCGCCGGAATCGAGCGCGACGGCCTGCGAATTCTGCGAATCCTTCGCAAAACCAGCCTTGATCGGCGAGCCGTCATGGTTCAGCAACTGGATTTCCACATTACCCGCGCCGCCGGAGTTGACCAGCAGATTGCCGTTCGACGTATCCGTGTTTCCCGGCTCGAAGTACGTGGCGACATTGCCCGTACCCGGCGTGCAACCGGACAGCGAAATGTTGAACGGCGTGCGGCCGGCCGTGGTGCTGGCGCTGCCCAGCGCACTGGTGGAAACGGTCGGCAGGCTAACCGTGAAGTTCTTCGCAGACGTGCCGTTGCCGTTGATCGTGCAGGTTTGCGCGGACAAGCTGCCATTGAAAGTAATGGTGCCGTCGTACGCATGAGCGGACATCGGGACAAGCGCGCTTGCCGCCAACGTACCGATCGCCGCCATCGAGAGGAGTGACTTCTTCATTCAGATACCTAGTAGAAAAGTAACGTTGTTAGACGACGTCGACCTCGCAATTCAAATGCCGAATGATGTCGAGAAAGACGTTCGTCGAAGCCCCGCGCACATTGCTGCGCGAGTCAACGAATTTTCTTATCCACGATCTAGGAATCCGATAGGAATAGGACTAAAGTCTCAATGCTATTTGGGTAGTTTTGGGGTCGTCGCGTGTGAAGATCAAGCACACCGCGAGATGTTCAGGAACGTTGATTGATGCGTCCCAAATGTACCGGCCAAATGGGATGACAACCGGCGTCGTTAGCCGAGCAGCAGCTTGATATCGTGAACCCATGGCCCGGCGCCCTGGCCGTCGCGTGCGAAGAGCCGCAGGCGACCTTCCGGGTCGAACACATAACTCGCCGCCGTGTGGTCCATCGTATAGCCGTCGGGCGTCTTGCCCGGCACTTTCGCGTAGTAGACGCGAAAGTCCTTGGCCACTTTGTCGAGCTGCGCCTGATCCGCCGGCCGCAAGCCGACGAAGGCCGGGTTGAACGCCGGCACATACTGGCCGAGCAGCGCGGCAGTGTCGCGGTCCGGATCGAGCGTGACGAACAACACCTGCACGCGTTTGGCGTCTGCCGGCCCAAGTTGCTGCATCGCCTGCGAGAGTTCGGCCATCGTTGTCGGGCACACGTCCGGGCAATGCGTGTAGCCGAAGAACAGCACCACCACCTTGCCTTTGTAGTCCGCAAGCGTGCGCATCTTGCCGCTCGTGTCGGGCAGCGAGAAATCGGTCGCGAACTGCTTGTTGCCGGTGATATCGACGTTCTGGAACGCAGGCGCATCCTGGCCGCAGCCGGCGACAAGCGCGGCGCCACCGAGCGCGCAAATCGCGACGGCGAAGCGCGCGGCGCGCATCGCGAAGGCAAAGCGGTTCTTGTTCAGCATGATGTGATTGGGCAGCAGCAGTGACCTGAAGCGGGACTGGGCAACCTGGGCTGCAAATCGGCTGCCGACTGCGCCCACCTTACGCGCCGATCAGCGCGCGCGCATAGTGATCGATCAGCAAGGCCGCGAACAGCAGCGACAGATAAACGATCGAGTAACGAAAGGTCTTACGCGCAAGCGCGTCCGAATATTCCCGATAAATCTTCCACGCATAGCCGAGGAACACGGCGCCGAGCAGCACCGCCGCGCTCAGATACACGACGCCGCTCATTCCCGAGATGAACGGCATCAGCGTGACGGCAAACAGGATAGCCGTATAGAGAAAGATGTGCAGCCGCGTGTATTGTTCGCCGTGCGTGTTCGGCAGCATCGGCAGGCCTGCGTTTTCATAGTCTTTACGGCGATAGAGCGCGAGCGACCAGAAATGCGGCGGGGTCCACACGAAGATGATGAGCACGAGAATCCACGCGTCGCCCGGCACGTGGCCGGTCACTGCCGCCCAGCCAAGCGCCGGCGGCATCGCGCCGGACGCGCCGCCGATCACGATGTTCTGCGGCGTGTAAGGCTTGAGCAACAGCGTGTACACCACCGCATAGCCGACGAAGGTCGCGACGGTCAGCCACATCGTCAGCGCATTGGTGAACGTATAGAGCGTCGCCATGCCGAGGCCGCCCAGCACCGCGGAGAACAGCAGGATCTGGACCGTGGTGATCTCGCCGCGCGCGGACGGGCGCCATGCGGTACGGCGCATCATCGCGTCGATTCTCTGTTCGACGAGGCAGTTGATCGCGAACGCCGCGCCTGCCAACAGCCAGATACCGATCGTCCCGCCGATCAGCACGGTCCACGGCACCATGCCCGGCGTCGACAGAAACATACCGATCACCGCGCAGAACACCGCGAGCTGTGTCACACGCGGCTTGGTCAGCGCGAGGTATTGGGAGATCCGGCTACCGGACTTACCTGACGAATGGGGGAGTGTTGTGCTGTCCATGTGGGTCACGCTGGTGCGGCATCGCGCGCGGGTAACATCGCGCGGCCGGGACGGCTAGAAGCGATTCGAAAGTTTAGCATAACGAGTAGCAGCAGCAGGACCGCGGCGCCACCGTTATGCGCAACGGCAATCGGCAACGGCCATTGCAGAACGATGTTCGACAGGCCCGTAAAAAACTGGATCACGATCACGAGCAGCACGCCGTCGGCAGGCCGCCGCAGCGACTCGAACCGGCGCAATTTCAATGCTAGCCATAGCAGGTACGCCACCACGACAATCGCGAAGGTACGATGCGTCCAATGGATCGCGACGAGCGCGGTTTGCGTGATCATGTCGCCGTCGCCGTTCATGCCGAGGGCGCGCCACAAGTGAAAACCGTGCTCGAAATCCATAGGCGGCAGCCATTGACCGTTGCAGGTCGGAAAGTCGGTGCATGCGAGCACCGCGTAGTTCGTGCTGACCCAACCGCCCAGCGCGATCTGCACGATCAGCAGGACGAGGCCGGCCAACGCGGCGGTGCGCCAGCGGCCCGCGGCGGGCTCGAACACCGGCAGCGGGGTTTGCCGTGCGGCGAGCCAGCCAAGCGTGCCGAGCAGCGCGAGGCCCAGCAGCAGATGCGTCGTGACGATGACCGGCTGCAGTTTCATCGTCACGGTCCATGCACCGAATATGCCTTGCACGACGATCAGCATCAGCAGCGCCGTCGGCCACCACGGCGACACGTGTAGCGGGCGCCGGCGGATGCGCGCACTCCACGCGATCAAGACCTGCGCGATGATCAGCACGCCGATCGCCATCGCGAAGTAGCGGTGGATCATTTCGATCCATGCTTTCGTCATGCTGACCGGGCCGGTCGGCATCGCCTGATAGGCGGCGGAAATCGCCGCGTGGGCGATAAACGGAGAAGACGTGCCATAGCAGCCGGGCCAGTCCGGACAGCCGAGGCCCGAGTCGGTCAGCCGTGTGAAGCCGCCGAACATCACCAGGTCCAGCGTCAGAAACGTGTTGACCCAGACCAGTTTGCGGAATTTATCGTCGTCGACCTTGACCCACACGTACGAGAGCGGCAGCAGCGCAATGCACAGTCCGATCAGGCCGAGTTGCAGTACGAACATCGGAATCTCTACCTTTACCGCGATCGTGGATGACGTCAGCCGATGCTCGAATTGCGCAGCAGCTTCGACACGTCGCTCTTGATCTTGCTCGGATTCGGATCTTTCGGGAAACGCATCATCAGGTTGCCGTTCGGATCGACCATGTAAATGTGATCGGTCAATTGCGTGCCGTCGTCGACCGGCAGCCATGCGGTGACGTCCGCGACGGGCGCAACCAGCTTTTCCGTATCCGGATAAGCGGTTTCGATCACGTCGGGCACCTTCGCCGCGTCGGTACGCAGCCACACATTGACGATCCGCTCACGCTCTCCCGCCTGCGTCGCGCGTATCTGCCGCATGAAGTAAAGCTTGGTCGCGCACGCCTTGTCGCACGCGCTTCTGTCGACTGAGATCATCAGCCACCGGCCGCGCAGCGTCGCGAGCTTGATCGGCTTGCCGTCTTCGCCGGTGACGACGAGCGATTCGGGAATCGGCCTCTGCGGTTCGATCAGCTTGCCATAGCTCGTCGTACCGCCAGCCGGCTTGATCACGTAGTACGCCAGATACGAGCCGATCACCGGCGCCGCGCAAATCAGCGCGATCAGCAGCATCATCCAGCGGCCGCGCTGCCACGAGCCGCGGCGCGAGACAGCCTGTGCCGATGCCGGGCGCGTGCCCGACTTCGTTTGTCCGGCGGATGACTGGGAAGGCGACTTTTGCATCGACACTGCGTAACCTCTTCAAATGGTTGCACGGCCAGGTCGGCCGTTTCAGTCTCACACCTGCGACAACACGACGCATATCCGCCCCATCGCGCACCAGGCGCGACGTCCGGTCAGGCGTCGCTCGCGCGTTCCTGTTTCTGCTGCGGGTCTTGCTGCGGGTCCGGCTCCAGTTGGTCTTTCTTCGCGGCACGCCGCGCCGCATACAGGCCGAAAGCCAGCGCGGCAACCGCCATGCCCCACCACTGGAACATGTACCCATAATTGCGCTCGACGTCAGTCGTCGGTACCGGCCAGTCACGCACGAGCTTGTCGCCGTCGTCGCTCAGCTGCTGGATCACAAACGGCTGCAGTGGCAGCCCGGTTTCGGCCGCGTAAGCGCGCACGTCGAGATTCTGCCGAATCTTCTGGTGCGGTGCGGAACCGCCCTGCCCGAGCTCGAACGCGCGGCTCGCATCGGCACGCGCGATGCCTTCAATTTCGACATCGCCCTTCGGCGTGTCATAAGTGGCGATTGCGGTGCGCACATCGGCGTTGCGCGGCAACCAGCCGCGATTCACCAGCACATACCCGCCGTCGCGCAGTTTAAAAGGCATCACGACATAAAACCCGGCCTGATCGTTATACGGCCGATTATCGAGGTACACCACTTGCTCGGGCATAAATTGACCGATTGCCCGCACGCGGTGGAACTCGATCTCTTTCAACGCAATGGGCGCTGCACCGACGGTTTCGGCCGGTGCATTCTCGAACTGCGTGATGTGCGCCTGCAACGCTTCCTTCTGATGCGCGCGGTCGCGCTGCCAGAAACCGAGACGCACCGTCACCGCCACGACGATCAGAATCAGCAGCGCCGGCAGCCAGCGGATCTTCATCGAACCGCTCCAGCGATCCGACAGCCCCTTGCGCGCGGTGCGATAATGCCACTGTTACGTTCGCTTTCCTGAGTTTCCGTGGGTTTCATGCACATTCTCGTTCCCATCGCTTTTGCGCTGATCATCGCCAGCATGATCTCGGCGTTGTACTTCATGATGCACGACCGCGGTCGCACGAAGCGGATGGTCTGGTCGCTTGCGACGCGCGTCGGATTATCGATTTCGCTGTTCCTGTTCATCCTGTTCGCGCACTGGATGGGCTGGATTCAGTCGACCGGGATTCCCTACGGCCGGTAGCACCGGAACATCCAGGACGCCGTTAGGAGGGCTTTTGCGCCCCTGTGGCGATCTTGCGGCGCAGCCTTGCACCTTCCGTCAGTGGACGTCAGCCTGTGAAGCAAAACGCCGCCCCGACACAGTCGAGGGCGGCGCCTGGTTGATTCGATACTACCGTCTTTACCTGCCCTGCTTTTCCTGCCTGCTCGCGTGCCATGCGTTCAACCACCGGTGCACGCACGCGCAACCGCATCACATCACAGCCAGTAGACGACGACGTACAGCCCCAGCCACACGACGTCGACAAAGTGCCAATACCACGCGGCCCCTTCGAACGCGAAGTGATGGTCGGCCGTGAAATGCCCGCGGATCAACCGGATCATCACCACGGTCAGCATCGTGCCGCCGAGGAATACGTGAAAGCCGTGGAAACCGGTCAGCAGGAAGAACGTCGAACCGTACACACCCGACGCAAGCGTCAGGTTCAGCTCGTTGTACGCGTGGAAATACTCGAAGCCTTGCATGAACAGGAACGTAAGGCCCAGTACGACCGTTGCCGCAAGCCACGCGATCGCCTTCCTCCGATGATTATCGCGCAGCGCATGATGCGACACGGTCAGCGTCGCGCCCGACGACAGCAGCAGCGCCGTATTGATGGTCGGCACCGGCCACGGCGTCATCGACTTGAAGTGGGACACGAGGTCCGCCGGTCCGATGTTCGGCCATACACCCGTGAAATCCGGCCAGATCAGCTTGTAGTCAAGACTGCCCAGTTGATGCATCGCGATCGCGCGTGCGTAGAACAGCGCACCGAAGAACGCGCCGAAGAACATCACTTCGGAGAAGATGAACCAGCTCATGCTCCAGCGGTACGACACGTCGACGCGCTTGCCGTACATCCCGCCTTCCGATTCGGAAATCGCGTCGCCGAACCAATGCCACAGCGTGAAGAGCAACCAGAGCAGACCGACCAGCGCGGTAAATGGCGCCCACGGCTCGCCGTTCACCCACGCGGCAAACGACGACAGCATGATCAGCAGCCCCACCGCCGCGCTGATCGGGTGCCGCGACGGGTGCGGTACGAAATAGTACGGGCTCTCGTTTTGACCGCTCATTCTTGATTCTCCACTTCAGTCCAGTTGTTCCGGGCTTGCCCGGCTGTATCTTCGACGGCACGTCGGTACCGCACCGCTTCGCTTTAATCGTCCTGCTCCATCGCCGACCGCATACGCTACACAGCACACTGACCGCGTACTCAACGGCGCAATCCGCCGCGCATGTTCAGCATCAACCCACCACCGCGTGCACCACGAGAATCAGCACGCCAATGAATACCGCCGCGCAGATCAGCGCCGCGACAATCACGTGCAGCGGATTAAGCTGCGTCGCATCCGCTTCGAGGTCGCGCCGCTTGCGCACCCCAAAAAACGACCACATCACGGCCTTCATCGATTGGCCGAAACTGCTCTTCCTGCCCGTATGGCCGTTGTCGCTCATGTTTTTCGCCTCCCGTCGCGCTGCGCTGGCAGCCGCTGTTTCCAGCATGCGTCAGGCGGGGTTCGAGCCCTGCCCTGCTGCGTTATCCTTCGCCGGCGAAGCCGGCGTAATCAGTTCGAAGAACGTGTATGACAAGGTGATCGTCTTCACGTCCTTCGGCAACTTAGGGTCGACCACAAACACGACCGGCAGCAGCTTCGTCTCGTGCGCGTTGAGTTTTTGCTGCGTGAAACAAAAACATTCGATCTTCTTGAAGTACTCGGTGGCCTCGCGCGGCGCGTAGCTCGGGATCGCCTGAGCATCGACCGTGCGTCCTTGCGGATTGGTCACCTGGTACATCACTGTCGTCACTTCGCCCGGATGCACGTCGATGCTGTTCTGCTCCGGCTTGAAACCCAATGGCCCGCGCGCGTTCGCGTCGAACTCGATCGAAATCGTGCGCGTCATATCGACCTGCGTGTTCTTCGCTTCCGCCGCGCTGGTATCACGCTGCACCAGGTTGTTGATACCGGTCACCTGGCAGATCGCACGGTACATCGGCACCAGCGCAAAACCGAAACCGAACATCAGGAACGCCACCACAACGAGCTTGAACAGCATCGAGCGGTTGAACGAGCGATTGCCCTCGTCCGGCGAATGCATCGACATCAAACTTCCTCAGTGAACCGTCTGAACCGTCAAACGGCTACGAAAACCATATCTGCTTGATAAAGGCGGCCACGAAAAACGCGGCTGCGATAGCAAACAGGATCAAACCAAGCCGCCGGCTGCCTGCGCGAATCTCGTCAGGTGTGCGCGTTTTCGGTGGTTTCCGGGTCATGCTGGTGTTTCGCGTCGCATCCATGGCTACTTTCTCGAGCCGGCGATCTTGCGGCTTTCCGGTTCCGAACGACGTACTGACGCGGGAACACGGACAGGCCGAAAGATCGCTATTTCTCTTTCGCCGAATCGGTTTACTCGACCGTCGGCGGATGTTCGAACGTATGGAACGGAGCCGGGCTCGGTATCGTCCATTCGAGTCCCGTCGCGCCCTCCCACGGCTTGTCACCCGCCTTTTCGAGGTCGCCACCGCCACGATAAGCCGGCAACGCGACCGCGAACAGGAAGTACACCTGCGCGAGACCGAAGCCGAATGCGCCGATCGTGATCACCTGGTTCCAGTCGGTGAACTGCGCCGGATAGTCAGCATAACGACGCGGCATGCCTGCGAGCCCAACGAAGTGCATCGGCAGGAACGCAAGGTTGAAGAAGAACAGCGACGCCCAGAAGTGAATCTTGCCGCGCGTCTCGTTGTACATCCAGCCGGTCCACTTCGGCGACCAGTAGTACCAGCCGGAGAACAGACCAAAGAGCGAACCCGCCACCAGCACGTAGTGAAAGTGCGCGACCACGAAATAGGTGCCGTGATACTGGATGTCGAGCGGCGCCATCGCGAGCATCAGGCCCGTCAGGCCGCCGAACGTGAACACGAACAGGAAGCCCACCGCGAACAGCATCGGCGTTTCGAACGTCAGCGAGCCACGCCACATCGTCGCGACCCAGTTGAACACCTTCACGCCGGTCGGCACGGCGATCAGCATCGTCGCGTACATGAAGAACAGCTGGCCAGTCACCGGCATGCCCGTTGCGAACATGTGGTGCGCCCAGACCATGAACGACAGGATCGCGATCGACGCCGTGGCATACACCATCGAGCTATAGCCGAACAGCGGCTTGCGTGCGAACGCCGGGATCACCTGCGACACGATCCCGAACGCCGGCAAGATCATGATGTACACCTCGGGGTGACCGAAGAACCAGAAGATGTGCTGGTACATCACCGGGTCGCCGCCGCCTGCCGCGTTGAAGAACGACGTACCGAAGTGGCGATCGAACAGGATCATCGTGATCGCACCTGCGAGCACCGGCATCACGGCGATCAGCAGGTACGCGGTGATCAGCCACGTCCAGACGAACATCGGCATTTTCATCAGCGTCATGCCGGGTGCGCGCAGGTTCAGGATCGTCACGACGATATTGATACCGCCCATGATCGACGACGCACCCATGATGTGCACCGCGAAAATCGCGAAGTCCATGCCCGGGCCCATCTGCGTGGACAGCGGCGCATACAGTGTCCAGCCGGCTGCCGTCGCGCCGCCCGGCACGAAGAACGAACCGACCAGCAGCACGGCGGCGACCGGCAACAGCCAGAAGCTGAAGTTGTTCATCCGCGCGAAGGCCATGTCGGACGCGCCGATCTGCAGCGGGATCATCCAGTTCGCGAACCCGACGAACGCCGGCATGATCGCGCCGAACACCATGATCAGGCCATGCATGGTGGTCAACTGGTTGAAGAATTCGGGACGCATGATCTGCAGGCCCGGCTCGAACAGCTCGGCGCGGATGCCAAGCGCCATCACGCCCCCGGACAGGAACATGATGAAAGAGAACAGCAGATACAGCTGGCCGATATCCTTGTGGTTGGTGGCGAACAGCCAGCGGCGCCAACCGGTCGGCGTGCCGTGCGCATGATCGCCGTGCACATGCTCGTGCCCTGGGACAACATCGTGTCCGATGCTAGACATGACAATCTCCTAAAACGAATACTGCTCGGCTGACGGCGAAGCGTCAGGCCGCAGGGCTGATTCAATACGCAGGGCTTCGCTCGCGACGCCGCCCATGATGTTTTTTGGCTTCATTGTGCACCCGATGCCGGCGTCGCCGCCGACGCGCCGGCAGCGTCCGAGGCGCCTGCCGCGGCGCTGCCCGCCGCTGCGGCGTCGCTCGCACCCGCCGCGGCCGCGCCGGCCAGATGATCGCCGCCTTCGGGCAGCTTGCCGTTGCGCGCATCCGCGACCTGCATCGGCTGCAAGATATCGCCGGTATGGTTGCCCCACGCGTTGCGCTCGAACGTGATGACCGACGCGATCTCGACGTTGTTCAGCGTCGGCGCCCACGACGGCATCGCACCCTTGCCGTGCAGCACGATGCTGACGTGCTGAGCGATAGGACCGTTGACGATCTTGCTGCCGTCGAGCGCCGGGAACTGGCCCACGCCCTTGCCGGTCGGCTGGTGGCACACCGCGCAATTCGCCGCGTAGACCTTCGCGCCGCGCTCGCTCAGTTCGGTCAGCGTGTACGTGCGGTTCGGATCGTCCGCGCCGGCGGCCAGTTTCTTCTTCTCGTTGTCGACCCACTTTGCGTAGTCTTCATCCGACAACACTTCGACGACAACCGGCATGAACGCGTGTTCCTTGCCGCACAGCTCGGTACAGAAGCCGCGGAACGTGCCGACCTTCTCGGCCTTGAACCAGGTATCGCGTACGAAGCCCGGAATCGCGTCCTGCTTCACGCCGAACGCGGGCACAAACCACGAGTGCACGACGTCATCAGCGGTGGTGATAATGCGAACCTTCTTGTTGACCGGCACGACCAGCGGATTGTCGACTTCCTGCAGATAGGTATCGGTGATCGGTTCCCTGCCGTCCACCTGGGCACGCGGGGTAGAGAGCGTTGAAAGGAAGCTGATGCCTTCGCCCGGGCCCTTCACGTAGTCGTAGCCCCACTTCCACTGGTAGCCGGTCACCTTGATCGTGAGGTCCGCGTTCGACGTGTCCTTCATCGCCACTACGGTCCGCGTGGCCGGCAACGCCATCAGCACGACGATGATGAACGGGACAATCGTCCAGATGATTTCGACCGTGGTGCTTTCGTGGAAGTTGGCGGCCTTATGGCCTTTCGATTTGCGGTGCGCGAACACCGAGTAGAACATCACCCCGAACACGGCGACGAAGATCACCGTACAGAGGACCAGCATGGACATGTGCAGGTTGTAGAGCTCTTCAGCGATCTTCGTCACGGGTGGCTGAAGGTTGATCTGGTTGACGCGGGGGCCGCCCGGACTGTCGCCGACTGCAAGGGCGGCGCCGGCGAAGAGCAGCCCGCTACACGCCAGCACGCCCGTCAGGGCTCGCTTGATTGTTTTCATAGCTTCCTTACCCAAAATTTCCATTCAAACCCTCGACCCCGCTGGAAGGCTGTACCGCACCCCCCTGAAGGCGCGGTTCAGTGTTCGTCAGAATGCGCGCGATAGGGCCGTCCCGCCCGCTCATCGCGCGTCGACTCGCTGATCGCTCGCGTGACACCCGTCAACACTGTCTGAGCCACCTGCGCAGTTCATTCGCGAATTCGGCACGCCGATACTGCGCAAGGTGCTGCCCAATCATGATCGTCTCGCCACGCGCGACCAGCTTGATCCGATCGCGCGGCGTTGCTCCCGGTTCGACCCGCACCCAGCGCGGATTGAACTCGAACTGCGTGACATCTTCCGCGCTGACCTGTTCGATGACGAGCCGGTTCGGATAAAGCCTGACGCGTTCGTAATCGACCGCATGCCGCGCATACATCGCAAAAGCAACCGCGACCGCCAACAACTCGATGCCGGTAAACGGCAGCACCAGCCATGCGCCGCACAGGACCAGCATGAAAGCGATAACCAGCGAGAAGGACGCGAGCGACATGTAAAACCAGACGAACTGCCGCGGCGACACCGCGCAGTTGCGCTTCATCAGCCAGTCTTTCACGACCGGTTCAGAACTTGTCAGCAGATCGGTTGCTTCCATCGCTGCCTCCCGCGTACTGCCCGTCGCCCCATGCCCGGCGGCGTCGCTGCGCTATTTATCCGCCACTGACCCTCTGCCTCGCGTTGCGCCTGCCGCACCAATGCGGGGACCCCCGGGCGACAAACTGACGCATTATAGGCGGGTTCTATGGCATCCACAAGCAAGCGTCTATCGGCCTGTAAGCCATATGCGACAAGCCTCTGCGCCGTTTTGCCGCACTCTGCACAGGTCTTTTTTTACCGGCCTGATTCCAGACATAACGGTTTCACGTGTTCTCCTCTTTAGCGTCGTTTTCGTCAATGGTTCCTTGAAGGACCGCGTCCGATGTCCTCGATGCGCACGATGCCGTGTCCTTCCGCGGTGGTCCGCGGCACGGCCTTCCATGCATGGCCGTAGATCACCTCGAAGGTCAGCGGGATCGTGCCATCCGTGCGCCGGCGCGCTTCGAGCGCCGCCAGCAACGCATGGTGCAGGCGCCGGGCCGGCACGCCCGATGATGCCGCCGCGCGTTCGAACGGGAAAGCGCCCCAACGGCGCACATCCGTCAACAGCGACTGCGGCGATTGATAGGTGATCGTCAACGTCTCCTGGTCCATCACCGGAATCTCGAAACCGCTTGCGACCAGCATGTCGCCGAGATCGTGCATATCCACGAAATCGATCACATGCGCACGCGACTGCTCCCCATGCGCGGCTTCGACTTGCGCGTACGCGCCGCGCAATTCCTTGAGCGTGTCGGGGCCGAGCGTGCTGAACATCAGCAGGCCACCGACCTTGAGCACGCGCTGCCATTCCGGGAAGACGAGATCGGGGCGCGAATGCCAATGCAGCGCCAGATTCGACCAGATCAGGTCGAACGCGTTAGCGGCGAACGGCAGTGCCGCGAAGTCCGCCTGTGCGAAACGCGGGCCGCGCGCACCGAGCGCCTTGCCGAGCGCGGCCGGCAGGAAGCGGCGCCAGCTCGTGTCGCCGACATCGTGATGCACCGCGCGCGCGAGCATCTGCCACGACAGGTCCGTGCCGAAGACGGGCGCCTCCGGAAAACGCTGACGCAGCACCGGCAGATCGTCGCCCGCGCCGCAACCCGCGTCGAGCACGTGCGCAGGTGCCACCTTGATGTAATCGAGCCGTTCGCGCATGCGCTGCGCGATTTCGCGCGGCAGGAACGCGACCTCGCTGAAGGTCGCCGCACGGCGATCGAAAATCCGCCTCAGGCGTCGCGAATCATAGGCCGGACGGCTGGATTGGCTTGATGACGGGGACATGGGAGTCGTACTGACGAAGAGTGCGAAGTATACTCGCTCGCTTCCATCCGTTCAGCGTCGGCGGCTTGCCAGGCGGCGATTCATGCACATCATGCCTCTTTTGCGGCTATTTTCAGCGTCGATTCGTCGTACCTTGCGTCGTGCAAGGTCGGGGTTGGGTGCGCTGTCGTTTTTGAGATCGATGTTGCCGTCGTCAGATCGGTTCATTCGCTGGTCGAAGCAGGTCTGGCCACAGCTGGTGCAGTGCTTGCTCCCCAACCTGTGCGCGTTATGCGGCAATATGTCGCATAACACGCTGTGTGACGGCTGCGACGCCGCGTACTGGAACGAAGCGCGCCTGCGCTGCGCGATCTGCGCGTTTCCGTTGACAGGTTCGTCACGGCGCGCCGGTGCCGCGCGCTATCAATGCGCGGCCTGTCGCGCCGAGCCGCCTCCGTTCGATGCGACCTTCGCGCTCGCCGACTATCGCGCGCCGCTCGATGCGTTGGCGCTTGGTCTGAAGTTTCGCGCTCGTCTGATGCTGGCGCGCGAGTTTGCGACACGTCTTGCCGCGCTCGCCGCTGACGCGCCCGATCTCACGCCTCTCCCGGACATCATTGCGCCGGTCCCGCTTGCGTCCGGGCGGCTCGTCGAACGCGGCTACAACCAGGCGTGGGAAATCGCGCGGCCCTTCGCAAAGGCGCTGCGCGTACCGGCAGACGCGACGCTGATTCGCCGTGTCGTCGAGACCGCGCCGCAGTCGACGCTCGATCTGAACGCGCGCCGGCAAAACGTCGGCCGCGCATTCGCTGTGACGAAGCCGTTGCACGGTCTGCACGTCGCACTCGTCGACGACGTGATGACGACCGGCGCCACGCTCGAAGCCCTTGCCCGCACGCTGAAGGCGGCCGGCGCGCGACGCGTGACGAATTTCGTTGTGCTGCGTACGCCGAAACACTAGTTCTGGTGATTGCCTGATATGTTCAATGTCGTTCTTGTCGAACCGGAAATTCCCCCGAATACCGGCAACGTGATCCGCCTGTGCGCCAATACCGGCGCGCGGCTGCATCTGATCGAACCGCTCGGTTTCCCGCTCGACGACGCGAAAATGCGGCGCGCAGGGCTCGACTATCACGAATACGCGAACATGCACGTGCATCGCAACTGGGATGCGTTCGTCGCCGCTGAAACGCCCGAGCCGGCGAGGATGTTCGCATTCACGACACGCGGCTCGAGTCCGTTTCATTCGCATGCCTTCATGCCCGGCGACTGGTTCGTGTTCGGCGCGGAAACGCGCGGTCTGTCCGATGCGGTGCTGAGCCGCTTCGCCGCCGCGCAGCGCGTACGCTTGCCGATGCGGCCGGGCAACCGGAGTCTGAATCTGTCGAATACGGTTGCGGTGGTCGTGTTCGAGGCGTGGCGTCAGGCGGGTTTCGAAGGCGGCGCCTGATCACGTCGCGCCGCGAGTTCGCGTTCATAGCGGTCGAACATCGCGTCGTCGAAGCACGCGAAGACCACACGCTCAATGCCACTTGCGTGTGGCAGTGTGTCGATCACCGTGGCGAAGGCGATGTGCACCGCGTCGTCAGGCGGGTAGTGGTAGACGCCGCAACTGATCGCCGGAAAGGCGATGCTCCTGAGGTGCGCCTGTTGTGCGAGCTCGAGCGAGCGCCGGTAGCACGACGCGAGCAGTCCCGCCTCGCCGCGCGCTCCGCCGTGCCACACCGGTCCGACCGCGTGAATCACGTGTCTCGCGGGCAGCCGGTAACCGCGCGTGATTTTCGCGTCGCCGGTTGCGCAGCCGCCGAGCGTTTCGCATTCACGCAATAGCTCGCGGCCCGCCGCGCGATGAATCGCGCCATCCACGCCGCCCCCGCCCAGCAACGACATATTCGCCGCATTGACGATCGCATCGACGTCGAGTGTCGTAATGTCGGCAACTTGTGCTTCGAGCGTGCAATGACCGATGGTAAGCATGGCAACCTCCGGATTCGATGCGACGATGGGCGCCGATATGAAGATGGGACAGCCGCAGGCGCTCGCCGTTCGTTGCGAGTTCAGGCCCGGCGCTTGCGCTCACGGGCCGGGCGGCCGGCGCCTATTCGGCTTTTGCGTCGCGACGCAGCAATGCGCTCACCGCGTCGCGTGGCGCGACGCCGTCGAATAGCACCGCGCATACGGCCTGCGTGATCGGCATTTCAATCGAATGCGCGCGCGCGATGGCTAACACGGCTTGCGCACAACGCACGCCTTCCGCCACATGACCGAGCGCGCCAAGAATATCGGCAAGCGAGCGGCCGGCCGCTAGCTGCATGCCGACCGTGCGGTTGCGTGACAAATCGCCGGTAGCGGTCAGGATCAGATCGCCAAGGCCGGCGAGGCCCATGAAAGTCTCGGCGCGGCCGCCGAGCGTCACGCCCAGTCGCGTCATTTCGGCCAGTCCGCGCGTGATCAGTGCAGCGCGCGCGTTGAGCCCGAGCCCCAAACCGTCGCCGATGCCGGTCGCAATGGCCAGCACGTTCTTTACCGCACCGCCCACTTCGACGCCGACCACGTCGTCGCCGGTATAGATGCGCATCGCGCCGTGGTGAAACGCGGCCAGCGTGCGTTCGCGGCAGGTGGCCGACGCACTCGCGACAGTCAGCGCAACCGGCAGGTTCTGGCCCACTTCGCGCGCAAAACTCGGTCCCGACAGCACCCCATTGCTCGGATGTCCGGCCAGTTCCTGCGCGACGACCTGATGCGGCAGCAACTGCGTATCCGCCTCGAAGCCCTTGCATAGCCAGACCACGTGCGCGGGCACCCGCTGCGCGTCGTGCATCGCACGGAAGAGCGGACGCAGGCCGGCGACTGGCGTCGCCACGACACACAGCGCGTCGTCGGCGAGCGCGTGGTCGAGTGCCGCCGTCAGATCCGCTTCGTAGCGAAGCGCAGCCGGCAAAGCAACGCCCGCCAGATAGCGGGCGTTTTCATGTGTCGACGCAAGCTCGGCGACGAGCGCGTTATCGCGCGCCCACAGCACCGTCTCGTGCAGCGACGCCAGATGACCGGCGAGCGCGGTGCCCCATGCGCCGGCGCCGAGAACAGCGACTTTCATGACCGGCACCGTATGCAGCGTGTCAGTGGGTTGCGCCGCTTTGCGCGCCACCGCCGTTTTGCGATGCGAGTTGCGCGAGACGCTGTTCATAGAGCGCCTGAAAGTTGATTTCCGCGAGGTGGATCGGCGGGAAGCCGGCGCGCGTGATTGCATCGGCAATGTTCGAGCGCAGGTACGGAAACAGAATGGTCGGACAGGCGATGCCGACGAGCGGATCGATCTGCTCGGGCGGAATGTTCCGAATGTCGAAAATGCCCGCCTGCTTCGCTTCGATCAGGAACGCCACCTTGTCGTTCACCTTCGCGGTGACGGTGCCGGTGACGAGAATCTCGAACACCGTATCAGCCAGCCGCTCAGCCTTCACGTCGACTTCGACCTCGACCGACGGCATTTCCTGTTCGAGAAAGATGGCCGGCGAATTCGGCTGCTCGAGCGACATGTCCTTCAGGTAAATGCGCTGGATGTTGAAGAACGGCTGGTTATTCTCGTCGGACATGATTCGGTGCTCCCTCTCGGTACGTTGCGGCGGGCCGTCGAGGCCCGCCGGATTATAGGCATTGGCTGGTGTGCTCGCCCGGCAATCGGTGGCAATCGCTCCGGTATGGGATACCGGTGATGCCCGCGTGGATGGCCGATAGGCGGCAATGCGATTCGACTGACGCTGCGCGGCGCCGTCGACTTTACAAGCGAATGGGTCAGGCCACTTCGAGCAGCGGCGCGAGGCCGCCCGCGCGATCGAGCGCGGACAGGTCGTCGTAGCCGCCGACGTGCGTTTCGCCGATGAACACCTGCGGCACCGTACGGCGCCCGGTGCGGGTCATCATTTCCGCGCGTCGGGTCGGGTCCTTGTCGATCAGCACTTTCTCGACATGCTCGACGCCGCGCGACTTCAGTAGACGCTCGGCCATCTGGCAATACGGGCACACTTGCGTGCTGTACATGATCACTTTGTTCACTTCACTGCTCCTTGTTTCACAACCGGCATGCCGGCTTGCTGCCAGGCGTTGACACCGCCTTCAAGTACATGGACTTCGGCGTAGCCCGCATCACGCACGATACGTGCGGCCTTGTTCGAATGCTGGCCGGTCGGGCACACCAGCAGCACCGGGTTGCTCTTGTTCTTCACCAGTTGACCGACCTTTGCCTGCAGTTCCGCGAACTCCACGTGGCGCGCCGACGGCAGGTGGCCATTCGCGAACTCTGCTGCGGCACGCAGGTCAACAACCACAGCATTGCGACGATTGATCAACTGCGTCGCCTCCGCCGCGGACAGGCCGCCGCGGCCGCGGCGGGCGATCACCGGCCACAGGAGCAACGCCCCGGAGATGAGGGCGATCGCGATCAGGACAAGGTTCGTGTAATCGGTGAAAAACGTCACGGAAAATCCGCCGGAAAAGTAAGAAAAGGGGAGAAATAAAAAAGGGCAATCCGGCCATTATAAAATAATCACCTGTCCCGATGGCGAGCGCCAGAATATCGCGGCTCGCGCCTGGCATTACCGCTTCCTTACTACCGACCGGCAACACACATGCACAAACTCGTTCTCATCCGCCACGGCGAATCGACCTGGAACCAGGAAAACCGCTTCACCGGCTGGGTCGACGTCGACCTGACCGAACAGGGTATCCGCGAGGCAAGGCAGGCGGGCGACCTGCTCAAGGAGTCCGGCTACACGTTCGACATCGCGTACACGTCGGTGCTCAAGCGCGCGATCCGCACGCTCTGGCACGTGCAGGACCAGATGGACCTGATGTACCTGCCCGTGGTCCATTCGTGGCGACTCAATGAGCGCCACTACGGCGCGCTCGCGGGTCTGAACAAGGCCGAGACAGCCGCGAAGTACGGTGACGAACAGGTGCTGATCTGGCGCCGCAGCTACGACACGCCGCCGCCGGCGCTCGAGGCGAACGACCCGCGCGCATCGTACAACGACCCGCGCTATGCGAAAGTGCCGCGCGAACAGCTGCCGCTGACCGAATGCCTGAAAGACACGGTCGCGCGGGTGATGCCCATCTGGAACGAATCGATCGCGCCGGCCGTGAAATCGGGCCGCAACGTGCTGATCGCCGCACACGGCAATTCGATTCGCGCGCTCGTCAAATATCTGGACGACATCTCCGACAAGGACATCGTCGGGCTGAACATCCCGAACGGTGTGCCGCTGGTCTACGAACTCGACGCAGCGCTGAAACCCATCAAGCATTACTATCTGGGTGATCCGGACGCGATCGCGAAAGCGCAGGCGGCCGTCGCCAGGCAGGGGAAAGCGGGTTGATTGACCGCAGTGTGCCGGCGCCGGCTGGCTGGCGCCCGGCAAAAAAGCCCGCCCGCACCGGCGCACACGCGAAGTCACCCGGTGCGCCGGCGGGCCGCAGGCTGGCCACCGGCGCGCAGGTTGCCCCGCTGACAGACGAAAGCGAAAATCTGAAAGCGTGCCGATACACCACCGCGCGTCGGTTACCGCACATACACTATTCGCTGCCCACCACGACGATCCGAAGAACCTCGCTGTCCTGATCTTGTCGAAGCCGGGTCAACCGTCCAAACGGCCGCACCGGCGTCGAGAAGTTATACTTGTCCGTCCTTACCCTTCACGCTGCCACGCGCTTCCGACCGCAACAGACTCTATGCGAAAGAACCTGAAAACTATCGGCCTGATCGCCGCGGGCCTTGCTACCGGCGTTTTTGCAACTTTGCAACTTTCCGCCTCGGCCCAGCAAACTCCCGTTCCCGCGTCCAGTCCGCTGCCGCTCGACCAATTGCGGCTTTTCGCCGAAGTCTTCGGTCAGATCAAGCACGAATATGTGGAACCGGTCGACGACAAGAAGCTTCTGACGGCCGCGATCAAGGGCATGGTATCGAGCCTCGATCCGCACTCTTCGTACCTCGACAAGACTGATTACGAAGAATTGCAGGAACAGACCAAGGGCCGTTTCGCGGGCCTCGGCATCGAAATCTCGCAGGAAGACGGCCTGATCAAGGTGATCTCGCCGATTGAGGACACCCCGGCGTTCCGCGCCGGCATCCGTCCGGGCGATCTGATCACCCGCATCAACGACAAGCCGGTGCGCGGCATGACGCTCGACAAGGCCGTCAAGCAGATGCGCGGCGACCCCGGCACCAAGGTCACGCTGACGATCTTCCGCAAGACCGATGACCGGACATTCCCGCTCACGGTCACGCGCGCCATCATCAAAGTGAAGAGTGTGAAGGCGAAGATCCTCGCGCCGGGTTACGCCTACGTCCGTATTACGAGCTTCCAGGAACGCACGGTGCCCGACCTCGCCGCGGCGCTGGAAGATATCGCGCATCAGCAGCCGAACCTGAAGGGCCTGATCCTGGATCTGCGCAACAACGGCGGCGGTCTGCTGCAAAGCGCGGTCGGCGTCGCGGGCGCGTTCCTGCCGCCGGATTCGGTGGTGGTATCGACCAACGGCCAGATTCCGGATTCGAAGCAGGTTTATCGCGACACCTACGATAACTACCGCCTGTCGTCGTTCGACGGCGATCCGTTAAAGGGTCTGCCGCCGATCTTCAAGACCGTGCCGATGATCGTGCTGACCAACGCCTACTCGGCCTCGGCGTCGGAGATCGTCGCCGGTGCGCTGCAGGACCAGCATCGCGCGCTGATCGTCGGCAAGACGACGTTTGGCAAGGGCTCGGTGCAGACGGTTCGTCCGATGACCGCCGACACCGCGCTGCGGCTGACCACCGCGTACTACTACACGCCGAGCGGCCGTTCGATCCAGAACAAGGGCATCCGCCCGGACATCGCGGTCGATCAGTACGCGGACGGCGATCCGGACGACGCGCTCGTCACGCGTGAGGTCGACTACTCGAACCACCTGGCGAACACGCAGGATCCGAACGAGAAGAAGGAACAGGAGCAGCGCGAACAGGAACGCATGGACCAGTTGCGTCTGCTTGAAGAGCAGAACGACAAGAAGACGCCGGAGCAGCGTCAGAAAGATCGTGACCGCAAGCCGGTCGAGTTCGGCTCGAACGACGACTTCATGCTGCAGCAGGCGCTCAACAAGATGGAAGGCAAGCCGGTGATCGAGTCGAAGTCGGCAATGGAGCGCCGTCTCGCGCAGAACAAGCCTGCGCAGTCCGCCTCCGCACCGGTCGCGGTGAAGCCGGCGCTGCCGGTGACGCCGGGCGCGTCGGGTCCGGGTGCCGCGGCACCGGTGCCGGCGTCGGCTGCGACGTCGTCGAGCAGCAAGTAACGCTCGTCTCGCGGGTCTTCGGGGTCTTCACGGCGACACGCCGCGAAGACCCCTGATGCTTTCAAGGTCTCTCAAAGCGTCGAAGTACTTATCCCGCGCGCGGCTAGAATAAGACATCGCCGCCTTTCGCTCCGCCGCCGTGCGGATCCCTGCTTGAAGAATAAAAGCATACGGCGGCCTCGTAATGCGACGCGCCCCGCCATGAACGACGATCAACTCCTTCGCTATTCCCGCCATATCCTTGTCGACGAACTCGGCATTGAGGCTCAGCAACGTTTTCTCGATGCGCACGCAATCGTCGTCGGCGCGGGCGGGCTTGGCTCCCCGGCCGCGATGTATCTGGCGGCGGCAGGCGTCGGACACCTCACGCTGGTCGATGCCGACACCGTCGATCTGACCAACCTGCAGCGGCAAATTCTGCATGTCACCGCATCGGTCGGTCGCAGCAAGGTGGAATCGGGACGCGATGCGATTGCGCGGCTCAATCCGGATGTCAAGGTGGACGCCGTCACCGAACGCGTCGACGACGCGTGGCTCGACGGTGCGGTGTCATCCGCGACCATCGTGCTCGACTGCACCGACAACTTCGCCACGCGTCACGCGATCAATCGTGCATGCGTCGCGCACCGCGTGCCGCTGGTGTCCGGTGCCGCGTTACGCTTTGACGGCCAGATCAGTACATTCGATTTCCATGACGAGGCGTCGCCCTGCTACGCATGCGTGTTTCCGGAAGATCAGCCATTCGAGGAAGTCGCGTGCTCAACGATGGGCGTGTTCGCGCCGACGGTCGGCATCATCGGCGCGATGCAGGCAGCCGAGGCGCTGCGTGTGATCGCAGCCATCGGCACACCGCTGGTCGGCCGCCTGATGATGCTCGATTCGCTGCGAATGGAATGGACCACAATGCGCATCGCGCGACAGCCAGATTGCCCGGTGTGCGGCGAGCGCCATTGATCGGGCGCAGCGCGCGCATAGGCCATTGCGGCCATTGCGGCAATTGAGGGCAGCCGCGGCCAACCGCGCGGCCCGCAGCGCGCGGCAGCGGCCCACCACGGCGCGCGCCAACGTGCGCGCCGAACGCTCAATCAGGCCTGCGCTACCCGCTTGAGCGCCGCCTCGAGTTCGCCCGGCTCAAACGCCGCCAGCACGTCGGCAACCGGCTTCTCGAGCGTCTTCAGATTCGAACGGAGAATCTCCTGCTTCACAAGCAGCAACTGGCTCGGATGCATCGAGAACTCAGTGAGCCCCATGCCGAGGAACAGGCGTGTCAGCAGCGGATCGCCCGCCATTTCACCGCACACCGAAACCGGCACGCCGGCCCGCTTCGCCTCGCGCAGCGTGAACGCGATCAGATGCAGCACGGCCGGATGCAGCGGATCGTACAGATGCGCGACCGCGTTGTCCGCACGATCGATCGCGAGCGTGTATTGAATCAAATCGTTCGTGCCGATCGAAAGAAAGTCCAGCCGCTTCAGAAAGAGCGGTAGCGCGATCGCCGCCGCGGGTATTTCGATCATTGCGCCAACCCGTACGGCTGGGTCATACGCGAGCCCGGCGTCGTCGAGCTGACGTTTCGCTTCACGAATCAGATCGAGCGTCTGATCGATTTCCTGCGCGTGTGCGAGCATCGGGATCAGAATCTTCACGCAGCCGAACGCCGACGCGCGCAGAATCGCACGCAGCTGCGTCAGAAACATCTGCGGCTCGGACAAGCTCCAGCGGATCGCGCGCAGCCCGAGCGCAGGGTTCGGCGCGGTCTCATAGCCATCACCGGTGCTGCCCATCGAATCGAGCGGCTTGTCCGCGCCGACGTCGATCGTGCGGATCGTCACCGGCATGCCGTTCATCAGCTCGACCGCGCGGCGATAGGCATCGAACTGCTCTTCCTCTTCCGGCAGCCGACCGGCCTTCTGGTTCATGAACAGGAACTCGGTACGGAAAAGGCCGACACCGGTCGCACCGGCGTCGATCGCGGCGCGCGCGTCGTCCGGCAACTCGATGTTCGCGCACAGCTCGATATGCGTGCCGCACAGCGTCTTGGTTGGCGAGAACTTGAGCCGCTGCAGCTTGCGCTGCTCGAGCGCCTTTTCGCTTTGCCGGTACGAATATTCTTCGAGGACGATCGGCGCGGGATCGACGATCACGATGCCATGGTCGCCATCGACGATGATCAGATCGTCCTGGCGAATCAGCGCGCTCGCCTGTTGCACGCCGACCGCCGCGGGAATGCCGAGGCTGCGCGCGACGATCGCGGTGTGCGACGTACGGCCGCCGAGATCGGTGACGAAACCCTGGAACGTCTGCGTCTTGAACTGCATCATGTCGGCCGGCGCGATATCGTGCGCAACGACGATCATCTCGTCGCATGCGCCATGCACGTTATGCGCGAGATTCACCGATGCGCCGGCCAGCGCCTTCAGCACGCGCTCGACCACCTGTTCGATATCGGCCTTGCGCTCGCGCAGGTATTCGTCATCGACTTCATCGAAATGGCGCGACAGTCGCTCGAGCTGCTCGGTCAGCGCCCACTCGACGTTGTAACGGCGCGTGCGGATCAGATCGAACGTTTCCTGGACAAGCATCGCGTCGTTCAGGATCATCGAATGGACGTCGATAAACGCGCTCATTTCGGTCGGCGCATCGGCGGCCAGATCGGCGCGCAATGCATCGAGTTCCTGAGTGACGACGCGTTGGGCTGAGCGAAAACGTTCGATCTCGCCTTCGATTTCGGCGGGTTCGATCAGATAGTGGTCGACGTCGAGTGCGGCCGGGGCGATCAGATAGGCCCGCCCGATGGCAATACCGCGTGACACGGGAATTCCATGCAGCGTGAACGACACGCGCACCTCCTCTAGTTGTGTAATGCCGCGGCAAACCGCTGCAGTGCTCTCAGACCCCGCCCACGATTATAGATTCCGCGGCATGCGCGCGCGCTGTGCGCTGCAGCAGAAATGCTTCCCATCGAACGCAACAATGCTGCATTGATGAAATGAAAGAACCGTCGGCCGCTTACGCCGATCAACCCGATCATCGCCGAATCCTGTCGCGCAGGGCTGACGCTTGTAAAACCCGCTTGCAAAACGCTTATGCCCAAAACAAAACGCCGCGGCACAGCCGCGGCGTTTTTCACATCGGACACAACGCCGCGTCCCGCTATTGCCCTTCGCCGAATTTATCGGCGATCAGCTTCAACAGCGCATCCATCGCTTCTTGCTCGTCGCTGCCTTCCGTTTCGATCAGCACCGTGCTGCCGATGCCCGCCGCCAGCATCATCACGCCCATGATGCTCTTCGCGTTGATACGTCTGCCGTTGCGGCTCATCCAGATCTCGCACTGAAAGTTCGCGGCCAGTTGCGTCAGCTTGGCCGACGCGCGCGCGTGCAGACCCAGCTTGTTCACGATTGTCGTTTCCTGTTGCAGCATCTGATCATCCGAAAAGCGGTTGTTGAAGTTGTTGGTGTTGCCGGCGCGAGCACTGCGGCAGGCGGGCGGACCACGCTTATCGGCCGTTCGCCTTGCTGCTCGCGTCAAGCGCGCTATCGGGCGGTAGCGCGGGCATGCAGTCCGCGTCGCTCGCAATCGGCGCGACCGGCGGGGGCATTGCCGGGCCGACCGCATGGATGCCTTTCGTTGCACCCGCAAGCGCTTTGTCGACGAGCGTATCGAGCGGCGTAGCACGGTAGCATACGGCGCGCACCAGCATCGGCAAGTTGACGCCTGCAACGACCCGCACGTCCGGCAGCGTTGCGAGCCGTCCCGCGATGTTCGACGGCGTCGCGCCGAACATATCGGTCATCACGAGCGCGCCGTTGTCTTCTTTCAGACGCTCGACCTCGCTATGCGCGAGCGCGACGATCTGCGCGGGATCGCAATCGGGCGTGACGTCGATCACGCCGATGCGGGCGGGCAAGCCGCCATATATGTGCGCGACACACTCGCGTAGCGCGGTGGCGAACGGAGCGTGCGCGATGATCAGAATGCCTGCCATGTCAGCCTTGCTACAGGAAACGACCCGCTATCGTGGCCCGGAGGCGGTGGTATACACCGGCTCCTCGGCCGACCTTGCGTGTCCTGACGACGTGCCCCAGTCCCGGGAAAGGGGCCGGAACGCTTGCGGGGAATACGCGGGTCAAAGCGCGAGCGGGCATTGTAACAGTGTCATTTTCGCGCCTTCGGACGATTCGCGCTCGCATGGCGCGCACACTCCCGGCGCGGCGGGGACGCTCACGCACCAATACGCGTTGCGGCGGCGGCCACCCCGCGCCGAGCAACGGTGCGTTAGCCGATCGCGTGCTCCAATGCATCGATGAACATGGCCGCCACGTCGAAACCGGTCTGATCCATGATCTCGCGGAAGCACGTCGGGCTCGTCACATTCACTTCGGTCAGCCAGTCACCGATCGCATCGAGACCCACCAGCAACAGGCCGCGCGCGGCCAGCACCGGCGCGAGCGTATCGGCAATCTCCCGGTCACGCGGCGTCAGCGGTTGCGCCACGCCCAGGCCGCCCGCGGCCAGGTTGCCGCGTACCTCACTGCCCTGTGGAATGCGCGCGAGCGAATACGGCACGGGCTCGCCGCCGATCAGCAGAATGCGCTTGTCACCGTCCTTGATCTCAGGGATGAACTTCTGCGCCATCACGGTCCGCGCGCCGTCATGACTGAGCATTTCGACGATCGAACCGAGGTTCATGCCGTCGGGCTTCACGCGGAACACACCCATGCCGCCCATGCCGTCAAGCGGTTTGAGGATCACGTCTCCATGCTCCGCGTGAAACGCGCGCAGACGAGCCGGATCGCGCGTCACGAGCGTCGGCGCGACGAACTGCGGGAATTCGCCGATCGCGAGTTTCTCCGAATGGTCGCGAATCGCCTGCGGCTTGTTGAAAACGCGCGCGCCCGCACGCTCCGCGAGTTCAAGCAGCCACGTCGACGTCACGTACTCCATATCGAACGGTGGGTCCTTACGCATCAACACCGCGCCGAAGCTCGTCAACGCGCGCGGCGCGGCTTCCTGTGGCATGAACCACGTCTCGCGGTGACTATCCGCCATGTCGCCGACCATCTCGAAGCGCTGCGCGCTCGCCTCGACCGCCCCGCCCGTCCACGCCAGATGGCGCGGTTCGCACGTGTACAACGTGTGCCCGCGGCGCGCGGCCTCGGCCATCATCGCGTACGTCGTGTCCTTGTAAATCTTGAAGCGGGAAAGCGGGTCGGCGATAAAGAGAATGTCCATGGAATACCTGATGCGCCCACGCGGGCTTGCGTTGATCGTTGCACTTCACCGTCACGAGAAACGGTTCGACCGCCGCAACGCGTCAGACCTGGATCGCTTCCGGATCGGTCCGCTCGAGTTCCAGCGACGCGGCAAGCAAACCCAGCCGCGCGACGACACCATACATGTAAAACCGGTTTGGCGGCGCCGCGCCTGGCTTCGCCTGCGCATCGGGCAGCGCAGTGTGCTCGAAGCCGAGTGGCACGAAATGCATCCCCGGCGCATTCAGGTTCTGGTCGCGCTCCCGGCTGCCGTGCGCGCGGTAGAAACCGCCGACCACATATCGGTCGATCATGTAGACAACCGGCTCGGCGACTTCTTCGCCAATTCGTTCAAACGTGTAGACGCCTTCCTGCACGAGCATGTCGTGCACTTCAAGGCCCTCTTTCGTCGCAGCCATCTTCGTGCGTTCACGCTTGGTCAGCGCGGCGACTTCGGACGCGTCGTGCACGGTCATCACACTCATGCCGTATGTGCCCGCATCCGACTTGATCACGACGTAAGGCTTCTCGGAGATACCGTACTCGCGATATTTCTTCGCGATCTTTTTCAGCACGCCGTCGATCGCATCCGCGAGCGCTTCTTCGCCAGTTCGCGCTTCAAAATCCACGCCTTCGACGTGCGCGAAGTACGGATTGATCATCCACGGGTCGATCTCGACCATCTTCGAAAACTTCTTTGCGACGTCGTCATAGCACGAGAAGTGCGTCGACTTGCGCCGCACCGCCCAGCCGGCATGCAGCGGCGGCAGCAGATACTGCTCGTGCAGATTCTCGAGCACCGGCGGAATGCCGCCGGACAGATCGTTGTTGATCAGAATCGAGCACGGATCGAAATTTTTCACGCCGAGGCGACGTGGTGAACGCTCGAGCGGTTCGAGCACGATCTTCTGGCCGTCGGACAGTGGGATCGTGACCGGGCCGCCGATCGACTCGTCGAGCGTGCCGAAGCGCACGTTCAGACCCGCCTGCCGCATGATCGTCGCGAGCCGGGCGACGTTTTCGAGGTAAAACGCGTTGCGCGTATGGCGCTCCGGGATCACCAGCAGGTTCTTTGCATCCGGGCAGATTTTTTCGATCGACGCCATCGCGGCCTGAACCGCGAGCGGCAGCACTTCGACCGGCAGGTTGTTGAACGCGCCCGGAAAGAGGTTCGTATCGACAGGCGCCAGCTTGAAGCCGGCGTTGCGCAGATCGACCGAGCAGTAGAACGGCGGCGTGTGCTCCTGCCATTCGAGCCGGAACCAGCGCTCGATGGCGGGGGTCGCGTCGAGGATCTTCCGCTCGAGGTCGAGCAGTGGACCGTTTAACGCCGTAACTAGATGCGGAACCATTGATCACTCACAGACTGGAGAAGGACGATTGTAGAGCAAACGCTACGCCCATCTGGGGACGCTTTCTCCAACCGCAAGGCACGCGCGAAACTATTCTTTAAGCTACCGAAAAATCGAGCAAAATCCACCGTTTACGAGATGGCACGGGAAGAAAAAAGCCCGCCGTAAGGCGGGCCGGGTTGCTGCGCTTACACAACGGGTACGGGTGAAACCGCTTTGCTCCTTTATTCGACGTGTTCGCCGTGCAGGATCACGTCGAGACCTTCGCGCTCTTCGTCTTCGGTCACGCGCAGGCCCATCACCATATCGATCACCTTCAGCAGGACAAAGCTGACCACGCCGCTGTAGACGATGGTCGTCAGCACGCCCTTGACCTGCAGCATCACGCTCGCGTCGAGGCCGCTGATATCCTTGACCGCGAACACGCCGGTCAGGATCGCGCCGACGATACCGCCGATGCAGTGCACGCCGAACGCGTCGAGCGAATCGTCGTAGCCGAGCTTGTGCTTGAGCCAGGTGGCCGACCAGAAGCAGATCGCACCGGCCAGCAGGCCGATGACCAGCGCGCCGGCGACACCGACGAAGCCCGAGGCCGGCGTAATCGCGACCAGACCCGCGACCGCGCCC
>NZ_CADIKH010000030.1 GCF_902859855.1 Paraburkholderia humisilvae
CCGTCGCTCGCAACAAGCTCAAAAGCGCTCAGCACCGACCTTCGATCATCGCCGCGTGCTGGATTCAGGCAACCTTGTGGTGACGTCATGATTTATGGAAAGGTCAATAAAGGCGCGTTTTTCTCCGAGTTTATCGACATGTTCGATATCTACCTGCCGGTGGTGGTGCTGTCGCCGGTGCTGTTCTTCTTCCAGCCGCCGCATCTGTCGAGCGGCATGGAGACGATCCTCGCGTCGCTCGTGTTCATTACGACGCTGCTTGGCCGGCCGATCGGCGCGCTGCTGTTCGGCATGGTCGCGGATCGGGTCGGCCGCCGGATGGCGTCGATCTGGTCGGTGACGGGCTTCGGCGTCGTCACGTTGCTCATCGCGTTGCTGCCGGGCTATCAAAGCATCGGCATCGCGTCGTACGGCTTGCTTGTGCTGCTGCGCTTTGTCGACGGCATATTCCTAGGCGGCGGGTATACCGGCGCCATGCCGCTTGCGATCGAGTACTCGAAGAAAGACCAGCGCGGTTTTGTCGGCGGGCTGATCATCGCCGGCTTTCCGGCGGCCTATGTGACGATCAACCTGGTCGCGATGGTGATGTTCGCGTTTTTCCCGCTGAACGGTGTCAATTCGCCGTATGCGCAGTGGGGCTGGCGCGTTCCGTTTGTGATCGGCGCCGTGCTCGCGGGCGTGCTCGCGTTGTACTACGTGCACAAGGTCGCGGAGTCGGAGATCTGGAAGAGCGAGGCCGGCGAAAAGCGCGCGAAAAACGACACGCCACTGCTGTCGGAGCTGTTCAGCGGCAAGAGCGCGCGCAGCCTCCTTCAGGTGCTGTTGCTGATGACCGGCTTCTGGCTCACGCAGAACATCATCACGATCTTTCTGCCAACCGGGCTGCTCGTGCACACGCTGCATCTAAGCGGCTTCCAGTTGACCTCGACGCTGCTGCTGTCGTATTTCGTGCTGTTTTTCAGCTATATCGGCTCCGGCATGCTCGGCCAGAAGATCGGCCGGCGGCGCTTCTTCGCGATCGTCGGTCCGCTGATCGCCACCGTCGGCGCCGCGCTGCTGTATGTGCTCGGCAATGTGAGCGGCCTGTCGCTGCCGACCATCATGCTGACGGTCTGTGTGCTCGCGGTCCTCGTCACGTCGCCGTGGGGCGTGATTGTCACGTATATCAACGAGCGTTTTGCGACGGAAGTGCGCGCGACCGGCTTTGGCGTGGGTTTTAGCCTGTCGGTGATCGTGCCGTCGTTCTACGCGTTCTATATGAACTGGCTCGGCGCGTTCATGCCGCTTTCCGTGACGCCGGTCGTGCTGCTCAGTATCGGCGGGCTGATCGGCATGGTGGGTGCGCTGATGGGACCGGAAACCAGGGACGTCGATTTTTGAAGGACCTATCTGAAGGACCTATTTGAAGGACATCATGAACAAGGAACGAATCGGATTTATCGGGCTCGGCAATATGGGCGGCCGCATGACGCGTCGCATAGTCGATGCCGGTATTGCGGTGCTCGGCTATGACACGGTTGCGCAGCGCGTTAAAGACGCGGGCGCGCAAACGGCAGCATCGGTTCGCGAAGTGATCGGCTATGCGGACCTCGTGCTGCTGTCTTTGCCCGATAGCAAGGTCGTCGAAGCCGTCGTCGAAGGCGCGGATGGCATTCTCGCGCACTGCCGCGCCGGGCAAACGGTAATCGACCTCAGCACCGCCGCCGCGAGTTCGACGGTGCGGCTCCATGGTCTTTTCAACGCGCGCGGCGTGCATTACATCGACGCGGGCATTTCAGGCGGCGCTGCAGCGGCCGAGAAAGGCACGCTGACCTTGATGGTCGGCGGCGATGCCGCCGCGATCGAGGCGGCGCAATGGATCTTCAAGCCAATCGCCGGCAAGGTAATGGTGATGGGCGCAAGCGGCGCCGGCCACACGACGAAGCTGCTGAACAATTTCCTGAACGCGGTGAGCCTGGCCGCGACTGCCGAAGTGATGGTGGCCGGCAAAAAGGCGGGACTCGATCTGCATCGGCTGCTCGACGTGCTCAATAGCAGCACCGGGGTCAACTTCGCCACGCAGAACCGCTTTCCGAAGATTGTCGATGGCGATTACCTCGAAGGCGGATTGACGTCGAAGCTGATGACGAAAGACATCGTGCTGTATATCGACCGCGCGCGCGAACTGGGCATTGCGTCAGTCAACGCGGCGGGGCCGCTTGCGAGCTTCGGCCTTGCGACGTCGCTGGGCTATGGCGATCTGATCAGCAACCGCGTCGTCGATGCGATTGGCGACGTGTCGGGCGGCGTGAGGCTTCATGGCAACGCAAATCGCAAAGGAGCGAACTGATGAAGGTGTTCCACGGTAGAGCGGTGGGCGCGGCGTCGGAGCGGCGCGGCAATGGCGATACGTTTACCGGCGTCGTATGGGCCGACCCGGTGATGCCGGCCGCCGACGGAGTGACGATCAACACCGTGTGCTTCGAACCCGGCGCGCGCACGTACTGGCATGCGCATGAGCGCGGACAGATCTTGCAGGTGACGGCGGGGCAGGGCTGGATTTGCGTCGAAGGCGGCAAGCCGGAAGTGATCCGCCAGGGCGACTTCGTCTGGATCGGTCCAAACGAACGCCACTGGCATGGCGGCAGCGCGGACACTTTTATGGTTCATATCGCGACGTCGCTCGGCAAATCGACATGGCAGGAAGCGGTGAGCGAGCACGACTATCCGCCGTCGGCGCGGCGCTGACAGACAGGAAACCCGCTATGAGTCTGACTGAAAAGCAACAGCAAGTGAAAGATGCGTTCATCCGTGTGCGCGGCACGTGGGGGCCGTCATGGGAAAGTCTGCTGCGTCTCGATGCGGGTTTTCTCGAGGCGTACCTGAATTTTTCAGCGGTGCCGTGGCGCAGGAATCATCTCGAAGACAAGGTCAAAGAGTTCATTTACATCACGGCGGACGCCGCCGCGACGCATCTGTACACGCCGGGAATCCAGCAGCATCTGCACATGGCGCTGAAGTTCGGCGCGACGCGCGAAGAACTGATGGAAGTGCTCGAATTGATCAGCACGATCGGCATTCATGCGTGCAACGTCGGTGTGCCGCTGCTGCTCGAGGTACTCGAAGAGGAGGGCAAGCGGTCAGGCCGCGCGCCGCTCGACGAACGGCAGCGCGCGCTGAAGGCCAGTTTCGAAAAGAATCGCGGCTACTGGCATCCGTCGTGGGATGGACTGCTTGAACTCGATCCGGACCTCTTCGAAGCGTATCTCGAGTTCTCGTCGGTGCCATGGCGTACCGGCGTGCTAAGCCCGAAGGTCAAGGAGCTGATTTACTGCGCGTTCGACGCATCGGCGACGCATCTGTATCAGCCGGGCCTCAAGCTGCATATGCGCAATGCGGTCCGCTATGGCGCGACGGCCGGCGAGATTATGGAAGTGCTTGAGATCGTCAGCGTGATCGGCATTCATGGCGCGGCGGTCGCGGCCCCGATGCTCGAAGTGGCGCTCGCTGCCGGCGCTCATGCAGTCGAACCGGCAACCGGGTAAGCGGGCCTTGCGCGCCGCGGCCGTGCGCGAACCCCATTCGGGTTCGAACAGGCCCGTCAGCGGTTGGGCTTCCGGTATGATGTGCAACGGTTTTCATTGTCGGACAGGCATACAACGGACGGGATACACGATGTCAGCAGAGATTGGGGTGATACGGCCGGAAACGCTGCGCCATCAGGTCGAAAACGTTCTGCGGCAGGCGATCGTGACGGGGCGTTTCGCGCCGGGCGCGCGCCTTGTCGAACGCGAACTGTGCGAGACGCTCGGCGTGAGCCGCACGTCGGTACGCGAGGCGCTGCGCAAGCTCGAAGCCGAAAAGCTCGTGCGCAGCGTGCCGCACAAGGGGCCAGTGGTCGCGGTGATGTCGAAGCAGGAGGCGGCCGAGCTGTATGCGCTGCGCGCGCTGCTGGAAGGCTTCGCCGCGCACGAGTTCGCGCGTCTGGCGGACGACCGCGCGATCGCGCGCTTCGGTGAGGTTGCAAAGGAGTTGCGCGCTGAAGCCACCGCGCGCAACCAGGCCGGCGTGTTGCGCGCGAAGACCGCACTCTATGATGTGCTGCTCGATAATTGCGGCAATGCGCTGATCAAGGAAATCCTGACGAGCCTCTACTCGCGGGTCAACCTGTTGCGCGCGACGTCCCTGATGCATCCGGACCGGCTGCCTGCGAGCTTGCGCGAAATCGACAAGCTCTACAAGGCGCTCAAGGCACGCGACGGCGAAGCGGCGCAACAGGCCGCACGCGTGCATGTGCAGAACGCGGAGAAGGCCGCGATGCGGATGCTCGACGAGCCGCACCCGGACGACGCATAGCATTAGCGCGGCGCCGCATCGAGCCGCACGATCCAGCCTTGTGTTGCCTTGCTGTGGGATGGATACCGGCGCAGCACGTCCGGATCGTGTCCGGGCACCACGTGGTGAGTGGAATCGGCAAGCTGGTGCACGACGCGATATCCCTCCAGCATGTCGCCGACGTTGTAGACCGCGGGAAATGGCCGTTGCTGTTCCATGTTCGCATACAGATGCGATGCGTCGGAGGCGAGCACGACCCAGCCGCGCTCGGTGTGCACCCGCACCACCTGAAGCCCGTTCGTATGGCCGCCGACCAGGTGCACGGAAAGACCCGGCGCGAGTTGCGACGCACCGTCGTGAAACTGCACGCGGCCATCGAAGATACGGCCGACCATCATCTTCACGTCGTCCGGATTGAACGGATGCTTGAGTACGCCGTGGCACATGCAGCGGCCGGTGCAATACGCCATCTCCCGGTCCTGCACGTGGTAGCGCGCCTTCGGAAATAGCTCGCGGTTGCCTGCGTGATCGTAGTGCATATGCGTGACGATCACGTCCTCGACCGAATCCGCACGGATACCGACCGCCTGCAAACCTTCTTCGACGCGATGCGTGGTCGTGCGGCCGCGCCCATTGCCGACCTCCGGGTCGAACCCGGTATCGACGATAAACGTGCGGCTCTCGCCGACCACGGCCCAGACGAAATAGTCGAGCGGCATCGACACGTCGTGCGGATCACCGCCGAGAAAGTTCTCGCGGGCCGGGCGGTCGTGGTGAGCGTATTTGATTGCGTAGATCTTGTAGTTTTCGAGTGGCGAGGTCATCGAGTGTCTCCTTTTCTCGAATCGTGATAGCGCTATCATAGCGCATCGTGGTTCATTTCGCGCAAGCCGTATTTGCGTTTGCCGGTGGGGACGATGCAGGACTGTGCACGACAGGCGCGACGTACTGACACCGCATACCGGTGGGATACAATTCGCCATCTTTCGAAAGGCCGGATGCAGATCAGTGAAAAAGCGCGCAGGCACCGCCGCTGGCGGGAACCCACGAGAAAGCGAGAGCAGGACCCGCAGCGGCGGAAGCGCGGTGCGCATGGTCGATGTCGCGAAGGCGGCAAACGTGTCGCTGATGACCGTCTCGCGCGCACTGAACGAACCAGCCAAACTCTCCGAAGACACGCGCAAGCTTGTGCTCGATACGATTCGCAAGATCGGCTACGTGCCGAACTCGATCGCGTCGAATCTCGCATCGAATCGTTCGAACGTCGTAGGGCAGATCGTCCCCAGCATCCAGAATTCGCTGTATTCGCACACGATGAAGGGCGCATCCGACGTGCTGCGCACGGCGGGCATGCATCTGCTGATTGCCGATAGTGGCTATTCGCTCGATGAAGAGGAAGCGTTGATCGGCGCGTTCGTCGCGCAGCGCGTGTGCGGACTGCTGTTGCACAACACCGTGCATACACCGCGTGCGGCACAGCTGGCGCGCCAGGCCGGCATTCCGGTCATCGAGACCGGCGACCTTGTGCGCAATCCGCTCGACGTCGTGATCAGCTACTCGAACTTCAATGCGGCGAAAGAGATGACGCTGTATCTGGCGGCGCGCGGTTATCGGTCGATCGGTTTCGTCAGCGTTCCGATGCTCAACAATCCGCGCGCGAAAGAGCGTCTGAAGGGCTATTACGCGGCACTCGCGGCGCTCGGCCGCGAACGCAACCCATCGCTCGTGCGGGAAGCGGAACCGGGTCTGACGTCCGGCGCGCACGCGATGATCGACATGATGCAGCGCGTACCCGAGGTCGATGCGATCTTTTTCGCGGGCGACGTGCTCGCGGTCGGCGCGCTGTTCGAGGCGCAGCGGCGCGGCTGGAAAGTGCCCGAGCGAATCGCGATCGCGGGCTTCGACGACCTCGACATTCTTCGGCACACGGTGCCGAAGCTCACCTGCCTGAACCTGCCGCGGCTTGAAATCGGCCGGCGCAGCGCCGAATGTCTGCTGCAGCGCTTGCGAGGCGACGCGGATGCGGCGCCGGCGCGGCTCGATCTCGGCTTCGAAATCATTCAGCGCGAAAGTACCTGAAACGGTGGGCTCGGGCGCGATGCGTGCGGAGCTGCATGCTTCGCTGGTTCGCGCGTCGATTCCTCCGTTGATTCACCGCGGTGATTCTCCGCGGTGATTACCGTTTGGCAAACAAATTAAGTTAGCGCTATCATAAAAACACGCCTTCGAACGGGAAGGCATCGCTAACTCAGGAAGCGTGTCGGATGAAAGGAAAAACTGCGCTCGTGACCGGGTCATCGCATGGCTTGGGCCTCGCGATGGCGGATGCACTGGCGGCTGCAGGATGCAAGGTACTGCTGCATGGGGTCGAACCGGCCACCGATGTTGAGCCTGCGCGTGCGGCTTTTGAAGCGCGCTATGGCGCAGCACCCGACTATATCCAGGCGGACCTCGCGAACCCGGCAGCAGTCGAACAGCTGATCAGCCAGGCCGTTGAACGGACGGGCTCACTGGACATTCTTGTCAATAATGCAGTGGTGAGGCACTTCGCGCCCATCGATGCGTTTCCAGTCGATAAATGGGAGCAGGCACTCGCGGTCAACCTGAGCGCTGCGTTTCATGCGGTTCGTCTTAGCTTGCCACGTATGCGCGAGCGCGGCTGGGGACGCATCTTCAACATGACATCGGTATATGGGATGCGCGGTACCGCGAACCGTGTCGATTACGTGACGACCAAATCGGCGCTGCTCGGTTTGACCCGCGCGGTGGCTGCGGAGACGGTCGGCACCGGTGTTACTTGCAATGCGATTTGCCCCGGTGCGGTTCATACCCCGACCAGCGAGAAGCGCATCGTTACGCTGATGAACGAGACTGGGCTCGCGCGCGAGGCCGCGGTTCGTGAGTTCTTGCGGGGCAAGCAGCCGAGCGGGCAGTTCGTCGAAGCGTCGCATGTCGCGCAGCTCGTGGTTTTTTTATGCGGTGACGCGGCAGGCGAGATCAACGGCGCGATGCTGCCTGTCGAAGGCGGGTGGCTCGCGACTTAAGCGGCGCACCTTTAATTTAAATGTGAGGAGCAGGACATGCTTGAGAACAAGCTAATCGGTTTCATCGGTGTCGGCGTAATGGGTCGGCCGATGGCGCGGCGTCTGATCGAGCAGGGTCACGCACTGATGATCTACGATAGGGACGCGCACGCGCTCGACGAATTGCGGAAAATCGGCGCTCAGGTTGCCGACAGTGTGCGCGCAGTCGCGGACACCGCCGGCGTCGTATTCACGAGCTTGCCGACGCCCGCGATTTTTCGCGACGTCGCGATCGGCGCGCAAGGCGTCGTGCACGGCAAGGCGGTCAAAGTCCTGATCGATCTGTCGACGGTGGGCTCGACCACCGAGAAGGAAGTCGCGGCGGCGCTGCTGGCAAGAGGCATCGAGACCATCGATGCGCCGGTGAGCGGCGGCGCCGCCGGCGCGCAGAAGGGCACGCTTGCGGTGATGATCGCCGGCAAGCCCGAGGTGGTCGCGCAGGTGCGCGAGCTGTTCGATGTGTTCGGCAAGACCTTTAACGTCGGCAGCGAGCCAGGGCAGGGTCAACTGATGAAGCTGCTGAACAACATGTTGTCGTCGACGGCATTTGCGATCACGTCCGAAGCGTTTGTCGCCGGTGTCAAAGGCGGGCTGGAGCCGGAGACGATGATGGCCGTGATTAACGCGGGCAGCGGCAAGAACGGCGCGACGCAGGACAAGTTTCCGAAGCAGGTGTTGCCGCGCACGTTCGATTTCGGCTTTCCGATCGGCAGCGTGTGCAAGGATATCGGCCTTGCGGTCGACGAGTGCCAGGCGCTTGGTGTGCCGATGTGGGTGGGCAGTACGGTGCGGCAACTGTGGAACTTCGCGGCGCTGCAGGATGGCACGAAGCGCGATATGACCGAGCTGGTTCGTTATATCGAGGACTGGTCAGGTTCGGCTGGCGGGAAAAAATAGCCGGTCGCTGGTCGGTAGACGCGGCGATGGTTAGGAATCCATCAGGTTGCCATGCGGTGGACATTCCTGAAAAACAAAAAACCCGGCCATGATGACCGGGTTTTCTGCTTGATTCGAATGGTAGGCCGTACGGGATTCGAACCTGTGACCAACGGATTAAAAGTCCGCTGCTCTACCAGCTGAGCTAACGACCCCAAAAGAGAAGCGAAATTATAGCGATGACCATACGCCCGTGTCAAGATAGCGCACGGCGAAATTCAGGTAGTCGCGTGGGCGGAATAGCGTTCAGCGCCGGGAATCAAGCCCGGCAGACCCGCCACCGCTTGTCGCGGCGACACGTCGGATGGCCGCGTTACTTGATCTGCGAAAGCTTGCTTTGCGCAGACTGCGCGACATCGGAGCCGCCATACTGCGCGACGATCTGCTCAAGCGTTTTCTTCGCGGCGGCCTTTTGCCCCTGCTCGAGCTGGTTGTTCGCGATGGCGAGCAACGCTTCAGGGGCACGCGGGTGCTGCGGGTAGTTTTTCACCACGCCCTGCCATACCGCGGTCGACCCCTTGTAGTCGCGCAACGCGTACAGCGCGTTGCCGAGCCAGTACTGCGCGGTCGGCTGATACGGGCTTTGCGGAAACTTCGAGATGAAGCTGCGAAACGATGCGGCGGCGCCTTTGAAGTCGCCGTTGCGGAACTGCTGCGAAGCCGCGTTGAACGCGTCCGTCTCACCCGGCTGCACTTCGCCCTGCACCCCGTCGACCGTTTGCTGCTGCGGCTCGAACTTCTTCAGCCGGCCGTCGAGGTCGGTGTAGTAGTCCTTCTGCTGCTTCTGCAAGATGGCCAACTGGTTGGTCAGATCCTCGTTCTGGCCGCGCAGCGTCGCGACCTGCTGGCTCAGCTGGTCGAGACGGCTCGACTGATCGAGGATCGTGCGTTGCGCAGCCGATAGCTGGTTCGTCAGACTGTCGGTCTTCGTGCGCAGGTCGAGAATCGCCTGGCGGGCCTGGTCATCATCGAACAGGCCTGCATGCGCCGGCATGGCCACAAAGGCCACGCCCGCTGCGCATGCTGCTGCGGCGAGCCGCAGCCGGGAGAAACGGAGTGTCATACGGCGCGTTACCCGTTACTGTTGGTAGACGAGATCGGCGCGGCGGTTTTGCGCCCACGACGCTTCGTCATGACCGGTCGCGAGCGGCTTTTCCTTGCCGAGACTCACGGCTTCCATTTGCGAATCAGGCACGCCCATCAACGACATCGCGCGACGCACGGCTTCCGCACGCTTCTGTCCAAGCGCGAGGTTGTACTCGCTCGTGCCGCGCTCGTCGGTGTTACCCTGGATCAGCACGTGACGCTGCGGGTGCGACTTCAGATACTGCGCGTGTTGTTGCAGCAGCGGCTGGTACTCGTCCTTCACCGAGTAGCTGTCGAAATCGAAGTACACGCTGCGCTTCGCGAGCGGGCTGTTCGGGTCGTTCAGCTCATCGACGGTGACCGGCGCGACCGCATTCGGATTCGGTTGCGCACTGATGTTGCCTGTATTCGTGGTCTGGGCCGGAGGCGTCGACTTGCACGCAGCGAGGGCACCGACGACCGTCAGCGCGGCCAAAGTAAGACGCAGTTTGGAATTCATGCTTGACTCTCCTTGTGTGGTTATTGCATAAACGGGCCCCAGGACGGCTCGCGCACGCTGCCACCCTGAACGGACAGGACCTGCCGCGTCCGACCATCGGTCGATACTGCAGCCAACACGCCACGGCCGTTCACCTGAGTGGCGTAAAGGATGTACTGACCATTCGCCGCGAAGCTCGGCGATTCGTCATGTGTCGTGTCGGTCAGCGCCGTCGCGACGCCAGACTGCAGATCCTGGATGTATAGCTTGAAACCGCCGCCGGTGCGCGAAATATACGCCAGTTGTTTGCCGTCCGGGCTGATGCGAGGACTCGTGTTGTAGTTGCCGGTGAAGGTCACGCGCTGTGCGGCGCCTGTGTTTTCGCCCGCGGCCGGCATTTTATAGATTTGCGGCTGACCGCCACGGTCGCTCGTGAAATAGATCGACTGGCCGTCCGGCGAGAAGTCCGGCTCGGTGTCGATCGAGCTGCCTTCCGTAAGACGCCGCAGGCCGCTGCCGTCCGCGTTCACCGCGAAAATCTGCGTGTTGCCGGTGCGCGAAAGGGCGACCGCGAGCGTTCGACCATCGGGCGACCACGCCGGCGCACTATTGTTGCCCTTCTGATCGGACACGATGACGCGGCGGCCGGTTGGCAGGTCGTGGATATAGACGATCGGCTTCTTCTTCTCGAACGACACATACGCGACCTTCGTGCCGTCCGGCGACCATGCCGGCGAGATGATCGGCTCGGGGCTCGACAGCGCGATGTGCGCGTCCTGGCCGTCGGAGTCGGAGATTTGCAGCTGGTAGCGGTTGCCGACCTTGATCACATACGACAGGCGTGTTGCGAACACGCCGCGCGTGCCCATCAGCTTCGCGTAGATGTAGTCGGCGACCTTGTGCGCACTCATCCGCAGACCGCTTTCCGGGCTCACGAGCACGAGGCCGCCGAGGTTTTCCTGCTTGACCGTGTCGTACAGCTTGAACCGCACTTCGTACTGGCCGTCCGGACGCTTCGTCACGCTGCCGGCGACGAACGCGTCCGCCCCTTTCGCCTTCCAGCTGCCGAGGTCGACCGTATCGGTTTCGGAGATCGGCGTGGCGCCCGCGTCGATGTTCGTGAACTTGCCGCTGCGTTGCAGATCCTGGCGTACGATCGTGCTGATCTGCTGAGGGGAACTCGCTTCGTTCGCAAAATTCGCTGTCGCGATCGGAAACTGCGTGGATCCGACGCCCGTCACGAGGACGTTCAGCTGTGCATGTGCCGCACCGCCTGCCGCGATCATGCAGGATGCCACCAGTGTTCGCAGGCCTAGCTTCGTCATCAAACTCATGCTTTATCGATTCCCCAAAGTACAAAAAACCTTCATAACTGCAAACAGACCCAAGCACGCAGAAATCGTTCCCGAATGAGCGGTTGCCTTATCAGGCGTGACTGACGGCTTTCAGCATGCCTTAGCGCAAGGTTCTCCGGCGCGTCCCTAACTTTCGTTCATGTTTCGCAAAGCGTTGCTCAACCCGCCGGACGCAGCGTAATGGTAAAGCTCGCCGGTGTCTTGCCATTTGTGTCTTGCGGCATCGGATCCGAACGCTGGACTGCGCGCAGCGCCGCGTCATCCCACTGCGAATTGCCGCTGCCGCGCGTGATGGTAGCCGACAGCAGCGTGCCGGTCGGCGCGCAGCGTACCGAGACCACTGTTTCGAGCCCTTGCGTGTCGCCCGCCCACACGATGTTCGGCCGCACCCGCCGCTGTACCTTCTCCGCATAGCCCGGCGATGTCGCCGTGCCGCCCGCGCCGCTACCCGTGCCGCTCTTCGCGAGTCCGTTGCCGCTCGAGCCTTCACCGCCTGCCATGCCCTGCAGCGCCGCGAGGCGCTGGCGACGCTCCTGATCGAGCTTCTTCGCGGCTTCAGCCTGTGCCGCCGCCTTCGCCTTCGCGGCCTTGTCGGCTTCCGCCTTCTGTTGGGCGTCGGCCTGCGCCTGCTGTTGTTCCTTCAACTGATCCTGCTTTTGCTGCTCGGCCAGTTGTTGCTGCTTGAGCTTTTGCGCTTGCAACTGTTGCTGTTGCAACTGCTGCTTCTTCAAGGCCGCGGCCATTTCGGCCTGCTGTTCGGCGAGTTGCTGCTGACGCTTCGCGTCGGCTTCCTGCTGGGCCTGCAACTGCTGCTGCCGCTGCTGTTCGGCCAGTTGCGCAGCGCGCGCGGCTTCCTCCTGCTTGCGCTTCTTTTCCTGCAGCGCGATGTCCGCCTGCTCGTCGGGCACGGGCGGCGCCGGTGCGACCGGCATGGGCGGTGGCGGGGCGCGCGGCGTCGACAGGTCGGGTACTGCGGTCCACAGTTCGGCCTCTGCGCCTGCCGGCGTGCTGTTTTGCCAATGAATGCCGTGATACAGAAAGAATCCGAGCAGCACATGCATCAATGCGGCGAGCACGAACGCGCGCAACGTGCCGCGTTCACGCGGTGGCTGCAACGGATAAGCGGATTTCTGGCGAATCATTGCGATTTGACGAGCAATCCAACGCGCTTGACGCCGCGCGCCTTCAGATCGGACATCACGTTCATCACCACTTCGTACTTCACGGTCTTGTCAGCGGCGATCACGACGGGCTGGTCGGGATGCGATTGCTCACGGTCGGTGACGAAGCTGTTCAGGTCGGCTCGCGTCATGGTTTCCTGTTGCGTGGCGCCCGCGTCGTCCTTATAGCGCACACTCATGTTGCCGTCCGCGCGGATGTTGACGACCACCGGTGGCGTCTGCTGCTGCGGGCTGGCACCGCCGACGGTCGGCAGATTCACGATCGACGGTGCGACGAGCGGCGCCGTCACCATGAAGATCACGAGCAGCACGAGCATCACGTCGATATACGGCACGACGTTGATGTCGGACATCGCACGGCGCGAGCGGCCGCTGCGCATGCTGGAACGGGTCGTGGAACCGGCCATCGTGTACTCCTTAATGGGCCTGGCGCTGCAGGATGTTCGAGAACTCTTCGATGAAGGTCTCGAAGCGGATCGCGAGGCGGTCGATATCGTGAGCGTAGCGGTTGTACGCGACCACTGCAGGGATCGCGGCGAACAGGCCGATCGCGGTCGCGGTCAACGCTTCCGCGATGCCCGGCGCGACGTTCGCGAGGGTTGCCTGCTGCACGTTCGCGAGGCCGCGAAACGCGTTCATGATCCCCCAGACCGTGCCGAACAGCCCGATGTAAGGGCTTACCGAGCCAACCGACGCGAGAAACGCGAGGTTTGCCTCGAGCACGTCCATTTCACGCTGGAATGCGGCGCGCATCGCGCGGCGCGCGCCATCGAGGATCGCGCCCGGGTCGTTCAGGCGCTTTTCCTTGCCCTTCAGAAACTCCCGCATGCCGGATTCGAAGATGCGTTCGAGCGCGCCGATCCGATGCCGGTTGTTCGCTGCGCTCTGATATAGCGCCTGCAGGTCTCCGCCCGACCAGAAGTCGCGTTCGAAGCGCTCGGTCTGTCCGCGGGCGCGGCGAATCGCAAACCACTTGCGGAAAATGAAAGTCCAGGACATCAGCGACAGCAGCAACAGTAGCGCCATCACTGCCTGCGCCAGCAGGCTCGCATTGAGAACGAGGGAAATGATCGATAGATCTTGTGTCGTATTCATAGAGGTTCGCTGTAACGTCCCGCAAGGGGCGTCCGGCTGCAAGGCGGATCGAAGCGCTCCGTGAGGGAACCGGAAGCTTCGGCGAACCCTTTCGCCGAACCATGCTTGGTCTTGTTCTGACCGTTACGAGTTCACTGGCCAGGTATCAACGGTACTCATATGCCGGCCGTTGACACGCCTGTCCCCGTGTTGCCCGCGCCATTGTTCGGGCGGGTATCCGGCGGGCCGCGCCGCAATGCGGCGAGCACTGCCGGAGCGATCGCGGTGGGTCGAAGCGCGGCGGCATCCACGCAGCCGACACGGATCGTGCCGGTCGCGAGCAGCGTGCCGTCGCGCCACGCTTCCTGCGCGAAATCGACGGACGCGCGGCCGAGCCGTTCGATCCTGCTGACGATTGTCAGCAGGTCATCAAGACGCGCGGGCGAGCGATAGTCGAGCGCCGTGCTGCTGACGATGAAGAGCGTGCCGGTTTCGCGTGCGAGCCTGCCTTGTTCGATTCCGCAGGCGCGCAGCCATTCGGTGCGCGCGCGTTCGAAAAACTTCAGGTAGTTCGCGTAGAACACGATGCCACCGGCGTCGGTATCTTCGTAGTACACGCGAATCGGCCATGCAAAGCCGATTTCGGCGCCGGGCGGACTGCTTGGCGTTTTCATGTCGCGCATTTTACCGGAACCCGACAGGCTGCCCGCATTTTCGGCACATCGCTTGCCCGGTCAGCCGCGATGGATCGACAGGCCGGCGAACGACTGCGCGACGGGCATCAGTTCGATCGAATTGATGTTCACGTGCGCGGGGCGCGTCGCCACCCAGTAGATCGACTCGGCGATGTCTTCCGCGGTGAGCGGCTGGACGTCCTTGTAGACGTTCGCGGCTTTCGCGTCGTCGCCGTGAAAACGCACGTTCGAGAACTCGGTGCCGCCGCACAGGCCCGGCTGAATGTCGGTGACGCGCACGGCCGTACCGGCGAGGTCCGCGCGCAGGTTCAGGCTGAACTGCGCGACGAAGGCCTTGGTCGCACCATAGACGTTGCCGCCGGCATAGGGCCAGTTGCTCGCGACCGAACCGAGATTGACGACGTGGCCGCGATTGCGCTCGACCATGCCCGGCAGCAGCGCGCGCGTCACCTGCACCAGGCCTTTGCAGTTGGTGTCGATCATCGTTTCCCAGTCGTCGAGGTGGGCCTTGTGAGCCGGTTCGAGGCCGAGTGCGAGACCTGCGTTGTTGACGAGCACGTCCACCTGCGCGAAATCCGCCGGCAATGTGGCGGGCAGCGCCGCGACGGCCGCGCGGTCGCGCACGTCGAGCTCGAGCGCCAGCAGGTTCGTGCCGAGTTCGCGGGCGAGGGCGTCGAGACGGTCCTTGCGGCGCGCGGTGGCGACGACGCGGTGGCCGCCCTTTACGAAGGCGCGGGCGATGGCGGCGCCGAACCCGGCCGACGCCCCGGTGACTAAGACGATCATTGCAATTCCCGGTTGGTTGTGAAAGGCGACAAGCCTACCATTGTCGCGCCTCCTGATCCGGCCGCCACGGCCGGATCAGGAGGGCGGACGAGCGGACCGAATGGCGGGTGAAGCGGCGGCCGGGCAGGGCGCCCGGGTTCGCGCTCCGGTGGCCCGATGGGCGGAAGTTCCGGTGGCAGATCGGGCGGCCATCTGGATGGCAGGTCCGGCGGCCATTTCGAAGGTAGATCCGGTGGCCATTTCGACGGCAGATCCGGTGGCCAGCCGGGTGACGGATACGACGGCATGTCCTCCGATGGTGTGGCCGGGCGCAGCGGCGACGAATACCTGCGACCGTTTTCCGGCGCGGTGGCCGATTCGCGCCGGGCCGGCCGCCGCGGTGCCGGGCGGTACGTCGCGCAATGCGCCCAAGTAGCGAATTTGTCAGGCTTTTTTGGCTCGGCGCGGGCGCCGCAAGGCTGGTTGCCTATTCGATCCGCTTCCAATAAACTAACGCGCTCACCCCTGCGTGACTGGCGATAGAACCCAACGGGTTCAAGGTGGAGCAACCCACCGTGAAGCGCGGGGTTCCGTTTTGCCGTTCGCCTGGGCAGCTGTGATCCGCGCGCCATTGTTTGTGCTGCCGGTCGCTGGCTCGCCTCGCGTGTGCGGCTTCCCCGTAGTCCGCGTATCCTGGCTTCCAGCTTTCTGCCGCACCGCGCACCCATTTGCGCGCCTTGCGCACGCGTATCAAGCGCCTTGGCGCGCAAGATCGGGCGCGAAACTACGCGTGGACTCACGGTCAACCGAACATTCTTAACGGAACGCACATGTTTGATAAAGCCCAAAGCACCATTGCGAGCGTCGACCCGGAAGTCTGGCAGGCAATCGAGCAGGAAAACCGCCGCCAGGAAGAACATATCGAGCTGATCGCGTCGGAGAACTATACGAGTCCGGCGGTGATGGCCGCGCAAGGCTCCCAGCTCACGAACAAGTATGCGGAAGGCTACCCGGGTAAGCGCTATTACGGCGGCTGCGAGTACGTCGATATCGTCGAGCAGCTTGCGATCGACCGGGTCAAGCAACTGTTCGGCGCCGAAGCGGCGAACGTGCAGCCGAATTCGGGCTCGCAGGCCAATCAGGGCGTCTTCTTCGCGATGCTCAAGCCGGGCGATACGATCATGGGCATGAGCCTCGCGCATGGCGGCCATTTGACGCACGGCTCGCCGGTCAACATGTCGGGCAAGTGGTTCAATGTCGTGAGCTACGGGCTCGATGCGGCCGAAGACATCGACTACGAAGCGGCCGAAAAGCTCGCTCACGAACACAAGCCGAAGCTGATTGTCGCTGGCGCATCCGCGTTCTCGCTGCGCATCGATTTCGAACGGCTCGCGAAAGTCGCGAAGTCGGTCGGTGCGTATCTGATGGTCGATATGGCGCACTACGCCGGCCTGATTGCCGCCGGCGTGTATCCGAACCCTGTGCCGCATGCGGATTTCGTCACCACCACCACGCATAAGAGCCTGCGCGGCCCGCGCGGCGGCGTGATCCTGATGAAGGCTGAATACGAGAAGCCGATCAACTCGGCCATTTTCCCGGGTATCCAGGGTGGTCCGCTGATGCACGTGATCGCTGCGAAGGCCGTCGCGTTCAAGGAAGCGTTGTCGCCGGAGTTCAAGGAGTATCAGCAGCGCGTGATCGAAAACGCCCGCGTGCTCGCGGAAACGCTGGTCAAGCGCGGCCTGCGCATCGTGTCGGGCCGAACCGAGAGCCACGTGATGCTGGTCGATCTGCGCGCGAAACACATTACCGGCAAGGCGGCGGAAGCGGCGCTCGGCGCAGCGCACATCACGGTCAACAAAAACGCGATTCCGAACGACCCGGAAAAGCCGTTCGTCACGAGCGGCATTCGTCTGGGCTCGCCGGCAATGACAACGCGCGGCTTCGGCGTGGCGGAAGCCGAACGGGTGGGCAACCTGATTGCCGACGTACTCGACAATCCGGAGGACGGCGCCACCATTGAACGTGTGCGCGCGCAGGTTGCCGAGCTGACGAAGCGTTTCCCGGTCTATCGCTAACCGATCATGCGCTGCCCGTTCTGCCGGCACGACGATACGCAGGTGGTCGACTCGCGGGTATCCGAAGACGGCGCCGCGATCCGGCGCCGCCGCCGTTGCCCGGCTTGCGACAAGCGCTTCACCACCTATGAGCGCGTCGAGCTGTCGCTGCCATCGGTCGTGAAGAAGGACGGCAGCCGTGTCGAATTTGATCGGCGCAAGATTGTCGCCAGCATGAAGCTCGCATTGCGCAAGCGGCCGGTCGCCGCCGATGCCATCGACGCCGCGGTCGCGCGTATCGAGTACCAGCTGCTCGGCAGTGGCGAGCGCGAAGTGAAAAGTGAGCGGCTTGGCGAACTCGTGATGAACGAGCTGCGCGCGCTCGACACAATCGCGTACGTGCGGTTCGCATCGGTCTACCGGCGCTTCGAAGACGTATCCGAGTTCGAGGACGTGATCGAAGAGTTCCGCCGGGCGCCGACGCCATCCGATACACCCAAGCCGCGGCGCAAGCGCTGATTGCGAGGTGAGCCACTCCGCAGTGAGATACCTAACAAGTGGCTTCATACGCTGAGCAGTGGGCCACTCGGTGGCCACCCCAGTTATTGCGTCGTTCACCAGCATTCTCTCTCCCTTTCTCACCTGACTGAACCCCTTCAACGTCTCGTAGCCGGGACGCGTTCGATACGCATCCGATATTGCGTGTGATTGCGTTCGCGCGCCACCTGGCCATTCGGCATATTGTTAGCACTCTGAAACAACGGTAGATTCGTCACCGTCGTTGCTGAAAACGGAGGCGAACAATGAAAAACGATGGCTGGGCAATGCGTGCGCGATATGGCTTCACGCTGATCGAAACGCTGATGGTGGTTGCGCTGCTGGCGTTGCTGGCGGCGATGGCGACACCGTCGTTTGTCGCATGGCAGGTGCGCGATCAGGTAAACGCACGTGCCTACGCGTTGTTATCGACGCTGGCTTACGCGCGCAGTGAAGCGATCAGACGCGGCGTGCGCGTCACGGTGTGCCGCATCGATGCGGCACGGCATTGTCTTGCCGCGGGTCAGGCGTGCCGTTCCGGCGCGACGGACTGGTCATGCGGCTGGGCGGTGATGATCGAGCGGGCGGGCGCGCTCCTCGCGCTGCGTGCACAGCCGGAATTCGCGGCAGTCAGCATCGCTGGTGCCTCGACGAATCTTAGCTTTACACCGCCCGCGGGGCAGACGATCGGCAGCTTCCGCAGCTTCGATCTTGCACCGCGTGTGCCGTGGAAAGCGACGCAAGGTAACCCGTGGCGCCGCTGCATTCGCATTGCGGCCGGCGGGCGCGCGCGTATCGCCGAAGGCGCTTGTGGAGCATCGGCATGAATCGCTCATCTGCACTTTATCAATTCTCTGATCGCGGCGAATCGTTGATTGAAGTGATGCTGGCCGTTGTGCTGACCGCCGTGACTGCGCTCGGACTGATTGCCGCGCAAATGTGGATGATCCGCGATGCGCGCGCGACAGCAACGCGTGAGCACGCGGCGCTGATCGCCGATGCACTCGTCGAAGCGATGCAGCCCGCGCCGCAGAGCAGCGCGGCGCTCTCACAATGGCGTGCTCGGGCGGCTGCGTTGCTGCCGCAAGGCGAGACGTCGGAGAGCGACGCTGGCGATCGGACGTCTGTCGTGCGTGTGACGTGGCACGCCACCGCCAATGCACCACGTTCGGGCGAAGTGATCGACATGCCGCCGCCGTGCGGCGACGTCGCAGTCCCCACAGGCACCGGCTGTGTCGTACTTGCATTTGCGCGATGACGCGGCGCGCTCTTCGTTCATGCGGCCACACATTGCTCGAGGTGATGATCGCGGTCGCGCTCGGCCTCGTCGTGACGGCGGGCGCGGTGTCGCTGTACCGTTCGCAGCGGCTCGCACTTGTGCGCGCCACCGACGCTGTGCAGATGCACGACGCCGGAATGACGGCGCTAACGCTGATCGCGCTGCAGTTGCAGATGGCCGGCTTCACGCCCGCGGACGCTCCGTCGGCAGGTGCGTCGACCTCTACCGGCGCGCTCTTCGGTTGCTCGGCCGCGCGTCCGGTCGGGGCCGATGAGCGCCTCACGTGCGAAGCGCTCGCCAGCCATTCGGACGGCATTGCGATCCGCTACGTCGCCGATAACGTGTCGACGTGGCCGTCGGCCGCCGCGCAGCCAACCGATTGCCTTGGCCAGGGACTGGTGCGAACGCTTGCCGAGGGGCAGGGCGTGCCGGTCGTCAACCGCTTCTATGCCAAAGCAAGCGGGTCCACCGGCGAGCCGGAACTGTACTGCGAGGGCAGTGGCAAGCCGGGCTCGTCGCAACCGCTGGTAGAAGGCGTCGAGCGGCTGCGGCTGCGCTACTGGGCAGCCGGCGCGCCGGCCGCGCTCGATGCATCCGCGCTTGCGCCGGACCAGTGGAACCGTGTCGTCGCCGTCGACGTTTGTGTGCTCGTACGCGGCGCACGCGACACGGCGCCGAGCCGCTACGTCGATTGCGACGGCGTGCCGTCGGTCGGTACGGACAAGCGCGCTCGCGACGCGTTCTGGCGGCGCGTCGCGATCCGGAACAACAGTGGAGGTGAAACATGATGCGTTGCGGACCTAAACCGGTGCCGGCAATGAAGCGTCATACGGTGAGGCGCGGCGGCCGTGCTCCACGCCGCGATAGCGCACCGCGTGCCCCGCGTCGCGCGCGCAACCGCGGCGCGGCATTACCGGTCGTGCTGATATTGTCGTCGATGATGCTGGCCACATCGGCCGCGTGGTTCGAAACGTCGGTCGCGTCGGCGCGCGCCGCGGCAAACCTGCACGACCAACTGGTCGCGTTTCACGCGGCGGATTCGGCGTTGATGTTGTGCGCGCAACGCGTCCTCGCGGACCAGTCACCGTCGGCTGAGCCGGCGGCGGACGGCGAGCCGGTTACATGGAAACTGCCCGCTACGTTCGGCGCGGCTGCGTTCACCCCCATTGCGAAATGGCAGGGTTCGTTCGCTCCGCCGCAATGCGTGATCGAAGCGTGGCGTCTCGCGACGCGTCCCTCCACCCGTGCATGGCTCATCACCTCGCGCGGCTATGGCAGCACACAGGACGCGCAGGCGTGGCTGCAGCTTCAACTGGTCGTCGATAACGGCATGGTCGAGCGTCACTGGCGGCGTGTCGCGGCGCGGCCTTTCTAAGCGGGCGCACGATCGCTCGACAATCACTCAATCCGGATCGACCGAATGAAGCTTCACGCCGATGCTTTTACGCTGTTGGAACTGGTGATCGCGCTTGCGATCATCGCCGTGCTCGCCGCATTCGCGGTGCCGTCATACCGTGCGCAGGTCGTGCGTGGACACCGAACCGATGCCGCGGCGGCGCTCTATCGCGCGGCCCAATTCGTTGAATCGGCGCCGCGCGGCGGTGGCGCCGTCACGTTGCCGTCCGGGTTCGATCAGGTGCCTCAATCCGGTGCGGCCGTCTACCGGCTACAGATGCTGCCCGCCGACGCAGCAAACGGCGGCTATACGCTGGAAGCGACGCCTACCGCGACAGGCCCGATGCAAGACGACCCATGCGGCACCTTCGCGCTCGACGCGACGGGGCTGCGCACGAACCGCGCTTCTGCTGGCACGCCGGTCGACGCAGTAGCGTCCGGTGCGACCACAGGCAACACGCCTGGCGTTGATTCCGCACAGTGCTGGAACGCGCGCTGATGCATGCTCTGACACCCGAGCTGATGCGTACATCAGCCCGCCGCCGGCTACGATGCCAGGCGAGCGCCGCGCCGATCGCCTCCTGATCGACCTGGCGGTCAACACGCGAACCCAATCAGCCGCCCGCGTCCGCCGCTTGCTCCGACTCGCCAGCGCCGCCGCGACTCGCCCCGCTTGCGCTTTTGCCCGAAGGACGTCCGCCCGTCTGGCGCCGCACCTGCTGCCAGACCCGGTAAGCCTCCCAGGCCGCGAGCCCGAGGCTGCCCCACTTCAGCAGCGGCTTGGCGGTCGCCACCACGCTGGTGCGCAGCGGCCGTGCGAGCAGCAGCGACATGATCGAGCTCAGCAGCGGATACTGTTTCAGCAGGGTGCCAATGCCCTTGCTGGTCGCGCCGCGTGCGCTCCAGCGCATGCTGGCGAAGCCCGGCAGCACGAATTTGAGCCAACTGAAACGAATGATCGCCTGGCGCAATTCGACGGTCGCCTGGGCGAGTTCCATGCGCTCGACGTCAGCACGCACGATCAGGAGTTCCTTGCGCAGCGCCCGCATCTGGGGCGTGCTCAGGTTTTTCGCCACTCTGTTCTGGTAATGGCGGAATGCGGCATCTGAAGAATGGGCCTGGCTCATGAGGTGTCAGTGGAGCGTCAGAGGTTGTCGAAGAAGTCGGCGGCGCATGGTCAATGAACACAATGAAACCAGCGTACACGCCGGTCAGCGCACCCGTCGATGCGCACGCGACGCGCGTCAGTTCGAATGCTTACGGAAAATCTCGCGGTCTTTCTCGAACTCGCTGAGCGTCGCTTCGAACACCGCCGGCGCATTGTGCAAGTTGCTGCGCGCGCGCAGGCCGCATACCAGCGCGGCGACCGCATAGACAATCGTGATGCCCGCGAGCGCCTGCCAGCGGTAGGTGTCCCAGAACGCGATCGCGATCAGTACGGAGAGCGAAATCAGCGCCATCACCGCCAGCATCATCGCCGCGAGTCCGAGGAAAAGCACGGCGAGCAGGCGGTCTTTTTCTTCTGCCAGCTCAATGCCGATCAGTTCGAGCCGGGTCTGCAGGATCGAAAAGACGGAACCGAAAATGCGGCGCAGCGGACTGTGTTCCGCGCGCTGCGATTGGGTATCGGTGGTCATGGCGTGAGCGCGTTACCCCGTGAAAGTGCGCCGGAAATTCACCGGAAACCCCACCGGGCGCACTGGAATCAACCTGGCCGGCGCTGCTGCGCGCCAGCCAGGCCGTGTCTGAAAACGTGTCCGGCTCGACGTCAGATAACGTCCCGCCGGGCCGGCCGCGCTGTTCGCAGCATAGCTTGCCGCGATACTTCGTGCGGTATTTCCCGCATGACTTGCCGGTTTACTTCCCGCATCACTTCCGATTGATCAGCAGGCCCAGCAGCACACCTGCGCCAACCGCGATGCCGATCGATGTCCACGGGTGCTCGTGCACGTAGTCGTCGGTCGCGCGTGCAGCCTTCTTGCCTTTTTCGACCACCACCACTTGCACATCCGCCGCCTTTTCCTTCGCCTGCTTGAGCCGCGACAGCGCGGTTTCGCGGAGTTCGGAAGCGCGTTCGCCGGTTGCGCTCGCGGCCTGCTTCAGCAGATCTTCAGCGTCTGCGAGGACTGTCTTGATATCCGACATCAATCTCTCCTTGTTGACTTCCGACATTGATTGCTCCCTTCGTGCACGCTACGCGTGGAATCGTAACCAAAGAAACCGCCGCTGGCGAGCATGGCAGGTGAGCGGGACGGATCAGGACCCTCGCGACACCGCAGAAACCATTCCCGGCTGGCCAGTTGCGCAACAAACGATCGACAAGCGAAGAAACCCGATGGAAAACGCCCGGCGGCGGCGATCGCGGGCTGCGGCGGCGGGCGTGACGCTCATACGACGCTTCCCACATTAATAGCACGGGAAGCGGATCTGACCCGCTAAGTTTCACTCATCGTGACCAAAATTACAAAAAACTCATATGTGTATGACGCTCCGTTCGTTAAGCGGACAGGCGGACGTCCGGTATGCTCTAATTTTTCCAAGCGCCGCCGGACATCTCCGGTGGACCATTCGAACACTAAAAGGAGCTGCACGATGAGTTTACGTCTTGGCGACACCGCACCTGATTTCGAACAGGATTCGAGCATCGGCCAGATCCGGTTCCACGAGTGGCTGGGCGACAGCTGGGGCGTGCTGTTCTCGCACCCGGCCGACTTCACGCCGGTCTGCACGACGGAACTGGGTCTGACGGCGAAGCTTGCGAGTGAGTTCGAGAAGCGCAACGTGAAGACGATCGCGCTGTCGGTGGACACCGCCAAATCGCACCACGAGTGGATCAAGGACATCAACGAAACGCAGGCCGCGAGCGTCGGCTTTCCGATTCTCGCCGACGGCGACCGCAAGGTGTCGGAACTGTACGACATGATTCATCCGAACGCGAACGAAACGCTGACGGTGCGCTCGCTCTTCATCATCGACCCGAAGAAGAAGGTGCGGCTGATCATCACGTATCCGGCGAGCACTGGCCGCAACTTCGACGAGGTGCTGCGCGTGATCGACTCGCTGCAGCTGACTGACAACTATCAGGTCGCGACGCCGGGCAACTGGAAGCAGGGCGACGACGTCGTCATCGTGCCGTCGCTCAAGGATGAAGAAGTGATCAAGCAGAAATTCCCGAAGGGCTACAAGGCGCTGCGTCCGTATCTGCGGATGACGCCGCAGCCGAACCTGAAGTAAGCCTCCGGCAAGCGCCAAGGCGAAGACAAAAGCCAAGCCGGGCCGCAGGTGGCCGTTACCCGCGGCCCGGCTTCTAATTTGGCCTCGCGCTTCTGAAAGTCAGGCAACAAGACCGTGTGCGTCGATCAACCGGTTCACCACCCGTATCACGAACTCCGGACTGATCGTCGCCGTGCACTGGAAGCGCTGCGCGCGGCGATCCGCGCGGCGCGGGCACCAGTCGAAATCGTCGGGATCGAACTGGTGCGCGGTGTCGTTGAAGCAGCTATTGCACGGGTGAAAGTTGATCACGCGCCACGGTGTGTGGAACTCGGTCTGCGGATGCGAAAAGCCGCTAATCATCACGACCGGCCTGCCGACCGCCCACGCGAGCCATGACAGGCCGCTGCCCAGCCCGACGAAGAACGCGGCGTGCGCGAGCAGGCTCGCGCGCTCCTGCAGCGGCCGTTCGCCGGTGAAATCCTCGGCGCCCGCCGGCATCCGGTTCAGCGCGCCGGGCTGTCCGTATGCGCGGTCACGGTCGATGCACAGCACGCGAAAGCCGAGCCGCTTCAGATGCGCGATCAGCGTCGGCCAGCCACGCGGATTGTTCCAGTACTTGCATTGGGCCGTGGCCTGCGTCGCGATGCACACGTACGGTTGCGCGATGCGCCGCGCGGTGTCCGCGACGATCAGCCGCGGCCGCCGCTCGCCGGGCGGCACGCCGAGCATGTACGCGACCGCGTCCTGCATGCTGCTCACGCGCGGGTCGGTCGGCTGGTGATCGCGTTCGTCGTAGGGGGAAAAGAGGCCGACGTGATACGTCGCATAGAACGGAGTGCCCGCTGCGGCGGCTGCGCCGGGAGCGCGATCGGAAACGAGCTGCAAAGCCGGGTAGCCAGCGCGAAAGAGCGGGTGCAGGTGGTCCGGCAACGCAACGTGCAGATCGCAGCGGTGCTGCTCGCGAAACGCGTCGATCGCTGGCATCCACGCGAGCGAGTCGCCGAGCGCAGCCGACGCGAGACGGACCAGCACAGGCTGGCCGGCTGCATCGAACCCATGCTCGAACACGAGGCGCGCGCCGTCGAACACTTGCAGGCGCGTGCGCACGAAGTACTTGCGCCGGCTCGCGACGGTCGCGCCGGCTTCGACCATTTCGTCGAACACGACGTTGTGGGTATCGATGTCGACCATCCGCACGCGCCAACCGTCGACCGGCACCTGCACGCGGCAGCCGTAGTTGAAATCGAAACGGACGCCTTCGGGCCCGTTGAACACGGGCGTGCCCGGTCGCGTAAAGCTCGATTCGGTGAGACCGTGCTGGGTGCCGGTGCGGACGGTTTCGCTCATGTTTTCTCCGAGGCGGCGCCGACAAAGTCTGTCGACCCCGCGTCGAAGATCGGAATCGGCGCATCACAAAAATGCAGCCGACACCTTAAGCGGGCGATTTGCCTGTCCGAATTGGACAACTCTTAAAACGCGCCCGTACAGTCCTGGTTTGCGGGCTAACTCAGAAGAAAGCCTGAATCCCCGTCTGAGCGCGTCCGAGAATGAGCGCATGGATATCGTGTGTGCCTTCGTACGTGTTGACCACTTCGAGGTTCACCAGATGACGCGCGACGCCGAACTCATCCGAAATGCCGTTCCCGCCGAGCATGTCACGCGCGATGCGCGCGATGTCGAGCGACTTGCCGCACGAGTTGCGCTTCATGATCGACGTAATTTCGACGGCGGCGGTGCCGTCGTCCTTCATGCGCCCGAGGCGCAGCACGCCTTGCAGCCCGAGCGTAATTTCGGTCTGCATGTCGGCGAGCTTTTTCTGGATCAGCTGGTTCGCGGCAAGCGGCCGGCCGAACTGCTTGCGATCGAGCACATACTGGCGCGCGATGTGCCAGCACGCTTCGGCCGCGCCGAGCGCGCCCCACGCGATGCCGTAACGCGCTGAATTCAGACAGGTGAACGGCCCGCGCAACCCCTTCACGCCGGGCAGCAGGTTTTCCTCGGGAACGAACACCTCGTCGAGCACGATCTCGCCGGTAATCGACGCGCGCAAACCGACCTTGCCGTGGATCGCCGGCGCGCTCAGCCCCTTCCAGCCCTTCTCGAGGATAAATCCGCGGATCTCGTCCTTGCCGTTCTCTTCGAGCTGAGCCCAGACGAGGAACACATCGGCGATCGGCGAGTTCGTGATCCACATCTTCGAGCCCGACAGCGAGTAGCCGCCATCGACTTGCTTCGCGCGCGTGACCATGTTCGCCGGGTCCGAGCCGTGGTTCGGCTCGGTCAGGCCGAAGCAGCCGATCCATTCGCCGCTGGCGAGTTTCGGCAGGTATTTGTCTTTCTGCGCAGCGGAGCCGAATTCGAAGATCGGCACCATCACGAGCGACGATTGCACGGACATCATCGACCGGTAGCCGGAATCGATCCGCTCGACTTCGCGCGCGATCAGCCCGTAGCTGACGTAATTCAGGCCCGGGCCGCCGTACTCCTCCGGAATGGTCGGGCCGAGCAGGCCGAGTTCGCCCATTTCGCGAAAGATCGCGACGTCGGTCTTTTCGTGGCGAAATGCTTCGAGCACGCGCGGCGCGAGCTTGCCCTGCGCGTAGGCCGCGGCGGCGTCGCGCACCATGCGTTCTTCGTCGGTGAGCTGCTGGTTGAAAAGCAGCGGATCGTCCCAGTGGAATTGCGCATGCGCGGCCATGATGTCTCTCCTGAATACTCGATTGCCTGATCGCTCGACTGCCGGGTGGTGACCGGGGCGCGGACGCTCGATCGTGCGTAACGTGATCTGACTTGACTTGAGTTCCGCTGTGCGAAACAATGTTTTGCAAATGACACTTGAGTGTACCATCCGATGCCACGCTCCGCACCTGCTCCCGCCAAGACAGCCGATTTACACGATTCGCCGGATTCGCCGGATTCGTCGCAGTCTGCGCCGTTCATCGACGAGCGCAAGTTCGTCGTCGCGCTTGCGCGCGGGCTCGACTTGCTGCGCGTGTTCAAGCCAGGCGAGACGCTGCTGGGCAATCGCGATTTTGTCGAACGGACCGGTTTGCCGAAGGCAACCGTCAATCGCCTGGCGTATACGCTGACGGTGCTCGGCTACCTGCGTTTTGACGAAGCGCTCGGCAAATATGCGCTTGACGCGGGCGTGCTATCGCTCGGTTTCGCGCTGCTATCCGGGACCGACACGCTCGAACTCGCGCGTCCGCATCTGCGGGCCTTTGCACGGGAGGTCGGCGCGGCGGTGTCGCTCGGGTGCCGCGACGGTCTCGACATGATCTATCTGGAAACCATCCGCAGCGAAACGGCGCTGACGCTGGGGCTTGCCTCCGGCTCGAAGCTATCGATGCTGACGAGCTCGATGGGTCGCGCGTACCTCGCGGTGCAGCCGGTCGATGTGCGCGACGCGCTGCTCGCCGAACTCGCGCAAGCGGCGGGCGACGTCGGTCAGGCACAGACGGAACAAGCGCGGGTCGAAATCGACGCATTCGAGCACGCGGGCTGTTGTTATTCGTTTCGCGCGTGGCACGACGACGTCAACGCGGTCGCCGTCCCGTTTCGCGATCCGCGCGATGGCCGCTGGCTCGTGCTCAGTTGCAGCGGACCGGCGTCATCGATGGGGGAGGAGGTGTTTCGTGAGCGCGTCGCACCGCGCCTGATGGCGCTTGCGCAACGCCTTGGCGGCCCGGCGCAGCGTGGCGCGCGGTCGCACGCACGGTGAGCCGGCGCGGCGGCTGATCAGGCCATTCTGTCAAGCCGCCCTATGCTCATTGACCACAAACAGCGGCCCTTGCACGAATCGCACGTCGTACTGCTGCAACAGATCGAACTGCGCTTCAGTCGCGACGCGGTTGAAAATCAATGGAATGCGAAGGCGGTTCGCATAACCGACGAGCGGTTTCACCATCGAATCGCGTAGTGCCGCGCCCGCGTCCATCTTGATGAAGTCGAGACGGGCCATGTCGGACACCGACAGGATTTGCCCCGCGTTCGGCAGATTCCCCGCCACCTTGAAGCCGTAATGCTGGTAGCTCTTCGTCAGATAACCGAGAAAAGTGCGATGAGCGACAGCGGCCGGCGGTAACTCGATCACGATGCGCGACGGATTCAGTCCGAACGAGATCAGTACGGTCGAAAAGTGCCGTCCATGGTCATAGCGCACGCTCTTCAGCAAGCGCTCGTGCACACGCAGAAACAACAGCCCATGCCGCTGCGCGCCGAAGAAGTTGATGGTGTGCATCGCGCGTGACATGCGGTCGAGTGCGACCAGTTCCTGGTCGTCGGAGACGTGCTCGAACGGATCGAAGGTATCCACATGCGCGCCGTTCAGCAACTGCGTGACCGCCTGAAAGCCGAGCTCGTCGCCGAACCGGTCCGCGCTTTCCGGCGCCGACGACAGCGACTGCGCGAGCGCATGCACGCTGATGTCAAAGATCGGCTCGTAGTGGCTGCCGAGTTCGAAGTCGGCGTAACGCGCGATCGCGGTGTCGCGATGAACGCCGCTACCCATACGCAAATGCTCGCGAAGAAAGGGCACGGTCGATGCGCGATCAACGAGTTGGGCAATGGTCAACGGGATCATCGTGGCGTAGGGGAGCGATCGGGCGCGCTCGATTGTTCGGCTTGTCGCCGCATCCTTTGATGGTAGCAGCGGGCGCCAGATCACGACTAACCAAATGCTGATATCGATTCACGCGGCGGCGTGCATATTAGGGTTTACGTTGATTTCACTAATCGTAATTGGTTTTACCATTCGGAACTTAACGGTTGGTCAACGGAGAACCTGCATGAACACATCGACGCGGCCCGAAAGCCACGCGGACGGTGCCAGCGGCATCGGCGACGCTGGCGGCGCGTACCAGTCCGGCTTCGCGAACGAATTCGCCACAGAAGCGCTGCCCGGCGCGCTGCCGCACGGCCGCAATTCGCCGCAGCGCGCGCCTTACGGGCTCTACACCGAACAGTTGTCGGGCACCGCGTTCACCGCGCCGCGCGGCCACAACCGGCGCTCATGGCTATACCGGATCCGGCCGGCCGCGATGCACCGGCCATTCACGCCCTTGCCGTCGGAGCGTCTGGTCGCTAACTTCGCTGACGTGCCGCCGACACCGCCGAACCAGCTCCGCTGGGACCCGCTGCCGATGCCGTCGAAGCCCACCGACTTTATCGACGGCTGGGTGACGATGGCGGGCAACGGCGCCGCCGAAGCGATGAACGGCTGTGCGATTCATCTGTATGCGGCGAACCGCTCGATGCAGGACCGTTACTTCTACAGCGCCGACGGCGAATTGCTGATCGTTCCACAGCACGGCCGTCTGGCGATCGCGACCGAGCTGGGCAAACTCGACGTCGCGCCGTACGAAATCGCGGTGATTCCGCGCGGCGTGCGCTTCACCGTTGCGCTGCCGGATGGCGACGCGCGCGGCTACATTTGCGAGAACTTCGGCGCCCTGCTGCGGCTGCCGGACCTCGGGCCGATCGGCTCGAACGGGCTGGCGAATCCGCGCGATTTCCTGACGCCGCACGCCGCCTATGAAGACCGCGAAGGCGCGTTTGAACTGGTCGCGAAGCTGAACGGCCAGCTGTGGCGCGCGGACATCGGCCATGCGCCGCTCGACGTGGTCGCGTGGCATGGCAACTACGCGCCGTACAAGTACGACTTGCGCCGCTTCAATACGATTGGCTCGATCAGCTATGACCATCCGGACCCGTCGATCTTCCTCGTGCTGCATGCGCCGAGCGATACGCCGGGCGTCGATACGCTCGACTTCGTGATCTTTCCGCCGCGCTGGCTCGCGGCCGAGGATACGTTCCGTCCGCCGTGGTTCCACCGTAATGTCGCGAGCGAGTTCATGGGGCTTGTCCACGGCGTGTACGACGCGAAGGCGGAAGGCTTTGTGCCGGGCGGCGCGAGTCTGCACAACTGCATGTCGGGGCACGGGCCCGATGCGGAAACCTTCGAGAAGGCATCGCACAGTGACACGTCGAAGCCGCATAAGGTGGCCGACACGATGGCATTCATGTTCGAGTGCCGCACGCTGATCCGGCCGACGCGTTTCGCACTCGAGCGCGCGCCACTACAGGCGAACTACGCCGAATGCTGGCAAGGCTTGCAAAAACACTTCAACCCGGAGCAGCGATGAGCCTCGAGAACTCCCTTCAGTCGACGCTCGACGCTGCGCGCCAAAGCTGGATCGATACCGCGAACGACCCGGCCTGCGATTTCCCGATCCAGAACCTGCCGTTCGGCATCTTCAGCGATTCGCGCGATCGCATGCCGCGCGCAGGGGTGGCGATCGGCGATCGGATCGTCGACCTGGGCGTGCTGGAACAGGCGGGGCTGCTGCCGTTGCCGGTTCAGCCTGACGCGATGAAAGACGGCGCGAGCGTGTTCGCGCGCGATTCGCTGAACGCGTTTATCGCGCTCGGCCGTGACACATGGCGCAGCGTGCGCGTGCAACTGAGCGCGCTGCTCGCGCGCGACAACCCGCGCCTGCGTGACGACACAGCGCTCCACGCGCGCGCGCTGGTGCGTCAGGCGGACGCGACGCTGCATCTGCCGGTGGACATTCCCGGCTACACCGACTTCTATTCGTCGAAGGAGCACGCGACCAACGTCGGATCGATGTTTCGCGACCCGAAGAATGCGCTGCTGCCGAACTGGCTGGAGATACCGATCGGCTATAACGGACGGGCGTCGTCGGTGGTGGTGAGCGGCACGCCGGTGCGGCGGCCCAATGGCCAGATCAAGCTGCCGGAGGCGCCGCGACCGGTGTTCGGCGCGTGCCGCAAGCTCGATATCGAGCTGGAGACGGGCTTTATCGTCGGACGCGGCAATGCGCTCGGCGAGCCGATTGCATGCGCCGATGCGGAACAGCATATCTTCGGCATGGTGCTGCTCAACGACTGGAGCGCACGTGATCTCCAGCAATGGGAATACGTGCCGCTCGGCCCGTTCAACTCGAAGACTTTCGCGACCACGATCTCGCCGTGGATCGTCACGCTCGATGCGCTCGAACCGTTCCGCGTCGCGCAGCCGGACCAGCAGCCGGCGCCGCTCGACTATCTGCGGCACGACGGCAGGCATGCCTTCGATATCGAGCTCGAAGTCCGCTTGCGGCCGCGGCACGCGGGCCGCGCGACGATGATCGCGCGCACGAACTTCCGCCATATGTACTGGACGATGGCGCAGCAGCTCGCGCATCACACCGTGTCGGGCTGCAATACGCGGGTTGGCGATCTGATGGGCTCAGGAACGATCAGCGGGGCCGCTGAAAACGCGTTCGGCAGCCTGCTCGAACTGACGTGGAATGGCAAGAAGCCGCTTGAGCTCGACGAAGGTGGCACGCGCATGTTTATCGAGGACGGCGATGAACTGACGCTTGCGGGCTGGTGTCAGGGCGATGGTTATCGCGTGGGTTTCGGCACGTGTATGGGCGAGGTGTTGCCGGCACGCGGGTGAAACTCTCGCGCATCCCGCACAAGGGCAATGCGCACGTGCAACGCCGCGGTGACTATTGCAACGCGCGCACCGCGGCGCGCCGTTTTTCCCACAACGCTGCGAAGAGAAAGGAAAGCGCGCTCGCCAGCAGCACGCCGATCAGCGCATCGTTGCCGATACGCTTCATCAGCGCGCCGGCGACGAGCGGCCCGCCGAAGCTCGCGACGCTCCACGACGCGCCGACCAGCGAACTCGCGGACACCAGCGCCGCGCCGCGAAAGCGCTCGCCGCATGCGACGAGCGACAGCGTATAGATCGCGCCGGCCGCGCCGCCCAGCACATACAGCAGCGGCCAGCACAGCCACGGTGTCGCGACCGCCCACGGCAGCAGTGCGAGCAGCAGCACGACGACGACGGCCGCGCCGATATGAACGCGTTCGCGGCCCAGATGGTCCGCGAGCCAGCCGATCGGGAATTGCAGCGTGGTGTCGCCGAGCAGCAGCGCCGAGGCGAAAAGCACCGCGACACTCGCTGCGAATCCGTGGGCCATCGCGAAGAGCGGAATCAGCGACAGCGCGAGCGTGTCGAATAGCGCGAAGAACCCGGTGCCGACCACCAGCGCCGGCATGCGCGGCAGCACGTGCCGCCAGTTGCCGTGCGGCTCATGCTCGCCCGCGACGCGCGGCGTCGCGCGGATCGCCGCGAGCATCGGCAGCGCGAGCAGAAAGACGGCGCCGCAGGCGAGAAAGCGCCAGCCGGCAAACGGCGCGATGCGGCTGACGAGCACCGGGCCGGTCATCTGGAACAGCGTGAAGTGGGTCGCGTAGATCGCGATCACACGGGCGCGCGACGCATCGTCGGCAAGCTGGTTCACCCATGCTTCGCCGACCGTGAACAGCAACATCAGCGCGACGCCGCACACCACGCGCAATACGCCCCAGACCCACAGGTTAGAGGTGAACTGCATCAGCGCGGTCGCGAGCGCGACCGCGAGCACCGCGCCGACGATCACCTGACGGCCACTGAAACGCGCGGCGATGCGGCTTGTCAGCGGCACGACGAGCAGGCCGCCGGCTGCTTGCGCGGCAGTCAGCAGGCCGACGACGTCGGTGCCGTAGCCGGCGTCGGTGAGCGCGAGAGCCGTCAGCGGAAGCGTTGCGCCGGTGCCGAGTCCGACCACGGCGACGCTCAGAATGAGCGCGACAAAGTCGCGCGAGAAGATCACTTTCATCGGCCGTGATGCTACTACGCGGGGCAGTGGCGTGTGCGCGGCAACGTGCGCGCGCGTGAACCCGAAAACGGCGCGATTAACCCGGTATCGCGACCCGCTGTGTGCGCCGCTCGAGCGACACCGACCAAAGCATCACCGCAACCGCGCCGGCCGCGGTCGTGACGCCGACCCACGGTAACGCGGTAAGCGGCGCACCCGCACCGATCGCCATGCCGCCGAGCCACGCACCGGTCGCGTTGCCGAGATTGAACGCGCCCTGGTTTAATGTCGATGCGAGATTCGGCGCATGGCTTGCGCGGTCGACGATCAGCATCTGCAGCGGCGGCACGATTGCAAACGCGAGCACGCCCCATGCGAATACCGTGACGAGCGCGGGAATTTCCGCATGCATCGCCGCGGCGAACACGACCAGGATCGCGACGATCGCGAGCAGGAAGCCGAGCAGCGATTGAACCGGCCGCCAGTCCGCGAGCTTGCCGCCGAGTGTGCTGCCGACCGTTAGCCCAAGCCCGAATAGCAGCAGCACGAACGTGACCGCATGCGGCGTGAAGCCGGTGACGTCTTCGAGAATCGGCGTGATGTAGGTGAACGTCGAGAAGAGACTCGCCGACGCGAGCACGCTGGTGCCGAGCACCATCAGCACTTGCGGATTCTTCAATACTTTGAACTCGTGCAACAGGCTTGCCTTCTGCATGTCGATACGCGATGGCAGGCAGACCGCGAGCGCGGCGGCGGCTAGCACGCCGATGCCGGTCACCGCCCAGAACGTCGCACGCCAGCCGACTGCCTGGCCGAGCGCGGTGCCAAGCGGCACGCCCAGCACGTTGGCGAGCGTGAGGCCGGTGAACATCAGCGCGATGGCCTGCGCGCGGCGGTTCGGCGCGACAAGCCCCGCCGCGACGACCGAGCCGATGCCGAAAAATGCGCCGTGGCAGAAAGCGGTGACGATGCGCGCGATCATCAGGACGACATAGTTCGGCGCGACCGCGCACAGCAGGTTGCCGACGATGAACACGCCGATCAGACTCATCAGCGCCTTTTTGCGCGGCATGTTCGCCACCGCGATCGCGACGATCGGCGCGCCGATGGTGACGCCAAGCGCATAGGCGGAAACCAGCATGCCGGCCGCCGGGATCGATACCGCGAGATCGCGCGCGACGTCGGGCAGCAGCCCCATGATCACAAATTCAGTCGTGCCGATGCCGAAGGCGGCGACGGCGAGAGCAAGCAGGGGCAGAGGCATGATGGGAAAGCCGGCAGGCGCCGTGCTCGCGCGCATTCGGGAAGAAGCGCGTCGGCTCAGGCAGGGAAAATCATTAGGGAATTGTACCTAAGCCAAAACCCGTGCGTCAGAGCATGCAACAAGTGTTGTTTTTTGTTGAGTGCCGGTGAATGGCAGCCGGGCGGCCCGCGTGCCGGCGCGTATGCGGTGTGTACACAGTTTTACGGCCGTATGTCGGTGTATGGCGTTAACCGTCCGATGGATCGAATGCGGCGCCGTGTCGTCCGGCGCCGCCGGCAAAACGTGTGGCAAGCGCAGCGCCTTCGCCGAATACCGCTGGGTAACCACCGGCGCCTTCGCGGCGTAACGCTTCGGCGAAGTCATCGAGCATGCTGTTTTCGAGCGCCGAACGGCGGTCGGCCAGCAGCGCGGCCTGCGGCAGCGCTGCCAGTTCCGCAGCGAGCCGCTCGGCCGCGGCACGCGCGGTGCCGTCGTCGACCACGCGGTTGGCGAGCCCGAACGCAAGTGCCTCGTCGGCGCCGAGCGCGCGCCCGGTCAGAATCAGATCGAGCGCGCGTGACAGGCCGATCAGCCGCGGCAAACGGATCGTGCCGCCGTCGATCAGCGGAATGCCGACCCGCCGGCAAAACACGCCGAGCACTGCCGACCGTTCGACCACCCGCAGATCGCACATCGCCGCAAGCTCGAGTCCGCCCGCGACCGCATAGCCGGATATCGCCGCGATCATCGGCTTCGTGAACGGCGTGCGCGTCGGGCCCATCGGGCCGGGGCCGCTACCGTCGGCATGGAGTTCGTTGCGGCGAGCGGGGTCGTTGAGTGCGCTGAGGTCCGCGCCCGCGCAGAAGGTTCCGCCCGCACCGAACAGGACTGCGGCACGCCACGCGCCGTTGGCTTCGACATGGGCGAAAGCGTCGGATAGCGCGTGCGCGGTCGGCCGGTCGACGGCGTTGCGGCGTTCGGGCCGATCGAGAACAATTGTTGCCACCGCATCGATCGCTTCGATACGGACATGTTCGCCGAATGTTTCGACGGTCATCATCGTCTCCTGACAGACAACACGCATCGCGCGGTCGGCTGTGCTCGAAAAACCACAGATGCACGCCGAAACCGCTTGCGTTGCTGACACGCGGTTTTCACAATCGACTCGTAGCGTAACCTGCTTTGCATGCCGGTTTGACGCGTGGTTCAGGCGCTTGCAGGTGTGTTGAAGCGAGCCGCCGTTTGTTCTCCGCTGTTTGTTTTCATTTGAAGCCGTCGATGTCGAACTCAGCACTGCCCGCGTGTGAACCTGTCTGGGTCGTTCAACTTTACGATCATGAATGGTACGACCACGTTCGCCTGAAACGCGTTTTTTCCACCGACGGCACCCGTCATGAAGTCGTGCTCGTCGATGCGCGTAGGCTGCTGTCCTGCGCGGACCGAGACGACACCGACTATGTGCTGCGCCCTGTGCTCGAATGGCATCCGGGCAAGATGCGCGGCATTCGCGAATTTCTCGATCCCGACAATGCGCGCATTCCGGAAATGCCTTATGTCACTGTGTCGTCGCGCCGCGCGCCGGGTCTGATCGGCTGGCTCGGCCTTGAGCACGAAGGCGTGGTCACATTCCGCAACGGCCAGCATCGCGCACGCTATCTCGCATCGGCGGGCGCGCGGTGGTTTCCGGTCGAAGTGCATGAGCGGGAGGCCGCGCTGCTTCGCCAGTATTGCGGTGCGCCCGATGATGCACGCACCGCGTTGCGGCCGAGCATGACCATCGCACAGAGCGCCGATGACACGGACGACGATGAGCAGGCCGACGACGCGTCGTTCGAACGCACGCGTCACGGCAACTTGCGCAACGGGCGCTAACGCATCATGCTCCGCGCGCCGGCTTATGCTCGATGACGTTAAGCGGCACGCCATCACTCCACGCTTTCACATTGCCGAGCGTCGTCTGCGCGATTTCGCTCATCGCCTCGCGCGTGAAGAACGCCTGATGCGAGGTCACGATCACATTCGGGAACATCAGCAGCCGCGCGAGCACGTCGTCCTGTAGCGGTGTATCCGAATGGTCTTCGAAAAACAGGCCGCCTTCCTCTTCATACACATCGAGCCCGAGGTGGCCGAGCTGCCCGCTCTTTAACGCACCGATCAGCGCATTGCTTTCGACGAGACCGCCGCGTCCGGTATTGATCAGCATCGCGCCGCGCTTTATCTTCGCGAGCGCGGCCGCATCGATCATATGGTAGGTGGACGGCAGCAGCGGGCAGTGCAGGCTCACGACGTCCGCGCTGGCAAGCAGCGTATCGAGCGGTTCGTAGCGCGCGCCGAGCGCGAGCAGATCGGCGGCCGGCGGGCCCGGATCGTATGCGATTACCTGCATGCCGAAGCCCGCCATGATGCGGCCAAACGTGCGGCCGATCACGCCGGTGCCGATCACGCCGACCGTCTTGCCGTGCAGGTCGAAACCCAGCAGACCGGTAAGCGAGAAGTCGCCCTCGCGCGTGCGAGCGACCGCGCGCGGCAGGCGCCGGTTCAGCGCGAGGATCAGGCCCACTGCGTGCTCCGCGACCGCATGCGGCGAGTACGCCGGCACGTGCACCACCGGCAGGCCGAGGCGCTGGGCCGTCACGAGATCGACGTGATTGAAGCCCGCCGAGCGCAATGCGATAAGCTGCGTGCCGCCGGCGTGCAGCTGTTCAAGTACGGCAGCATCGACGCTGTCGTTGACGAACGGACAGACGATCTCGTAGCCGTGCGCAAGGATCGCGGTCTCGCTATCGAGGTAGGACTCCTGGAAGTGCAGTTCGTAATGAAACGACGCGTTGGCTTCGTTGAACGTGTCGCGGTCGTACTGGCGGCTGCTGAACAGGATCATGCGCATCGCGGCTCCCAAAGAGCGCGCGCCGTTCCGCGCGGCGGGTTTCGCGGAGGGTTTCCGCTGTGAGTCCATGCGGATGAACTCGCGGGGGACCTTGCATTTGACCTCGCAATCGACTTTATCGAGGCCCCGGGTCTGCACCCGGCGAGTCATCACGCATGCGGAACGACGTGCAGATCAGCCAGTATCGCACCATGCGGCGCCGCCGCGGCGGACGATGCGGCGCTCATCTGCTCGAGCGCAAAGTCGACGAACGCGCGCGTCCTGCCGTTCAGGTGCCGGCGGCGCGGATAGACGAGCGAGATGTGCCGATGCGGGTCGTCGATCGTGCAGTCCGGCAACACGTGCGCGAGCGTGCCGGCAGCGAGATCGCCGGCGACAAGCGGCGCGGGCAGCACCGCGACGCCCATGCCGGCAAGCGCCGCAAGGCGTACCAGCGGCGCGCTGTTCACCGTGAAGACCGGTTCGATGGTCACCGTATGCGCGCTGCCATCCGCCTGCACGAAGCGCCACGACGCGCTGCGCCGCTCGGATGGTAGCGCGACGCATGCATGGTGCGCGAGCTCATCGGGGCGCTGCAGTGCGCCGTGTTCGTCGAGATAGGCGGCCGACGCGCAAGCGACGAGCGATTGTGTCGCCAGCGGCGTTTCGGCGAGGTCGAGTTCCGCATTCGCGGTGGAAAACGCGGTCACGATACCGACGTCGTAGCCATTGTCAGGCAGCCGCGCGAGCTGTTCCGCAAGCGCAAGCCGCACGCCTATCTTCGGATGCCGGCGATGAAAGCCGTCGACCAGCCGCGCCAACGTCTGCGGCGCAAGCGCGCCGGCTGCGACGACACGCAACAGGCCGCCTGGCTCGCGCTCCGTGCACGCGACCGCGCTGTCCAGATGGTCGAGCTCTTCGAGCAGGCCGCGGCAACCTTCGAGATAGTGCGCGCCCGCTTCGGTCAACGACAGGTTGCGCGTGGTGCGATTGATGAGACGAGCATGCAGATGCGCTTCGAGTGTCGCGATCGAGCGGGTGACGAGCGCGTTCGATACGTTCAGCTGCTGCGCGGCCCGGCGAAAGCTCTGCGTTTCGGCCACTCTGACGAAGACTCGCATCGCGTGGATCTGGTTCATGTCTGTGCGCCCTCCGGCTACGGCAGGAATGCGATACAGGCGGCATGCCGGCGATCACCAGGCCATTCCGGCATGGATGCAATATGGCTGCGACAACGATGCAATTGCGACTCGTGCTCAAAAATAATATTGACAGCCTTGCATAATTACAATATTTATAAAACCAGCGCGACCATTTCGCGCTAGTAAAAAGTCCCACCGTTGATGCAAACCGTTGCGCATAAGTTGATGAGCACAAAAAGGCCGCCCGCCTGATTCGCGGTCCCGACGTGTTGTTCGACAACCTGACGAGGAAGCGATGTCTGTCAGCCAAACAGGTAGCGGGTGAGCGTCGTTTCCCGAATGTGCGCTGCGGCGCGCCGCGCATATCTGACGCCGCTGGCTCCCTATCGCGTGCAATAAGCCGTTTCGTTTGAATCCGAAGAAAAATCGGCGGAATACGCGCGATCCTATTCTTTAAAAATGCAAGGCCTGTTTCTGATTAATTCGCAGCGGATTTTGTAAGAAGTTTGCGAAAACGGTCTTTGATTCCTGGAAACGGAAAATGATCGCCGAATTGCTCAGGTCTCAGCCGGAAATTGCATTGTTCGTGAGCCTCGCGCTGGGCTATTTCATCGGCTCGTTTCGTCTTGGGCCGATTCAGTTGGGCGGCGTCTGCGGCACGCTGATCGTCGCGCTGGTACTGGGGCAGACCGGCGCGCGCATCTCCCCCGATCTGAAGAACATCGCGTTCGCGCTCTTCATCTTTGCGCTCGGTTTCACCGGCGGTCCGCAGTTTTTTGCGAACGTCGGGCGCGGCTGGCGCTATGGACTGCTGTCGGTCATCGAGATCGTGTCGGTGCTCGTGCTGGTGATGCTCGCGGTTTCGCTGATGCATCTCGACGCCGGCACGGCAGCGGGTCTGCTCGCCGGTGCGGCGACCGAGTCGGCGGTGATCGGCACCGCGTCGGAGGCGATCACGCGGCTCGGCCTCAACGATGCGGAAACGACGCGCCTGCAGGCGAATATCGTGACGGCTTACAGTGTGAGCTATCTGTTTGGTCTTATCACGATCGTGCTGTTCTGCAGCCAGATTGCGCCGCTGCTGTTGCGGATCAATTTGCGCGCGGAGGCGGAGCGCGTGTGGCGCGAACTGGGCGGCGGCGACGCACTCGATGAAGGACAACGCCTCGCCGCACCCGCGCTTGTCGGCCGCGCGTTTCGCATTGGGCCGGCCGCCGGCTCGACGGTCAGCGCATTCGAGCAGCAGTACGGCAACAACCTGACATTCGAGCAGATCGAGCGCGCCGGTTTGCTGATGGCCGCCGACCCGCAAGCGAAGCTCGAAGCAGGCGATCTCGCACTGGTCGTCGGCCGGCGCGCGGCGCTCGTCGCGGCGGCGCCGCACATCGGCGAAGAGGTGACCGGCGGCGACTTCAACGTCGTGATGGGCGAGCGCGTCGATGTCGTGCTGACGCGCCGCGACCTGCACGGTCTCACGATCGCGCAGGTGCGCGAGCAGGCATCGCGTACCGAGGGGCGCGGCGTTTATATCGCCGCGGTCAACCGCCTCGACGCGCGCATTCCCGCGCTGCCCGGCACCGTGCTCAACCGTGGCGATGTGCTGACGATCGTCGGTGCGAAAGACGACGTCGCGCGTGGCGTGAAGCGGCTTGGCTACGAACTCGTGCCGACGCAGAAAACCGATTTCGTCTATCTCGGTCTTGGTGTGCTGATCGGCATGGCGCTCGGACGTCTGTCCGGCACGATCGGCGGCGTGTCGCTCGCACTCGGCACGGGGGGCGGCTGTCTGCTGTCGGGACTCCTGTTCGGCTGGATTCGTTCGCGTCACCCGCTGGTCGGCTCGCTGCCGTCCGCCGCCGCGCAGATTCTGAAGGACTTCGGTCTTGCGACTTTTATCGCCGCGGTTGGCCTGTCGGCGGGACCGGATGCGATCAAGCTCGTGCGTGAGTATGGTCTTGCGCTGCCGATCGTCGGCATTCTGATGGTGATCGTGCCGGGGTTGCTGTCGCTCTGGGTGGGCCACGCGCTGCTCAAGCTCAATGCACCGATGTTGCTCGGCGCGATTGCCGGCCAGCAATGCAGCACGCCGGCGATCAGCGCGCTCGTCGGCGTGACCGGCAACTCGACGCCAGTGATCGGTTACACGATCACGTATGCGCTGTCGAACATCCTGTTGCCGTTGATGGGGCCGGTGGTGGTGGGTCTTGCAGGTAAATTTGGATAACAAACCAGATCTGACATTTCGAATATTGCGAGCCTCACGACACAAACGTAAGGTGGCGATTTGATGATGCTCTGTACTGCGCATCATCGCTGGAAGACGAACGGAATTTCATGGAGCACGGAGAGACTTCAATGGATTGGCTACACCATATCTTCCAGAAATCCCCTGAAGTCGCGCTGTTTCTGTCGCTCGCGGTCGGCTATTTCATCGGCCAGATCAACTTCGGCAAGTTTCAACTGGGCGGTGTCGGCGGTTCGCTGCTCGCGGCGGTCGTGATCAGCCAGGTCGGCGTGACGGTCGACAACGGCGTGAAGGCAGTGATGTTCGCGGTGTTTATCTACGCAGTCGGCTATGACTCCGGGCCTGGCTTTTTCAATTCGCTGAACCGCAAGACGCTGCGCGAAATCGCGATGGCCGTGTTTCTCGCGGTCTCCGCGCTCGTCACGGTGCTGATCTGCGCGAAGCTGTTCCATCTGAACAAGGGGCTGGCCGCCGGGCTCGCGGGCGGTGCGCTTACGCAGTCGGCGATTATCGGCACCGCGGGCGATGCGATCGCGCGTCTAGGTCTATCCGCCGAAGAAACCAAAACACTGCAATCGGACGTCGCGATTGCGTATGCGGTGACCTACGTATTCGGTTCGCTGGGCGCGATCATTGTCTGCGTGAATCTGCTGCCGAAGTTTATGGGTCGCGGCCTGCGCGAGGCGGCGCTTGACGCTGAAGCCGCGCTCGCCGGCGGCGCGCCGGCACGCGGGCCGAACGAACTGTCGGCATTGCCCGAACTGGTCGGGCGCGCGTTTCGCGTTGAGCAGGCGGCGGGGCGCAAAGTCGCGGAGATCGAGATCAGCCAGAAGGACATGGTGACGATCGAGCGCATTCATCGAAACGGCGCCGCGGTCGAGCCCTCGGCCGATGCGGTGCTTTCCAGGGGGGACGTGGTGCTGGTGGTCGGGCGCCGCGAAGGGATGGTCGGCGTCGCGCCGCTGATCGGCCCCGAAGTCGCGGACACGACCGATGTCGTCCTCGTGATGCAGACGCGCCAGGCGGTGTTTACGCGCAAAGGTTTGAACCACACGACGATCGCGCATGTGCGCGAGACCGTCGATCGCGATATGCGGCATGGCGTGTTTCTGGAAAGCATCTCGCGGGTCGGCCAGCCGGTGCCGCTGCTGCCGCAGACGCAGCTCGAGCACGGCGACGTGCTCACGTTTTACGGCTCCGCGAAAGATACGAAACGCGCGGTCGCGGCTACGGGCTACGAGTTGCCCTATTCGATCAAGACCGACTTTATCTATATGGGCGTCGGTCTCGTGCTGGGTCTGCTCATCGGCCTGATCGTCGTCAACATCGGCGGCGTGCCGCTCACGCTCGGCTCCGGCGGCGGCTGCCTGCTCACGGGCCTGCTGTTCGGCTGGATGCGCGGCAAACATCCGATGTACGGCGTGATGCCGCCGGCCGCATCGCAATTGCTGAAAGACTTCGGGCTTGCCGCGTTCGTCGCGGTGGTTGGGCTCAACTCCGGTCTGCAGGCGGTCGTCACGGTCAAGCAGAGCGGCATGACGATCTTCCTCGTCGGCGTCGTCGTCACGATGGTGCCGTTGCTGCTGACGATGCTGTTCGGCCGGTACGTGCTCGGCTACAACAACGCGGCGATTCTGGCCGGCGCGCTGTCGGGCTCGCGTAGCGCGAATCCGGCCTTCGGTGGTGTGCTCGACAAGGCGGAAAGTGCGGTGCCGACCGTGCCGTTCGCGATTACCTATGCGATCGCCAACGTGCTGCTGACGCTGCTCGGCCCGCTCGTCGTCGGGCTTGCTTGATCTTCAACGCGGGCCGCTGCGTCGACGCACGCGCCGCATTTCTTTCATTATTGGAGGCCGCATCATGGCAAAGGAAAAGTCAGGCAGCAGCGAACAGGCGAAGCTCGCGGCGCTGAGCCCGTTCGAGCTGAAAGACGAGCTGATCAAGGCAGCGGGCGGCGGCGCGGTCGAGCGTGCGGCGAATACCGCGATGCTCAATGCGGGCCGTGGCAATCCTAACTTTCTCGCCACCGTTCCGCGCCACGGCTTCTGGCAACTGGGTCTGTTCGCGATGCGCGAAGCGGAGCGCTCGTTCGCGCATATGCCGGAGGGCGTCGGCGGGTTTCCGAAGCGCGATGGGCTGACCGAGCGCTTCGAACTGTTCCTGCGCGAGAACCGGAGCGTGCCCGGCATCGATTTTCTGCGCGGCGCGGTGTCGTATGTGCGCGATCAGTTGGGGCTTTCCGCCGGCGACTTCCTGTACGAGATGTGCGAGGGCATCCTGGCGTCGAACTATCCGGTGCCGGACCGGATGCTGAAACTGTCGGAGATCATCGTCGGGCAGTATTTGCGGCGCGAGATGATCGGCAAGCACCCGTTTGTCGGCGAGTTCGATATCTTCGCGGTTGAAGGCGGTACGGCGGCCATGACGTACATCTTCAATACGATGCGCGAGAACCATCTGATCAAGGCCGGTGACACGATCGCGCTGGGTATGCCGATCTTCACGCCGTACATCGAGATTCCGCGTCTGAACGACTACCAACTGAACGTGATCAACCTGAACGCTGAGGTCGAGAAGAACTGGCAGTACTCGAAGGCGGAGCTTGACAAGCTGCGCGATCCGAAGGTGAAGGCGTTCTTCCTCGTGAACCCGAGCAACCCGCCATCGGTGAGAATCAGCGACGAGAGCCTCGAGCAGATCGCCGACATCGTGAAGGAGCGGCCCGATCTGATCCTGCTCACCGACGATGTGTACGGCACATTTGCCGACAATTTCGTGTCGCTGTTCGCGCTTGCGCCGAAAAACACCATTCTCGTGTACTCGTATTCGAAGTACTTCGGCGCGACCGGATGGCGCCTGGGCACGATCGCGACGCACCGCGACAATGTGCTCGACCGGCTGATCGCCGGCTTGCCGAAGGACGTGAAAAAGCAACTGCACGCGCGTTACGAATCCATCACGACCGAGCCGGACAAGCTTAAATTTATCGACCGGCTGGTGGCCGACAGCCGCACGGTCGCGCTGAATCACACCGCGGGTCTGTCGACGCCGCAGCAGGTGCAGATGGTGCTGTTTTCGCTGTTCTCGCTGATGGACACGCCCGACGCGTACAAGTGTGCGTTGAAGCGCCTGATTCGCAGCCGCAAGCGCGCGCTGTACGAGGAGATCGGCATCTCGTTCGACGACGACGATCCGAATCAGGTCGACTATTACACGATCCTCGACATCGAGTTTCTGGGCGAGCGTGCTCACGGCCGCGAGTTCGTCGACTGGATCAAGAAGAACACGCAGCCGTCCGAACTGCTGTTCCGTCTCGCGCGCGAAGCGCGCGTCGTGCTGCTGCCGGGACGCGGGTTCGGCACGCCGCATCCGTCGGGACGCGTATCGCTGGCTAACCTGAACGAATCGGACTACCGGCAGATCGGCCGCGCGGTGCGCAAACTGATCGAAGAATATGTGGAGCGCTTCAACGCGGCGACGGGCAAGAGCCTCGATAAGGGCAAGGTGAAGTGATGTGATCGCGCCGGCGGCGTTGTCCAGCCGCCATGGCGAACCAGCTGCACTGTCAAAAAACTTGCACATTCGCGCAGATAGGTGAATGATCGGCCAGATGCGGTAACAGGCGCGGTACAAAACGGCCCGCCGGCAGTACGCCGGCGGGCCTGTTTTTACAGCCGTCCGGATAGCCGCTCGCTTAGTACGTCGATCTTCACCCGCTTTTCTGCCAACCGATCATGTCAACTGTCACGTCCCCCACCTCGTTCACCGTTCCCTGTCCCGAAGTCGAATCGCTCGACGCCATCCTGCCCGAAGAACCGCTGCTGATGATGGGCGCCGGTCCCGTGCCGATTCCCGCGGCGGTGGCGAAGGCGAATGCGATCGTGATCAATCACCTCGGCGGCACGATGGCAAAGGTCGTCGGGCAGGTGAAGACGATGGCGCGCTACGTGTTCCAGACGAACTCGAAGTGGGTGCTCGGCGTGGCCGGTCCGGGGTCCGCCGCGATGGAAATGGCGATTTCGAATCTCGCATGGTCAGGCACGCGGATGCTCAGCATCAAAAACGGCTTTTTCAGCGAGCGGATGGCTGAGATGGGCCGCCGTATCGGTGCGCAGGTGTCGCTGCTCGAGGTGCCGGACCGCACGGTCGCGAGCCTCGAAGCGGTCGCCGAAGCGATCCGTCGTGAGCGTCCGGAAGTCGTCACGATCGTGCAGGGCGAGACGTCGAACACGGTGTGGAATCATCATCTGCAGGAAATTGCCGCGCTCGCGAAAGCGGCGGGCGCGCTGGTCATCGTCGATGCGGTGTGCACGCTGAGCACGATGCCGCTCGATATGGACGCGTGGGGTATCGATGCGGTCATCACCGGCGGACAGAAGGGCTTGTCGTCCATTCCGGGCGTATCGCTGATTGCGTTCTCCGATGCCGCGTGGGAACGCGTCAAGGCGCGTAAGCATGCGAACGCGCACTGGTGCCTCGATGCGTCGCTGGCCGAGAACTTCTGGCACAACGCCGGGTATCACTACACCGCGCCGGTGTCGGGCGTGCTCGCGTTGCATGAGGCGCTACGGCTCGTCTGCGCGGAGACGCTCGAGAAGCGCTTCGCGCGTCATCTGAAGTGCTCGCACGCGCTGCAGGAATCCATTACAGCGATGGGTCTGCAGCTTTATGCGCCGCGGGAATGCCGGCTCAATTCGGTGATCGGTATCGAAGTGCCGGGCACGCTCAGCCCCGGCGATATTTGCGGACATATCTCGCGCCATCATCAGGTCGAGATCTCCGGCTCGTTCGGCTTGCCGATTGTGCGGATTGGGCAGATGGGCGAGCAGTGCCGCGCGCATAACCTGTTTCGCACCGTCCATGCATTTGGCCGCACGATGGTCGACCTCGGGGTGGCGGTCGATTTGCCGGCCGGTGTCGCGGCGCTGGAGAAGTCGCTGTCGAACGGGGCGAAGGCCGATGCGCGCGTAAGTTGAGTCGGCTGAGGGTGAGCGCGTGGCTCAAGCGGAAGAGGGCGGCGGGGTCCGCGAGGCGTGCCGCCCGACTGCTGCATCACACGGCGGCTGAAGGCCCTGCCACACGCGCCTGGCGCTGGTAAAGAACGACCGTCAGCGCGATCGCCACCGCGGCCGCGACCGCCGCGAACAGATACACCGAGCCATAGCCGAACTCACCGGCGATATACCCCGCAAGCGGTCCGGTCACGCCAAGCGACAGATCGAGAAACACCGAGTACGCGGACAATGCCGCGCCGCGGCTTGCCGGCGGCACGAGGCCCACGGCTTCGACCCCGAGCGCCGGGAACACGAGCGCGAAACCGAACCCGGTCAGCGCGGCGCCAGCCAAAGCGACATGCGGCACCGGCGCGACCCACAGCATCAGCAGACCGGCGCATTCGAGCGCAAACGACGCGATGGCGACGCGAAAGCCGCCGTAGGTCTGGATCGTGTTTGCGAACAGCAGGCGCGCGCCGATAAACATCGTGCCGAACAGCGTCAGCGACAACGCCGCGTTCGGCCAATGCCGCGCCGCGTAGAACAGCGTGATGAAGGTGGCGATCGAGCCGAAGCCCACGGAGCCGAGCGCGAGCCCGAGACCGTGCGGCAGCACGCGCACGAACACGCTGCGATACGACATCCGCTCACCGTGTACCACCGGCACCGCGGCGACCAGCCGCGCGAGCGCATAGCCGGCCGCCGCCAGCGCGATGACCGCGATGCCAAGCGCGGCAAAGCCGATGTCGCGCGCAATCAGCACGCCGAGCGGTGCGCCAATCGCGAGCGCACCGTAGGTCGCGATGCCGTTCCACGAGATCACGCGCGCATTGTTCGCGGTGCCGACCCGGCCGATGCCCCACAGGATCGCGCCTGTGCCGCACAGGCTTTCGCCGACGCCGAGCAGTAGGCGGCTGGCTACCAGCAGCGTCAGGCTAAGCGCTGGCCAGTGTCCGGTCAGCGTGGCGAGCAGCAACGCGATGCCGCTCGCGCTGCACGCGATCAAGCCGTTCGAAACGGTTTTCTTCGGCCCGAGCGTATCGGCCGAGCGGCCGGCGAGCGCACGCGACGCGAGCGTGGCGAGGTATTGGATGCTGATCGCGACGCCGGCGATCACCGTGCTGAAGCCGAGGTCGCCGTGCACGTAGCCTGGCAGGACCGCTAGCGGGAGGCCGATGGCGAGGTAGTAAAGAAACGTGAAAAAGACGACCGGAATGATCTGTAACGTGATCGCCAATTCGCTGCGTGGCGAGGGCGATGAAGTGGGACCTGTGGACATAGGGAAAACGATACTTGAAGAAAGCAGATGACCGTGATTTTCCCATGGAAGCTTCCCCGCTTGCAGCGCATACTTAAAAATATTCATCAGAAATCGTGATGAATGACGCCGGACGATGCGCTTTGGCGACAACGTCGCCGAACCTCCGCACATTGGTTGCTCATCAGCTTTCATCAGCTTTCATCAGCCTTCGTCGACCACGGTTGGCCGAAGTGACGGATCCCCATGCGAAGCGCGCCATAACGGACCTGACGATCTCAGCACGGGCCAGCCGTTCATCCATCTCAATATCGGTCTGGCGATATGTCCTGCATGTAGATCGCGCTATGGGTTGCGGAAATCGGCGGTGATAGCTTTCAAACCATTCCCCCGCCGCACCCACCGCGCTCCCCGCGCGGGCTAGAACAACCGCCAGAGACACAACCCATGAGCCAGCCGATCCGCTTCTATCACCGCCACGCGATTCGCGAAATCAGCGACGCGCCGGTCACCCGCACCGTCCTGCAATACCTGCGCGAAGACGCGCGTTGCACGGGCACCAAGGAAGGCTGCGCGGAAGGCGATTGCGGCGCGTGCACGGTCGTCGTTGGTGAACGCGATGAACTGGGCGGCGTCAGCTTCAAGGCGGTCAATGCGTGCATCCAGTTTCTGCCGACGCTCGACGGCCGTGCGCTCTTCACCGTCGAGGACCTGCGCCAGCCGGACGGCTCGCTGCATCCGGTTCAGCAGGCGCTGGTCGAATGCCACGGGTCGCAATGCGGGTTCTGTACGCCGGGCTTTGTGATGTCGATGTGGGCGCTGTACAAGAAGCACGGCCACGAATACGGCGGCACGCATTGCACCGTGCCGACGCGTGAAGAGGTCAGCAATGCGCTGACCGGCAATCTGTGCCGCTGCACCGGCTACCGGCCGATCGTCGATGCGGCGCTCAGGATGTTCCAACTGCCGGCGCCCGCCGCGCCGATCGACACCGCGGTGCTGTCACGCACGCTGTTGTCGCTCGAACGCGACGCGACCTTCCGATACGAGCACGCGGGCCAGCGCTTTGCCGCGCCGCGCACCGTCGATGCGCTCGCGCAGATCAAGCAGGAACAGCCCGCGACGCGCATCCTGGCCGGCAGCACCGACATCGGCCTGTGGGTCACGAAACAGATGCGCGAACTGGGCGACATCGTTTATGTGGGCCAACTGGCCGAACTGAAGACCATCGAAACCATCGACGGATGGCTGCGCATCGGCGCGGGTGTGACCGTCGAGGCCGCGTATGCGGAGCTCGCGCGGCACTATCCGGAGCTGACCGAGATGTGGCAGCGCTTCGCGTCGCTGCCGATCCGCAATGCCGGCACGCTGGGCGGCAACGTCGCGAACGGCTCGCCGATCGGCGATTCGATGCCGGGGCTGATCGCGTTGGGTGCGCGCGTCGTACTGCGCGGCGGCGAGGTCGAGCGTGAACTGCCGCTCGAAGACCTGTACCTCGCGTACCAGAAAAAGGATATGGCGGAGCACGAGTTCGTCGTCGCGGTGAAAGTGCCGACGCGTACCGGCGTGCGCGCGAATCTGCGGTTTCGCACGTACAAGATCTCGAAGCGCTTTGATTCCGACATTTCCGCGGTATGCGCCGCGTTCTCTTTTATCGCCGACGGCGACGTGATCCGGGAGCCGCGCATGGCGTTCGGCGGCATGGCCGCGACGCCGAAGCGTGCGGCGCATGCGGAAAGCGTGCTGCGCGACGCGGACTGGCACGAAGCGACCGCGCAGGCCGCGATGCTTGCGCTGGCGAAAGACTACGCGCCGCTTTCCGATATGCGCGCGACCGATGAATACCGGATCGAAGCGGCGAAGAACACGCTGTACCGCTTCTGGCTCGAAACGCGGCCGCACGATCCGCTGCCGAAGCAGGCGCTCGACGTGCGCGCGGTCGAGGCCGCGTGTGCCAACGCGGCTGCGTAGCCCGGCTGCGCGAGCCGCGTAGAGCGGATTCGCGCATTCCAGACCTATGAACGATCCAGTGCGTCCGCCGCGCACCCGGTCAGATACGGAGACTGTCCCGCATGAACCAGCAAGCCGAACCGTTCCTGAAAGACGCACAGGAACTTGCCGAACTCGCCGACTTCACCCAGGTGCATGTGTCGCGCCCGCACGAGTCCGCGCATCTGCACGTGACCGGCCGCGCGACTTACACCGACGACATCCCCGTGGTCGCCGGCACGTTGCACGCGGCACTCGGCCTGTCACAGAAGGCGCACGCGAGAATCGTGTCGATCTCGCTCGACAAGGTGCGCGCGACGCCCGGCGTCGTTGCGGTATTCACCGCCGCGGACATTCCCGGCCATAACGACTGCGCGCCGATTGTCAAAGGCGACGATCCGGTGCTCGCGGATGGCGTCGTGCAGTACGTCGGCCAGCCGGTCTTTATTGTCGTCGCGACATCGCACGACACCGCGCGGCGTGCGGCGCGGCGCGCGCAGATCGACTATGAGGAACTGCCCGCGGTGCTGACCGCACAGCAGGCGCGCGCCGCGCAGCAGAGCGTGATTCCGCCGATGAAGCTCGCGCGCGGCGACGCCGGTGCGAAGCTCGCGCGTGCCCCGCATCGCGAACGGGGCGAGATGCTGCTCGGCGGCCAGGAGCAGTTCTATCTCGAAGGGCAGATTGCGTACGCGGTGCCAAAGGACGATGACGGCATGCACGTCTGGTGCTCGACGCAGCATCCGACCGAAATGCAGCATCTGGTCGCGCATGTGCTGAACGTCGCATCGCATAACGTGCTAGTCGAATGCCGGCGCATGGGTGGCGGCTTCGGCGGCAAGGAGTCGCAGTCAGGTCTGTTCGCGTGCTGCGCGGCGCTTGCCGCATGGAAGCTGCTGTGCCCGGTCAAGCTGCGTCCGGACCGCGACGACGACATGATGATCACCGGCAAACGCCATGATTTCCACTACACGTACGACGTCGGTTACGACGACGACGGTGTGATCGAAGGCGTATCGGTCGACATGACGTCTCGCTGCGGTTTCTCGGCGGATCTGTCAGGGCCGGTGATGACGCGCGCGGTGTGCCACTTCGATAACGCGTACTGGCTGCCGGACGTCTCGATCGCGGGGTTTTGCGGCAAGACCAACACGCAGTCGAACACGGCGTTTCGCGGCTTCGGCGGACCGCAGGGCGCATTCGCGATCGAGTACATCATCGACAACGTCGCGCGTTCGCTCGGGCTCGATCCGCTCGATGTGCGACGCCGCAACCTGTATGGCAAGACCGAGCGCAACCAGACGCCGTACGGCCAGATCGTTGAAGACAACGTGCTGCACGAACTGATCGGCGAACTCGAAGCGACTAGCCACTACCGCGCGCGCCGCGCGGCCGTGCGCGAATTCAACGCGCGCAACGACGTGCTGAAAAAGGGCATCGCGCTGACTCCGGTGAAGTTCGGCATCGCGTTCAACGTGACGCACTTCAATCAGGCAGGCGCGCTCGTGCATATCTACACGGACGGCTCGGTGCTCGTGAATCATGGCGGCACGGAGATGGGGCAAGGCCTGAACACGAAGGTCGCGCAGGTGGTCGCGCATGAACTCGGCGTGCGCTTTAGCCGCGTGCGCGTGACGGCGACCGATACGAGCAAGGTCGCCAATACGTCGGCGACGGCCGCATCGACCGGTTCGGATCTCAACGGCAAGGCCGCGCAGGACGCCGCGCGCCAGTTGCGCGAACGGCTTGCCGCGTTCGCGGCTGAGCGTTATGGCGCCGGTCATGTGACGCCCGCGGCGGTGCGCTTCGCGAACGATAGCGTCGTTGTGGGCGAGGCGGTGGTGCCATTCGATGAAGTGATCGCGAACGCGTATCTTGCGCGCGTGCAGTTGTGGTCCGACGGCTTCTATGCGACGCCGAAGCTCTATTGGGATCAGGCGAAACTGCAAGGCCGGCCGTTCTTTTACTACTCGTACGGCGCGGCCGTCTCCGAGGTCGTGATTGACACGCTGACTGGCGAGATGCGCGTGCTGCGCGCGGATGCGCTGCATGACGTGGGCGCGTCGCTGAATCCTGCACTCGATATCGGCCAGGTCGAAGGCGGGTTTATCCAGGGCATGGGCTGGCTCACGACCGAAGAGCTGTGGTGGAACGATGGCGGCAAGCTGATGACGCACGCACCGTCGACCTACAAGATTCCGACCGTGAACGACATGCCGCCGGACTTCCGCGTGAACCTGTTCAGGAATCGCAATGCGGAGGACAGCATTCACCGTTCGAAAGCGGTCGGCGAGCCGCCGCTGTTGCTGCCGTTCTCGGTGTTCTTCGCGATTCGCGACGCGGTGTCGAGTGTTGCGGACTACGAGGTGAACCCGCCGCTCAATGCACCGGCGACCAGCGAAGCGATTCTCAAGGCGGTCGGCGCGGTGCGCGCGATGCGCAAGCCATGCGCTCACGCGGCGCAAGGAGTCCGGCGATGATGAACGTGTCCTTCCCGAACGCCGCTCCGCCGCTGCAGATCGGCCGGTGCGGCGGCCATCCCGCCAGCCTGCCGCCGCCGATGCATATCGTGCTGTTCGGCGCGGGCCATGTCGGCCATGCGCTCGTGACGCTGCTTGGCCGGCTGCCGTGCATTGTGCAATGGGTCGACGAGCGCGATGAACGGTTCCCGGACGAAGTGCCGGCCAACGTGCAGGTTGAAGCGACCGATACGCCGGATGCGATTGTCGATAGCGCGCCGGCCGGTGCGTACTTTCTCGTGATGACGCACAACCATGCGCTCGACTTCGCGCTGGCGACGCGGATCATGCGCCGGCGCGATTTTACGTACTTCGGGATGATCGGCTCGAAGACGAAGCGGGTGAAATTCGAGCGCCGGCTGATCGAGCGCGGCGTCGATCCCGCACGGATGGATCAGATGACCTGCCCGATCGGCGTGGACGGCATCCTCGATAAAGCGCCGCATGCGATCGCGCTCGCGGTGTGCGCGGAACTGCTGCAAGTGCGCTGCGCGCGGCACGTCACGCAACACGCCGCGCAGACTTCGCCGCAGTGTGCGTCCCAGGTGGTGTCGCAGCTTGCCTGATCGGTCGCCGCGTTAGCGCGGCGGGATCGCATTCAGACCTGCGCTGGAACCCCCGCTCGACGCCCTATCCAGCGCGGCACACCGGTCCTTGCCCGCGCGCTGTGCCTTGTGCGCGATCAGATCCGCCGATACCTGCGCCATCAAACCGCGCAGCCAGCCGATATCGCTCGGCCGGTCGGATTGCGGATGCCACATCTGATAGCAGCGGATGCGCGGAAACGGAATCGGCACGTCGACGACCGCGAGCGGCAGCAGGTTCGCATAGTGGATCGCAAAGCGGCGCGTCGTCGTGAAGATCAGGTCCGATTGCAGCAGCACATGCGGCACGAGCCCGAAATACGGCAGCGTCGCGACGACCCGGCGCTGCGCGCCCGCGCGCGCGAAGCCCGCGTCGATCGCGCCGCTGCGCCCACCGCTGTAAGGCATGGGCGCGAGATGAGGCGCCGCGAGATACGCATCGCGCGTGAGCGGTGCCTGCGCCAGCGGATGATCGGCGCGCATCATGCAGACCACCGTATCCGAGAACAGGTCGCTGCGCTCGAAGCGCTCATCCGGCTTCGGCCAGTTGCCGATCACCAGATCGAGTTCGCCGGAGTCGAGCGCCGCCGCATGATCGAGCAGCGGGCCAAGCGATTCGATCTCGAGCCGTGCATGCGGCGCCGCGTCGCGGAACTGCGCGATCACGGTCGGCATGAAGAAGTCGTTCAGATAGTCGGGCGCCGCGATGCGAAATGTGCGGCGCGAGCGTTCCGGATCGAAATCGCCGTGCGGCGTCGCGACGAAATCGACATCGCGCAGCACCCTCTGCGCGGACGCGAGCAGCGATTCGCCGTATTCGGTCGGCACCATGCCCGACTTGCCGCGCACGAGGATCGGATCATTCAGCGTTTCGCGCAGTTTGCGCAGCGCGGTGCTGATCGCCGGCTGCGTCTGGTTCAGGCGCAGCGCGGTCTGCGTGACGCTGCGCTCGACGAGCAGCGTGCGCAGCACGCGCACCAGCCAGATATCGAGAGTAGCGGCGTTGTCGTCCACGATGGTGTCGTCGGTCAGGTTGGGTGCGGCGGCCGAAACCGTGCGGCAGCACGGTCCGCTTGCATAACCTTAGGCCATACCGTGCGCGCCGGGCATAGTGCGCACGGTATGGCGGACATCACGCGCTGCCCGCCGTCACATCTTCGGGAAGGCCGACGGCAGCGACGAGATTCGCTTGACCTCTTTCGATTCCAGCCAGTTCGGCGTGCGCGCGCAATAGAGCACCATCGGCAACGCGTCTTCGCCCCAGAACAGCTGTTTGTTCAGCCAGAATGTCGGCACGCCGAATACGCCGAGCGCAATCGCGTCGGCGGTATTGCGCTGCAATTGCGCCTTGGTCTCTTCGCGTTCGACCAGTTCGGCTCCGTCCTGGACACCGAGTCGTTCGCACAGCAACGCGAAGCCATCCGGCGTCGACGGGTTGCGGCCTTCGCGCCAGATAAAGCGGAAAATTTCCCGCACTGTGTGGACGTCGGCGCGGAGGGCCGCGGCGAGGCGCATCGGTCTGATCGAATCGAACGGGTGGACCGGTGGCATCTTGAACGGAATGCCGAGCTGTTCCGCGCGAAAAAGCGCATAGCGGTACATGAAGATGCGCTTGGCCGGAACGTCGTACGCGAGGCGCTGGCGCCAATGGCCGTACAGCTCGTTTAACGTGACGGGCGTCATCACGAACGGCATGCCCGGCCATTTGTCGTGCTGCTCGAGCAGCAGGTACGAAAACGGCGAGACAAAGTCGTAAAACCACAGTGGCTGCGTGGCGTCGATGCCATCGGTCATGATGTCTCCCGGGAATTCCAGTGTGGCGCGGCGCCGTTGCCGGGCGTGTTGCTGACGCGGGCGGCGCTGTGCCGGATTGCCTCGATCTTACGCAAAGCTGGACCGGTACGCAGCACCGGCGGGGCGGGATTGGGAAAATGCACGCTGCGCGTGGTCCGCCGGGTGCCCGCCGCGTGCCTGGCGCCATCTGACACGGCGCCATCGGTTCGATGTCATGCGTCAGACGGTACGGGTCGGGCCGGCCTGTTCGGCGGGCGGCGCGTCGCGGGACGCCGGATTGCTGCGCGCGGCGTCGGCGGCCAGCGCTCCGGCGGCCCCGCTGGCCGGATGCGCGGGCCCGGCCGTGCCTGCGGATGCGGCCGCGCCCGAGGACCCGGCCGGCCCGGCCGCGTTTGCTGTGTCACCCGACGGCGGCGCGTGCGCGCCGTCCGCATGCGCTTCCCGCGGATGCGTCAGCCGCCCGCGCACGAAGCCGATATGTTCGCGCAGCACATAGAACTGGTCCGCGTAGGCAAGCGGCATCTTGAGCCCGTTGACCGCTTCCTCGATTGCGTCGAGCCGCTCGACGAGCGCGTCGCGCTCCGCCTGCGACGTTTCGGAGAGCGCGCCGCGCTCGATCGCGATCAGCGCGCCGTACCAGCGGTAAATCCGCGAGCGCACGCGCCATGCGTACAACGACGGCACGAGCCGCAAGCCCGGGATCAGCACGACGACAATCGGCACCAGCACGACCAGCAGCCGGTCCGCGAGGCTCGCGATCCAGAACGGCAAGGTCCGGTACAGGAAGCTCTTGCCCGACTTGTAATAGCGTGCCGCGTCGGCGCTGATCGGGAAGTCGTGCGCAAGCGGCGATGGAAAGTCGCCGGCGCGTTGCAGGATGTTCGCTCTGCCATGCACTTCGCGCGCGGCTTCGATCAGCAGATCGGACAGCGCCGGATGCAACGACGTGCGCGCGACCAGTTCGGCGGTCGGCGCGACCATTTGCATCGTCTGCGAAGGGATGTTCTTGCCGAGATCGAGCGCGCCCATCGGCAGCTCGATGCGTGTCAGGTACGGGAAGCGGCCCGCATACGCCTGCGCCTGCGTGAAGTCGAAGAACTGGATATTCGGTGTGCGGAACAGTCTGACCATCACCGGCGGCTGCGCGGAATCGCCGGTCAGGAAGGCCGCGTCGATTTTGCCATCGACCAGCGCCTGCGCGGCGTCTTCGCCAGACAACGGCAGCAGCCTGGTCGGCCCGCCTGGCGCAATGCCGTTCGCCGCCAGCAGCGCCAGCGCGAGCTCGCGCGTGCCGCTGCCTTCGGCGCCGATCGCAACGCGCTGTCCCTTGAATTGCGACAGCCATTGGACCGTCTGGCCGTGATAGAAAATCGCGACCGGGACGTACGCGACGCTGCCCAGCGACATCAGCCCGTCGGTATTGCCTTGCGCGATGCCGTCCTGCACGAACGCGACATCGACATTGAATTTTGGATCTCTGAGACGCCGGAAGTTGTCGGCCGAACCTTCCGATTCCAGCACGTTCACCGTCACGCGGTTGCGCGCGAGGATCTCCTTGTAGCGCTGCGCGGCGTTCCAGAATGTACTGCCGCGCGGTCCGGCGCTGATGATCAGCGTACTGGGGGGCGCGGGCTGGATCAAACGCACCGCCGCCCAGATCGCAATGGCGCTGATCAGCAGGATCGGTCCGAAGGTGACCGCAAGGTCGCGCCACGAGATCGCAACGAAGCGTGCGACGAGGCGGGGACGCTTTTCGCCGTTCCTTGCCTCGCTCGTCCTGTCGATACTCGGGCCGGTGGGTTCTGTCATTGGAGTTCGTGACGGCGGGTCGGCGTACTGTCGAATGCGGTCTGCGTACGGCGGCGGCATGCACGCTGCGCGGTGCCTGCGGATGCCGCCAGGGTGAAGCCGCCCGGGTAGCGACGCAACCCAGGCGGCGATGCTCGCGCCGATGGTACATGAGATTGTCCGCGCGGCGGCACACGAAAACCGGCTCGCCGCGTACAAACCCGTAACAATTCGTGAGTGCCAAGTGTGTACGAAGTGCGTGCGCACACAAGCAGATTTTTTGTCGGCGACACAACATTTGTGAGGCCGAACCGCGCTTTCGGCGCTAAAAGCTTTGCGATTTTTGCCGAGCTAGATTAAATTGGCGGCGCTGTCGCGCATCACGCGGGCGCGCGCGATCCGGTCACCGAGAACCGGACGGGCTGCGCCGCCGCGCGGCACCGGACCGGTCCGCCGCGATCGCGCATATCGCGCGTCGAGCCGCAACCCGGATAATGTCGGCCGTTCCGTTTTCCCGCCTCTCGTCTCTCGTCTGCCGCGTCGCTCCGTCAATCGGACGACGCCGTGCCCGAGCGCGCCTGCTTGCGCGATGCTTGCGAGCGGTGAGCGCGTGTCGTGGCGCACGCGGCGATGTGCTGGAACGAAGTCGTAACGAAGCCGCAATGCGGTCTGGCCCGGCCGGGTCTAAATCGAAGTGAAAAAAGGAGAAAACATGAAATCGGCAGTTCTGAAGGTGTTGAGCGGTGTGGTCGCCGTGATGGTTGCATGCAACGTGTACGCGCAGGCAAGCGATGCGGCTGCGGGTGGCCAGACGGCTACGGCAGGCGCGAAGGCCGAGAAGAAGGCGAACCGCCAGCTTGGCCACAAAGTGCGCGCGGCGCTCGCGAAGGCGAAGGGTCTCGACGTGTCGAGCATCAACGTGCGCGCGAAGGACGGTGCGGTGACGCTGTCCGGTACGGTGCCCGACCAGGGCCAGATCGACCTCGCCGGCGATACGGCGAAGGGCGTGGCCGGCGTGGCGTCGGTGTCGAACAAGCTGAACGTGCAGCAGCAGTAAGCGCTGCGCGCCGCGCGAAACGCGTCCGGTGTTTTGCGCAAGGTCACGCATGGGTGGCAGGAAGGCCACGTGTGGCCTGATCAGGCCGATACGACGAACGGGCTTCGGGGCATCACCCGAAGCCCGTTCTGTTTTATGCGCGGTGCTTAATGTGTGCGGGCGCGCGTCGCGCGCGGCACTTTGGATGATGCGTGGTGCCAAACGTCGACAAGCGCGTCAAGGTTGCGCGACGGGGGAGGTCACAGTGCCCGCATTCCAGTCCTTGCGTTTTGCGATGCTCGCGTGCTGCGCGTCGGTGCTCGCATCCGGCTGCGGCAGCGGCAGTGACGACCACGGCCAGTCGATCAACGCGATGCCGAACTTCGTCGTGTCGAACAGCGTCACGACCACCTCGTACGACGGCGACAGCGACGACCTGCTGACCGCCGGCCTCGGCAAGACCGGCCTCGCGGGCAACGCGCCGGGTTTTGCGAACCCGGCCGCGCCCACCACCGCCGAATTGCGGCGCCTCGCGATCTGGTCGAACTATCGCGCGCTGGTCGATATCACCGCGAACGGCGGCTATGGCCGCTTCTGGGGGCCGAATATCGACCTGAACGGCAACGACACGCTAGGCGAAGGGAAGATTGCCGGCACCGAGTACCTCGCGTATGCGGACGACGGCAGCGGCACGCAGAACGTAACGCTGCTCGTGCAGGTGCCCGCGGCTTTCGATCCAGCCAATCCGTGCATCGTGACCGCGACGTCGTCGGGTTCGCGCGGCGTCTACGGCGCGATTTCGGCGGCGGGCGAATGGGCGTTGAAACGTGGCTGCGCGGTGGCCTACACGGACAAGGGCACCGGCAATGGCGCGCATGAGCTGACCACTAATCTCGTCACGCTGATCGATGGCCGGCTCGGCAACGCGACCTTCGTTGGCACGCAAAGCCTCTTTACTGCAAACGTGTCGCCGGGCGTGCTCGCGAGCTTCAATCAGGCATTCCGGAACCGCTACGCGTACAAGCACGCGCACTCCCAGCAGAACCCGGAACAGGACTGGGGCAAAGACACGCTCGAAGCAATCCAGTTCGCGTACTGGGCGCTCAATCAGCAGTTCGCCCCGCTTGTCGACAGCACGCATCACGGCGTGCGTTATCAGCCAGGCAGCATCACGACGATTGCCGCGTCGGTCAGCAACGGCGGTGGCGCGTCGCTCGCGGCAGCGGAGCAGGATACGCAGGGCTGGATTACCGCAGTGGTGGTGGGCGAGCCGCAGATCAACCTGAACATGTCGCCCAATGCGCAGGTCCTGGAAGGCGGCGTGCGGATTGTGTCCGCCGGCGCGCCGCTGGCCGACTACATCACGTACGCGAACCTGCTGCAGCCGTGCGCGGCGGCGGCGCCCACGGTGGCCGGCGCACCGTATCTGTCGACGCTGCCGTTGACGACCACCCAGGCGATTCGGGCCGCGCGCTGCGGGTCGCTGGCCGGCAACGGCCTCGTGGCGGGCGCCAATCTCGCCGCACAGTCGGCCGATGCGTTGAACCGCCTGCATGCCGCCGGTTACGAGCCGGACTCCGACCTGCTGCATGCGCCGATGTGGGATTCGCAGGCGGTCCCCGCAGTGGCGGTCACGTATGCGAATGCGTACACGAAGTCGAGCGTCACGGACAACCTGTGCGGTTTCAGTTTCGGCACCACCGACGCGCAAGGCAACGCCAGTGTCGCGCCGGCGATCTCACCGATGCCGAGCCTGTTCGGTGTCGCTAACGGCGTGCCGCCGACCAACGGCATCAACCTCGTGTTCAACATTTCGCCCACCGGCGTTGATCATCGGCTTGCCACCACCGATGCGAGCTTCACGGGCGCGTTTTGTCTACGGGGGTTGTGGGCGACCGGCGACGTGCGGATGCAGACGAACGTCAATGCGATTCGCGTGAATGCAAACCTGCACGGCAAGCCGGCGATTATCGTGCAAGGCCGCAGCGATGCGCTGGTGCCGGTCAATCATGCGTCGCGCGCGTATCTCGCGATGAACAGCCTCGCGGAAGGCTCGAAGAGTCAGCTGTCTTTCTACGAGGTGACGAACGCGCAGCATTTCGATGCGTTTCTCGGCACTCCCGGTTTCGATACGCGCTTCGTGCCGTTGCACTACTACAACCTTCAGGCGTTGAACCTGATGTGGAGTCATCTGAAGAGCGGCGCTGCGTTGCCGCCGTCGCAGGTGATCCGCACCACGCCGCGCGGCGGCACGCCCGGTGCCGCGCCCGCGCTGTCGGTAGCCAGCTTGCCGCCGGTCGCGGCAAGTCCGGGTTCGAACGCGATCCGGGTGGTGGCGGGCACCGTCGCCGTGCCGCGTTAGGCGGGCTATTCATCGCGCATCGATTGCGCGTCGATGGAAGACTGTCGTTGCACGCCGATGCGCCGATGCGCATTTTTGACACGATGTGTGCTTCGCATTGACGCGCCGCTCGTGCGCCATGACACATAAATTACCCACGTGATGTCGTACCCTGAGATATCGGAATCGGAGTCGAGCACGATGGACACGATACTTCTGCGGTACACCGACTTGCCGATCGGCGAACGGGCCGCTTTCGAACTGGTTTGCGCGCGGCATGGCTTCGCGCCCGCGCATTTCGATGTGACCGCAACGATCGATGCGCAGGACCCCGCGCAGAGCCAGCGGCTCGTCACAGTGCGCCGTGGCGGCTGGGCGCAGTCATATCGCGAAGGCAGCACCGGGCATTGGGTCCGCGAGTTCGAAACGGATCTGAACTGCCGTTTCTTCAAGTAGGCGTTCGTTCGGCGGCGCGCGCTCAGCGAAGCGCTTTGCGTGGCGCCTTGTAACGTTGAATGTGCAACGTTCGCATTCAACCGCGCGTCGCCTGTATGCGATGCGCACCCGCCATCAGACCATCACCAGCTTGATGCCGACCGCGGTCAGCGTCGCGGCGAGCACATGCCGCAGCAGTTTCTCCGGCGCTTTCGCGGCGAGCAGGCTGCCCGCGACGATGCCCGGCAATGATCCCACCAGCAGCGACACGAGCAGCGACCAGTCGATCGACCCGAGCAGCCAGTGACCGGCGCCGGCGAGCAGCGTCAGCGGCACCGCATGCGCGATGTCCGAACCGACGACGCGCGAAACCGGCAGCGCCGGGTACAACAGCAGCAGGACCGTCACGCCAATCGCGCCCGCGCCGACCGAGGTCAGCGTGACGAGCGCACCGAGCACGGCGCCGGTCAGGATCGTGAGCGCGAGCGTGTTGCCGTGCGCGGGTGCTGGCCGGTGGCGCGCTGCGAACGCCGAGAGCTGCGGCCGGAACACCAGCGCGAGAGCGGTAATGAGGAGCGCCGCGCCGAGCACGACCTGAATCAGCACGCTGCCGCGCGGCGCATCCATCCCATACCGATGCAGCAGAATCAGCGTGAGCGTCGCGGCGGGGACGCTGCCCGACGCGAGACGTAGTGTGACCAGCCAGTCCACCGAGCCCTTCATACCGTGCACGAGCGTGCCGGTCGCCTTCGTCACCGACGCATACAGCAGGTCGGTGCCGACCGCGGTGGCCGGGTGAATGCCGAACAACAGGACGAGAATCGGCGTCATCAGCGAGCCGCCGCCGACGCCGGTCAGACCGACCAGAAAGCCGACGAACAGGCCGGAGGCGGAGTACAGCGGTTCAATATGCGGAACAGACATCGAGGTAATGACCCATCTCGGACGGCGGGCCATCGTTAAGATGGGCCGATTGCACCGGATCAGCGATTTCTTTGTGGAAATTGACAAGCTGGTGCGACGAAAGACTCGTATTGTCGCAAAACCGGCAACCTTGCGTGATGGATTGTGTGACTCAAAGCTTACAATACATGACTCGACACCTTGTTGAGCGCTTACCGTGGTCCGCCGCTGCCGCCAGGCCACGCCCCCGTTTCCCGTCCCGCTGATCACAATGAACTACGGCGTCGCCTACGCGTTACTTGCCTTCACGATCTGGGGGCTCTTTCCCGTTTACTTCAAATCGCTGCATCAGATCTCGCCGCTCGAGATTCTTGCGCACCGGATGGTCTGGTCAATGCTGTTCCTGTTCATTGTGCTGACGGTGCGGCTGCAGTGGCGCTGGCTCGTACCCGTGCTGCGGGACCGGCGCCTGCTCGGGCGCTTCGCCGTGAGCGCGGCGCTGCTGTCGGCGAACTGGGGAATCTATATCTGGGCGGTCAACGCGGGGCATATCGTCGAAGCGAGCCTCGGCTACTTCGTTACGCCGCTGATTAGCGTGCTGTTCGGCCTGGGCTTTCTCGGCGAGCGGCTGCGCGTCGCGCAGTGGCTCGCGGTCGCGATTGCCGCGGCCGGCGTGCTGTGGCTGACATGGGAAAACGGCCGGCCGCCATGGATCAGCATCTGCCTCGCGCTGACCTTCGGCGGCTACGGGTTGTTGCGCAAGACCGCGAAGCTCGGTGCGCTCGAAGGGCTCACGCTCGAAACGATTCTGCTGCTGCCGGTTGCGCTGCTGTATCTCGCGGCGCTATCGCTGCACGGCGACAGCGGCTTTGGCGCGGCGTCCACCGGCGTGAAGGTGCTGCTCGCGCTGGCCGGGCCGATCACCGCCGTTCCGCTGCTGCTGTTTGCCGCCGGCGCGCGCCGTATTCCGCTGTCGATGCTCGGTCTTTTGCAATACGTGACACCGACATTGCAATTGCTGATTGGTGTGCTGATCTATCGCGAGCCGTTCGGCGGCGCGCAACTGATCGGCTATGGCGCGATCTGGCTTGCGCTTGTCGTGTATTCGCTCGAAGGATTGACGCGCATGCGGCTCGTGCGGCAATGACGACGCGGCGCGGCTGCGCGCCGCGCGCCGGACATCGCGCCGGGCTTACAGTGCGCGACGAATCTCGTTGACACCGAACACCGCGAGCGCGATGCCCGCGACGCGGTCGACGATCATGCGCAGCCGTCTGCCGATTGCATGACGCGCGAGCGACACGACCGCGACCAGACAACACCACCACGCGATCGACCCGCAGAACACGCCGAGCACCGTCGTGAAGGCGACGTCCGAGGCGAACGCGCCGCGCGGCGCGAGCGTCGTGAAGAGCGCGGCGAACATGATCACGGTTTGCGGGTTGGTCAGCGTCAACAGCAGCGCGCCGCCGAAGGCGCGCATCGCGCCGGCGCGGCCGATCGCGGCGAGCTGGCCGTCGCGATTCGCGTCGTCCGCCTGAGCGTCGGTGTCCTCCGGCGTCTTTTGCAGCATCGTACGCAGACCGAGCCAAAGCAGGAACACACCGGCGGCGATATGCAGCGGTTTGTCATAGGCGAGCATGAACTGCGACACGCCGACCAGACCCAGTGCGGCGATCAGGCCGTACACGGCATCGCCACCCGCGATCCCCAGGCCAATCGCGAGCCCCGCGCGCGGACCGCCAGCGAGCGTGCGGCGAATGCACAGCATGCCCATCGGGCCGATCGGCGCGGCAACGGCGAGGCCCACGCCGGCCGCGGTGAAAAAGAGACCTGGGTTGAACACGGAAACTCCTGATAGCGATGATGTCCGCGAACGGGCTGCTGTGCGTGCCGACACGTATAAGCGGAAACGCAAGAGCATAGCGGCGCCGGTGCTAACCGGCAACGCGGGAATATACGGGCGTCGGCGCGGCGATGCGTGCGGCGACCTGAGCCACCGCACGCGTCATGACGTCCATGCCTGGCCGTTCGGGAAGCGATATTCGTCAAGCGACGCGGGCCGCGTTTCGATACTGTAGCGGGGCCGTTGCGAATCACGACCGCTCGACGAAGTGCTCGTGCGGACGGTCGGCATACTTGAGCATACGGTCTTCAAGTGACGCCGACGCACAGGTGCAGTCGCACGGCGAGATGTGCCGCATCCGATCGCGAATCGGACGCGCGGATCGGCCGCACCTGATGTTCTTTCGATGTCCGTCGAAGCGCGCCGCTGATCAGCTGCGCGGCACAATTTGCGTGTCCTTAATCTTGAATGACACGACGCTTCGGCAAATGAAGCGGCGGTTCGCGGCGGGTTCTACCGAAGGAATAACGCTTTGTCCCCGCGTGTTTTGACAGGCGAGTAGTGCCGTGTATCGGTCCGATTCCGACGCGGCGCTTTCTGCTTGGCACAACAGGACACGAACATGGCAGAACAGCCATCCACACACACATCCCTTCACAACAAGCTTTGCGCGTGGACGCGCCACTTTTATCGCTGTGTTCAAACATGTGCGCGACGCGGCGCCAGCGCGTTGCTCGCGGTCGGCATGGCCGCCATGCTGACTGCCTGCACCGAGTACACGTTCACGCCCGGCGCGCCCAGCACCTATGTCAGCAATACCGCAGCCGCCGACCCACCCGCGTCGCAGCCGCTCGTCGGCGTAGCGATCTCGGGCGGCGGCAACCGGTCCGCGCTGTTTGCATCGTACGTATTCGAACTGTTAGGAAGCCTGCCCGTTGCAGCACCGGCGGGTGCAGGTTCATCCGCGCAGCCGATCAGCTTTCTTGACACCGTCGGCCACATTTCGAGTGTATCGGGTGGCAGCTTCGCTGCGTCGTACTTCAGCATGAAAAGCATCGGCCACTACAGCGCGATGCTGACCGGCAGCACGATTCCCACGCCGTATGCGCAGTTCTTCGCGGATTTTCATCATCAGATGAACTTCAACTGGGAAGCGGCGCTGTTCGGTTTCAAGATCGTGACGTTAGGCTCGAACGCGGAGGGCCTTGCGAAGGCGATCGATACGGAATACCTGCACGGCGCGACGTTCGCGGATCTCGACAAACGCGAGGCCTCCGGTGCGAGTCCGTTTCTGATTCTCAACGCGACGCACTACGATACCGGCCGCCGTTTCGTGATGACGACGATCCCGAGCGACGCGTTCTGCCTGAATACCGAGCAACTCCTGCTGGACGTCGTGTATGCGCCCACCGGGCAGGAGAAGCATGTCGACGACAAGCACGAGGCGCAGTTGAGCCAATGCGACCGTAGCGATGCCTTGACACCGGAGGGCTTCGACAGCTTCTGGAACCCGAAGCGGGAGTCGGTGCCGAGCGCCGCGCTGCCGCTCGCGCGCGCGGTCGCGACGTCGGGCGCGTTCCCGCTGGTCGTCGGTCCGATTGCTTATGAGGTGACCGGCGATCATGAGCTATTGCATCTGATCGATGGCGGGGTCGGCGATAACAGCGGTATCGAATCGCTGTTGCAACTGTTTCTGCGCGATCTGCTGAAGACCCGCTCGCACCGCGACCTGATCGTCTCGCTCGATGCCTCGCTGCCGTTTAACGCGTATGGTGCGACCATCGCCGGCGACAAATCGCCGCTGTCCGCCTTTATCGACGACCCGACACGCGTATCCGACATTCAGGAAGTGCGCGCATCGTTGTACCGGCAGGACCTATGGAACGTGACGACTTACGCGGCGCGAACGATGAAGCAGTCCAATAGCGTGGTCACGCGGCTCGATATCATCGCGCTGAAGCCGGACGATCTGAATGTCAGCTCGCTGCGCATCGACACGCCCGAATGCCATACCCACTACGACGACGCGAGAGCCGTCAGGACCGCGGCGCGCGATATTCCGACCCGCTATCACCTGGACGCTTGCGACGCGGAACTGGTGCGCGTGGCTGCGTGCTGGAGCGTGCATCAACACGCACAGCAGATTCAGCAATTTTTCGATGCTGAGTCCGGGGGCCGGCGCCGTGGCTACGATGATTCGGGTGATGAGACCGACAGCGGACATGCCGATAGCAGCAACGGCCGCACGGGCATGCTTGATTCGCGGATCAAGCAGATGTGTCCGGAACTGGTCGCAAACCACGCACTGTGAGTTGCCGCTGCGAGTTGAGTCTCTGATGCAATACGTGACGCGATACGTCGCCGCATGAAAAAGGGCGCGCCACCCGGCGGTGGCGTGCCCCGAACCTCAGCCGTTAGCTGTTCAGACGGTCTGCGCCGCCGCCCGATCGCGATGGTGATCCGCGCCGATAAACATATACATGGCCGGCACCACGAACAGCGTAAACAGCGTGCCGATCGACAGTCCGGTAAAGATCACCAGCCCCATCGCGTTGCGGCCGGCCGCGCCCGCGCCCGACGCGATCACGAGCGGCAGCACGCCGAACACCATCGCCGCGGTGGTCATCAGAATCGGCCGCAAGCGCACCGCCGCCGCTTGTTCGAGTGCCTCGCGCTTCGATTTCCCGGCGCGCTGCAACTGGTTCGCGAACTGCACGATCAGAATGCCGTGCTTGCTGACGAGCCCCATCAGCGTAACGAGGCCGACCTGCGTGTAGATGTTGAGCGTCGACAGCCCGATGTTGATAAAGATCAGTGCGCCGAACAGCGCCATCGGCACGGACACGAGAATGACGATCGGGTCGCGGAAGCTTTCGAACTGCGCCGCCAGCGCGAGAAACACGATGATCGTCGCGAACAGCAGCGTGACGACGAAGCCGCCGGACTCCTGCACGAACTGCCGCGAGAGCCCCGAGAAGTCGGCCGTATAACCGGACGGCGCTGCTTCGGCCGTCGCGTTGCGCAGGAAGTCGAGCACCTGGCTTTGCGACACGCCCGGCACGACGACGCCGGAGATCGTCGCCGAGTTCAGCTGCTGGAAGTGGTTGATCGATTCCGGCACGACCTGCTGCTTCAGATGGGTGACCGTCGACGCTGAAATCACGCTGCCATCCGGTGTGCGCAGATAGTAGTCGAGCACTTGCGACGGATTGAGCCGGTCCGTTTGCAGCACCTGCGGAATCACCTTGTATGAGCGGCCCGCGATCGAGAAGTAGTTCACATAGTTGCCACCCAGCGCCGCACCGAGCGCCGCGCCGACGTCGGCTTGCGTCATGCCAAGCGACGCGACCTTGTCGCGGTCGACGAGCAGCACGCTTTCCGGCTTGTCGAGCTTCAGGTCGCTGTCGACGTAGAAGAACATCCCGCTCTGGTACGCCTTCGCCAGCACCGCCTGCGCGACTTCGTTCAGGTTTTCGAACGGCTCGGTCGTCGTGATCACGAACTGCACCGGCAGGCCTTGCGCGCCCGGCAGCGGCGGGAACTGGAATGCGGCGACACGCGCGCCGGCGATGCCGTTCCACTTCTGCTGCAACTCCTGCTGCAGCTGCGTCGCGCCTTTCTTGCGCTTGTCCCAGGTCTTGAACAGCACGCCGCCGATGCCCTGGTTGAGCGTCGGCGCGCCGGTCAGCTGGAACATTTGCGAGTACTCGGGCAACTGCTTCGAGATATCGAACACCTGGTCCGCGTACGTCTGCATCTGCTGGATCGTCGCGTTGGGCGGCCCCTGGATCTGCGACAGCACGATCCCCTGGTCTTCCTGCGGCGCAAGTTCCGATTGCGACGTCATAAACAGGTACACGGTGCCGCCGAGCAGCAGCGCACCCATCACGATAAATACCGGCCAGGTATCGAGCGTCGCATGCAGCAGGCGTCCATAGCCGCGATGCACGCGATCGAACTGGCGGTCGACGAAGTGCACGAAGCGGTTCGACTCCTGTTCGGCGGTGAAAAAGCGCGAGCACATCATCGGCGACAGCGTGAGCGCGATAATGCCGGACACGGTCACCGCGCCCGCCAGCGTGAACGCGAATTCGGTGAAGAGCGCGCCGGTCAGGCCGCCCTGGAAGCCGATCGGTGCGTAGACGGCAATCAGCACCACCGTCATCGCGATAATCGGCCCACCGAGCTCGCGCGCGGCGATCAGCGCCGCTTCGAAGGGCGGCCGGCCCTCTTCCTTCATATGGCGGTCGACGTTTTCGACGACGATAATCGCGTCATCCACGACGAGGCCGATGGCGAGCACCAGCGCGAGCAGCGTGAGCAGATTGATCGAGTAGCCGAGCAACTGCATCACGAAGAACGTGCCGATCAGCGACAGCGGCATCGCGACCAGCGGAATGATCACCGCGCGCAAGCTGCCGATAAACAGGAAGATCACGACCGTCACGATCAGCAGCGCTTCGACCAGTGTCTTGATCACTTCCTCGATCGACGTGTTCACGAAGTCGGTCGCGTCGTAGACGATGTCGCCGGTCATGCCGGTCGGAAACTGTCCCTGCAAGCCGGGAAACGCGGTGCGCACGCGCCTCGCGACATCGAGAATGTTCGCGTCCGGCGCCACTTTGATACCGATAAACACCGAGCGCTTGCCAGAAAACGCGACGTTGAAGTCGTAGTTGTCGGCGCCGAGCACGACGTTCGCGACGTCTTCGAGACGGACGATCGCGGTGCCTTTCTGTTTGACCACGAGCTGTTTGAAATCGTCGACGGTATGCAGGTCGGTGCCCGCGTTCAGGTCGACGCTGACCATCTGCCCTTTGGTCGCGCCGAGCGTGGCCAGGTAGTTGTTGCTGCCGAGTGCGGTGAACACATCCTGCGCGGTCACGTTATGCGCGGCGAGGCGCGCCGAGTCGAGCCACGCGCGTAGCGCGAACTGCCGGCCGCCGAGCACTTCGGCCGTTTGCACGCCTTCGATCGAATCGAGCTTCGGCTTCACGACGCGCAGCAGGTAGTCGGTGACGTTATTGCTCGGCAGCACACTGCTGTAAAAGCCCATGTACATCGCGTCGGTGGTCTCGCCGGTCTGCACGGTTAGCACCGGCTGCTGCGCTTGCGGCGGCAACTGGTTGCGCACCGACGCGATCTGCGTGTTGATTTCGGTCAACGCGCGGTTCGAGTCGTAGTTCAGCCGTAGCGTGACGGTGATCGTCGATACGCCGGTCGTGCTGGACGACGACATGTAGTCGATGCCTTGTGCCTGCGCAATGGCTGCTTCGAGTGGCTGCGTGATAAAGCCGGCGATGGTATCGGCGCTCGCGCCGTAATACGCGGTCGTCACGGTCACGACCGCGTTTTCGGTCTGCGGATATTCGCGTACCTTCAGCGCGATCAGCGCGCGCCCGCCGAGCACGAGAATCAGCAGGCTGACGACGGCCGCGAGCACCGGCCGCCTGATAAAGATGTCGGTAAAGTTCATCGTGAGCGGCCCCTTACTGTTCCTGAGGCTGCGGGTTCGGGTTGTCGGACGGCTGCACGCGATTGTCGATCACGAGCGGCGTGCCGTTCTTCAGCTTCAGCTGTCCGCTCGTCACGACCTGCATCCCCGCGTCGATGCCCTTCAGAATGGCGACCTGATCGCCGCGCGTCGGTCCCGGCGTGACAAACACCTGCTGCGCGACCGGCAACACTTTGCCTTGCGCATTCGGCGCGGTTTTGCCTGGTTGGCCCGGCTTCACGATAAACACCGTCGCGCCATATGGGTTATAGGTAATCGCCGTTTGCGGCAGCGTCAGATAGCGCTGCTCGCCGCCCGCGTCGATCTTCACATTCGCGTACATGCCGGGCAGCAGCTTGCGCTCGCGGTTGTCGACGGTTGCTTCGATCTGCACATTGCGCGTGGTGCTGTCGACGCGCGGGTTGATCGAGCGGATCTTGCCGGTGAACGTGCGGCCGCCGAACGCGTTGGTATCGATGGCGATCTGCTGGCCGACCGCGAGCTGGCCCAGTTGCTGTTGCGGCAGATAGAAGTCCGCGTAGATCGGATCGATCGCCTGCAGCGTGACGATTGCGTCGCCCGGATTCAGATACTGGCCAGGGTTCACGGTCGTGATGCCAACGCGGCCGGCGAACGGCGCGCGGATCGTCTTTTTCTCGACCAGCGCCGCCTGTTGCGCGACCTGCGCGGTCTTGCTTTTCAGATCGGCGGCGTCCGCATCGAGCTGCGCTTTGGCGATCGCCTGGATGTCGAATTGCGCCTGGTCGCGCTTGTAGACCGTTTGCGCGAGATCAGCCGCAGCCTGCAGCGAATGCAGCAGTGCGACGTCGGAATCGTCATTCAGATGCACGAGCAGCTGGCCCGCTTTCACATCCTGCCCCGATGCAAATGCGATTTCGCGCACGAGGCCGGGCACTTCGGTCGTCACGTCGACGCCGCGCACCGCGCGCAGGCTGCCGACCGCCGTCAGCTGCGGCTGCCAGGTCTGCAAGCTGGCGACGGTCGCGGTCACGGTCGCGGGCGGCAGCGCGTTGCTCGCCATCATCTTCGCGATCATGTGCGACTTGAACAGATTGAAGCCGACGATCGCGCCGAGCAGCAACCCGACACAGATCAGCATGATGATCATGCGTTTCGTCATGCGGCGCCTGTGGCGCGCCGGCGTAACAGCGGCGTCGGCTGGCGGGTTCGCGATTGGTCCGATTGGTCCTTTTGTACTCATCGTTATGTCCTTGCACGTCTCATCGTGAAGCGCCATCCGCTGTCGTCGCGCAGCGGCGTTTCGTGGTCATTCGTTGAATGACGCGGCCACAGCCGCGGTAAAGGTAAAGGCTTTGCAGCGGCGCCGCGTCCTCATTGCACCGCGGCGGTTTCCGGCACCGGGTCGTTCCACCAGCCGCCGCCGAGCGCCTGGAACAGCGCCGCGGTATCCGCATAGCGTGCCGCCTGCGCCTGGGCGAGATCGACGACGGTCTGCTGGTACTGGCGCTGCGTCACGAGCAGCGACAGATAGCTGATGCCGCCAAGCTTGTACTGGCCGCGCGCCATATCGAGCGCGTCGCTGGCCGATTGCCATGCTTCGGTTTGCGCGCGCAGGCCGCTTGCGTCGTGATCGAGCGCGCGCAGCGAATCCGCGACGTTCTGGAACGCCAGCAGCACGGTTTGCCGGTATTGCGCGTCGGCCTCTTCGTACGCGGCCACCGCCGCGCGCTTTTGCGACAGCAGCTGGCCGCCGCGGAACAGCGGCTGCAGCACGCCGGCGCCGACGCTCCACACCACGCTTTCCGCGCGGAACAGTTCGGCGGGCGTCAGCGACTGCGTGCCGTAGCTCGCTGACAGCGTGATCTGCGGGTACATGTTCGCGGTCGCGACGCCGACCTGGGCGCTCGCCTGATGCAGCGTCGCATCGGCCGAAAGAATATCGGGCCGCTGCCTGACGAGCGCGGACGGCACACTGACCGGCAGCGTTTGCGGCAGCGAGAACATGTCGAGCCGGAACTCCGGCACGCTCGGGTCGCTCGGCGGGCTACCCGATAGCACCGCAAGCTGATGGCGCACCTGGTCCAGTTGCTGCCGCAGCGGCGGCAGCGTCGCGCGTGTCTGCGCGAGCAACGTCTGTTGCGTCAGCACGTCGGTGCGTCCGATACCGCCGAGCTCGAACTGCTTTTTCAGCGTGGTGAGCTGCGCGTCTTCCTCTTTCGCGATTTCTTCAGTCGCTTCGATCTGCGCGCGCAGCGACGCTTCCTTCACGGCCGCGGTGACGATATTCGCGGTCAACGCGAGCCACGCGGCCTGCAACTGGTAGCGCTGGTAATCGACTTGCGAGCGCGCCGCCTCGACGCCGCGGCGCGCGCCGCCCCACAGGTCGAGCGCATAGGACACGCTGACCGATGAGTTGTACAGGTTCAGATCTTCGGTGAACTGCGGTTCGCCGAAGGTGATGCCGTTGAATTTCTCGCGTGTCGCATTCAGCTGCGCATCGACGTGCGGCAGCAGCGTGCCGCCGAACTGCGCGCTCAGGTTTTCGCGCGACTGACGCAGCGCCGCGCGCGCCGACGCGATATTCGGGCTATTCGCAAGCGCCTGGCGAATCAATGCGTCGAGCGGCTCGCAATGAAACAGCGTCCACCACGCGGCCGGAATGTCCTCGCCGCTGGCAAAGTGCTGCGGCACGCCCGACGCGCCAGGTGCCGACGCGGTTTGATCGGGCAGCGGGGCGGTCGTGTAGCTGTCGGTCGGCGGCGGGGCGGGAGTCCGGTAATCGGGTCCGACCATGCAGCCCGCGAGCAGCAGTGCGGGCAACACGACCGGCGCGGCACTGCAAAGTGCCGCGCATAGACGACCGGATGGTAGGCAGAGCGGGTTATTGTCCTTTGTCATCAATCCACCATATTTCGCGCGCGCCTTATGCGGGCAGACGCACGGATGCCGATATTCAATGCAACTAACGTAGACCCTGGTCTTTTCGGGATGCAAAACGCCCGGTGGCATGCCGAATTGGCGCATAGCCTAGCATGGGTCGACCGCGTATCGGTGATCGGGCATTGGGGACGCAGGGCTTTGTGCGCGACTGCTGCGCAATGCGACGCATCCGTCATCATGCGCGGCGGTAACGGGATACCACCAGGCCGATGCGCATCGCGCGTCGCCTATGATGATTCAACCGCTGGACCAGGAATGGATCATGAAAATGCCGATGAATCTGCCCTTCAACGTATCGGTCGTGTCAACGATGCAAACGGTGATGGCACGACTGAAAATGCGCGCGGCATGGCTGCTCGCCGGCGCCGCGTTGACGCTGCCGCTCGTTGCGCAGCCCGGCGTCGCGCGCGCCGAGTATCTGATACCGGATAGCGTGCAGCTCACACCTGTCGCGCAATTTCCCGGCACGAAGGGCTATATGGCGCCGGACTACCCCGCGCAGCGCGCGCGGCTGCACAGTGTCTATCTCGCGCCGATCGAGGTTTTCCTCGCACCCGATTCGCCGTACAAAGGCATCGACCCTGACGAGATGGTGCAGGTGACGCATACCTTCGCGCAGATCCTGACGCAGAACGTGATGAAGGATATGACGGTCGTCGATACGCCGCGCCCCGATTCGCTGATCCTGCAAATCGCGCTGACCGACGTGCGGCTCGAAAAGCAGGGCTTTCGTCTGCGCAACCTGACGCCGGTCGGCATCGCGATCAACGGTGTGAAGCGCGTCGCGGGCATCAGCAAGATCTCGTTCAAGACGATGACCGTGCAGGCGATCGGCGCGTCAGGCGACGACGAAACGCTGCTGTTCGCGATCGACAATCCGCCGCGGCCGGGCGACACGCCGGAATCGGTGCGGCTCGACGAAATACCGCAGGTGCTCGCGACAAAAGCGCAAAACCTGAAGGCGGCGTTCGAAGCGATTCGTGATGCGCACTAGTGCGCATTAGTGCGCATGAGCGCGTGAGCCGCGCTGGTGACATGAAGTGACATAGTTTCCGCATTGCCTTCGCAGCGGCGAACGACAAGAATTCGCCCTGTCACCACGCGGTTCGCAGCACAACGCAAGCGACGCGGGTGTCCGACTCAACGGAGGAAGGAATGAAGAAGTGGATTGCCATGCTGGCGTTGTGTGTCGCATCGACAGGCGCGCTAGCGCAGGAATTGCCGGCGCAAACGATGCCTGCACCGAACACGCAGTCGATGCAGGGAGCGGGCGGCGCACGCATGCAGTACGCGATGCAGCAACTGCAGGAACGTTTTGGCGCGGCCAATACGACACACGACGGCAAGTTGACGAAGCAGCAGGCTGCCGGGGGCATGCCGCGCGTCGCACAGCATTTCGATGAAATCGACACGCAGAAAGTGGGTTACGTGACGCTGCCGCAGATCGAGCAGTTCCTGATGACACAAAGACGACAATAGCGCCCGGCCGTCGCGTTTCCTCGTGTTTGCCCCTCGGAGACTGGCATGGATCGATCCGCCCGCATCATCGTGCTCGACGACGAAGCCGAACTGCGCAATATGCTGCAGCGCTTTTTGACGGCGCAGGGGTTTTCGGTGCGGGTCGTCGAGAACGGCGCGCGCCTGAAGCGCTATCTGGAGCGCGAGCCGTACGACGTGCTCGTGCTCGACCTGATGATCGGCGACGAGAACGGCCTCGATATCTGCAAGCAGTTGCGCGACGCAGGCGAAACGTTACCGATCCTGATGCTGACCGCGAAGGGCGATCCGCTCGATCGCGTCGCGGGCCTCGAGACCGGCGCGGACGACTATCTCGCGAAGCCGTTTCTGCCGCAGGAGCTGACCGCGCGAATCAACGCGCTGTTGCGCCGGCAGAAGATCGCGGCTGGCGATCCGACCGTCACGACGCAATCAGTGCGTTTCGGCGACTTTCGCCTGGACGTCGCCAAGAGCCTGCTGTTTCGCGGCGACGAGCCGGTCGAACTGCATTCCGCGCAAATGCTGCTGCTGACCGCGCTTGGCTCGTCGCCGAACCGTGCGGTGAGCCGCGACAACCTGATTGCTCGCGCACGCGGCCGCGAGCACGACGCGCTCGATCGCAGCATCGATGTGCAGGTGCTGAGGTTGCGCCAGATGATCGAAAGCGATCCGTCGAAGCCGCGCTTTATCAAGACCGTTTGGGGCGTCGGCTATATGCTGATTGCGGACGTCGAATCATGACCGCGCGCGCTGAAGCGGGTGCCCAAGCCGATGCGTCAGCCGATGCGCCGGTCGATGGTGCGCCGCGCGCGGTATCCGGTGCAGGCAGACGTTTCTTCTCGCGGCTGATGCCGCGCTCGCTGCTCGCCCGCAATATCCTGCTGTTAATCGTCCTGATCGCCGTGAGCGAAGCGTGCTCGCTTATCGTGCTGCTGCACTATGTGCAGCGGCCGCGCGTCGAGCGTGCGGCGGCGGTATTCGGCGCGTACATCACGACGCTCGACACCGTGCTCTCGGCGACGCCGCGCGAGTCGCGCGATGCGCTGGTCGCGCGGCTCGATGCGCGTGCCGACGTGCCGCCCGACGCATTGGACCAGCCGCCGACCAATCCGCTCGAGTTCTACCGGACGCACGAGCTCGGTATTTTCCTCGACACGCTGCATCGTTATCTGCCTGCCGGCAGCGACGTGCGCTGGGAACCGGAACGCGCACGCGGCGCGCCGCAGCATATGTGGCTGCGCGTGCATATCGCGGATACGCCTTACTGGATTGCGCTGATGCTGCCCGAAGAGGCGCAAGGCGGCCGGCTCGTTAGCGCGCTGCTGCTCGCGCTGGGCCTCGGTGTGCTGGCCGCGCTGACCGGCTTTGTGATTCAGCGGCATCTGAACCGGCCGCTGCAGCATCTGGCCGACGCGGCGCGGCGCGTCAGCGAAGGCGACGCGCCGGCGCCGTTGCCGCTCGACGGTCCAACCGAGATTGCGCAAGTCAGCGCCGCGTTCAACCAGATGACGCAAGCGCTGCAGCACGCGGAAGCGACGCGTGCGGTGATGCTGGCCGGCATTTCGCACGATATCCGCACGCCACTCACGAAACTGCGCCTTGCGATGGCGATGGCGGGCGCCCCCCGCGACGAGGCCTTCACCCATGCGTCCGAGTCATACCTCGACCAGATCGACACGATCCTTCAGCAGTTCATGGACTACGCGGGCAGCGGCGAACGCGAGGCCACGCAAGCAGGCGATCTGAACGGGCTTGTGAGCCAGCTCGCTGCGGATTTCGCGGGGCTCGGGCATGATTTCGAACTGTCGCTGGCTGATTTGCCGCCGGTCGCGTTTCGGCCGATCAGCATGATGCGGCTGCTGATGAACCTGATGCAGAATGCAATCAAGTATGGCCGCAGCGGCTTCGCGGTGCGCACATGGCGCGATGCGCGCGCGGTGTATGTGGCGGTCGGCGATCGCGGCAGTGGCCTGACGGCTGCCGAGCTCGAAGCGCTGAAGGCGCCGTTTCAACGCGGCAAGAACGCGCATAGCGGAACGAGCGGCACGGGTCTCGGTCTTGCCATCGTCGAAAGAATCGCAAGGCTGCACGGCGGCACGCTGCAATTTCATCCGCGCGACGGCGGCGGTCTTGAAGTGTGGGTCGTGCTGCCTCAGTGACGCTCAGTGACGTATAACGATGACCTGCGGCGATAACGTGCAGGCATGACGTCAATCCTTGATGTGGCAGTAACAGCAGGGGGCATATCGATGACAGACATCGCGCGCCCGATCGACGCCGCGCGTCTCGACGCAGAATGGCTCGAGGCGGACGGCTTCGGCGGTTTCGCTTCGGGCACGGTCGGCATGCCGCGCACGCGCCGCTATCACGCGCTGCTGCTTGCGGCGACGCGCCCGCCGGCGGGCCGCATCGTGCTGGTGAACGGTATCGAAGCATGGCTCGACGCGAACGGCGAGCGTTATCCGCTGACGATGCAATGCTATGCGCCCGATCTGAACGTACCGGATATCGCCGGGCAACTGCTCGGTTTCACGACGCAACCTTGGCCCACGTGGCGCATCGCGCTTGGCGCGCGGGGTGAGGTCAGTGCGGAACTGTTCGTCGTGAAAGACACCGCTGAGACGGTGCTGCGCTGGCGCTTGCGGCGCGAAGCGACAGCGCAGAACGGCGCAACCGCGGTGAGCGGTGCGACAGGCGACACGACGAACGGCCGGTTCATGCTGCATGTGCGGCCGTTGCTGTCGGGCCGCGACTATCATGCGCTGCACCATGAAAACGGGGCATTCAATTTTTCGGCGGACGTCAACGATGGTTGCGTGAGCTGGCGTCCGTATGGCGATCGGCCCGCGATTCGCGCGGCGTCGAACGGCGCGTACGAGCATGCGCCCGATTGGTATCGAAACTTCTGCTACCCGCGCGAGCGCGAACGCGGGCTCGAATTCACCGAAGACCTCGCGACGCCAGGCGTCTTTTCTTTCGATCTCGGCGCTGCCGATGCGGTGCTGATTTTCAGCGCCGCTGGCGTGCCCCGCGCGCGTGAGAACACGACCTCCGACGCATTGCTGCATGCGCAACAGCTCGAACATGCGGAGCGCACGCGCCGCGCGTCGTTCGCGTCGCGTCTGCAGCGCTCGGCCGATGCGTATGTGGTCGCGCGCGAGCAGGGCCGCACGATCGTCGCCGGCTTTCCGTGGTTCACCGACTGGGGCCGCGACACATTTATCTCGATGCGCGGGCTGCTGCTCAGTTGCGCACGCTACGACGAAGCCGAAGCGATCCTGCTCGAATGGTCGGCCACACTATCTGAAGGCATGCTGCCGAACCGCTTCCCGGACTACGACGACACGCCCGAGTTCAACTCGGTCGATGCGTCGCTGTGGTTCGTCGTCGCCGTGCACGACTATCTTGCTGTGCAGCATGCGTCCGGTACGACGCGCCGCCGTCTGCAGCAAGCGGTCGATGACATTCTCGCCGGCTATACGCGCGGCACGCGCTTTGCGATCGGCGTCGACGAACAGGACGGCTTGCTGCGCGCGGGCGTGCCCGGCGTACAACTCACATGGATGGACGCGAAGGTCGGCGACTGGGTCGTCACGCCGCGCATCGGCAAGCCGGTTGAAGTGCAGGCGCTATGGATCAACGCATTGCGCATCGCATCAAACTGGAACGTGCGTTGGCGCGAACCGGCCGGGCGCGCGGCGCGCGCATTCGTCGAACGATTCGTCGATCCGGCGAGCGGCGCGCTGTTCGACGTGGTCGATGTCGACCACGTGCGCGGCACGTTCGACCGCTCGGTGCGTCCGAATCAGATTTTCGCGGTCGGCGGCCTGCCGTTTCAGGTGATCGACGGTGTGGTCGCGCGCGCGGTCGTCGCGCAGGTGAGCGTGCATCTGCTGACGCCGCTCGGCCTGCGCACGCTCGCGCCGTCCGATCCCGCGTATCGCGGCCACTATGTGGGCGGCCCGCGCGAGCGCGATGGCGCCTATCATCAAGGCACGGTGTGGCCGTGGCTGCTGGGTCCGTTCGTCGAAGCTTGGATGCGCGTCGAACAGCCCGATGCGGCGGCGTGCGCGGCGGCCTTCGAGCGCTTCGTCGCGCCGCTCGACGCGCATCTGGACCGCGTGGGCCTCGATCACCTCAGCGAAGTGGCCGACGGCGATGCGCCGCATCACGCCGCGGGCGCGCCATTTCAGGCGTGGTCGCTCGGCGAGCGGTTGCGCATCGACGCGCTGCTTGCCGCGCGACACCTGCGATAGCTCGCCGCACGCGCAACGCCGCGCAAAGCGCGCTACGATGTGACTCCTGCTGCCTTGTCAAAAGGAGGATGCTGTCATGCCCTGCCTTCGTGCCTGCAATCTGCTCGACACCGCCGAGGGTATCCGTCTGCATTCCGCCGAATGCGCGCGCTGGCAACGCTGGGGCCCGTACCTGAGCGAACGCCAGTGGGGCACGGTGCGTGAGGACTACAGTGCGAACGGCACCGCGTGGGACTACTTCCCGCATGATCACGCGCGCAGCCGTGCCTATCGGTGGGGCGAGGACGGCATCGCCGGCTTCGGCGACGACATGCTCAACTGGTGCGTGTCGCTCGCACTGTGGAACCGGCGCGACCCGATTATCAAGGAGCGTCTGTTCGGCCTCACGAACTCGCAGGGCAATCACGGCGAGGACGTGAAGGAGCTGTACTTCTATCTGGATGGCACGCCGACGCATTCGTACATGCGGATGCTGTACAAGTACCCGCATGCCGCGTACCCGTACGCCGACCTGGTCGACGAAAACGCGCGCCGCGGCGCGGACCAGCCCGAGTACGAAGTGCTCGATACCGGCGTATTCGACCATTCCCGCTACTTCGACGTGACCGTCGAGTATGCGAAGCACACGCACGACGACATCGTGATGCGTGTGACCGTCCAGAACCGCGGCGACGAGGCCGCATCGCTCGACGTGCTGCCGCAGATCTGGGCGCGCAACAAATGGTCGTGGAAAGGGCTCGAGGACAAGCCGTCGCTGATGTTCGAGCGGATGCGCGATCGCACCTATCTGTTCGGCCGCCATCCCGGCCACGAGTCGATCATCGTCTCCGCGTGGCGCAAGGGCAGCGCGTACGGGACCGGCATCGAGTGGCTGTTCTGCGAAAACGAGACCAACGTCACGCGTCTGTATGGAATGGATGCGGTCGGTCCGTTCAAGGACGGTTTCAACGACTACCTGGTGCATGGCCGGCGCGACGCGGTGCGCCGCGACTCGGGCTCGAAGGCGGGCGCGCATGTGTCGCTCGAACTCGAACCGCACGGCGAGGCGGTCGTCTATCTGCGCTGGCGCGTCGCATCGGCGCCCGATGAGGTGCCGCTCGACGTCGATGGGCTCTTTGCGCGCCGGATTGCCGAAGCAGACGAATTCTATGGTGTATTGCAGCGCGAGATCCATGATCCCGACGAGCGTCTCGTACAGCGCCAGGCGCTCGCCGGCATGCTGTGGTCGAAGCAGTTTTACCAGTTCGACGTGCAGCGCTGGATGGACGGCGACCCCGCTCAGCCGGTGCCGCCCGCGGGCCGGCGGCGCGGCCGCAATGCGGACTGGCGGCATCTGTGCAATGCGGACATCGTGTCGATGCCCGACAAATGGGAGTACCCGTGGTACGCGTCGTGGGATCTCGCGTTTCACGCGGCCGCGTTGGCGCTGATCGACCCCGCGTTCGCGAAGCGCCAGCTGCTGCTGCTGGTGAAGGACCGCTATCAGCATCCGAACGGCCAGCTGCCCGCGTACGAATGGGCCTTCAGCGATGCCAATCCACCGGTGCATGCGTGGGCCGCGTGGCGCGTGTACGAGATCGATCGGTCGATGACCGGCAAGGGCGATCGCGATTTTCTGGAGCTGGTGTTTCACAAGCTGCTGCTGAATTTCTCGTGGTGGGTGAACCGTAAGGATGCGGACGGCCGCAACATCTTCCAGGGCGGCTTTCTCGGACTCGACAACGTCGGCATCTTCGACCGCTCGTCGCCGCTGCCGACCGGCGGCCATATCGATCAGGCCGACGGCACCGCGTGGATGGCCGCTTATGCGCTCGACCTGATGCGCATGGCGCTCGAGCTGGCGTATGAGAACCACGTGTTCGTCGATATCGGGGTGAAATTCTTCGAGCACTTCCTGTATATCGCCGAGGCGGTGAGCTGCGACGACGGCTGCGAAACCGGCTTGTGGGATGGGCAGGACAGCTTCTTCTACGACAAGCTGCGGCTGCCCGACGGCAACAATGTGCCGATGCGCGTGCGCTCGATCGTCGGGCTGATTCCGCTGTTTGCGGTCCATGTGCTCGAGCATCGCCTGCACCACACGCTGCCGGGCCTGCACGAGCGGCTAATGTGGTTTTTCCGGCACCGGCCCGATCTCGCGCGGCTCGTGTCGCGCTGGAACGAGCCCGGCAAGGGCAATAGCCTGCTGCTGTCGCTGTTGCGCGGACACCGGATGAAGGCGCTGCTGCGCCGCGCGCTCGACGAGGCGGAGTTTCTGTCCGACTACGGTGTGCGTGCGCTGTCGCGCGTGCATCACGACGATCCGTTTGTTTACCGGCACGACGGCAAGGAGTTTTCCGTCAGATACCTGCCGGCCGAATCCGACTCGCGTGTATTCGGCGGCAACTCGAACTGGCGCGGACCGATCTGGATGCCGGTCAACTATCTGCTGATCGAATCGCTGTACGAATTCCATCGCTACTACGGCGATGATTTTCGTATCGAGTATCCGACCGGCTCGGGCGTCCGGCTATCGCTGCGTGAGATCGGCGACGAACTCTCGCGCCGCCTGACGAGGCTGTTCCTGAAGGACAGCAACGGCAAACGGCCGGTGATGGGCGCTTATCCGCAGTTGCAGGCGGACCCGCGGTCGCAGGACCTCGTGCTGTTTCACGAGTACTTCCACGGCGATAACGGCCGGGGTGTCGGCGCATCGCATCAGACCGGCTGGAGCGGGCTCGTCGCGTTGCTGCTGCAGCCGCGCGAAGCCACGGCGTCGGGCTTCGTGCCGGACGCGAACGAAGCGGTGCAGGCGGCGGCAGTCAAATAGCCGCACGCACGCATGCGACAGGGGGTGCCCGATGCGCGAGCCGCGCGCGGCGGGCTGCATAAGTTACTGATCGTCGAGCACGTCGGGGTGCAGGTCATGCCGCGTTGACGCAACGCTCACGCGACGGGCTTTACAGAAGTCTTGCGAATCGCTGCTGTGTTGATGAAACCGCTGTGAAATCGCTGCGCGGACGACATCCGACTGGAACTGGCCGGCCGCGCGGCGAGTCATCCTGATAACGCCCGTTATTGATTGATCTTCATCTGCGAGGGAATGCCATGCCGTCCGATACGAACGCTCCCGTCGAACAGAACCCGTCCGCTGCCGTCGGCGCGAAAGTGCCCGCGGCGCCGCCCGCCGCGGTGGCCCGCGGCGACGGTCCTTGCGGACCTGCGGGCGAGTGCGCCGCGCCGCCGTGCACGCTGGTGATTTTCGGCGCGGGCGGCGATCTGACCAAGCGTCTTCTGATCCCCGCGCTGTACAACCTCGTGGTCGACGGTCTGCTCGATGACGGGATGCAGGTGATCGGCGTGAATCGCGGCGAGCGCGCCACCGACCAATGGCGCGACGACCTGCACACGTCGCTGCAGCAGTTCGCGGCGGAACGCTCGAGTGCGGGCAAAGCCGACGAAGCATCGTGGAACTGGCTCGCGCAGCGGCTGCACTATGTGGCCGGCGATTTCGCGACCCCCGAGACGTTCGAGCGCGTCAAGCAGGCGATGAGCAAGAACGGCAGCGGCGGCAATGCGATTTTCTACCTGGCGGTCGGCGAGCGCTTCTTCAAGCCGGTGGTCGAACAGCTCGGCAAAGCGGGCCTGCTCGACGAGAGCAGCGCGGGCGGTTTCCGACGCGTGGTGATCGAGAAGCCGTTCGGCAGCGATCTCGCTTCCGCGCGCGATCTGAACGCGCACATTCTGAACTACGCGAGCGAGCAGCAGATTTACCGGATCGATCATTTTCTCGGCAAGGAGACCGTGCAGAGCATTCTCGCGGTGCGGTTCGCGAATGCGCTGTTCGAGCCAGTGTGGCGGCGCGAGTATATCGACAGCGTGCAGATCACCGCTTCTGAAACGCTCGGTGTCGAAGGGCGCGGCGCGTTCTACGAGCACACCGGCGCGTTTCGCGACATGCTGCCCAACCACCTGTTTCAACTGCTCGCGATGGTCGCGATGGAGCCGCCGAATTCATTCGATGCGGAAACGGTGCGCGACAAGAAAGCGGAAGTATTCGAAGCGATCCAGCCGCTGCGCGCCGATGACGTCGTGTTCGGGCAGTACGAACAGGGGCCCGCGGGTGTCGCGTATCGCGCGGAGCCGAACGTCGCGCCCGACAGCAAGACCGAGACTTACGCGGCGGCGCGGGTCTATCTCGACAACTGGCGCTGGGCCGGCGTGCCGTTTTACTTACGTACCGGCAAGCGGCTTGCGACGCGCCGCACCGAAATCGCGGTGCAATTGAAGCGCGTGCCGTTCCTGATGTTCCGCGATCTGCCGGTCGATGCGCTCGTACCGAACGTACTGACGCTGCGCATCGATCCCGCGCACGGCACGCGTTTCGATTTCAACGTGAAGGTGCCGGGGCCGACGATGAGAATGGGCAAGGTGCGCTCGACGTTCGATTACAACGATTTTTTCAAGGAACAGGCGAACGTCGGTTACGAGACGCTGCTGTATGACTGCATGCTCGGCGACGAGACGTTGTTCCAGCGTGCGGACAGTATCGAAGGCAGCTGGGCGGCGGTGGATGCGGTGCTGCATCCGACTGCGGGCGGCGCGCTGCCGGTGTATGGCTATGCGGCCGGCGGCAGCGGACCGGCCGAGGCCGACGCGCTGCTCGCGCGCGCGGGGCATGCGTGGCGCCCGCTCGACGACGAGCCGAAGCGGCCCTAACAGGTTGAGTACACAAAACCACTGCAAAAAGGGATGACGACTATGCCGACACGAAAAACAACTGTGGCAAGCAAGAAGGCAAGCGCGAAGAAAGCCGTCGCACGTGGCGCGGTGAAATCCGCTGCAACGAAAAAAACCGCGCCGAAGAAGGCTGCGGTAAAGGCCGCTGTGAAAAAGGCCGCTGTGAAAAAGGTCGCTGTCAAAAAGGCCGCAGCGGTGAAGATGCCGAAGGCCGCGGTTGCGCCTCATATTGCGCCCGGGCGGGCATCCAGCGAACGCATTCTTGCGATCGATATCGGCGGCACCGGTCTGAAGGCCGCGGTGATCGACGGCCACGGCAAGATGCTAGGCGAACGCGTGCGTGTCGCGACGCCGCACCCGTGCACGCCGGAGCAGATGGTCGATACGCTGGCGACGCTCGTCAATCCGTTGCTCACGCAACATCATCCGACGCGGATGTCGATCGGCTTTCCGGGCGTCGTGCGCGAGAATTGCGTGCTGACCGCGCCGAATATCGGCGACGAGGGCTGGCATGGCGTACCGCTCGCGTCGATGCTGGCGAGGCGCGTCGGCAATCTGCCGGTGCGCATGATCAACGATGCGGAGATGCAGGGGTTCGCGGCAATCGAGGGGCACGGTCTCGAGTTCGTGCTGACGCTCGGCACCGGAGCGGGCACCGCGCTCTTTCGCGACGGCGAACTGATGCCGCATCTCGAACTCGCGCATCACCCGGTCAGCAAAACCCGCACGTATGACGAGTACATCGGCGCTCACGCGCGTGACCAGGCCGGCGACAAGCGCTGGAACAAGCGTGTGGAGAAGGTCATCGACGTGCTTTCGAAGCTCGTGAACTACGATCGGCTATGGATCGGCGGCGGCAATGCGGTGAACCTGAAGTTCGATTTGCCCGCGAACGTGGCGATCGTGTCGAACGCGGCGGGTATCGAAGGCGGCGCAAAGCTTTGGCATCCGCGCTCGATGCGTGAATCGCGGCAACTGCCGGATGCGAACCAGCGCACCGGCGAGTTCGGTTAGCGCGACACGCGCGTGGCGCTGGACGGTCCGGGACGAATCCTGACCGTCCAGCGTCATTTTCGGGCGGCCGTAGCCGCGGTTATTCCCTCAGTGGCTCGCGCAGTTGCGTGCGCTTGTGTTACCGGGCCGCATCGCCCCAACGATACTCGACGGTCGCGTCGTCGAGTTGCGCCTTCAGTTCGGGGTCGAGCTTCAGGTCGACTGCCGCGAGCGTCTCGTCCAGCTGGTCGGGCCGGCTTGCCCCGATAATCGCGGACGTCACGACCGGATTCGCGAGCACCCACGCAACCGACGTCTTCGCGAGCGATACGCCCGTCTTGTCGACGATGCCGCGCAGCGTGTCGATGGTCTGAAACTCGCGCTCGTGCCAGTAGCGCTCCTGATACATGTCGCCGGCCTTGCCGACTGTCGCGGACGTGAAACGTCCTTCCGTCGGCTTCGCATCGTGACGATGCTTGCCGGTCAGCAGTCCGCCCGCGAGCGGGTTGTACGGCATTACCGCAAGTTTTTCCTCAGCGGCGAGCGGCAGCAGCTCACGCTCGATCTGACGGAACAGCAGGTTGTAGCGCGGCTGCACCGACACGAAACGCACGACGCGCAGCACGTCCGAGCGGCCGAGCGCCCGGGCGAGCCGATACGCGAGGAAGTTCGAGACGCCGACATAGCGCGCCTTGCCCGAGCGCACGATCGTATCGAGCGCTTCGAGCGTTTCTTCGAGCGGCGTCGCAGCGTCGTCGTTATGCAGTTGATAGAGATCGACGTAGTCGGTGTTCAGACGCCGCAGCGAGTTGTCGATCGCATCGAGCAGATGCTTGCGCGACGAGCCCTGATCCCACTCGGACGGCCCGACCTTGTTGAACGCCTTGGTCGCAACGATAAAGCGCTCGCGCTTGCCCTTCAGCCAGCGGCCGATGATTTCCTCGGTACGGCCGGTCTGCTCGACGGTCGCGCCGAGCGGATAGACATCGGCGGTATCGATAAACGTGACGCCGGCATCGGCGGCCTTGTCGAGAATGGCGCGCGACACGGCTTCTTCGGTCTGAAGGCCGAAGGTCATCGTGCCGAGACAGAGGCGCGAAACAGTCAGACCTGTGCCGCCGAATTTGCAATATTGCATGACGATTCTCCGCAATGAAGACGTAAGGAAAGAAACGCGTGCGAAGGGCCCGCCGCCGGGACCGCGACGCGGAAACACGAAGCATAGCGGGTATCGCGGCTTCGCGTCGGCGGCTGCGCAACGGAGCATCCGACACGAAAATGGGCCGACGGATCAGGGATGCCAGCGGTGGAATGAGGGCGGTGGGGCGGCGCTTATCCGCGCTTGCGGCGTGGCGTGCCGGTCGACCCGCGCACGATCAGGCGCGGTTCCGATGCGACACACACGCGCGGTTGCTCGCGCGCGGTATGGCGTGCTGTGTGACGCGTATCGGGCGGCCGCTCGATCAGTTCGCGCAACAGCGATACCGCCATCTCGGCTGCTTCGACAGTCGGCACCGCGACCGTGGTCAGCGGCGGCCGCGATTGCCGTGCAAGCTGAATGTCAGTAATGCCAATGACCGACAGGTCGTCGGGCACGTTGCGGCCCAGATCGAACGCCGCGTGAATTGATCCCAGTGCGGGCAGGTCATTGGTCGCGAAGATGGCCGTGGTGTCCCGGTGCAAGTCGAGCAATTCGCGCGCGGCCGCATAACCGCCTTCGATGGTATCCGGCGCATAGCGCACGCATGTGCGCGGCAGCTTGACGCCCGCCGCGCGCAGCGCATCGACGAAACCTTCGTAGCGCGCGGCGTGAATGCCCGAGCGTTTGCTGCCGACGATCGCGCCGATGCGCCGATGGCCCCGTTCCAGCAGATGCTGCGCAGCCAGTTCGCCGGCGCGGCGAAAGTCGACTGCGACGCAAGGTAACCCCGGCGGATCGTTCGGCCGTTCCCACATGCACAACACGACCGGTGTGCCGCGCGCTTCCGTTTGGTGAAGATCGGCGAAATCGAGGTTCGCGTTCATCACCAGCACGCCTTCGGATAGCGTGCCGGCAATCTGCTCGAGATACGCGCGGCCGGCGAGCGGGTCCTGGTTCGTATTGCAGACGATCACAAAATGCCCGCTCGTGCGGGCTGCGCGCTCGACGGCAAGCGCGAACTCCGGATAGAACGGATTGGCGATGCTCGACACCATCAGCGCGATGGTCGGTGCGCGGCCTTCGGCGAGCGCGCGTGCCGCCAGATGCGGCCGGTAAGCGAGCGCGGCGACCGCTTCGAGCACGCGCTGGCGGGTCTGCTCGCCGACCCGGCCGCGATTGCGCAGCACGTTCGACACGGTCGCCGATGTAACGCCGGCGCGCGCCGCGACTTCGCTTAACGTGGACATAGTGGATTGCGTCGCCAGTATGTGGGATGTGTGCTCAGGATTTGCGTTGCAGCCCGGCGCACGGCACCATTCCCCGCATAAACAGAATGAGATCGGAGACGAAGCTTCAGACCGACGATCGCGCTTGCGATCGTTTTTCATGTCTGTCTGCTTAAGCGCTTAATCTCCGGCTCTGCTGATTTAAACATGGAGTGGAGACGATGGCGAGCATTTCGTTACGCGGCGTGCAGAAAGCGTACGGCGATGGCGCGCCGGTGATTCGCAATGTCGATCTCGAGATCGGCGAAAACGAGTTCTGCGTGTTTCTCGGCCCGTCCGGCTGCGGCAAGTCGACGCTGCTGCGGATGATCGCCGGCCTCGAGGACGTGACCGACGGCGACCTGTCGATCGGCGGACACGTGATGAACGACGTGCCCGCGGCCGAGCGTGGGGTGGCGATGGTGTTCCAGAGCTACGCGCTGTTTCCGCACATGAGCGTCTACGAGAATATGGCGTTCGGCCTGAAGATCGCGAAAGTGCCGAAGAACGAGATTGATCGCAAGGTTCGCGAAGCGGCGCGCATTCTGCAGCTTGAAGCGCTGCTCGAGCGGCGGCCGCGCGAATTGTCCGGCGGTCAGCGGCAACGTGTCGCGATTGGCCGCGCGATCGTGCGTGAACCGGGCGTGTTTCTGTTCGATGAACCGCTGTCGAATCTCGATGCGACCTTGCGCGGACAGACACGCATCGAAATCGCGAAGCTGCACCGGCAGTTCGCGAAGGCGAGCGTCGTTTATGTGACGCACGATCAGACCGAAGCGATGACGCTGGCCGACCGCATCGTGCTGCTGCACGCGGGCAAGGACACCGAGCGCCACGGCAGCATTGCGCAGATCGGCGCGCCGCTCGAGCTGTACCACCGGCCGGCAAGCCGCTTTGTCGCTGGCTTTATCGGCTCGCCGCGGATGAACTTTCTGCCCGCGACGGTTGCATCGGTCGATGCGCAAGGCGTGACGGTTGCGTTGACGCACGGTGGCGAGCGCATGCGGGTTCAAGCCGATGGCAGCGGCTTGCAAAACGCGCAGCCGGTCACGTTCGGCGTACGTCCCGAGCATCTCGAACTTTCAGACATCGGCAGCGCTGGACCCAACGGCTCCGATGCGCTGCTCACACGCGGCGTATTGCTCGTCGAGCATCTTGGCGAGCACAGCTATGTGCATCTCGATCAACCCGGCGGCGACACGCTGATCGCGAAAGTGCCCGGCGGCGTGCAAGTGGCGCTTGGCGAGCGCGTGACGTTTCGCGCGAATCCCGCCGCGTGCCATCTGTTTACCGAAGACGGCTTTGCGGTGCCCGTGCGCGGCGCCGCGGTCGCTCACCCCGTATAAGGAACCCTCCAATGCGCCTTGGCGTTTGCTACTACCCCGAACACTGGCCGGAGTCGCTGTGGGAAGACGACGCGCGCCGCATGAAAGCGCTTGGCATCGAGCAGGTGCGGATCGCCGAATTCGCGTGGAGCCGGATCGAACCGGCGCCCGGCGAATACGACTGGGCCTGGCTCGATCGTGCGATCGACGTGCTGGGCAACGCGGGTCTGAAGGTTGTGATGTGCACGCCGACCGCCACGCCGCCGAAATGGCTGATCGACCGTCATCCGGACATCCTGCCGGTCGATGCCGACGGCAAGCCTCGCGGGTTCGGCTCGCGCCGTCATTACGACTTTTCGTCGCCGTCGTATTTCGAAGCGTCGCGCACGATCTGCACCGCGGTTGCCGCGCGTTATGGCAAACACCCGGCGGTGGCCTACTGGCAGACCGATAACGAGTACGGCTGCCACAACACGGTGGTCAGTTATTCACCGGCTGCCGTCGCGCGTTTCCGTGAATGGCTGAAGGCGCGCTATGCGACGATCGATGCGCTGAATCGCGCGTGGGGCAACGTGTTCTGGAGCATGGAGTACCGCAGCTTCGACGAAATCGATGCACCGGTCGGGACCGTCACCGAAGCGAATCCGTCGCATCGGCTCGATTACCGGCGCTTCGCGTCGGACGAAGTCGCGCGCTACAACCGGATGCAGGTCGACATCATTCGTGCGCATTCGCCGGGCCGGCCGGTGGCGCACAACTTCATGCAGCTCTTTACCGAGTTCGATCACTACAAGGTGGCCGCCGATCTCGACGTTGCGACATGGGACAGTTATCCGCTCGGCGCGCTCGATCAGCAATGGTTCGCACCGGAACTGAAGGCGCAATTCCTGCGCACCGGCCATCCGGATTTCGCGACGTTCAATCACGACGTCTATCGCGGCATGTCGAAGCTGCCGTTCTGGGTGATGGAGCAGCAGCCGGGGCCGGTCAACTGGGCGCAATGGAATCCGGCGCCGCTGCCCGGCATGGTGCGGCTGTGGAGCTGGGAAGCCTTCGCGCACGGCGCGGGCTGCGTGTCGTACTTCAGATGGCGGCAGGCGCCGTTCGCGCAGGAACAGATGCACGCGGGGCTCAATACACCGGATAACCGGCTGGACATCGGCGGGCATGAAGCGGCGCGCGTCGCGGAAGAAATCCGCGCGGTCGCGGCCGCGCATGCCGATGCCGACGCGGCGGTGCACGCCAAAGTCGCGCTCGTCTACGACTATGAAGCGAAGTGGCTGTTCGAGATTCATCCGCAAGGCGCGGACTTCCACTATCCGCGTTTCGCGTTCGAGTACTACTCGGCGCTGCGCGCGCTGGGCTTCGACGTCGATGTGATTCCGGCAAGCGCGTCGCTCGACGGTTATGCGCTGGTCGTCGTGCCGCCGCTGCCGGTGGTGCCCGACGATTTCGCCGCGCGCGTCGCCGCAAGCGGTGCGCACGTCGTGTTCGGTCCGCGCAGTGGCTCGAAGACGCGCGATCTGCAGATTCCCGCGCAGTTGCCGCCGGGACCGCTCGCGTCGCTGCTGCCGATGCGGGTGTGGCGCGTCGAGTCGTTGCGGCCGAATATTGCCGAGCGGGTGCATGTGGACGCGACGACAATTGAAGGGCACGGCCGTCGCTGGCGCGATCTGATCGACGTCGGCAGTGGATCGACGCTCGATGTACGCGCGCGTTTCGCGGATGGACATCCTGCTTATGTGCGGCACGGTTCGGCGCATTACTTTGCGACGCTATTCGACGATCGGCTTACCGAACAGTTATTTGCGCGCATTGCGACCGAAGCGGGACTGGCGCCGCGCGTGCTGGGCGATAGTCTGCGCGTGAGCCGCCGCGGCGCGTTGACCTACGTGTTCAACTACGGCGAGCGCGTGCACGCGATCGACGGTGTCGATGCAGCCGACTTCGTGATCGGCTCGCGCGAGGTCGAACCGCAAGGCGTGGCCGCTTACCGGACGCGTTGAAGTACGGCCGCGTCTTGCAGAACCGATGAAGATCCGATTGCATTGATCAACCAGATAGCAGTGCGTCAGAAAGCAAAACCAAAGGAGACAGGAATGACCGTAAAGGCACTGAAGGCGCGCGGCACGCGCATCGTCGCGGCACTCGCGCTGGCAGCGGCGGGGACGTCGGGTATGTTGTCGTTTCCGGCGGCAGCGAACGCCGACACGATGACGATCAACATCGCGTTCAAGGGCGCGAGCCAGCGAGCAGTCTGGCAACAGGTCCTCGACGAGTTCAAGAAGGCGCATCCGAATGTCGACGTGAAGGCGTCGTTCGTCGACGAGGAAGCGTACAAGGTGCAGTTGCCGGGCTGGTTGACCACGGTCGCACCGGATGTCGTGAACTGGCATAACGGCGAGCGGATGGCGTACTACGCGCGGCGCGGTCTTTTCGAAGACCTGAGCGGCGACTGGAAGAAGAACGGCTGGGACGGCACGTATGCGTCGACGAAGGAAGCGTCGACGGTGGACGGCAAGCAGTATGCGGCGCCGACGGTCTATTACTCGTGGGGATTGTTCTATCGCAAGGACCTGTTCCAGAAGGTCGGCATCACCAGCGAGCCGAAGACGTGGGACCAGCTGAAGGACGCATGCCGCAAGCTGAAGGCCGCGGGCATCACGCCGTTCGCGGTCGGCGGCCGCGATGCGTGGACGCTGGCGGGCTGGTTCGACTATCTCGATCTGCGCCTGAACGGCAACGCGTTCCACCAGAAGCTGATGGCCGGCGAGATTCCGTACACCGACCCGCGCGTGAAGAAGGTCTACACGACGTGGAAGCAGTTGATCGACGATCACGACTTTATCGACAACTCGCTGTCGTACGATCTCGACGCCGCGCAGCCGTTCCTTTTCCAGGGCAAGGCCGCGATGATGCTGATGGGCACGTTTATCACGGGTGGTTTTCCGGCGAACGTGAAGCCGCAGATGGGCTACTTCCAGTTCCCGATTATCGATGCGAACGTGCCGACCGCCGAAGACGGTCCGGTCGAATCGCTGCATATTCCGTCGCGCGCGAAGAACAAGGCTGATGCCCATGCGTTCCTCGCGTTTGTCGAAACGCCGGAAATCGGCGCGCAGCTGGCGCAGGGACTCGGTTCGCTATCGGCGAACAGCAAGTCGCCGGAGCCGGAAGATCCGATTTCGAAGATCGGCTTCCAGATTCTCGCGAATACGAAGGGCGGCATCGCGCAGTTCTACGACCGCGATATGACGAAGGAAATGGCCGACGAAGGGATGAAGGGGATGCAGCAGTTCATCTCCGATCCGACCAAGCTCGATGCGATTCTGGCTCAGCTCGAAGAGACGCGGAAGCGGATCTACAAGAAGTGATGCGACGAAACGCTTGACGTGCGAAGCGGTCGGCGCGGGTTGATGCGCTGCCGCTTTGTCGATGATTGACCCGGTTTCTCCACCGCGAAGGTTGCCCGCTTTTTCACAAAGCGGGCTTTTTTTCGTCCGCGGGGATTGTGCAGCGGAAACGGGTTTTTGATTATTCCGTCTTCTGTCCGGAAGGCGGCGGCATCACGTTGTCACGTCGGCCTGCGAGCGGTGCGCCATAACCGCCTGCTTCCGCATTGTTCGGCAGGCCGTTCACCAGTTGCGCGCGCGGGTCGGTCGGATTCAGATCGAGTTCGCCCGCCTGGCGGTTGCCGTGCGTCGGATACTCGCTGCCAAGCGGTGCGTTCGGCATCAGCTTCGTGCTGTTTTGCGGCGCATGGACGTCGTCGTAGACGGACAACCCTTGCGCATTCGCGAGGCCGGCGGCGCCCGCGAGAGCGAGCGCGGCGGCGATATGCAGCATGGCGGTGGACTTGTGCACGATGGGCTCCTTGTTCATAGGAAAGGCATTGCGCGCCGGATCGGATTGACGACGGATGATTGGCGCGCACGTCGTTCTACTATTGGCGATGGAACGAAGGAGCGCAATGCGCGTGCCGCAGTTTTGAGCTTTGTTGGGCGATCGCAATTCGTGGATTGCTTCACGCGGGATGTGGGGGCCACAGCGTGTGCTGCGGCCCCGGATGCTATCTTCAGGGCGCTTTATTGTGCTTTGCTTGCTGCGGCGATGATCGTATCGGCGACCACTTTCGGCTCGCTCAGCATCACGACGTGGCTTGCGTCCGCGTGCGTGACTTTTGCGCCGATCGCGCCGGCCATTGCGTCCTGCAGATGCGGATCGATCATCCGGTCCTTATCGGTGACGACGAACCACGACGGCTTCGCGTGCCATGCGGCGGTGCTGACCTTGTCGTCGATGCAGCCTGAAAACCACGGGCCTTGCGTCGCCGCGACGAGGCGGCGCTGGGCGGGCGGCAGATCCTGTGCGAAGTCGTCGAAAATGCCCTTGTTGGACAGCGTGAGGAAGCCTGCCGAATCCTTCTGCAGTTCGGCTGCCCAGACCGGCGCGGGCTTGCCTTTGAGCATGTCGTTGATCGATTGGCCGTTATCGGGTGCGAACGCGGCGACGTAGACGAGCGCCTTCACCTTGTCGTCATTGCCAGCTTCGCTGATCACGGCGCCGCCCCACGAATGACCGACCAGTACAACCGGGCCGTTCTGCGCGTCGATCACGCGTTTGGTGGCTGCTGCATCCTGGGCAAGGGAAGAGAGCGGGTTTTGTACAGCGACCACGTGCAGGCCGCGCGCTTCAAGCAGCGGGATGACCTTGTCCCAGCTGGAGCCGTCGGCGAACGCGCCGTGCACGAGCACGACGGTCTTGCCTTGCAGGTTCTGTTGCGGTGCGGCGGCTTGAGCGGCTTGCAGTGAAACGAGGCCGCCCATCAGCAGCACGGATGCGATGCACTTTTTCCACAGAGATTTCATGTTCGGGTTCCTGTTGGGTTGGGATGGGCGTAAGCATTGCAGGTGGGGCGAGGTGCGGGTATCGGTCGAATGACCGACCTTGGCGGGAGGAAGGGGGGAGGGTGTGAAAGATGACGATGGACTTTTCAGATTCCAAACAGGAACTGAAGAGTTGTTGCAGATTTTTTACTCACTCCATCTCGCGAACTCAACGCGATGCTGCATTCCTTACTATCAATTGGAATATTTTCATGGTCAACACTCGAAAACGGCGACTTCGCCAACGCGTGAAATGACGGAGAGAAAATCAAAAATACTGAAGTTACGCAAATCAGGAATCTCAATTTCAAAAACTCCTGCATATGCCCATTTTCAATATTGGTTGTGCCGCTCGTCATGCTTTCCACCGGTGATGACTTCGTTGTCGCTCGGTAGGAACGCGAAGTGTCAGCCATCCGGGAATCCCTGCAATAGCAGATTAAACTGAAGTATCCTCGAATCATCAGTCGAGTTCCATCGCCCAGAAAGACGGCCGTGACTTACGCGTCCCTGGAATAAGCCTGAGATACGGCCACTTTGACTGGCGAATTCTCTCAGTGAAATAGATTCATTCTCGTAAATTTTACCGTGAATTTTTAGACAATTGTCCATGCGTCGTGTATATCGATAACATCCTGACACCTTACTTCCTTGTCTCTCTATGCGCATGCTAGATATTGCGTACTTTCCTATCGTGCCCGAAAGTTCATAACTCCCGCCGTCAGCAATTTCACCAATAGGGCGACAGGCAATTGATTCAACAGGAAAGCGATCCTCCTTGCCTGGTAAAGGCAGAAAACATGTTTCCGGCAGGCGATCTCCATTGATCTTGGAAATCTTTAAGGATACATCTGGCCAGCGATATAGATGAGCGGAGAAGGATTTGTTTTTTGAAAATTCACCGTAAATATGATCCCATATACCGCTATCAATCCGGGCGACGGGGAGCTCTATTTTTTCCCCGAACCATCGTTTCCCTATTTCCCTGGAAGAATCGATGAGTGAAAGCGCAAACATATACGCAGCACCGTACAGCCAGTCGTTGCCGTTCCACTCTAGAGGAACGGCCAGTGTTGATTGATCATTCGTAAAACTTTCACGGATAATTACATACCTGTCTTGATACTTGATGACTGATACATTCGCCAGTACTCCTTCACGGCCGACTGAGCTTGCCACAACCTTGTTTAGGCGTAAGCGATCGCGGAGCGCGCCGTCGCTGTCGATATACAGATTGCAGGAGACATTCTGACCATCACAATAAACACCTGCATCTACCAACGAGGCATATGCAATAAGCAGCACGCACAAAAGCTCTTTCATGTGCATCGCTTTAAAATTTTTTCGAATTTTCCCGCATATTCTTCGAGAATTATATTTTTATCCAGTCCGTTAATTATCCTCCGTGCATTTTTATAATCAAGCTTGCCATCGCACATATAATCCGCGAGTTTTTTCCCAGTGAATGCGCCCTTCAACATACCTTCGATCATGATTAAAGTCGCGTTTTTCCAATCAAGGGCCGCATCAGGATCGTTGCTAAGGTCTGCTCCGTAATATTAGAGAAAGCCTCATAGTTGGTTTTCCATGTAATTTGGACCAGTCCACATCCCTATATTTGTGTCCATCCCAGAGAAAGTGCAGCGAAAATTCTTCTTTTCAACTGTTGATTCCTCTAAACATTCAATTCTTCAAGTCAAAAGGGTACAAAAAGAGGCATCATATAAATCACCACTCCTTCTCCCGGGTATTAGGTTATTTCAGATAGCCAAGCTCGTTTAGTCTCTTTTTGATGGAAGCGGCATCCTTGAAATCATATCGAACCGCGTTTTTGCCAACCCATTCACCGTCCCATCCTTCACCGAATTTTTTCATAATACTTTCTTCCTTCCTGAATTGGTTACCTGCCTTTGATGGCACATACCGGTAGACGTAAACCTTATAAAAATCACCCTGAAAATCTGCGGCGTGGGAATTGATTGACCATTTCACAAGGACGGCAAGGCTTCTCTTTTTCCAGAAGAGAACCGTGACAATCTCCGGGCTGGCGCCTTCGACGTCGTACCTGTCAATTGTTGCAAATTCACCATTCTCACAGTTCCACTTCACGAGTATGTCGTATAACGGATAGCTGAGCCCTCTTTCCGCCGGATACTCGTCCTTCATAAATTTTATGTAGCACCCATCCTTTATTTGCCATGCGCGCACGCTTTCCGGGAAATCGCTATATGCACGCACGAGGGGTGAAAAAAGCAAAACGAAAATTATAAGGACGGCTTTTTTTAACAACATCGTCACCACCCGTTAACTGAAGTAATGGTTGTTTCCCAGTTATACCTGCATGGCTCGCCCCCTTTGTTAACTACTGTAAAAGCTCGCTGACTTGCAACGCGCCTTCTATTAAGCTCTTTCAATGCAGGATTGATCACTGCAGTGACCTTTTTCGGATTGTTTGCATCCGCATGCTGATTGATTACGTGCGTACTCCAGAACCATCCGGCAGAATCGGCCGCGACAGGCCGGTCGTATTCCAGCCTTTCAGGATCCGCCACTACATCCACGCCACTATATTCCGTGTAGTGGCGATAATTTTCCAGCCATGTCACGTGTATGAGTCCTCGCCCTCGATAATCTCGACCGGGGTAGGCGTTATCTCCGAACAACACAATCCCCAATTCCTTGTCGTTATATACAAGGTTAGTTTTTGCATATTTTTCTATCTGCGTTGCTGTCCAGTCTGGATGAAGCCGATTCAGGCCTCTTTTTAGAGGCCCCGAATACGTATTCCACAAGTGATCGCCTTCCCTGTAATTTAAAACCTCTTTAAACGCCGTAAAACCAGCGCACTCAACGGCACATTGACCCAGAAAATGCGAAATACGATTACAGGTATCGATTTTATATTTTGAAAAAATGTAATTTAATGCGGTGGCGTAACCGGCGGCATCGGCATCGAGTATTTGGGGGAATATCTCTATCAGATTAGCTGCCGAAATCGTGAGATCGGTTCTACAGTGAGGACATAGGAATGGCGTGGACTGAAAATTCCCCACCAGCGCAACCGGATGAATATGATGCACAACCGGACTATCCGGAAACCCTTCAACCTTGCCCTTCACCTGGTCCCACCACTGCAGCTTGCCGACCCGCTCGAGCTCACACTCCCAGTTCACGCGCGCATTG
>NZ_CADIKH010000031.1 GCF_902859855.1 Paraburkholderia humisilvae
CGTTGCCTCGTCCAACGGCTTCTTTGCCATGGCGCGTATCTCCATTCAATCCGTTAGAGATATAACGCGCCAGCATCGAATCGGTTGTCATGTTTTATGGGAAACTCAATAATATGCTTGAAGCGCAACTGCACAGGCGAGCCGGTGCCGGACCGCAGCCAGGCCATGGAAGGACCAGTTTCATTCAGCCCCGCGCTGGCGCGTTTTACTGATGTCCGCGCACCATGACGCACGGCGCCGGTCAGGGCCCGGGCGGGCCGTGGCGATCGATGGTTCCAATTTTCAATAACCCGCTTCGAAGCGTGCCATGGTCAAGCGTAGAACGTTTATCGTCGGCGGGGCCGCGACGCTCGGTGCGCTGGTCGTCGGCTGGTCCGCGCTGCCGCCGCGCCAGCGGCTGATGCCGTCGCAGCCGCCTGGCGTTCAGCCCGGGCAGACCGCGTTGAACGGCTGGGTCAAGATCGGCGCCGACAACCGCGTCACCGTGATGGTGTGCCGCGCGGAGATGGGGCAGGGAGTGCACACCGGCCTCGCGATGCTGGTCGCGGAGGAACTGGATGCGGACTGGTCGCGGGTCGGTGTCGAGGCCGCGCCGGTCGACCGGATTTACAACAACGTGGAAAGCGTGATCAGCGATCTGCCGTTTCGCCCCGATGACGACAGCGCGCTCAAGGGTCTCGTCGCGTGGCTCGCCCGCAAGGGCGCGCGTGACGTCGGCGCGATGATGACCGGCGGTTCGACGTCGCTCAACGATGCATGGCTGCCGATGCGCGAAGCCGGCGCGACCGCGCGCGCGATGCTGATCGAGGCTGCCGCGACGCAGTGGGGCGTGCCGCTCGAGCAGTGCCATACCGAAGCGGGCCGCGTATTCGACGGGCCCGTATCGGGTGCAACCCGCAGTGCAACCTATGGCGAGCTCGCACCGCTCGCCGCGAGTCAGCCGTTGCCGCGCAAGGTCGAATTGAAAGACCCGGCCGCGTTCAGGCTGATCGGCAAGCCGCTGCTGCGTATCGAAGCGCCGTCGAAGCTGGATGGCTCCGCGCGCTTTGGCATCGATGCGGCGCCCGACGGGTTGCTGTACGCGAGCGTCGCGATGTGTCCGGTGTTAGGTGGCGCGGTCGCCCATTTCGACGGCGCGGCCGCGGCGGCGCAGCCGGGGGTGCGCAGCGTGTTCGCGGTGGCGCCGTATCACGGCGGCACCGGCGGTGTCGCGGTGATTGCCGATAATGTGTTCGCCGCGATGCAGGCCGCTGCGATCGTGAAGTGCGCATGGCATATCGACGACGACGCGCGGGTGTCGAGCGCCGATGTGCTGCAACGCCTCGCCGACGCGCTCGACGATAGCGCCGGCCACACGTGGTACGCGCGCGGCGACGCCGATGCCGCGCTCGGTATTGCCGCGCGCGTCGTCAAGGCCGAATATCGCGTGCCGTATCTCGCGCATGCGGCACTCGAGCCGATCAACTGTACCGCGCAGGTGAACGACGGCGCGGCGATCGTCTGGGCCGCCACGCAGGTGCCGGACGTCGCGCGCCGCATCACCGCGCAGCTGCTCGGTCTGCCCGACGACAAAGTGGAGGTGCGCCAGCATCTGATCGGCGGCGCGTTCGGCCGGCGCCTCGAGATGGACTTCATCGCGCAGGCAGTCGCCATTGCGAACACGGTGCGCGGCACGCCGGTACAGACCGTCTGGACCCGTCCGCAGGACATGATGCACGACTTCTACCGGCCCGCCTGCGTGTCGCGTTTCAGCGCGGGCCTGAACGATGCGGGCGCGGTGATCGCGTGGCGCAATATCTCGGCGAGTCAGTCGCTCGTCACCAGCTGGCTGGCGCGCAACTATGGCGTACCATCGTTTGCCGCCGCGCTCGGCCGCGCATTCGACAAGACCAACGACGAAGGCGCATTCGATCAGCCGTACGAATGGCTGAACGTGCACGTCGGACACAAGCCCGTCGCGCTGCCGGTGCCGGTCGGCTTCTGGCGTTCGGTTGGCCATTCGCATCAGGCGTTCTTTGTCGAGAGTTTTATCGATGAACTCGCGGCCGCCGCGCGCAAGGACCCGATCTCGTATCGCGCGGCGATGCTCGCGCATCATCCGCGTCATCTTGCGGTGCTGCGCCGCGTCGCGCAGCTTGCGGGCTGGCATGCGCCGCTCGACAACGATGAGCGCGGCCTTGCGCAGGCGCGCGGCGTCGCGCTGCATGAGGCATTCGGCAGCGTCGTCGGTCAGGTGGTCGAGGTGTCGGTTGAAGCGGACAAGGCCAGGACGATCCATGTGAACCGGGTGGTGTGTGTAATCGATTGCGGCTTGCCGGTGAATCCGAACCTGATCGCTCAGCAGCTCGAGGGCGCGATTGTGTTTGGCCTGTCCGCTGCGCTGTATGAGGAGATCACACTCGAAGGGGGCAGTGTGCAGCAGCAGTACTTCAGCGACTATCCGGTGGTGCGGATGGAGCAGTGCCCGCGCATCCTGACCGACATCATGTCGAGCCGCGAGCATCCGCAAGGCGTCGGCGAGGCGGCGACCCCACCGGTCGCGCCGGCGGTTGCGAATGCGATTTTCGCGCTGACCGGCCAGCGGATACGGACGCTGCCGCTCAAGCTCGCGTGAGCATCGAGCGCGTCAGCGCGAGAAAGTGACGTACCGGCGACGTAGAAGCGACGTACACGCGGCGCACCGATCGTGCGCCATTCAGCCCGGACTGGCGGGCACGGGAGACGACCATGCTGTCTCTGAACATCAACGGCCGCGACACCGAGATCCGTTCCGATCCGGCGACGCCGCTGCTGTGGGTGCTGCGCTGCGAGCTGAAACTGACGGGCACCAAGTTCGGCTGCGGCATCGGCGTGTGCGGCGCGTGCACGCTGCACATCGACGGTGCCGCGCAGACCTGCTGCACGAAGCCGGTTGCCCAATTGCACGGCGTGAAAATCACCACCATCGAAGGGCTCGAAGGCGCGGAAGCCCGCGCGCTGAAGGCCGCGTGGACACGCATCGATGTCGTGCAATGCGGGTACTGTCAGAGCGCGCAGCTGATGGCGGCGTCCGCGCTGCTCAAGCACAATCACAAACCCGGCCCTGCGGATATCGATCAGGCGATGACGCCGGTGGTCTGCCGCTGCGGCACCTATCCGCGGATTCGCGACGCGATCTACGAAGCGAGCGGCCAGACTCGACGATGATGGCGTGCCGTCGCGCACGCCTCGCGAAACCCTTCGCTTCCATTCAGGTTTCGATATAGTATCGATATATACAGTAAAATATATCGATGGTGGGGGTCGCTGTGTGTGTATCAACACGCGTCTCACCGTGCATGACCGCATAGATATCGGAATCGAATGGGAGAGGGTGGCGTGAGCAGTCGTCAGTTCGGGCAGCAGCGTGTGGGGCAGACGCCGCCGGTCGGCGCACTGGCCACGCACATCAGCACGCTGAAGCCAGCCGGCGGTGATGACCGCGCGGAATTGATCCGGGACGTCGTGGACGGGCTGATGCGTCTGCGTAACAGCGCATTGCGCTTCGTGCTGTTGTTTGTCGGCAGCGAAGACGCGTCGCGGCGTGACGAATACAGTGCGGCGCCGCTGCCGAGGTTGCTGACGGTGCTCGCCAACGCGGCGCACGCGGCCCAATTCGACCGGATGCGCGAACTGAAGCGCACCATCCGCGATGCGCGCGCGCTCGAAAAAACGCGTGACGCGGTCTTTTCCGAGTCGTTCAGCAACAACGCGGTGGCGCTGCGCGGCGCCGCCGCGGAACTCGAACGCGTCGACGCGATTCTCGTGGGTCTGTGCGTCGAGCATGTCCTCGAACGGCAACTGGCAACACCGGTCGATGCGGCGCGCGTAGCCGCGGTGGTCCATGCGCGGCCCGCTCATGCGGTCGCGCAGGCCTTATCCGACGAGGTATCGGTCTCAGGACGTTAACGCGCCCTCGCGCGGCGCGTTTTCGTCCTTCATGCCGCCACTGCGCACACCTGCCACGACAATGCCCATGGCATCGGTCCACCCCTCGTTATATTCAATGGTATATTTCGACCGTATGGGTGCGTCACCACCCGAACCCGACACGAGGCCATCATGCAAGCTCCTCCGTTTCGCCTTGCCGCGCTGCGCGGCGCCGAGCGAACCGACGCTTACATTGGCGAACGCCTGCGCGCGCCCGACGCGTGCTGTGCGCCTTCGCAAGGGCAACTGCACAGCCTGAAGCGCCGCACCCGTCTGTCCGAACTCGATGCGCATCTACATTGCTCGATTATCGGCACGTGCCTGACCACGCACGAATTGCGCAAACTGGTCCCGAAGTTCGCGCGCCTTGACCGGCAAAAGGCGACGGATCTCGAGATTCATCATGCCGCGGTCGAACTCGCGATCGAGGGCGGCGCAGGCGGCAAGGCGCTGCACAAAGCGCTCGACGAACGCTATGCAGGCGCGCTGCGCCGCTTCGACAACGCGAAAGACGCCGATGCGCTGCTCGTGTTATGGAACGACGCGCTCAAGAGCGGCGACATTCCGCCCGCGTACTGGGCGCTGATGACGCATCCGCAGGCTACGCTGCCGATCCGGCAAGCGGCATTCGGCGAATTACACATGCTGTCGCATCTGGTCGGCGCCGCGAACCGTGCGGATATTCGCCGGCTCGTCGCGCTGGAAGAGGAGAACGCCGAGCTGTACGCGAAGGTCGAGCGGCAGCAGCAGCGGCTGCGCGACATGGCGCTCGAGCGGGACGCGAACGCACGCACCGTCGATGAACTGAACAGGCGGCTTGCGCGGCTTGCCGCCCGTTCCGCCGCAAGCGATGAAGCCGAACGGCACGCGGAAATGGACCGGCTGCGCGACGCGCTGGCCGCGCGCGACGCACGTCTCGCGATACAGACAAGCCGCTGCGATGCGGCCGAACAGCGCGTCGTCGCGGAGCAGGAGAACGGGCGTCTGCTGCGCGCGGGACTCGACGACGCGCTCGCGCTGCTCAAGGTGCTTCAGGACGAGGCGAACGCGCTCGAACGCGCGATGCAGGCGGTTAGCGATACGTCGGCCGCAAGAAGCGGCGCGCTCGATACGTTGCAGGGCAAGCGCATTGTGTATGTCGGCGGGCGGCCGGGGTCCAATAGCGCAGTCAGGCGACTCGTCGAATCGGCGGGCGGCGAAGTGACCGTGCACGACGGCGGCATCGAAGACCGCAAAGGCCTGCTCGCGGCGGCGCTGCCGAACGCGGACATGGTCGTGTTCCCGGTGGATTGCATCGACCATGATTCGATGAACATGCTAAAGCGCGTGTGCGAGCGCAGCCAGGTTGCGTACTATCCGCTGCGGACCGCGAGTGTCGCGAGCTTCGTCGAATTGATCGCGCGGCTCGCGGCCGCCGATGCGCCGGCGGCGCAACGTGCGTCGCGCTTCTGTTTGCGGCACGGGTAACGCGCTAACCGCACCGGGCGCCGCGGCGTTCGCTTACCGCTTGATCAGGCGCGTCAAGGCCGAAATGTCGTCCGCGCATGCCGCATAGGCTTGCGTCTCGATGCCGCGGTACAGCCGGATGATTTCCTCGCCGACCGATGTCAGCGCGCAACCGCCGCCGCTCTGTCCGCCGTGCTCGGCGACCGTGGCCGGCGACTTCAGCGAGCGGTTCAGTTCGTCCATCAGCAGCCACGCGCGCCGGTATGACATGTTCATGCTACGCGCCGCGGCCGAGATCGAGCCGTGTTCCTTGACCGCTTCCAGCAAGGCAACCTTGCCGGGACCGAGGGCGATCGTGCCGGCCTGCTGGATGCGCATGCGGAACCTGACCTCTGGTCTCACGCTTGTCGAAGTCTTCATCGTTGTTGGTTGCGGTGGCGTGCCGCGTTCTTTTGCCGATTGGATATCAGCCAAAGCATACACGACGCGTCCGCGCCGCTGTGCACGTGGCACAGCATGATCGGGTGACGCTTGCGGCCGTTTTCGCAAGCGAAGCACGCGCTGTGTGCTAACTCGCTGTGTGCAAAACCGCTGTGTTTAAAACGATACACATCGCATGCAGCCCTTTATTGAGACATAACCCCGCGCTACATTGCCGGACACACAACGCACCGCGTGGGCGCCATACCCTGGTCTAAGCGCGGGCCGCTCGAACCGAGCGACAAAGGCCGACAAACTCTCTTCCCGAACGGCATCGCCGCATCACCATGCCCGGCTCGCGCCGCGCACGGCGTGCGCTGCCGTCTGCGCGTGGTTTGCGCCCGGGTTGAGCGTGACCGTCGTGCTCCCTATCGTTTCGCCCCACTCTGACCGCTTTGTCTGGCCGGCGCGCATCGTTTCGCGTGTCGGCGCGGCGCGGCCAGCGAAGACGGCGATCTCCGCGTGAACCACCACACGAACCACACTGCGCAACTGCGTCATGCACGATGCGCAACCTGATATAAAGGATGACTAAATGAAAAAAACCTTGATCGCCGCGGCGGCACTCGGCAGTTTCGGCGCGACCACCGCCGCGCATGCGCAAAGCAGCGTCACGCTATACGGCATTATCGATGCCGGTATCAGCTACGTATCGAACTCGGCGACGCCCACCGGGCACGCGAGCCTCATCAAGTATGGGGATGGCGTCGCGTCCGGCAGCCGCTGGGGCGTGCGTGGCACCGAAGATCTCGGCGGCGGGCTGAAGACGGTATTCGTGCTCGAAAGCGGCTTCAGCAGTGCCGACGGCACGCTTGGGCAGGGCGGTGCGCTGTTCGGCCGGCAGGCGTATGTCGGTGTGTCGAAAGACGGCGTCGGCACGCTCGCGTTTGGCCGCCAGTACTCGTTCTCGACCGACTACCTCGGCGCGAACTATACGACCGGCAGCCAGACGCCGGCCGGCAACTACGGCTGGCACATCAACGACGTTGACCAGCTGAGCGCAAGCCGTATCAACAATGCGGTCAAGTTCAGCAGCACGAACTTCGCGGGCCTGACATTCGGCGCGATGTACGGTTTTTCGAACCAGGCCGGCGCGTTCGCGGGCGCGCCGACCGTCACGGCGGGCGGCACGACGCGACAGGGCGCATCAAGTGCGTACAGCTTCGGTGCGAACTATGCGCAGGGGCCGTTCGGCATCGGCGCCGCGTACACGAATATTCGCTATCCGAACGGCGCGACGCCGCCCTTTAGCGTCAGCATCGCGAACGTGAATACGGGCGGGCTGCGCGACCTCGAGACCTACGGTGTCGGCGCGCGTGTTGCGCTCGGTGCGGCGCTCGTGTGGGGCAACTGGACGCATACGACCTTCAAGCCGCTTGCCGGCGACGCGTCGCGCCTGAATAACTATGAGATCGGCGGCCGCTATGGCTTCACGCCGGCATTCGCGGCGGGCCTCGGTTATACGTTCTCGGAACTGGATGACCGCTTTAGCGGCAAGTGGCATCAGGTGACCGGCGCGCTCGACTACGCGCTGTCCAAGCGCACCGACGTGTATCTGCTCGCGGTTTATCAGATCGCGTCGGGCAGCAATACGGTGGCTGGGCGCAGCGTGCCCGTGCAGGCGCAGATCGGAACCACGCCGGGCATGCTCGGCATGTCGGGCGTGGGCGCGAACCATCAGGTGGCGACGCGCGTCGGATTGCGGCACCGGTTCTAGGCCTCGCGGGTGTTCGCACGCCGCGCAAGCTCACGCTACGGTGCGACGACTCGCGCGACGATGCCCGCGAGCCGCTTCACGTGTCGGGGCGCGGGCAGGATATCGGCAGCGGAAAAGAGCAGCGGTGCGCCGTCGTCGATCGACAGGGGCATATCGCCGCGTTCGAACGCCACCAGCACGCGTTCGCCGATCGGCGTGTTGAACAGCTCATGCCACGAGAAGGTTACCGCGTAGCCGTCGTGCGCGACGGCAATAAAAATGGTCCGCTTGAAGTCACCGGGCCGGTCGTTGCGCAGGCCGGCGACTTCGATCAGATCTTTCAGCAGCACCCCGCGGTAGCTGTCCACCTTGCGGATAAAGCGGTTCGTGGTGAAGCAGCGCAGGTCGAACGGGTCGGCGCGCACGCTCGCGTGCGCTCGCAACTGGTTTAGCGTCAACGTTAACGGACGCTGAAAGTCGCCTGTCAGTGAAATGGTCGCGTCCTGCGCGCGCAACTCGTGTTCCCGTTGCGCTGTGTCGTTCGCATGCGGCGCTGCCGCCGTGCCTGAATGCTCCATTGCCGGTCTCCGGTTGCCGAACGGGCGCGCCTGATGACGCTCCGCGTTTGCCATTCGAGCTTGCCCGCCGATATATCGGTAGGTATATTACGCTGCGTGCGGCAAGAGTGCTGCAAGCAATCGAACGATATCGGTCATATCGTTGCGCTTATCAGGCATGGCGTGGGGTTGGGACGTGCGCGTCCGGCTGTGCTTTTGTGTGCGCTTTGTGTGTGCTTTCGCGCGTGCTTGTGCCCGGCTCTGGCGCGGGCGGCAGTGCGATCGGCACAGCCGTTTCGCGTGTTTGAACAGGAGCATGAATGGTGCTGTCGGCGAGATGCAAGCGCGTGTGCGTCGTATTCGGCGCGTGGCTGCTGGCGGGCACACTCGCCGGCTGTGCGGCGGGTGCCGGGCCGGCCGCGCCGCAGCGGATCGCGGTCGATGCGCGGCCGAACGGCATCGCGGTGCGCGTGGGCGACGGTGCGGTATTCATCACCGACGATGCGACCAACAGCGTACTGGCCGCGGTCGATGGCCAACGGTTCACACGTGACGCGACGCTACCCCCGGTCGCGGGTCAGGATCGCAACAGCCTGAGTCAGCTGGTCGTCGCGGACCCGCACCTGTTACTGGTCGCGCGCTTCGGCTTTGGCACCGGGGGGGCGCTCGTCGGTATTGCCGCAGGCGATGGAAACAGTGAGCGGATCACTGCATTTAGCGGACCCGATACCGCGCGTCGCAGGCTCGGGCTCGCGGTGCTCGGACCCGGTCAGGTCTTGTCGACGTGGTTCGTGAAGCACGGCAACACGCCGCAATATGGCGGACTGAGCCTGCTGACCTACGACGCGGCAACCGGACGCGCGACCGAACAGGACTGGATCACGGGCCTCGTCAAGCCAGTCGGTGTCGCCGTGGCGAACGGTGAGGTCTACGTCAGCGACGAAGCGGGCAACCGGATTCTGAAGGCGCGCATCGATGCGTTGCGCGCGGCGGCGCCACAGCCGGTATCGATGGCCACGGTCGTCGCCCGGATCGATGGCCCGGATCTGCTTGCCGTGACGCACGACGGCACGCTGTACACGAAGTGCGGCAAGACCGGTTTCTGCAAGATTGCCGCGGATGGCGCGGTGACGCAGATCGCGAATGATTTTCACGATGCGCGCGGCGTCGCGCTCGATGAAACGCGTCACCTGCTGTATGTGATTGACCGCGCGAAACAGGCAAACGACGTAACGGGCCCCAAAGACGTAAGCGGCCGCAAAGACATAAGCGGCCCAAAAGACGCTCCAGCCAGCGGCACGAGCGAAGTGCGCGTGCTGCCGCTTCATTGATCGTGCGCGCGGCCGGCCAGCGGGTTTATTGATCGACGCCGACAATCACACTCGACGCCTTGAAAATCGCGCTCGCGGCCTTGCCGTTCGCGAGGCCGAGACGGTCGACACTGTCGTTGGTGATGATCGCGGCGATCTTCGCGCCGCCCTGTGCGGCAATCACGACTTCCGCATTGACCGCGCCTTTGGTGACCGATGCGACCGTTCCTGCGATGCAGTTGCGCGCGGACACCTTGCTCGCATCCGTGTCGACCATGATCAGCACCGACGACGCCTTGACCAGCGCGAACGCCGGTTTGCCGGCCGCGAGTCCGAGCGCGGCGGCGCTGTCATGCGTGATGATCGCGGCAATGTCGAGGCCGTCCTGAGTGCGCAGCGTGACTTCGTCGTTGACCGCGCCGGCCTTCACGTCGGCGACGGTACCGGCAAACTGGTTACGGGCGCTGGTGCGCATGGTGTTCTCCTTGAGCGTGAAAGGGATCGTGAACGCGTGCAGACGTGTCTGTGGCGCAACCTGCACGGATGCGAAATGTCGACGGTTCGACGTTTCGACATCGCAACGCCGGCACGGTTGCAGAACTCACGCGAGTCTAACGGCAAGCGATCACTCAGGGGAAGGGAAAAGGCCGCACATCCCTCATCAGGTTCGATGCGGCGTTGCAGCGAGTCGTCGTAATATAGTCGCCTTAACAACGGTACGGGGAATGACATGATTCGAAAGCTGGTCGCATCGGTTGTGGTAGTCGCAGCGGGCATGCTCGGCGCGCAGGGGGCGTCGGCGGAAGAGGGCACGGTCAACGTGCTGTACGCGGGTTCGCTCGTGAATCTGATGGAGCGTAGCGTCGGCCCCGCGTTCGAGAAGGAAACCGGGCTGCGCTTCCAGGGCTATGCGGCGGGTTCGAACAAGATCGCCAATGAGATCAAAGGCAAGCTGCGCCGCGGCGACGTGTTTATCAGCGCGAGCCCGAAGGTCAATACGAGTCTGATGGGGGCGGCCAATGGCGACCACGTGACGTGGTATGTGAACTTCGCCGAGTCGCCGCTGATGATCGGCTACAACCCGCAAAGCCGCTTTGCCGCGCAGTTCAAGTCGAAGCGCTGGGACGAGGTGCTGCAGGAGCCGGGCATCCGCATCGGCCGTACCGATCCAAAGCTCGACCCGAAGGGCGCGTTCACGGTCGACATGATGAACAAGGCGGCGCAGCTTTATCACGAGCCGGACCTCGTGCAAAAGACGCTCGGCGCACCTGACAACCCGGCGCAGGTGCTGCCGGAAGAGACACTGGTCGGCCGCCTGCAATCGGGTCAGCTGGACGCAGGCTTTTTCTATTCGACCGAAACGTCGGACCTGAAGATTCCCGCGATTCAACCCGCGCCGGAACTGAAGGCCAAGGCGAGCTACACGATGACCATCCTCAGCGACGCGCCGAATTCGAACGGCGCCGCACGCTTTGTCAATTTCCTGATGAGCGAAAAAGGGCGTGAGCTGCTCAAGCAGCACGGCGTCGACATCGTGAAGCCGGTCGTGGAGGGCAACGCGCAGTCGATTCCGCCGTCGGTTCAAGCGGTCATCGACGCGGCACAGTAAGCGGCTGGCAGATGAGCGCATGACGATGTCGACCGCACCTGCAAACGCCACCTGGCAGACACCGCGCAGACGGCACACACCGTCCGCGCGGCAACGCGCGCAGTCGTGCGGGCGCTGGCGTGCTAACACGTGCGGTCGACGACGATGACGCGTCCCACCGCGCGGCCGCTGCGATGGCTCGGCGGCCTGCTCGCCCTGTACCTGTGCGCGCCGTTTATCGCGGCGCTGCCCCAGATCGGCCACGCGGACTGGGCCGGCGTCGACTGGCACACGATGGGGTTTGCGGTCGGCGTGTCGATCGCGAGCGCGAGTGTCGCCGCGCTGATCATTCTCGTCGGCGGTGTGCCGCTCGGCTACGCGCTTGCACGTTCATCGTCGCGCGCGATGGCGGTGCTCGGCTTTGTCGTGCAGTTGCCGTTGGCGCTGCCGCCGTTGACGAGCGGGATCTTGCTGCTGTTTCTGCTCGGGCCGTATAGCTGGGCAGGGCAATTGACCGGCGGCATGCTGACCGATTCGTTCACCGGCATCGTGCTCGCCGAGACCTTTGTCGCCGCGCCGTTTCTGATCGTCGCCGCGCGCTCGGCGTTCGCGGCGGTCGATCCGGTCTACGACGACGTGGCCGCGACACTGGGCCACCACGCGGCCAGCCGCTTCTTTCGCGTGACGCTGCCGATCGCGTGGCCGGCCATTCGCGCGGGTCTCGCGCTCGCGTGGTTGCGCGCGTTCGGCGAGTTTGGCGCGACCGTGATGGTCGCGTACCACCCGTATTCGTTGCCGGTCTATACGTATGTGCTGTTCGGCGGGCAGGGCTTGCCCGCGATGATGCCGCTGCTGCTGCCGACCCTTGCGATCGCGGTGCTATGCGCGGTGATCTCGGTCTACCGACGCGGCGCCGCGACGCTGGCGGTCGCGCCGCACGAAAACGGCGATGAGTCCACGGCCGTCTCGGCCGCGAGCGTGCCGCCGATGCCGAATGCGCGCCTGTCGTTCACGTTGCGCCGCGATCTCGGCGCATTCAACCTCGACGTCACATGGGCGCCGACGACGCGGCGCCTCGCGATTATCGGACCATCCGGTTCGGGCAAATCGCTCGCGCTGCGGATGGTCGCCGGGCTCGAGCGCAACGACGGCTGCATCGTGACGCTCGGCGAACGCGACCTCGCGCCGCTCGCTCCGGAGCAGCGTCAGATTGGCTATATGCCGCAGGACTATGGACTTTTTCCGCACATGACGGTCGCACGGCAGCTGTCGTTTCCGGTCGATGCGGATGCGGCGAGCGCGCGCTATTGGCTCGATCATCTGGGGCTGGCCGGGTTGACCGCGCGGCTACCGCATCAGTTGTCGTTCGGGCAGCGCCAGCGGGTCGCGCTTGCGCGCGCGTTGACGCGGCACAGCCCGTTGCTGCTGTTCGATGAGCCGTTCTCGGCGCTCGATACGCCACGCCGGCGCCGTCTGCAACAGTCGTTGCGCGAATTGCAGCGCGAAATCGCGGCGGTGACGGTGCTGGTCACACATGATCCCGACGAAGCCGCGTTGCTGGCGGATGAACTGCTGGTGATCGAACATGGACGTGTATTGCAGACGGGCACGATCGGCGACGTATTCGAACGGCCGGCGTCGCTGCGTGTTGCCGAACTGCTTGGGTTGCATAACGTCGGCGTGGGGGTGATGCGCGCCGACGGGTTTATCGAGACGTCGCTGGGTCTTGTGATCGATACCGCGGAACGGTCGATCGCGGCTGGGCAGCCGGTGATGTGGCGCGTGTCGCCGCGGGCGGTTTCAGTGGTGCCGGCGACGGCCATCGCGACGAAGCATGCGCCAGCGCGTGATCGTCAGGTGGATGACGGCAGCGGCGCGACCCGCACGTATCGCGGCACGCTCAAAGGCATCGAGCTGCGTCACGGCGATCGCTATGCGGTGCTCGATATCGGCGGCCATCGGTTCGATGTCGGCGATGAAGACGAAGCGGTGGATCACGATGCGCGCCGCGAGCGGCAGGTTCAGATCGACTCGCGCGGGGTGTCGGTGTGGGCGGTGGCGGCGTCGAATGGGAGATCGGGCGGTGAAAGCGAGGCGGCCGTCATCGGGGCAGCGAGTCGGAAAAAGTCCGGCTGAATCGTTCACGTCCGTTCATTGCCAATCTGAACGTGCGTTGCTTGTTGTTCCGTGCAATTTTGCGGCAGGCGGCTAGCTGGGTGCCTGCGAGGTTCAGTTGCCCGCCTCGCGGGGCCGGCGTGGCGATGAGTTGCACGCCATGCTGTGCCCGCCCCGCATGCGGCGTTGTGCGCGTCGGCGATAACCTGCACTGGTTACGCGCAATCGCCCGGATCGGCATCAAGCGTTTGCACCCTTGTGTCTGTTTGCTGTCTTGGTGCGCGCGCAGCTGCCTTCAATTTCTGCCTTGGCGTGCTTCACTATGGAATTTGTATTTTTCAGGGACAAATAAATAATTAGATATGCTTGGTAACTATCTCGATAATAATTAAATTCGAATATTGTCTATCTTATTAATCAATCGATAACATTATCCATTGACATCAGAATATTTGATCGGTACATTTAGCCTGACTGACCGGCTAAGTGCTCATGCGAAATGGATTTGAAAATCCGCTCCGTAATTGCGAAGCGGTTCAGGGAGGGACATGCGTTCAGGTGATGAAGCGTTACCATCCGTATTTCGTGATCGGACAGGCAATTTCGATGATATTTATTTCGAAAGTCTATTATGATCTACGCGTGCCGGGTAGACTATGAAAAGTGTATAAAAAGATCCGGGTGATGGAATTATTTAACGTCCATTTTTTAAAATAAAATCCAAATCGGACAATTTTGGATCGTAGAGTTTGGGGATGTCAACGAGACGTCGAGTTATACGAAAACCATAATCTCGACGTATTGCAAATAATATTGGTGGAGGCGGCGGATGACTGTAATTGATATCGGCATCGTAGGCCTTGGTGTACAGATGCAGGAAAACCTGCTTCCTACATTGCTGCAGATGCCTAACGTCCGCATTGTTGCAGTATGTGATCTCTCCGCTTCGCGCGCGGCCCAGATTCACCGTTTCATTCCCGAAGTGCCAATCACGGACAGCGTCGATAAAATGCTGTCGCTCGCGTCGCCCGACGCACTCGTGCTTGCGTGCCCACCGCAAGCGCATCGCGACTTTGCGTTGCAGGCGATGAAAGCGGGCATCCACATATTTGTCGAAAAACCACCGTGCTTCACGCTCGATGAGCTGTCAATGCTCGTCGAGGCGAATCGCAGCTCGCGCGTCGTAACGGGGGTTGGCATGAACTTCAAGTTCGCGAAACCGGTGCAGCAATTGCGCGAGATGACCCTGAGCGAATCGTTCGGCGACACGCTCCACATCCAGCTCAACCATTACGCGAGCAAGCCGCGCACGCCGATGTGGGGCCTCGACTCGACGCTTCGCTCGTTCCTGCTTGCGCAGGCGATCCATACGATCGACCTCGGCATCACGTTCGGCGGCGGCGAGCTGACCGGCATCCAGTCGCGCGTGCAGCACCACGAAGACTCGCTGCTCGTCAACGCCGAGTTCGTATTCTCGTCGGGCACAACGGCGAGCGTGCTGTGCGGCACAGTGTTCCCGTACTTCGAGTTCGACATGAAGCTCGTTAGTTCGAACTCGACGATGGTCGAACTCGACAACCTGTGGAACATCACGCTGCACGAACCGGAGCACGGCACGCGCGCGACCGGCGCGGCGAAGCGCTGGCGGGGCGCATGGCAGCCGGGGCCGCTCGATTCGGGCTACGAGCGCAGCGGCTATTACGGCGAGTTGTTCGGGTTCTTCGAGGCGATCCGCCAGAAGAAGCCGTTCGAAGCCAGCTTCGAGAGCCTGCTGCCGACTTACCGGGTGATCGAGCACATCTGCGCGAACGACCCTCACAATTCTGAAATCCCACTCGGGATTGCCGCATCGGCCGCACGCCACGCGCGTCACGAAAGCCACTCCCTCCTGTCCAACGCCAACCTGGAAACCGGTTCCAATGTCCTCTGAACTTTCCGTCGACACGGTCATCCCCGCCCGGCGCGTTGTATCCGATAAGTATCGCGTCGTCCATGCAAGCGATGTCGACACGCTGCGAAATACACTCGCGCGCCCACTGTCCGGCACGAGCGAGGTCGTCACTGAATATGAGCAGGATCTTGCCACGTGGTTCGGCGCGCGACATGCGGTCGCGCTGTCGTCTGGCGGTGCCGCGCTGAGCGTCGCGCTCTACGCGAGCGGCGTCGGGCCGGGCGACGAAGTGCTGCTGACGCCGAGTTGCCCGCTGTGTACGATCTACCCGATCATCGCCGCCGGCGCGGTGCCGATATTCATCGATACCCGCGAGCATGGCTTCGGCGCCGATCCGGTATCGGTGCGCGAGCGCAGGACGCCGCGCACGCGCGCGCTGATCGACATTCCAATGTGGGGCTATCCAACCGAAGTCGACACGTTGCAATCGCTCACTCGCGAACTCGGCCTCAAGCTGATCCTCGACCTTGCACACTCGCACGGCACGACCCTGCACGGCCAGCCTCTGTCCCGGTTCGGCGACGTGTCGTGCTTCAGCACGCACGAGCGCAAGCCGCTCGCGACGGGCGAGGGTGGCTTCCTGCTCACGGACGATGACGCGCTTGCGCAGCGCGGCCGCGATTACAGCCGCTTCGGCAACCTGAACGGCAAGGATTTCGGCCTGAACTACAAACTCGCCGCTCTGCCGGCCGCGCTCGGCAAGAGCCGGCTTGCGTCCCTTGCCGAGCAAATCGGCAAGCGTCGTGAAAACGCCCGCTACTTCCTGCACCGGCTCGACCATTCGCGGGTGAACGAGAAGACGATCATCGATGGTGGCGAGCCGAACTACTACTTCCTCAACCTTCAACTGCGTTTCGCCGACAATCGCGCATTCATCGACTATCTCGACGACCACGGCATCCCGTCGGACATCAAGCGCTACGGATGCAAGGCGCTATACGAGTTTCCGGCGCTTGCCCGCTATCGCGCCGCGTGTCCGAACGCGGAAGCGCTGCTCGGAGGCATGACGACGATTCCCGTACATCCGGGCGTCTCGACCGATGAACTCGACTACATGGCGGCGTGCATCAACCGTTACGACGCGGCGTGACGATGGTGCTTCCCGACGATCGCGCGCCGCTCGAACGGCATTTCACCGCATCGGGCCTCGTGATGAACCCGTATCGCGAGTTGCTTCTGCTGCATCACCGCAAGCTCGATGTGTGGCTTTATCCAGGCGGCCACATCGAGTCGACCGAAACGCCCGACGCGGCCGTTTTGCGCGAGATCGAGGAGGAAACGGGCATTCGTGCGACGCTGCTCGGTGAACGCGACGACGATCTCGCCGACCGGGGGGCCGACGTGACGGTCCTGCACCGTCCGTACCAGATCCTGTGCGAGTACATCGACGACAGGCGTGGCCCGCACTATCACGTGGATCTCGTCTATCTGTGCGGGACGCGCGCGCGCGCGTGTCCCGCACAACGGGAAAACGATCGGGCGCGCTTCTTCGCCTACGAGCAGATGGACGACTTGCGAATGTTTCCCAATTTCCGGCGGCTCGTTCACCGGCTCTACCGGGACAGGTCGGCATGGGATCTTGTCCCTGAAGGGGTAATCGCTTGATTAACAACGTCGGTATTGCGCCACGCCAGATCGCCGAGACGTGCTCGCACGACACGCCGGACGACATCGCGCAGCTCTCGCGCGCGCTGCTAACCGGGCTGTCCGGCACTGCCCGAATCGTCGCCGATTACGAGACCGCGCTCGCCACGACTTACGGCGTGCGGCATGTCATCGCCGTGTCGTCCGGCGCGGCGGCGGTGGCGGCTGCGCTGTCGGGCGTCAACTGGCGTTCCGGCGACGAAGTCATCGTCGCGCCGACCTGTCCAATCTGCACGGTGCTGCCTATCCTGTCGCTGGGCCTGCGTCCCGTGTTCTGCGACGTCGCCGCGGACAGCTTCGGCCTCGACGAAACCGACCTGCGGTCCTGTATCGGCGAGCGCACGTGCGCGGTCGTCGAGGTGCCGATGTGGGGCTATCCGAACCGTCCGGACCGCACGCGAGCGCTGCTGCCGGGCACCCGCATTCCGCTGATCCAGGATCTCGCGCACGCTCATCTGACACGCCTCAATGAGACCTGGCTGCCTCACTACAGCGAAATTAGCTGCTTCAGCACACATGACTGCAAGTTCATCTCGACGGGCGAGGGCGGCTTCGTGATGACCGACGACGACGCCCGCGCGGAGCGGATTCGCGGATACACGCGCTTCGGCAATCTGACCGGCGAGTCCGTCGGCATCAATCTGAAGCTCGGCGGCCTGCAGGCGGCGCTCGGTCTTGCCCGTTCGCGCCGCCTGGTGCCGCATCTCGACGCGCGGCTGCGCAATCGCGAGCGCCTGCTCACACGGCTCGTCAACCCCGCGTTTCGCGAACTGCCGATCGCGCCAGGCGGCATGCCGAACGGATACGCGCTGCTGCTGCAAGCGGTCGGCCACGACGGCCGCAGGCTCGTCGATTATCAGCGAGGGCACGGCATCCCGTCCGACATCGGCAAGTACGACAACCGGCCGCTGTACGAACTGCCGCTGCTGGCGGCATATCGCCGCACCTGCCCGAACGCCGCGAACCTGTTGCGCTCGCTGACGACCGTGCCGCTGCACCCGGATCTGGGCGACGACGAACTGGACTACATCGCGAGGGTCCTCAATGACTATGTCCCTGCGTGACGGCGCGCAGGCGCCCGTTTCGGGCCGCCGCGCGGTTGTGATCGGCGGCAGTGTGGCCGGCTGCCTGATAGCCGCGGTCCTCGCGCGCCGTTTCGAGCGCGTGACAATCGTCGAGAAAGGCGATTTCTTTGACGAAGCCGGCCCGCGCCGCAGCATACCGCAGGAGCATCACGTCCATTTGCTGCTGCTGCGCGGCAAGCAGATCATCGAGGGCATTTTCCCCGGCTTTCTCGCCGCGCTGGAGAGGCGCGGTGCGCAGGTCGCCGATCTTGGCCACGACGTGAAGTGGTATCAGGGCGGCCGCTGGAAGAACCGCTATCGCAGCGGCATTCACGCGCACTACTGCAGTCGCCGGCTGATCGACAACCAGCTGCGCCATCATGTCGCGCGGGTGCCGGGCGTCGAAATCCTGTCGGGAGCAAGCGTTACGCAGCTCCATTTCGACGGGGTGGCACCCGCGTGCACGGTAAGAGGCGCCTACCTCGCCGATCACGATTCGGGCGAGCGCCTCGTGCCGGCGGATCTGGTCGTTGACGCCAGCGGCAGGGGTACGCGCACGCCGGAATGGCTGTTCGACGCCGGGTTCGGCGACGTCGAGACCAGCATTGTGAAGACAGAACTCGGTTACGCGTCGCGCATCTATCGCCGCGTTCCGTCGCTGGCCGCGCAATGGCAGGTACTGCTGGTGCTGCCCAGCGTGCCGCGACAGCGCGCAATGGGCGTCATCAGCCCGATTGAGGGCGACCGCTGGATGGTGACGACGGGCGGCTGGTTTGGCCACTTCCCGGGCAGCGATCCGGACGAGTTCCTGCGCGCGCTCGCGGCGCTGCCGGTACCGGACATCCATGACGTGATCCGCGACGCCGAGCCGCTGTCGACGGTCGCGACGTTCCGGATGCACGGCAGCCGGCGCACGCACTACGACCGCATGGCGGCCTGGCCCGGAGGGTTGCTCGTTGTCGGCGACGCATTGAGCAGCATGAATCCGCTGTACAGCCAGGGGATGACGATCTGCGCGCTCGAAGCCGAATGCGTGGAACGCCATCTCGACGCGGCGCTCGACCGGACGTTACCGCTCCGCGATCTTCAGCGCATGCTGTGCGAGGTGGTCGACGGTGCATGGCACATGGCAACGACGGAGGATCTACGCTTTCCGGAAACGGTCGGCGAACGAGACTGGCATACCCGCTTCCATCACTGGTTCGGCGCGGGACTCGGTCGCCTGTCCGCCTACAACCGCCGCGCGCTTGAAACGCAGATCGGCGTCACCAACCTCGTGATGCCGCCGAGCCGTCTCTACACGCCGGCGATTCTTTCGCGCATTGCGCTCGATTCCGTTCTGCCACGCCCATGACCATCGCACCCGATACTTTGTCCCCGCTTCCGCCACAGGTCGATCACATCGTGTTCGACTGGAATGGCACACTGATCGACGACATCGATCTCGCCGTGCGCGCCGTCAATCGATGCAGCGAGCGCTTCGGTGTCGATAACGTGACGCACGACCGCTACCGCGCGCTGTTCGATTTCCCGATTGCCGATTTCTACGCGGCGCTCGGTTTCAATTTTTCACGTACGCCGTTCGCGACGATTGTCGAGCACTATCTCGAATGCTTCGACGCGAACATCGCACGGTGTGCGCTGCACGACGGCGTCCTCGACGTGCTGGATGCCGCGCGCGCGGCGGGCGTCGGCGTGTCGATCCTGTCTGCCTCGCACCGCGACATCCTGCTCGAGACGCTTGACGCGAAAGGATTGAGCGGCCGCTTCGAACAGGTCGTCGGACTATCGGACAACCGGGCGGCCGGCAAGAGCGCCGAAGCGGCGCGGCTTCAGCAGACGCTGAATCGGCCCGCCGAACGAACTCTCTACGTCGGCGATACGTTGCACGACTACGAGGTCGCGCACTCGGTCGGCTGGCGGCCGATACTCGTGTCGACCGGCCATCAGGATGCGCGTCGCCTGCACGGCAGCGGCGCGCCGGTCTATGCGGGGCTCGCAGATCTGCTGGCGCATCTCGGACCCGTTTCGGCGATGCGCAACGACGACAGGAGGGGCGACCATGACTAGTGGCGTTGCCGATCCGGCGGCCGTCGTGATCGCGGCCGCGCTAGTGCTGCGCGCGGTCGTCGCGTTCTACCACCGCGACGGCTCGCGCGTGCTGCGCGTCCTGCGCCTGCAGCCGCAGCTGCCGGGCGGCAGGGAAACCTACTACCGCCGGTTCGACGCGTGGCTCGCGCCGTTGCCGTTCATCTGGACCTGGCTTGACATCCTGGCCGGCGTATTGCTGGCCGCGCACTATCCATCGCCGCTCGCGTGGCTTGCCGTCGTGCTATGGAGTGGTGGACGCATGCGCGCGCTTCAGGAGTTCGGTCACAACGCGGTGCATTTCGCGTTATGCCGGTCCCACACGTGGCAATGGTGGCTGAGCGACCTGTTCTATCAGTTCCCGGTGTTCAAGCGCGATATGCACAGCCGCTATCAAACGCATACTGTCGAGCATCATCGCCATCCGAATCATCCGGAACTCGATCCGAATCGCGCCCGCGTCTATGCGGGCGGGTACGGGCGCGACTTGTCGCCGGTCGAATTCTACCTGCGACTCCTGTATCCGCTAACGCCGAAGGGCGCTTGGGCCAATCTCGCGATGATGGCGCGCAACAGCCTGCTGAACCATTCTCGCGCGACGGCCTTTGCGCGCTGGATCGCAGTCGCCGCCGCCGCCGCGGTGCTGTACTGGGCGGGCGGCTGGAAGGGCGTGCTGTTCGGCTGGTTCGTGCCGCTCGTTACGTCGTATCCAGTGTTCGCCTGGGTCTCGCTGCTGACCGAACATCGTTGGTTCATCGACGGCCTCGCGCATGACCGGCTCGATATCGAGTATCTGGCTGGCCGGCCGACTGACTACATCGGGTTGACCGGGTGGCTCGTGCGGGTGTTCATCGCGCCGACCTCCGATGCATACCACCTCGCCCACTCGCTCTATCCCGGCGTGCGATGGAACTATCTGCCCGCGATCGACCGTTATCTGAAAATCCAGGAGCCTCGCTATACCGAAAACGCGAGCGAAGGCTTGATAATGCGCCGGGGCAACGCACCGACAGCGCTGTCCGAGCTGTATGACCGCCAGGTACGCCGCCGGCATAAAACCTCGATACTCGAAACGGAAGGTGGTACGTGACGCACTCGATCTCAATGCAGCAAGCCCCGCGCGTCGGCGTCATCGGCGGCAGCGGCTTCCGGAATCTGGCGGGCCTGCAGAACGTGGAAACCGTCGAGCGGGACACGCCGTTCGGCAAACCGTCTTCGCCCGTTACGCTCGGGACGCTGCGCGGCGTGCCGGTCGCATTCGTTCAGCGCCATGGCCTGGGGCATACGATTCCGCCGTCGTTCATCAACGTCCGCGCGAATATCGCGGCGCTGCGCGGCGTCGGCTGCACGCAGCTGCTGTCGGTCAGCGCGGTCGGCAGCCTGACACACGATGCGCCGCCCGGGACGTTCGTGCTGATCGACCAGTTCATTGACCGCACGATCCAGCGAGACAAGACTTTTTTCGGGCCTGGTCTCGTCGGCCACGTGCCGTTCGGCGATCCGGTCTGTGCACGGATGCGCGCGACGCTCGTCGAAAGCGCGGCCGCCGCTGACGCGCGTGCGCGCAACGGGGGCACCTACGTCGTAATGGAAGGTCCGCAGTTCTCGACGCGCGCCGAATCGAACCTGTACCGCCAATGGGGCGGCACAGTGATCGGCATGACCGCGATGCCCGAAGCCAAGCTCGCGCGCGAGGCCGAACTGTGCTATGCGCTCGTCGCGATTCCGACCGATTTTGATTGCTGGCATGATTCGCACGATGCAGTCAACGCTGCGCTCGTCGCGCAGCGGATGGGTGACCTCAGCGCGACTACGTACCGGCTCGCGGCCGAGGCGATCACGCGGCTCGGCGTGCATCGCGGCCGTTGTCCGTGCGGCTGCGATCGCGCACTCGACAGCGCCGTGATGACCGCGCCGGAGCATCGCGATGCCGCGATGGTAGAACGCCTCGCGGCCGTCTCGCCGCGGGCGGCGAGCTTCTTTTCCAAACGTTCGGAGATCGAATCTTGAGCGATGCGCTGACCACCAGGGACCGCGTAAGAATCAAACAGGTCGAAGTGTTGTCCGATGACTGGTATGTGCTGCGCAAGACGACGTTCGACTATCGGCGGCGCGACGGCACGTGGCAACGCCAGTCGCGCGAGACATACGACCGCGGCAACGGTGCGACGATCCTGTTGTACAACCGCGCGCGGCAAACCGTGATCCTGACGCGGCAGTTCCGTTTCCCCGTGTTCGTGAGCGGGCACGACGGCATGCTGATTGAGACTTGCGCGGGGCTGCTCGACCGCGACGATCCGTTGACGTGCATCCGCAAAGAAACTGAAGAGGAAACCGGCTACCGGGTCGCGCATGTGCGCAAGGTATTCGAGGCGTTTATGAGTCCGGGTTCCGTGACCGAGCGCCTGTACTTCTTCGTCGGTGAATACTTCGACAAGGACCGCGTCGGCGACGGCGGTGGCGTCGAGTCCGACGGCGAGGAGATCGAGGTGCTCGAATTGCCGCTCGACCGGGCGCTGGCGATGATCGAATCCGGCGACATCGCCGACGGCAAGACCATCATGCTGCTCCAGTACGCGAAGCTGCATGGCCTCGTCGGTTGACGCGCATGAATAAATTGATCGCCGTCAGCTCGATGGAGCATGCGGAACTCGCCGAGTTTATCGACGGGATGTCGGTGCTTATCGGTGTGCCGATCCGGCTTTCGCGCTGGTCGACCGCGGAACTCGCCGACCGCCTGCGCCGCGCTGATGCGGGCCCGTGGGATATCTTGCTCGGCACGGCCGCCACGGTGCTGCACGATCCGGCGATCGTCGAGCGGCTCGCGCCGCTCGACCGGATCGATTTTGCGGGATTTCCGCCAGACGCGGTTGCCCCGGACGGCCGCTGGTTCAGTCCGTCCGGGTTCGTACCGGTGTTCTGCTACGACCTGACGGCGCTCGCCGAGCGTGGATTTGCCGCACCGGCATCCTGGGACGCGCTGGCGTCACCCGACTGGCGCGAACGTATCGCGCTGCCCGATCCGTCGCGCTCCGGTGCCGGCTATCTGCATCTGAGCGCGCTTCTCGAGCATCACGGCGAAGCCGCGTGGCAGACGCTGGCGGCCATCGCGCGGCTCCAGCCGTCGATCAGCGGTTCGTCCACTGCGCCGATCGACGAGGTGGCGGCCGGCCGGGCGTGGGTCGCCGCGACGGTATCGACTGCGGCAACCCGCGCGGCGCGCGCGCATCCGGCGCTGCGCTGGCACGTGCCGGACGATGCGCGCCGTTACGAATACGAAGTGTTCGGCTGCCGCGGCGGATCGCCCAACCTCGTGGATGCTCAACGCGCGCTGGCATGGATGCTGTCGCCCGACGCGGCGGCGATCAGCAGGCGTTACGGAAAAATCGTCCTCGGCGACGCGACTGCTGCAGACGCATTGCCGTACGCACTGAGCGCGTTGAACGTACTCGACGCGGGCTGCTTGAAACCCGGTCGCACCGCCCATTGGCACACCCTGTTTTCCAACCATGCGAATTGCAACTGAATCTCTTTCCAACGAAACGAACGCCGCCGATCCGTCGGCGGACACCGGCATGCCCGACACCGGCCGCCCGTGGGCGATCTACCTGATGTTCGGCCTGTATGGCGTGCAACAGGGCATGCTCGGGCCCGCGATGCCGTTCGTGCGCGCGGAACTCGGGCTCGATCTGCGCACGGTGGGCCTGCATTTCGCCGCCTATGCGCTCGGGCTGGCGTTGATCGGCTTCCCGTACCGCTGGCTCACGCACCGCCAGTTGCCGACCGGCATCGGTCAGATTTCCATCCTGTCGATCGTCGTTTCAAGCGGTCTGTTCGCCTTGTCGGGCACGCTGCCGCTCACCTTGCTCGCGGCGGCGGCGGCGGGCTTGTCGGGCGGCCTTGTTCTCGTGACCGGCCAGGCGAAACTCGGCGCGCGCTATCGCGCGTATGCGGCGCCGAAGCTCGCCGAGGCGCACGTCGTTGCCGGTGTGTGCGTACTGGGCGGTGCGCTGCTGATTGGCGGCGCGACGTGGGCCGGTGGGTCCTGGCGCATCGCGCCCGCCGCGGTCGCACTCGCAGCCGCGCTGTTCGCCGCGGTTCCGTCGAGGACCTATCGTCGCGACGAGGCCGCACTACGGGTCACGGGCGCGCGGCAGGTCGACTGCGAGGCCGAGCGCTTGCCGCTCGCTTTGCAGATTAGCCTGGGGGCGCTGGTGATCCTTGGCATTTCAGCCGAATGGGGCGTCGGCTTCTGGGGCGCCGAATACATGAAGGACAGTCTCGCCTGCAGCGCGTCGACCGCCGCGACGTTGATGAGCGTCTACTTCGGCGGCACCGTGTGCGGGCGCATCGTGAGCAGCCGCCTGTTGCGAACGATACCGCCGCGCGCGCTTCTCGTCGCGGTCGCGCTCGGCGCGATTGCGACGTTTGCCGCGCTGCAAGCAAGCAACCATGTTTCCATCGTGGCCGGCCTGGCTGTGCTGCTTGGCGCGTGTCTCGGCAACTTCTTCCCGTTGATCCTCGGCGCCGCGATGCGCGTCGCGCCTTACGCGGGCTCGACGCTGAGCGCACGGGCGTCGCAGGCGGTCGGCGTTGCGTTGCTGATCGCGCCGTTCCTCCTCGGGATGCTGTCCGAACGGGTCGGCATGCGTTCAGCGTTCGCCACGTTGATCGCGTATCCGGCGCTGATGCTGCCGGTCATGCTGGGACTGCGCGGCGTTTCAACCACACGACAGGGCCGTACCTCGAAAGGAGCATCCGCCAAATGACTTCATTCGCCTTGCTATTCGACCTGGACGGCACCTTGGTCGATACCGACGCGTTGCATCTACAGGCCTACAACCTTCTGCTTGAACGCTTCGCCCGCAGCATCGACGTGGATTACTACAAGAACCATGTGATGGGCTTCGACAGCGAGCGGATCATGGACGCGATGTTTCCCGACGCAAGCCAGGCGGAAAAGCGCGAATACGCGGATGAGAAGGAACGTCTGGTGCGCGGGCTTTTCAATCGCGAACTCGCGCCTTTGCCCGGGCTTCTGAATTTTTTTCGATACGCCGAAAGCATCGGCTGCGCGATGGCGGTCGTGACCAACGCGCCACGGGAAAACGCGGGCCTGCTGCTGACCGGGTTGGGCATGGCTGAGCGATTCAAGACGATCGTCTATGGCGAAGAGCTTGCGTACGGCAAGCCGCATCCGCTGCCGTACCTGACCGCCTTGCAACTGCTCGGTGCCAGCGCAACGCGTGCCTTTGCCTTTGAGGACTCCCGATCCGGGGTACGCGCTGCGTCGAGCGCCGGCATCCGCACTTTCGGCGTACGAACATCGTTGTCGGACGCGCAACTGCGCGAGGCGGGCGCGTTTGCTACGATCGCCGATTTCCGAGATGCGGAATTGCGCAGGCAATTGTGTGTTGGCGCAGCGATGGGCGGTTGAAGGGTTCCGGTGCAAATCGGAGGAGCGAGGTCGTCTCGCTCAACGCTTCGCCGGAACCTCAACGCGCTTGCCACGCGCAATCTCATCGCCGGCATTCGGTGCGAGCCGGCGCGTGATGCCAATCGACGCGAACGAGCACAAACCCACCGTCACAAACGCGGGCCAGAAATCGGACCATTCGATATGCGCGTGACCGTGCCACGCGCGCGTCAGTTGCACGACGATACCGGCGATCGTGACGCCCAGCCCCAACGACATCTGCTGGACCACGCTGCCGAGACTCGTTGCACGGCCGACGTCGCGGCTTTCGATTTCGGCGTAGGTCATCGAATTGAGGCTCGTGAATTGCAGCGCAGGGAAGAAGCCACCGAGCAGCACGATGACCCAGATCAGCCAGACCGGCGTGCCGGGGAAGAACGCGCCGCACGCGGCGATCGCGATGCCGGAAAACGCCGCGTTGTACATCAGCACCGTGCGGAAACCCCAGCGATGCAGCGTGCGCGACGCGAGCGTACGCATAAAGAGCCCGCCCACCGCGGACGCGCAGGTGATCAGCCCCGATTCGAACGCGCTCATCCCGAGCCCCTCTTGCAGCACGAGCGGCAACAGGAACGGGACCGCGCCGAGGCCGATGCGGAATAGCGATCCGCCCATTACGCTGGCCTGAAAAGTCGGCACCCGAAAAAAGCGCAGGTCGAGCAACGGCCGCTTCGCGTACCGCGCATAGAACACATAGAGAACTAGCGCGACCGCGCCGGCCAGCGTCATCGTCCACGCGGTCGAATCGGTCACGAGCTCACTGCCGACCAGCGCGAGCCCGAGCATAAAGGCCGACGCACCACCCGCCGACAGCACGAAGCCAACCCAGTCGAGCGGTCCCGGATGCGGCTCGCGTGTGTTCGCGATGTATTTGTTCGTCAGATAAACGCCGGCGATACCGACCGGGATATTGATCAGGAAGATCAGCCGCCAGTGCAGGTAGGTCGTGATAAAGCCGCCCAGCAGCGGGCCGGCGGCCGGGCCGAGCAGCGACGTGAGGCTTAGATAGTTCATCGCGCGGATAAAGTCCGAGCGCTCGACGCTGCGAAAAATGATGATGCGGCCGACCGGCACCATCATCGCGCCGCCGATGCCCTGCACGAAACGCGCGACGGTGAACACTCCGAGCGACGTCGACGCCGCGCACGCTATCGAACCCGCAACGAAAATGCCGATCGCGGTGCGAAATACCGTACGTGCACCGAAGCGATCGGCGAGCCAGCCGCAAACCGGAATGAAGACGCCCAACCCGAGCACGTAACTCGTCACCGCGATCTTCAGCGTGACCGGATCGCGGCCGAAGGTGCGCGCCATCTGGGGCAGCGCGGTGACGATCACGTTCGCGTCGACTGTCTCCATGAACATCGCGAACGCGACGATGATCGGAGCAATAAGACCTTTCTGGTCAGACGACGACATGAGCGGCGAACGCGATGAGGCGAAGGAGAAGCCGCGATTATTGCATAGCCGGGCTCTTTTTAAGCATGTACTGCGCGATTTTGTGTGCCGCCAGAAAAACTGGCGGCACCCGTCCCGCCGGATTCACGTCGTTCTGATGCGTTCCGCTTCAAGCGCTGGGCGGCACCTTGGCGAACAGCAGGTTCAACCCTTCGCCGATCGTCGGGTGGCTCAGAATCGCATCGCGCACCGCCGTGTACGGCAGCTTGCCGAGCATCGCCATCTGCACCGCGGACACCACTTCGCCCGCTTGCGTGCCGAGCATCGTGAAGCCGAGGATCTGATCGGAGTCCGCGGCGACCAGCGCCTTCATGAAGCCCGTTGTTTCCTGGTTTGTGCGTGCGCGCGGCACCGCGGCCATCGGCAGCGTCGCGACGCGTACCTTGATGCCCTGCGCGGCGGCCTCGGTCTCATTCAGGCCGATGCGCGCCAGTTCGGGTTCGATGAAAAGCGCATAAGGAATCACCCGTTGCGCCGTGGTGTAGGTGCCGCCAGCCAGGCTCGACTTCAGCACGCGATAGTCGTCGAACGACGCATGCGTGAACATCGGCGTGCCGGCCACCTCGCCGATCGCCCACGTATTCGGCGCGGACGTCGCGAGCCGCGCGTCGGTGACGATAAACCCGCGCGCGTCCCGTTTCACGCCGGCCTCTTCAAGGCCGATGCCATGCGTATTCGGCGTACGGCCGGCCGCGACCAGCAGGTGCGTGCCGTCGAGCGCGCTGCCGTCGGTCAGCGTGATATGCACGTTTTGCCCTGAGCGGCCTTGCACCTTGACCGCTCGCGTATTGACGCGTACGTCGATGCCGTCCTGCTGGAGGGCTGCGGTGAGGGCCGCGGCGACGTCCGGGTCTTCGCGCATCGCGACGCGCGGCGCTTCCTGCAGCACAGTCACGCGGCTGCCCAGCCGGCGAAATGCCTGTGCCATCTCGAGGCCGATATAGCCGCCGCCGAACACGATCAGATGGTCGGGCAGCGTGTCGAGTTCGAGCGCTTCGACGTGGGTGAGCGGCGCGGCGGCACGCAGTCCGTCGATATCCGGAACGGTCGCGGTCGTGCCGGTGTTGATGAACGCGTGCTCGCCTTCGACGATGCGGCGCGCGCCGTTCGCAAGCGTGACTTCAAGGGTCCGCGGCGCAATGAAGCGGCCGTTGCCGATCAGCAGGTCCATGCCCGACGTCTGGAACGCGGTCATATTGATGTCGACCATTCCGTCGACCACGGCACGCACGCGCTGATAGACGCGCTTCATGTCGAGACCGCCCGTTTGCGGCGCGGCGCCGAGTTTTTCCGCTTCGCGCGCCGCGTGCATCAGCCGGGCGGTCTGGATCAGCGATTTGGTCGGAATACAGGCCACGTTGATGCACGACCCGCCGATCATTCCTCGTTCCACCAGCGCGACCCGCTTGCCGGCTTTCGCCAGTTCGATCGCGAGCGTCTTGCCGCCTTTGCCGCCGCCGAGAAACACATAGTCAAACCGTTCGACCGTTGCCATCGCTTTACCCTCCGTGATGTTTTCATCGCAGGACGCGAGGTCGCGCCCGAACGCTACGAATCGTAGGTCACGCGCCACGCGGGCGATATGATCGATCGGCTCAACGCCATGCTCGGACGGTTCAAATGGGGGCCGTTTGCGGATCAATCGCCGTTGCGGCCGCAACGATTGTGCGTACCCGTGACGGCACAGGCGAAGACCGAGGCGACGATCCTGGGGACGGAGGCGACCGGGCGATGTGGCGTTCGCTCGGCCGTCTGGCGGCTAGCGGTCGGCGTTGACCGGCCCGAGATCGTGGGCCGTGCCGGGACGGCGGGGGAAGTCGACGGCCGGATTGCGGTCGATGTCGTCGATCGCGTCATCGGCGGTGGCGATTTCGTGGTGACCGCCGTCATCGAGCATGCCTTTCGCGAGTTCAATTGCCTGACGCGTAAAGAGCCGGCGGTACAGACCGTTTTCGCGTTCGATCAGCTGGTCGTGCGAGCCTTCCTCGACGACGCGGCCCTTCTCGAGCACCAGCAGCCGGTCGAGCGAGCGCACGGTCGACAGCCGGTGCGCGACGACCAGTGTCGTGCGGCCCGCCATCAGCCGCTCCATCGATTGCTGGATGAGCACTTCGCTTTCGCTGTCGAGACTCGACGTCGCTTCGTCGAAAATCAGCAGCGGCGCATCGGCAAGAAACGCGCGAGCGATCGCGATACGTTGCCGCTCGCCGCCCGACAGCTTGATGCCGCGCTCGCCAACCAGCGTGTCGTAACCGTGCGGCAATGCGGCGATGAATTCGTGCGCGCTGGCAAGCCGCGCGGCCCGTTCGATCTCCGCGTGGCTTGCGCCAGGCCGTGCGTACGCGATGTTTTCCGCAAGCGAGCGGTGAAAGAGCACCGGCTCCTGCTGGACGATCGCAATCTGCCGGCGCAGCGACGCTTGCTGCACCTGCGCAATATCCTGACCGTCGATCGTGATGCGGCCCGAATCGAGATCGTAGAGGCGCTGGATCAGCTTGACGAACGTGGTCTTGCCGGAGCCCGAGTGGCCGACCAGTCCGATCCGCTCGCCCGGCGCGATGCGCAGCGACAGGTCCTGATAAAGCGGCGTGTGCAACGCGCCGTAGCGGAACGTGATGTGCTCGAAGCGGATCTCGCCACGCCGGATGTCGATCTCGCGGGCGCCCGGCCGGTCCTCGATGCCAAGCGACTCATCCTCGAGCGCGACCAGTTCTTCCATGTCGTTGACCGAGCGCTGCAGATTGCGCACATGCAGGCCAATGTCGCGCAGATAGCCTTGCAGCATGAAGAACGTCGTCAGCGAGAAGGTGATGTCGCCGACGCTCGCCTTGTCGTGCGTCCATAACCATAGCGCGGTGCCGACGATGGCCGCCTGCATCAGCACGAGCATCGTGCTTTGCACGCCGCCGTTGGTCGTGCCGCGCGCCCAGGTGCGGCGCGTGCGCTTGCGCCACTTCGCGATCACGCGCGCAAGCCGCGCTTCTTCGCGATGCTCAGCGCCAAATGCCTTGACCACCGCATTGCAACTGACCGCATCGGCGAGCGCACCGCCGACACGCGTGTCCCACATATTGGCGAGGCGGGCGGTCGGCGCGACGTAGCGCAGCGATAGCGTGCCCGTTACCGCGATATAGAGCAGCGAACCGGCGCCGACGATCACGCCCATCACCGGCCAGCGAGAACTGAGCACCGCAGTGGTGCCGATCAGCATCACGCACGAGGGCAGCAGCGTGATCAGCAGCGTGTCGTTTAGCAGATCGAGCGCCCACATGCCGCGCGTAATCTTGCGCACCGTCGAGCCGGCGAAGCTGTTCGCGTGCCAGTCGGTCGAGAAGCGCTGCACGCGGTGAAAGCCGCTCGCGGCGATTTCGCTCATCATGCGCAGCGTCATCGAAATGATGTTGCGGTACACCGCCTGACGCAGCAGCATGCCGGTGAGACCAAGCGCGATTAGCGCGCCGAACGCCGACGAGGCGGCGGCCCACGCGTGCGCCTTCGCGGCGGCGTCGGTCGCGCCGGCAGACAGCGCATCGACGAGCCGCCCCGCGAAGAGCGGCGTCATCACATCGGCGAGCGCGCCGCACAGGGCGAGCGCCGCGATCACCGACACGCGCACCGGCTGCTTGAACCAATGGGCGAAAACGAAGGCGAGTACGCTGCGAAACGCCTGCGTGCCGCGATTGGATTGCTTGTCAGCCATATGCCACAGCGCGCGTTCGAAGGGCCGCGCGGCTACCTCGTGAAAAACCGGTGGTGGGTGCACATCGCGCGGCGGCCGCTGGGTGGCTCGCCGCATGACGCACTGCGCCTGAATGGTCGGGTTGTCGGGTGTATCCGGGTTGGTCCGGGTCGATCCGTTCCGCGTTCCGTCCGCGTCCAGGATTCGCGCCGCGGAGCGAGTGCCGGCAAGCGGTCTCGCGAAGACTGACCCATTCGATGAAACGCGCATTGTACCGCTCGCGCGACGCCGTTGCGCGCCGCATCAACCTGTCTCGATCGGTAGACCGAAGCGCGGCGTAGCCGCAGTATTGCGCGTCGTTGCCGCTTCGAACAGGGCTGCGGCCTTCATGCGGTATGAAGTGATTCTGCACGATGTGCACCGGCGCCGCACCCGCCATGCGACGCACGTCGCGCATCGTTCGACCCGTGCGCGCGGTGTGCAATGGGTGGGCCGGTGCGTCCGGGCTGCATAGCCGGGGGCGAGCTGCCGCAGACGAATCGCTGCTCTTCGCCTGAATTTGCATTCAGCGATTCGGCAAAGGATACTGGGCGTCTCACACGGTTAACCGCCTGCGATGCGTTTTCCATCCTTGAAAGAGATCGAGATGAGCCACGAAAGTCACGACCCGCATCACGACGACCATCACGGGCATGAACCCGGCCGCGGCCACGAACACGGCCACGAACACGGCCACGAAGGCAGCGCGTTGTCCGAGATGGACCTGCGCGTGCGCGCGCTGGAATCGCTGCTCGTCGAGAAAGGCTATGTCGACCCGCAGGCACTCGATGTGCTGATCGACACCTACGAGCACCAGGTCGGGCCGCGCAACGGCGCACGCGTCGTCGCGCGTGCGTGGCACGATCCCGCGTACCGTGCGTGGTTGCTCGAGGATGCGACGGCCGCGATTGCATCGCTCGGCTATTCAGGCCGTGGCGGCGAACATATGGTCGTGCTGGCGAATACGCCGCACGTGCACAACATGGTGGTCTGCACGCTGTGTTCGTGCTATCCGTGGCCGGTGCTCGGCTTGCCGCCCAGCTGGTACAAGTCGGCGCCGTACCGCTCGCGCGCGGTGATCGATCCGCGTGGCGTACTCAAGGAATTTGGCTTCGAGTTGCCCGATCACGTCGAGTTTCGTGTCTGGGACTCGACCTCCGAAATGCGCTATCTGGTGCTGCCGATGCGTCCGGAAGGCACCGGCGACTGGAGCGAAGACGCGCTCGCCGAGCTTGTCACGCGCGATTCGATGATCGGCACCGGCTTGCCGCGCTCACCGGATACCGCGCAAGGAGCCCGGCCATGAACGGCGCACAGGACATGGGCGGCATGCAGACATTCGGCCCGGTGCGGCCCGCAGCGGACGAACGCGCGTTCCACGCGGGCTGGGAGCCGCGCGTGCTTGCGCTGACGCTGGCTATGGGCGCGACCGGTACATGGAACATCGACAAGTCGCGCGCCGCGCGCGAAAGCCTGCCGCCCGCGCAATACTGGACGAGCACGTACTACCAGATCTGGTACGAAGGCCTATGCAAGCTGCTGATCGAACATGGTCTCGCGACGGCGGACGAAATCCAGGCCGGTCATTCAATGCAACCGGCGGCTCCTGTCGCGCGCGTGTTTCAGGCGGCCGACGTACCGGCAGCCTTACTGAAGGGCTTTCCGTACGATAGGGCGATGGGCTATCCGGCGCGTTTCCTCGTCGGCGAAGCGGTGCGGACCCGTCTGCTGAACCCATCGACGCACACGCGTTTGCCGCGCTATTGCCGCGGCAAACGCGGCGAAATTGTCGCGCTGCGCGGCGCGCATGTGTTTCCCGATACGAACGCGGTCGGGCAGGGTGAACAGCCGCGCTGGCTATACACGGTGCGCTTCGCGGCCACGGAACTGTGGGGCGACGATACGACCGCCGCGTCGGTCTGTGTCGATTGCTGGGAGCCGTATCTCGAACCTGCGGATGCACCCTGAACCAGGCGATCGAACCATGACAACACTCACGTCAAACGTATCGGACGAATCACCAGAATGGCTCGCTCACTTGCCGACATTGCCTCGCGATGGCAACGCGCCGGTATTCAGTGCGCCATGGGAGGCGGCGGCGTTTGCGATGACGCTCGCGCTCCATCGGCGCGGTGTGTTTACGTGGGCCGAGTGGGCCGCGACGCTGCATGACGCGATCCGTGACGCACAGGCAGCGGGCGACCCGGATCGTGGCGACACGTACTATCGTCACTGGCTGACCGCGCTCGAGCGGATCGCCGCGGCGAAAGGCTGCGTAACGATCGAAAGCTTGCTGGAACGGCGCGACGCGTGGGATCGGGCCGCGCGCCGTACGCCGCACGGACAGCCGATCGGGCTTTGAAGCGCGACGCGTGCGCTTGCGTCGGCGCATCGTAAGGGGATACGCGCAAACACCGTTACTGATTGGAAACAGGTGTTCCCGAATGGACCTGCTGCGCCGCGGGTGTCACGCCGCCGCCTTGCCCGGCCGGCGCCGCGACTTGCGTGACGGCCCGCATCACACCGCCTTGATAGGTCGCGACCACATTGCCGTTCGTGTCTTTTTCGACGGCATCCCACGGCGCGTTGTGCCTGAAGGTGCCGGTCAGCGTGCCACCGTCCGCATGATGAATGATCGCGTCGCCGTCGAGCTTGCCCTGCACGAAATCGCCGTACACCCAGTCTCCGGTCGGCCAGCGTTTCACGCCTTTGCCGTCGAACATGCCTGCCCGCAGACCGCCTTGATAGACGAATCCGTCGCCGAGTATCACTTGCCCCGGGATGTCCGGCGGATTCGGGTCGGCTGGGTTGATCGCCGCGGCCGAACTCGCGGACGGCGCGGCGGCCTGGGTATCCGCAGCGGAATCGCTGGCGGCAGGCTGAACGCTCAGCGAATTGGCATTGACTTGAGTGCCGCTTGCCGCGGGATTGCTGTCGTCGGCCGATGCCGTAACCGGCACGGTCAGAAACATCGATGCGGCCGCAATCGTCAAGGCGGCGAGCGGTGTCGGGAGTGGCCAGTTTGCGGACAGCACGGTGGTCTCCTTTGAAGTCGTCCTGCTCGAGGTAGAAGCCGTGTCAGCCAAGAAAACTAGTCCGTCCACCTTTCAAAGACAATAGGCTGTTGCACTCATGTGTGCGATTGAGCACATGCGCTCTTCACGTCACAAGAAGAACAGATCAAGGTGCGCCGGTTCGTCATTTGATATGCAGTGAAGCCGCGCAAGCGAACGCGCCGCATGAGCGCGCGCCGATCGGACGAGTCAGGTCAGCACGGCCCACAACAGCAGTGTCAGCACAAGGCCCACCACCGATACGATGGTCTGCAGAATCGACCAGACGAAAACGGTCTGCTTCAACTGGAGTCCGAAGTACTCGCGCACCATCCAGAAGCCCGCATCGTTGACGTGACAGAAGAACACCGACCCTGCGCCGATGGCGAGTGCAAGCAGCGAATTGTGCGTGGCCGGCAAACCGGCGACCACCGGTGCGACGATGCCGGCGGTCGTGGTGGTCGCAACGGTCGCGGAGCCGGTCGCCTGACGCAGCGCGACGGCGATCAGCCACGCAAGGACGATCAGCGGCAGATGCGCGCCGACCGCGATCTTGCCGATCGTCGCGCTGATGCCGGCGACGACGAGCATCTGCTTCAGGCCGCCGCCCGCGCCGATTGTCAGCAGCAGCGCGGCGATCGGCGGCAGGCTCTTGCGCAGAATGCCGCCGACCCGCTCGCGCGGCATGCCACGCGCCCAGCCGAGCGCGACTATCGCAAACAACACAGTCAGGCCGAGGGCGACCAGCGGCTCGCCGAGGAAGTCGAGCGTGTCGTAGGCCAGCGTCTTCGGCTCGAGCAGCAGCTTGGCGACCGTGCGGCCCAGCATCAGCACGACCGGCAGCAAAATCGTAATGAGCGAGACCGCAAATCCGGGCAGTTCGCTTTGTGGCGTCTCGGAGCGGAACAGCTTGCCCATCTCTTCGGGTTCCGCAATCTGCATGCGTTTTGAAAGCATGCCGCCATAGATCGGCCCGGCGAGAATCACCGCGGGAATCGCGACGATCAGACCGAGCCCGAGCGTGATGCCGAGGTCGGCGTGCAACGCGCTGACGGCGATCAATGGACCCGGGTGCGGCGGCAGCAGTGCGTGCAGCGTCGTCATGCCGGCCAGCGCGGGAATTGCGATGCGCAGGATGGGCTGCTGCGAGCGACGCGCCATCACGAAGATGATCGGCACCATCATCACGAGGCCCACTTCGAAGAACAGCGGCAAGCCGATGATGATCGCGACAAGCGCCATCATCCACGGCAAGCGGCGCGGCGTCGCATGGTCGAGGATCGTCGTGACGAGGCGATCGGCTGCGCCGGAGTCGGCCATTAGCGCCCCGAGCATCGCCCCGAGCGCGATGATGATGCCGACGTCGCCGAGCAGCGCGCCGGCGCCCTTGCTGAACGCGCTGGCCACGGCTTCAAGCGGCAGACCCGCGGTAAAGCCCGCAGCGAACGTGCCAACCAGAATGGACAGGAACGGCGCGATTTTCAGCGCACTGATCAGAACGATGATGAGTGCGAGACCGAGCGCACAGGAAAGAATCAGGCGCGTGTCGTGAGCAGACCAGGGGGTCAAGGTGGCTGTAAGGTGCACTGCGTCTCCGGGGTCGTAAGAGGGCGGCCGGAGCAGTGTCGATGTGGTACACGAGACGCCGCCCGTCGCTCACCGGCGATTGTAGCGGCTGCTGAACAGCAGAGGCGAGTGAAATGACCGCTGGTTATCGCGGCACGGTTTGCTTAAGCCGAGTCGCGCGATCGAAGCGTGATCGTAGCGCAAGCCGATGCGCTCCGATCACGTGAGCTCAGGCGGGGCGGATCAACCCGCGATTCGATGCGCGGACAACGTTTCGATTGCCTGACAGAGTGCTGAGTGATCGAGATCGCCGAGACCGAGCGCGACGCACGCGTTTATCAGCTGCTGCATCGCGCCGGTGTTCGGCAGCGACACGCCGAGCGCTTTCGCGCCTTCGTTCGCGAGGCCGATGTCCTTCTGATGCAGGTTGATGCGAAAGCCTGGATTGAAGGTCCGCTTGACCATCCGTTCGCCGTGCACTTCGAGCACGCGTGATGACGCGAAGCCGCCCATCAGGGCTTCGCGCACCTTCGCCGGGTCCGCGCCGGCCTTCGATGCGAACAGCAGCGCTTCGGCGACCGCCTGAATATTCAGCGCGACGATGATCTGATTGGCGACCTTCGCGGTCTGGCCGTCGCCGTTGTTGCCGACCAGCGTGATGTTCTTGCCCATCAGTTCGAACATCGGCCTGATCGTGTCGAACACCGGCTGCGGGCCGCCGATCATGATGGTCAGCGTCGCGGCCTTCGCGCCGACTTCGCCGCCCGAGACCGGCGCGTCGAGATAGTGGCTGCCGAGATCGTTGATGCGCTTTGCGAACCCTTTGGTGGCGATCGGCGAGATCGAGCTCATGTCCACGACGGTTTTGCCTTTGCCAAGCGTGGACGCGACACCGTTCTCGCCGAACAGCACGGCCTCGACGTGCGGCGTGTCCGGCACCATCAGGAACACGATGTCCGCTTCGCGCGCCACGTCGGCGGGGGTTGCGCAGGCCTTGCCACCTTGCTTGACGAGTTCGTCGGGCACGCCGGAACGGCTGTGCAGAAAGAGCGTGTGACCGCCTTTGATCAGATTGGCCGCCATTGGCGTGCCCATGATGCCCAGTCCGATAAAGCCAGCTTTTGCCATGGTGTCCTCTTGAGTAGGGTAGTGGGTGAGGGGATCAGGTTCGTTGGGTGGGGCAGATTACCCGATGGTACCAGGAGTTGCGAAGTCGGACCGGGCGAGCGCGATACGGACCGTGTTTTTCATCAGACAGTGACCGGTCAGAACGCGCCCGCTTCGCGGCCCGAAGGCATCATCGTCAGGATGATCTTGCCGACATTCGCCGACGACTCCATGCGTCGGTGCGCGTCGGTCGCCCGTGCGAGCGGAAAAGTGCTGTCCACGACAGGCTCAAGGCACGCCCCCGCTGCGAAGCGGTCAAGCCAGCGCTCGCGAAAGCGCTGGACCATCGCATGCTTGTCGGCTTGCGGGCGCGATTTCATCACCGTGCCGATAATCTGCAGATGGCGATACAGGATTTGCGCCAGCTCGACGCCAACTTTGCCGCCGCCGCCCAGCATGCCGACCTGCACGAGCCGCCCTCCATTCGCCAGCGAGGCGATGTTTCGCGCGAGATAAGGCGCGCCCACGAAGTCGATCACAACGTCCACGCCGCGCTTGCCGGTCTTGCTCGCGACGATCTCCACGAAGTCCTGCGTGCGATAGTCGATCACATAGTCCGCGCCCAGTTGCACGACGCGCTCGAGCTTCGATGCGTCGGCGGTCGCGAACACGGTTGCGCCCGTTGCGTAGGCAAGCTGCACCGCCGCCGAACCCACGCCGCCCGCTGCCGCGTGGATAAGCACCGAGTCGCCGAGCTCGACCCGCCCGAGATGCAGCAGCGCTTCGTGCGCGGTCACGAACACCTCGGGAATGGCGGCCGCATGGACGTAGTCGAGCGAGGCCGGAACCGGCATCGCCATGCGCCAGTCGATGCGCGCGATCTCCGCATAAGCGCCACCGCCCACCACGCCCATCACACGGTCACCGACTTCGTAGCCCTGCGCGGCGTGGCCGACTTCGAGAACCTCACCCGCGATTTCCAGTCCCATGAGGGTCGAGTCACCGAAGTCCGGGCGGCCATAGCTGCCGCGACGGTGCAATAGATCGGCGCGGTTCACGCCGGCCGCGTGCACCCGGACGAGCAGATCGTCTGGCCTTATCTCGGGCGCGGGGACGTCGACGAGCCGGAGGACATCGGCTTCGCCGAATTCTTCGAACGTAATCGCTTTCATGGCTCGTTCTCCAGTGTCGTGGATCGCGCGTTTGCTTGACCCGTGCGTTGCGCCTGCGGGCCGCGCGTAAACTGCGCGGGCGCCGAGGCCGGAGCCGGACTGTCCGCCAGCAGCTCTGCGCAAAACGCCAGATGCGTGATCACGGCGGCGAGCTGACCGCGCGTCACGCCGTGGTTCAGCGCGCGGTGCAGGTGCGCCGGCAACGCGTCGAGATGGCCGGCCGCGAACAGCGCCGCGACGGTCACGAGGCTGCGGTCCCGGCGCGAGAGTGCGCGACCTTTGCGCGCCTCTGGACATCGCGTGTTATCGGCGCAGGCCGAGATTCTCCGCATGAAGGCGTGCGCCGCTTCGCGCGGACTGCTGCAATTCGCATCGGACACCATGTCGCCCCCTCAAGCCTGGCTGACAAACTTGTGCGTGAGGTAGTGCCCGATGCCTTCGACGCCGCCTTCCGACCCGTGGCCACTCTCCTTCACCCCGCCGAACGGCAGCTCCGTCGCAACGATGCGGTACTGGTTAATGCCGATCATGCCGGCTTCGAGGCCATCGGCCACGTCGATTGCCGTGCGCGCTAGGTTCGTGAACGCGTAGGCCGACAAGCCGTAGGGCAGACGGTTGGCTTCGGCGAGGCCATTGGCGAGCGTGTCGAAGCGCAGCAACACGGCGATCGGACCGAACGGTTCTTCGTGCATCACGCGTGCGTCCATTGGCACATCGGCGAGCACGGTCGGCTCGTAGAAGTAACCCTCCGCGTCGATACGCTTACCGCCCGCGAGCACCTTCGCACCGCGCGCCACCGCATCGGCGACGAGCTCTTCCATTTTGGCCAGCTGACGCGCATTGGCGAGCGGGCCGACCTGCGTCTGCGGATCCATGCCGTCACCCACTTTGAGCGCCTTCGCCGCGCGCACGAAGTGCCCGACGAAGGCGTCGTAGACGTTGCGCTGGATCAGGAAGCGCGTCGAGGAAATGCAAATCTGGCCGGTCCCGCGAAAGCGGTTCGCCGCGCCTTCCACGGCGGCCTTTTCGAGGTCGGCGTCGTCGAACACGAGCACCGGACCGTGCCCACCGAGTTCGAGCGTGATCGGCTTGACCCCTTGCGCGGCGCGTGCCGACAGCAGGCGGCCGACCCGCACCGAGCCGGTGAACGTGACCTTGCGGATCACCGGCGACGCGATCAACTGCTTCGAGACGTGATCCGGTACGCCGAATACGACCTGCAATACGCCCTTTGGCAGTCCCGCATCGTCGAGTGCGCGAGCAAGCGCCAACGCCGTCGCGGGACTTTCCTCGCCCGGCTTGATGATCACGCTGCAGCCCGCCGCGAGCGCCGCGGAAAGCTTGCGCGCCGGCGTGATCGCCGGGAAATTCCACGGCGTGAACGCGGCAACGGGCCCGATGGCCTGCTTCCTGACGAACTGCTGCACGCCCGGACGGTTCGATGGCACGACACGGCCGTCGATGCGGCGCGCCTCTTGCGCGAACCATTCGAAGTAATCGGCGGCGCGCAACACTTCGTCCCAGCTTTCGGCGAGCGGCTTGCCTTCCTCTAGCGTCATGAGCGTCGCGATATGTTCGGCGCGCTCGCGCATCAGATCGGCAGCGCCTTTCAAAATGCGGGCGCGTTCGATCGGCACCGTGTTGCGCCAGACGTCGAACGCGCGTTGCGTGGCCCGCAGCGCATGGTCCAGATCGACCGCCGTGGCGAGTGGCACGCGGCCCAGTTCCCGTCGCGTAGCGGGATTGACGACCGGTGCGGTCGCGCGTTCGCTCGCCGCGATCCATTCGCCGTCGATGAAGAGGTAAAGGGCGTCGTAGGTGGCGTTCATGGCGGAGACCTCCGGTATGGATGGGTCGTATGCAATCCGAACTGACTCGCCAGCCCAGCTTCGAGCGGCGACCGGCTTGCTGGGGCAACCCGATTGGGTGATGCAGCGTTTGGCTGACTGTGGAACAAAGTCTAGGCCTGAAGCGTTCGATGATTTAGCCGAGCCCGAAAGAATGAATGTTGTGTCTGGAGGGAAAATCGGCATTGCGCGCAGGTGAGTCAGTGCGAACGAACGTGCTTGGGACGTCGCATCGCCTGTCACAGCTTTCACCTTTCAGGCAGGTGAGCCGCCCATCATGCCGGGACTACGCGGAAATCGGGTATTGGCACGCGACGATGGGTGCGCGTTCAACCGATTGAAAGGACAAGCCAGGAATTGCCGTCATGGACAAGCTTTACAACATGTCAGTGTTCGCAAAAGTGGTGGAGATGGGCAGCTTCACGGCCGTCGCCAATCATCTCGACACCACCGTCGGCAACATTTCGCGTGCGGTCTCGGCGCTCGAAGAGGCACTCGACACCCGCTTGCTGCAGCGTTCGACGAGGCGGCTCGCCGTCACGGATGCGGGCCGCCGCTTCTACGAACGCAGTCTCGCGATCCTGGCCGACATCGAGCACGCCGAAGCGGAAGCCCGGGACACGCTGCTTGAACCGCGCGGTCTCCTGCGCGTCCACGCCGTGCCCGGTCTTGGACGTTGCCTCGTCGCGCGAGCGGCGCTCGCGTATCGCGAGTCCTATCCCGATGTTTCGGTCGATCTTCTGCTTTCGCAGCGCTTGCCCAACCTGCTCGAAGAGCAACTCGATCTCGCGGTGGTGATTGCGCGCTCGCTACCTGACTCGGCCTACGTGAGTCAGAAGATCGGCGTCAGTCATTGCATTCTGGCGGCCTCGCCCGGGTATCTGGCGCAACACCCGGCGCCGGAGCACCCCAATGATCTTGCCGATCACCACTGCCTGCTGATTAGCACCGTCGACTACGCGCCGGACGAATGGCACCTGGAAAGTGCGGCTGGAAGAGTCATTCACCGCCCGACAGGCCCGCACCTTGACGTCAACGACATGGACGCAATGTCGGTTTTGCTGCGTGACGGTGCGGGAATCGGGCTGCTCGCGGCGTTTTCGGCGATCGACGATCTCAGGAGGGGGGCGCTCGTGCGCGTGCTGCCGCAATACCACACCCATCAGCGAAATGTGTACGCGGTGCACCCATCGCGGCAATTTGTCGATGCCAAAACCAGGCGGTTTATTGACGCGTTGAAGCTGCATGTCGGTGACCGGTTGAACGCCTATGCCAAGGAGCTGGCGATTCATGTCTAGCGTCAGCGTTCAGCATTCCACGACGAGTGCGGATCACAGCAACAACGCACGATATCGCCGGCGGTTTTCTTAACCACGTGTGGTGCATTCAGGGACTCGGCGTTGGAGAACATAGGAGAACGCGTATTCGACGATCGAGCCTCGCGCGGGCAACAGTGTCGAGCCGTATCGCTATCTGCGCCGCCGGCTCGCTCGGCGGCCCTATGCGTGCACGATGGCCAACTATGCTGTACTCTTGATACTTAATATGCATATGCACATTCAGGTGACGCGCGCTTCGCTGGCGCGGGGCGCGTCCTTATCAACCAGCATCGGGCGCCATTCCCATGCTTGCGCCGCGATCTCATCAGGAAGCTCTCGCCATGCCATTGCCTACCTCACTCGGCTTTGCCGGCGCGTTCGCGCTGCTCAATCTTTGGCTCGCCTACCGTTGCGTGCGAATTCGCGTGAACGGGCCGGGCGGAGTGGGGGACCTCGGCATCCCCGAGTTGCTGGCTCGAATGCGTGCTCATGCCAACTTCGTCGAATACACGCCTTTTGTGTTGATTCTGATGGTGCTGCTTGAATATGCAGGCGGATCGCGGGCATGGCTGCAGGGACTCGGCGCCGCCTATATCGTGGCGCGCGTCGTGCACGCCTTCGGTATGGAGCGGCCGAAATTCACGATGCAGTTCATCGGTGCGTTGGTAACGTGGCTGGTGCTGCTCGCTCTAGCGGTCTGGGCCATCTGCCTGGCCATTCACGCGGAGGGGCGCGGGGGAATCTAGTGGTTTCAGCGACGCGTAGCTGGCGCGTTGCCACCGATCAAGTATTCCTCGGCGTTCGAGTAAGCGATCCTCAATGCTTTCCCGTCTCCTTTCACCTGGGCCGTCAACTTGATGACGTAGCCATCAGGATCGTGCAAATAGATCACATGTTTGACACCAATGTCAATATGAACCGATAAAGTAGATTGGTTTGACACGTATGTCAACGTTAATTGTGATATGCCAGCGCCATCTGACGCATCCAAACGCACGGGCTGCCCGCCTTTCTGGATGGGCTGCAGCGGCATCTGCCCCGAGGCTTCGCGATCGCCCCTCGTCTTGCGCTATTCGAGCGAATGCAGTCGTTGAATCGGATGCCGATCTACGTGCTGATCGCGATAAGTGGTGCAGCACAACCGTCCGAACGATATTCATCAGATTGACTCACACCTGCGAAACAATAATGTGGATTGCTACCCGATTGCCTGGTCCAGGGAAAGCGCATCGTTCTGTGCCATGCGGCACTTGATGATCGCCACGCACGCGAAGGAAAACATCATGAAAAAGATCGTTCTGATCACCGGCGCTTCGAGCGGCTTCGGCCGCCTTTCGGCTGAAGCGCTGGCCAAAGCCGGCCATACCGTCTATGCGTCGATGCGCGATACCGTCGGGCGCAATGCGCCGGTCGTTGCGCAAATGGCGGAATTCTCGAAGCGCAACAACATGGATCTGCGCACCGTCGAGCTGGACGTCCAGTTGCAGGAATCCGCCGATGCCGCTGCACGCCAGGTGATCGCAGAAGCCGGACGCATTGACGTGCTGGTGCACAACGCAGGCCACATGGCGTTCGGCCCGGCCGAATCCTTTACCGCCGAGCAGTACGCGCATCTCTACGACGTGAACGTGCTCAGCGCGCAGCGTGTAAACCGCGCGCTAGTGCCGTATATGCGTCGCCAGGGCGAGGGCCTGTTGCTGTGGGTGTCGAGCAGCAGTTCCGCCGGCGGCACGCCGCCGTACCTGGCGCCGTATTTCGCGGCCAAGGCGGCGATGGATGCGCTCGCGGTGCAGTACGCGCGGGAGCTGTCGCGCTGGGGCATCGAGACGTCGATCGTCGTGCCAGGCGCGTTCACCAGCGGCACGAACCATTTCGCGAACGCGGGCACGCCAGCCGACACCGCGCGCGCGGCCGACTACGAGGCCGGCCCGTATGCGGGTTTCGGTGAACAGGTGCAGAAGGCGTTCGCTGCGATCGTGCCGCCGAGTGCAGACGTCGGTCTCGTCGCCGAAGCGATCGTCAGGATCGTCGACACACCGTTTGGCGCGCGTCCTTTCCGCGTGCACATCGACCCGACCGAAGACGGCGCCGACGTCGGCTTCGCGGTGCTCGACCGGGTGCGTGCCGAGATGCTGCACCGCGTCGGCCTGTCGGATCTGCTCAAGCCGCGCGTGATCAAGAAGTAACGCGGATAAGGGCGGAGCCGGTGGTGATACCGCGTTCGAGACCGTGCGCGATGAAATCGACGAGCAAGACCATCGGCGGAACCGATCACGAGCAGACCAGACGCGGACAGCAACGCGGCAACGCTGATCGGGCGCATTCAGTCGCAACCGTGCTGTCCGTTCGCATCGCATGGTTGCCTGATGCATCTGGCGCTATGCGATGTTGTCTCCATACCCCGGAATATCCACACGTGCGGTATAGATCGCCGCGACGCGCTTGCCACTCATCAGGTCTTCGGGTGGGCCGTCAAAAGTGCAGCAGAAGAGCGTTCGCCCATCACTGCCACCAAGCTGGCAAGCGACCGCGCGCTTGTTATCGAGAGAAATCCGGTCTGTCACTTCACCTCCATCCAGCACGCGAAGAATTTCGCCTGTGTTGAAGCACGGAACCCAGATGCCGCCTTCCCGATCAACACAGATTCCGTCGGGTTGCCTGTTCCCCAGATCGGCGTATACCCGGCGGCCCGACAGATTTCCGTTTTCATCACGATTGAAGCTAGTTAGCCGATTGGACCACGACTCCGCGACGACCAGCGTCCGACCTCCGTCTTTCAGAACCATGCCGTTGGGAAAATCCAGTCCTCCCGCGGCCACGCGCGCGGTGCCATCCGGCTCGACCACGAAAAGATCCGCGGGCTCCTTGGCAGCACCGCCAAACAGGTCATAGCCAAAGTTGCCGACATAAATCCGACCGTGCTCGTCCGCGACGAGATCGTTGAGATCTGCAGGCGCGAGCGACGATAGATCCGCGTACAGCACCCGTTCGCCGTTGACGATCCGCATTAACTTGCGATCCACCATGGATACGACAATCGGCGTACCGTCGGGAAGAAAGCCGATGCCGGATGGGCGATCCGGAACCTCGCAAACGACTTCGCGCTGACCGTCCGGTGCGATGCGGTAGAGTTTCCGGTCGGTAATATCTGAAACCCATAGATGGCGGCGATACCAGCGAGGCCCTTCAAGAAAGGCGAAGTCGTCTACAAGTAACTGTGGTCGATGTGTTTTCACGCGAAGATTCCTTCATGGCCGGGCGGCCGCAATCGCAAAGTCCTACCTGACGCCATTACCCCAACGGCAATTCGTCTGCGGTTCAAAGCAGTTCACACACGTCGGTCTCAAGGCCCGCATCTCAACGAGCGTCCGTGCGATCGCTCGTATCCCGATCTGCGTTGGCCAAATACTTCACTTCGTTGCCTGCAGGCTGCGATGTACCTCGAGGGCACTCCGCTCAACCCAGTTGTGCTGCAGGAGTCCATCCTCGCGGACATGCAGTACCGCCGTTCCGGTCATATCGATCGGGGATTGGCACGGCTCTGAGCCCATGAATCCGTTGTTTCTGCCTGTCACACGCCAGCGACTCACTACCCGATCACCGGTTTCATTCTGAAACGTCTCAATCACCTGAAACTTGAAGTCGTCGATGCTCGCGAGGAATGCGGCGATCCACTTCTTGAAATCACCGCGGGAGCGGATTTCCACTCCACCCGATGTAATGACAAAGTCCTCGGCGACCAGCCTGTCCACCGCGTCAGGGTTGCGCGATTTCCATACCTCGTGCCAGAAGTTCTCGACGATTGAGACAGAATCTCTCTTCTCCATGTTCATGCTCCATATGTCCGATCAGATAAATAATGCGGTGTCCTGACGTTTTGTTTCGTACGTTGAACTCTATGAATTCATTGTCGATGCTTGCCAGCAAGAAGACAAGCGACTAATATTTATTCAACCTAGCTGTTTTACTTATGGATAAACCCATGGCGACCCTCGACCTCGACTTGCTGCGTGCCTTTATCACCGTTGCTGAAGTGGGCAGCTTTACGGCAGCCGCGGATGTCGTCGGCCGCTCGCAATCGGCCGTCAGCCAGAAAGTCCTGCGGCTGGAGGAATTCCTCGGCCTCCGGCTAATGGAGCGGACAAGCCGCTCCCTGAGCATCACACCGGATGGCGAGCGGGTGCTTGTGGCGGGCCGGCGTCTGCTGGAGCAGTACGACACCTTCATGCGGGATCTGCGCAAGCCGCCGCAACTCGCGAGCTTGCGCCTGGGCGTCTCTGAAAATCTGGTCCAGACGCAGTTGCCTCTGCTGCTCTCGCGGGTCCGCGAGCGGTATCCGCATCTGCAGCTCGAGTTGACCACCGGGTCGAGCCAGGATCTGATCGTGAATCACGAAGCCGGACTGCTGGACGTGGTATTGGCGAAGAGGAAACGGGAGGGGTCGCCTCATCGTGGCAGGGTCATCTGGAGAGAACCGCTCGTCTGGTTGGCGGGAAGCGAATTTCGCAATGATCCGGGCCGTCCCGCGCGGCTGGTTATGATGCGCCCGCCCTGCGGGTATCGCGAGGTCATGACAGAAACACTGGACGCGGCCCATCGGGAATGGACGACGGTCTGTACCGCCAGCAATCTGGTCGGCGTTCAGGCCGCGGTGGCGGGCGGTTTGGGTGTGACCGTGCTGGGTAAGTCTTTCCTGCAAAACGGTATGAAGATACTGCCGACATCGGCGCAATGGCCTGCGCTACCCACGTCGGAAGTTGCCGTCATCGGCGAAGATTCTGTGGCACAAGACATCATGCGGCCACTGATCTCCCTGTTTGTGGAGATCTTGACGGAGAGTTCCATGGCCACGCTGGACGCAACTCCGGGCGGCAGATAGTTCCGGCGGTAGGGTGCGGAAACGGTAAGCAGCGCGTATGACGATAAAAAGCAGGCGAGCAACGGTGCGTCACGTACAAACATCAACGCGCTTTACCACGGCGTTCAGTCGCCACGCTTCTGGCAGCGATTCATATTTCGCGCTTCTACTTCGTGATCCTCATCTCCATAATTGACGACAGACGTTCGCGCACATCGCAGTTAGCGTCATTCAGGAGAAGATCATGGGCTTCACGATCACAGAGAAGATCATGGCGCGCGCGTCAGGTAGGGCGGCAGTCAAGGCGGGCGACGAAGTCATGGTCAAACCGGACTATGTGCTGGCTTACGATTTTCCTGGGTACACGAACGTGTACTTCCGGCAGATGAAGCAGGAGCTCGGAATCGCGAGGGTGGAAGAGCCGGACCGGTTCGGTATTTTTATCGATCACATGGTGCCCGCGGCCACTACGGAGGAAGAGGCGTTTCATATCGAAACCCGGCAATGGACCGCGCAAAACTCAGTGCCATTGTTCGAGCGGAAGGGCATTGGTCACCAGGTCGCCGCTGAGGTCGGATATGCCGTTCCGGGCGCGCTGGTTGTTCATTTCGACCCGCACGTGAGCCAGTTGGGAACATTCGGCACGCTGGCCTTTGGCATTCATCGAAATATGCTCGAGGCATTCTCCCGCGATCACATCTCGTTGCGCGTGCCGCATTCAGTGCGCGTCGACCTGAAGGGCAGTCTGCGGCCCGGCGTCATGGCCCGAGACGTCTTTCACCACATCGTGCGTCAGCTTGGCTCCGGTGGCTGCCGGTTTAAGGTACTGGAACTTGCAGGGCCCGGATTACACTCGATTTCCATCGAAGGCCTTCAAACGATCACCGGACTGGCCATGTTCACCGGTGCGCTCTCTGCGATCGTCAACCCGAATGCGGAGCGACTCGCTTACGCCTTGCCGCTCGCTAAAAAGCAGATCGAGCCACTATCCAGCGACGAAGACGCGAGCTATGCAGCAATCCATGAGATTGACTTGAGCACGATCGAGCCCATCGTGGTGGTGCCGCCGAGTCCTGCGAATACCCGGTCCTTGCAGGAATTTATCGGCTTGCCGGTACAAGCGGGTTACCTTGGATCGTGTGCTTCCGGTCGACTCGAAGATCTCCGGGCGGCAGCTGACGTGCTACGCGGCCGGCATGTCGCCGAAGGTTTTGGCCTGAATATCGTCCCGACCAGCCAGAAGATCATGCTCGAGGCGTCACGTGAAGGCCTCCTCACTGCACTGGTCGAAGCCGGTGCATTCCTGTCATCTCCCAGCTGTGACTATTGTTATGGCCGCCTTGGCACGATCGCGGCGGGTCAGCGCGCGGTCTCGACGGGCACGCTAAACGTCCCGGGCCGCATGGGCAGCCCCGACGCGGAAATCTATCTTTGCAACGCCGCCGCGGTTGCCGCATCAGCCATTGAAGGGTGCATCGCCGATCCGCGCAAGTACCTCTGAGAGCACCATGAAACTGGAAAACCTGCGCGGCCGTGTCGCTTTTGCGTTTACGGATGACGACTTCGATGTCGATCAGATTGTTGGGGTCAAGAATATCCGTATTCAGGACCTCGACGAATTGAAGCGAATCGTGATGAAGTCGATCGATCCTGATTTCGTCAATACCGTTCGACCGGGCGACATGCTGGTCGGCGGAACCAACTTCGGATACGGTCATCCTCACTATCCCCCGATGACGGCCATGCGGAGCCTGGGGATTTCCTGTGTGATCGCTGATTCGTTTTCGCCCGGTTACTGGTGGGGCGAAATTGCCGAAGGCTTCCCTCAGGTTGCCTGCCCGGGAATCCTCACGTTAGTCAACCGATGGGACGAGATCGAAGTTATCTGGGAGGAAGGAACTATCCTGAATCTCACTACCGGGAAGTCGCTTCCTTTCGAGAAGCCAGGTCGATCCGAACTCGAAATTATCAGCGCGGGTGGGTTGGTCAAATATCTGCAGTCAGTTTTACCCCGTCAAGCCTCATCACTGTAATCGAAAATGAAACCTTCCTTAGCTTCAGTCGAGTCAGGCAGTGCGCGCAAGACACTCACGCAAGTGGTGGTTGACGGGCGCAGCCTCGTCATACCCGGAGCCTACGATGCGTTTAGCGCAAAGCTGGTCGAGCAGGCAGGCTTTAACGCTGTTTATGTCGGCAGCTATGCGACAGCCGCTGCGGGATATGCGATGCCGGACGTCGGCAGTCCGACCTTGGACCAACTGGTTGAACACGCCGGTAAGGTCGCTTCCGCCGTTTCTGTTCCCGTCATCGCGGACGCAGAGGGCGGATTCTTCGAGCCCGGCAACATGTGGCGTACCGTTCGCGAATTCGAGAAAGCGGGCGTTGCCGCCATTCACATCGAAGATCACGCTGGTGGAAAGCATACTAACCTTCCCCAGCGCCTGATTCCGCTCGACAGCATGCTGGCAAAACTGCGGGCCGCTCTCGATGCGCGTTCATCCGCGGATTTCATCGTTATGGCGCGAACCGATGCGATCTGGGCCACGCAAGACGAGGAAGAAGCGATGCGCAGAGTGAAGGCTTTTGCGGACATCGGCATCGAGTACATTTTCGCGAATGGGGCGACGCCCGACAGATTGCGGGAGATTCGCAAAGTCGTACCCGCGAAATATGTGACCATCAACCTGCCTTCCGTGCGCGACCGGGCCGAATGGGACGGTGCGGCAGACATCGTTCTCGATTACGGGTTCTGCCTGCAAGCCGTCGCCCGATGTTTGACGTCCGCACTGTCCATCTACCGGACCACTTCAAGGTCAGACGCGACAGACGCGCTCCTCGAACCCGCGGATCAATTCGAGGCAAGGTTGGGTTACGACACCTTCACGGCACGCTCCAACCGGTACGCTTAGTACCGGTGCATCCTTTCGGTCGTCGTCCGGCAAGCCTCGGCGAGAGGGCATCTGACCGTGGCTTGCCGGCACGGCGCATCGTCATCGATGTAGCAATCCTCGCAGGCAGATGGCGTGTATTTGTTGTCGCCACGCTGACCGCGATGAAAAGCGGTGTAAAGAGGGAATTGCGACGGCGCCGATGATCGTTGGAATTCCTTCGGTGAGACGTCCTGCAACGATTGCTCCTCACGAGCCACGCCAGTGTCTAATTCGTGTCTAATGCGGACAGAGCGGCCTATGGCACGTGAATGCCAACCTCGGTTTCTTTCAAAGTAAAAATTTAATATTTGCCACATCTGTGCGACATGATATCGTTTAAAAATATATGTTGTCAGGAAATGAAGCGAATTTGAGCATCGTTATGGTGATCAATTCCTTGTCGTTTGCGCAGACCTGCGGAGCTTAGGTCCGGTTCGGGAGCGCTCTGGAGGTTGCGACTGAGGCGCAATAGAAAGATCAGCTTCGAGTTGAAATATTTTAGGCTATTTTAAAATTATGCCTGATATCGTTAGCATGCCTATGCATGCGGGGAAACCCGGGGTGTCGGTTCAGGGTTTGACCAGCGTTGCGTCGATTTTTGTCTTCCAGATATATTATTCCGAAGAGACGCGCCAAAGGCTGGATCCGGGATTTTATTCCCCTCGACAACACGGGTCAGCGACCGGACTGGCGCGAATACTGGCCGATGCGCCAGTACCTGACGCAAACACCGCTCGAAGAAAATTGTTGGTATGGCTTTCTGTCGCCGAAGTTCAAGGAGAAAACAAATCTGACGTCAAGCGACGTCTACACGTACATCAGCCAGCAGCCCGGGGACGTCGACGTGGTCACCTTCTCGCCGTATCTTGACCAAAGCGCGCTATTCCTCAATATCTTCGAGCAGGCCCACTTGCACCATCCCGGCATCATCAATGCCCTTGCGATGGCGTGCGGCAAGGTCGCTCCCGGGTGCACCGACCCACCGACAGTGGGTACGCGGTCTGACGCGAATGAATGAGGCGTTCTCGCCGACGCGCGAGGATGCGCGAAACATTGTGAGGAAATCTCGAGTCGTCGGCGCATTGCATTGAATGTGTTCAGCGGTTCGGATTCGAGGTTTGGGGTCATCTGCGCTGCTAACGCACAGCGCCATCCGCGATCAACGTGTCATGCCGTCGGCAAGTCGACGGATAAACGGGGCCGCAAATACGACGACAGGCAGCATCACCAGCCACGAAAAAAGGTACGAGCGCAGCCAGTGTGACGCGAACGTTCCGTCCGTGACGAAGTGCGCGTTTGCGATGGCGGACGCGACTGCACACGTTATGCCGGACTGAATCGTTCCGAATACGAAGTGGCCATAGCGCCTGGGAATTTTGCGCATGAGTCGTACCTAGAGAGTCTTTGCGTCGCATGTTCGGTGACGTCGCATCGCACGCGTCAGCGAGACGTGGAAACCGTCCACGACCGCCGCGAACGTGCCGGCTTCAACCACGCGAACGAACATGCGCATATTCCGAATGGTGCCCATAAGAGACGCCCCTGCCGAACGCCGGAAATCATCCAGCATGTCCAGATACTGCCGATATTTGACGGTGCTGTCAACAATGCAATGCGACCTGTTACACGTCAGGCGTCTCAATTCCTGATTACCTGTACCGGATGAAAGAGTGAATGTCTGCCGCATTCCTGAAATGTCGGCGCACAGGTACTTAAACTGAAGGTCATCCCGAGGGGCAATCTGATCGCCCAACGTCGGCAATCAACTTTTGGACAGGTGTCCTTCATGAAAAACAAACTCGTCGTTTCCCTTGTGGCACTCGCGCTGGCTCCGGCCATGACGTTTGCCCAATCACAAAGCACCGTCACGCGTGACCAGGTTCGCGCCGAGCTGATCGAGCTTCAGCAGGTCGGATATCGCGGCGATACACAGGCATACTACCCGGCGAATATCCAGGAAGCCGAAAGTCGTGTTGCCGAACGGACCGCACAGGCATCGAAGGCGCGCGGTGACGAGAGTAGTGCCGCAGGTACGTCCGAGTCCGGCAAGCCTGTACCCGGAAGGTCGAAGTAGATTCCCGGTTTGCCGACGATCTATTTCGGCGGCAGATCTACGGAAGGCCGTCCAGACTGCTATGAAATACTGTTTGCCCCCACGTTGCCGACGATGAAATCCGCGCGCTTTATGGCGTAACGGTATCTTTCGGGCAAAATCGAGTGGGAAAGTGATCGACGAACCTGCAGCACACTGGGAGTGGATAGATGGACTTTCTGGAGCGAGTGAAAACAGCGCCGGCAATCCTGACGGAAGGCGCAATCGTGACACGCCTCGTCTATGAATTCGGCTTGTCTGTGCCTGATTCGGCGAGCTTTGTGCAGCTGTTTCAAGACGATGGCCGCCGCGCGCTAACGGCCGTCTATAAGAGCTACATGGCAATAGCTGCGCAATACGACATTCCGATGCAGGTAGGCACGGCAACATGGCGAGCCCATCCGGGTGGTCTGGTCAAGCAGGGCTTCGTGGCCCCCAACGATTTGAAGACGGTGAATGAGGAAGCGGTTGTCTTTCTGCAGGACCTGCGCCGCTCACTGCGGCTCGAGGGGACGGTCTATGTCGCGGGCGTGATCGGCCCCCGGATCGACGGCTATGATGCAGCTGGAGCGCCCGACGCTGACGATGCCTATGCCTACCATGCGGCACAGACCGAGGTCCTCGCCGGGAGTGGGGTCGACGTTCTGTACGCGCCAACCTTCGCCAGTACCGAGGAGTTAGTCGGCCTTTCCCGGGCTTGCGCCGCGACGACGCTGCCTTACGTGCTTGCGCCGGTCATCAACGCAGACGGTTATTTGCCGGACGGTGTCTCGCTCGCGGATGCGGTTACGCGCATCGATGCCAGTGTTGCGCGGCCGCCGCTGCATTATCAGGTGGGCTGTGTGCACCCAGGTCACTACCTCGATGCTTCGACCCATACGACCTGGCCGGACTCTTCGAGAGTGCTGGGTTTGCAGGCCAACGCGTCAGCTTTGCCGCCCGAGGAACTGGAGAAACTATCGCACGCTGCGGGCGACGATCCTGAAGTCTTCGCGCAGCACATGACAATCCTCCATCGACGTGGCGCTAAAATTCTGGGCGGCTGTTGCGGGACAAGTGAAGCCCATATCCGCGCCTTGGCGCGCCGGCTTGCCGCGGGAACCGAATAAGGCGAGCGGCGCTTGGCCGCTACGCCTTCACGCGCTCCAATCGACCGCGGCTCAGCGCCGCGCAACGTCCGAACGCCGTAGAACGGGCGCGAAGCCGATCAGGCCCAACATGGGGCCCGGCAAGAGCAGCCAGGCGGCGTCGAGCCCGATGAGCTCGAACAGATGTGTCATCGCCGAGATCGACACGACCGTGACGGCAAAGCCGATGGAATTCTGAATCGCCAATGCACTGCCGACCAGTTCCCGCGGACACGCTTGCGCCGATAACGCCGAAAATTGTGGCGAGTCGGCGATCACCGATGCACCCCACACGATCAGAACAACGAACAATGCAACGGGCGGCAAGTTCCGCCAACCAAGTGCAAAGATCAAACAGCATGCACCCGACATCGCGAGCGCGCCGGCTGCCACCTTCGCGCTGCCGATGCGGCGCGACAGCGCGCCACCGAACCAGCACGCCGGCGCACCGATAGCAATGATGCAGAACGATAACCCGGGGACGCCTCCGGCATGAATGGAGGTGGCGAGCGAAGCGCGGGAAACGAAAAGTGGGACTATCGTCCAGAACGCGTACAACTCCCACATGTGGCCGAAGTAACCGAGCGCCGCACCGCGAAAGCCACGATGGCGAAACGCATCGAGTACGTGAGGCGGCTTTGCGGTGGACGCGGGCAACCTGCGTGCCGCACGAGGTTCGACAGGCAAATGCGGACCGTCACGAAGCACGTAGATCATCAAGGCGCCGACCAGCGCGAGGACTGACGATGCGTCAATGACCCATTGCCAGGGCAGATCCGCTCCGGCCACCTTCAACGCATGAGGCAACGCGGTGCCGAGCGTCAGCATCGCGACGAGCTGCGCAAGCGCGGGCCCGGTTCTTTCGGGCGCCCAGCCGACGATCAGCTTCATACCCACCGGATAGACGCCCGCGAGGCACACGCCGACCAGAAACCTGAATGCCATTCCGCTTGCAACGTCATCGGCGAACCACGCGAAGCATGCATTGAATAGCGCGCCTGCAATCGCGCAGCACACGAAGATCGAACTCGCGCGAAAACGGTCCGCGAGGCCGCTGATCGATATGCCAAGCGCGCCGATGATGAAGCCGGCCTGCACGGCGCTGGTCAGCCAGCCAATGTCGGCTGGACTGGCATGCCACGCGCGCATCAGGTCATTGGCTGCACTATTCGCGCTGAACCACAGGGACGTGCCGAACAGCTGCGCGAGCGAGATCGTCGCGACGGGTCCGATCCGCTCGACGAGCAACGCGCGCGCCTGGGTCACCGATCTAGCCATGTGATGTCTACGTGTCGTCAAAATCGAGGCCTACTGCACGTGCTCCAAAGCCTGGGTCAGGTCGTCGATCAGGTCGTCGGCATGCTCCAGGCCGATCGACACGCGCAGCAGTCCTTGCGGTGTCTTGCTATCCGGCCCCTCGATCGACGCACGATGCTCGATCAGGCTTTCGGTGCCGCCCAGACTCGTCGCGCGCGTGAAGATATCGACCTTGCCCGCGACCGTCATCGCAGCGTCCTTACCGCCGGCCACTTCGAACGACAGCATGCCGCCGAAGTCGCTCATCTGCCGGGATGCGAGCGCGTGGAACGGGTTGTCCGGCAGGCCGGGATAGTGAACCACCGACACCTTCGGATGTTCGTGCAAAAAGGCCGCGACCTTGCGCGCGTTCGCGCAATGCGCCTGCATCCGGTACGGCAAGGTCGGCAGGCTGCGCATCACGAGCCAGCAGTCGAACGGTGACGGCACGCCTCCGCCGAACAGTTGTGCCTGCCGAACCTGGGCAAACGCGTCATCGTCGTGCAACGCGATGACGGCACCGCCGAGCACGTCGCTGCGGCCACCGAGGTACTTGGTGGTCGCGTGCATCACCATGTCGCATCCGAGCGTCAGCGGGCGCTGCAGCACCGGCGACGCGAAGGTATTGTCGGCGATGGCGCGGGCGCCGGCGCGATGCGCAAGCTCGGCCAGTGCGGCAATATCCACGCATTGCAGCAGCGGATTCGACGGCGTTTCGATCCACACGAGGCGCGTGTTCGGACGAATCGCCTGCGCGACGGTATCGATGCGCGTCATATCGACGAAACTCGTCCCGACCTGCCACTTCGCGAACAAATGCTTCAGCACGTTCGCCGTGCCGTGGTAAATGTCCGCGGGCGCGATCACATGGTCGCCCGGCTGCAGTCCCTGCATGATCGCCGTGACCGCTGCCAGCCCCGAACCGAACGCCGCGCTGACCGCGCCGCCTTCGAGCGCGGCCAACGCCGCTTCGAGGCCATTGCGATTCGGGTTGTGGTTGCGCGAGTAGATAAAGCCATGCGGATAGCTGCCGTCCGCATCGCGTTCGAACGTGGTTGACAGATGAATCGGCGCAATCACCGCGCCGGTGCCGGGATCGACTTCGTGGCCGGCATGAACGGCCAGCGTTTCAAAGCGATAGCGTTTGGATGCTTTCACAGCGAGGATCTCCTGATGAGTGGTCGCGCTCAGCGCATCATTCGTACGACGCCGGGCGGATCGAACGACTGGACGGCTGGCTCTCGAAATGGCACGCCATACGCGTCCCGATTTTCATCTACTATAGTAGATGATCGTCCACAAATGAAGTTGATCTTTTATTTGACGCTTTCCTGCAAAGCCAGCCGGACGCCCGGCAAATCGGGTGTCATCGTCGTGTCGAAACGGCTCGCGCGACAACGCGCGATGCTTGTCTGGCGGCACTTTGATATTGTCTGATGCATAAAGGAGTTCGAGTGACAAGCGATCCGACCGACGCCATCGCCGCGCGCATCAAGACCGAACGTATCGCGCGCAACTGGTCCCTTGCTGAACTTGCGGAGCGATCGGGTGTTTCGAAGGCCATGATCAGCAAGATCGAGCGCGACGAAGCCAGTCCGACGGCCAGCGTGCTCGGCCGGCTGTCGGGGGCTTTCGGACTGCAACTTTCGACCTTGCTCGCACTGGCGGAGCAGGCCGGCCAGCGGATCAGCCGGGCGCAGACACAGCCCGTCTGGCAGGATCCGGAAACAGGCTATACGCGGCGTGTGTTGTCACCGTTGAACGGCTCGATACTCGAACTGGTGGAGGTGAGCTTACCCGCGGGCGCGCGGGTCGCTTATCCGCCGTCGGCTTTCACGTTCCAGCATCAACAGATCTGGGTGACCTCGGGAACCTTGGCGTTCAAGGAAGGCGATGTCGCCCATGTGCTGCATAAAGGGGATTGCTTGCAACTGGGGCCGCCCGTGCCATGTGAATTCGCTAACCAGACTAAAGCGACTTGCGTTTACGTGTTGGGTCTGGTGAAACGATAGGTCGCTGGGCTGCGATTGCCGGACGTCTATCCGAATCGATCGTTGACGTTATCGTCTAAGATAGACAAATTAAAGGCGCAGCCGCCGAAATCGTCATTTTCACTTTCATCACGCTATGGCACGCACTCGCGAATTCGATGAAGAGGAAGCCTTCGAGAAGGCACTGGAAGTTTTTTGGCTCAAAGGTCTTCGTGGAACCACGATGCTGGATCTGGCGCAGGCCACGGGTGTGCAACGCGGGTCGTTGTACCACGCGTACGGCGACAAGGAAGAGGTGTTCGTGCAGGCTTTCGGGCGCTATGCGTCGGCCTTTCTTGCCGATGCGGGCAAAGCGCTTGCGAGGCCCGATCTGAGGGAGGCGCTGTCCAGTTTCTTCGACGTGTCCATTCGCACGATCACAAAAGGGACGCCTCAGCGAGGATGCCTGTCTACCAGGACGGCGTTCGACCTCGATGCCGCGTCGCCACGTGTCGCGCAGGCGCTGAAAGCAATGCTCGACGAATTGGCGGCCATTGTTCTGGCGGCGCTTGATACCGAGGAACGCAAGTCGCAGCTCAATGTATCTCCGGAAGAGGCAACGAGTCTGATTGTCGCCACGACACGGGCGCTCGGTGTACTCGAACGCGTATACACCGACAGGAAAACGCTGCGGCGCACGGCTTCGGCCCTGGTCAATGCGCTGCTGCGCGTGTGAGGAAAATGCCCCACCGGCCCGGCGGCCCTGTCCGGGCGGTAGGCATGCTGCGGCGCTTCGACCTTACTTCGAGAACGGCTCTCTGACGCGGTCGCTGCACGTGTACTCGAACCGCTAGGCGATGAGCAACGTCGGAGACTGGTCGCAGCCATGTCTGAAGTCGAGCGCTTGCTACGACCATCCCTGGTGAACTTCGCACTGGAGGATCCGGACAGCGATGACGCGCGGTGCTGCTTCGAACAGTATTTCGGTGAACTTGATGAGCGCTTTGAAGCAGGATTCGACCCGTCGATCAGCCTGTCGGCAGATGCCGATGAACTCAGGGCGCCGGCGGGCGCGTTGATCGTCGCGAGACTCCATGGACGCGCGATCGGATGCGTCGCGCTGAAGTTTCATAAGAAGTCACCAGCCGAGCTCAAAAGGATGTGGGTGAGTCCTTCTGCGCGCGGTATGGGTGTAGGCCGCCGGTTGATCGTGGAGGCTGAGAAGCGTGCTCGGCAGAGCAAAGTGCGCATTATTCACCTGGAAACAAATCGAGCGCTACGCGAGGCGATTTCTCTCTACCGCCAGGCTGGATACGTTGAAGTCGATGCGTTTAACGCAGAACCCTATGCCGATCACTGGTTCGAAAAGCGACTGGTCTGACAGTCCGCGAGTTTGTTCCTTGCGGACTCGTCGCCGTGTCGTTTCGCTTCATTGCAACGCTCCCGCCGCTGACGAAGCTTCGAGTGCAACCCCAGATGGTCGGCCTCACGCCGGAAACCATGCGTAAAATCCGCGCGGGCGACCCGACCGGCGATGCCAAACGTGACGCATTGGTGCGCTTCGTGCGCACGCTGATCAAAACAAGCGGCACCATCGACGCAGCAGAGGTCAACCGCGTGCGAAATGCAGGCTACACAGAACGACAGATCCTTGAGATCGCGCTGGCGATCGCCGTCATCACGTTCACCAACCTGGCTAACCGTATCAATGACACAGTGATTGATTTTCCTGCCGTCGAATGACTGGGGTCGATGATTCAGGAGGAGACGATACCAAGCCGGAAATTTACGCTGCGGAATTGAGCGCGCGGCAACCGCAACCCATCCATTCGACTCCTGGCTGTTTTCCGCAAAGACAGGATTTCCAGCCGCGACTTTTAGCAGGAAGTCCACAACGGCAATGTGATGGAGAGCAGGCGTCGAACGACCCTAAGCGACAAGCGCCTGCGTGCCTTCCAGAAGCGGTCATCCTGCCCATACCGGGTCAATGTCCTGAGCGTCAACACGGGGAATAGTCGTGGTCCGTGCTCCACGTGACGAGTGCGATGGTGCGCCACGCGCGTCAGCGCCGGCCACGCTCAACAACGCTCAGCGAAATCCTGCACGTCTGTTCGCATTGAGACGCGAAACGCCGGACCTTGCTCTTTACAATCCATTCCCGCGTTATCACCCAATTTCAAATCGCGGCATATAAAACGATCAGGCAAAACGATAAAGCGGACGCAACGAAGGCAACGAAAACATCACGGCAAGCTTATCCCCTAAGGAGGCATCATGCTGCACTCGATCGCGAAACATCGACGCAAATCCCTATTGCGTCAAGGCAGGAGCTGGTTGATACCGGCCGTATTGATCAGCGGCTTACTGAGCGCATGCGGTGGAGGCTCTGATCCACAGTCGGGGTCCGCCAGTGCACTGGCCCAGCAGTCGCCCCAATCAACCGCAGCGGCCCCGGCAACCCGGTGGGCAACCACGTGGGAAGCCGCGATGCTGCAGAACGGCTTGCAGAATTTCGATTCCGACACGACTCGCACGCGCATCCATACGAGCGCGGGCGGCACCGGTGTGCGAATCCGGCTGTCGAATATCTTCGGTACGCAGATGATGGTTGTCGATTCGGCAAACGTTGCGTTGCCCAATACGAGCAACGCGAATGATCCCACTGCTATCGATACGACAAGCCTTCATCAGGTGACGTTCAATAATGGAGAGACGTTTGCCGAAGTTCCGCCAGGGGAAGAGCTGCTAAGCGACCCGGTCCCGATGAATGTGCCGAAGCTGTCCGACCTGATGGTGACGATGCACTTCAACGGATTGGCGCAGTACGCCGATGGCCATTCCGATAGCGTGACGCCACTGGCAGGTCTGTATGTGGTGAGAGGCCAGAATGTGGCGACGAGCGCGTCATTCTCGAACCTTTCGTTTGAAACGTTCAACGGGACATTCAGCCTGAGTGAAGTCGAGGTGCAGGTGCCCGCACAAACGCGGGTCGTTATCGCCATGAGCGAGTCGATTACGGATGGGCGAGGCGCGGTCGGCATCGAGCATCCGTGGCCGGCTGTGATGGCGAGCCTCGCGAATGCGGGCAGCGATACGGTCGCCGTCGGCAATGCGGGCATAGGCGGCAATTCGCTATTCAATTCGACCGCGGCCGGCCCCGGGTGCTGCGGTGTCGATCTGCTGGACCGATTTCAGCGGGATGTACTGTCACGCAACCCGACCGACATTGTGATTCTCGCGGGCGACAACGACCTGGGCGGCCACTCGGCGGATGACATCATCGCGCGCTACCAGATTCTGATCGAACAGGCGCATGCGCAGCACATCAAGGTGTATGGTGGTGTGAACACACCGATCGGCGACATTGTCGGAACCAACGGTCAACCGGTTTCAACAGGCTTCTATACGCCGGCCAACGAGGCCGAACGTCAGCAGTTGAATGCATGGATACAGGCGGCCGGCCACTACGATGGCGTGATCGATTTCTCGGCCGTGGTCGGGAATCCGTCAATCACACCGTTGGGCATTGCGACTGCCTGCTACGATCCCGAAAGCCCCATTCACATGAACAACCAGGGCTATGCAGCAATGGGGACGGTGGCCTATGACGTGATATTCGGCAAAACCGTGCAACCGGCCGCGCCCTGCAATTCACTGCCGTTTCCGCCAGCGATCTGAACCAGGAACGGGGCGGCCGTTCGGTGCGAAGCAACACGGCGAACGACTGCGGCCGGCGGCCGGGTCCGTGCTGATCATGCAATCCGCGCCGCAGTCGGAGGAGTCACTGGTCGACCCCGTCCCATACCATGGACCGGACGGCATCGCTTCAGTACTGCATAACGTTTAGTTCTTTGGAAGCGTGAAATGAAAAACGGTGCCGACTTGCGCTCGGGTGAACCAGAGGCGCCCCCCATGAGCGTCAATAATCGACCGGCAGATAGCCAGCCCCATACCCAGGCCCTCAGGCTTGGTGGTAAAGAATGGTTCGAACAGACGTTCACCAGCGGCCGCGGAGATGCCACGTCCGCGGTCTTCGATTTCGACGGCCGCACGGTGGGGGTCGCAAGATTTTGACCGAAGCGTTAGCACACGCTCCGTTTCGACTCCGTCCATCGCCTGAATTCCATTCATGACCAGATTGATGACGACCTGCTGCAACTGAACGCGATCGCCGAGTACGGCACCCAGCCCTTGCTCGAGTTCCAGTTGCAACGACACGCCCTTGCGTACCAGTTCGCCTCGAATCAGGGTAAGCGCATCTTCGAGCACCGGGTTGAGTTCAAACGCGATGCTTTCAGTCGTGTGTTTTTTCGACAGCGCGCGAACCCGGTGGACGATTTCAGTGGCACGACGTGTACTGGCGATCATCTGTTCCAGACCAAAGCGCGCTTCCGCGATGTTCGGCTGTTGTCGCGTGAGCCAGCGAAGAGAAGCCTCTCCCAACGTGACGATGGCCGAAAGCGGTTGAAGGATTTCGTGAGCAATGGAAGACGCCAGTTCTCCAAGCGACGTCACGCGTGTCACGTGCGCAAGTTCCGCTTGTGCTTCCTGCAACGCAGCCTCCGCTGCCCTGGCCTCGGTAACGTCGATGACCGCACACATGCTGGTTCCCGGCTCCGCGCCGCCGCTGGGGGGATGACTGACGCGACGCACAACCCGGATCGTTCCGTCGGGCATCACAAGGCGGACGTCGTAGTCCGAATCGGGCTCGCCTCGGCGAACGCGTTCGACCGAGCGCACGGAGAGCCAGCGGTCGTCCGGATGCAACCGCTGCCAGATCAGCTCCACGGGCGGTTGCTCGCCAGGCTCGAAGCCGAATATGCGGGCGCCTTCATCCGACCAGAAAACTTCGCCCGTCGAAAAGTTCAGCCCCATGCTTCCGCATCGGGTCATCTGCTGCGTCTCATCGAGGATTTGCTTGATGTGGGAAAGATCGAATTCGGCACGCTTGCGGTTTTCGATATCGGTGTTCGTTCCGCACCATCCGATGATCTGCTGATGCCCGTCCCGCAGCGGTTCACAGCGCAACAGAAACCAGCGGTATGCGCCGTCCGCCCGTCGCAGACGCGCCTCCGCCTCGCCGGGTTGCTCCGACTTCAGGATTGTCTGCCACTTAAGCACAAGTTGCGGGCGATCTTCCGGGTGGATCGCGTCGGTCCACTTCCATCCACGCGTCTCGTCGAGCGATAGGCCCGTATGTTCGATCCAGCGGCGATTGACGAAATTGATCGACCCATCCGCGCAGGCCCGCCAGACCAAGGCGGGAATGGCATCCAGCAGAGCACGGATGTCGCCAGCCTCCACATCGCCCGCGGGTTGTGCGTTTCGCGCGGATGTGCTGGGCGGCTCAGGCATATCGTCCGATCTTAGTGAACAATGCGCAGTGCGGGAATTGAGTTTATACGTTAAGCATAGCAAACACGTTGAGAAAGGGCGACTCCTGCGGAAGACAGATCGTCAGCAATTGACGCATGTGCTCATCGACTCCCGGACACTGGGGCAGGGATCCGTCGCATATAATCGCTTTGCACTCGAACACGGCGTTTGCGCGCGAGGTCAGGGCGGCGCGGCCGTAGAAGAAAACATATTCGGGAAAGCGGGGATGGATATGCAAAATAATCAACAGGCGACACTGCACGCTGCTCCAGGTCGAGATCTCTTCGCGCCGCGGCTCTTCATCGGCATTCTCCAGGGATTTGTCCTGTATCTGCTCATGAACGCCGCGCGTAATGGCGGCGGCATCGCAACTATCCCGCTTCTATTCTTTCCGTTGCTTCTTGTTACCTTACTCATCCCGTCAGCGCTTATCGTCGGCCTGCAGCGAATGAGGGGGCCTCGGCTCGCGCTGTGGGCCGTCGTGCTCGCCGCAGTGGTGGCAATGCTTGGCTGTCACGATGCGTGGCGATCGGCAGGCGCTGAAATGGTCGGTATGCAAGCATTCGGCCGCAACGGGGTCTCGCTGCCGTCAGTGGCCGTGACCTTCTACAGCGGCGTGAGTGTCTTTATCGCGTATTGCCTCATTCTCGCCGGCGAGGCCGCAAGGTCGTGGTTTGCCCCGTACGAGTCGTACTTCGAATTCAGCTGGAAACTCGGGCTTCAGGTGTGCCTGTCCGGGTTGTTCGTATGCGCGCTCTTTCTTGTGCTCTGGCTGGGAGCAGCGCTCTTCCTGTTGCTGAAGTTGCATTTCCTCGAGCAACTCCTGCGCGAATCGTGGTTCAACATTCCCGTGAGCGCGATGGCGTTCGCGTCAGCGTTGCACATCACCGACGTGAGGCCGGACATTATCCGGGGCTCGCGCACGCTGGTGCTGTCGCTGCTTTCGTGGCTGCTGCTGGTCCTCGTGGTGATCGTTGGCGGATTCCTCGCATCCCTGCCGTTCACGGGACTCGGGTTGCTATGGGCCACGCGATCGGCCACATGGATCCTGCTCGGCGTCGCGGCGTTAAAAATAGTCCTGCTGAACGCTGTCTTCAAGGGCGGACCAGGGTCCGATCCCGCACCGCGAGTGCTGCGCGTCTGCATGAGAATTTCATGTCTGATGCTGCCCGTGCTGGTGATACTGGCGACTTACGCGCTCGCGCTGCGTATTGAGCAGTATGGGTTCACACCGCACCGCATTTTGGCCTGCGCGGGAACGTTCGTGGCTTACTTCTATGCGATCGGCTATGCGTGGGCGGCGCTTGCTCGCACCGACACGCTCGCGAAGATCGCGCCCGTGAACGTGATCACCGCGTGGGTATCCGTCGCCGTCCTCGTTGCGGTATTCACGCCGTTGGCCGACCCGGCACGTCTGTCCGTGGACAGCCAGGTAGACCGTCTCCTCGCGGGTAAGGTTGCGCCCGAGAAATTCGATTACAACTTCTTGCGATACCGATCCGCGAGATACGGACTGCAGGCGCTCGCACGCCTGCAGGGGGAGACGCAGGCACCGAATGCCGCGACCGTCCGCGAATTGAGCGCACAGGCTGCGCGGCAGTCCAGCCCGGGCCTGTTGGGCGCAGCCCGTCCGGATGCCGCGACGCTCACCCTGAACATCGTGTCGCGCACGCCCGGGCAGCCGGTTCCGGCGTCCTTTCTGTCGAAGGACTGGAAGCGCGCCGCGCAAAAGTGGATGCTTCCAGGCTGCCTGAACTTTGGCTCGGTGACGTGTGACGCTTACCTCGTCGACCTGACCGGCGATCACAAGTCTAATGTTGTGCTCTTCCCGAACGGCGGAAATATTGGATTCGTGTTTGACCAGCCCAGCGATGGAGACTGGCAACTGGTCGGCACGTTTTCGATCGCACCGGACTGCGCTGCGATTCGCGATGCGTTGGCGAAGGGGACTTTTCAGCTCGTTGAACCGCGGCTTCGAGACATTCAGGTCAATGGTGAACGCGTCGAAGTCGAGGCGACGCCGGCGCACGGCGAAGCGTGCTCGAAATAGCGGCGACTGGCGTAACAGAGGCCAAAGGTAAAACATGAGACGACTGTTACTCGCTGCGCTCGCAGCCACCTGTTTCGTGACTTGCGTTCGGGCGCAAAGCAACGCGTCCGGCCCGTTTGTCACGCCGTCGGGCGAACTGCTATTCGCGCGCGTCGACGGCGATTTCGTCGGGATGCTCGACAAGCAGATCTTCGATCGCTTCGGCGCGAACACGCTCACGCATTTCGATGACGTCGGCAATGCAAATCACACCATCACGCGCATGCTTGTACAGTCCGATTCCGGACCGGTGCTGTACGACTTTCGCCAGCACCCGCCACTCGTGCAGCGCTTGAGTAAGGGGATGACGGTCAAGCGCGTGTTCTGGCAAGACGATGAAGTCGTGATGCAAGGCTCGCAGGGCTGGTTCCGATTCAAAAGTGGCATGTTGACGAAGTTGCAGTCGTCCACCACGACTTACCATTGAATGCGCGTCGAGCACGCCGTTGCCTTTCTCCGATGAGCGGTCATTCGACATCCGACGGTGAATTGCCGACAATCGCGCAACGGGTGATGCGCGACCTGAACAGGTTGAAACAACTGCTCGAAGCAGGGTAATCGTGACGATACGTCGTCGGTCGCGTGTCTATTCGCGCATTCGTGAAATGCAAATCACCTTAACGGTGCTTTCCAAATGGCAATAGATTGCTTCGCGCCCCCGTACCGGCTGCGTAATATCGGCGCTTTCATCATGTACGCTCCGGTGCAAGGTCCGATGGCTTATTATCTCGACGACGCGCAGCGCCAGACGCTCGCGCGACGCGCAAGGTCGTGGCTGTGGCGCAGCGAAGGCCCAACGTGGTTGCTGATTGCCGCGGTCTATACAAGCTGGTTCGGGCTTGCGCTGCACGCAAGGCAACTTGGCTTGCCGCTGACCACCGTGCTGTTGACCGTCGCGACCACGTGGTACACGTCTTTGCAGCACGAACTCGTGCATGGCCATCCGACGCGCTCGCCGGCCGTCAACGCGCTGTTCGGCATCGCGCCGCTGTCAGTCTGGTTTCCGTACGCGCTATATCGCGCCGAGCATCTGCGTCATCACGACGACGAGCGGCTGACGTCGGCCGACGATCCCGAGAGCTACTTCCTATCGTGGCGCCGATGGCGTGCCACGTCCGCGCCGATGCACGCGCTGCTGACGTTTCGCAACACGTTTGTCGGACGGGTCGCGATCGGGCCCGCGTTCACCATCGCCGCGGTGCTGACGCAAGCGTGTCGCAAGGTGGCGGCCGGCGATCTGCGCGAGGCGGGGATGTGGGTCGCGCATCTCGGGTTACTTGCACTGCTGCTTGTCTGGCTCGAACGCGAGTGCGGCATTGGCCCATTGCGGTTTCTGGCTGGCGTCGCGTATCCGGCGCTGTCGCTCGGCGCGGTGCGCTCGTTCCGGGAGCACCGGCCCGCGGCGCAGGTGGCCGAGCGTAGCGTGATCAATGAATCGGGGTGGTTCTGGCGGCTGTTATTCCTGAACAACAACTATCACCTTGTGCATCACGATTTGCCGGGCGTGCCGTGGTTTGCGCTGCGGCGCGTCTATCTCGAACGGCGCGCCCGCTATTGCGAGCGCAGCGGTCATTTCGTGGTCGCTGGCTATCGGCGCTGGTTCGCGGAATTCGCTTTCCGCTGTGCCGAGCCGGTGCGGCATCCGCTCGACGCGGTGATGTACCGGGCCGGGGCGATGCGGCACTCGCGCGATGTCGTGCCGGATGCGGCGCATCCGGTGCGTCGCGACGGCCTCGTGCGTCGTCGCGGCGATGTCACCTGAGCGGCGGTGTGCGATGGAAGCGAGATGACGACGCACTGGGTGGCCGCACTGCCGATGTACAACGTCACGCCGACACATGGCGCGCTCTGGCGCGCGTTTCTGCAGGATGTCGTGACGCTCGCGTTCGGCGAGGATGCGGCGAACCACGTGTCGCTGCTCGACGAACCGTTCGGCGATTTGTACGGGTTGTGGCGACGTGGCGATCTGCTGCTGTCGCAGACCTGCGGCTATCCGCTCGTGCATGAGCTGGGAAGCCACGTCGACGTCGTCGCGACGCCGATGTTCGATGCCCATGGCTGCGAGGGCGCGCGCTACCGCAGTGTCATCGTCGTGTGCTCAAACGGCGGCGCGCACGCTATCGACACGCTGGCCGATTGCCGCGGAATGCGGGCCGCGTATAACAGCGAAGACTCGAACAGCGGCATGAACGCATTGCGTCACGCAGTCGCGCCGCATGCACGCAACGGACGTTTCTTTGCGTCCACCGTCCGGACCGGCTCGCATCTACGCTCGTTGGGTACGATCGCGGAGGGAGGGGCTGACGTCGCCGCGATCGACTGCGTGACTTTTGCGTATGTGCAGGACGATTTGCCGGATCTCGCGAAGCACGTGCGCGTGATTGGCGTCACGGCGAGTGCACCGGGTCTGCCGCTGATCGCGTCACGTGCGCTCGGTCCCGAGCGCCTGTCACGCGTGCGCGACGCACTGGACGTCGCGCTGTCGGCCGACCCTGAGCGGGCGCGGCGGTTGCGTGTAACGGGTTTTGCGCGGCTCACGCGCCACGACTACGCGGAGATCGAAACGCTCGAGCGCGACGCGATCGCACGAGGTTACGCGACGCTGGCCTGATCAAATGCCTTCGCTAAGCCCTCTGCATCGAACGCGCGCTCGCCCGGATGCGTGACCCGGGGGCCGACGATTGCCTTCAGCGCAGGATCGCGTGCCGCTGGCGGCCGGGATGCGCGATGCGGCACTGCAGCACATCGCCTTCCTGCGTCAGGTCGCCCAGCGGGCCAGCGTTACGCAGGCTTTTGATGAGTTGACGGGGAGAGCCCATGACACCGGGCTTCGCAGCGTTCTCCCTGCACGCGCGGAACCGGACGCAGGACGCGCGCACGCATGAGTCCTGCGTCCGCCCCATTCACTCGCTGCGGGTCCATTCGACATTGGCGCCCACCGACCGCAGGTTTTCGACGAAGCGCGGATGCGCGCGCCGGATCGGCAGCGCATTCATGATCTCGGAGCGGCCTTCGATGCTGGCTGCGACCATCAGCAGTGCAATCGCCACACGGATAATGTACGGGCTCTCGACGCGCGCCGGACTTAGCGCCAGGCCGCCGAACGTGATCAGCCGGTGCGGATCGGACAGGAACACATGTGCACCGAACTTCGACAGCTCGCTGGTCCAGCCCATTGCACCGTCATAGACCTTGTTCCAGAACATCGCGCTGCCTTCGGCTTGCACGCCGAGCGCGACGAAGATCGGCAGCAGGTCGACCGGCAGATAAGGCCAGGGCGCCGCTTCGACCTTGGCGAGAATATTCTGTGTGAACGGTCGGCGTACCTGCATCGGACCGTTGCTCCGTGCGCGTGACCAACCGTCCCGATGCACGACGTTGACGCCGAACTTGGCGAATGTCCTGTCGATCAATGGAAACTGCTCGGGTGCGGAATTTCTGACCGCGATATCGCCACCGGTGATCGCGCCCAGCGCAAGAAAGGTGGCGATCTCGTGGAAGTCCTCACTGAAGCGGAACTCGCCGCCGCCGAGCCGCCGGCTGCCGGTCACGCTGAGCCGCGATGTACCGATGCCTTCGAGCTTGACGCCGAGCATGGCGAGAAAGCGGCAGAACTCCTGCACGTGAGGTTCGGATGCCGCGTTGACGAGCGTCGAGGTTCCTTCCGCGGCTGCCGCGCACAGCGCGAAGTTCTCGGTGGTGGTCACGGAGGCATAGTCCAGCCAGTGATCGTTCGCGGCCATGCCCCGGTCGTGACGCACGAGCAGCGAATCGTCGGTGCGCTCCACGCGAGCGCCAAACCGTTCGAACACCTCGACATGCGGGTCGATCTCACGCACACCGAGCGTGCAGCCCTTCACGTCGCTCTCCAGCCGCGCTACGCCGAAACGCGCGAGCAGAGGCGGTATCAGCATGATCGACGAGCGCATCTCCTCGGGCAGTCTGTGCGTCGCTGGATCGAAGGTGGTCGCGTGGTGATGCAGATCGAGCATGCCCGTTGAAAAATCCATCGATACTTCGCTGCCAAGCGCGCGGAAGATATCGAGAATTTTTTTGACGTCGGTGATCTCCGGCACGCCGATCAGACGCACGGGTTGATCGGTGAGCAAGGTCGCGCAAAGAATCGGCAGTACAGCGTTCTTGTTGGCGGACGGTACGATTTCCCCGCGTAACGGAGTGCCGCCGTGGACGATCAGGTTGGACATGTTCGGGAAAGATTGAGAATGAAGGACGCGAGGCCGATATGATGCCATCGCGTGGGGCCGTACGGTGCGGCGGTTCGCGCGGTTGGGGCGGCGCGCTGCTGAAAAAGGCCGCCGCGTTGCACGGCGGCCGTCATTGCAGTGATCAGGCGTCAGCGATACCGAACGACGTGCAGGAACGCATCGTCCCGTGTCGGCCATTTCACCATTAGCTTCATTCCCGCCGTCTTCAGGCGCTCCCTTCCCAGAGCACTAACGCGGTGGTGGGCGAGGCGATATACGACTGGGTCAGCGACTTGCCGCCGCTGCCCCCGATATTGGTAATCGAACCGCCCGTCGACAGATTGAAACTATGGTGCTGCGTGCCGGCGCTAATGTTAGAAAACGCCGCCGGAGAGAAGTCGGGGAGATCGGCTGAGATCCCCTCTACGATCCACTCCGCCCGGGTGCCGACTGAGGTGATGCCGGGCCGCGCGGTAATGCCGACACTGGTGGCTTGCTGCGTCCTGTAGTTCATCATCGAGACAAAGCCTTGACCCGGTTCGGGCGCGCAAACGAGAAACGACACCTGGTCGCCCGGCTGAATGGCGAAATTGGTGACCTGCACCGCGGGGTCTTTGTACTGGCTCGTATACCACTCTGTCCAAGCCCAGTAGTTCACGCTGCTGCCGGTGATCGTGGCTGCCGTGCCCGCCTGCAATAGCTCGTATGACGTCGGGTCGGAGCCGTCCAGACCGACCCAGAAACCGACCGTCAACGACGTGGAAGGGTCGCCGGCAACCGGAAAGATCGCCGGCACGACCCATTCCGCGAACACCGTGTTAGCGGGCTCGTAGGGGGAAAAGCCTTGTGCCCCCGTCGACACGACAACGCCACCCCAGCCTGACGGGCTGAAGTCCGCCTTCGACGGGCGTTGACGATCGCGTCCGCTCATGATCGGGTCTATCTCAAGTTCTGCCTTGACCATATGCAGCCGCGGCGCGCGGCGAAAAGCCCGCTGCCAGAGCCGCATCAGCTGCGGTTCCGTCTTCGCGTCGGGTCTGCGTGGGAAGCCATGCCGTCGAAGTTGCCGCGCATCCGCCTGTTGCGGGTCAAATTCTGCGGGCGGCGCTTCATAGGTATGAAACCGGCTCAGTGCATCGTGGGGTGAGGGATGTTCCATGAATAGGTTCCTCCAGTTCGGTCCTACCGATCGGGAGTCAGTCGAACCGGTAGAACGGGGGACATCGAAACACGACTCGCGGAGCTCCGACGGACTCCGTCGAACAGACGCTCTTTACGCGTGAGGCCTGTCCGGCGGCGAACGTTTGCGTAGCGGGTAGGGACACGTAGTCCGGCAGTGACGGTCGGAAAGCGCGCGGCGCATGGAGTCCTTTGTCTAGAACGGCTCGGCGAATCCGCGTTTTCAATCCCGCGGACGAAGGAGCTGACCCACTCCGATGCCGGCTTACAAAAGCCTGCCGGCGTAGTGACGCACGCGCGTGGCAGCGCACTCGCTCGAAGGTGGGCGGGCCTGATTGGAAACTGCCGATGCATCGGTTCGATGTATTCCGATTCCCCCACAGAACATGGGTGACTTGGAACTATACTGGGGGACCTGGAGGATTCAATGACCGATCAAGACAGACTGCATCCACTACGTCCGCTCCTGAAAAATTGGGTTTGGGAGCGGGGTCGAGTCGGGACTCGCTATCTGGACTGCGTCGATGGCGAAATCAAGTTTGATGACGGCAAGAAATCGCGTTTCGCAGCAGAGAAGTATTTCTACGTGCCGCTCGATAAGGACCGTGAAGCCGATGATGCATCTGCGGAGGGTCCTGCGATTCAGGAGGCGGCACTTGCGCGGTTTTTACGGGCTGCGCAGTTGGGCAAGCCGGAGGAAGCCGGTTCTGTAGCGGAGGTTCAGCGCGCCGTGCAGGACTGTGTGGATCTCGGCCTGTACAGCGCGTATCAATCGGAGGCTCGACAGGCATTTACCCGCTATGCACAGGAGCCGATGTTCGAGGACGAGATTCGGGCAGCGGTTATCGACGAGATCCGGCGTATTTACGTCGGTATGCGGGAGCAACTGGCGCTGTACGATTTCAGTGTGCTTTACGGCTTGCCTCTGCCGCTGCTGATCAACGAGACGCCCTTCATCGACTGGCGCGTGCACGCCAGTCCGGCACTTCCGTTTGTATCGCTTCCGCTGGGACCTTATTGTTTGCTGGTAGGCGGGCCGTCGGGCAGAAAAAGCCGAAGCGGCCCGGTGGTCTGGAAGCCCGCTGCCACGATGGGTCCATTGAAGGACCACAACCGCCGGATTGCGGAGCACGCACGGCTGTGGCTGGTGGCGACCACGGATGACCAACTCATCGCGGCACAAAGCCGTCTTGCTGTGGCAATGGAGTCAAGGCAAGAGGATGCGAAGCCCTAGCCGAACTCGTTGAATCCGCGTCACACGGCCGGCTCACGCGACGCGATTTCCTCGGGCACACCCGGGCACAACGAGATTGACAGCGTATGCGAGCCGCCGTCGAGCGGCACGTGCAAGCCCGCGCCGCTGCAATCGACCGCCTTGCTGTCGAGCACACTGTGCATCGCACGTGCCCCAGGGGCCGATTTCACACGGATTTCATAGCGCGTTGCATGCACATGGACCGTCGCGTCAAAGCCCGGCCACGAGTCTGGAATACACGGATTCACCACCAGAAAATTGCCTTCCCTGCGAATCCCCAGAATGCCCTCGACTCCCGCCCGGTACATCCATCCAGCCGACCCCGTGTACCATGTCCACCCGCCGCGCCCGACATGTGGCGCGACTGAGTAGACATCGGCCGCCACCACATAGGGCTCCACCTTGTAGCGCTCGGTTTCCATCGGCGTGCGCGCATGATTGACCGGGTTGAGCAGCGCAAATAAACCGGCGGCGCGGTTGCCGTCGCGGAGCTTCGTGAACGCGAAGATCGCCCACATCGCTGCATGGCTATACTGGCCGCCGTTCTCGCGCAGCCCCGGCGGGTAGCCTTTGATATAGCCTGGATCGCGCGAAGACGTGTCGAACGGCGGCGTGAACAGCAACGCGATCCCGTCATCCCGACGGATCAGGTGTCGGTCGAGCGCAGCCATCGCAAGCTGTGCGCGCTGCGGATCGGCCGCGCCTGATAGTACGGCCCAAGACTGGGCAATCGAATCGATCAGGCATTCGTCGTTGCCGTTCGAACCGAGCCAGCTGCCGTCGTCGAACGTCGCGCGACGGTACCATTCGCCATCCCATGCGTCACGCTCCAGTGCCTCGCGCAGCGACACCGCATGCGCGCGCCAGCGCTCACCACGCGTCGGCTCGCGCGCTTGGGCGAACGGCGCGAACAGATCAAGGGTCCGCAACAGCAGCCAGCCGAGCCACACGCTTTCTCCGTTGCCGTTCGCACCGACGCGGTTCATCCCGTCGTTCCAGTCGCCCGTGCCGATGAGCGGCAAACCGTGCGCGCCGGTCAATTCGATACATTGATCGAGACCCCGTGCGCAATGTTCGAACAGCGAAGCAGCGTCCTCCGCGAGCATCGGCTGGAAGAAGCTGTCGTGCTCGCCGGGTTGCAGCAGCGGACCGTCGAGGAAGGGCACGACTTCGTCCAGCACCGCGCGATCGCCCGTGCAGCCGATGTACGTCGCGGTCGCGTAGGCGAGCCACACGCGGTCATCGGAGATCCGTGTGCGCACGCCTTGTCCCGAGTGCGGCAGCCACCAGTGCTGAAAGTCGCCTTCGACGAATTGCCGCGCCGCGGCGCGTAGCAAATGCCGCCGCGTTTCAAGGGGCCGCACATGCGTTAGCGCCATCATGTCCTGCAACTGGTCGCGCAAGCCGTACGCGCCGCTTGCCTGATAGAACGCCGAGCGTGCTTCGATCCGGCACGCGAGCGTTTGATACAGCAGCCAGCCGTTGAGCATCAGGTCCATCGCCCGATCGGGTGTCTTGACCTGGACGGCGCCCAGCACGTCCTGCCAATGGCCTGTCACATCGGCAAGCACAGCGTCGAGGTCCATTGCACGATAGCGTTCGATCAGGGCTCGCGCGTCGGCGACGGACGCGCATTGGCCCACGAACGCGACCACTTCGACCGTCTCGTGTGCGCCCAGCTCGACGAACGTCTGCAGGGCCGCGCAGGGATCGAGTCCCGCACCGGTCGTGCCGGACAGCGGCGCGTTGCCGGTCAATGCCGCGGGCGCGGCGGGGTCGCCGTGGCGGCCGAGGAACTCGGTGCGATCCGCTGTCCATGCCGTCTGCTGGCCGCACAGGTCAGCGAAGGCGACGCGCGTACCGAATGCGATATTCCACGGATTGCGCGCCAGCATCGCCCCCGTGAGCGCGTCGATTTCCGTCACGACGAACGGTCCCGATGCGCCTCGCGACGTACCGAGCACCCATTCGAGCCACGCGGTGACCGATAGCCGCCGTGTGCGGCCGGACAGATTGCGCAATGTCAGCCGGGTAATCTTCAATGGATCGGCAAGCGGCACGTATTGCAGCAAGCCGAGTGCGATGCCGTTCGCTTCGTGCTCGAAGCGGCTGTAGCCGTATCCGTGACGCGCGACGTACACGCCGCCGTCGCGAATCGGCTGCGCAGTCGGCGTCCATACGTCACCGGTGCTTTCATCGCGCACGTAAATGGCCTCGCCGGCAGGATCTTCCACGGGATCGTTCGACCATGGCGTGAGCTGATTTTCCCGGCTGCTTTCGGCCCACGTATAACCGGCGCCTTGCGCGGCGGCCTGGAAGCCGAAACCGGGGTTGGCGATCACGTTGATCCATGGCGCGGGCGTGCTGGTGCTCGCAGTGAGCACGGTCACGTATTCGCTGCCGTTGCTGCCAAAACCGCCCAGGCCATTAAAAAATTCGAGTCCTGCGGTCAGCGTCGGCGCCCCGGACGTATCGGGAGGCGCCGGCCACAACGATAGCCACGGCGTTTTTTGGCGGCGCGGCGCGGCGGGCTGTGCCGAGTGGTGCGACAGGTGACCCAACTGGGCGGCGATCGAGCCGCGGCGTGCGAGCAGTGCAATGCGCGCGGCCGATAGCAGCAGCGCCCTTGTCTCGACGCTTATCAGGTCGGCACGCAGCACGTAGATCGCGCCCTGCGCGAGCTCGCCGTCAAAGCGGGGTCGCGACTGGCTGCTGCGCACCGCCGTTTCGATTGCTCCCTGCAACTCCTGGATATACGACGAAACCCGTTCATTGATGATCACGAGATCGACCGCCAGCCGCTTCATGCGCCAGTATTCGTGCGCCTTCAATAGCTGCCGGACCTGCGCGATATCTTCGACATCGCCGATCCGCAGCAGCACGATCGGCAGGTCGCCCGAAATCGCATGCGGCCACAAGCCCGACTGCGCGCCGGCGCCGCGAACGATTGCGTCGGGCGTCGCCCTGAAGCGTGAGTCGGCATACAGGATCGGCGCCGCGAGCCGCTGAAAATCGGCGGCCTCTTCGGCCTCCACGTCGAGGTAGCGCAATTGCACCTGAGCTTGCGTCCACGCGAGTGTTTTGGCGCGATCGAACGCGTTGCGGTCGTGATGCTGGTCGATCAGATCGAGCAACTGCGCGCGCGATTCGGCCACCACCGTCCAGAAGGTGACGCGCACGACCTTGCCAGGCGGCACCCGCACGCGATAGCGCAGCGAGAAGACCGGATCGAGCACGGTACCGGTGGTATTGGAGAGCGGCTGGTCGTGGACGATCGACGCGGCCGAGCGCGCATTGCCGCCGCGGCCCAGAAAGCGCAGCCGGTCCGTTTCGTACTGCGGCTCGGCGACGATCTCACCCTCGACCACGGCGAAATGCGCGGCCCACACCTGGGCGTCGTCGTGTGAACGCGGACGCCGCGTCGCCAGCAGCGCTTCGAATTCGGCAAGATGCTCGGTCTGCACGAACATTCGCGAAAATGCCGGATGCGCGTTGTCGGCGGCCGGCGTAGCTAGCGCGAGTTCGGCGTAGGAGGTCAGTTCGATTTCGCGCGCGCCGCGCCCGCTGTTCGCGAGCGAGACACGACGAACTTCGCCGTCCGCTTCGCCGGAAACCAGCACGTCCATGGTCGTGGTGAGCGATCCGTCCCGACGGGTAAATTCCGCATGATCTTCGCCGAACACGACGTCGCCGTATTCGGGCTCGGCGGCGACCGGTTGCGCGCTGGCCGACCATACCTGTGTGCCCAGCGTATCGCGCAGGAAGATGAACGAGCCCCAGTGATCGCGGGTCGCGTCTTCGCGCCAGCGCGTGATCGCGAGTTCACGCCAGCGGCTGTAACCGCCGCCGGTGGCGGTGAGCATTACAACATACCGTCCGTTGGACAGCAGATGGGTAATCGGCGGGCCGTTAGCGGCCGTCGTTTCGGCGACGCGACGGATCGTCGGCGGCAGCGTGCAGGCGTCCGCCGCGGACGTGTTCACTTCCTCGGCGCGCGGATGGGCCACGGCGACGTCGCGCGGCATGCGTTCCTGCAGCAGCAGTTCGCTCGCCTGGATCATCGGCTCGCGATGGAAGCGCGCTCGCATCTGCGCATCGAGCAAGGTGTTTGCAATCGCAACGATCGTCATGCCTTGGTGGTGAGCCATGAAACTGCGTACGATCGCGAAGTACTCGGCATCGGGCAGGCGTGCACGGGTGAAATCGAGCGCTTCGTAAAAGCCGTAGCGGCCCAATGCGCCCAGTTTCGCGAGTTGCGCGTAGTTTTCGAGGGCAGCCTGCGGGGCGACCATGGTCGCCAGACCCGTCGCGTAAGGTGCGATGACCCGGTTTTCGGAGAGGCCGCGTTTCAGGCCGAGGCCCGGCACGCCGAAGTTCGAATACTGATAGTTGAATTCGATGTCGCGGGCCTGATACGCGGACTCCGAGATGCCCCACGGCATGCCGAGCGACCGCGCGTAGGCGATCTGCCGTTCCACGACCAGCCGGCTGGTCTGTTCAAGCAGACTGCCGACCGGCGCGCGCATCACCAGCGACGGCATCAGATACTCGAACATCGACCCCGACCACGAAATCAGCGCGGAACCGTTGCCGACCGGCGTCGCGCCGCGGCCCAGGCGAAACCAGTGACGCGTCGTCACGTCGGCCTTGGCGACGGCAAACAGGCTCGCCAGCCGCGCTTCGGACGCGAGCAGGTCGTAGCAGTTCGCATCAAGACTGTTATCCGCCTGCGAGTAGCCGATCGACAACAGCTTGCGATCCTGATCGAGCAGAAACGCGAAGTCCATCCCGAGCGCCATCGCGCGCGACGTGTCGGCAAGCGAGCGCAGACGCGCATGCAGAAGCTGCGGCGTGGCGCCAAGCTGCTGCCGGTCGCGACGGTGTTCGCTCACGCTGCGGTGCAACGCTTCGATCCAGAACATCAGATCGGTATAACTGTCGTCGCCACCGGCCGGCATGATCGCGCGCGTCGTCTGCGCGGCCTTCTTCGTGAGCCGGATCAGCGACGGCGACAACGCATCGAGCATCTGCGGGCCACGCAGGTGCGCATCGATTTCCTCGAAAATCTCGACGAGCTGTTTGCCGTGCTCCGCGTTGGCTGCCGGCAGCGCGTCGACTGCCTCGCGCGCGAGTTGCAGCGTGTCGCGTATGCCGCACCTGGCAGCCGGCGCGAGCGTCGCCTGCAGCCATTCTTCGCACGCGTTGGCCAGCGCGATCAGATGGCCGGCGAGATTGCCGCTATCGACCGACGATACATACGCAGGCGCTAGTGCACGCAGGTCCCGTGTGTCATACCAGTTATAGAAATGACCCTTGAAGCGCGGCAGTTTCTGCATCGATGCGAAGGCGGCTTCGATCCGATCGATGGTCTCCGCCGTGCCCGCCCAGCCGAAATCGCGTGCGACGACGGCTGACAGCAGATACAGCCCCAGGTTGGTCGGTGAGGTGCGGTGCGCGATGACCGGCTTCGGGTCTTCCTGGAAATTGTCAGGCGGCAGCATGTTTTCCAGCGGCGTCACGAAGGTCTCGAAGAAACGCCATGTGCGCCGCGCGATCAGGCGCAGGATGCGGGCGTCCGCGTCGGACATCGCGAATCGCCCTGCGATCGGCGGCGAACGGCTCGACCACAACGCAAGCGCCGGTGCGGCCAGCCACAGCAACGCAAATGGCAGCACCAGCGGCCAGTGGGCCGGCTCAAAGACCAGCGCGCCGGCGCATAGCGCGAGTGCGAGCGCGATACCCCCGGTCATCTGTCGATAGAAGCCGCGCCAGTCGAGGCGCGGGCTGGCCTTCGACTGTGCCGCGGTGGTCCATTCGAGCAGGCGGCGATGCGTGACGAACAGGCGCACAAGCGTCCGGACAATCGCATCGCCCATGCGCCATGCGTGATCGGCGACGAACGCTGCCGATAGAGCGATTTGCAACGCAGCGCGCCGCACGTCGGCAGCGAGGACGCGCAGGTGATTGCGCAGGCGAATTCCGGCACGGCGCGGCAGGATCGCGCATAGCGTCGGCAGAAACGCGGGAATGGCGAGCGCGCCCAGCATCGACAGGATGCCCGCGAGACCGGCGCCAAGCGGCATCAACCAGCACAACGCGAACGCGGCGACCAGCGCGGGTGCGAGCAGCGAGCGGCGCAGATTGTCGAGCATCTTGAAGCGGCCGATGGACGGCATCGCCGGCTCGACCCGGCCTCGCTGCCCAACGATCCACGGCAGCAACTGCCAGTCGCCGCGCGTCCAGCGATGCTGGCGCTTGGCCGTGACGTCATATCGCGACGGCACTTCTTCGACGACCTCGACATCGGATGCGAGGCCCGCGCGCGCAAACACCCCCTCGAACAGATCGTGGCTGAGCAGTGCGTTGTCCGGCACGCGGCCATGCAACGCTGCTTCGAATGCATCGACGTCGTAGATGCCTTTACCGGTAAACGAACCTTCGCCGAAGAGGTCCTGATAGACGTCGGATACCGCCGCCGCATACGGGTCCATTCCGCCTGGACCGGAGAACACACGCTGATAAAGCGACCCTTCCTGGCCAACGGGCAACGACGGTGTCACGCGCGGCTGCAGGATTGCATAGCCGTTCACCACGCGTTGTCCGGTTTCGTTGAATTGCGGCCGGTTCAGCGGATGCGCCATCTTGCCGATCAGGCGCAGCGCGGCGTCGCGCGGCAGACGCGTATCGGCATCGAGTGTGATGACGTAGCGCACGCCCGGCGGCACCTGGGGTGCGCGCCCGGCGATCGGCACAAAGTTCGTATCGGTCGCGCCACGCAGCAGCCGGTTGAGTTCGTGCAGCTTGCCGCGTTTGCGTTCCCAGCCCATCCATTTGTTCTCGCTCGCGTTGTACACGCGGCGGCGGTGCAGCAACAGGAAACGGCTGCCGCCAGGGCCGGGTTCGTGCCGGCGGTTCAGCGTTTCGATGGCGTCGGCTGCGACGGCGAGCAACGAGGCATCGCCGGGCAGCACTTCCTCGTCGGCATCGAGCCCGTCTGCCAGCAACGCGAACGACAGGTCCCCGCCGGCGCCCGCGAGATGATGCACCTCGAGACGTTCGATCTGCTCGCGCAACTCGGCCTCGCTGGTCAGAAGCGTCGGCACGGCGACCAGCGTGCGCAGCGATGACGGCACGCCCGTCGTCAGTTCGAGCCCGGGTAACGTGACCGCGCCGAAACCCCATGTCACCGCGCGATTGACGAGCGCGGTCGCGACCTCCGTGGCAGGTAGAAATCCGCATACCGCAAACCACGCGAGAACCCAGACGTCGGCCCCTGTGCGCGGCGTGGTCCACAGCGCGCACAAAGCCCACAAAGTCAGCGCCACCAGCGTTGTGGCAACCGTCAGGATCGTGCCGGCGTAGCCGACGATGCCGAGACGGATACTGAATCGCGTGATCCGCAGACGCGCCGGCGGTCGAAATTCCAATGCCTGCTCGAGCGCTCGCCGGCCTTCGGCGATCAGATGATAGCCGGGCTCCGCAGCACGTCCGGCACGCGCCGCATCGCCCGCCGCCGCAACGGCGTTTTGCGCCAACTGCAGCGCGAGACCGGTGACTTCAAGTTCATTCATGGATGAACCCCGCGCCAGTTGCTCGATCGCGCTGCGGTACAGATTGCGTGTCGGAAAATCCATCGTGCCGAACGCGCTGCCCGCGCGCAGCCGCGCGTCGACAAGGCTCATGCTCTCGAACAGTTCCGTCCAGTCGATGTCGGAAATCAGGCGAATGCTGGTAATCACGTTGCGCACCGTGACGTTCGACGCGCCCTGGCGTTGATGCGCGTGCTGCACGACCTCGTCGACGGAAAGGCCTTGACGTTGTAGCCGTTCTTCCAGCCAGCCAAGCGCCGGCGTGGTGCGCGGATCCTGGTCACGCAGCCGTTTGGCGAGTTGCGCGGCAAACGGCTCCGACAATACGCCCGACGAACGTGTGGCGATATCCGCTTCCAGTGCGGAACGCGCGCTGCCCGATTCGAGCAGACGGTCGGTGAGCGCGTCGGCGTCCGCATGTGCGCTTCGACCGGCGGTGATCTGGTCGGCGAGACGTCGCAGGTTCTCGATCAGCACGATGCGCAGCGTGATCGCCACCGCCCATAATTCGCCGATCGTCAGCGGCTGAATGCGTTGATAGGCATCGATGAAACGGCGCAGCACGTGCGGATCGAAGTAACTGTCGGTATGGGCTACGTACGCCCACGCGAGGCCGAATACACGTGGATAGCCGGCGAACGGACCCGCGGCGAGCTTCGGCAACTGACGGTAGTAGCCTGGCGGAAGGTCGTCGCGAATCTCGCGGATCTGTTCTTCGACAAGGTGATAGTTGTCGAGCAGCCATTCGGCGGCAGGCTCCACGTCCCGGCCTCGCTCCAGTTCCGCGGCACTCGCGCGATAAGCGGCAAGCAGCACGGCGGCGTTATCGTTGAGTCGCGTGTGCAGCGCCAGCACGACGGGTGGTTGGCTCGTCACGGGTTGCGCGGCGGCGAGGCTCTGCGCATGCTGCTCGAGCCGTTCGACGCCGAATAGTTCGTCACGTACCGGCGCCGTGTCGGTCCACGGTGGCGAGCGGGGGCGAAATCGTGCGGCGTACTGAAGCAATGTGTTCACAGACGCCCTTTCTGCGGTTAGGTGACTTGAGCGGACGAGGCAATACGCTTCGCGCGCGATGCCGTGGAAAGGCGTGCCGGACGCCATCGCCACGATGACCCGCGGTCGTGAGCACGGATTGCTGGCATGACGAACCCCGGCATAACCGCGCGTTCGATACGTCGCGCGTGTTGCGCGACCCATCCAGCAGCAAGGAGGAAGTGGACCGGCCCCTGGCCAACCCGTATGGCGCCGCGTCAGGCGGTGCGCGCGGAAGAGGGAGATCGGACGACGCAGATCCCGGTCTGCGTCCTCAGCGATTGGCTATTTCTTTTTCGCGGGTGAACTGGCAGAGGCGGTCCGCGTGACTGTTGTCCAGGACACATCTGCTGCGGGAGACGGTACTTTTTTCGGCTGTTTAGGCTTTTTTGCCTCGCGATTACCGCGTTGTTGACCCTTTGCCATGGTGTTTCTCCCATTACTTCGACCGCGGAAGCGGCCGCCTTGTCGTTCATTCTGGACGCATTTGCCGGTTCCGTCGCGATCTATTTTCAACGGGCATGTACGGTAGCGGTCCGACTGCGCGAGCCGACCCAGGGCGCGTGCGGGATAGGGCAGGCGATGCGGTGCAACGATGGTCGTCAAGGTGCGGCATGCGCGAACGCAACGAATAGAATCAGCCGCATATTTGCATTCTTCTTGACCTGACTACCGTCACCAGCGTATGGTGGACCACGAAGCTCAAGAAGGTCGATTGCTGCTCATCAATGGCTCGCTGCGTCAGCGGTATTCGTTGTCCTCTCACTCCTTGATTCTTCGAACACTCCACCATTGGAGCTGACACATCTTTATTTCAAGGAATGGTTATGGACACTGGTACCGTAAAGTGGTTTAACGACAGCAAAGGCTTTGGATTCATCACTCCCGACGCAGGTGGGGAGGATCTGTTCGCGCACTTCTCCGAAGTGAGCGGCGAAGGCTTCAAGACCCTGGCGGAAAATCAGAAAGTTAGCTACGAAACGAAACGTGGTCCAAAAGGACTACAAGCAGCAAATATCAAACCGCTGTAAGCCGGCGGGTGCCCGCGTTTGCGGGCACCGCGGGCATTCAGTCGTCGGCTTTGTCTTCACGTCGCCTCACATCGCGGCGCATGGATCTTTTACGGTCCTTTTAGGGTCGTTCTACGATCCGCCTTCATCGTCCTCGCACGCAGTGATTCCCGAGTCCGGCCAATGGGCGGACGATTAACTCGCGGGCTCGACGCTCTGCGATGTTTTATCTTCGTCACCGCTGTTTCTGACCTGGCGATATCACTGGCCGAGTGGATGGCCACGTCCTCGCAAGCCAGACAGTGCAGATGGGCCGGGGCGATGCACTCACCGATAGTCGCGCTTTTTAACGCAATGAGACTACACTTGAAACATCGCAAATGCAGGGAGCAATATCATGGTCGAAGCCACCCCTCAAAGCACCTTTCGCGGTCTTCCGTTGACTCAGGAGCATGATGCGGAGGTGAGGCACTACATAAAGCGGAAAAGACAGCGCGGCGCGCCGTGGGACACGCCGGAGCTGGAGGCGATGCTCGATGACATGCTGCGCCCCCCAGGTGATGAAGACGGAGAATACGGTGCGATCGTCAACGCGGCCAGATCGGCCACGGAACGAGCAACAGCCACGGTCGACGAGGCAATGGAACCCATCGAGGCCAGCGAGGAGCGCAATGCTTCCATGGAAGCCGAGGGAATGAAGGCGGCAGGACGCTAACAGGTCGCGGGCGGCCCGCGGCCGCGCGTAGGATCCATCGCACACATCCGGTACTCGCCGACGTGTTGACGATGACGTTTCATTGCCGCTCGGCCCCATATTCTCAATGTGTTAAAGGAGCCAACATGCGAACACAAAACAAAGCGTATTCAACTGCGCCGACCGGGCAAAACGCCTACCTGATCGAGCAGAAAGCGCGTGTCTCCGCGCGAGAGCAGGCGGAGAGCGAACGTGCGGAGAAACGGCGTGATATGGACGCCCACATCAACGTCAACGCAAGCAAGTGGCGATATCCTTCTCTTCGCGAATAGATGAAAAAGGCAGAAGTGCTTAACTTTCCTAATCCCAGTCGCATGTACGATGCTTCCAGGCATTGTGTGTGCTTTTGGGGCTACGACAACGCTCGCGAGATCGCTTTTCTGGTTGACGACTCGATGCTGACCAGGCTAAACCCCGGCGCGGATTCCGGCGAGTCCTCGTTGCTCGCAACCTTCGATCACAACCGGGATCGAATTCTGGAACTCGCCAGAACGCTTTATAACGGCGGCCCCCAGAACAGGTACACCATCTCTTGAAGGTGGGCTGTTGTGCTCACCCAGCGGCTCACGCCGCCGTTTCGCGCATGCGAATGGGGATGTCAGTCGGCCGTGTGCAGGGCCAGCAGCGCTGCTCACGTATCTGTCGCGCGATACGCAGCAGGTGGCTGCTTTCAATCACGCGCCACCCTGGGCCCGAGCTAACGTATGAACCTGAACGACCCGCGATGTTTGCGGATTCATCAAGAGACATTCGACCGACGGCTCGGCACCGTCGACAATCCGTCCGCACATAGGACGTGCTGGACCGGCGGTCTCTCAATGACGCGTTCGTACCAGGCCTGAAGGTGACGGTGCGAACTGAAATCAATATCCGCGTGGTAGACGGACTTCAACCATTTCGCCTTGCCCCAGCGCGTTAGGGTGAACAGATACGCGTCGGCGACAGAAAAGCTTGCGCCCGTAAGAAACTGCTTTCCAGTTAGCTGTTGATTGATCCATTCGTACCTGCTTTCGAGCTTCGGCCTTGCGGTATCGACATACTTTCCCGCCGCAGCGGCATAGAGCAGTGGAATGAATCCTTTATGGACTTCTGACGTCAGGAAGTTGAGCCATTCAGACAACCGATAGCGTTCCAGCGTACCGTAGGCGGGCACTAATCCCGACTCGGGGCGCTGATCGGCCAGATACTGCGCGATGACTGGGCCTTCACGTAGAAACGTCCCATCGTCTAACTGTAAGAGCGGTACGTAGCCAAGTGCGGCAAGATCGTAGTAGTTCGTTCCGTCTTCCAATAAATGCTTGCGTGGATCGACCTTGATGATCTCCACATTCAATCCGGTTTCCTGCAAGACGATGCAAATCGCTTGTGAACAACTACCGGGTGCGTGATATAGCTTCATGTTCTCTTTCTCTCGATGCATAACCTGCTTCATCATTTTCCTGCCGCGGAAGCTAATATCCTCCAGTACGGGGAAAAGAGAAGAAGGCGCAACTTTGTGCTATAGGTACAAAAAATAGACTGACGCGGGCAAACTCGATGAAGAGAAGTGCGACGGGATGTTCGGTTGAAGAGGCCATGCGCTTGCTGGGCGGTCGCTGGCGCCTGCTGGTCGTGTCGTATCTGCTGGACGGACCGAAGCGGTTTAACGATTTGCGCAGGGACATTCCGGGAATATCACAGCGTATGTTGACGCTTGATTTGCGATCACTCGAACAGGTCGGCTTGGTCCAACGGACGGTATTCGCCGAAGTCCCGGTAAAAGTGGAATATCAGCTCACCGAGGATGGGCAGCGGCTAAGACCGATCGTCGAAATCATGCGCGACTTCGGGCTTTGGCTCAAGACTCGTCCTGAACGGGAAACCGGGAGGCGATTGATCGCGGCGGTCGAGGAGGGCGCGGGCAACGGTGTTCCACGTAATGTTTGATATACGTGGCCGGCACATCCGTTTATGCCCATTCAATCAGCATGAAGGGCCTATACCACTATTCCCATAAGCCTCACAACTCAAGTGGCTACCCTAAAGTATTGCGTGTCCCTTCCGTTAAAGCAGAAATAAAGGATCTTTTTTGTCATGGTGGCGCTAATGACACCTGGTGAGCATAGGCCGGCATGACGTTTTTTGTGGCATTGCCAATTTCTCTTTAGCGAGTTGACGTGCAAGGAATCAAAGTAGTTGCAATCGTACTAGGCTCTGTGATGCTTGCGGCCTGCGCCGCGCCGACCACCGATGTCAATATGCAATTCGCGGCGAAGAGTGATGCCGCGCAATATCGCCGCGTCGCTGTGCTGCCTTTTGATGGCGACGGTGGACTCGAAGCGACAAGGGACTTCGAAAGCATGCTTGCGTCGGTGCAGTATGAAGGCAAGCCCTATTTCAAGGTGGTCGACAGCACGACGCTGCAGAATGTGCTCAACCAGCAGTCGCTGCGGCAAAGCGCACTGTCGTCACAACCCAATGCGGCAAAGGTGGGCAAATTGCTGGGCGTGGACGCCCTTTACAGTGGAACGGCGCTCGTCATGCCGACGGCGCTTTCATACTCGACGGAGAGTCGCGTGGTCTGCCCCGACAAGAAGGGTGGCAAGTGCCACGACATCAAGGTCCCTTGCACGACCAGGAGCGTCGGCTTCAAGCTGGTGCCGCGACTCGTCGAGGTGAGCCGCGGGCAGGTCGTGTACTCCGAGGCGAAGGTCGGCTCCGCTTCATCGTACTGGTGTGCGGACAGCGGTGCCGAAATCTCCGAGCAGATACTTTTGCGAGACGCGGTCAACGATGCTTTCGGGCAGGTTCGCGAAGACGTCGCCCCCTATGAGAAAGCGATTAGCGTCCGCTACAAGACCGATGACGCAGCGGTGAACCCGGCTTCACGCGATACGTTCAAAGGCGCGCTCGAGTTCGCCAAGGCTGGACGATTCGACCGCGCCTGTACGATCTGGTCGCAACTCGCTCCGGCCAATCCCGCCAGCCTTTCCGTGGCATACGATCTCGCCGTCTGTGAGGAAGTGAACGGGCGGCTGGCCAATGCGTTGGCTCGCTATCAACAGATCGATCAACGCCTGACGAAGCCCGACGACGACGTCAATGCATCGCTCGCCCGTGTGACGAACGCGCTGGCACAACGCTCGGCGCTCAAAGCCGATGCGGGCAAGGGGTCCCAGCGCAAACCGGCGAACCCTGTCAGCGTGCAATAAGCGGCTCATCCAGTACATAAAAGAAAACCAGACGATCAGTCTGAAGTCCCGCCATGTACCGGGGAGCGAAATACTTTAGCTCAATGTCAGTGAGGGGATGAGTTTTGATGATCCATCAGTGTTTTTCCAAGGCCGCGGCATGCGCGGCGATCTTCGCCGCATGCGCGGGCCCGGCGATCGCGGCGGGAGTTGATCCCTCGACCTTCGATGTCGCCGGTGTCAAGCTGGGCATGACAGCCGATGAAGTGCAAACGAAGATCGCGCAACATTTCGGCGTAGGAAAGAATAAGCTCAACACCATGTCGGTGCCGCTAAAAGGCGGTAAACGGGCGATCACAATCGTCAGCTACGAGGCTAACGGAGAGCACATACAGGTCGACTTTTCGATAGTTAGTGCTAGTCCAGACGACCCCGTGCCGGCCTCAGCTATCATGTATAACTTGACATTCTCAAGCGAGAACGCCAGACAACTCAGGGCCGCCGCTATTCAGAAATACGGTACGCCGACGCTAAACAATGTGCTGCATGCGCAATGGTGCGTAAAGCTTACGAATCCTGGGGTGGGGTGTGATGACGGTCAAGCGACGCTTAGTATTAACAGCACCGATCTCACGCTGACGGATGATCGGTACACGCAGAAATACCTGAAGATGCTCGATGAACAAAGAAACAGGACGCCGCGTCTGTAGAGGCGACGACACCGGCCGGTATCGTTCCAAGGACGGCAGTCGGTGTGTGCATTCATTTTCGTTCAACAACGAGGATAACGATGAAAAGAATGGTATGGGCTGGATTTCTGACTTTGTGTCTGGCGGCGTGTAACAATGGGGCAGATACCATGGTCGGGACATACGGTTATGACGAACACGGTAAAGTAACGCCACTGCTGAAGGTTGAATCGCAAGACAATGGGTATGCCGTGTCCGAATACCACGAAGGAACGTGGGCGCCTGTCTCCTCCTCCGTCAAGCCGTTTACCAAGGCAGATCTCGAGCAGATAACGAAGCATAAGATCGATGCGCCGGTCGACGGATTGCAGACAAACGCTTTTGCGTTGGTCCACGTACCCAAAGAATGGACGGATGGGTCGTTCACCACGAAGACGGGCTACTTCGTGTTCATGATGCTTGGACCTCTTGATGTGCAAAAGATGTAGATCCAAGGTCAGGATCTATCACGATCCGCGCGAAATCCAATATTTCACGGTGAACAGCAACACCAGTGGCACGATGAAGGCCGCCGTCAGCGTGATCTTTCGAAGGCGCGCAGGGCCGAATCCTTCGCCTCGGCGATTGACCACAACCCTGTGTCTACCAACATCACCCAATCGGTTAGCAACCAGCGCCAGGTTCGACAGAAAGCGCTGACCGCCGGTAGCATCGGCATCGGCGACGCCCACACCGACTCGCACCGATACACGCTGACCTGACCACTCAACGGTACAGCGAAAATTCGACAGCAGGAACTTCAACGCGCTGCACAGGACTTCGTCGCCGCGAATCAGTTCACCTGCTGACAGCAAACCCGGTCCATAGGCGAATACGCGGTGAGCGATTTCGAAACGGGGTGGGAGACGAAAGAAGGGTGCCAACGACGACTCGGGGCGCGCCGTGAATCCGATATCCACGGAACGCTCTACGTTGCACGCTATTGAAATTATCGACAGTCCGCGAAACCGGGCTATCTGGGCACCGTAGCTTTTGGCAAGCGCGTCAAATGGGGGAACGGAAGTCATTTTTCTCATTGGAGTTGGCTGACTACACAAGTGTACCGCCTGTTGTCGACAGTACACGATTAGCGATCCAGCGTCGATATCGGACGTTCGAGGGGTCGCGGCGGCTCGGCCTTCGCTACGCGATGTTGCGGGACGGGTCCGGTGCATGGGGAATCCATTCCGCCCCTAGCCAGTCCCCGCTCAAAACGATTTGATGGATGCATTCGCGCAGGAGTTGTGTAGTACATCGAACCTGTCGGGAAGTCTGGCGGGCGAACGGCGCAGCTTGCGCCAATGCGATGGTGCGTGCGAACTCCGGCGCGTCGATAGGCGCTGCGCTCAGCTTGCAACGTTCCAGTTCGTCTCGAACCGCGATCCGGGGCAATACCGTCATACCGTAGCCTTGGACGACAAGGCTTTTCTGCACGGCGAGCGCGTGTGCTTCAGCGGCCACTGTGATCTCCACCCCTTCGACTGCGCAGGCGTGCTCGACGAGACTGCGGAGCCGATGGTGCGTGCCAGGCAAAATCAGCGGAGATTGCCCAAGTGCGGCCAACGGCACGGGCGTGTCCTCGGTGAATCGTTGCGACGCCAATCCAACGAGGCTGAGCGGCTCCGTCAACAGAGGTTCGATGTCGAGTGCACCGGCCGGCCAGGGATTGTAGAGCAACGCCGCGTCTATCTCGCCGATAACAAGCGCGTTAAGCAGCGGGTCCGAATAGTCGACCGAAAGTGATAGGCGAATGCGCGGGAAGGTTTCGACCATCGCCTTCAATAGCGCTCCCGCCACCATATCGCAGCTGCTGGGCAGCAGCCCGAGTCGGACCACGCCTGAAAGCTTCCCGGCCTCGTCCGGATGGATCTCCGCTCTCGCGATGTCAAGTTCGCGCAACGCCCGCCGCGCGCGCTCGACGAGAAGACTGCCGGCCTCGGTCAATTGCATCCCCTGGCGAGTGCGCAAGAAGAGCGCACTTGCGAGTTCCTCTTCGAGCAACCTGATTTGTCGCGTTACCGCTGGCTGCACGACATGAAGCAATTCGGACGCGCGCGTCACCGTTCCGGTGTCTACGACGGCGAGAAACGCTCTGATTTGCCGCATATCCATGTTCGCACACCCGCCTCGATCTATACCGCACCCTGATGTTGCCATCAGCATATGTTATTCGACTCGACCTTGCATCGACCTCTACTATGAGACCCAGCCGTGCGCTACAGCGGATTGCGGCACGGACGCTGCAGCAGGTGTGGGCAAATGAACGGAGAGACGTATGGCGGTAAAACCTAACCTGATTAACGGCGAATGGGTGAGCAGTGATGAATCGATCGCAAGCATCAACCCTTCGAACCTGAACGAATGTGTTGGCGTGTTCGCGCTCGCAAGCGAGGAACAAGCGAGACGGGCCGTTAGCGCGGCGCGTGAAGCGCTTGCGGCCTGGTCAGCCACGACAACGCAATTTCGCAGCGAGCTTCTGATGAAAACCGCGATGGAAATCGCCGTGCGTAGAGCGGAACTTGGTGAACTCGTGTCACGCGAAGCGGGGAAAACAAGAACGAGGGCGTCGCGGAAGTGGTGCGAGCCATGCAGATCTTCCAGTTCTTTTCCGGCGAAGCCGTTCGTTACGGCGGCGAAAACTTGCCGTCGGTTCGTCCAGGCGTCGGTGTGCAGACGAGTCGCGAGCCCGTGGGTGTGGTCGCGGTGATCACACCCTGGAATTTCCCGATTGCAATTGCAGCGTGGAAGCTCGCACCTGCGTTGGCGTTCGGAAACACGGTGGTGTTCAAGCCGTCGGAAGAAACGCCCGCCATCGCATGGGAATTGGTGAAGATTCTTGAGCGTAACGGGCTTCCTCGCGGGGTCGTAAACATGATCAATGCGCGCGGCGCAGTCGCGGGGCCAGCACTGACCGAAAAGGTCGATGCGATCAGTTTTACCGGAAGCCTGCGAACCGGGCGGCAGATCGCGAGTCAGGCGATCCCCAACATGACACGCATCCAGTTGGAGATGGGTGGAAAGAATCCGCTGGTTGTGCTCGATGATGCCGAGCTTGATGTCGCGGTGGAATGCGCGGTGAACGGTGCGTTCTTTGCCGCCGGGCAGCGTTGCACCGCGTCAAGCCGTCTGGTCGTCATGTCTGGCATATACGACCGTTTTGTGGAAGCGCTTGTAACGCGGATGCGCTCGTTAAAAGTCGGACCAGCGCTCGCTAGCGACACCGATATCGGCCCGGTCATTCACCAGCGGCAGCTCGACCTGGTTCAGCGCTACATCCAGCTCGGAAAAGACGAAGGCGCCGAACTGCTGGAGGGCGGGGATCGTGTCGAGGCACCCACGCCGGGATGCTTCATCAGACCGGCGTTGATGTTGGGTACCAATAGCATGCGCATTAATCGCGAGGAAGTCTTTGGTCCTTTCGCGTCAGTGATTCGCGCTTCCGACTATGACGAGGCACTCGCCATTGCCAACGACACGGATTACGGATTGTCCTCCGGAATCTGTACGAGTTCGCACAGGTTAGCCACCCACTTCCGTCTCAATGTGAAGAGTGGTCTGACGATGGTCAACTTGCCAACCGCCGGGCTCGATTACCACGTTCCGTTCGGTGGACGAAATGGATCGAGCTATGGACCGCGAGAACAGGGAAGGAGCGCCGTCGAATTCTATACGGTGGGCAAGACTGCCTACATTGGCTATCACTGAACGCCGGAATTCATGCGCTGATCTGTTCTCGTTGTGAGGAAATGGAAATGAACACAGAAAATATCGGGTTTATCGGTTTAGGCCGTATGGGCAAATCGATGGCTTCGAATCTGGTTAAAAAGGGATTCAGGCTGATGGTGATGGATCTGAATCCACGGGCTGTGACGGATCTTGTGAGGTTGGGGGCCCGCGCAAGTGGGGACGTGGCACAGCTCGCGCGCGATTGCACGATCGTCATCACGATGCTGCCGACGTCGGTCGAAGTCGAATCCGTGGCATTGGGCGCCGACGGCATCTTCGCCAATGCGATTGCGGGTACCGTGCTCATGGACATGAGCACCATTGCCCCGGTTGCTACAGATCGGCTCCAGCAGGAAGCCATCCGACACGGGATGTCCGTTGTCGACGCGCCCGTTGGCCGTCTTGCCGAACACGCGGATCGCGCGGAATCGCTATTTATGGTCGGCGCGAGTGACGCGGATTTCGCGCGGGTCAAACCGCTGCTCGATGCGATGGGCTCGACGGTCTATCACTGCGGCGCAGTGGGTACCGGCGGACGTACCAAGCTGGTGAACAACTATGTCGCGGTCACGCTGTGTCAGGTCAACGCGGAGGCGCTGGCGCTCTCGCAACGATTTGGCCTCGATCTGGCGAGCACGCTAAAGGTGCTCCTCGGGACCTCGGCCAATAATGGGCAGCTCCGGCTCAATTTTCCGAACAAGGTCCTGGCCGGCGATACCACGCCGGGTTTCACGATCGACCTCGCCCATAAGGACATGTCGCTCGTGCTGGCCGCGGCGCATGCGGCGAAGGTTCCGATGCCGGTTGCAGCGGCGGTGCACGAATCGTTCAGCGCTGCCCGCGCGAACGCATGCGGATCAATCGACTTCTCGGGCATTGCCGATGTGATTTGCGACCTGGCGAGGATCGAGCGCGCTCGAACGCCGTCTGGATGGTCACCGGATTGAAGATCGACAGGAATACCTTTGGGCATGGTCTTTTTGGGTCGGCCTCGAGCGCCAAGAACTCATTGCGCTTGCAAAAATGGATTAACCGCTTGCCGGGTTGCGAGAGATAAAACTGCAACCGCTATAGCTATGTAACGACCAAGCGGGTTTGCTTCAGCGGAAAGTATGCGAAACGTGGACTCTGTGTTTCCACGCACGGGCCATAAAAATGGGAAGGAGCGGTCATAATGTTAAAGGCGTCGGTTGCGTCGTGAACGTCGCTAAACGAAATGGAAGCCACGCTGTGGGGCACGCCGCACAGCGTGGCGCGATGACAGGTGTCAGTCAAACACTGCAGATATGGAAGATGCTAAAGGGACCTGAAGTGCCGGACGACCGAGCTCAAAGGAGTGAGTCACAACACGCGCAGTTCGATCCGGGGAAATCGAGTGCTCACCTGTCCGGGCAGGGAGAGCCCTGTCGATTCAAATCGGCCTATTCCAGCATCACGACGGCCAAGTGGTATCGTGCCGGGCCGATCGTGATCGCGAATATACAAGTGGGCGGTCCTGTTTCGCAGATCGAATTTCCCCATGAACACGGGTCTGACACCTCCCTGACGTTGATCATCGTTCGAAGTGGCGAGATGCTGATCGGGCAGGACGGACAAACGCTGTCTTTTGGACCTGGGGACGCCATTCTCATCGACTCGTCGCTCCGCTTTACCCAATTCTTCCGGAAATTGAGCCAAATCGCAGTGTTGCGTGTTCCGAAGCGGGCGTTATCCGAGCGCGGTATCGCTTCCCGATTTGTCACTGCCTGCCATCCGCTTCGGGAGGGTCCCGACGCCGCCTTGATCCGCGAATTCGTTCTGGCGTTCGCTTCACATATCGACAATGTGAGCGAAGTGCTAAGAACACGCATTGGCAGACAAATGCTTCCGGAATTGCTAGCAGTCTTGATTTACAGTACCGACGCGGCGAACAGGGGGCGCTCGGCCAAAGCCGTGGTGATGCGAGCGACGCAACTGATCGAGCGCCGTATTGGCGATCAGACACTCAGCGTAGAGGGCATGGCCGACGAACTGAATACCTCCATCAGTTCGTTGACGCGTGCATTCAGGCAGCTGGGTTTGTCGCCAATGCGCCATGTCTACGCGCTTCGACTCGAGCATGCGCGCAGGTTACTTGCCACCATACCTGGTTTGGCGATTGCCGAAATTGCTTGCCTGAATGGCTTTGCGAGTCCGGCGCACTTCAGCCGTATGTTCAAGAAGCAGCACGGAATGACGCCGCGTGAGTACCTTCTACACTGCAGATTGATCGCTGAAAAAGAGCTCGCTTAGACAGGTTAGTCAAACGCGACAGCGCAGGGCACGTCACCTCCGCGCCGATGCGGCGATCCATTTGCCAACCCACACCGGCTCGCCCGCATAACGCGTTGCGGCAGCTGGCGCTGGGCCCATTCCGGGAATTGCATCCATCAGAAGCTGGCCGGCCAGCTAACTTACGAATGGTAAGCCAGGCGGGGTAAGGTCACTTCATGGAATGGCTCGAATGTTTTCGCGGGAGATGAGGGTGATGGCATTTTTTAACCGGATAGAGCGTTAATGCCAAATCGTTGAAACAGGTAAAGAACTTTTAGCGCTTGAGGAACAACGCGGCGACGCGATTCGCAAAGCAGGCTAGCTCCAGCTCCGGAAGACGCCATTCGAACTCGGATGAAAAGAAGAAACCGGCATTTGCTGGCTTTACTTGCCTTAAAAGATGAGTCAGTTTCCGAAGAAAACCGGGTAAGCGTTAGCTGTTAATTAAAGGCCGGGCCGATACCTCATGCGCCACACCTTCTTCGTTAAATAAGCCTGCAATTCCGATATCTGAATTCTCTATTTTTGAATTAAGGTCAACTAATGCAAGTTATTTGAAAAGTGGAGCAGCTATGCGAGTCGTCGTTCTGGGCAGTGGCGTCGTCGGCGTGACGAGCGCCTATTATCTCGCCGGCGCGGGTCATGAAGTCACCGTGATCGATCGTGAAGCT